>NZ_JALGBI010000001.1:1200000-2400000 GCF_022809125.1 Variovorax terrae | reverse complement strand
CGAAATCATCGTGGACGCGCATGGCCGCACCTCGCTGCCGGGCGTGTTCGCGGCGGGCGACGCCACCACCGTGCCGTACAAGCAGATCGTCATTGCCGCCGGCGACGGCGCGAAGGCTGCGCTGAGCGCCTTCGATCACCTGATCCGGACGTCGGCGCCGGCCGCCTGAGCGCGCCCGCGCGCTTCATCGCGCGGCGCGTGCCGTCCCTTCGCGGGCGGCACGCCGCGGCGCCGCGCCTCAAAAAAAGAAGGTTGCTTTGTTGTTAATGAGAATTATTCTCATATAATCCCGTCATCAATCACAGCCAGCCCGTGCCATGACGCTTGCGTCACGGCCCCTGAAGCCAGCTCTGTTTCATCCCATGTTTCAGACAAAGGCTTCATACCGTGGCATACCCCGTCTCGCTCTTCCGTTTCCGCATGCGCCAGCTGCCGTGGCTGGTGGCCTTGGCCTGCGGCCCCATCGTGCAGGCCCAGACCGTGCCCGCGCAGCAGGTGGCGCTGGGCGCCTCGACCCTGAGGGAGGTGGTGGTCAGCGGATCGCGCAGCGAACAGCTCGGCGATGAGCTGCCGGCATCGCTCGACGTCATCAACGCGAAGGAGCTGGAGGAGGGGCAGATCCGCGACATCCGCGATGCCGCGAAGAACCTGCCCAATGTGTCGGTCAAGCGGGCGCCGGCGCGGTTCTCGCTGGCGGCGGGCAACACCGGGCGCGACGGCAACGCCGGCTTCAACATCCGCGGGCTGGACGGCAACCGCGTGCTGCTGATGGTCGACGGCATCCGCGTGCCGCGCAGCTATGTCTTCAGCGCCAATGCGTTCGGGCGCGACTACTTCGACATCGGCCTCGTGCATCGCATCGAGGTGATACGGGGCCCGGCGTCGGCGCTCTACGGCTCCGACGGCATGGCCGGGCTGGTGAACTTCATCACCCATGAGCCGGCCGATTTCCTGCGGCCGGGCAAGACGCTGGGCGGACAGGCCAGCATGGGCTATAGCGGCGACGACAAGGGCGTCTGGCTCGGCGGCACGGTGGCCGGCCGCGCGAATGAGGTGGTCGACTGGCTGCTGAGCACCCGCGTCAACCGGGGCCAGGGCCTGGCCAACATGGGCACCAACGACGCGCCCAATGCGGACCGCACCATGCCCAATCCCGAGCGCGACCGCGGCGGCTCGCTGCTGGGCAAGCTGGTCATCAAGCCGGGCGGCGGGCAAAAGCACACGCTGACGTTCGAGCATGTGGACAAGAAGGCGAGCTACAACCTGCTGTCGGCGGTGGCCAAGCCGCCGCTGGCGGCCACCTCCACCATCGCGTCGGATTCGTACACCACGCTGGACCGCAGCCGCCTGACCTGGGATGCGCGCTACCGGCCGGACGCGGCCTGGGCCGACCACCTGCAGACCGTGTTGAGCTACCAGACGGCGGGCTCGCGCGAGTATGTGTTCGAGGACCGCAACACGGCCGCCGACCGGGTGCGCGACACCACCTACGACGAGAAGACGCTGCAGGCCAACGTGCAGGCCGAGAAGATGCTGCGCTCGCCGGGCGGCTGGTCGCAGAAGATCACCTACGGGCTGGACTACACGAGCACCCGCGTCACCAACCTGCAGACCGGCCTCACGCCGCCGGCGGGCGAGACCTTTCCGCTCAAGCGCTTTCCGGACACCCGGGAGTCCAGCTCGGCCGTCTACCTGCAGGACGAGTTCATCGCCAACGACTGGAGCATCACGCCCGGCGTGCGCGTGGACCGCTTCAAGCTCAAGGCCGACCAGGCCGGCTTCGTGCCGGTGGCCGCCTCGCTCTCGGGCTCGGCGGTCTCGCCCAAGCTCGGCGTGCTGTTCCGCGCCACGCCGCAATGGAGCGTGTTCGGCAACTACGCCTCGGGGTTCAAGGCGCCCAATGCCAACCAGGTCAACGGCTTCTTCGAGAACATCACCGCCTTCTACAAGACCATTCCCAATCCCGCGCTCAAGCCCGAGAAGAGCCGCAACATCGAGGTGGGCGCGCGCGGCCGGCTGGACCGGCTGACGCTGGACGTCGCGGCCTTCACCGGCCGCTACTCCGAGTTGATCGAGGATGCGCGCCAGGTGGGCGGCGCGGGCGTGCCGGGCAATCCCACGGTGTTCCAGTCGGTCAACATCGGCCAGGCGCGCATCAGCGGCTTCGAGGTCAAGGGCAGCATGGACTGGGGCCGCGTGGCTGGCGGCCAGCTCAGCACGCCGTTCGCCTATGGCCGCACCCGCGGCAAGGACCTGACGACCGGCAAGCCGCTCAACTCCATCGATCCGGCCCGCCTCAACCTGGGCGTGAAGTACGCAACCCCGGCCTGGGACCTGCGCCTGGACGCCATCCACCGCTCGGCCAAGAGCGCCTCGGACATCGACAGCGCCTCGCTGGTCACGCCGCCGGCCACCCAGTTCACCGTGCCGGCCGCCACCACGCTGGACCTGAGCGGGCAGTGGCGCATCCGCCGCGACCTGCGCCTGAACGCCGGCATCCGCAACCTGACCAACAAGAAGTACTGGAACTGGAGCGACGTGCGCGGGCTGTCTGCCGCCTCCACGGTGACGGACGCCTACACCCAGCCCGGCCGCTATCTCAGCGTGTCGCTGGTGGCCGATTTCTGATGTGACGACAAGGAGCACCCATTGAACACACCGAACGATTCACCCACTGCTGCGCAGGACGAGGAGTACGGCCTGCCGGACAGCGAGGCCCTGCTGGCCGGCACGCTGGCGCTGATGACGGGCCATGCGCAAGCCTGCTGCGACGGGCGCAAGGCGGTCCTCGCGCGCAAGATCGTCTCCAACCTGTTCCTGCTGTCGCAGCACCCCGTGCTGACGCCGGCGTTCAGGAGCATGCTGTGGAGCCTGCACGGCCGCTGGACGCAGCCGCTGCCGCCGCCCGAGGCGCACGCCCCGGGCACGGCCGGGCCGCTGCGCGGGCTGTGGCATGCCGCGCCGGAGGTGGTGCAATGAGCGCGGCCCTGCTGACCTTGCCCAGCGCCGCCACGATCCGCGAGCGCTTCAGCGCCGCACGCAGCGCGGGCCGGCGCGCCCGGGAGGCCGCGCACAGCCTGGGGCTGAGCGAAGGCGCGGCCATCGCCGCCCACGCCGGCACGCACGACCATGCCCTCAAGGCCATGCCGCTGCGCGGCCCCTGGGTCGAGATTCTGCAGGCGCTGGAGTTCTGCGGACCGCTGCTGGCGCTCACGCGGAACGAATCCACGGTGCACGAGAAGACCGGCATCTACCAGAAGGTGTCGGTGAACGGGCATGTGGGCCTGGCGCTGGGCGACGACATCGACCTGCGCCTGTTCTTCCACCAGTGGCATGCCGGCTTCGCGGTGCTGGAGCCTGCCAACGATCCGGCCCGGCCGCCTACGCAAAGCCTGCAGTTCTTCAATGCGCAGGGCGGGGCGGTGCACAAGGCGTATGTGCGCGAGGCCAGCGACCGCGATGCCTTCAACGCCGTGGTGGCGCAGTTCGCCCAGCCCGGCGCGGGCTACGTGTTCACGCCGGCCGCGGCGCGCGAGGCCGCTCGGCCCGACGCGGCCATCGACGCGCCGGGACTGGCCGAGGCCTGGGCCGGCATGCGCGACACGCACGAGTTCTTCGGCCTGACCCAGAAGTTCGGCGTCGAGCGGCAGCAGAGCTTTCGCCTGGTGCAGGGGCGCTTTGCGTGGCCGGCGGGCCGCGATGCGGTGCACCGCCTGCTCGACGAGGCGGCGATGGACGGCACGCCCATCATGGTGTTCGTCGGCAGCGGCGGCTGCATCCAGATCCACAGCGGCCCGGTGAAACGCGTCGAGCCGCTGGCCACGCCGGGCGGCGCGCAATGGATCAACGTGCTCGATCCGGGATTCAACCTGCACCTGCGCGAAGACCTGATCGCCCATGCCTGGATCGTGGAGAAGCCCACCAGCGACGGCGTGGTCACCTCGGTCGAGGCCTTCGACCATGAGGGCGGGCTCATGGCGATGTTCTTCGGCGCGCGCAAGCCCGGCGTGCCCGAGCGCGAGGCCTGGCGCGGCCTGGTGCGCAGGCTGCCCCGGCTGGAGGCGGCTGCGGCATGAGCGCACCGGCCAGACCCTCCCTGCTGCCGAATCTTCCGCGCCGGCGCGCCGCGCTGGGCCTGCTGTCGGCGCCCCTGCTGGGGGCGCTGGCGGCGCAGGCCACGGCCCAGACCCCGGCGCCGCCGCGCCTGGTGACCGTCAGCGGCGCCATCACCGAGGTGGTGTACGCGCTCGGCGCCGAATCGCAGCTCGTCGGCACCGACACCACCAGCCTGTTTCCCGCGGCGGCGCTGCAGACGCCCAAGGTGGGCTACATGCGCCAGCTGTCGGCCGAGGGGCTGCTCTCGCTGCGGCCCGATGCGCTGATCGCCACCACCGAAGCCGGGCCGCCCGTGGTGATCGACCAGGTGCGCAGCGCCGGCGTGCGGGTGGAGCTGATCCAGGCTGACCACAGCTGGGCCGAGGTGCAGCGCAAGGTCCAGGCCGTGGGCCGGGCTGCGGCGCGCGAGGGCCGGGCGCGCGAACTGCAGGCGCGGCTGGACGGCGAATGGGCCGGCGTGCAGCGCGAGGTGGCGCGCGCGCAGCGCCGCCCGCCGCGCGTGCTGTTCATCCTCTCGCACAGCGCCAGCCCGCAGGTTGCGGGCACCCAGACCGCGGCCAGCGCCATGATCGGCCTGGCCGGCGGCCTGAACGTGATGGGCGCCTTCGCGGGCTACCGCCCCATGACGGCCGAGGCCATGGCCAGCGCCGCACCCGACGTGATCGTGACCACCACCCAGGGCCTCGACGCCCAGGGCGGCGCCGAGAAGTTCTGGCAGCGCCCCGAGCTGGCGCTGACGCCGGCCTACCGGCGCCGGGCGCTGGTGGCGATGGATGCGCTGCTGCTGCTGGGCTTCGGCCCGCGCCTGCCGGCGGCCGTGCGCGAGCTGCACGACAAGATGGTGGCCGGCGCATGAGCGCGGGCGAGCTGCCGGGCACCGCGGCGCGGCCGGTGCTGGCCACGCCGCGGCTGGCGCGGGCGCTGGCGCACTACCGCGAGGTGCTGGGCTTCGAGCTGCTGCAGGAGATTCCCGGCGTGCTGGGTTTCGTCCGCGGCGCGGGCATCACGCTGCAGCTGTGGCAGCGCCCCGGCCCCGTTCAGCCGGTCCGTTGCCGCGTGCCGCTGGACGGTGCGCCCGGCGCCATTTTCGAATCGCATGCCCGGCTGGCCCGCCAGTCGCGCGGCTGCGTCAGCCAGGCGCCTCGCCTGCGGCCCTGGGGCGCCTGGGAGTTCAGCCTGACGGATGGGGACGGCCATTGCATCACGCTGGCCCAGTGGGCTGCTGCCGATGCGCGGGCGCCGGCCGGGCTGCCTTCCCGAGGGCTGGAGGGCCGGCCATGAGCCTGCGGCTGTCTTCCAGGGTCGTGCTGCTGCTCGGCGGCCTGCTGGTGGCGGCGGCGTTCATCGCCGGCAGCGCGCGCGGCGCCTACACCATCACGCCCGGGCAATGGTGGGCCCTGCTGGGCAACCTGTTCGCGGGCGGCGCCAGCCCGTCGCCGGAGCACCTGGTGTTCGTCAACATCCGGCTGCCGCGCCTGCTGCTGGGCATGGCGGCCGGGGCGGGCCTGGGCATGGCGGGGGCCTTGATGCAGGGCCTGTTCCGCAATCCGCTGGCCGATCCGGGGCTGATCGGCATCAGCAGCGGCGCGGCGCTGGCGGCCGGCGTCACCATCGTGCTGGGCAGCTGGTGGTTTCCCGAGCTGCCGCGCACGCTGGGCAGCTGGACGCTGGTGCTGATGGCCTTCCTGGGCGGACTGGCGGTGACGCTGCTGATCTACGCGCTGTCGCAAAGCCAGGGCGGCACGCGCATGGGGCTGATGCTGCTGGCCGGCGTGGCGATCAATGCGCTGGCGGGGGCGGGCCTTGGCCTGCTGAGCTTCATGGCCAGCGACGAGCAGTTGCGCAGCCTGCAGTTCTGGCTGCTCGGCAGCCTGGGCGGCGCACGCTGGAGCGCCGTGGCGCTGGTGGCGGGCGTGGTGCTGGCGGCGGTCTGCGCCGGCCTGGCCTGGGCCCGGCCGCTCAACGCCATCGCCCTGGGCGAGCCGCAGGCGGCGCTGCTGGGCGTCGATGTCGAGCGCGTCAAGCGCCGCGTGGTGGCGGTCACGGCGCTGGCAGTGGGCGCGGTCACCGCCACCACCGGCATCATCGGCTTCGTCGGATTGATCGCGCCGCACTGGGTGCGGCTGATCGCCGGGCCGGACCACCGCGTGGTGCTGCC
This sequence comes from Variovorax terrae, assembly GCF_022809125.1. Taxonomy (NCBI): domain Bacteria; kingdom Pseudomonadati; phylum Pseudomonadota; class Betaproteobacteria; order Burkholderiales; family Comamonadaceae; genus Variovorax; species Variovorax terrae. The sequence goes on along the minus strand of NZ_JALGBI010000001.1, from coordinate 2,393,726 downwards.
GGGCTCGGCCCTGCTCGGGGCGGCGCTGGTGCTGGCGGCCGACGCGGTGGCGCGCACCGTGGCCCAGCCGGCCGAGCTGCCGCTGGGCGTGCTGACCGCCTTCATCGGCGTGCCGATGTTCCTCGTGATGCTGCGGCGCTTCAGGAGCCAGGTATGACGCTGCGATGCCGCGAGGCCGGCGCCACCGCCGGCGGCAAGACCTTGCTGGAGGGCGCCACGGTGGAGTTCCAGCCGGGCCGCCTGACGGCGATTCTCGGCCCCAATGGCGCCGGCAAGTCGACGCTGCTGTCGCTGCTCGGCGGCCAGCGGCGGCCTTGCCGCGGCGCGGTGCAGCTCGACGGCATCGACCTGCAGGCCCATGCGCCGCAGGCGCTGGCCCTGCGCCGCGCCGTGATGCCGCAGGAGAGCGCGGTGGCGTTCGAGTTCACGGCGCGCGAGGTGGTCGAGCTCGGGCGCTTTCCGCACCGCCGCCGGCCCAGCCGGCACGAGGACGGCATCGTGCCGCAGGCGATGGAGGCCACCGGCGTGGCCGCGCTGGCGGGGCGCGTGCTGAACACGCTGTCGGGCGGCGAGAAGGCCCGGGTGCACCTGGCCCGCGCGCTGGCGCAGGTGTGGGAGGCGCGGCCCGACGGCGCGGCGCGCTGGCTGCTGCTGGACGAGCCCACGGCCGCGCTCGACCTGGCGCACCAGCACCACGCGCTGCGGCTGCTGCGCGGCTGGGCGCGGGAGGAGGGCGTGGGTGTAGTGGCCGTGCTGCACGACCTCAACCTCGCGCTGCGCTATGCCGACGATGTGGTGGTGCTGCGCAACGGCGCGGCCTGCCGGGCCGGGCCGGCGGCAACGGTGCTGGAGCAGGCGCTGATCGCCAGGGTCTGGGGCGTGGACTGCCGCAGCGTGGCGGGGGCCGACGGGGTGGTGCAGTACCTGTTTGGCTGACGGAAGGCCGTGGCGGCCGCCTTCAACCCGAATTTTGAATGAAAAGCGGCCGATGTCCTTGTCGCGTGGTCATTGTTTGCTATAGAAAGTGTAGCAATCAATACACCAGCCGGCCCGGCTGGATTTCCTGCAGGATGGTGGTGGCGATCTCCTCGATCGACTTGGTGGTGGTGGACAGCCAGCGGATGCCGGCGCGCCGCATCATGGCCTCGGCCTCGCTGACCTCCATGCGGCAGTTCTCCAGGCTGGCGTAGCGGGAGTCCGGGCGGCGCTCGTTGCGGATTTCCGACAGCCGCTCGGGGTTGATGGTCAGCCCGAAGATCTTCTTGCGGTGCGCCACCAGGGCCGGCGGCAGCTGGCGGCGCTCGAAATCCTCGGGGATCAGCGGGTAGTTGGCGGCCTTCAGGCCGTGCTGCATGGCCAAGTAGAGCGAGGTCGGCGTCTTGCCGCTGCGGCTCACGCCGACCAGGATCACGTCCGAGCCCTCCAGGTCGCGGTTGGACTGGCCGTCGTCGTGTGCCAGGCTGAAGTTGATGGCCTCGATGCGGTCGTGGTAGGCCTTGCTCTTGCTCACGTCCGAGAAGCGGCCCACGCGGTGCAGCGACTTGATGCCCAGCTCCTTCTCCAGCGGCTGCACGAAGGTGCCGAACATGTCCAGCAGCATGCCCTTGCAGCCGTTCTGCACCACCCGGAGCACCTCCATGTTGACCAGCGTGGTGAAGACGATGGGCTTGTTGCCCTCGACCTCGGCCGTGTGGTTGATCTGGCGCACCGCCTGGTGGGCCTTGTCCACGGTGTCGATGAAGGGCAGGCGCACGTGGCGCGGCTCCATCTCGAACTGGGCGAGGATGGCGTTGCCGAAGGCCTCGGCGGTGATGCCGGTGCCGTCGGAAATGAAGAACACGGTGCGGGTGTGCATGGCTGGATAGTACTTTCAGGTTCCTGCAAGCCTTGGCCTGGCGTGGCCCCGCCTACAATGGCGCCAATTATCCGAATTCCTGCCATGCACCGCCCCGACCGACTAGAACAACACCAAAGTCGCACCGTGTGCATGGGCGCGGCCCGTCCCGTGGGCGCCTGGCTGCGCGCAGACCCGCTTTCAACTTCTGGAGCTTTCCCATGTCTGCACTTTTCAGCCCGACCGCCCTGGTCGTACCGTTTGAGAACCTGAGGATGACCGACGTCGAGGCGGTTGGCGGCAAGAACGCCAGCCTCGGCGAAATGATCTCGCAGTTGCCGACCGGCGTGCGCGTGCCCACGGGCTTCGCCACCACGGCCCATGCCTTCCGCCAGTTCCTGGCCCACGACGGCCTGGCCGACCGCATCAGCCGGCGCCTGGCGGCGCTCGACACCGAGGACGTGCGCGCGCTGGCCGCCGCCGGCGCCGAGATCCGCGCCATGGTCGAGGCCCAGCCGTTCCCGGCCGATCTGCAGCAGGCCATCGGCGAGGCCTTTGCCGCGCTGAGCGCGGGCAACCCCGCGGCCTCGTTCGCCGTGCGCTCCTCGGCCACGGCCGAAGACCTGCCCGATGCCTCGTTCGCCGGCCAGCAGGAGACCTTCCTCAACGTGGTCGGCATCGAGGACGTGCTGCACAAGATGAAGGAGGTGTTCGCCTCCCTCTACAACGACCGCGCCATCAGCTACCGCGTGCACAAGGGCTTTGCCCACGACGTGGTGGCCCTGTCGGCCGGCGTGCAGCGCATGGTGCGCTCCGACCTGGGCGCCGCCGGCGTGATGTTCACCATCGACACCGAGTCGGGCTTCGAGGAGGTGGTGTTCATCACCAGCAGCTACGGCCTGGGCGAGACCGTGGTGCAGGGCGCGGTGAACCCCGACGAGTTCTATGTGCACAAGCCCATGCTGCGGGCCGGCAAGAAGGCCGTGATCCGCCGCAACCTGGGCTCCAAGCTGATCCAGATGGAGTTCGCCACGCCGGCCGAAAAGGCCGCCAGCGGCCGGCTGGTCAAGACCACCGACGTGCCCACCGAGCAGCGCAACCGCTACTCGCTGAGCGACGCCGACGTCGAACAGCTCGCCCGGTACGCGCTGGTGATCGAGCAGCACTATGGCCGCCCGATGGACATCGAGTGGGGCAAGGACGGCACCGACGGCCAGCTCTACATCCTGCAGGCCCGGCCCGAGACGGTGAAGAGCCAGCAGCAGGGCAAGGCCGAGCTGCGCTACAAGCTCAAGGGCCGCGGCGCGGTGCTGGCCGAAGGCCGCGCCATCGGCCAGAAGATCGGCACCGGCCCGGTGCGGCTGGTGCACAGCATCGCCGAGATGGACAAGGTGCAGGCCGGCGACATCCTGGTCACCGACATGACCGACCCGAACTGGGAGCCGGTGATGAAGCGCGCCAGCGCCATCGTCACGAACCGCGGCGGGCGCACCTGCCACGCCGCCATCATCGCGCGCGAACTCGGCATTCCCGCCGTGGTGGGCTGCGGCGACGCGACCGACCGGCTGAAGGACGGCACCCTGGTGACGGTGAGCTGCGCCGAGGGCGACACCGGCCACATCTACGACGGCCTGCTCGAGACCGAGGTGACCGAGGTGCAGCGCGGCGAGATGCCGCCCATCAAGACCAAGATCATGATGAACGTGGGCAACCCCCAGCTCGCCTTCGACTTCGCGCAGCTGCCCAACGAGGGCGTGGGCCTCGCGCGGCTCGAATTCATCATCAACAACAACATTGGCGTGCACCCCAAGGCCATCCTCGACTACCCGAGTGTCGATGCCGACCTCAAGAAGGCGGTGGAGTCGGTGGCGCGCGGCCACGCCTCGCCCCGGGCCTTCTACGTGGACAAGGTGGCCGAGGGCGTGGCCACGATCGCCGCCGCCTTCTGGCCCAAGCCGGTGATCGTGCGCCTGTCGGATTTCAAGAGCAACGAGTACCGCAAGCTGATCGGCGGCAGCCGCTACGAGCCCGAGGAAGAGAACCCGATGCTGGGCTTCCGCGGCGCGGCGCGCTACATCAGCGCCGACTTCGGCGAGGCCTTCGCCATGGAGTGCGAAGCCCTGAAGCGCGTGCGCAACGACATGGGCCTGACCAACGTGCAGGTGATGGTGCCCTTCGTGCGCACGCTGGGCCAGGCCGAGAAGGTGACCCAGCTGCTGGCCAAGCATGGCCTGAAGCGCGGGCAGGACGAGCTCAAGGTCATCATGATGTGCGAGGTGCCGAGCAACGCCATCCTGGCCGACGAGTTCCTCCAGTTCTTCGACGGCTTCTCGATCGGCTCGAACGACCTGACCCAGCTCACCCTGGGCCTGGACCGCGACTCCGGCCTCGAACTGCTGGCCGCCGACTTCGACGAGCGCGACCCGGCGGTGAAAGCCATGCTCAGCCGCGCCATCCAGGCCTGCCAGGCCCAGGGCAAGTACGTGGGCATCTGCGGCCAGGGGCCCAGCGACCACCCCGACTTCGCGCAGTGGCTGGCCGACGCGGGCATCGCCTCGATCTCGCTCAACCCCGACACGGTGATCGCCACCTGGCAGCAGCTGGCGCAGTCCTGACGCCGCCGCCCGAGCCCGGAGCTGTCGCAAATACCTAGAAGCGCCAGCCCCGGCCGGTGTCATGATCGGTGCCGATGCCGCCGCAGGTTGCTTCCCCGTCCGCTTTCTCCGCCACCCCGCCAGGCCCCCGCATCCCGGGCCTGAGGGGAGGGTTGCTGCTGCTCTGGCTGGCGGCCTCGTTCGGCGGCGTGTTCTTTGCGCGCGACCTGCAGGTCGTCGTGGCGGGCTGGCCGCTGAACTTCTGGTTCTCGGCCCAGGGCGCGGTGCTGGTGTTCATCGCCATCGTGGTGTTCTACGCCTGGGCCAGGAACCGCCAGGGCGGCGACGGGCCCGAGGGCATCGCGGCCGACCGCGCCGGCTATGCCGCCTACAAGCTGCGCCTGCACCGCATCCTCGCCATCTACGTGGTGTGCATCCTGGGGTTCCTGCTGCTGATGGCGGTGGCCGAGTGGGCGGGCCTGTCGCGCCAGTGGGTGGGCGGGATCTTCCTGTTCGCCAGCGTCGGGCTGTACGCGGTCATCGGCGTCTACGGCCGCACCGCCGATCCCGCCGAGTACTACGTGGCCGGCCGCCGCGTGCCGGCCATGTACAACGGCATGGCCACTGCGGCCGACTGGATGAGCGCCGCCTCGTTCATCAGCATGGCCGGCGGGCTCTATCTGCAGGGCTTCTCGGGCACCGAGTCGCAGCCCGGCGGGCTGGCCTATGTGCTGGGCTGGACCGGCGGCTTTTGCCTGGTGGCGCTGCTGGTGGCGCCCCACCTGCGCCGGCTCGGGCTCTACACCATCCCTGATTTTTTTGGCACCCGCTTCGGCGGGCGCTGGCCGCGCCTGATCGCGGCGTTCGCGGCCATCCTGTGCTCGTTCACCTATGTGGTGGCCCAGATCTACGGCGTGGGGCTGATCACCTCGCGCCTGACCGGCGTGCAGTTCGAGATCGGCATCCTGCTCGGCCTGGGCGGCGTGCTGGTGTGCTCGTTCCTGGGGGGCATGCGCGCGGTGACCTGGACCCAGGTGGCGCAGTACGTGATCCTGATCCTGGCGTTCCTGATCCCGGTGTCCTGGCTGGCCTACAAGCAGCTGGGCAACCCGCTGGCGCCGCTGGTCTATGGCCAGCAGCTCGAAAAGATCACCGCGCTCGAGAAGCAACTGGCCGAATCGCCGGCCGAGCAGGCCGTGATCGCCGAGTATGCGCGGCGCGCCAGGGTCTATGAGCAGAAGCTGCAGGATGTGGAGGCCTCGCTTGCGCGCGAGCGCAAGGCCGCGCAGGACCGGCTGCACCAGTTGCACGAGCAGCGGGCCGATGCCTCGGTGATCTTCGCCGCCGGCCGCGAACTCGCCGCCCTGCCGCGGGACGCGGCCACAGCCCGCGAGCGCTGGAGCCGTGCCATGCAGGACAACCTGGAGCGGGCCCGCCCCCTGGGGGGCATGCCGCCCCATGTGCAGGCGTTTGCAGGCGACCCGCAGGGCACGCCGCAGCAACAGCAGGCGTTCGAGACCTCGCGGCTCAACTTCATGGCGCTGATGTTCTGCCTGATGGTCGGCACGGCCGGGCTGCCGCACCTGCTGACGCGCTTCTACACCACGCCTTCGGTGGCCGAAACGCGCAACTCGGTGGCCTGGTCGCTGGTGTTCATTGCGCTGCTCTACGTGGCGGCGCCGGCGCTGGCGGTGCTGGTGAAGTACGAGGTGCTGAGCAACCTGGTCGGGCGCAGCTTCGACACCCTGCCGGCCTGGATCGCGCAATGGTCCAAGGTGGACCCGACGCTGCTCTCGGTGGCCGACATCAACGGCGACCACATCCTGCAGTTCTCCGAGCTGCGCATGGGGGCCGACATCGTGATGCTGGCCACGCCCGAGCTTGGCGGGCTGCCCTATGTGGTGTCGGGGCTGGTGGCGGCCGGCGGGCTGGCGGCGGCGCTCTCCACGGCCGACGGACTGCTGCTGACAATCGGCAACGCCCTCGCGCACGACGTCTATTTCCGCGGCGAAAGCGACCGCGCGGGCGCCATGCACCGCGTGATGCTGTCCAAGTTCGCGCTGCTGCTGGTGGCGCTGGCGGCGGCCTATGTGGCGGCGCAGAAATCGGCGGACATCCTGTTCCTGGTGTCGGCCTCGTTCTCGATCGCCGGCGCGGCGTTCGTGCCGGCCATGGTGTTCGGGATCTTCTGGGCCGGCACCACGCGCCAGGGCGCGGTGGCCGGCATGCTGGCCGGGCTGGGCGTGACAGTGTACTACATGGCCATCAACTCGCCGCCGCTGCGGGCCGCCTGGGGGCTCGGGGGCAGCGGCCTGTGGTTCGGCATCCAGCCCATTTCGGCCGGCGTGTTCGGGGTGCCGGCGGGCGTCGCCGTCACCTGGCTGGTCAGCCTGATGACTCGCGGGCAGACGCCCAGGCCAGCCGGCGGCGAAGATCGTCTATAATACTTGGCTTTGCCTTGCCGTACCGCATGAGTGCAGCATCTGCTGCGCAGACGCAGCGGGCGGCTTTATCCACAAGGAGTGTCTATGCGTCACTATGAAATCATCTTGCTGATCCACCCGGATCAAAGCGAGCAGGTTCCGGCCATGCTGGAGCGCTACAAGAGCATGATCACCGCCGGCAACGGCAAGGTGCATCGTGTGGAAGACTGGGGCCGCCGCCAGCTGGCCTACCAGATCAACAAGCTCAACAAGGCCCACTACCTGTGCGTCAACATCGAGGCCGATCAGGCCGTGATGGGCGAACTCGAACACGCGTTCAAGTTCAACGATGCCGTGCTGCGCCATCTGACCGTGGTCAAGAAGAAGGCCGACACCGGCCCGTCTTCGATGATGAAGACCGTCGAGCGCGAAGAGGCCCGCAAGGCCCAGCAGGCGGAATACGCCGCTTCGTGAAGCGGCTGCGGACTGACCAGCGAGGAGTGTGAACCACATCGTCCTGACTGCCTGTATCGCCGAGGTCAAACCCCTGCGCTACACACCGGCCGGAGTGCCCGCCCTGGATCTGCGGCTCGAACACGAGTCGGATGCTTCGGAGGCAGGCCAGGCCCGGCAGGTGAAGGCGGCAATCAAGGCAGTGGCCCTTGGCGCAGTGGCCGAGAGCATCGGCCAACAGGCCATCGGCAGCCTCTGGCGGTTCACCGGCTTTCTGGCAACACCCCGCAACGGCAAGCACGTCGTGCTTCACATTCAAGAGTATCAGCAAGATTAATTTACCGGAGGTCCCGAAATGGCCACGTTCAAGAAATTCAACAAAGACAAGCGCCCGAAGCGCAACACCCAGTCGCTGCTGTTCAAGCGCAAGCGCTTTTGCCGCTTCACCGTGGCGCACGTCGAGGAAATCGACTACAAGGATGTCGACACCCTGCGTGACTTCATCGCCGAAAACGGCAAGATCATCCCGGCGCGCCTGACCGGCACCCGCGCGATCTACCAGCGCCAGCTCAACACCGCCATCAAGCGCGCGCGTTTCCTCGCGCTGGTGCCGTATAGCGACCAGCACCGCATCTAAGGAGCGAAGACCATGCAAATCATTCTGCTCGACAAAGTGGTGAACCTGGGCAACCTCGGCGAGATCGTCAAGGTCAAGGACGGCTACGCCCGCAACTTCCTGATCCCGCAGGGCCGCGCCCGCCGCGCCACCGCGGCCAACAAGGCTGAGTTCGAAGCCAAGCGCGCCGAACTGGAAAAGGCAGCCGCCGCCAAGCACGCCGAAGCCCAGGCCCAGGGCGAGAAGCTGGCCGGCACGGCCATCAAGCTGACCCAGAAGGCCGGCGTGGACGGCCGCCTGTTCGGCTCGGTGACCAACTTCGACATCGCCGAAGAACTGAACAAGCAAGGCTACAAGGTCGTCAAGGCCCAGGTGCGCCTGCCCAATGGCCCGATCAAGGTCGTGGGCGACAGTACGGTCAGCGTGGCCCTGCACACCGACGTGGTGGTCGACATCACCGTGACGGTGTACGGCGAAACCGCCTGAGTTTCCTCGCGGAAGCCAAAAAGGCCGCCCCCTGGGCGGCCTTTTTGTTTCAGCCTGTCTCCATACAGGCTTGTACAGAAGATGTGCAGGGCTTATCCACAGGGTTGTCCAATGACGGCCACGGTGGCGGGCGCTAGCATCGCAGATCGAAGGTTTTCCCCCATGTCCGCAGTCTTTTCCCCGCTTGACGACGACTTCTCCGGCGACAGCGACCGCCAGGTGGCGCAGTTGCGCATTCCGCCGCACTCCGTGGAGGCCGAGTCGAGCGTGCTGGGGGGCCTGCTGCTGGACAACAACGCCTGGGACCGCGTGGGCGACCTGCTGGTCGACGGCGACTTCTATCGCTACGAGCACCGCCTCGTCTACGCGGCCATCGGCACGCTGATCAACGCCAGCAAGCCGGCGGACGTGATCACGGTCTTCGAGCAGCTGCAGAACCTCGGCAAGGCCGACGAGGTGGGGGGGCTGGCCTACCTCAACTCGCTGGCCCAGTACGTGCCCAGCGCCAGCAACATCCGCCGCTATGCCGAGATCGTGCGCGAGCGCTCGATCCTGCGCAAGCTGGTGAGCGCGAGCGACGAGATCGCCACCAACGCCTTCAACCCGCAGGGCAAGCCGGTCGACAAGATCCTGGACGAGGCCGAGCAGAAGATCTTCAACATCGGCGAAGAAGGCTCGCGCATGAAGCAGGGCTTCCAGGGCATGGACTCCCTGGTGGTGCAGCTGCTGGACCGCGTGCAGGAGATGGCCGACAACCCGAACGACATCACGGGCGTGCCGACCGGCTTCTACGACTTCGACCGCATGACCTCGGGCCTGCAGCCCGGCGACATGATCGTGCTGGCGGCGCGCCCCTCGATGGGCAAGACCGCGCTGGCCATCAACATCGCCGAGCACGTGGCGCTCAACGAAGGCCTGCCGGTGGCGGTGTTCTCGATGGAAATGGGCGCCTCCCAGCTCGCGGTGCGTATCGTCGGCTCGATCGGCCGCATCGACCAGGGCCACCTGCGCACCGGCAAGCTGAACGACGACGAATGGCCACGCCTGACCGAGGCCATCGAGAAGCTGCGCAACGTCTCGCTGCATATTGACGAGACGCCCGGCCTCACCACCAGCGAGCTGCGCGCCAACGCGCGGCGGCTGGCGCGCCAGTGCGGCAAGCTGGGCCTGATCGTGGTCGACTACCTGCAGCTCATGAGCGTGTCCAGCGGCATGGCCGACGAGAACCGCGCCACGGCCGTGGGCGAAATCTCGCGCGGCCTCAAGATGCTGGCCAAGGAGCTGCAGTGCCCGGTGATCGCGCTGTCGCAGCTCAGCCGCGGCGTCGAGAGCCGCACCGACAAGCGCCCGATGATGAGCGACCTGCGCGAATCCGGCGCCATCGAGCAGGACGCGGACGTGATCATGTTCATCTACCGCGACGACTACTACAACAAGGACTCCAAGGAGCCCGGCGTGGCCGAGATCATCATCAGCAAGCAGCGCAACGGGCCCACCGGCACCGTGAAGCTGGCCTTCCTCAAGCCACTGACCAAGTTCGAGAACATGGCCGGCGGCATGAGCGACGATTTCTAGGATGCAGCCAACGCCGAGCCGCGCGCCCCGGCCCGCCCAGTTCGTGCCGCGCGCCATCGAGCCCACCGACGAGCAGCGCGCGATCCAGACGGCCACCGAGAACACGCTCATCGTGCAGGCGAATGCGGGGGCGGCCAAGACCACCACGCTGGCCCTGCGCATGGCGGAGTCCTGGAGCCGGGGCGTCTCGCCGCAGGACTGCCTGGCGCTGACCTACACCGGCGAGGCCAGGCAGGCGCTGGCTTCGGCCCTCAGTCACCTGGGCGTGCCGGCTGCCGTGGTGCGGCAGTTCCGCATCGACACGTTCGAGTCGTTCGCGCAATCGGTGCTGCGCCCGCTCGATGGCGCGGTGGTGCCGGCCAGGCCGAACGCGGAAGACCTGAAGCCCCTGGTGTGGCAGGCCATCGAGCAGGTGGCTGGCAACGAGGACGAGCGATGGCGCGATGCGCTGCAGATCCCCACGCTCGGGGATGACGCCGCCGTCGAGGAGTTCCTCAAGCTATGCCTGAACCTGAAGGGCCGCATGGCGCTCGAGATGTCCGGGCACGAAGGGGCGGTCACGCCCGAGTACGCGGAGTCGCTCGGGGTCAGCTACACGCAGCTCAAGGTGTTCAAGGTGTATGAGCGGCTGCGCCGCGGCGGCCACCCCGACCACCCGGTGTTTCGCGGCCCGATGGACGCCGTCCATGACCTGGCCTGCCTGATCCGGTCCGAGGGGCTGCCGCCTTCGCTTGTGAGCTGGCCCTGGCGTGCCAGGCTGGTGATGGTCGACGAGATGCACGACATGAACCAGGCCATGCACGAGGTGCTGATGAAGCTGCTCGAAGGCAACCGCTTCTTCTGCGGCGTCGGCGATGCGGACCAGGTCATCCACTCGGCGGCCGGCGCGGAGCCCCGGTTTCTGGCCGACGCCATCGAGCGCGACAGCCACCGGCGGATCGCGCGTTATCCCTTGACGGCCAGCTTCCGCTTCGACGCTGGCCTGGCGAAATGGGTCAGGCGCTTCAAGGGCAAGGCCTGCAGTTCGGCCAGCCCGCATGCCACCGTGCTGGCGATCCACTCGTGCGCGGAGGCCGGCCCGGACAGCGGCGAGGCCCGGCTGGTGGCGGACATCCGGGCGTGGAAGGCGGCGCGCAAGAAGCTGTCTTCATTCGCCGTGCTGCTGCGCCACCCCCATCAGTCGGTGGCGCTGGAGAACGCGCTGCTCGCCGCCGAGATTCCCTACACCCCGAGCGGCCTGCAGAGCTACCTGATGCGGCCCGAAATCCTGCTGGTGCGGGGGCTGCTCGCGGTTGCCGCGGACCGCTTCACCAGCATGGACGACGCCACGACGCGGCGCAAGGTGGTCGAGGCGTTCGTCTTCTTCTGCAGCGTGAACATCCAGGCCGACGGCCACGAGCACCTGTCGCAGGGGGAGCTGCTGCAGCGCGCCGTGGACGCGGTCACGGACAACCCGCTGATCCTGGCGTCGTTCTTCGAGAACCAGGTGCTGCGAGGCGTCGATGCCGCGCTGGCGCGCCGGCTGCGTGCGGCGGTGCAGGTGGCGCAGCGCGAGACGGGGCCGGGCATGCTCACCAAGGTGCTGGACGCGCTGCGCATGGACCTGCTCGCGGCGAGCGTGTTCGTGGAGAAGGCCCGGCGCGAGGAGGTGCGGGGCAATCTGCAGGGGCTGATGGCCTCGGCCGAGCGCTTTAGCACGCCCGCTGAGTTCTTCCAGAGCCTCAACGATGCCGAAGTCAGGCAGCGGCAGCTGAAGTCGTCGCCAGGCGTGGTGCTGGCCCACCTGGTGTCGGTCAAGGGGCTGGAGTTCGACCACGTGGCGCTGCCCTACCTGGAGCAGGGCGAGTTTCCCTCGGCCACGGGCCAGCCGTGGGAGGAAGACAACCTGTTCTACGTGGGCATCACGCGGGCCCGGAAATTCCTGAGCCTGTACGCGCACCGGGACCGGCCCAGCCCGTTCGTGGCGCGGCTGGGCTGACGGCGGCCCCGATCGGGGCCGCTGTGCCGAAATTTTCAATGAAATTGGCCCGAGGTCCAGGCCGGTGGGTCATTGTTTGCTATTGATTTGGTAGCAAACGGAGGGCAGGGCGCGTCAGAGCACCTCGCTCGCGAAGTCGGCCAGCCGTGAGCGCTCACCGCGCGCCAGCGTGATGTGGCCGCTGTGCGGCCAGCCCTTGAACTTGTCGACCGCGAAGGTCAGGCCCGACGAGCCTTCGGTGAGGTAGGGCGTGTCGATCTGCGCGAGGTTGCCCATGCAGATGATCTTGGTGCCCGGGCCCGCGCGTGTGATCAGCGTCTTCATCTGCTTGGGCGTGAGGTTCTGCGCCTCGTCGATGATCACGTACTTGTTGAGGAAGGTGCGCCCGCGCATGAAGTTCATGCTCTTGATCTTGATGCGGCTGCGGATCAGCTCGTTGGTGGCGGCGCGGCCCCATTCGCCGGCGCTGGTCTCGGTCTTGGCCAGCACCTCGAGGTTGTCGTCCAGCGCTCCCATCCAGGGGCCCATCTTTTCCTCTTCGGTGCCGGGCAGGAAGCCGATGTCCTCGCCCACGCTCACGGTGGCGCGGGTCATGATGATCTCGGTGTAGCGGCGGTCGTCCAGCACCTGGGTCAGGCCCGAGGCCAGCGCCATCAGCGTCTTGCCGGTGCCGGCGGTGCCGGTCAGCGTGACGAAGTCGATCTCCGGGTCGGTCAGCAGGTTCATCGCGAAGTTCTGCTCGCGGTTGCGCGTGGTCACGCCCCAGACGGCGTTCTTGAGATGGCCGTAGTCCTTGAGGGTCTTGAGCACGGCGGTCTTGGCGCGGATTTCGGTGACGCGCGCATACAGGCTGGGCTCGCCGGGCGACTCGAAGTAGACGAACTGGTTGATCAGCAGGCTGGGCACGATCGGGCCGCTGATGCGGTAGTAGGTGTGGCTGCCGCTTTGCCAGCTCTCCATGGTCTTGCCATGCCGGGCCCAGAAATCGCCCGACAGGGCCAGCGCGCCCGAATAGAGCAGATCGCCGTCTTCGAGCGTCTTGTCGTTCTGGTAGTCGTCGGTGGCCAGGCCCAGGGCGCGCGCCTTGACGCGCATGTTGATGTCCTTGGACACCAGCACCACCTCGCGCGGCGCGTACTGCTGGCGCAGGGCTTCCACCACGCCGAGGATCTGGTTGTCGGCCTTGCCCTGCGGCAGGCTGGTGGGCAGCGTGTAGTTCAGCGGCTGGGTCTGGAAGAACAGCTTGCCGCCGGCCTCGCGGTGGCCGGTGGTGTCGAGCTTGAGCCCGGCGGCGATGTCCGCGCCCTGGGCGCCGGCCAGGGCGTCGAGCGTGCGGCTGGTCTGGCGCGCGTTGCGCGCAACCTCGGTCATGCCCTTCTTGTGGCCGTCGAGCTCTTCGAGCACGATCATGGGCAGGAAGATGTCGTGCTCCTCGAAGCGGAACAGGCACATCGGGTCGTGCATCAGCACATTGGTGTCGAGCACGAACAGCTTGGTCGGGCCGGTGGGCCGGGCTTTTTTGGGCTTGGCCGCGGGCTGCGCGGCGCTGGCGGGGCGCTTCTTCGCGGGGGCCGGGCTGCTCTTGGCGGTGACCGCAATCGCTTCGTCGAACAGCGCCGCAGGATGCTCGCCGCCGCCGGAGCGCGGGTCGAACAGGTCCAGCGCCTGCGGTTTCTCAGCCAGCGGGCTGTCGGTGAACTGGGCCTCCGATTTTCGCGATGCCTTGGAAGGATTCCGGGCCGGGGCCTCGTAGGCCTCCGGCGAGAGCAGGGCGGCGCGCTTGGTGGGGGCGGGTGGCAATGGCATAAGGCGGGTTGCTCACAAAAAGGGGAAACAAAAAGCGAAAAAGCCGCCTGGCGAGCCGGGCGGCTTTTTCGGATTCAGCGGTGATGACGCGCGGCGTCGGGATCAACGGCATGAATTCATTATGCACAAGTCCGGTGACGCTTCAACCTCCGTTGTTGCAAAACGTCAGGCGGCCTTTTTCAGGGCCTTGACGGCCTTGAGGACTTCGTCCACATGGCCCGGCACCTTGAGGCCGCGCCACTCGTGCTTGAGGATGCCGTCGGCGCCGATCAGGAAGGTGCTGCGCTCGATGCCCTTGACCTTCTTGCCGTACATGATCTTGTTCTTGACCACGCCGAACATGTGGCACATCTTCTCTTCGGTGTCGGCGATCAGCTCGAAGGGCAGCTCGAGCTTGGCCTTGAAGTCGTCGTGCGACTTCATGTTGTCGCGCGACACGCCGAACACGGTGGCGCCGGCCTTCACGAAGTCCTTGTACTTGTCGCGGAACTGCATGGCCTCGGTGGTGCAGCCGGGGGTGTTGTCCTTGGGGTAGAAGTACAGCACCAGGGTCTGGCCAAGGTGGGAAGTGTTGGAGACTTTGATGCCGCCGGTGGCGTTCGCTTCAAATTCGGGGATGGGTTTGTTGACAACGATCGCCATGGAATTTGTATCTCTGCTAGTGTCCCTGAAGACAGGTTTTCTCGTTGCGACATGGGGACCGGATGTCCCTCTGCAACCCGTGATTTTACCCTGAAACGGGGTCTAGCCCCCTCGGAGGGTCAGCCGGGCTGTTCCAGCAGCAGGGCCGCGATCACGCTACGGCCTTCGCCGGCGAGGATGTTGTAGGTGCGGCAGGCCGCCTGGGTGTCCATGGTCTCCAGGCCGATGCGCCGGGCGATCAGGGGCTGCAGCCAGGCCGGTTGCGGAAAGCGCAGGCGCTCGCCGCTGCCGAAGATCACGAGTTCGGCATCGAGCCCGGCCAGTTGCGCGAAATGTGCCGCGGTGAGGTCGGCGAAGCTCGCGCAAGGCCAGTCCAGCCGCTGCCCCTTGGAACCGATGACGACGCTGGCGGTGATTTTCTCGGCGCCCACGCCGACCCAGCCCGGGCCGTAGCCGCTGATGGACGGAACGTCGAATTTGTCGGGTTGCAGCTTCATGGTGCACGCAGGCGGGAAAGGGGGATGTTGCGCTGCACTAAAACCGCGCAGAACTGTGGTCAAATTATACGTTTCGCCCGTTGAAACGCCCTGTGGAGGGACTTTGAAGACCATCCGGAAATCCGCCAAGCTCGCCAACGTCTGCTACGACATCCGTGGCCCCATCATGGATCGCGCCAAGCAGATGGAAGAGGACGGCCAGAAAATCATCAAGCTCAACATCGGCAACCTCGCCGTGTTCGGCTTCGACTCGCCCGAGGAAATCCAGCAGGACATGGCCCGCAACCTGCCCAACTCGGCGGGCTACTCCGACAGCAAGGGCATCTTCGCGGCGCGCAAGGCGGTGATGCACTACACGCAGCAGCAGGGCATCAAGGGCGTGACGCTGGACGACATCTACCTGGGCAACGGCGCCAGCGAGCTGATCGTGATGGCCGTCAACGCGCTGCTCAACGATGGCGACGAGCTGCTGCTGCCTGCGCCCGACTACCCGCTGTGGACGGCCGCGGCCAGCCTCTCGGGCGGCACGCCGGTGCACTACCGCTGCGACGAGGCCAATGGCTGGATGCCCAACCTCGACGACATCCGCAGCAAGATCACGCCCCGGACCAAGGGCATCGTGGTCATCAACCCGAACAACCCGACCGGCGCGCTCTACTCCGACGAGCTGCTGAAGGCCATCGTGGCCCTGGCGCGCGAGCACGGCCTCGTGATCTTCGCCGACGAGGTCTACGACAAGGTGCTGTACGACGGCGTCAAGCACACGGCCATCGGTTCGCTCAGCGAGGACGTGCTGACGCTGACCTTCAACTCGCTGTCCAAGAGCTACCGCTCCTGCGGCTACCGCGCGGGCTGGCTGGTGGTGTCGGGCGACAAGAAGCCGGCGCGCGACTACATCGAGGGCCTCAACATGCTCTCGAACATGCGCCTGTGCGCCAACGTGCCGGGCCAGTGGGCGATCCAGACCGCCCTGGGCGGCTACCAGAGCATCAACGACCTGGTCTGCGAGGGCGGGCGCCTGCGCCGCCAGCGCGACCTGGCGTATGAGCTCATCACCGCGATCCCGGGCGTGAGCTGCGTCAAGCCCACGGCGGCGCTCTACATGTTCCCCCGGCTCGACCCCAAGGTCTACCCGATCGAGGACGACCAGCAGTTCTTCCTGGAACTGCTGCAGGAAACCCGGGTCATGCTGGTGCAGGGCTCGGGCTTCAACTGGCCGGACACCGACCACTTCCGCATCGTGTTCCTGCCGCACGAGGACGACCTGCGCGAAGCCATCGGGCGCATTGCCAAATTCCTCGAGAACTATCGAAAACGTAGCGCCCGATGACCACCGGGTGCGGACTTCCAGCACTTTTGATTCGAAAAACGAGATGAAACCAATCCAAGTAGGCCTGCTCGGCATCGGCACCGTGGGCAGCGGCACCTTCAACGTGCTCCGGCGCAACCAGCAGGAGATCGAGCGCCGGGCCGGCCGCGGCATCGAGATCACCATGGTGGCCGACCTCGACGTGGCGCGCGCCAAGGCCATCGTGGGCGAGGGCGTGCAGGTGGTGAACGATGCGCGCGCCGTGATCGCCAACCCCGAGATCGACATCGTGATCGAGCTGATCGGCGGCTACGGCATCGCCAAGGCCCTGGTGCTGGAAGCCATCGCGGCCGGCAAGCATGTGGTCACGGCCAACAAGGCGCTGCTCGCCGTGCACGGCAGCGAGATCTTCGCGGCCGCCTCGGCCCGGGGCGTGATGGTGGCGTTCGAGGCCTCGGTGGCCGGCGGCATCCCCATCATCAAGGCGCTGCGCGAGGGCCTCACGGCCAACCGCATCCAGTGGATCGCCGGCATCATCAACGGCACCACCAACTTCATCCTGTCCGAGATGCGCGACAAGGGGCTGGACTTCGACGTGGTGCTCAAGGAAGCGCAGCGCCTGGGCTACGCCGAGGCCGATCCCACCTTCGACATCGAGGGCGTGGACGCGGCCCACAAGGCCACCATCATGAGCGCCATCGCCTTCGGCATCCCGGTGCAGTTCGACAAGGCCTACGTCGAGGGCATCACCAAGCTGGGCGCGGCCGACATCCGCTACGCCGAGCAGCTTGGCTACCGCATCAAGCTGCTGGGCATCACCAAGCGCACCGACAAGGGCGTGGAGTTGCGCGTGCACCCAAGCCTGGTGCCGACCAAGCGCCTGATCGCCAACGTCGAGGGCGCGATGAACGCCGTCGTGGTGCAGGGCGACGCCGTCGGCACCACGCTCTACTACGGCAAGGGCGCGGGCGCCGAGCCCACGGCCAGCGCCGTGATCGCCGACCTGGTGGACATCGCGCGCCTGCACACGGCCGACCCCGAGCACCGCGTGCCGCACCTCGCGTTCCAGCCGCACACGCTGAACCAGGCCATGGACAGCCTGCCGGTGCTGCCGATGAGCGAGGTGGTGACGAGCTACTACCTGCGCCTGCGCGTGGCCGACGAGGCCGGCGTGCTGGCCAAGGTCACGGGCCTCCTGGCCGCGGCCGGCATCAGCATCGACGCCGTGCTGCAGCGCGAGGCCGACGAGGTGGGCGGCGAGGGTTCCACGCAGACCGACCTCATCATCCTCACGCACGACACGCGCGAAGGCACGATGAACGAGGCCATCGCGCAGATGCAGGCCCTGCCCACGGTGCTGGCGCCGATCACGCGCATCCGCAAGGAAGAATTGAATTGAACCACCCCCAGGCTGCGCGCACTGCGTGCCGCTTCGCCTCCCCCCTCAAGGGGGCAACACCAGCGGCCCGGCAAAGCCGGTTCCGCGGTGTTTCGCGAACAGGCCGCGCTGCGCGGGCCGACCGGGTTCATCGGCTATGGCTGGCGCGATGCGCCATGGAAAACTGAGATGCTTTATTTATCTACGCGCGGCGACCCGCAGCGGCGCCACTTCTGCGAGATCCTGCTCGAGGGCCTGGCGCCCGACGGCGGCCTGTACCTGCCCGAGCGCTACCCGCAGGTCGATGCGGCCACGCTCGCGCGCTGGCGCGGCCTGTCCTATGCCGAGCTGGCGTTCGAGATCCTGTCCCTCTACATCGACGACATCTCCGCGGCCGACCTGAAGGCGATCTGCGCCAAGACCTACACCGAGGAAGTCTTCGGCACGAAGGCCATCGTGCCGCTCAAGAAGCTCGAGGACGGCCTGTACCTCGAAGCCCTGTCCAACGGCCCCACGCTGGCCTTCAAGGACATGGCCATGCAGCTGCTGGGCCATCTGTTCGAGTATGAGCTGGCGCGCCGCGGCGAGCAGCTCAACATCCTGGGCGCGACCAGCGGCGACACCGGCAGCGCGGCCGAGTACGCGATGCGCGGCAAGCACGGTGTGCGCGTCTTCATGACCAGCCCGCACGGCCGCATGAGCCCGTTCCAGCAGGCCCAGATGTTCAGCCTGCAGGATGCCAACATCCACAACATCGCCATCACCGGCGTGTTCGACGACTGCCAGGACATCGTCAAGGCCGTCTCCAACGACCTGGACTTCAAGCGCAAATACAAGATCGGCACGGTCAACTCCATCAACTGGGCGCGCCTGCTGGCGCAGGTGGTGTACTACTTCGCGGGCTACCTGCAGGCCACGAAGTCCAACACCGAACGGGTCAGCTTCACCGTGCCCAGCGGCAACTTCGGCAACGTCTGCGCCGGCCACGTGGCGCGCATGATGGGCCTGCCGATCGCCCACCTGGTGGTGGCCACCAACGAGAACGACGTGCTCGACGAGTTCTTCCGCACCGGCGTCTACCGCGTGCGCGGCGCAGCCGACACGCACGAGACCTCCAGCCCCTCGATGGACATCTCCAAGGCCAGCAACTTCGAGCGCTTCGTGTTCGATCTGGTCGGGCGCGACGGCGCCCGGACGCAGGACCTGTTCGGCGCGCGGCTCGCGCGCGAAGGCCGCTTCGATCTCGGCGCCGACCCGGGGTTCGCGCAGGCGGCGGCGCGCTACGGCTTCGCCAGCGGCAAGAGCACCCATGCCGACCGCCTGGCCACGATCCGCGACACCTTCGAGCGCTTCGGCGTGATGATCGACACCCACACAGCCGACGGCCTCAAGGTGGCGCGCGAGCACCGCGATGCCGCCGTGCCGATGATCGTGCTGGAGACCGCGCTGCCGATCAAGTTCGCCGAAACCATCGTCGAGGCCCTGGGCCGCGAACCCGAGCGCCCGGCCCGTTTCGCGGGCATCGAGGCCCTGCCCAAGCGCGTGCAGGTGATGGAGGCCGATGTGGCCGCCGTCAAGGCCTACATCGTGCAGATTTGTGGCTGAAATGGCCGGATGTCCGGGCCGGGTGGTTATTTGTTGCTATCAATTCAGTAGCAATCGGCGAGACCCGGCATGAACGTCGTTGGCTTCGCGGGCTACTCGGGCTCGGGCAAGACCACCCTGGTGGAGCGCCTGATTCCTGCGCTCAAGGCCCGCGGCCAGCGGGTCTCGGTGGTCAAGCATGCCCACCACAGCTTCGACATCGACCAGCCGGGCAAGGACACCTGGCGGCACCGCGAGGCCGGTGCTTTCGAGGTGGTGGTGGCGTCGAGCCGCCGCCTGGCGCTGATGCGCGAGTTCGAGCAGCCGGCGCAGCTCTCGGTGCACCAGCTGATCGCCGAGCTCTACGACGGCGTGGACTGGGTGCTGGTAGAGGGCTTCAAGGACAGCGACCTGCCCAAGGTCGAGGTCTGGCGTGCCGCCGCCGGCCAGCCGCACCGCTACGCCGATGACGACTTCATCGTGGCCATTGCCACCGATTCGCCCGAACGCCTGCCCGAGCCCACCTTGCGGCCGGTGCTGGATTTGAACGACGCCGACGCCCTGGCCGCCTGGTTGATCGACAATGGCGGGCGCTTTGTCTACCACCCCGGGATATCCGCATGAACGCTCCGCGCGCACCGCTCAAGCCGCTTGACGAGGCCCTGGCCGACCTGCTGGGCCATGCCGCGCCGCTGGCCGGCGACGACACCGTGTCCGTGTTCGAGGCCGACGGCCGCGTGCTGGCCGAGAACGCCGTCTCCGCGCTGCACGTGCCGCCGCAGGACAACAGCTCGATGGACGGCTATGCCGTGCGCTGCGCCGATGCGGCCCGCGCGGGCGCCGTGCTGCGCGTGACGCAGCGCATCCCGGCGGGCGCGTCGGGCCATGCGCTGGAGCCCGGCACCGCGGCGCGCATCTTCACCGGCGCGCCGCTCCCGCCCGGCGCCGACGCCGTCGTGATGCAGGAGGACACCGAGGCGGTGGGCGAGTCGCAGGTGCGCCTGCTGGCCGTTCCGCCGGCCGGGCAATGGATCCGCCGCGCCGGCGAGGATGTGGCGCAGGGCACCGTGGTGCTCTCAAAAGGAGAGCGCCTCACGCCCGCT
This sequence comes from Variovorax terrae, assembly GCF_022809125.1. Lineage (NCBI taxonomy): Bacteria > Pseudomonadati > Pseudomonadota > Betaproteobacteria > Burkholderiales > Comamonadaceae > Variovorax > Variovorax terrae. Next base: position 2,373,448 of record NZ_JALGBI010000001.1, on the reverse strand, counting down.
GCGCTTGGACTTGCGGCCAGTATCGGCCTGGATTCGCTGCGCGTGAGCCGGCGCCCGCGGGTGGCGCTGTTCTCCACCGGCGACGAGCTGGTGATGCCCGGCGAGGTGCCGCCCGAGGCCATGAAGCCCGGTGCCATCTACAACTCCAACCGCTTCTTCCTGCGCGCGTTGCTGCGGCGCCTGGGCTGCGAGGTGACGGACCTGGGCATCGTGCCCGACGACCGCGCGGCCACCGTCGAAGCGCTGCGCGGCGCGGCGCGCGGCCACGACCTGATCCTCACCAGCGGCGGCGTCTCGGTCGGCGAGGAAGACCACATCAAGCCGGCCGTGCAGTCGCTCGGCTCGCTCGACCTGTGGCAGATCGCCATCAAGCCCGGCAAGCCGTTCGCCTATGGCCGGGTCGGCACCGCGCATTTCATCGGCCTGCCGGGCAACCCGGTGTCGAGCTTCGTCACCTTCCTGCTGCTGGTGCGGCCGTTCCTGCTGAAGCTGCAGGGCGCGCGCGAGCTGCTGCCGCGGTCCCAGGCGATGCCGGCCCATTTCAGCTGGCCGCGTGCCGACAAGCGCCGCGAGTTCCTGCGCGTGCGGCGCAACGCCGAGGGCGAGCTCGAGCTGTTTGCGAACCAGAGCTCGGGCGTGCTGACCTCGACGGTCTGGGGCGACGGCGTGGTCGACAACCCGCCCGGCCAGACCATCGCACCCGGCGACACGGTGCGCTTCATTGCATTCGCGGAGCTGCTGGCATGAGCCATGGCCTCCAAGCTCCGCCGATGAAAAGGATCACGGTGCGCTATTTCGCCTCGATCCGCGAGGCCGTCGGCCGGCCCGGCGAGACGCTGGAGACGCAGGCCGCCACGCTGGCGGCCCTGCGCGACGAACTGGTCGCGCGCGGCGGCGCCCATGCCGCCAGCCTGGCGCGCGGCAAGGCGGTGCGCATGGCGCTCGACCAGGCCATGGCCGACGAGTCGGCCGGGCTCGCCGACGGTGCCGAAGTGGCGTTCTTCCCGCCCGTCACGGGCGGCTGACGGCCAGCGCCTGCAGGCGCTCGCGCAGCATCGGCGTGGCCGGCGTCATCGGCGCGCGCAATTCATCGCACAGCCAGCCCTGGCCGGCCAGCACGGCCTTGAGCGGCGCCGGATTCGGCTCGGCGAACAGCGCCTCGATCAGCGGCACCAGCGGCCGCCAGAGCGCCCGCGCCTGCGCCAGCTCGCCTTGCGCCAGCGCGGCCAGCACCGCGGCGAACTGCGCCGTCTGCAGGTGGGCGCTGGCCGCGATGGCGCCGGCGCCGCCCTGCGCCACCGTGCTGAAGATCTGCAGGTCTTCGCCCGCCAGCACCTGCAGCCGCCCGTCGGCGATCAGGGCCAGCGTCTTGGCCGCATCGCCGCCGCAGTCCTTGACGGCGCGGATGTTCGGGTGGCTCGCCAGCGCCAGCAGCGTGTCGCGCTGGATCGCGACGCCCGTGCGGTAGGGGATGTCGTAGACGATCAGCGGCACCGGGCTGGCATCGGCCAGCGCGCCGAACCAGTCGAGCAGGCCCGCCTGCGAGGGGCGGACGTAGCCGGGCGCCGGCATCAGCAGGCCGGCCAGCGGGCGCGAGGCCAGCGTGCGGACCCAGGCCCGCATCTCGGCGAGGTGGTAGCCGCTGGCGCCCATCACCACGGGCAGGCCTGGCGTGGCGTCGAGCACGGTGTCGAGCGCGCCGAGCTGCTCGGCCGTGTCGAGCGCCGCGGCCTCGCCGGTCGAGCCGCAGACGACGAAGCCCGCAACGCCCTGCGAGCGCAGGTGCTGCGCCAGCCGGTGCAGCGCCGCGTGGTCCACGGCGCCGCCGCGAAACGGGGTGACCAGGGGAACCCACAGGCCGGAGAAATCGGTGGAGGTAGAAGACACGCATCAATCCTTTCGAACAACGACCGGTGAAAGAACCGTCGTGCGGATGCGCGAGGAGGGCCGGGCAGGGGACAGGGCAGATCGGTTCCATCGCTCATCTGAGGACGGAACCGCAGCCCCGGTCAGACGAGCTGTGGTTTTTTGGCTTTGGCGACGCCCCGGGCCGCTGCACGGGCGGTGCAGGCGGTGGTGAAGAGGGTGGCGTCAACCATGTGCCCAGTATAGGGGCAGCGGCCGCCTTGCCGCGCGGCCGCGCGTTGCGTCATTCGTCCGCGGGCCGGGGTTGCTGTTCTGCGATCAGCATCTCGGTGCTGATCTCGGAGCCGGACAGCATGTGCTCGTACATGATCTGGCGGACCGTCGCGTGGTCCCGGGCCGTGAGGGCATTGGCCAGCGCCAGATGCTCGGCCATCGCCTCGCCCCAGCGCGCCAGGTGCATGGTCGAGCGAAAGCGCTCGCGCCGCACCCGCGCATTGAGGTTGTTGTAGTTTTCTTCGAGCAGCGGGTTGCGCGCATAGCGCACCAGGCTCTCGTGGATGCACTGGTTCAGCGCGAAGTACTGGGCCCGGTCGCCGCGCTTGAAGGCGCTGTCCAGAGAGTGCGTCAGCGCAACGATGGTCGACAGCTCCTGGTCGGTGGCGCGCCGCGAGGCGAGGTCGGCCGCCGTCATCTCGAGCCCGGCGACCAGATCGAACAGGTGGCGGATGTCGGTCTCCGACAGGGCCTTGACGTAGGCGCCGCGGCTGGGCGGCAACTCGATCAGGCCCTCGCCCGCCAGGGACCGGAAGGCTTCCCGCAGCGGCGTGCGTGAAATCTTCAGCTGCTCCGTGAGGCTGGTTTCATTGAGGCGCTCGCCGGGCGCCAGCTCGCCCGAAAAAATCATCTGCCGCAGCCGCTCCAGGGCAAAGGTGTGGAGCGCCTTGCGCGAGGTGGACCAGCGTGGCGCGAGCGCCGTGTCGGTGTCGTTGTCGGGGGGCATGAACGGGTGGGGTGGGGGACTCGGTCGGACTGCCAGTTTAGCGGCTTGGCTCTTTTCTCTGAAATTATTGAATACAATAAATTGCCAAAAATGCCTTTATTTGCCAAAATATTGAATACAACAATATTGTTTTTCTTCTTTGAATGCAACTTTGCAAAGGTGTCTATGAAACTGTTCAAGTCCCTGCCTGCGCTGGCCCTGAGTCTGTTGAGCTCGGTGGCCATGGCCCAGCAATTCCCTGAAAAGGCGCTGCAGTACACGGTGCCGTTCCCGGCCGGGGGTGAGTCCGACGTGGTGGCGCGGTTCCAGCAGGACGCCCTGCGCCGCCTGCATGGCAAGGACATGGTCATCCTCAACAAGGCCGGCGCCGGCGGGGGCCTGGCCTGGGGCCAGATCAACAGCCTGCCGGCCGATGGCTACAACGTGGTCAGCGTGAACCTGCCGCACATCGTGCTGCAGCCGCTCGAAGGCCAGGTGCAGTACAAGACCGAGGACATCAAGTCGGTCTATTTCTACACCTACACCCCCGACGCCCTGATCGTCCCGGCGGACAGCCCGTACAAGACGCTGCAGGACCTGGTGCGCGCGGCCAAGGAGCGTCCGGGCACGCTCATGATCGGCGGCACCGGAACCAATTCGGCCAACCACCTGGCCGCCGCCCGCCTCAACCAGATCACCGGCATCAGCACCACCTACGTGCCGTTCAAGGGCTCGGGCGATCTGAACCCCATGCTGCTGGGCAGCCACATCCAGGCCATGATGAGCTACACCACCGCGGCCTTCCAGCTCAAGGACAAGGTGCGGGTGCTGGCCGTGGCCATGCCGGCGCGGCACCCGAGGCTGCCCGGCGTGCCGACCTTCAAGGAACTCGGCATCGACTGGGTGGATGGTGCTTACCGCGGCGTGGCCGTGCCCCGGAACACGCCAGTGGAGATGCAGCGCAAGCTGGCGGCCCTGTTTGCCGAAATCAACCGCGAGCCGGAGTACCAGCAGAAGATGGCGGCCGCCGGCTTCGAGCTGGTGGATGTTGCACCGGCCGGCATCGATGCCTTCATGGCCGAGCGTTCCAAGGGCTACCTGGCCGTGGCCAAGAGCATGGGCCTGATCAAATGACCGAGGCACCGACGGGCCTTGTGGGGGACGCGCGCTACCCCGTGGATTTTGAATCGGCGCGCCGGCAGTTTCCCGCCGCCCTGCGCCAGACCTACCTCAACATCGGCTCCAAGTCGGTCCTGTCCGATGCCGCGCATGCGGCGGCGCTGGCGTCGATCGGGCTGACCTGGCAGGGCACGGACGACAAATCCTCCGACAACGAGGCCGCGCTGCAGCAGGTGCGCGGCAAGTTCGCGCGACTCATCGGGGCGGCCTCGGGCAACGATGTCGCGTTCACCAAGAACGTGACGGAAGGGCTGAACGCGGTGGCGTCGGCGATGGCGTTCGAGGCGGGCGACAACGTGGTGTTGTGCCCCGAGCTGGAGCATCCCAACAACGTCTACCTGTGGCTGGCGCTGCGCCAGCGCGGCGTCGAGCTGCGCATGGTGCCGGCGCGCGGGGACGGCATCGACGAGGCCGCCTTTGCCGCGGCCATCGACGCGCGCACGCGCATCGCCACCGTGTCGTCGGTGACGTTCACCCCGGGCTACCGGACCGATCTGCAGCAGATCAGCCGCGCCTGCCGCCGGCATGGCGCGCTGTTCCTGGTCGATGCGGTGCAGTCGGCGGGCGTGCTCGACCTCGACGTGCAGCGCGAGGGCATCGACGCGCTCGCCACCTCGACCAGCAAGGGCCTGCTGGGCCTGTTCGGCCTGGGGCTGCTCTATGTCCGGCCCGAGTGGGCCGAGCGCCTGACGCCGGCCGCGATCGGGCGCTACAGCGTGGTGCGCGGCGCGGGGCATCAGTCGGAGCTGGAGAGCTTCGACTACGCGCTGCTGCCCGATGCGCGCCGCTTCGAGGCCGGCAACTACAACTGGCCCGGGGTGGCGGCGCTCGACGCCTCGCTGAGCGGCCTGCTGGCGCTCGGCATCGCCCGAATCGACGCCCACGCCTGCGGGCTGGCGGCCGAGTTGCGCGAGGCGCTGGGGCATGCCGGCCTGCCGGTCTGCCGCGCGCCCGGCCGGGACCGCGAGACGCATCTGGTCACCGTGGGACACATGGGGCAGGGCGATGGCTACTCGTCCAGCGATCCGGTGCTGAACGCGTTCGCCGCGCGGCTGCGCGAAGCAGGGGTCAAGTTCAACGTGAGGCGGGGCCTGCTGCGTTTCGGTTTTCACTGCTACAGCGATGCGGAGGACGTGCGCACGGTGCTGGGCGCCTTGCGCGGCTAGCCGGCAGCGCCCACGCGCCCATGTCTGCCTGGGCGCAGTGGCAGAATCGGCTTCATGTCTGCTGCCCGCGTCCTGATCACCGCTGACGACTTCAATCTCGCCGACGAGGTGGCCCGGCTGCGCGCCGGCGACGCGCGGGTGGGCGCCGTCTGCGCGTTCGTCGGCACGGTGCGCGACCGCAATGACGGCGTGGGCGTGGCCAGCCTGGAGCTCGAACACTACCCCGGCATGACCGAGAAGGCCATCGAGGCCATGATCGACGAGGCGCATCGGCGCTTCGACATCCTGGCGGCGCGCGTGATCCACCGCATCGGCCTGCTGCAGCCGCAGGACCAGATCGTGCTGGTGGCCGTGACCTCGCCGCACCGGGGCGAGAGCTTCCAGGCCTGCGAGTTCCTGATGGACTACCTCAAGACCCAGGCCCCGTTCTGGAAGAAGGAGCAGACGCCGGCCGGCGCGCGCTGGGTCGATGCGCGCCAGAGCGACGACGAGGCCATGAAGCGGTGGCAGGAATCGCGGCCCGGCGCCGGCTGAGGTGGCATTCTTCGCGCGCCGGTTGAGATCGGTGCGAAGCCCGGGGCTCGGTTGACTCAGTTGAGATAGCGCGGCCTGTCCGCCGGCTCGGCCGCCGGGCGCGTAACGGAGGCCGGCACCGGCTCGGTCCATCCCGACTGCTGCAGTGCGTGGTCCAGCAAATGCGCAAAACCATGCGTGAGCGACGGCTCCAGCGCCATCTGGAAGCCGCGTGCCTGCGCGACGCCGGGCAACTGCTCCTGAAAGCTCCACTGCAACTGGCCGGTGCCCAGCGGCGTGAGCTGCACCTCGGTGACCAGCAGCGGCTCGGAACCCAGCGGCAGCGAGGCCGGCCGCTCACGGTAGGGGGTGGTGAAGTCCGCCTGCCGCAGGGTTTCTTCCTTCTGGAACTCGGCCATCTTCTTTCCGGCGGGGCTGTCCGGGGCCCGCGGCGCGGCGGCGGGTGGCTGCACGGCCTGCCCGGCCACGACCCGCTCGAGCATCGGCCGCAGCGCCAGCGCCAGACGCCGCGTCAGCCACAGGCGTAACTCCTCGCCGGCCGTGGTGTTGATGCGGACCAGGAGGCGGTCCTGCTCGCTGCTGTACTGGACAGACAGCTGATGAATGTTCATTCTGTTGATTTTAGTCAGCCCGCACTGGCCCGCATGGCTTGAAATCCCCTGGACCAGCCCTAGGTTTGTACAAGTTGGAGATATTTCATGCGTTTGGACAAACTCACCACCAAATTCCAGGAAGCCCTCAGTGACGCCCAGTCGCTGGCCCTGGGCAACGACCACGCCTACATCGAGCCCGTGCACCTGCTGGCCGCCATGCTGCGCCAGGAGGACGGCCCGCGCGCGCTGCTGCAGCGCGCCGGCGCCAATGTGCAGGGCCTGCAGACCGCGGCCGAGGCTGCGCTCAAGCGCCTGCCCCAGGTCGAGGGGCAAGAACAGGTGCAGGTCGGCCCCGAGCTGGGCAAGCTGCTGCAGGCCACCGAGAAGGAGGCCATCAAGCGCGGCGACCAGTTCATTGCCAGCGAGCTGTTCCTGCTGGCCGTGGCCGATGCCAAGGGCGATGTCGGCAAGCTCGCCAAGGAATACGGCCTCACGCGCAAGTCGCTGGAGTCGGCCATCGACGCCGTGCGCGGCGGCCAGAACGTCAACAGCGCCGAGGCCGAAGGCCAGCGCGAGGCGCTCAAGAAATACTGCATCGACCTGACCGAGCGCGCCCGCATTGGCAAGCTTGACCCCGTGATCGGCCGCGACGACGAGATCCGCCGCGCCATCCAGGTGCTGCAGCGGCGCACCAAGAACAACCCCGTGCTGATCGGCGAGCCCGGTGTGGGCAAGACCGCCATCGTCGAAGGCCTCGCGCAGCGCATCGTCGCGGGCGAGGTGCCCGATTCGCTCAAGGGCAAGCGCGTGCTGTCGCTCGACATGGCCGCGCTGCTGGCCGGTGCCAAGTATCGCGGCGAGTTCGAGGAGCGCCTCAAGACCGTGCTCAGCGAGCTGGCCAAGGATGAGGGCCAGACCATCGTCTTCATTGACGAGCTGCACACCATGGTGGGCGCGGGCAAGGCCGAGGGCGCGATGGATGCGGGCAACATGCTCAAGCCGGCGCTGGCGCGCGGCGAGCTGCACTGCGTGGGTGCGACCACGCTGGACGAGTACCGCAAGTACATCGAGAAGGACGCCGCACTCGAGCGCCGCTTCCAGAAGATCCTGGTGGGCGAGCCCACGGTGGAGGCGACCATCGCCATCCTGCGCGGACTGCAGGAAAAATACGAGGTGCACCACGGCGTGGAGATCACCGACCCGGCCATCGTAGCCGCGGCCGAGCTGTCCCACCGCTACATCACCGACCGCTTCCTGCCCGACAAGGCCATCGACCTCATCGACGAGGCCGCGGCCAAGATCAAGATCGAGATCGACTCCAAGCCCGAGGTCATGGACAAGCTCGACCGCCGGCTGATCCAGCTGCAGATCGAGCGCGAAGCGGTGCGCCGCGAGAAGGACGAGGCCTCGCAGAAGCGCTTCGACCTGATCGAGGAAGAGATCGCCAAGCTGCAGAAGGAAATCGCCGACCTCGACGAGATCTGGCAGGCCGAGAAGGCGCAGGCCCAGGGCAGCGCCCAGATCAAGGAAGAGATCGACAAGCTCAAGTTCCAGATCGAGGAGTTCACCCGCAAGGGCGATTTCAACAAGGTGGCCGAGCTGCAGTACGGCCGGCTGCCCGAGCTGGACAAGCGCCTCAAGGAGGCGCAGGCCAAGGAAGCGAAGAAGGGCAGCGCCAGCGCGCCCAAGCTGCTGCGCACCCAGGTCGGCGCGGAAGAGATCGCCGAAGTGGTGGCGCGCGCCACCGGCATCCCCGTGGCCAAGCTGATGCAGGGCGAGCGCGACAAGCTGCTCGTCATGGAAGACAAGCTGCACGAGCGCGTGGTGGGGCAGGACGAGGCGATCACCGCCGTCGCCAATGCCATCCGCCGCTCGCGCGCGGGCCTGTCCGACCCGAACCGCCCCACCGGCTCCTTCCTGTTCCTCGGCCCCACGGGCGTGGGCAAGACCGAGCTGTGCAAGGCGCTCGCGGGCTTCCTGTTCGACAGCGAAGACCACCTGATCCGCATCGACATGAGCGAGTTCATGGAGAAGCACTCGGTCGCCCGCCTGATCGGCGCGCCGCCGGGCTACGTGGGCTACGAGGAAGGCGGCTACCTCACCGAAGCCGTGCGCCGCAAGCCCTACAGCGTGGTGCTGCTCGACGAGGTGGAGAAGGCCCACCCCGACGTGTTCAACGTGCTGCTGCAGGTGCTGGACGACGGCCGCCTGACCGACGGCCAGGGCCGCACCGTGGACTTCAAGAACACGGTGATCGTGATGACCAGCAACATCGGCTCGCACATGATCCAGGCCATGGTGGGCAAGCCCTCCGACGAGATCCGGGATGCGGTGTGGGACGAGCTCAAGAACCATTTCCGCCCCGAATTCCTGAACCGGATCGACGAGACGGTGGTGTTCCACGCGCTCGATGCCAAGCACATCGAGTCGATCGCGAAGATCCAGCTGCGCATCCTCGAACAGCGGCTGCAGAAGATGGACCTCGCGCTGCAGGTGTCCGACACCGCGCTGGCCGAGCTGGCCAAGGTCGGCTTCGATCCGGTGTTCGGCGCACGGCCGCTCAAGCGCGCGATCCAGCAGCGCATCGAGAATCCGCTGAGCAAGCTGATCCTCGAGGGCCACTTCCCGCCCAAGAGCGTGGTGCCGGTGGAGGTGGACCCGATCCGTGAGCCCGGCGTGTTCAAATTCGGGCATACGGTGCACTGAGTCTTGAAAGGATGCATGTTGTGAGCGATTTGCTGGCGGGCATGGCCCGCTTGGTGCTGCGCCTGCTGCTGGTGGCGATGGGGCTGGTCTTTGCGGCCAGCCTGTTCGTGGCCGTGGCGGTGCTGGCTTGTCTCTGGTTCCTGAGGGCGCTCTGGGCCCGGCTGACCGGCCGGCCTGTCACGCCCTGGGTCATGCGGGTCGACCCGCGTGCGGGCTGGAGCCGTTTCTATCAGGCGGGCCCGCGTCCGCCCTCGGCGTCGCCGGCACCGGCCGGCGGCCCGGTGAGCGGCCGCACGCTGCAGGATGTGACGGACGTGGAGCCCAAGGAGCCGCGCGGCTGATCCCCTTGGCCGCTTCAGGGCCGTTGCCGGTTGGGTTTTCCGGCTTTTTTTCGGTACGCTGTCGAAATCCGCTATGGCCGGGCGTCATTGTCATGACGGCGCATGTCGCGCCGCCATCACCCTGAAGGAGATTTCCATGCAATACCTGTTGTTGATCTACGGCGACGAAACGGCCCGGCAACAAGCCAGCGAGGCCGACGTGGGCCAGACCATTGCCGCCTACACGGCCTATACCGAGGCGCTGCAGAAGGCGGGCATCCTGAGCGGCAGCAATCGCCTGCGGCCCAGTGCCGATGGCACCACCGTGCGCGTGGCCAACGGCAAGACCGAGGTGCTCAACGGGCCCTACGCCGAGACCCGGGAGCAACTGGCCGGCTACTACCTGATCGACGTGCCCGATCTCGACGCCGCGCTCTCGTGGGCGGCGCGCTGCCCCGGCGCCAGCCAGGGCACGATGGAAGTGCGCCCGATCTGGGTGATGTCGCGGTAAGCCGCGCCCATGCCCTCACCGGACAGCGCGGCCGCTGCCCAGGCCGCCACCGAGGCGGCCGCGCGCCGCAGCTATGGCAAGCTGGTGGCGTTCCTGGCGGCGCGCACGCGCGACGTGGCAGGGGCCGAGGATGCGTTGTCCGAGGCCTTCGCGGCGGCGCTGGCCGACTGGCCCGTCCATGGCGTCCCGCGCAGCCCCGAGGCCTGGCTGCTGGCGGTGGCGCGCCGCAAGCTGATCGACGCTTTTCGCTTGCGGCGCCATGGTGAAGAGGCCGCCGCCACCCTGGCGCTGATGGCCGGGATGGCCAATGGCGAAGACGATGCCGCGGTGCCCGACGAGCGGCTGGCGCTGATGTTCGCCTGTGCCCACCCGGCCATCGAGGCCGCCGTGCGCGCGCCGCTGATGCTGCAGACCATTCTCGGTTTCGATGCCGCCGCCATCGCCTCGGCGTTCCTGGTGGCGCCGTCCACCATGGGCCAGCGGCTGGTGCGCGCCAAGGCCAAGATCCGGCAGGCCGGGATTCCCCTGCGGGTGCCGGAGCGAACCGAGCTGCGCGAGCGCCTGGACACGGTGCTCGATGCCATTTACGCCGCCTACGCGCAGGGCTGGTCCGACCCGGCCGGCACCGAGGCCCGCCGCCGCAACCTGGCCGAGGAGGCGATCTGGCTCGGCCGGCTCGCGGCCTCGCTGCTGCCCGGCGAGCCCGAGGCGCTGGGCCTGCTGTCGCTGATGCTGCATGCCGAAGCCCGGCGCCCGGCCCGGCGCGATGCGCAAGGCGACTACGTGCCGCTGGCCGAACAGAGCCCCGCCTTGTGGGACGCGCCACTGATGGCCGAGGCCGAGGCGCTGCTGCTGCAGGCCAGCGAGCAGGGCGCGGTGGGGCGCTTCCAGCTCGAGGCCGCCGTGCAGTCGGTGCATGCGGCGCGCCGGCGCACCGGTACCACCGACTGGGCCGCCATCGAGCGGCTCTACGCCGCCCTCGCGGCCCTCACCGGCTCGCCCGTGGTGGCGATCAACCGCGCGGTGGCGCTGGCCGAAATGCACGGCCCCGCGGCGGGCCTGGCCGCGCTCGATGCGCTGGCCGGCGATGCGCGCCTGGCGGACTACCAGCCGTACTGGGCCGCCCGCGCCGGGCTGCTGGCGCGCAGCGGCCAGTCGGGCGCGGCGAACCAGGCGTACGAGCGGGCCATCGGCCTGGAGAGCGATCCGGCGGTGCGGCGCTTCCTGCAGCAGCGCCAGGCCGGGCTTCGCTGAAGCGGCCCGGGCGTGGCCCCTGTCAGTGGGCCTGGAGCGCTGGGTGCGGGCTCGCCGGCTCGCACCAATGGATTTCCACCGTGGTGTGGGCGATCTCCGGGTGGATGGCCAGCTGCTGGCGCACGCGGTCGGGCGTGAGCTGCGGGTCGTGGGTCACCAGCGTCAGCGCGCAGGCATAAGCGTTGCGCCCGACGCGCCAGACGTGCAGGTCGGCGATGCGGGTCTCGTGCGGGTCGCCCGGGAACTCCAGCGCCTCGCGGATTTCGGCCACCACCGGATGGTCCATCTCGCGGTCCAGCAGCACGCGGCCGGTTTGCCGCATCAGGCCCCAGGCCCAGAGCGTGACCAGCACCGCGCCCGCGATGCCCATCGCCGGGTCGAGCCAGGTCCAGCCCAGCCACCAGCCGCCGGCGAGCGCGGCGATCGCCAGCACCGAGGTGGCGGCGTCGGCCAGCACGTGCAGGTAGGCCGATTTGAGGTTCAGGTCTTCATGGGGCGCGTCATCGTGGCCATGGCCGTGGTGATGGTCATGCGCATGGCCGTGGTGGTGGTCGTGCCCCTTCGCGTGCGAACCCGACAGCACGCCCGCGCACACCAGGTTCACCAGCAGCCCCGCCACCGCCACCACCATGGCTTCCAGGTAGTGCACCGGCTGCGGCTGCAGCAGGCGCTCCAGCGAGGCCACCACCATCAGTGCCGCGACGCCGAGCAGCAGGATCGCGCTGGCGAAGCCGCCGAGGATCTCGATCTTCCAGGTGCCGAAGGCGAAGCGCGGGTCGCGCGCGTAGCGCCGCGCGGCGGCATAGGCGAAGGCGCTCAGGCCGATGGCCACGGCGTGCGAGCTCATGTGCCAGCCGTCGGCCAGCAGGGCCATGGAGTTGAACCACCAGCCGGCGGTGATTTCCACCACCATGGCCACCAGCGTGATCCACATCACGGCGCGCGTGCCGCGCTCGGCGGACTCGCTGGCGCTGTGGAAGGCGTGGTCATGGGTCCAGTCGTTCAGGTGTTCGACGTGCATGATGCGGCTCCGGTGATCGATCTGTGCCCATCATACGACGCGGACCGGTCACCGGACTGCTACTGTTTTAATAGCATTGAATGACCGCCCCACCTGGACTATGGGGTGTTTTTCCTCAGAAAGTGGCTCGGGGACTGTCCCATGGCGGCCTTGAACATGGCCGAGAAGGCGCTGTCGCTGGCATAGCCGCTGGCGGCCGCCACCCGGCTCACGGGCGTGCCGCGCGACAGCAGCGGCAGGGCGTGCGCCAGGATGGCCTGCTGGCGCCATTGCTGGTAGCTCAGGCCCAGCTCCTCGCGGAACAGGCGCGCCACGGTGCGCTCGCTGGCGCCGATGTCGGCCGCCCAGTCGGCCAGGGTGGCGCGCTCGGACGGCGCCTGCAGCACCGCCTCGCACAGCGCGCGCAGCCGCTTGTCGCGCGGCAGCGGCACGCCCAGCGCCTGGGTGTCGGCATGGGTCAGTTCGTCGAGCACCAGGCCGGTCAGCATCGCTTCGCGCGCGCCGGCCATCGGCATGTCCAGTGCATGGATCAGCTCGCGCAGCAGCGCCGACACCACCAGCACGCGGCAGCCGCCCCAGCCTTCGGGCGTGGCGCTGGCGTCGATGTAGAGCGTGCGGAACTCGGCCGCCTCCAGCACCGTGATGGCGTGGCGCGCGCCGGGCGCGATCCAGACCGCGCGCGACGGCGGCACGATGTAGGTGATTTCTTCGGGCGTGGCGGCCGTCACCTGCACCATGCCGGTGGCGCAATAGGCGAGCTGGGCCCAGGCATGGCGATGCGGCTCGAAATGGGCGTCGGCCGGCATGGTGCGGGCCCGCACGCGCACCGGCCGCTGCGGGCTGGGCGTGAACGGGTCGGTGTCGCCCAGCGGCGTGAACTGGATGCGGGGGGTGCGGGGCATGGCGTTTGGCGGAAAATAGCGGATACCTGTCTTTTTGTCGCATTTCGGCAGAACAAGCCGATACTACGATAGCGCCATGAGCACTTCAACCACCGCGAATCTTTCCCCCATGGGCGGCGTTCCGCTGCGCCAGGATGCCGGCGTCATCGGCCTCGTGGGCATCGCGCACCTGATCAGCCACTACAGCCAGTTGCTGCTGGCGCCGCTGTTTCCCTGGCTCAAGGAGGCGTTCAATGCCAGCTACGCCGAGCTCGGCTTCCTGATGACGATCTTCTTCGTGGTGTCGTGCGCGGTGCAGACGCTGTCGGGCTTCGTGGTCGATCGTTTCGGGCCGCGGCCGGTGCTGTTCGGCGGCCTGGCCCTGCTGGGGCTGGCGGCGTTCGGCTTCTCCCTCAGCACCAGCTACTGGATGATGGCCGGCTTCTCGGTGGTGGCCGGTGTGGGCAACGGCGTGTTCCACCCGGTGGACTACACGCTGCTCAACCGCAAGGTGAGCGCGCCGCGCCTGGGCCACGCCTACAGCGTGCACGGCATCACCGGCAGCCTGGGCTGGGCGCTGGCGCCGGCCATGCTGGTGCCGATTGCCATGGCGTTCTCCTGGCGCGTGGCGCTGGCCAGCGCGGGCACGCTGGCCTTCGTGGTGCTGGTGATCCTGGTGCTCAACCGCGACAAGCTCTCGCTGCCGGCGGCCGCGCCGGCCAAGGGCGCGCACCCCGCCCAGGGCGCGGGCAACCTGGATTTCCTGAAGATCCCCGCCGTGTGGATGTGCTTTGCCTTCTTCTTTTTCTATGCCGTGGCGCTCAGCGTGGTGCAGGCCTTCGCGCCCGAGGCGGCGCGCCAGCTGCACGGCGTGCCGGTGTCGCTGGTGGCGATGTGCCTCACGATCTACATGGTGTGCAGCGCGGGCGGCATGGTGCTGGGCGGTTTTCTCGCCTCTGACCCGGCGCGCTGCGAGCGCATCGTGGGCCTGGGCTTCGGCGTGGCCGCCTGCATTGCGCTGGTGATCGGCTTTGCCGATGTGCCGGGGCTGGCCGTGCCGGCGCTGTTCGGCGCCATGGGTTTCTCGGCTGGCATTGCCGGGCCGTCGCGCGACCTGCTGGTCAAGCGCTCCACGCCAGAGAACGCCACCGGCCGGGTCTATGGCGTGGTCTATTCGGGCCTGGACATCGGCCAGGCGATCGCGCCGCTGATCTTCGGCACGCTGATGGACCACCAGCAGTACCGCGGCGTGTGGCTCGGCCTCGTGCTGGTGCAGGGCGTGCTGATCGCCAGCGCCTTCAACGTGCGCCGTGCGCGCCGCACCTCGCTGGCCACGGCCTGACGCGGCCGCCGGTGCCGCCAGGGCGCCGGGCGGGTTTCCGTATAGTGGCGGCATGCTCTTCGCCATGGCCCTCCTTCTCCGGCGGCTGCACGCACGGCCACTGCTGTGCGGCGCCGTGCTCGCCCTCCACCTGCTGGGCGCCCACGCGCAGGCGCCGCTTGCCGACCGCCTGACGGGCGACGTCGGGGGCGCCGCCTACATCACGCCAAGCCCGGTGCGCGGCGTGAGCGACACGGCCATCGCGCTGCCCTATGCCTATGCCGACTGGGGGCGCTTCTTCGCGCGCGTCGACACCCTGGGCGTGAAGACGCTGCCGCTGGGCTATGGCTACCTCGAACTGGCGGCGCGCATCAGCTTCGAGGGCTACCGGGCCGACGCCGCGAGCCTGCGCGGCATCAGCGACCGCCGCAACCCGCTGCCCATCGGCATCGGCACCTACCAGGAGACGCCGCTCGGCGGCTTCTTCCTCAATGCGTTCTACGACACCGCCTCGCGCGGCGCGCTGCTCGAGGCCAGCTACGCGGCCGAGCTGCCGGCTGGCCGCTGGACCTTCTACCCGCAGATCGGCGTGGAGCGCCGCAGCGCGCGCTACGTGAGCCATCTGTACGGCGTCACGTCCGCCGAGTCGGCGGCCAGCGGCTACGCGGCCTATGCGCCGGGCGCCTCCACCACGCCGGTGCTGGGCCTGGCAGCCGAGGTGCCGCTGGGTGGCCCCTGGCTGCTGAGCCTGCAGTGGCGGCGCAAGTGGTTCGACGCCGCGGTGCGCAACAGCCCGTTGGTCAATTCCCGCATGCAGGACACCGGGCTGATCGCGCTGGCCTACCGCTTCAAGTAGGGCCTGCGCACACCGCTTTTGCCGCTTATCCCGGCTTGTCGGCCGCCAGCAGCAGGAAGGGCGGGCTGCGCCGGTGCAGCGCGAGATCGGGCCGGCGCTCGATCGCGTCGGCTGCCGGTGCGGGCTCCAGCAGCCGCACCAGCCGCAGGCCAGCGTCGAGCAGGCCATTGACATAGGTGTCGGTGCAGCGGTGGTACTTGCGCACGCCGTCGATGAACCAGTGCGTGTCGCGCGCGCCCTCGTCGCGGTAGCCGTCCACCGGCCAGTGCTGCGGCTGGCCGTCGGGGCCGGCGTGCCATTGCTGAGCGGCGAGGGCAGTGCACATCGGGTGCTCGACCGAGAACGCCAGCCGCGCCCCGGGCGCCATCACCGAGGCGATGCGCGCGAGCGCATCGGCATAGTCGGGCACATAGTGCAGCGCGAGCGAAGACACCACCAGGTTGAACGGCGCGGCCCCGGGGGCGAGGCCCGGCCGGAGCGCCTCGACCGGCTGCTGGAGCCACTGGATGGGCAGCGCTGCCGGCGTGCGCGAGCGGGCCACCGCCAGCATGCGCTCCGAAGGGTCGAGCCCGACCACGGCACGCGCGCCGGCGCTGCAGGCCGCGCGCGCAAAGCCGCCGGCGCCGCAGCCCAGGTCCAGCACGCTCAGGCCGGCCAGCGACGGCGGCAGCAGCGAGGCCAGCGCGGGTTGCTCCAGCACCTCGTTGAGGCCCAGGCCGCTCTCGCGCAGCGCCGCGTAGCCCGCGAAGAAGCGGGGGTCGTCATAGATATTCTGCATGGGCCGCGCGCGCCTCAGGCGGCGGCCAGCAGCGCATCCACGCGGCGCAGGCCTTCGAGGGTCTTGACGCAGGCCTCGGCGGCTTCGGTGCCCTTGACCGCGAAGTGGCGCTGGAAGTACTTGCGGTGCTCCGCATGCTCGTGGAAATGGTGCGGCGTGAGCACGGCCGAGATCATCGGCACGCCGGTGTCGAGCTGAAGCGCCATCAGCGAGCTGACCACGGTGCTGGCGACGAACTCGTGGCGGTAGATGCCGCCGTCCACCACCAGCGCGCAGCACACCACGGCCGCATAGCGGCCCGAGGCGGCGAGGCGCTTGGCGTGCAGCGGAATCTCGAAGGCGCCGGGCACGTCGAGCACGTCGATGCGCGCGCGCGGCACGCCCAGGCGCTCCATTTCGGCGAGAAAGGCCTCGCGTGCCTGGTGCACGATGTCGGCATGCCATTGCGCCTCGACGAAGGCGATGCGCCGGTCGTCGGCCGGCGCCGTGGCGGAGGAGAGGGGAAGGTCGTTGAGCTGACTCATGGTTTGCCTTTTTGAAAGTCAAGGTGTTGCCTGAATCAGGGCGCACGAGCGCAAGGCGGGCGCGCGCCGGATGGCGCACGCCTGTGCCGAGGCGATCGCGCTCTCTTTCATCCGGACTGTGACCGTCGGCCCCGGAATCGCACCGGGTCTGCTGACCCCGAGCCCTTGGCGGGCTGCGGGCGCTCGCGGGCTTGTGCGGCCATTCCTCTTGCAAGGGGGCCGCCATCACCGCCGGTGGGGAGTTTCACCCCGCCCTGAGAACGCTTTGCTCCAGCTTGCGCTGAAGCAACGGCCATTCTAGGGAAAACGCGGAGTGCGCACTGTCGCGCACGGGGCAAGACCCTTGGCCGCGCCAGGGCCGCGGCTTCAGCGTTGGCCCAGAAACTGCGTCATGCGCTGCATCTCGTCGTCGAGCGCCGCGCGGTGGGCTGCACCGGCCGGCTTCCTGCCGGCATAGCCGAAGCTCGGCTGCAGCCGGCCCGCGGCGTTCGTCATCGTGGCCCAGCCGATCACGCGGTCGTGCCACAGCATCGGCAGCGCGTAGTAGCCGTACTGCCGTTTCGGCGCCGGCGTGTAGGCCTCGAACCTGTAGGTCCAGCCCCACAGCAGTTCGAAGCGGCGGCGGTCCCACACCAGCGGGTCGAAGGGCGCGAGCAGGCGCACGGCGTCGTCGGGCGCGTGCTTTCGCGAGACCGGGTTTTCATCGGCGGGCCAGTACCAGGTGGTGCCCTCGATGCAGCAGCTTGCGAGTTCTTCGCGGGCCAGCTTGAGAGCCGCCTGCGTCTGCGCGAACAGGTGCGGCGCGCCGTAGCCCAGCAGGCGCACGAGGTAGGTCAGGCTTGCGGCCGGCAGCGGTGCGTACTTGCGCACCACGAGGTCGATCAGGGCGGCAGCGCGTTGCGCGCGGCCGGCGGGGCTGTTGTCGGCGGGCGCATGCGCCACTGCTTCATAGACGCGCGTGCCGCTGTCGCGCCGCACCACGCGCAGCAGGCCGCGGTAGTGCAGGCCATCGAGCAGGTGCGTGCTTGCGTTGCTGGAGCCGCCCCAGTAGTTTTGGACGCGGCCATGCGCGAAGTGCTGCTCCACCTCGCGCGGGTGCGCCGGGCCGTGTTCCTGCACATAGGCCAGCACGTCGGCCGCCTTGCGCCGGGTGTCGGCGTCCCAGGCGCGCCTGGCCTCGCGCGGGTGCATCAGCGCCAGGTGTTCGCGCGGCAGGAAGCCGTAGTTGACGAGGCAGTCTTCCTCGACCGCCAGCCGGGTGTAGCGGCTTTCCAGGTCGCCCGCGCGGTAGTCCTTCACGCGGTGGCGCAGCGTGAGGTCCTGGGCACGCGCCGGTGCGCGGATCGGATCGGCCTGCACGAAGCCCAGGCGCCGGAT
This sequence comes from Variovorax terrae, assembly GCF_022809125.1. Lineage (NCBI taxonomy): Bacteria > Pseudomonadati > Pseudomonadota > Betaproteobacteria > Burkholderiales > Comamonadaceae > Variovorax > Variovorax terrae. Next base: position 2,355,582 of record NZ_JALGBI010000001.1, on the reverse strand, counting down.
CGCGCGCAGCAGTGTCGTGGGCGGGAACAGGGTGCGCGCCACGGCGTAGCGGCGCAGGTCGTCAAGGGTGGGGTCGGCCATGCGCTGAATTTCAGCACAGTGGGCGGGAGTCTGCCGAAGCTGGTGCGGTCAGACCGCGCTGCGATGCCGTTCGATGCACATGTCGAGTGTTTCGGCGCCGGGGCGTTGCCACCAGTCGAGTGCCGAGAAAATCTCAACCTCGCTGAAACCGGCGAAGCCCGTGTCCTCGACCCAACCGCGAATTTTCTTCAGCTCGACCACGCCATCGCCCATCATGCCGCGGTCCGAGAGCAGGTCGCGCGTGGGCGTGAGCCAGTCGCAGACGTGATACGCCAGCAGGCGCTCGCGGCCGGCGCGGGCGATCTGCTGTTGCAGCTTCGGGTCCCACCACACGTGGTAGATGTCGAGCGCGACGCCGAGCATGCCGCTCCTGCCGGCATCGAGTTCGTCGCAGAGGTCGAGTGCGTGTTCCAGCGTGTTGATGCAGGCGCGGTCCGCCGCCTGCATGGGGTGCAGGGGTTCGATGGCCAGTGGCATGCCGACCTGGCGCGCGTACTCCAGCGAGGCCGCGATGCCGTCGCGCACCTCGCCGCGGGCGCGGGCGATGTCCTTGTAGGCGGCCCGGCCGTCGAGCGCGCCGGGCAGCGCGCCGACCACCAGCACGAGGCAGGGCGCGTTGAGCGTCTTCGCTTCGTCGATGGCGCGGCGGTTGTCATCCAGCGCGGCCTTCAGGCCCGCCGCATCGGGCGCGGGGAAGAAGCCGCCGCGGCAGTAGCCCGAGAGGCCGATGCCATGCGCTTTCAATTGCTTGGCGACCTGGTCCAGCCCGGCGGCCGCCACCTGGTCGCGCCAGGGGCTGATGGCGCGGATGCCGCGCTCGGCGCACTGGTCGATGATGCGGGACAGCGGGACCTCGGCGCCCGACTGCTTGCGCACCGTGGCCGTATTGATCGACAGCCAGTCGTGGTTCTGCGAGAAGTCGCGCATGGTCAGTGCCCGCCCGGCCGCCCGAAGGGCACTGAGCGCCCCCCTGGGGGGCAGCGATACACGAAGTGATGAGCGTGGGAGTTCATGGATTCAACCTTCCACGCCGTGGATCGCGAGCAGCGTCTTCATGCGCCGCACCGCCAGCTCGGGCTGCTCCAGCAGGTTGGCCGCGTCGGCCAGGCGGAACAGTTCGGCCAAGTGCACGAGCGAGCGCGTGCTCTGCTGGCCACCCACCATGGTGAAGTGGCTCTGGTGGCCGTTGAGCCAGGCCATGAAGACCACCCCCGTCTTGTAGAAGCGCGTGGGGGCCTGGAAGATGTGGCGCGACAGCGGCACGGTGGGGCCGAGGATGGCGTGGAACTTCTCGGTGTTGCCCTCGGCCAGTGCGCCCAATGCGGCGCTCGCTGCGGGGGCGATGGCGTCGAAGATGCCGAGCAGCGCATCGCTCTTGCCATGCGTGGGTTCGCCGCCGTAGCCGTCGCCGGCGATCAGCTCGGCGTAGTTGAAGTCGTCGCCGGTGTACATGCGCACGCCCGGCGCGAGGCGGCGGCGCATGGCGATTTCCTTGTCCTTGTCGAGCAACGAGATCTTGATGCCATCGACCTTGTGCGGATGCGCCGCGATGATGCCGAGCGCCGTGTCCATGGCGGCATCGGTGTCCTGCGTGCCCCAGTAACCGGACAGCGCCGGATCGAACATGTCGCCGAGCCAGTGCAGCACCACGGGCTGCTTCGCCTGGCGCAGGATGCGGTCGTACACGCGCTCGTAGTCGGCCGGGCTCCTGGCCACGCGGGCCAGCGCGCGGCTGGCCATCACGATCAGCTTGCCGCCGAGCGCCTCGATGGCCTCCATCTGCGTCTCGTAGCCGCGGATCACGTCGTCGACGCTCTTCACCTCGTCGAGGTTCAGGTGGTCGGTGCCGCAGCCCGAGGCCACTAGCGCGCCGGGCACATCCCTGGCGGCGTCGAGCGAGCGGCGGATCAGCTCGAGCGAGGTGGGCCAGTCCAGGCCCATGCCGCGCTGGGCCGTATCCATGGCTTCGGCCACGCCGAGGCCGAGCGACCACAGGTGGCGGCGGTAGGCGAGGGTGGCGTCCCAGTCCACGGCGGCCTGCAGCCAGGGGTCGACGGCGGCGCGCGGGTCGGCCACCACGTGGGCCGCGGAGTAGGCGATGCGGTTGAAGGCCACGCCCGGTGCGGGCCGCACCGGCGCCGTGCCGCGCAGGGCATGGGGCTGCAGCGCGCCGGAGGCGGTGGGCAACTGGAGCGTCAAAGGCATGTTGATTCCCTTTTTTAGTGTCAAATGGGGCAGAGGTCCGCGCCCTGCGGTCGTTTCTTGCTATTGAATCTGTAGTGCGGGAACGTCGATCCAGCGGCGTTCCTTCCAGCTTTCGAGCGCGGCTTCGACCAGCTGCACGCCCTTGGCGCCTTCGGGCAGGGTCCAGTGATAGGGCGCGTTCTCCACCACGTGGCGGATGAAATGCTCCCACTGGATCTTGAAGCCGTTGTCGTAGAACTGGGTGTCGGGCACTTCCTGCCACTGGTCGAAGAAGGGGATGGTCTGCTTCTCGTCGGGGTTCCAGACGGCGCGCGGCGTGTTCACGCGCGATTGCGCGCGGCAGCTCGTCAGGCCGGCCACGGCTGAGCCGTGCGTGCCGTCCACATGGAAGGTGACGAGGTCGTCGCGGCGCACGCGCGTGGCCCACGACATGTTGACCTGCGCGATCACGGGTTCGCCGCCGTGGCCCTTGAGCTGGACGGTGGCGTAAGCCGCATCGTCGGCTGTGGCTTCGTAGGGCTGGCCGTTCTCGTCCCAGCGCGTGGGGATGTGCGTGGTGCCAAGGCAGGAGACTGACTGCACTTCGCCGAACAGGTTGTCCAGCACATAGCGCCAGTGGCACATCATGTCCAGGATCATGCCGCCTCCGTCCTCCTTGCGGTAGTTCCAGCTCGGGCGCTGGATCGGCTGCAGGTCGCCCTCGAACACCCAGTAGCCGAACTCCAGGCGCACCGACAGCATCTTGCCGAAGAAGCCGGAGCGGCGCAGCATGTCGAGCTTGCGCAAGCCGGGCAGGAACAGCTTGTCCTGTACCGCGCCGTGCTTGATGCCCGACGACTGCGCCAGCCGCGCGATCTCCACCGCCTCGTTGAGGTTGGTGGCGATCGGCTTCTCGCAGTAGACATGCTTGCCGGCGCGGATGGCCTTGGCCAGCAGCGTGGGGCGCATCTGGGTGGTGCCGGCGTCGAAGAACACGGTGTCGGCCGGGTTGGCCAGCGCGGCGTCGAGGTCGGTACCCCAGCGCTCGATGCCGTGGGCCCGGGCCAGCGCCTCGATCTTCTCGGCATTGCGGCCGATCAGGATCGGGTCGGGCATGACCTTGTCGCCGTTGGACAGGGTGACGCCGCCCTGCTTGCGGATCGCGACGATGGAGCGGATCAGGTGCTGGTTCATGCCCATGCGGCCGGTGACGCCGTGCATGATGAGTCCTAGTTTCTGGGTCGGCATGGGGTGGATTCCTTGTGGTGGCAAAAAGAGAGAAGAGGAATGGGACGGAAGTTGAAGAGATGAAAAGATCGGGCCGCCGGGCGCCATCGCCCGCGGGCAAGCCGCTCAACCCAGGGGCTGCAGCCCGGACCAGTCCGGTTGGGCCTGGCTGGCAAAGCCCGGGGCGGCCAGCGAGGACAGGTCGAGCAGGCCCTGGTGGATGGCGAGGCGCACCTGGCCGTGGCTGTGCTCGTAGAGCCCGGGCTGGGCCTGCAGGAAGGCCTGGGCCTCGGCCGCACTGGCGCCCTGGCCGGCAAAGCCGTTGACGTAGTGGTGGCCGTTGCGCTCCACATGGGTGAGCCCGAGCAGGTTCACCAGGGCGAGGTCCTGCTGCACGGCCAGGCCGGCCTGCGTGGTCAGGTCCTCGGCCGACATGAAATAAGGCGTGCCGCCGCCGGTCGCGGCACTGGCGGCGTTGAGCTGCCGGCAGCGCGCGGCATTGAGCAGCGAGCGGTAGAAGCCCTTGCAGTTCTTGCTGGAGACGCCGGTGTAGCCGCAGGCCAGCGCCTGGGGGAAGGCGTCGAGCGTGCTGTCCGATTCGTCGATCAGCACCGGGATGTCGCGCGCCAGCGCGCGCACATCGCTGGCAAGTGCCGTGGCGCGCGGCAGCGGTTGTTCGACGTAGAGCGTGGCCCCGGCCAGGCGGCGCAACGCCGGCGTGGCGCGCATGCGCTGCCAGAACCGCGCCGCGGCCTCGGCATCGGCGAACTGCTCGTTGCCGTCGAGCGTGACCACGTAGTCCGGCAGCGGCTCCAGCACGGCGGCGATGCGGCTCAGGCGCTCGATGTCCTCGTCGGGCTTGCCGTTGACCTTGAGCTTGAAATGGCGGCAGCCGGTGGCGGCGACCACTTCCTCGAGCGTCTCGGGCAGGCCGTCGCCGACGCGCGCCTGCACGTCGGCGGCGGTGATCGGATCGACCAGGCCGACGGTGTGGCGCAGCGCGATCTGCGGCGCGGGGGTGAGCGAGGCCAGAAATGCGTCGAGCTCGAAGCCGGCCAGATCGGGCGTGAGCGAGGCATCGAGGCCGGCCGCGTTGCGCTGGATCGCTTGGTAGAACGACAGGCCTTCGGCGCGGCACAGAGCATCGAGCAGGGCGCGGTCCAGCAGGGCTGGACCGAAGCAGGCTACCAGCGGGTTGAGCTGCTGCCTGGCGGCGGCATCGATCTGGGCCCGGTAGTGCGCGGCGAAATGGCCGAAGGCGGTGCGTTCCGCGGGCTCGGCGAGATAGGCCTCGCGCGCTAGCCGCAGCGAATCGCGCAGTTGGTTGAAGTTGTCCTCGTTGCTCAGCGCGAGGTTCTTGTCGAACCACTTGGGCGCGAGCAGCTCGGCCGAGCCGCCTTCGGCCTCGCGCCCGTCGGCGGTGCGGATGCGCACGCGCACGAAAGCCTGCGGGCAGGCCGTGAGCGTGACCACGCCGAAGCGAAACGGCAGGCGCAGCACCACGCCGCGCTCGTAGAGGTCGATGGCCAGGATGCGGAAGGAAGGGGGCATGTCAGTTATCCATGGCGCTGCGCGCCTTGCGCGGCGTATGAAACGGGCGCTGCCCATTCCAGCAATACCGCGGAACCGGCTTTGCCGGGCCGCTGGTATCGCCCCCTTGAGGGGGAGGCGCCGCAGGCGCTTCGGGGGTGTTCCATTTCAGAATTTCAGGCCAGCGATTCGCGCAGGCCCTGCAGGTAGCCCGCGGCGAAGGCGGCCGCGCCGGGGCCGTCGGGCTGGTAGTCGAAGGGTTCCACAGCGATCGTGCCGCCGTAGCCGTTGCGCCGCAGCGCGGCGAGGATAGGACCGAACTTCATTTCGCCCTGGCCGGGGGCGCGGCGGTTCGGGTCGTTGACCTGGATGTGGCCGATCAGGCCGGTCGGCAGCCAGCGGTCGATCAGGGCGGGCACGGGCTCGGCTTCGCCGAGGCCGGCCGCGCTGCAGTCGATCATGGTGCGCAGGTGCGGGCTGTCGATCTGCGTCACCAGCTCGGCCGCCTCGGCCACGGTGTTGAGCACCGAGGTTTCGTGGCGCGACAGCGGCTCGATGCAATAGACCACGCCGTGAGCCGCCGCGGTCTGCGCGATATGGACCAGGCCGTCGCGCAGCCGCGCCACGGCCGTGGCATGACTGTCGCCTGGCGCCACCTCGCGCTGGCGCGGCGAGCCGTGCACCAGCACCGCGCCGCCGAGTTCGGCGCACAGCGCGGTGAGGCGCTCCATCACGTCCAGCGTGCGGCGGCGCAGGGCGGCATCGGGGCTGGTGAGCGACAGGCCTTCGGGCTTGACCAGCAGCCAGTGCAGGCCGGTGACGACCAGGCCCGCGGACTCGACCGTGGCCCGGATCCTTGCGGCCTCGGCCGGCGTGAGGCGCTCGGGCGCATCGCCGAGCGTGAAGGGCGCGATCTCCAGGCCGTCGTAGCCGAGCTGGGCGGCCAGCTCGCACTGCCGCGCCAGCGGCAGGCCGGCCAGCACTTCATTGCACAGGGCGATCTTCATGGGGCCGTCACCGCAGTTCAGGCGCGCCGGCCCAGCAGGGACCTCATCTGGGCGCCCGCGGCGCCGGTGAAGCGCCGTACCCTCGACTTGAACGCCGGCACATACAGCAGGATCATGAAGATGGTGACGGCGGCGAAGCCCATGCAGATGGGCCGCGTGAAGAAGGGCGCGAGGCTGCCGTCCGACAGCACCAGGCCGCGGCGCAGGCTCTTGTCCAGCAGCGGGCCCAGCACCAGGCCAAGCACGAACGGCGCCATCTCGTAGCCGCGCCGGCGCAGGAAGAAGGCGCCGATGCCGATGGCCAGCATGGCATACACGTCGAACAGGCGCGAGGCCGAGGCAAAGGCGCCCACGGTGCACAGCAGGAAGACGATGGGCATCAGGATGGAGCGCTTGACGCGCAGCACCTGCAGTAGCGGGCGCACGCCGAACAGGCCGAACAGCAGGATGGTGATCGAGGCCAGCGTGGTCATGGCCACCACCTCGTAGATGAACTGCGGGTGCTGGATCATCAGCATGGGGCCAGGCTGGATGCCGTGGATGATCATCGCGGCCATCAGCACGGCCGAGGGCGCCGAGCCGGGGATGCCCAGGGCCAGCGAGGGGATGATGTGGCCGGGAATGGAAGCCATGTCGCCGGTCTCGGCGGCCATCAGGCCGTCGATCGAACCCTTGCCGAACTGCTCCTTCTCCTTGCTGGCGGCCTTGGCCGCGGCGTAGGACATCCAGGCGCCAGCGTCCTCGCCCACGCCCGGCAGCAGGCCGGTGAACACGCCGATCACGCCCGAGCGCAGCACGGTCCAGCGGTACTGGATGATTTCCTTCCAGCGCGGCAGCACCGAGTCTTTCAGCTCCACCATCTTGCGCTCGATGGGGTCGGACAGCGTGGTCAGCACCTCGGCCAGGCCGAAGGCGCCCACGAGGGCGGGAATCAGCGAGATGCCGCCCGACAACTCGTCCCAGTCGAAGGTGAAGCGGTTGTAGGCGTATAGGCTTTCCTGGCCGACCTGGGCCACCAGCAGGCCCAGCAGGCCCATCAGCCAGCCCTTGAGCGGGTCGTTGCCGACGATGCTGCCCGACATGGTGACGCCGAACAGCGCCAGCCAGAAGAATTCGAAGGCGCCGAAGGACAGGGCCACCTCGGCCAGCAGCGGCGTGAACATGGCCAGGCAGACCACGCCGAACAGGGTGCTGACGAAGGCGCCGGAGGTGGCGATGCCGATGGCCCGCCCCGCTTCTCCGCGCTGCGCCAGGGCGTAGCCGTCGGCGCACGAGGCAGCATTGGCGGCGGTGCCGGGGATGTTGAGCAGGATGGCGGTGCGCGAGCCGCCGTACAGCGCGCCCACGTAGGAGCAGATCAGCACCAGGATGGCGTCGTTGGCCTGCAGCTTGATGGTCAGCGTGGTGAGCAGGGCGATGGCCAGGGTGGCCGACAGGCCGGGCAGGATGCCCATTACGATGCCGACGAAGGCGCCGCCCAGCCCGTAGGCCAGGGTCATCGGGTTCAGGAAGCTGAGATAGGCGTGTCCCAGGTCGGACAGTCCTTGAAGCATGGCGGGGCTTTCGGGAAGGAACTCGGGAGGTTCAGGGCAGGTGGACCAGGAACAGCTCCTGGAACACGAGCTGGGTGATGACGGCCGACAAAATGCCGATGGCCAGGGCCTTGACCCAGGCGCGCGGCGTCAGGCGGCGCTGCTGCGGGTCGGCGTGCAGGCGCTGCAGGATCAGGATGGCGGCGGTGACGTAGATCGACGAGGCCAGCCAGAAGGGCAGGCCGTGGCCGACCAGGACGACGGCGTAGCCCACGCACAGGCCGATGACGATCCAGATGCGGCGCCGCTCTTCGCGCTGGTGTTCCGTGCGCGGCGCATCGGGCTGGGCCAGGCCGCGGCGCCAGCTGCGCAGGGCGAGCACGCCGCCCAGCAGCAGCATCACCAGCCCGAGCAGGCCCGGCAGCAGGCCCGGCACGGTGACCGGGTTGATGTTCTGCGCCTCCAGGCGGTCCATGCGCAGGGAGCCCACCAGCGTGGCTCCGCCCAGCACGATCCAGCCCAGCGCATCGCGGAAATCCGAGCGCGGCGGCTGGTGCTCGTCGTCGGTCAGCACGGGATCGGCCATCGTCCTCGGGTCCTCAGGGCTTGGGGATGCCGACGGTGTCGGGCGCGACCTTGGTCTTGCCGCTGGCATGCAGGTTCCAGGCATTGGCCTGCACCGCGGGGAACACGGCCTTCTGCGCGGCCTCGCCGGACAGCGGCAGGAACAGCGCGCCGCGGCTGGTGGCGTACTTCTTCAGCGCCTCGCTCTTGGGAATCTGCTCGTTCCAGATCTTCTCCACCGTCTTGACCACGTCGTCCGGCACGCCCTTGGGGATGAAGATGCCGAAGTAGTTGGCCGGCGCGCTGAAGCCGGGCACGGTCTGCGACAGCGGCGGGATGGTGCCGAAGCCTTCCAGTTCCAGCGGCTTGTCGCTGACGGTGGCCAGCGGGCGCAGGCGCTTGCCGCGGATCATGTCGGCCTGCTCCACGGCGAGCTGGGTCGTCATGTCGGCCTCGCCGGCCACGGTGGCGACCACGGCGGGGTTGCCACCGTCATACGAGACTTCCTTGTACTTCACGCCCGTGGCCTTGACGATCTGGTCCATGGCGGCGTGGGCGGCCGAGGTCACGCCGGCCGTGGCCACGCTGATCTGGCCGGGCTTGGCCTTCATGTCGTCCAGCAGCTCCTTGGCATTCTTCCAGGGGCGGCCGGGGTTGACGCCGATCACCTGGATGTTGGCGACATTGAGGAACAGGTGCCAGTCCTTGATGCTGGTGTTGACCGAGCCCAGGGTCTGGTAGGTGCCCAGGTCCTGCGCGGCGCCGGCGGTCCAGGTGTAGCCGTCCTTGGCGGCGTCGAGCGCGCTCTTGGTGCCGATGGCGCCCGAGGCGCCGGGCTGGTTGACGATGACGATGGTCTGGCCCAGGGCCTTCTCCATCTCGGCCGCGGCCACGCGGGTGACCTGGTCGGTCGAGCCGCCGGCGGCCCAGGGCACGATCAGGTTGATGGGGCGCGTGGGCTTCCATTGCGCCGAGGCGCCGGTGGCGGTGGCGCACAGCAGGCCGGCGATGAGCAGGCGGCGCAGCGGGGAGGGGGGCAAGGCGGTCTTCATACGGTGTGTCTCCTGATGGGTATCCGTTTAATTCACCATAGAGTGAATTGTAGAAAGCCGGATTTGACCGGTCAACAGGCGAGCCCCGGTCAACCCCTTAGTACATACCCTAGGATGACGTCGCACATGTGGGACAGCCGTTCGTTGCGGGCCTTGGGGGTCATCAGGCTGCGCCCGAAGATGGCCGAGAGCGTGTGGTTGTTCGAGAGGTAGAAGTAGGACAGGCCCGCGATCGAGACGTAGAGCTGCACCGGATCGATGCCGCCGCGGAAGATGCCGTCGATGCGGCCGCGCTCCAGGATTTCGCCCAGCGTCTGGATCAGCGGCGAGTTCATTTCCTGGATCTGCTCCGACTTGGACAGGTGGCGCGCCTGGTGCAGGTTGGCGCTGTTGAGCAGGGTGAGGAACTCGGGGTGCCGCAGGTAGTAGTCCCAGGTGAACTCGGTGAGTCGGCGGATGGCCTCCGGCGGCGGCAGGTCGCGCAGGTGCAGCTTCTGCTCGGCCGCGCGGATGTCCTTGTAGGTCTGCTCCAGCACGGCGAGGAACAGGTCGTCCTTGCTGCTGAAGTAGTAGTAGATCAGCCGCTTGTTCAGGTCCGCCCGCTCGGCGATGCGGTCCACCCGCGCGCCCGCCAGGCCGTGCTGCGAGAACTCGTCGCGCGCGGCCGCCAGGATGGCCTGCTGGGAGCGGTCGGCATCGCGCGAGCGCGGTTCCTGGGGAGTTTTCTTTGCAGTCGCCATGGGGTGTAATTTAACCAATCAGTGAATTAAAGCAAGCCGGAGAACATCCAATGAAGCGATTGTTCCGCAGCAGGCGGGCCGTGCCGCCCGCGCGAAGGCTGCAGGGATAATGGATTGCGTAACTACTTTTCAGTGGCAGGTCGGGCATGGCACAACGGACAGCGGGGCACCTCATCGTCGAGTGCCTGGTGGAGCAGGGCGTGGAATTCGTCTTCGGCGTTCCGGGGGAGAGTTACCTCGCCGTGCTGGACGGTTTCCATGCCCACCGGGACAGGATCCGGTTCATCATCAACCGGCAGGAGGGCGGCGCCGCCTTCATGGCCGAGGCCCACGGCAAGCTGACCGGCCGGCCCGGCGTGTGCTTCGTCACGCGGGGGCCGGGCGCCACCAATGCCTCCATCGGGGTGCATACCGCGTTCCAGGACTCCACGCCCATGGTGCTGTTCGTGGGCGACGTGGCGAGCGACATGCGCGACCGCGAAGCCTTCCAGGAAGTCGATTTCGCCAGCTTCTTCGGCCCCAGCACCAAGGGCTTTGCCAAGCGCGTGGAGCGTATCGATGATGCGCGGCGCATCCCCGAGTACGTGGCGCGCGCCTTCGCCACCGCAATGAACGGCCGCCCCGGCCCGGTTGTGCTGGTGCTGCCGGAGGACATGCTCGTCCAGGCGGTGAACGCGGCGCCGCTGCCGCGCGTCGAACCGGTAGAGGCCTGGAGCGACCCGGGATCGCTGCGCCGGCTGCGCGAGATGCTGCTGGCCTCGCAGCGGCCGCTGGTGATCGCGGGCGGCGGCGGCTGGACGCCGCAGGCCGCGCAGGCGCTGCAGCGCTTTGCCGAGAACTGGAAGCTGCCGGTGGCCAATGCCTTCCGCTTTCAAGATACCTTCGACAACCACCACCCGCTGTACGCCGGCGACGTGGGCATCGGCATCAGCCCGAAGCTGGCCGCGCGCGTGAAGGACAGCGACCTGATCCTCGCCATCGGCCCGCGGCTGGGCGAGATGACCACCGGCGGCTACACGCTGATCGAGGTGCCGCGGCCTAAGCAGGCCCTGGTGCACATCCACGCGAGCGCCGAGGAGCTTAACCGCGTTTATCAGGCCGATCTCGCGATCAACGCCACCATGAATGCCGCGGCGCGCTCGCTGGAGGTGCTGACCGCGCCCGTGGCCGTGCCCTGGGAGACGTGGGCGCAGGCCTGCCATACCGACTACGAGGCCAACCTCGTGCCGCAGGCGCTGCCCGGCGAGATCGACATGCCGACCATCGTCGCCACGCTGCAGCAGCACCTGCCGGCCGACGCGGTGCTGACCAACGGCGCCGGCAACTTCGCGAGCTGGGTGCACCGCTTCTTCCGGCACCATGGCCTGGCCAAGGGCCTGAAGACGCAGCTTGCGCCCACCGTGGGCGCCATGGGTTACGGCGTGCCGGCCGGCATCGCGGCGGCCATCACCACCGGCCGCGTGGCCTTCACCATCGCGGGCGACGGCGATTTCCTCATGAACGGGCAGGAGCTGGCCACGGCGGTGCAGCATGGGGCGAAGAGCATCATCGTGCTGCTCAACAACGGCATGTACGGCACCATTCGCATGCACCAGGAGCGCGAGTATCCCCGCCACGTGAGCGGCTCGCAGCTCCAGAACCCCGATTTCGTGGCGCTGGCGCGAGCCTATGGCTATGCCGGCGTGCGCATCACGCGCACGGAAGAGTTCGAGGCGCAACTGCTGGCGGCGCTGGCGCGGCCCGAGGGCACGCTGATCGAGGTGATGCTGGACCCGGAAGTCATCACCACGCGCGGTACCTTGTCCGGCATCACGCAGAGCGCGCTGGCCCGCCAGCAGGGCGCGGCCTAGCCTCACGCTTCTCATGTCCCTGACGCTTCCCACCTGCTCGGTGCGCCGCTACGGTGGCGAGCACAGCCCACATGAGCACGACCACGCGCAGATCATGTTTGCGCTGAGCGGCCGCATGGCGCTGGAGCTGAACGGGCACGCAGCCTTTGCCGATGCGTCCAGCGGCATCGTCATTCCCGCCGGCGTGGCGCACGCTTACGCAGCGCCGGCCGCTGCTCGCATGCTGGTGATCGATGCGCCCATGCAGCCCGGCACCGACCGGCCGCGCCGCTTTGCGGTGCGCACCGCCTGGCGCGATGTCTATGCCGGCATGGACGTGCAGGCCCTGCTGCACGAGATGCTCGGCATGCCGCGCATCCTGGCGCGCCGCAGCCTGGATACCCGGGTGCTCGATGCCGCGCTGGATGCCTCGCTGCACGAGGATTGGTCCACCGCGCGCATGGCGGCCCTGTTCTGCCTGAGCCCGCAGCGCTTTCACGCACGGCTGCTGGAGCTGACGGGCCTGAGCCCCATGGCTTACGCGCGCCGGCGTCGCCTGGAAGCGGCCATGCGCCTTGTCGCGCAGGGGCTGCTGCTCGATGCCGTGGCGCTGCGGGTCGGCTACCAGTCGGCCAGCGCGCTGTCGTTCGCGCTGCAGCGCGACTGCGGCTTCAGCACCCGGGCCTGCAAGCGCCGTTGCTGAACCCGCCGGCATGGCGCAGGGCGAGAGTTTCTCGACAGTGGCGCGCCGCAAACCCTGCATCATGCAGGCATGAAAAACGCTGCTGCCTCCGGTATCGCCCTGGTGCTGTGCGCGGCCGTGCTGTGGGGCACCACAGGCACGGCCCAGAGCTTTGCGCCAGCCGGCCTGTCACCCTACCTGGTGGGCGCCCTGCGCCTGGCCCTGGCCGCGCTGTTCTTCGCGCTGTACCTGCTGCTGACGCGGCCCTGGCTCCGGGCCGGATCGCCCGGCCTGCCCTGGCGCTGGATCCTGCTGGCGGGCCTGTGCATCGCCGCCTACAACCTCTGCTTCTTCGCCGGCGTGAAAGCCAGCAGCGTGGCGGTGGGCACGGCGGTGGCCATCGGCAGCGGGCCGATCTGGGCCGGCCTGCTGCAGTTCCTGCTGTCGGGCCAGGCGCCGCGCGCGGTCTGGTGGTGGGGCACCCTGCTGGCCGTGGCCGGCGGCAGCCTGATGGTGGTCAGCGGCGCGCAGGGCGCGCGCATCACTGGCTGGGGCATCGCGCTGTGCCTGGGCGCGGGCCTGAGCTACGCGGCCTATGCCCTGATCAACAAACGCCTGGTGGCGCAGGCCGCGCCGGCGCTGGTCACGGCCGGCGTGTTCACGGTGGCGGCGTTGATCGCCTTGCCGCTGGCTTGGAGACTGTCCGAGCCCACAGTGCTCGGCTTGGGCGGCTGGGGGGTGGTGGGCTATCTGGGGATCGTCGCCACCGGCGTGAGCTACCTGCTGTTCAGCAGCGGCCTGCGGCATGTCTCGGGTGCCACGGGCGTCACCCTGGCCCTGGGCGAGCCGCTGACCGCGTTCTTGCTGGCCATCGTGGTGGTGGGTGAGCGGCCGGGCCTGATGGCCTTCGCCGGTCTGGCTTTGGTGCTGGCGGGCCTGGCCCTGGTGATCCGGGCCGAACTCCGGTTGGCGTCCGCCGCGGCCGGACAATGAAAAAGGCCGCATCGCTGCGGCCTTCGAGCGGTGCGGAGCCGGAGCCCCGCGGCGCACGGATTTACTTGACGTGCTTGCCGATCAGGCCGGCCATCTCGAACATCGACACCTGGGCCTTGCCGAAGATTTCCTTCAGCTTGGCGTCGGCGTTGATCAGGCGCTTGTTGACCTTGTCTTGCAGGTTGTTCTTCTTGATGTACGTCCACAGCTTGCTCACCACTTCGGTGCGCGGCAGCGGGTTGGCACCCACCACGGCGGCCAGGGCGGCGCTGGGCGTCAGGGCCTTCATGAACGCGGCGTTGGGCGTGCGCTTCTTGGCGGGCGCGGCCTTCTTCGCGGCGGGCTTCTTGGCGGGTGCGGCCTTCTTGGCAGGGGCCTTCTTCGCCGGAGCGGCCTTCTTGGCCGGGGCCTTGGCGGCTACTTTCTTAGCCGGTGCTGCTTTCTTTGCGGGAGCAGCCTTCTTGGCGGGAGCAGCTTTTTTTGCAGGTGCTTTTTTCGCCGGAGCTTTCTTTGCAGTTGCCATGATTGAATTTCCTTCTAGAAGTTGAATTAACCACCAGCGAAAAACTGCTTCTCCACTGGCAATGCGGATGCTACTGGAGAAAAAACGCGTTTCCAAGCGAAAAAGTACTTTTTTCGCTCTGGCGTGTTGTTTTTTTATGCGCCGTTTTCAGGCCGTTTTCCCTCTGAAGATCAGAAAAACGCCCAGCAGGATCACGCCGCAGGAAAGCCACTCGGCCGCGGTGACCGCTTCGCCGGCAAAAACCACCCCCAGAAAAAGCGCGATCAAGGGGTTCACGAAGGCGTAGCTGGTGGCCAATGCAGGCGATGCGTGGGCCAGCAGGTAGAGGTAGGCGCTGAAGGCGATCAGTGAGCCGAACACCACGAGATAGCCCCAGGCGGCCACTGCCAGCGGCTGCGGCGGCCATGCGGGCTGTTCACCCAGTGCGAGAGAAAGCAGCATCAACACCGCGCCGCCACACAACATTTCGCTCGCGAAGCCCGCCGGTCCCGCGGCCAGGGGCAGCCGCGTGGTGGACAGCACCGAGCCCAGCGACCAGGCCAGCGTGGCGCCCGCGATGCAGGCAATGCCCACGGGCGCCGCCGAGAAACTGGCGCCGCGCACCAGCAGCAGCACGCCACCCAGGCCGACCGCCATGCCCAGCAGTTCCAGCCGGCCCGGACGCTGGCCGAACATCAGGCCCCATGCGCAGACCAGCATCGGCACCACGGCGATGAAGGCGGCAATCAGCCCCGAGCCGATGTGCAGCTCGGCGCTGGCCGTGAGCCCCATGCCGCCGCCCAGCATCAGCGCGCCGATGGCCAGCGCGTTGCGCCACTGGAGGCGCGAGGGCAGCGGCTTGCCGCGCCACAGCACCCAGCCCATCAGCAGCGCGCCGGCCACCAGGAAGCGGGTGCCCATCTGGAAGAAGGGCGGAAAGCGCGGCAGCGCGAGGCGGATGGCCAGGTAGGTGGAGCCCCACACCAGGTAGCAGGCGAGCAGGGCGGGCACCAGCAGCGTCGCCGCGCGGCGGGCGGGCGCGAGGGGGAGGGTGGTCGTGTCCATGCCGCAAATCGTAGGTTGCCCGGCGCCGGCGAACCATGCATGATTCAAGGCGAGTAGGGCAGTTCGCCTTTGTTTTCAGGTTTGAAAGCGATGCAGACCGAAGTTTCCGAATTCGATCATTACGACAGCCGCATCCTGGCCGAGCTGCAGCGCGATGCGCGCATCTCCATGGCCGAGCTGGGCCGGCGCGTGCACCTGAGCCAGCCGGCCGTGACCGAGCGGGTGCGCAAGCTGGAGCTTGCCGGCGTGATCAAGGGCTACCGCGCCGAGGTGGACTACCACCGCCTGGGCTACGGCATCCGAGCCATCGTGCGCGTGGGGCGGGTCGAATACGCCCGGGTGGTGAAGCTGATCGAGCAGACGCCCGAGGTCGTCAACGCCTACAACGTGACCGGCGAAGACAGCTGGGTGCTGGAGATCGCCGTGATCGACGTGCCGCATCTGGACGCGGTGGTCACGAAGTTCTGCATCCTGACCGAAACCTCGACCTGCATCGTGCTCAATGCCCCGCGCGAGAATGCGGCCGTGCTGCCGGCCCGCCGCGAGAACATCAAACCCGTCATCAAGAAAGTCACCGGAAAATGACCCGCCCCTTTGCGACCTGCGATCTGTGCGATGCTCACAAGAACGACGTCAGCGGCCAGTTTCGCGTGCTGCCGCCCGTGTTTCGCGACTTCGGCGCGGTGCGCCGGTTCAGCGGCCCGGTGGCCACCGTCAAGTGCTTCGAGGACAACTCGCTGGTGAAGGCCGCGGTGGACTCGCCTGGCCAGGGCCGCGTGCTGGTGGTGGACGGCGGCGGCTCGCTGCGCCGCGCGCTGCTGGGCGGCAACCTCGGGGCCGCGGCCGCGAAGAACGGCTGGGCCGGCGTGGTGATCGACGGCTGCGTGCGCGACGTGGCCGAGCTGGCGCAGCAGCAGGTCGGCATCCGCGCGCTGGCGTCCATGCCGCTGCCGACCGAGAAGCGCAACGAGGGGCAGCAAGACGTGGCGGTGCAGCTCCAGGGCGTCTGGCTGCGCCCTGGCGACTGGCTCTATGCCGACGAGGACGGCATCGTGGTGGCGGACCGGGCGCTGGCTTGAGTCTTTTTGCCGCCGGGCCGCCCCAAGGCAAAAAGCGGCCCCTCGGGGGGGCAGCGAGCTACACGCAGTGAGCGAGCGTGGGGGCGACGCTAGCGTCGGCCCGGCAGCGTGGCCAGCACCACGCCCACCAGCGCCACCGCGAACGCCAGCATCTGCGCGCTGGAGAGGGTTTCGCCCAGCACCACCACGCCCACCAGCGCAGCGCTGACCGGCAGCATCACGGTGAACACGCCGGCCTGCGCCGCAGGCACGCGTTTCAGGCCCGTCATCCAGAGCCACACGGTCCAGACGCTGGCGGCCAGCGCGTAGAACACCAGCAGCACCCAGGTGCCGCTGGCCACGGCGGGAAAGTCGAAATCCAGCGCCAGGTACAGGCCCATGGGCGTCATCAGCACAAAGCCCCAGAGGTTGATCAGCGAGGAGATGCGCTTGGGGCCGAGCGCCCCGGTGAGCTTCTTGCCGATCACGGCATAGGCGGCTTCGCACAGCACGGCGCCGAACACCAGCAGATTGCCCAGCCAGGCCCGTTGAGAAGCCAGATCGGCCGCAGGTCCAGGTGCAGCGGTCGCAGAGTGCTCTGGTTTTGATAGCGCCAGCAGCCCGATGCCGAGCGCGGCGCAGGCCACCGCACCCCAGATGCGCGCGCCGATGCGCTCGCGCAGGAAGGCCCAGCTCATCAGCGCCACCACGGCGGGAATGGCGGCCATGATCACGCCGGCCGAGACGGCGCTGGTCAGGCTCACGCCGTACAGCATGCAGATCGAGAACAGGAAGTTGCCGAGGAACGATTCGAGGAACACCAGTTGCCGCGTCTGCGCCGTCATCGGCGGCTCATCAGCGGGCTTCTTCAGCCAGGGCAGCATGGCCAGCACGCCGATGCCAAAGCGCAGCCAGGCCAGCAGGAAGACGGGCAGGGCCGCGGCCAGCGGCTTGGACAGGGCGACGTAGCTGCCCACCAGCGACATGCTCAGTGCCAGGCTGCCATAGGCCAGCCAGCGCCCGGTTGGGGAATGATTCACTAGACTGTTTTCCTTGGAACGAATCAGCAAAGCCGCACATCATGCCCCAAGCCCCTGCCACGCCGCCGCGTCATGTCTTCGTCTACGGCACCCTGCGCCGCGGCGGCGACAACGACATGACCCGGCTCGCGCCCGCGCCCCGCTTCGTTGGCGCCGCGACGATCCAGGGTGTCATGTACCACCTGGGCCGCTATCCGGGGGTGACGCTGGGCGGCGCGCGGGCCGTGCAGGGCGAGGTCTACGAGATCGAGCCGGCGCTCGAGCGGGTGCTGGACGAGATCGAGGAGCTGTCCCCGCTGCCGAGCAGCGAGTACTTCAAGCGCATCGTCCCGGTGCAGGTGATGGGGCGCTGGCTCGACTGCATCGTCTATGAGATCAACCCGGACCATGTGCACGGGAGGCCGGTGATCGCCGGCGGCGACTGGGTGCCGGGCCGGTGAGCACGGCAGGGCCTGGCCAGCGGTTTTCATCAATCCTGAATTTGATTTCTTAATATGAAAAATCAGAATGCTGCGCTGCAAGAATTTTTCTCAATACAAGAAATTATTTATCACATTGAGAAAAATAATGAATAAGCCTTTGATTTGATTGAGATAAATTTATCTCTTGTATAAGACATAAGAGCTTCACAAGGTCTTGTAGAAGACTTAAAGTTCACCCATCGTCTCAACCAACCTTGGAGTGAACCATGACCTCTTGGACCCACCTGACCCGCGAACAGCAAATCGCCGCCCTGGAAAAAGACTGGGCTGAAAACCCCCGCTGGAAGGGCATCAAGCGCGGCTACTCCGCGGCCGACGTGGTGCGCCTGCGCGGTTCGCTGCAGGTCGAGCACACGCTGGCCAAGCGCGGCGCCGAGAAGCTGTGGAGCCTGATCAACACCGAGCCCTTCGTCAACTCGCTGGGCGCGCTCACCGGCAACCAGGCCATGCAGCAGGTCAAGGCCGGCCTGAAGGCGATCTACCTGTCGGGCTGGCAAGTCGCCGGCGACGCCAACAGCAACGGCGAGATGTACCCCGACCAGTCGCTGTACTCGGTGGACTCGGTGCCCAAGGTCGTGAAGAAGATCAACGCCACCTTCGCCCGCGCCGACCAGATCCAGTGGTCCGAAGGCAAGAATGCCGGCGACGCCGGCTACACCGACTTCTTCGCGCCCATCGTGGCCGATGCCGAAGCCGGTTTCGGCGGCGTGCTGAACGCCTTCGAACTGATGAAGGCCATGATCGAGGCCGGCGCCGCCGGCGTGCACTTCGAAGACCAGCTGGCCGCCGCCAAGAAGTGCGGCCACATGGGCGGCAAGGTGCTGGTGCCCACCCGTGAAGCCGTCTCCAAGCTCGTGGCCGCCCGCCTGGCCGCCGACGTGATGGGCACGCCCACCATCCTGCTGGCCCGCACCGACGCCGAGGCCGCCGACCTGGTGACCACCGACGTGGACGACAACGACAAGCCCTTCTTCACCGGCGAGCGCACGGTGGAAGGTTTCTACCGCAGCCGCAACGGCCTGGAGCAGGCCATCAGCCGCGGCCTGGCCTACGCCGAGTACGCCGACCTGATCTGGTGCGAGACCGGCACGCCCGACCTGGCCTTCGCCAAGGCCTTCGCCGATGCGATCCACGCCAAGTTCCCCGGCAAGCTGCTGGCCTACAACTGCTCGCCCAGCTTCAACTGGAAGAAGAACCTGGACGACGCCACCATCGCCAAGTTCCAGAAGGAACTGGGCGCTATGGGCTACAAGTTCCAGTTCATCACGCTGGCCGGCTTCCACAGCCTGAACTACTCCATGTTCAACCTGGCCTACGGCTATGCCCGCAACAACATGAGCGCCTTCGTGGAGCTGCAGCAGGCCGAGTTTGCCGCCGCCGAGCGGGGCTTCACCGCGGTGAAGCACCAGCGCGAGGTGGGCACGGGCTACTTCGACGCCGTGACCACCACGATCGAGGCCAATGCCTCGACCGCCGCGCTCAAGGGCTCGACCGAAGACGAACAGTTCTTCGACCACAAGAAGGCCGCCTGATCCTTCCGGCTCTAGGCCCAGCCCGCCGGTTCGCCCGGCGGGCTTTTTTGTTGGCGGCTTTTGGCGTAGAGTGGCGCGACTTACCGCAAGGAGACCGCCCATGAGCGAGGGAACCGTGGCCTTTCAGCGCACCCCCTGTCCGGACTGCAACGGCACGGGCGAACTGCGCATCGAGAGCGAGAACATCAACGAGAACTTCGAGGTCGAGAAGCAGACCGTGATCACGACCTGCCCCGCCTGCCAGGGCCTGGGATTCCAGGTGCCGGGCAAAAGCGGCGCCAGCGGTTAAAATGGCCGCCTTCACTGCAACCAACAGCAAGAACGGGAAAGGCAGCTTCGGTTATGACACCGCGAACTACATCCAGAGGTTTTTTCGGCCTTGAGGGCCGGTAGTCCGCGCGCCCCGGTCTTTCCAAGCTATCAAATTCATAGTAAAGCGCGGCCTGGCCCGCGCTTTATTTTTTTCTGAGAAGAATTGACCCATGATCCACATCACGCTTCCCGACGGTTCCCAACGTGACTACCCCGGCCCGGTGACGGTGGCCGAGGTGGCCGCCTCCATCGGCGCCGGCCTGGCCAAGGCCGCACTGGCCGGCAAGGTCGACGGCAAGGTGGTCGACACCAGCTTCACCCTCGAGAAGGACAGCCAGGTGGCGATCGTGACCGCCAAGGATGCCGACGGCCTGGAGGTGATCCGCCACTCGACGGCTCACCTGCTGGCCTATGCGGTCAAGGAGTTGTTCCCCGAGGCCCAGGTCACCATCGGCCCGGTGATCGAGAACGGCTTCTTCTACGACTTCTCGTACAAGCGCCCGTTCACGCCTGAGGACCTGGAGGCGATCGAGAAGCGCATGACGCAGCTCGCCGCCAAGGACGAGCCGGTGACGCGCCGCGTGCTGCCGCGCGACGAGGCCGTGGCCTACTTCAAGAGCCTCGGCGAACACTACAAGGCCGAGATCATCGCCAGCATCCCGGCCAATGAGGATGTGTCGCTGTACCGCGAGGGCGGCTTCGAGGACCTGTGTCGCGGCCCGCACGTGCCGAGCACGGGCAAGCTCAAGTTCTTCAAGCTCATGAAGGTGGCCGGCGCCTACTGGCGCGGCGACCACCGCAACGAGATGCTGCAGCGCATCTACGGCACGGCCTGGGCCACCAAGGACGAACTGCAGCAGTACCTCACGATGCTGGAGGAGGCCGAGAAGCGCGACCACCGCAAGCTCGGGCGCGAGCTGGACCTGTTCCACCTCGACGAGCACTCGCCCGGCACGGTGTTCTGGCATACCAAGGGCTGGGCGGTCTGGCAGCAGGTGGAGCAGTACATGCGCCGCGTCTACCGCGACAACGGCTACCAGGAGGTCAAGGGCCCGCAGTTGCTGGACGCCTCGCTCTGGGAGAAGACCGGCCACTGGGACAAGTACCGCGAGAACATGTTCACGACGGAATCGGAGAAGCGCGACTACGCGCTCAAGCCGATGAACTGCCCGGGCCACATCCTGATCTACAAGCAGGGCATCAAGAGCTACCGCGACCTGCCGCTACGCTTCGGCGAATTCGGCAACTGCCACCGCAACGAGCCCACCGGCGGCCTGCACGGCATCATGCGGGTGCGCGCCTTCACGCAGGACGATGGCCACATCTTCTGCACCGAAGAGCAGATCCAGGCCGAGTGCGTGGCCTTCACGACGCTGCTGCAGAAGGTCTACAAGGACTTCGGCTTCACCGAGATCATCTACAAGCTGGCCACGCGGCCCGAGAAGCGCATCGGTTCCGAGGAAAGCTGGGACAAGGCCGAGCAGGCGCTGGCGCAGGGGCTGCGCGCCTCGGGCTGTGATTTCGAGATCACCCCCGGGGAGGGCGCGTTCTACGGCCCCAAGATCGAGTACACGCTCAAGGATGCGCTGGGCCGCCAGTGGCAGTGCGGGACCATGCAGGTGGACCCCAACATGCCCGAGCGCCTGGACGCCGAGTACGTGGGCGAGGACGGCAGCCGCCACCGCCCCATCATGCTGCACCGGGCCATCGTCGGCAGCCTGGAGCGTTTCATCGGCATGCTGATCGAACACCACGCCGGCGCCATGCCCGCCTGGCTCGCGCCGGTGCAGGTTTCCGTGCTCAATATCACTGATTCCCAGGCGGATTACGCCCAAGAAGTGGCCAAAACGCTGCAGAATCAAGGGCTTAGGGTCGCTTTAGACCTGCGCAACGAGAAAATTACGTATAAAATACGGGAGCATTCGATGCAAAAGCTGCCCTATATCCTCGTCGTGGGTGACAAGGAGAAGGCAGCAGGTGCCGTCGCAGTGCGCGCCCGAGGCAACCAGGACCTCGGTGTGATGTCCCTCGATGCGTTCGCGCAGAAAATCGCAGGCGATATCGCTCACAAGCTCTGATTTGCAGCAATGCAAATGCTGGTTTTTGAAAGAAAACAGCTGCTTGTCCGCGTGTACCGGACGGTGTTTGCTACAGATTTTTTAGCAGAATTTTTAAAGGATTGAGCCATCGCTACTGAATTTCGCGACCGCCGCCAGCGCGAGGAACGCAAACACCGCCTGAACCGGGAGATCATGGCCCCGGAAGTCCGCCTGAGCGGACCCGAGAACGAGCCCTTGGGCATTGTCAGCCTGTCCGAAGCCCTGCGAATGGCAGGCGAGCTGGATGTGGATCTGGTGGAGATCGTGGCTGCGGCCAATCCCCCGGTCTGCCGCCTGATGGACTACGGCAAGTTCAAGTACCAGGAGCAGAAGAAGGCGGCGGAAGCAAAGTCCAAGCAGACGGTCATCGAAATCAAGGAAATCAAGTTCCGGCCCGGTACCGACGATGGCGACTACAACATCAAGATGCGCAACATCCGGCGCTTTCTTGCTGAGGGCGACAAGTGCAAGATCACGCTGCGCTTCCGGGGGCGCGAGATCACGCACCAGGAAATCGGCATGGCGCTGTTGCAGCGCATTCGTGACGAGTTGGCGGACCTGATCGTGGTCGAGCAGTTCCCCAAGCTCGAAGGCCGGCAGATGATCATGATGATCGCGCCGGGCAAGAAGAAGGCGGCCCCCAAGGCTGCCGCGGTCGAACCGGCTCCGGCCGCGACGACGGCGTAAAGAGGATTTGCCTGGCGCCGGCTGAAAGGCCGGCACAGGCAGCGCGGCAGCCCTTCGGGGCTGCTGCAACGCGCGGGGCCCAGGCCCTGCGCGAATGCGGCGGGGTCATGCCCGCCGCTAAAAGTGGCTCGGGGCCATCAAGTCTGCGTCAGGTTCGCAGCGCCTCACGAGCACAATGAAGAAGGAGCATTCACATGCCCAAAATGAAGACCAAGAGCAGCGCGAAAAAGCGTTTCCGCGTTCGTCCCGGTGGCACCGTTAAGCGCGGTCAAGCCTTCAAGCGTCACATCCTGACCAAGAAGACCACCAAGAACAAGCGCCACCTGCGCGGTGCCGTCACGGTGCATGAAACCAACATGGTTTCGATGGCCGCGATGCTGCCCGGCATGGGCATTTAATCAACGACGAACAAGGAGTAACACATGCCTCGCGTCAAACGTGGTGTAACGGCTCGCGCCCGCCACAAGAAAGTTCTCGCCCTCGCCAAGGGTTTCCGCGGCCGCCGCGGCAATGTCTTCCGCATCGCCAAAGAAGCGGTGATGAAGGCCGGGCAATATGCCTACCGTGACCGCCGTACCAAGAAGCGCGTATTCCGCCAGTTGTGGATCGCCCGTATCAACGCCGCCGCGCGTGAACTGGGCCTGACCTACAGCCAGTTCGCCAACGGCCTGAAGAAGGCCTCCATCGAGATCGACCGCAAGGTGCTGGCCGACCTCGCCGTGCATGACAAGGCTGCTTTTGGCAGCATCGTGGAGCAAGTCAAGGCCAAGCTGGCTGCTTGATTCCCGCGGTGACCTGCTGTTGATCTAATAGCAGGAACTCAAGCAAACAGAAGGGCTGAGGCTTGAAAGAGCTTCAGCCCCTCTTTTTTGGTTCGCCAATTTCCAGAGCATTTATGAACGAGTTGGACTCCCTGGTCGAAAGCGCGACTTCCCTGTTCGCGCAAAGCACGACGCCTGCCGATCTCGAAAACGCCAAGGCGCAGTTTCTAGGCAAGGCCGGGCGCATCACCGAACTCATGAAGGGCATGGCCGCCCTCAGCGTGGAAGAAAAGAAGACGCGCGGCGCCGCCATCAACCTCGCCAAGCAGGCCATCGAGGCTGCATTGACCCGGCGCCGCCAGGCCCTGGCCGACGCGGAGCTGCAGGTTCAGCTCAAGGCCGAGGCGCTGGACGTCTCGCTGCCGGGCCGCCAGCGCGGGCAGGGCGGTCTGCACCCGGTGTCGCTGACGCTGGAGCGCATCGAGGCGATCTTCGGTTCGATGGGCTTCGACGTGGCGCAGGGCCCGGAGATCGAGACCGACTGGTTCAACTTCACCGCACTGAACACGCCCGAAGACCATCCGGCGCGTTCCATGCACGACACCTTCTACGTCGAGGGCGGTTCGCCCGAGGCGCCCAACCTGCTGCGCACCCACACCAGCCCGATGCAGATCCGCTATGCGGTGCAGCACGTCAAGAAGCACCGCGCGCGCATCGATGCCGGCCTGGGCATGCCAGAGATCCGCGTGATCGCCCCGGGGCGCACCTACCGCGTGGACAGCGATGCCACGCACTCGCCGATGTTCCACCAGTGCGAAGGCCTGTGGGTCGGCGAGAACGTGAGCTTCAAGGACCTGAAGGTCGTGTTCACCGACTTCTGCCGCACCTTCTTCGAGAGCGACGACCTGGTGCTGCGCTTCCGCCCGAGCTTCTTCCCCTTCACCGAGCCCAGCGCCGAGATCGACATCCAGTTCCAGCACGGCCCGCTGGCCGGCCGCTGGCTCGAAGTTTCGGGCTCGGGCCAGGTGCACCCGAACGTGGTGCGCAACATGGGCCTGGACCCCGAGAAATACATCGGCTTCGCCTTCGGCATGGGCCCGGACCGCCTGACCATGCTGCGCTACGGCGTGAACGACCTGCGCCTGTTCTTCGACGGCGACATCCGCTTCCTGAGCCAGTTCCAGTAAACCGACAGACACGAGAGAAGAAAAGCATGCAATTCCCCGAGTCGTGGCTGCGCGAGTTCTGCAACCCGCTGCTGACCACCGAACAACTGGCCGAGACGCTGACCATGGCCGGGCTCGAAGTCGAAGAGCTCAAGCCGGTGGCGCCGCCGTTCACGAAGATCGTGGTGGGCGAGATCAAGGAAGCCGTGCAGCATCCCAATGCCGATCGCCTGCGGGTGTGCCAGGTGGATGCGGGGCAGGGCGCCCTGCTCAATATCGTCTGCGGCGCGCCCAACGCCCGCGTCGGCATCAAGGTGCCGGTTGCGCTGGCCGGTGCCGAACTGCCGCCGGGCGAAGACGGCAAGCCCTTCCTGATCAAGGTCGGCAAGCTGCGCGGCGTCGAAAGCCAGGGCATGCTGTGCTCGGCGCGCGAGCTCAAGCTGTCAGAGGACCATGGCGGCCTGCTCGAACTCGCGGCCGACGCACCCGTGGGGCAGGACATCCGCGCCTACCTGAACCTCGATGACACGCTGTTCACGCTGAAGCTCACGCCCAACCTGGCCCATGCGCTGAGCGTCTATGGCATTGCGCGCGAGGTGTCTGCACTGACCGGTGCACCCCTCAAGCAGCCGGCATTTCCGCCCACTGCGGTGAAGTACCAGGACCGGCTGCCGGTGCGGATCAGCGCCCCCGACCTGTGCGGCCGCTTCTCCGGACGGATCGTGCGCAACGTCGACACCCAGGCGGCCACGCCGCAGTGGATGGTGGACCGGCTGGCCCGCTGTGGCCAGCGCAGCGTCACGGCGCTGGTGGACATTTCCAACTACGTGATGTTCGAGTTCGGCCGTCCTTCGCACATCTTCGATCTCGACAAGATCCACGGCGGCCTCGACGTGCGCTGGGGCCAGGCCGGTGAACAGCTCAAGCTGCTCAATGGCAACACCGTGACGGTGGACGACAAGGTCGGCGTGATCGCCGATGACGCCCAGGTCGAATCGCTCGCCGGCATCATGGGCGGTGATGCCACAGCGGTGTCGGACGACACGAAGAATGTCTATGTCGAGGCCGCGTTCTGGTGGCCCCAGTCCATCGCCGGCCGCTCGCGCCGCTACAACTTCTCCACGGATGCCGGCCATCGCTTCGAGCGTGGTGTGGACCCGGGCCAGACGGTGGAGCACATCGAACGCATCACCCAGTTGATCCTCGACATCTGCGGGGGCGAGGCCGGCGTGATGGACGACCAGATCGCCCATCTGCCGGCGGCTGCGCCCGTCGTGCTGCGTGTCGCACGCGCGGCCAAGGTGATCGGCATGCCTCTCACCCAGGCGCAGTGCGCCGAGGCGCTCAGGCGCCTGGGCTTGCCGCTGACCGAAGGCGAGGGCACGCTGACCGTGGTGCCGCCGTCCTACCGGTTCGATCTGCAGATCGAGGAGGACCTGATCGAGGAAGTGGCGCGTCTGGTGGGCTACAACCAGCTGCCGACCACGCCGCCGCTGGCCCCCATCACCGCCAGGATCCGCGCCGAATCGCAGCGCAGCGCGTTTGCCGTGCGGCGCGCGCTGGCGGCTCTCGGCTACCAGGAAACCATCAATTTCAGCTTCGTCGAGGAACGCTGGGAGCGCGAGCTGGCGGGCAATGCCGAGCCCATCAAGCTGCTCAACCCGATTGCCAGCCAGATGAGCGTGATGCGCTCGTCGCTGCTTGGCTCGCTGCTGCAGGTCCTGAAGTTCAACCTGGACCGCAAGGCGCAGCGCGTGCGCGTGTTCGAACTGGGGCGCGTGTTCCTGCGAGACGCCTCGGTGCGCGATACCGACACGACGGTTGCCGGCGTGCATCAGCCGATGCGTGTCGCCGGCATGACCTATGGCAGTGTCGATGCGCCGCAATGGGGTCGCAAGGACCAGGGCGTGGACTTCTTCGATGCGAAAGGCGATGTCGAGGCGCTGCTGGCGCCTTTGCAGGCGTCCTTCGAGCCGGCGCAGCATCCGGCCATGCACCCTGGACGTTGCGCGAGGGTCATCCTCGACGGCAAGGCCATCGGCTTTGTCGGCGAACTCCATCCCCAGTGGCGCCAGGGCTACGACCTGGCGCATGCGCCCGTCATGTTCGAACTGGAACTGGATGCCGTGCTGCAGCGCGCGGTACCGGCTTTCCGGCCGGTTGCCAAGCACCAGGCCGTGGAGCGCGACATCGCCGTACTGGTGACCGAATCGGTGACCCACGCGGCGCTCATGGCGGCCGTGCAGGCGGCCCCGACGAACGGCCTGCTGCGCGGTGCCGTGCTGTTTGACGTCTACCGTCCCAAGCAAGCCGGCGGCGGCATGGGCGAGGGCGAGAAGAGCCTGGCCGTGCGCTTGACGCTCAACAGCGATGAAGCCACACTGACCGACGAGCAGATCGAAGCCGCCGTGCAGGCCGTGGTCGGCCAGCTGGTCGATCAGCTCGGTGCGCGCCTGCGTGCCTGAGCGGGCCCCATCAGAAGCCACAACAGAGAGAGGACCCCATGGAATTTGCCGTTGAAAGCCTGGAGACGCCGGCCTTGACCAAGGCGCAGCTGGCAGAGCTGCTGTTCGAGCAGATCGGCCTGAACAAGCGTGAATCCAAGGACATGATCGATGCGTTCTTCGACCTGATTTCCGACAGCCTGGTCGAAGGCCGCGACGTCAAAATCTCGGGCTTCGGCAACTTTCAGATCCGCACCAAGGCCCCGCGTCCGGGACGCAACCCGCGGACCGGGGAGGCCATCCCGATCCAGGCGCGCCGTGTCGTGACGTTCCATGCCAGCCACAAGCTCAAGGAACAGATCCAGGGCGAGCAGGATGTCCCGGACATGGCCTGAGAAACAACACTTCGTTGCATTTTCGGGGCTGCGGGCGCAGGGGCTTTGCACGCCAGGCCCAGTTAGAGTAACCTCGAAGCTTTCCCCTGTACAACATTGATTTCAATGGAGAAAGCTCTCCCACCCATCCCAGCCAAACGCTATTTCACCATTGGTGAGGTCAGCGATTTGTGCGGTGTCAAACCGCACGTGCTACGGTATTGGGAGCAGGAATTCACGCAGTTGCGACCCATGAAGCGACGTGGCAACCGCCGGTATTACCAGCACCATGAGGTGCTGATGATCCGCCGCATCCGCGACCTGCTGTACGACCAGGGATTCACCATCAGCGGTGCGCGCAACAAGCTGCAGGAGCTGGTGCAGGTGGAACGCGACAAGCGGCGCAATGGCGAAGTCATGCTCGAAGGCGTGGAGGTGATCGAAGGCGACGATTCGAGCTTTGACGACTTCGAAGACAGCGTGTCGCTCGACGAGGACAGCCAGGTGTCGCAGAAGCTTTTGCTGGTGCGGCGAGAATTGTTCGAAATACGCGAGCTCCTGTCCGCGACGCACTGAGTCACGGGTTATAATCTGAGGCTTGTCGGCGTGTAGCGCAGCCTGGTAGCGCACTTGCATGGGGTGCAAGGGGTCGCGAGTTCGAATCCCGCCACGCCGACCATTAAAAACAAGGCCCCGCTGCTATGAAAATAGCAGCGGGGCTTTTTGTTTCCGTTGAATGGGATCGGTGCGATCAGCTCAAGACCTCAAGCACGCGATAGGCGAAGGCGAGGTCATGCGGAGGCCGAATCCCCTCGCAGGTACTGGGTGGGCGTCACGCCAAAGCTGCGCTTGAACAAGGCGATGAATGCGCTGATGCTACTGTAGCCGAGTTCAAGTGCAGTGGCGGTGACGGAATGCCCCTCAGCCAGCAGTTCGAGGGAGCGCAGCAGGCGCGCCCGCTGCCGCCAGGCGCCCAGGCTGTAGCCGGTCTCCACTGGAAAGCGCCGACTCAGCGTGCGTGGGGAGACATTCGCCAGCGCCGCCCAGTCCTCCAGCGAGTGCTCCAATGCCGGCTCCTTTAGCAACCCCTGCGCGATCTTCACCAGCGATGTGCTGGTTGGCATCGGCAGGTTGAGCGCCTGCGCAGGCAGCGAGCGGACTTCCTGCACCACCACTTGCTCAAGCAGACCGCGCATGGGGTCCGCAGGCGCTTCGTGCAGGGACTCCAGCCGGCGCAAGGTTTCGCGCAGCAGGGCCGAGAGGCGCAGCGTGGCTGGCTGCTGCGGCAGACCCTCGCAAGCGCTTGCACGCACATACACGCTCCAACCGTCGACCTGGCCATGCGTGTTCGCCCAATGCAATTGCCCGGGTGGAATCCAGACCGCGTGCACATTCGGCACCAGCCATTTTCCGGCAGTGGTGCCTAGCGTTATGAGGCCGCGCCAGACGCCGAGCAACTGCCCGCGCCCGTGGCTGTGCGCATCGACCAGGGTGTGTCCTTCAATGCATTGCGAAACGACGACCACCAAGGGGCCGGCGTCGTCGTTCTTCGGGTCGGCAATCCCGGGCGGGTAGGGTGGGAGCATGGCGCAAATGAGGTATCGATTGACCTGAATAGCATAGCTTCGCCACGGATGCCAACCTAGCATGGCCTTTCATCCAGGAGTAAATGACCATGCAAGACCCCAGCGTTCTGCCCGAAGGTGCGGCGGATCTTTTCGTGCATATGGCCCCGCGCGAGCCTGTCGATCTCGGTGCGCTGTACGCAGCGCCGCCGCCGATGATCCAGAAAGCGGTGACCAACTACCTTACCGAATACCACCGCGCGTATCTGGAGATCGCGACCTTCTTCTGCCTGGCCACCGGGCGTCAGGACGCAGGCCTGGACGCCTCTCCGCGCGGCGGCCCGCCGGGCTTCGTGCGGATGCTGGACGCGACCACGCTCGTCTTTGCGGACTGGCCCGGCAACAACCGCATCGAGTCCTTGCGCAACCTGCAGCATGACGACAGAGTCGCCATGCTCTTTCTGTTCCCGGGGCTGGAGGTGTTCATGCGCATCAACGGCTGCGCCCGCATCTCGACGGCCTCCGAACTGCTTGAGGAACTCGCGGAGGGAGCAAAACAGCCCAAGGCCGCCGTCGTGGTGAAGGTCGAGGAAGCGCTGTTCCATTGCGGAAAAGCCGTCAACCGTGCGCGGCTGTGGAACCCCGCATCGCAGGTGGATCGCGCCAGCCTGCCCAGCGTCGGCACGGTGCTGGTTGCGCTGGCCGGACTGAGCGGCGTGTCTGCGTCGGCACTGGATGCCAAGTACGACGTGGCGGTCAAGCAAGAGCTGTACTGACATCGAACATCAAAACGCAAGGCAGGAAAATCATGGCAAACAAGATCTGGTTCATCACGGGCGCTTCCCGGGGATTCGGGCACGCATGGACGCAGGCGGCGCTGGCGCGCGGCGACCAAGTGGTCGCTACCGCGAGATCCCTGGAAACGCTGCGGCCGTTGGCCGAAAAATATGGCAATGCGGTGCTGCTACTGGCGCTTGATGTCACGGACCGCGCCGCGGTATTCGCGGCCGTCGAGACGGCCAAGGCGCACTTTGGCCGGCTGGACGTGGTCGTCAGCAATGCGGGCTACGCGCTGTTCGGCACGATCGAGGAGAGCAGCGAGGCGCAGGCGCGCGCGCAGTTCGAGACCAATCTGTTCGGAACGCTGTGGGTTATCCAGGCCGCACTGCCGCACCTGCGGGCGCAGGGCGGCGGACATCTGCTGGTGACCTCCAGCATCGCAGGCGTAATTACTTTCCCAACGGCAGGCATCTACAACGCAACCAAGTGGGCTGTCGAAGGGCTCATGGAAACGCTGGCGTCGGAGGTCGAAGCCTTCGGCATCCGCGTGACGCTGATCGAGCCCGGCGGCTACGACACCGACTGGCGCGGGGCCTCGGCCGCCACCACCGTGCCGATGGAGGCCTATGGTGAACTGCGCCGGAAGATCAAGGCGCTCAGTGCGGGTCGGGCATTGGGCCAGCCTGCCTCCACCTCGGCAGCCATTCTTGCGGTGGTCGACGCGCAGGAGCCGCCGTTGCGGCTCTTCCTTGGCAGGGCTGGCCTGCCCGCCGCGAGACAAGCCTATACGCAACGGCTGTCGGTGTGGGAAGCTTGGGCCGCGGAGTCGGACGCAGCCCAGGGGTGAAACGTCAGGGCCGACATCATCGGGCCAACGGCCGGCCGGTTTCGCTCGCTTCCTCCCCATGGAAGGCGGAGCCGGTGGACAGCACGCCGTCATAGCGCGCAGCCTTGTGCTCAAGAGAGAACTTGCGGCCTGGAAGCCGAGATCAAGGTAGCTGCCTGAGGCATGGCGCCCTATAGGGAGGCCCCCTCGTTTCCCTAAGCATTCCCGGGGTGTCTCGCGCGGCCCTTGGCCACTCTGGACCGATACCTTGCCGCCCACGCCAGGACCGCCAGGCCCACGACCAAGCAGAGGTCGGCCGCCCCGCCGCCACTTCCAGCGACGGGTGCAAACGGATTCTGGATCGCCCCGCCCAGCGAGGAGCCTCCCGCCTGCACTTCCGCCGTTGCCACAAAACTCAAGGCGCCTCCCATCGTCACCGGCGTCATCTCCAGTACAGACAAACCGCGCGCGCCACGCCCGGGCCAGGGATCGAACACCCCGATCGACACGATGTTGGGCCCGTACGGTGTCGGGTAGTACTGGATCGCCGTTGCCACCACCGCATGCCCCGCCGTCCCGATGATGAAGGGGCGGTTCTGATCCAGCTCCTGAACCAGCCGGCTGTTGTCGAGCGTGGAAACATTCGCCGCGGGATCGAACGCCCCGTGCAGGCGCGCCGTGAACGGTCGTTGCGCATCGTCCAGCCAGGACCGATTGAGCGCCTGCGCCATCACCACCCCGGCCACCGCCGGCATGTTCACCACGCCGCCATAGGCCTCCGCCACGATCCGCGGCTGAGCCACGCTGTAGCCGTAGTAGCTGAACAGCATTGAAATCGAGGCCGCCCAGCACCACTGGCTCTGCGCCTGGGCCTGGTAGGCCGTCTGTGCAAAGCGAGTGAAATCGACCTGCGAGATGCACAGTGTGCCGCTTGGGGTGGCCTGACAGGTCGTGCTGGCCTGTGCGGCCTGGCTCAGGCCCCAGACCATGACGAACAGCCACAGTCGAAGAATCGCCTTCATCCTCATCCCTCCTGCGAATGTCTCTTGCCGCGAGACTTGTTGAGCCGCAAGGTACGCCACATCCGAGCCGCCGTCATCCCCTGAATGGAGGAGAGCAGGGCCCACCCATCAGACAACACCGCGCAGCGCGGCCTTGAGCGTTATTGAAGGCGATTCGTTCGCCTGATCCTTGAGCTACCAGCTCTTCGGTCAATTGCTATGCTATTGATAGCAACCAATGACCGCTGTGCCTGGACATCGGGCTGATTTGATACTGAATTCCCTCAAAACTCCCCATACGCGGTCCGTCAGTCGGGCCTGACTGTGGTCAACGACACCCAAGGCCGCGCCTCACCGCCGGCGTTGTCCGGCCGACCGCATAGAATCCAGCAGGCAGTTCCCGGGGTTCGTCGTCTTCCATCCTCCACTGGTACCAGCACCGACCGTGACAACCGTTGTTTTTGCTGATCTCGTAGGCAGTACCGGCATCTTCGAGCGGCTGGGCGATGAGACGGCTTCGCGCTTCGTGACCCAGATCACCACGGCACTCAGCAAGGTGTTCGAACAGCACCAGGGCCGTGTCGTCAAGCTGCTCGGCGATGGGCTTTTCGTGGTGTTTCCCGGCGAGGCCGAGGCGCTGGCGGCCTGCGTCTCGATCCAGCAGAGCCTTCATGAGCACCCTGTGCGGCCGGGCGGCGCCGGCCACCCGGTCCAGATGCAGATGGGTGTCGAGTCGGGCGAGGTGGTCGAGATCCAGGGCGATTGCTTTGGGGATGCCGTCAACAGCGCCGCCCGTCTGGCCGATCTCGCCGGTGCCGAGCAGATCCTGACGACGCAGCGGGTGCTGGAGGCCCTGCTTCCCCTGCAGCGGGCGACCCTGCGAGGCCTGGGTCCCATGTACCTGCGCGGGAAATCCGAGGCCACCGAGGTCTATCGGGTCGAGTGGCTGGCCGGGCGGGATGCCGATGCCACCATCATGGGCGCCTCCCTGGCGACCCCGCCGAAACAGCATCATCTGGAAATCTCTGCCGCCGGCCAGACCCTGCGGCTGGCGCCTTTCGCGGACAAGCTCTCGATTGGGCGGGCTGCCGATGCCTCGCTGTCGATCAACGACTCCCGCGTGTCGCGCACGCACGCCATGCTGGAGTGGCGCGGCGGCCAGTTCGTATTGAGCGATCTGTCGAGCTATGGCACCTGGGTGTACGCCGGCGGCCAGAGCGCGCCCGTGGTGCTGCGGCGCACCGAGTGCTACCTGGTCGGCCACGGCCAGATTGCGCTGGGCTGCGAGCGCGAGGCCAACGGCGCGCCGCTGGTGCTGTTCACGGTCACGGCCTGACGCAGCAGGGCGCACGGTAGAATGAAATTCCCCGTGTCCATCGACCCGCTGATGCCGTGAGTCTCAAGAAACTTGGCCGCTACGACCTGGTTCGCGTTCTTGGCAAAGGCGCGATGGGCATCGTCTATGAGGGGCGCGACCCCAATCTGGACCGGCGGGTGGCCATCAAGACGGTCAAGGTCGAGAACCTCTCGGACGAAGCGGCCGCGGAATATGAATTGCGCTTTCGCACGGAGGCGCGTTCCGCGGCACGGCTGCAGCATCCCCACATCGTCAGCGTCTACGACTCGGACCGCGACGGCGACACCGCCTTTCTCGTCATGGAGTACATCCAGGGCGACGACCTGAAGCACCATCTGGACAAGGGTGTCCGCTACTCGCTGGGCCAGACGCTGGAGATGGTTTGCGACCTGTTGGACGCGCTGGACTATGCGCACAGGCAGGGCATCGTGCACCGCGACATCAAGCCCGCGAACATGCTGATCGAGGCCAGCGGTCGCATCAAGCTCACCGATTTCGGCGTGGCCCGCATCCAGGACTCCGGCGAGGCCACGCGGACCCGGGGTGCCATTGTCGGGACATTGAAGTACATGTCGCCCGAGCAGGTTCGCGGCTTGCAGGTGGACGCGCGTACCGACCTGTTCTCGGCGGGCGTCGTTCTCTACCAGTTGCTCACCGACAGGCGGCCATTCGATGGCGACAACGATTTTTCCATCATCCATCGCATCATCAACCACACGCCCGAACCCCCCAGCGAGTTCAACGCCGGGTTGCCGCACGCGATGGATGCGGTCATGGCGAAGGCGTTGGCGAAGAACCGCGACGAGCGTTATGCCTCTGCCGGTGAATTCGCCGAGGCCTTGCGGGCGGCGGCCCGGCAGGTGGAAAACACCACCTTCATGCCACCCGTCGATCCCTTGAAGCAACTCGCCGATGAGGCCGCGAGCATGGGCATGGCAGGCGCGGCCACGGCGAGTGCCGGCCACGCCACCGGCTCGGCCGCCTCGGCCACGAGCGCCAGCGCCAGCACCGTGACGCAGGAACTCGAACTGGTCTATTGGAAGGACGTCAAGGATTCAACCGATCCTGCAGAGCTCCAGGTCTTTCTGCGCAAGTTCCCCTCGGGCATCTATGCCGAGCTGGCCGACCGGCGCTTGAAGAAGTTGCTCGGCAGTTCGCCACAGGACGCCGGGGAAGCGACACGTACCTTGTTCGAGCCAAGAGACGGGGGCGCCGCGCCTTCGGAGGCCGATGTCCACCAGGCGATGGCCGCCTCCGCTTCGCCCCAGGCGCCAGGCCCAGCGGCAGCGCCGGCCCGCAAGCCCTGGGTCATCGCGCTGGCGTCGCTGGCGATGCTGGTGTTGGCCGGCTCCACGGCCTGGTTCGCGCTCAAGGCGGATGGAGAGCCAAGCCATACCGCCGGCGACAGGCCTGCCGGCCCCGCATCGGCCGCGCGCACGGCCGGCGCCGACGAAGTGGCGTCTGGCGGCCCGGTGGCGGCGCTGCCTGTCGAGCCCGCGGTATCGAGCGCTGCCACGGCGGCTTCTGCAGACAAACCGAAGGGAGCGGCCAGCCAGGCTGCCATGCGCTCACCCAAAGCGAGCGCGCCGGCACTTGCCGATCGCAGCGAAGGGGCCAAGCCCGTGCCGGCACCGGTGCGCCGAGAGGCGGAGTCCAAGGCCGCGACGCTGGTGGCCGGTGCGTCAGCGCCTGCGGCCAGTCCGCGCGATGCCTGCGAAAACCGCTTGCTGCTGGCCTTTCAGATCTGCATGGCCGAGCAATGCGCGAAGCCGGCATTCCAATCCCATCCCATTTGCGTCGAGCGCCAGGAGATGGACCGCAAGCGGCGAGAGAGCCAGATGCAGAACTGAAGCCCGCGGCTTCAGGATGGTTCAGACGATGTCGAGGTTGTGCACCGAAAACTGCCCGCTGCGGCGGTCCGAGAAGTAGCACGCCAGCGTTTCCTTGACGGTCTTGAAGGCGATCTCGTCCCAGGGAATTTCGGCCTCGGTGAACAGGCGGGCCTCGATGGTCTCGTGTCCCGGCTTGAAATGCTCGCTGAGCAGCCGGGCACGGTAGAACAGGTGGACCTGGCCCACGCGCGCCACGTTCATCACGCTGAACAGGGCTTCCATTTCGAACTGGGCGCCGGCTTCTTCGTCGGTTTCGCGCGCGGCGCCCTGCGCGGTGGTCTCGCCAAGCTCCATGAAGCCGGCGGGCAGCGTCCATTTGCCCCAGCGCGGCTCGATGTTGCGCTTGCACAGGAGCACGCGATCGCCCAGATGCGGGACGGTGCCGACGACGTTGAGCGGGTTCTCGTAGTGGATGGTGGCGCAGGCCGGACAGACGGCGCGTTCCCGGGTGTCCCCATCGTCCGGAATGCGGTAGACGACGGCCGTGCCGCAGTTCTTGCAGTGCTTGATGGGGCTGCGAAACATCATCGTGCGAGTGTACGGGGAAAATTTTGGCCTCCCGCGTGCGGAGCCTGCCGCGAGGGACACGGGCGCCAAGGAAAAAGGGCTCCGGGGAGCCCTTTCTCAAGTGGCGCCTGCGAAAGGCTCAGGCCTTGGCCGTCTTGGTGTGCTTGTCGATCAGTGCGCGGGCGGTTTCAAGCAGCTTGTAGCCGTCGTAGCCGCGTTTCTTGAGGTCTTCCACCCATTCGATCTCGACGAAGCGCGAGGTGCGCCGGAACTGCTGCGCCTCGGCGGCATTGATCGTGAAGATGGTGTTGTTGCGCTCGCTGGCGGACTTGCGGCCTACCGGGTCGTTGCCCTGCTGTGTCTTGCCCAGCCAGGCCGAGGTGGCCATGCCGGAATTGTTGTCGATGACCTTCTTCAGGTCCGGCGGCAGCGAGTTGTACTTGGCCTTGTTCATCGCCATCACGAAGGTGGTGGTGTAGAGGCAGCCGCCGGCCGGGTCGAATTCGGCATGGTACTTGGTGAGTTCATGCACCTTGACCGAGGGCACGACTTCCCAGGGGATGACGCAGCCATTGATCGTGCCCTTGGACAGTGCATCGGGAATGCCCGGCAGCGGCATGCCCACCGGCGTGGCGCCCAGGAAGCCCAGCATCTTGGTGACTTGGCGGGTCGGGGCGCGCAGCTTCAGGCCCTTGATGTCGGCCACCGAATGCACGGGCTTGTCGGACGTGTGGATGACGCCCGGGCCGTGGACCTGCAGCGCCAGTACCTGAACGTCCTTGAACTCGTCCGCGGCCACGGTCTGGCAATACTCCCAGTAGGCCTTGGAGGTGGCCTCGGCATTGGTCATCATGAACGGCAGCTCGAACACCTCCACGCGCGGGAAGCGCCCGGCGGTGTTGCCCGGCAAGGTCCAGACCACGTCCACCACGCCGTCCTTGGCCTGGTCGTAGAGCTGCACCGGCGTGCCGCCCAGCTGCATGGCGGGATAGCCCTCGAACTTGATGCGGCCGTTCGATTCCTTCTCGACCTTCTCCATCCAGGGCTTGTGCATGGACAGCCACACATTGGACTGCGGCGCCATGAACGTGTGGAACTTGAGCGTGACGGTCTGCTGGGCCAGCCCGGTCAGCGCGGGCGCGCCCAGGGCCGCAGCGGCGCCGGACTGAAGAAGGGTACGTCGTTGAATCATCCTGGGGCTCCTTGAATGCGATGCAAGTAACTTAACGGAGGCGGCGTCCGCGGGCCACGGTGAATGCCCTAATTCAGGTACTGCACCAGCCAGAGGGAGATGCCCGGGAAGAACAGCAGCAGCAGCGTGCGCAGCGTGTCGCTGACGAGGAAGGGCATCACGCCGCGGTAGCTCTCGGCAATGGGAACGTCCTTGGCCATGCCGTTGACCACATAGACATTCAGGCCCACCGGAGGGGCGAGCAGGCCGAACTCCACCACCATCAGCACCATGATGCCGAACCAGATGGCGACCGATTCCTTGGGCATGCCGAAGTCCAGACCCATGACCATGGGGAAGAAGATCGGGATGGTCA
This sequence comes from Variovorax terrae, assembly GCF_022809125.1. Taxonomy (NCBI): domain Bacteria; kingdom Pseudomonadati; phylum Pseudomonadota; class Betaproteobacteria; order Burkholderiales; family Comamonadaceae; genus Variovorax; species Variovorax terrae. The sequence goes on along the minus strand of NZ_JALGBI010000001.1, from coordinate 2,319,164 downwards.
GCAGGATCATGCTCAGCTCGTCCATCACCGCGCCCAGCACCACGTAGAACAGCAGAATGGCCGCTACCACCATGAGCGGCGACAGGCCCCAGCTGCCGACCAGCGCGGCCAGCTGGTTGGGAACCTGGGTCAGGGCCAGCGCGGAGTTCATCAGGTCGGCGCCGATGAAGATCAGGAAGATCATGGCCGAGCTCTCGGCCGTGGCATAGAAGCACTGCTTGAACTTGGCCCAGGTGATCTCGCGCTTGAGCAGGGCCGCCACGAAGGTGGAGGCCGCGCCGACGGCGGCGCCCTCGGTCGGCGTGAAGAAGCCGCCGTAGATGCCGCCAAACACCAGCAAGAAGATCGCGACGATGGGCGCGATGCCCTTGAGCCCGCTCAGCGTGAGCCGGGCGCTTTCCTTGTCCACTTCGGGCGCCTGGCCCGGCACCATGCGCACGTAGACCGCGATGGCCGCCATGTAGCCGAACATCGCGATGATGCCCGGGATCATTGCCGCGGCGAACAGCTTGGCCAGGTTCTGCTCGGTCAGGATGGCATAGATCACGAGCGGCACCGACGGCGGGATCAGGATGCCGAGTGTGCCCGCGGCAGCCAGCGTGCCGGTGGCCAGCCGCCCGGAATAGCCGTGGCGCTTCATCTCGGGCAGGGCCACGCCGGTGATGGTGGCGGCCGTGGCCACGGACGAGCCGCAGATGGCGCCGAACGCTGCGCAGGCCAGCACGGCCGCCATCGCGAGGCCGCCTTTGAAGCGGCCCATCACCCCGGCGGCGAATTCGAACAGCGCCTTGCTGATGCCGCCCTGCGTGGCAAAGTGGCCCATCAGGATGAACAGCGGGATGACCGACAGGTCGTAGCTGGCAAAGCGCGCGAAGGCCTGGTTGTTCAGGAAGTTGGCAAAGGGTGCCCAGCCCGTTTGCACCACGTAGCCTGCCGCACCGGCGACGAACATGGCAATCGAGATCGGGACGCGGATCGCCATGAAGGCCAGCATCAGGCCGAAGATGAGCAGGGTCAGCGTGAGGGCGCTCATGCATCCTCCCCGGCATCACCGAAGCCGAACAGGGTCTGCGACAGGGCGATGACCGCCGTCAGCGTGAACGCCGGCACCATGGACAGGTAGATGATCCACTCGGGAAAGCCCAGCATCATCGTGCCCGACTGCGTGTTGTAGGCGTTCAGCCCGCCCAGCGTGGTGCGCCATGACAGCAGCGCGAAGGTGAGGGCCAGCAGCAGCGCCCCGAATTTGTCGAGCCAGGCGTTGGTGCGCTCGCTGGCCCGGGCGGTGAAGAAGTCCACGATGATGTTGCCGCGCCGCACCTGGCACCAGGGCATGAACAGCGCGATGGCCGCGCCGGTGGCGACGCCGGTGAGTTCGAAATCCCCCACCAGGGTGGCGCCCGTGGTGTTGCGGCCGATCAGGCTCGCGCAGGTCATGAAGGTGATGATCGTCAGCAGCACGCCGGCGAGAATGGCGCACAGCTTGGCCAGGTTTTCCAGCAATTTCAACGGGGCCTCCGGTAGTTCTTCTGTCACGGATGGCGCGGCCCGCGGCGACATCATCCGCGGACCCGCTGTCCATCCGGAAACGTGGCGGCGCGGCGCGACGGCCGGATTATCCAGGCGACCGCCGCGCGGGGCTACAGGGTTTGTATGAGGAGGCGCGTCGCTCAGACGACCTTGATCGTCAGCGTCCCCAGGCCCGCCACGCCGCCGGCCAGGGTGTCGCCCTGCACCACGGCGGCCACGCCTTCGGGCGTGCCCGAATAGATCAGGTCGCCGGGCTGCAGGTCCCAGGCGGCCGACAGGTGCTCGATGGTCTCGCCGATGTTCCAGATCAGCTTGGACACGTTGCTGCGCTGGCGGTCCTGGCCGTTGACCTGCACATAGATCTCGGCATTCGCCACGTCGCCGGCCTGCGCCACGGGCGTGATCGGGCCGATCGGCGCGGAATGGTCGAATCCCTTGCCGATGCACCAGGGCCGGCCCTGCTTCTTCATGTCGTTCTGCAGGTCGCGGCGCGTCATGTCCAGGCCCACGGCATAGCCGAAGATGTGCTTGTGGGCATCCGCGGCCTTGATGTTCCTGCCGCCGGTGCCGATGGCCACCACGAGCTCGATTTCGTGGTGGAAATTCTTGGTGAGGCTGGGGTAGGGCAGATCACCGGTCTGGCCGGCATCCACCACCACCAGCGCGTCGGCCGGCTTCATGAAGAAGAAGGGCGGCTCGCGGCCGGTGAAGCCCATCTCCTTGGCGTGTTCCTCGTAGTTGCGGCCCACGCAGTAGATGCGGTGCACCGGAAAGCGCGCAGCGCTGCCGGTGACGGGCACGGACACCGTGGCGGGGGGATTGAAAACGTAGCTCATGTGATCCTTTCTTCTTGGTGAATGCCCAGGGCCTGATGCACCGGGCGGTCGGAGTAGCTGAACAGCACGCAGCCGCGCCCGGAGGCGAAGCGCGAAGTGTGCCATGAGGGAATCACGAAATGGTCGCGCGGCCCGAACGAGAACGTGGTCCGTTCGCCGGCGTGCTCGACCTCGACCGTGCCCTCGCCCTCCACCACGCTGAACACCGCGCCATCGGTCTGGCGGTAGGGCTTGCCGCTGAAGCCGGCCGGCAGCCGCTGCATGAAGGTGGCCATGGTCGGCATCGGCGAGCCGCCCGTGAGCGGGTTGAGGTAGCGCAGCTTGACGCCGTCCCAGTCGTCGACCGGCGCGTCGCGCTCCAGGGTGTGCAGCGCCTCGCGGCTGCGTTCGTAGGGGTAGCTGAAGATCGGCGAGGTGGTGCCGAAGGGCGCGTCGTGCCGCACCGGCGCCATGTTGTGGCCATAGCGCGCAAAGCTCGTGCCTTCGCGCTTCGACACGGCCTGCGAGGCCTGGGCATCGTTCTGGGCGAAGCCGGCATCGAAGAAGCGGATCATCGGAATGTCCAGCCCGTCCAGCCAGACCACCGGCTCGCTGGCGTCCGAGCCGTGGTCGTGCCAGGTCCAGCTCGGGGTGATGATGAAGTCGCCCGGCCGCATGGTGGTGCGCTCGCCGTCCACCGCCGTGTAGGCGCCCGTGCCTTCGACGATGAAGCGCAGCGCGCTCTGGGTGTGGCGATGGCTGGGCGCCACTTCGCCGGGCAGGATCAGCTGCAGGCCGGCATAGAGCGACTGGGTGATGGCCGATTGCCCGCGCAGCGCCGGGTTCTCGAGGATCAGCACGCGGCGCACCGCCTCCTCGGCCGTGATGGCCTCGCCCGCGCGCATCAGGAAGGGCCGGACCTGCTCATATTTCCATAGCGCAGGAACGCAGGGGGACGCGGGCCTGGGCGGTACCAGGGCATGCAAAACCTCCCACAGCGGCGTCAGGTGGAGCGGCGACATGTCGCGGTACAGCTGCTGGCGTTGTTCAGCGCTGGCCAGGGCCGTAGCGGATTGCGGTGCGTTCATGCTGTCTCCTTTCGAGTGGCCCGTGCCGAGGGCTACCAGGTCTGGCCGAGGTAGGCACCCTCGGCCGTGAGCCGCTGCTGCAGCGCGGCGATGTTTACGTCCGCTGCCGCCTGGCCCGAGGCCAGCGCCAGGCCCGCCGCCGTGCCAGCCGCTTGCCCCATCACGAAGCAGGCGCCCGTCACGCGCGCGGCGGATTGCGCCTCGTGCGTCATCGAGGCGCAGCGCCCGGCCACCCAGACGTTGTCCAGTGTCACAGGAGCCCCCACGCGCTTCGCGCTGCCCCCAGAGGGGGCGTCGCCGGCTTGAGGCGGCTCGGCGCCGGCGAGCGGCACGATCATGCGGTAGGGCAGGTGGTTGAAGCCGCGGCTTTCGGGAATCTGCGGCCAGCGAAACTCGACGTCGCCTTTCTGGTGCAGCTCCAGCGGCCAGCCGTTGACGCCGATGGTGTCGTCGAAACTCGCGCAGCCCAGCACATCGGGCTCGGTCAGCAGGTACTGGCCCAGCACGCGGCGGGTTTCGCGGATGCCGACCTGCGGCGCGATGTCCACGATGTAGGACTGCTCGAAGCCCGGCACCTCTTTCAGGAAGCCGGCTACGCTGGCAATCTGCCGGCGTCCCAGGATCTCCGCATCGCTGAGCTCCTGGGCGTCCACGCCGTTCATCGCATTGCCCTGGGCGTTGGCAAGTTGCGTGAGGTTGACGCGCCACTCGATCGGGTTCTTCTGCGGCCGCACGATCGGCGTCTTGCGCGGGAACTGGTAGCGCCCGGCGGCCTCGGCGTCCAGCATCAGGCGCGGGATCAGGCCCCAGTCGTGGCCCGCGCGCTGCGGGTCGATGCCATTCAGGCGGAACATGGTCGAGGGGTAGAGCATGTTGCCCTGGCCGTCGCCCAGCTCATAGGGCGCGCCGGCCCAGGCGGCGAGGTCGCCGTCGCCCGAGGCGTCGATGAAGCTGCGGCCGAGCACGGCGCCGCGCCCGGACTTGGTTTCCACCAGCAGGGCCTGCACCCGGCCCGGCGCCGCCATCACCACGCCAGCGGCGAGCGCGTGGAACAGGATCTTGACGCCTGCGGACAGCAGCAGCTCGTCCGCCGCGATCTTGTAGGCTGCCGTGTCGTAGGCCTGGGCCGAGGTCTTGCCGAACACCGTGTGCGGCGCATTGAGGCCGCCATGGTGGTCGATGCGCGCCAGCAGGTCGGCGGCCACGCCGTGCACCACCTGGCGGATCTCGCCGTGCACGTTGGCATGCAGGCCGCAGAAGTTGGTCACGCCGGCGGCCGTGCCCATGCCGCCGAGAAAGCCATAGCGTTCGACCAGCAGGGTGGCGTGCCCGGTGCGCGCGGCCGCCACGGCGGCGGCGATGCCGGCCGGGCCGCCGCCGAGCACCACCACGTCGTACTCGCCGAGGACGGGCGTCTGGCGGCTGGGTTCGGTCAGGGTTCTTTGCATGGGGTTCAATGTCAACGGGTAAACAGGTTCTGGGGGTCGATGCCCTTGTACATCCACTGCAGCCCGGCGAAGCCCGCGGATTCGGCGCCGGACTGGAACATCTGGTTGCGCAGTTCGCGCTGCACACCGGCTGCATGATAGATGTCGCCGTAGAAGCGCGCCGTGAGCTGCACGCGCCCGGTGCGCAGGTAGCGCGCCTGCTGGTAGCGCTGGAACGCCTGCAGCACGTCGCCCTGCGTGAAGCGCAGCGCCTCGCGCAGCACCACGGCGTCCTCGATCGCCTGGCCGGCGCCCTGCGCCAGGTACTGCAGCATCGGGTGGGCGGCGTCGCCCAGCAGCGTGACGCGGCGGTCGGTCCAGTTCTTGACCGGCTCGCGGTCGCACAGCACCCACATCTTCCAGGTCTCGATCTTGCCCAGCAGCTCCTTGACCTGGGGCACGGCGTCGGCGAAGCGCTGGTTGAGCTCGGCCGTGTCGCCGAAGGTGTTCCAGCCCTCGTCGTACTTGTTGCTGTGGAACACGGCCACCAGGTTGAACAGCTCGCCGCGGCGCAGCGGGTAGTGCACCAGGTGCGTCTTCTCGCCGCCCCACAGCAGCACGTCGTCGTTCCACAGGTGGGCCGGCACGTCTTCCTTCTTGAGCACCGCGCGGTAGGCGATGTGGCCCGAGACGCGCGGCTTGCCATCGCCCACCACGGCCTCGCGGATGCGGCTCCACAGGCCGTCGGCGCCGATCAGGGCCGCGCCCTCGACCACGCCGCCCTCGGCCAGGCGCGCGCGCACGCCGCCCACCGTCTGCTCGAAGGACTCGACCTTGGCGCTGGTGCGCAGCGTGATCTGGGGCAGCGCCTGGCAGGCTTCGAGAAACACCTGGTGCAGGTCGGCCCGGTAGATCAGGCCATAGGGGAAGCCGTAGGCCGCGCGGGCCACGTCGCCCAGCGGCACGCGCACCACCTTCTCGCCAGTGCGCACGTCGCTCATGCCGAGGCCGGGCGGGAAGTAGGCCACGCGGTTGATGGCGTCGGTGAGGCCCAGGTAGTCGAACATGCGGAAGATGTTGGGCCCGAGCTGGATGCCGGCGCCGATTTCGCCGAAGGCCGTAGACTGCTCCAGCACGGTCACGGGGTGGCCGTCCTGCGCCAGCACATAGGCCGCGGCCAGGCCGCCGATGCCGCCGCCGGCGACCAGGAAGGGGAGCGCCTGTGTCATGGAACGTGTCTCCAGATTTTGGGGGGTCGCGAAAATAATAAGTATACATAGTGATTTGCGCCATGCAAGCCCCTTTTCGGGCAAAACACTGGGTAAACTCGTTCGGTATGGCAACCAGCTTCGACTTTCAGCATGCGCCGGGCCACCTGATCCGCCGGGCGCACCAGCGATCGGTGGCGATCTTCATGGAGGAGACGGCCGACTATGGCGTCACGCCGGTGCAGTTCGCGATCCTCAATGCGCTGATGGACACGCCGGGCGAGGACCAGGTCACGCTGGCGGGCCAGGTGGCGTTCGATGCGGCGACCTCCGGCTCGGTGATCGGGCGGCTCGAAGCCAAGGGATGGGTGCGGCGCGAGCCTGACGCGCAGGACAAGCGGCGCAAGCTGCTGTGGGTCACGCCCGAGGGCGAGCAGGCCGTGGTGCGCATGAAGCGCATCGTGGGCAAGGTGCAGAACCGCATCGTGGGCCCGCTCGACGCCGCCGAGCGCGAGCAGCTCTTGGCGCTGCTGCACAAGCTGGTCGAAGCCGACGGCTGAGGCGGCCGGCGCGCCTGCCGCAAGCCGTGTAGGACGGCGCCGGCCCGGGGTGTCGGAGGTTGACCTTTTGTCACTTTTTCACTGTTCCGCGGGCCGGGAATGGTGTTCAATGCAAGCCCGAACATCATGAATCAAGGAGAGCGGACATGACGAAGAACTCACCTCTGGCGCGTTCCCTGCTGCTGACCAGCCTGGTGGCGGCACTGGCCCTGGCCGGCTGCGCCAACATGAGCGAGACGCAGAAGGGCACGGCCATCGGCGCCGGCGTGGGCACGCTGGCGGGCGTGGCCATCGGCGACAGCAAGACCGGGGCCGCGATCGGCGCCGCCGCGGGCGCCCTGGGCGGCTACATCTGGTCCAAGCACATGGCCGACAAGAAGGCCGCCATGGAGCAGGCCACGGCCGGCACTGGCGTGGCCGTGACGCAGACGCCGGACAACCAGCTCAAGCTCAACATCCCGAGCGACGTGTCGTTCGACACCGGCCGCGCCGACATCAAGCCCAACCTGCGCCCGATCCTCGACCAGTTCGCCTCGGGCCTGAGCAGCCAGCCCAACACCGAGGTGCGCATCATCGGCCACACCGACAGCACCGGCACCGATGCGATCAACGATCCGCTGTCGATGCAGCGCGCGGCCAGCACGCGCGACTACCTGACGGCGCGCGGCGTCGATCCGAACCGCGTGCAGATCTCCGGCCGGGGCAGCCACGAGCCGGTGGCCGACAACGGCACCGAGGCCGGCCGGGCCAGAAACCGCCGCGTGGAGATCTTCCTGGCCGAGCGCGCGGTGGCGCAAGGCCGCTGACGCGCCAGGGCGTTGCGCCGGCAGCAAAAAGGACAGGCGGGGCCTGTCCTTTTTTCGTTGGGGCGCTTGGCTCTGAAAACGCTGGCTCAGTCCGAGCGGGCCAGCAGGCTGAAGTGCTCGACCACCGGCGGCGCCGCGAAGAACGGCCCGACGATGGCGCGCCACTCGGGGAACAGCGGCCCCTGACGGAAGGCCACGGTGTGGTCTTCCAGCGTGTCCCAGAAGATCTGCAGGATGTAGCGCTCGGGCGACTCCAGCCCCTTGTTGACCTTGAAGCCGCGAAAGCCCTGGGCCCGGCTGATGACGGTGGTCAGGCCGCGCTGGATGGCTTCGTCGAAGGCGGCCTGCTGGCCGGGCTGGATGCGGATGTCGGCGAGTTCGAGGATCATGGCAAATGCTTTCCTGTTGGATCAGTGCTGGTTGGGCGGCAAGTCTACCGTCAGCCCGTCCAGCGCGTCGGTGAGCTGGATCTGGCAGCTCAGCCGGCTGCCCGGCCGGCAGGGCGCGGCGGTGAACTCCAGCATGCCGCGTTCGTCGCCGTCGGGCGGCGGCAGTTGCGCCGCATGCGGCTCGCGCACATACACGTGGCAGGTGGCGCAGGTCAGCAGGCCGCCGCAGTCGGCCTCGATGCCCGCAATGTTGGCCGCCACCGCCGCCTGCATCAAACTTTGCCCGGTTTGGCATTGAATTGTGGCCGATGTCCTTGTCGGGTGGTCATCGGGCGCTATGAAATTGATAGTAATCATCAGAAGCGGCCGAAGTATTCGCGGCGCTGGAAATCGAGCTTGTCCTCGGCCTGGGCGTAGCGCGACGCCTCGGACTGCTTGATGCGCGAAAAGTAGTGCACGAAGTCGGCGCCGAAGGACTCGACCAGCGCGCGGTCGTCCTGCAGCGCCTGCAGGGCCTCGTCCAGCGAGGTGGGCAGCAGGGCGTTGCCCGCGTCGTAGGGCGCGTCGGTGGCGCGTGGCGGCTGCAGCCGGCGCTCCAGGCCGTCCAGGCCCGCGTGGATCTGCGCGGCCAGGTACAGGTAGGGGTTGGCGGCGGGTTCGCCGATGCGGTTCTCGATGCGCGTGCCCGCGTCGCCGCATTCACCCACCACGCGCAGCATGGCGCCGCGGTTGTCGCGGCCCCAGAGCACGGCCTGCGGCGCCAGCGCGTTGGGGCGGAAGCGGCCGAAGCCGTTGGCCGTGGGGGTGCAGAACACCGCCATGCCGCGCGCGTGTTCGAGCAGCCCGGCCAGGTAATGCGCGCCGGCGGCCGACAGCGTGAACCCGGCCTCGTCGGGCTGGCTGCCGGGCGCCGGGGCGTCGCGCCTGAACATGTTGGCGCCGCTGCGCGCATCCACCAGCGACTGGTGCAGGTGCCAGCCGCTGGACATGATGTTGGGAAAGGGCGGGCGGCACATGAAGGTGGCGTGGTAGCCCGCGCGCCGCAGCGCCTGGCGCACGGCGCTGCGGAACAGCACCATGTTGTCGGCCGCGGTCAGCGCGTCGGTGGCGTCGAACACGGCCTCGACCTGGCTCGGGCCGAGCTCGATCTCCAGCGAATGCAGCGGCAGGCCCAGCGACTGCGCGGTGTGCTGAACGATGCGCAGCGGCTCCTCGGCCATGTCGTACCAGCCCTCGGCCAGCAGGTTGTAGCCCGGGTGGATCATGCTCACCTGCGGCGGCAGGCCGGGCCAGTCCGCCTGCTCGGGATCGAGCTGGCCGCCGCCGGCTTCGATGCGGTAGATGTGGAACTCGACCTCAAGCCCGCACTTCATGCCGTAGCCGGCCTGCGCCAGCCGCTGCAGCGCGCGCTGCAGCACGCGCCGCGTGTCCAGCTCGACCGGCTGGCCGCCCTGGAACCAGGGCTGGCAGCGCAGCCAGCCGGTGGCGGGTGCCCAGGGCAGCCGCTTCAGGCTCGCCGGGTCGGCCAGCAGCAGCAGGTTGCTGGCGAACTCGAAGCCCGGCAGCCCGGCCGCGCCGCCGCGCTCGAACACCTTGAAGGCCGTGCGGTCGGAGGTGTCCTTGAGCATCAGCGTGCTCACCAGGCCCACGCCGTCGAGCAGGGCCTGCGCGGCGGCCGAGGCCACCAGCGTCTTGCCGCGCGTGACGCCATGCAGGTCGCACCAGGCAAAGCGCACCAGCTCCAGGCCCTGGGCCTCGATCTGCTGCACGGCCTGCGCCAGCGCCTGCTGGCGCGCGGCATCGTGGAGGCCGCAGCGTTCGGCGAAGCTGCTCATGCCGGCTGTTCGGAGGAGGGTTGCGCGGCGGGGGCGGCCCAGGGGGCGTTTGCCTGCTTGGCCTGCACCTGCTCGCGCCACCAGGTGGACCAGGTGCCCGCGGGTGCGATGCCATCCACCGTGCCGGGGCCGGCCATGGCCGCGGCCTGCGCGGGATCGGCCACGCCCGGCGCCACGCCGCCGGCCTGCACGGTCTCGATCGCCTTGAGCAGCAGGCGGCGGTTCGCCATGATGACCTTGTCGCTGGTGCCCAGGTGCTCGCGCGCGCGGTCCTGGATCGCGCCCATGCTCTCCACCGCCCACTGGTCGTGCACGTTGATGTCTTCCTCGCCCATGCCGAGGTAGGTCTGGGTGAGCTGCTCCTCGGGGTTGAAGCCCCAGGCGTTGTGGCGGCCCGACTTCGGCACGTAGTCGGGCAGGCTGATGAACTGCTGGCGCTGCGCGCGCATGGCTTCCTTGTCGAGCGGGCCGGCGAAGCTGGTGAAGAACGAATACCAGTAGGTGTGGGTGTCGTCCACCGGCACGTGCATCTGGGTGATGGTGAGGGTTTCCGACAGCGGGATCACGAAGGTGGCCGGAAAGATGGCGTTGGTCACGCGCACATGGGTCAGCGCCTCGGTCATGGGGCGCAGCGCGGTGACCTGCAGGCCCCAGGGCGTGGGTTCGTGGCTGATCTCGGGCTGGCAGAACTCGCGCATGATCCGCGTCATCGGCCAGGGCTCGCCGCCCACGGCGCCCGCGCTGGCGCTGCGGAACTGCTTGCCCGCGGCGTTGGAGCCGATGGCCTCCAGCGCCTCGTCCTGCAGGAAGCGGTGCAGGAACGAGGGGTGCGCCGGGTCGATGCCGACCTCGAAGGCCTGCAGCCAGTTGGCGTTCCACAGGCCCTTGAAGGCGAAGCTGTGTGTGGCCGGCGCCACGAAGCAGTCGAAGGCGGGGAAGGGCGGCGGCACCGAGCCCTCGTCGCCGAGCCAGGCGAACAGCACGCCGCTTTTCTCCAGCACCGGGTAGCTGCGCTGGCGCACGCGTTCGCACAGCTTGCTGCCGGCGGGCTCGGCCGGGGTGTCGAGGCAGCGTCCGTCGGCCGCGAACTTCCAGCCATGGAACGGGCAGCGCAGGCCGTCGGCCTCGCGCCGGCCGAACGAGAGGTCGGCGCCGCGGTGCGGGCAGTCGCGGTCGAGCAGGCCCCACTGGTCTTGGCCGTCCTTGAACAGCACGAGGTCCTGCCCGAGCAGGCGCACGGCCTTCACGGGGCGCTGCGCCATGCGCGGGTCGAGCCGCGGGTTGAACTCGTCCACCAGCGCCACCGGCTGCCAGTAGCGGCGCATCAGTGCGCCGCACGGCGTGCCGGGGCCGATGCGGGTGATCAGCTCGTTCTGCTCTGCTTTCATCGGGGACTCCAGAAAGGAAAGGGGTTTGAAAAATGGTATACCGAAATTTAAATTCAGTGTACAGTTGACGGCATGAATCTGCAAGAGACCGTTTTGATGCAGCTGCGCGACCTGATCCTGCGCGGCAAGTTCGAGCCCGGCCAGCGCCTGGCCGAGCAGCAGCTCGCCGAGCGCCTGGGCGCCTCGCGCACGCCCGTGCGCGCGGCGCTGGTGACACTGGAGCAGGAAGGGCTGGTCGAGGCCAACGACACCGGCAAGTACCTGGTGCGCCAGTACACGCCGCGCGAGGTGGCCGACGCGATCGCGGTGCGCGGCCACCTGGAGGGCATGGCGGCGCGGCTGGTGGCCGAGCACGGCGTCTCGCGCCAGCTCCAGCTCGACCTGCAGTCCTGCCTGGACGCGGGCGACCGCGCGCTGGCGGCCGACCCGCTGACCTACGAAAGCTATGCGGCCTATGCCGCGATGAACGATCGCTTCCATGCGCTGATCCTCGAAGCCAGCGGCAACCGCGCGCTGCAGCGCGCCATCGCGCTCAACGACAAGCTGCCGTTCGCGCCCGCCTCGGCCATGCTGCCGATGCAGGGCAGCCTGGCGATGGACCGCGACTGGATGCTCTACGCGCACCGCCAGCACCACATGCTGTTCGCCGCGCTCAAGGCCGGCGAGGGCGCGCGCGCGCAGGCGCTGGCGGTGGAGCACACCGAGGTCGCGCAGATGAACCTGCGCCAGGCGCTGGAGCGCCGCGCCGAGACCGAGCGCGTGATGCCGGCGATCCGGCTGGTGGTGGGCGGCTAAAGCCCGCCAGCGCTGCCGGGCGCCGCCATCCGGTTTATCCTCGGCCCCATGAAGCTCTACAACTATTTCCGCTCCTCGGCCTCGTTCCGCGTGCGCATCGCGCTGGCGCTCAAGGGCCTGCCCTACGACTACATCCCGGTCCATCTGGTGAAGGGCGAGCATCAGTCCGAGGCCTACCGCCAGGTGTCGCCGACCACCCTGGTGCCGACCTTCGAGACCGATGCCGGCGAGCACCTCACGCAGTCCATGGCGATCATCGAGTACCTCGACGAAACCCATCCCGAGCCCGCGCTGCTGCCCCAGGACCCGATGGCGCGCGCCCAGGTGCGCTCGCTGGCCCAGCTCGTGGCCTGCGAGATCCACCCGCTGAACAACCTGCGCGTGCTCAAGTACCTCGTGAAGGAGCTCAAGCTCGACGACGAGGCCAAGAACACCTGGTACCGCCACTGGTGCCGCGACGGCCTGGAGGCGTTCGAGCGCCAGCTCGTGCAGTTCCCGCCCTCGACCTACTGCTGGGGCGAGACGCCCACGCTGGCCGACTGCTGCCTGGTGCCGCAGATCTTCAATGCCCGGCGCTTCAACACCAGCTTCGACGGCCTGCCGCGCACCCTGGCCGTGTTCGACGCCTGCATGCAGCACGAGGCTTTCCAGAAAGCCCAGCCGTCGAGCTGCCCCGACAACGAACCCTGAGCGAACGTGCATCCCGACTGGCTGATCCCCGACTGGCCCGTGCCGGACCGGGTGCGCGCGGTCTGTACCACGCGCTCCGGCGGGCAGTCAGCGCCGCCCTACGACCGCCTGAACCTCGGCGACCACGTGGGCGATGCCCCGGCGGCCGTGGCCGCCAACCGCGCCGTGCTGGCGCAGGCGCTGAGCGTGCGGCCGGTCTTCCTGCAGCAGGTGCATGGCGCGCAGGTGGTGGCGCTCGGCGCGGCCACGGCCGACGGCACCACGGCCGACGGCTGCCTCACCACGCAGCGCGGCGTGGCCTGCACGATCATGGTGGCGGACTGCCTGCCGGTGCTGTTCGCCGATGCGCAAGGGCGGGCAGTGGCCGCGGCGCACGCCGGCTGGCGCGGGCTGGCCGGCAGCGGCGGGCGGGGCGTGCTGGAGACGATTCATGAGCGTTTTTGCGCGGAGGTCCAGGCGCAGCGGTCCTCAGATGCTATTGAAACGATAGCATGGCTGGGGCCGTGCATCGGGCCGCAGGCGTTCGAGGTGGGGCCCGAGGTGAAGGCCGCGTTCGAGGCGCACGACCCCGGGGCCGCCGCGTGCTTCCAGGCGCACGCCGGGGGCAAGTGGCTGGCCGACCTGCCGGGCCTGGCGCGCCGGCGCCTGCAGGCGCTGGGCATCACGCAGATCCACGGCAACGACGGCAGCCGCGCGTGGTGCACCGTCAGCAACCCGTCACGGTTCTTTTCGCACCGGCGCGACCGGGTCAGCGGGCGCTTCGCCGCCTGTGTCTGGCTGCAGGGGTAGGGCCGGCGCGCTGGCGTCGGCTGCGGCAGGCGCGGCCGCCGCATCGCCTACGGTGGGTGCCTGCGCCTGTTGGCGCGCCCACTCCGCCGCCTCCCGCGCCTTGAGTGCCTTGCGGCGCGCCGGTGAGCCCATCAGGTAAACCACCAAGGCGACAGGGCCGAGCCCATAGAGTACAAAGGTGATCAGGCCACCGAGCACGGTGCCGGTGCTGTTGGTGGCTTCGGCCACCCCCATCATGAGGGCGACATACAACCAGGCGATAACAATGAGGTACATCAGTCAGGCGCAGCGCGCAAGGATTGCAAAATTGTTGCAGTGCAACATAAAAACCAGGATACTAGGGTTTCCCCGAAAAAATACAGAGCATGAGGAGACATCATGAATTCTGAAGCAGACTGGGCCAAGGCCGCCCAGCAGTTTCAACAGTTGTTCGGCGACCAGTGGAACACGGCCTTGCAATCCCTCCAGGAGCTGGCGCCCGGCGCGGCCGCCAACGGCTTCGCGGGCCAGGCCCAGCCCCTGAATTTTTCCGCCTCGAAACTGCAGGCCTTGCAGCAGCAATACCTGCAGGGCGCCACCGACCTGTGGAACCAGGGCTTGCAGGCCAACCCGGTGAGCGCCGACCGGCGCTTTGCCGGCGACGCCTGGAGCCGCAACCCCGTGGCCGCATTTTCCGCGGCCTCCTACCTGCTCAACGCGCGCACCCTGATGGGGCTGGCCGATGCGGTGCAGGCCGACGAGAAGACGCGGGCGCGCATCCGCTTTGCGGTGGACCAGTGGATGGCCGCCACGGCGCCCAGCAACTACCTCGCGTTCAACGCCGAGGCGCAGAAGAAGGCGGTCGAGACCCAGGGCGAGAGCATCGCCAAGGGCCTGCAGAACCTGCTGCACGACCTGCGCCAGGGCCATGTCTCGCAGACCGACGAAAGCGTGTTCGAGGTCGGCCGCAACGTGGCCACCACCGAAGGCGCCGTGGTGTTCGAGAACGAGCTGTTCCAGCTGCTCGAATACAAGCCGCTGACGGCCAAGGTCCACGAGCGGCCGCTGCTGCTCATTCCGCCGTGCATCAACAAGTTCTACATCCTCGACCTGCAGCCCGGCAATTCGCTGATCCGCTACGCCGTGGCGCAGGGGCACCGCACCTTCGTGGTGAGCTGGCGCAACCCCGACGAGTCGCTGGCCCAGACCACCTGGGACGACTACATCGAGAAGGCGGCCCTGCGCGCCATCGAGGTGGTGCGCGAGATCACGGGCCAGGACAAGCCGGGCGGCCAGATCAATGCCCTGGGCTTCTGCGTGGGCGGCACCATCCTCGGCACGGCGCTGGCCGTGCTGGCGGCGCGCGGTGAAAAGCCCGTGGCCTCGGCCACCTTCCTCACCACGTTCCTCGATTTCAGCGACACCGGCATCCTCGACGTGTTCATCGACGAGGCCTTCGTCAAGTTCCGCGAGATGCAGTTCTCCAAGGGCGGCCTGCTCAAGGGGCAGGAGCTGGCCTCTACCTTCAGCTTCCTGCGCCCGAACGACCTGGTCTGGAACTACGTGGTGGGCAACTACCTCAAGGGCGAAACGCCGCCGCCGTTCGACCTGCTGTACTGGAACAGCGACTCCACCAACCTGCCGGGGCCGATGTATGCCTGGTACCTGCGCAGCACCTACTTCGAGAACCAGCTGGTCAAGCCGGGCGCCGCCCAGGTGTGCGGCGAGAAGATCGACCTGGGCAAGGTCGACCTGCCGGTCTACCTCTACGGCTCGCGCGAGGACCACATCGTGCCCATCGGCGGCGCATACGCCTCCACCCAGCACCTGCCGGGCCGCAAGCGCTTCGTGATGGGGGCCTCGGGCCACATCGCCGGCGTCATCAACCCGCCCGCGGCCGGCAAGCGCAGCCACTGGCTGCGCAGCGACGGCAAGTTTCCCAAGACCCAGGCCGAATGGCTGGCCGGCGCGCAAGAGCATCCCGGCAGCTGGTGGACCGACTGGTCGGACTGGCTGAAAGGCCACGCCGGCAAACAGGTGGCGGCCCCCAAGGCCTACGGCAAGGGCCGCCACAAGGCGATCGAGCCCGCGCCCGGCCGCTATGTGAAGGCCAAGGCCTGACATGGCGCCACGGCACGGCGGCCACTGACCCTTTTCAAGCATCAATGCACAGGAGAAATCACATGGAAGACATCGTCATCGTTTCCGCCGCACGCACCGCCGTCGGCAAATTTGGCGGCGCGCTCGCCAAGACCCCGGCCACCGAGCTGGGCGCGGCCGTCGTGGCCGAGGTGCTCAAGCGCAGCGGGCTGGACGCCGGCCAGATCGGCGAAGTCATCATGGGCCAGGTGCTGGCGGCCGGCGCCGGCCAGAACCCGGCGCGCCAGGCACTCATCAAGAGCGGCCTGCACAAGGAAACCCCGGCCCTGACCATCAACGCCGTTTGCGGCTCCGGCCTCAAGGCCGTGATGCTGGCGGCGCAGGCCGTGGCCACGGGCGACAGCGACATCATCATCGCCGGCGGCCAGGAGAACATGAGCGCCAGCCCGCACGTGCTGCTGGGTTCGCGCGACGGCCAGCGCATGGGCGACTGGAAGATGATCGACTCCATGATCATTGACGGCCTGTGGGACGTCTACAACCAGTACCACATGGGCGTCACGGCCGAGAACGTGGCCAAGAAATACGGCATCAGCCGCGAGCAGCAGGACGCGCTGGCCCTGGCCAGCCAGCAGAAGGCCGCCGCCGCGCAGGACGCGGGCCGCTTCAAGGACGAGATCGTGCCCTTCAGCATCGCGCAGAAGAAGGGCGACCCGGTCGTCTTCGCGGCCGACGAGTTCATCAACCGCAAGACCAATGCCGAAGCCCTGGCCGGCCTGCGCCCCGCCTTCGACAAGGCCGGCGGCGTGACCGCGGGCAATGCCTCGGGCATCAACGACGGCGCCGCCGCCGTGATGGTGATGAGCGCGAAGAAGGCCGCAGCCCTGGGCCTCAAGCCGCTGGGCCGCATCGCCAGCTACGCCACCTCGGGGCTGGATCCGGCCTACATGGGCATGGGCCCGGTGCCCGCGTCCACCAAGGCGCTGCAGCGCGCGGGCTGGAAGGCGGCTGACCTCGACCTGCTGGAGATCAACGAGGCCTTTGCGGCCCAGGCCTGCGCCGTCAACAACGAGATGGGCTGGGACACCAGCAAGGTCAACGTCAACGGCGGCGCCATCGCCATCGGTCACCCGATTGGTGCATCGGGCTGCCGCATTCTGGTGACGCTGCTGCACGAAATGCAGCGCCGCGACAGCAAGCGCGGCATCGCTTCGCTGTGCATCGGCGGTGGCATGGGAGTTGCCCTAACCATCGAGCGCTGATTTCCGGCCGACAATGGTCTGGAGATGTGCCGCTGCGGCCGCCGGCTGCGGCGATTTCCGTGCATTTCGGCCCGAGGTCCAGGAGGAATGGGCGCCGGGTGCTATTCAATTCATAGCGAACACAAGCGACAGGAGTAGATCATGAGCCAGAAAGTAGCGTACGTCACCGGCGGCATGGGCGGCATCGGCACCGCCATTTGCCAGCGTCTTCACAAGGATGGCTTCAAGGTCATCGCGGGCTGCGGCCCCACACGCGACTTTGGCAAATGGCTGAACGAGCAGAAGGCGCTGGGCTACACCTTCTACGCCTCGGTGGGCAATGTCGGCGCCTGGGAGTCCACGGTCGACGCCTTCAGCAAGGCCAAGGCCGAGCACGGCTCCATCGACGTGCTGGTGAACAACGCCGGCATCACGCGCGACCGCATGTTCCTCAAGATGACGCGCGAGGACTGGGACGCGGTGATCGAGACCAACCTCAACAGCATGTTCAACGTTACCAAGCAGGTGGTGAGCGACATGGTGGAAAAAGGCTGGGGCCGCATCATCAACATCAGTTCCGTGAACGGCGAAAAAGGCCAGGCCGGCCAGACCAACTACTCCGCGGCCAAGGCCGGCATGCACGGCTTCACGATGGCGCTGGCCCAGGAGCTGGCGAGCAAAGGCGTGACGGTCAACACCGTGAGCCCGGGCTACATCGGCACCGACATGGTCAAGGCCATCCGCCAGGAAGTGCTCGACAAGATCGTGGCCACCATTCCCGTCAAGCGCCTGGGCGAGCCGAGCGAAATCGCCTCCATCATCTCGTGGCTGGCCACGGACGAAGGCGGCTATTCCACCGGCGCGGACTTCTCCGTCAACGGCGGCCTGCACATGGGCTGAGGCCTCTTGCGAGGCTTTCCGAAAAAGACCCGCCGCGAGGCGGGTTTTTCTTTTGGGGGCCCGCTCTCCAATGACAGCGGGGCTCGCCATCAAAAAGCGCCGGCGGCGGGCGGCTCCTGTAGTAAATTTCCTGTCATGCATTCCGTCGGGTGCGGCGGGCCTGAGCCCGCCGCGGTCGGCATGGCCAGCCCCTGCAACCCTTGACCCGAAGGAGAACCCGTCCGCATGCCCCACAGCGTCGCGCTCATCAACACCATCGCCGCAGGCATGGGGCTGGCCCTGATCCTGGGGTTTCTCGCGGCCCGCCTGAAGCTGCCCGCGCTGGTGGGCTACCTGCTGGCGGGGGTGATCATCGGGCCGTTCACGCCGGGCTTCGTGGCGGACGCGGCGATCGCCAGCCAGCTGGCCGAGATCGGCGTGATGCTGCTGATGTTCGGCGTGGGCCTGCACTTCTCGCTGGACGACCTGCTGTCGGTGCGCAAGCTGGCGTTGCCGGGCGCGGTGGTGCAGATGGCCGTGGCCACCATGATGGGCATGGGCGTGGCCACCTGGTGGGGCTGGAGCCTGGGCGGCGCGCTGGTGTTCGGCCTGGCGCTCTCGGTGGCGAGCACGGTGGTGCTGCTGCGCGCGCTGGAGACGCTGGGCATCCTCGATTCGTTCACCGGCCGCATCGCCGTCGGCTGGCTGGTGGTGGAAGACCTGGCCATGGTGCTGGTGCTGGTGCTGCTGCCGCCGCTGGGCGGCTGGCTCAACGGCACGGGCGGCGCCAGCGACCCGCTGGCGCTGTGGGAGGCGCTGGGCCTGACGCTGCTGCAGGTCGGCGGCTTCGTGGCGCTGATGCTGGTGGTGGGACGGCGCGTGTTTCCCTGGGTACTGTGGCAGGTGACGCGCACCGGCTCGCGCGAGCTGTTCACGCTGTGCGTGGTGGCGGCGGCGATCAGCATCGCCTTTGCCTCCGCGGCGCTGTTCGGCGTGTCGTTCGCGCTGGGGGCGTTCTTTGCCGGCATGGTGATGCGCGAGTCGGAGTTCAGCCACCGCGCGGCCCAGGAGTCGCTGCCGCTGCGCGATGCGTTCGCGGTGCTGTTCTTCGTGTCGGTCGGCATGCTGTTCAACCCGATGGTGCTGGTCGAGCGGCCGCTGCAAGTGCTGGCGGTGGTGGGCATCATCATCGTGGGCAAGTCGCTCGCGGCGGCGGCGCTGGTGGTGGCGTTTCGCTACCCGCTGAACACGGCGCTCACGGTGTCGGCCAGCCTGGCGCAGATCGGCGAGTTCTCGTTCATCCTGGTGGGCCTGGGCGGTTCGCTGGGCCTGCTGCCGGCCGAGGGGCAGAGCCTGGTGCTGGCGGGGGCGCTGATCTCGATTGCGGTCAACCCGCTGGTGTTCCGCGCGATCAACCCGCTGCAGCGGTGGCTGCGCGCAAGGTCGGCCTTCGCGCGCAGGCTCGAGCAGCGCGACGACCCGCTTGCCGAGCTGCCCATGTCCACCGACGCCAAGTTCCTCTCGCGCCAGGTGGTGCTGGTGGGCTACGGGCGGGTCGGGCGGCGCATTGCGGCCGCACTGGCGGCGCATGACATTCCGTATGTGGTGGCCGAGCAGAACCGCGAACTGGTGGAGCAGCTGCGCGCCCAGGGCGTGCCGGCCGTCTCGGGCGATGCGGCCGATCCCGCGGTGCTGATCCAGGCGCATATCGCGCGCGCCCGCATGCTGGTGATCGCCACGCCCGACACCCTGAACGTGCGGCAGATGATCGGCATCGCGCGCACGCTCAACCCCGCCATCGAGACCGTGGTGCGTACGCACAACGAGGAAGAGGCCAGGCTGCTGGAGCAGGAGAACGCCGGCAAGGTCTTCCTCGGCGAGCAGGAACTGGCGCAGTCGATGACGCGCCATGTGCTGGAGCGCTCGGGCGCGGTGCACGCCGCGCAGATGGCCTGACGGCCTGCGATGCCGGCGAGGGCTGGGTTGCAGTGCAACATAAGGGTAAACCCTTATTATCGGAAGAATTAAGAACTTCTTCTGACCGCAGTGGGTCGTAAACGGTGATAACAACCCTAAGACGATCTACGAAGGAGGTCCCCATGTCCTCTGCCAAGCGGCCTTTCTACCGCTCCCTGTACCTGCAGGTTCTGACGGCTGTGGTGATCGGTGTCTTCCTCGGGCATTTCTACCCGCATCTGGGCACCGAAATGAAGCCCCTGGGCGACGGCTTCATCAAGCTCATCAAGATGATCATCGCGCCCATCATCTTCTGCACCGTGGTGGTGGGCATCGCCGGCATGGAGGACATGAAGAAGGTCGGCAAGACCGGCGGCCTGGCGCTGCTGTACTTCGAGCTGGTGAGCACCCTGGCGCTGCTGGTCGGCCTGACCATCGTGAACCTGTTCCAGCCCGGCGCCGGCATGAACGTGAACCCGGCCACGCTGGATACCAAGGGCATCGCCGCCTACACGGGGCCCGGCAAGCTGCAGGGCGCGACCGAGTTCCTGCTGGACATCATTCCAAGCTCGGTGGTCGATGCCTTCGCCAAGGGCGACATCCTGCAGGTGCTGCTGTTTGCCGTGCTGTTCGGCTTTGCGCTGCACAAGTTCGGCGGGCGCGGCACGCTGGTGTTCGACATGATCGAGAAGACCTCGAAGGTGCTGTTCGACATCGTCGGCATCATCATGAAGGTGGCGCCCATCGGCGCCTTCGGTGCCATGGCTTTCACCATCGGCAAGTACGGCATCGCCTCGCTGTTCTCGCTGGGCAAGCTGATGGGCACGTTCTACCTCACTTGCCTGATCTTCATCTTCGTGGTGCTGGGCATCATCGGCCGCCTGCACGGGTTCAGCGTGTGGAAACTCATCAAGTACATCAAGGAAGAACTGCTGATCGTGCTCGGCACCTCTTCGTCGGAGTCGGTGCTGCCGCGCATGATGGAGAAGATGGAGAACCTCGGCGTGCGCAAGTCGGTCGTGGGCCTGGTGATCCCCACCGGCTATTCGTTCAATCTCGACGGCACCTCGATCTACCTGACGATGGCCGCGATGTTCATCGCCCAGGCCACCGACACGCCCATGACCCTGCTGCAGCAGGTCACGCTGCTGGCCGTGCTGGTGCTCACCTCCAAGGGCGCTGCCGGCGTCACCGGCAGCGGCTTCATCGTGCTGGCGGCCACGCTCTCGGCCGTGGGCGGCGTGCCCGTGGCCGGGCTGGCGCTGATCCTGGGCATCGACCGCTTCATGTCGGAAGCGCGGGCGCTGACCAACCTGGTGGGCAACGGCGTGGCCACGCTGGTGGTCGCCCAATGGACCGGCGAACTCGACACCACGCGCATGCGTGCCGTGCTGGACCACGAGACCTGGGAGGAAGCCCAGGAGCCCGAAGCCATCCTGGAGCGCGAGGGCGAGCCCGGGCGCTGAGGCTCAGGCGGCCGGGTCGGCCTGCCGCTGACGTGCCGGGCTGAAAAGACGCCCAAAACCGTCCGCGCCGGGCTCGAGCCCCGCGACTTTCATCACATTCCAGAAGCCGGCCGGCGAGCTGGACGCCGCAGGCACGCCAAGCGAGGCTTCGAGCGCCGGAATCACATCCAGCGTCAGCAGGCCACCGCAGGAGATGAAGATGCCGTCGGCCGCCGGATTCTCGCGGTAGACCGACGTGGCCAGTTCGATCAGGGTCTGCGGCGGCACATCGCCGACCGCCTGCACGCCGGTGATGGACAGGCCGCGGATGGCGGTGACCTCGAAGCCGGCGCCGCTCAGGTAGTCGACCAGGCGGTCGTTCAGTTCGTCGATGTAGGAGGTGGCCACGGCCACGCGCCGCAGGCCGAGCGCGCGCAGCGCCTCGACGATGGCGTGGCTCATGGTGGTGCAGGGCAGGCCGGTGGCCTGCTGCATGGCCTGGCGCAGCTCCTCGGTGAAGGCGGCGCCACGGTAGAAACTGATGGAGGTGCCCATGAGCGAGATCGCCTGGGCGCCGGCGTCGCGCAGTTCGCGGGCCTTGTCCAGCACGGTGTCGATCACGGTGTTGAAGCCGCTGGGCGAAATCTCGCCCAGGCCGAGCCCGCGCGCGATGAAGCGCACGCGGCTGCCATAGAGCCGGGCGGCATCGCCGGGCACGGCGCCGCTGGCAGGGGGGACGATCAGGCCGAGGGTGGGAGTGGAGTCGAGGGGCATGGCAAGCAGGCTGGACAGGGTTGGATGTGAGTATGCGGATGCAGCGGGCGAGTGGGGTTGCCGGGTGCTTCCGCTCAGATGAAGACGGCCAGTGCCGGGTGGTCGCGGTGCAGTTGCCGGGCGTCGGGGCCGTCGGGCGACATCATCGAGAAATCCGCGAAATCGAAGCCGGGGCCCACCATGCAGGCGGCCAGCGTGTAGCCGCCGGGGCCACCGGTGCGCGGACGCGCTGCCTGCCACAGGCCGGCGCCGACGACATGCTGGGGCTGGACGCCGGCATGGGTCTCCACCGGGCCGAGCAGGTGGCAGGTTGCTATGTTTTTGATAGCATCCCATGTCCACAGGTCAAGGACATCGCCCTCAAGGTGCACCCAAACTTCATCGGACAGGACGCGGTGCCAGCGCGAGTGCTGGCCGGCTTCGAGCAGGAAGTAGATGGCGGTCAACGCGCTGCGCTGGCCGCGGCCGTCGGCTGTCTGAACCTGGGCGGGTGAGCGGAACACCTCGCGGTACCAGCCGCCTTCAGGGTGGGGCTGCAACTGCAGCGCGGCCTTGAGTTCGTGGGGGCGTGTCGACATGGGAGCGCAGTGTGCCTCAAACCACGATGGGCGTGGCCGCGCCGTCCATGGTCAGGATGGCGCCCGAGATGTAGCTGGCCCGCCGACGCCAGGAACAGGACGGCCGAGGCCACTTCCTGCGGTTGCGCGATGCGCCCCAGCGGGGCGCGCTGGCTGGCGCGCGCCAGCGTTTCCTCCATGGTGTCGCCGGACAGCCGGGCTTCGGCTTCCAGGCCCTGCTGCAGGCGTTCGGTGTGGGTGGCCGAGGGATTGATGGCGTTGACGCGCACGCCCCGGGGCCCGTAGGCATGGGCCAGCCCGGCCGTCACCAGCATCAGGGCCGCATTGGCGGCGCCGCCGGGCAGGTGCGTGGGGCTCGCCACCTTGCCGCCCGCGCCGATCACGTTGACGATGGCGCCGTGTCCCTGCGCCGCCATGAGCTTGATGACCGGGTCGATCACGTTCAGGTAGCTGAAATACTTGGCCTCCATGGCATCGCGCCAGTGCTGCGGCGTGAGCTCGTCCGGCGGCGTGCGGCGCGCCGCGCCGGCACAGGTGACCAGGATGTCGATGCCGCCGAGCGCGGCCTGGGCTTGCTGCACCGCGCGTGCGGCCTGCGCGGCATCGGCCAGATCGGCTTGCACGGTGACCGGCGGCGAGCCAGCCGGGCCGAGGGTGGCCTGGGCTGCGGCGAGGTTGTCCGCCCGGCGCGAGGCGATGGCGACCTGCGCTCCCTCGCGCAGGAAGGCTTCGGCGCAGGCCAGGCCGATGCCCTTGCTGCCGCCGGTGATGAAGACGCGCTTGTGGTGGAGTTCGAGGTTCATGGAGGAATCTTTCGAGCGCGAAGCGCCACGGTTACAACAGCTGTTCGGGCACGAGCGGGCTGAGCAGGAAATTGTGTAGCCGCATGAGGAAGGTGGTCTCGGGCTCGCTGGTGAGCACGACTTCATGGTCGTTGTCCAGCGTGAGCCATTCGATGGTGCCGGCGGGCGACAGCCGCAGCCGGTAGGCGCTTTGCAGCTTGCTGATGTTGATGATGCGCAGCATCTCGCGGGCCAGCGGCGGGCTGTCGATCAGGATGCCGAGTTCGGTGTTCTGGCTGGCCGAGCGCGGGTCGAGGTTCATGGAGCCGACGAACACGGTGCGGCGGTCGATCACCACGGTCTTGGCATGGAGCAGCCCGCGCGAGGAGGTACCGAACATGTTCAGGCCTAGGCGCTTGTTGGTGGCCGCGCGCATGGCGCTCAGCTCGTACAGGTCGACGCCGTCCTTGAGCATGCCCACGCGGTAGCGGGCGTAGCCGGTGTGCACCAGCGGCGAATCGGAGGCCGCCAGCGAATTGGTCAGGATGGTCACGTTGACGCCATTGCTGCGCAGGTTCTTCATGACGCGCATGCCCTCCCTGCCCGGCACCAGATAGGGCGACATCAGCACCACCTCGGTCTGCGCCGCCTGCACGCTGTCCATCACGTTCAGCGTGACGCTGGTGGAGCGGGCTTCGTCGTCGTCCGCGAGGGTGACCTTGTTGGGCGGGTCGGCATAGGCATAGCCGGTGCCCCATACCAGGCCGATACGCCCGGTTTCCAGCTCCTCGCTGATCGGGCCGTAGCCGAGCACGTCCACCGGCGGCAGGTTCTGCAGGGGCTGGCTCGGTTTTTCCATGCCGAGCAGCTTGGCCAGGTCCTGCTGGAGCTGGTCGCCGTCGCTTCGGGTGCCGACGATGGTTTCCACGGGGTAGGCCTGCTCGCTGTTCCAGTAGCGGTCGAAGATGGCCTGCAGCTGAGGCACCACGGCGCCGATCAGGAAGGCATCCATGTCCAGGAAATTCTGCAGCGGGTTGCGGGTGAAGTATTCGTCGGCGATGTTGCGGCCGCCCACGATGGCCATGGCGCCGTCGGCGATGAAGAGCTTGTTGTGCATGCGCCGGTTGAGCCGGCTGAAGTCTGTCAGCGAGGCCATGAACCGGCTGGCGATGTTGCCGCGCGCGCAGCAGAAGGGGTTGAACAGCCGCACTTCGACGCGCGGCAGCGCGGCCATGGCGCGCAGCATGCTTTGTGTCGAGGCGGTGTGCAGGTCGTCCACCAGCAGCCGTACCCGCACGCCGCGCAGGGCCGCATCGCGCAGGCTGCCCAGCAGCAGCCGGCCGCTGGAGTCGCCCTCGATCACGTAGTACTGCAGGTCCAGCGACTGCTGCGCGCGCTGGATCAGCTCGATGCGCGCGTCCAGGGAATAGACGCCCAGCGGCAGCAGCCGCACGCCGGTCTGGTCTTCGGCCGGGATGGAGGCTCTGGCGGTCTTGGCCAGCGCGGTGTCGGCCGCAGGCAGCGCGTTGGAGGCAGTGCGCGGCATCTGCGCAGGCAGTGAGCCGCAGGCGGCCAGGGTGGTGGCCAGCAGCAGGGCGCCGATGCGGGCGGCCCGGGACAGATGGGCGCGTGTGGCGCACAATGTTGCTGTAATGAATCGTCGGGCGAGATAAATCATGAAGCGCACGCTGTCCCTGTTCTTGCTGCTGTTGTCCTGGTCCGCACAGGCGGCCCTGGATGTGGGCGAGCCTGCGCCGAACTTTACCGTGCCGGCCGCCCTGGGGGGCAAGGTTTTCAAATACTCGCTGGCCGATGCACTGGCCAGAGGCCCGGTGGTGCTGTATTTCTTCCCTGCCGCATTCTCCTACGGCTGTTCGATCGAGGCGCACACCTTTGCCGAGTCGATGGACAAGTTCGAGGCGCTGGGCGCGACGGTGATCGGCGTGTCGGGCGACGACATCGACATCCTGTCCAAATTCTCGCTGCAGTCCTGCCAGAGCCGCTTCCCGGTCGCCTCGGACGAGAGCAAGACGGTCATCAAGGCCTATGACGCGGTGATGCAGACGCGGCCGGATTTTGCCAATCGCATCACGTATGTGATTGCGCCGAACGGCCATGTGGTCTACCAGTACATGAGCCTGAACCCGGACCGGCATGTCGAGAAGGCGCTGGCCGCGTTGCGCGACTGGGCGCCGTCGGGCAAGACTTCGAAATAGAATGAAATGAACAGGCATTGAGCCATATGTCCGCGGTGTTCAAGAACTTTTCCGCGGAAGGGGTATCTACCTCATACACCTCTCAGAGGGATTGTCCGAAGGGAGGCGCACAATAGCCAAAGGGTCCAGGCTTGGACGCGAGCAGTCCGCCGGGGCCGGGAAGGGGGTTGTATGGATGTGGTCCGTAACTTTCTGACACGCTACGAGCAGACTCGCGAGGACGAGCTGTCCATCGAGGAATACCTGGAGGCCTGCAAGCGCGATCCGCTCGTCTATGCGACGGCGGCCGAGCGCGTGCTGGCGGCCATCGGGGAGCCGGAGTTGTTCGACACGCGCCACGACCAGCGCCTGTCGCGGCTGTTCGGCAACAAGGTCATCAAGCTCTATCCCGCGTTCCGCGATTTCTATGGGCTGGAGGAGCCGATCGAACAGGTCGTTTCCTACTTTCGCCACGCGGCCCAGGGCCTGGAGGAAAAAAAGCAGATCCTCTACCTGCTGGGACCGGTGGGCGGCGGCAAGTCCTCGATCGCCGAGCGGCTCAAGCAGCTGATGGAGCAGGTGCCGTTCTATGCCCTGAAGGGCTCGCCCGTCAACGAATCGCCGCTGGGCCTGTTCAGCAACACCGAGGATGCACCGCTGCTGCAGACGCAGTATGGCATCGCACCGCGCTACTTGCAGCGCATCATGTCGCCCTGGGCCGTCAAGCGGCTGGACGAGTATGGTGGCGACATCCGCAAGTTCCGCGTCGTCAAGCGTTATCCGTCGATTTTGAAGCAATGCGCGATCGCCAAGACCGAACCGGGTGACGAGAACAACCAGGACATCTCCTCGCTGGTGGGCAAGATCGACATCCGCAAGCTCGAAACCTACGCCCAGGACGATCCGGATGCCTACAGCTATTCCGGCGGCCTGTGCCTGGCCAACCAGGGGCTGCTCGAGTTCGTGGAGATGTTCAAGGCGCCGATCAAGGTGCTGCACCCGCTGCTGACCGCCACCCAGGAAAGCAATTTCAAGGGCACCGAAGGCTTTGGTGCCATTCCATTCGACGGCATCATCATGGCGCACTCGAACGAGAGCGAATGGAAGGCGTTCAAGAACAACCGCAACAACGAAGCCTTTCTCGACCGCATCTACATCGTCAAGGTGCCGTACTGCCTGCGCGTGTCGGACGAGGTGAAGATCTACGAGAAGCTGATTCGCAACTCCTCGCTGGCCAACGCGGTCTGCTCGCCCGGCACGCTCAAGATGATGGCGCAGTTCGCGGTGCTCACGCGCTTGAAGGAGCCCGAGAATTCGAGCATCTTCAGCAAGCTCATGGTCTACGACGGCGAAAGTCTCAAGGACACCGATCCCAAGGCCAAGAGCTACCAGGAGTACCGTGACTATGCCGGCGTGGACGAGGGCATGAGTGGCATCTCCACGCGTTTCGCCTTCAAGATCGTGTCCAAGGTGTTCAACTTCGACTCGACCGAGATCGCCGCCAACCCGGTGCACCTGATGTATGTGCTCGAGCAGCAGATCGAGCGCGAGCAGTTTCCTCCCGAGATCGAGCAGAAGTATCTCGCCTTCATCAAGGAAAACCTGGCGGTGCGCTATGCCGAGTTCATCGGCAAGGAGATCCAGACGGCCTACCTGGAGTCGTATTCCGAGTACGGGCAGAACATCTTCGACCGCTATGTGACCTATGCCGACTTCTGGATCCAGGATCAGGAATACCGGGATACCGACACTGGCGAGAGCTTCGACCGTTCGGCGCTGAACGCCGAGCTGGAGAAGATCGAGAAGCCCGCGGGCATCAGCAATCCCAAGGATTTCCGCAACGAGATCGTCAACTTCGTGCTGCGCGCGCGCGCCGGCAATGCCGGCAAGAACCCGGTCTGGACGAGCTACGAGAAGCTGCGCACGGTGATCGAGAAGAAGATGTTCTCGAACACCGAAGACCTGCTGCCGGTGATCTCGTTCAACGCCAAGGCCAGCGCCGACGAGCAGAAGAAGCACGAGGACTTCGTCAACCGCATGGTGGATAAGGGCTACACCACGCGCCAGGTGCGCCTGCTGTGCGAGTGGTACCTGCGGGTGCGCAAGAGTTCCTGAGGCGGGCGGGAGCCGACACACCGCACGCCCACTGAACCGCCCAGACCGGAGGCCACCATGCTCCAGCAAGTCATCGACCGCAGGCTGTCGGGCAGGAACCGGTCCATCGGCAACCGAGAGCGTTTCCTGCGCCGCTTTCGCGAGCAGATCCGGGAAGCGGTGCGTCGCGCCGTGGATGGCCGCAGCATCCATGACATCGAACGCGGCGAGGACATCACCCTGCCGCGGCGCGACGTGTCGGAACCCGTTTTCAGCCACGGCCCGGGCGGCACCCGCGAAATCGTGCATCCGGGCAATCGAGAATATGTGCGGGGCGACCGCATCGAGCGCCCGAGCGGCGGCGTTGGTGGCCTGGGGCAGGGAGATGGCAGCCCCGACGGCAGCGGCGAGGACGACTTCGTGTTCCGCATCTCGCGCGAAGAATTCATGCAGTATTTCTTCGACGATCTTGCGCTGCCGCATCTGGTGCGCACCCAGCTCCTGCCCGATGCGCCGGAATGGCGCTCGCAGCGCGCCGGCTTCATCTCGGAGGGAACGCCCACCAATCTGCACGTGGTGCGGTCGATGCGCGCTGCCCTGGGCCGGCGCATCGCCATGGGCGGCAGCGTGCGCCGGCAGTTGGCCGAGCTCGAGGCCCAACTGGCGCAAGCGGCGCGCCACGCCCATACGCCCAGAAGCGAGATCCTGGCGCTCAAGGCGCAGATCGAGGCGTTGCGGCGCAGGCTGCTGCAGATCCCGTTTCTCGACCCGTTCGACCTGCGCTACCGCAATCGGGTCCGGGTGCCGCTGCCCACGGCCAAGGCCGCGATGTTCTGCCTGATGGACGTGTCCGGCTCCATGGACGAGGCGCGCAAGGACATCGCCAAGCGTTTCTTCATCCTGCTGTACCTGTTCCTGATGCGGCACTACCAGAGGACCGAGGTCATCTTCATCCGCCACCACACCCAGGCTTCCGAGGTGTCGGAGGAGGAGTTCTTCCGGTCGACCGAGAGCGGGGGCACCGTGGTGTCGAGCGCATTGACGCTGATGCACCAGATCATCCAGGAGCGCTATCCCCCGGGCCAATGGAATATCTACGGCGCCCAGGCCTCCGACGGTGACAACTGGCACCAGGATTCGGCGAAGTGCCGCGAACTGCTGGCCGAGAAACTGCTGCCGCTGTCGCGCTACTTCGCCTACGTGCAGGTGGGCGAGGAAGACCAGAACCTCTGGGCGGAGTACACCCAGGTGCGCGAAACGCATGCGAACTTCGCCATGCAGAAGATCACGCAGGCGGCGGACATCTACCCCGTGTTCCGGGAACTGTTCAAGAAAGCGGGGGCATCATGAGCCGACACGACACGCCGGTGGAGGCTGCCTCGTCGTCCCCGGCAGCCTCTTTCCGCCAGCGCGAGCCGCTGCCGAGTCCGTCGGACTGGTCGTTCGAGCTGATCGAGGCTTACCACAGCGAGATCGCCCGCACGGCCCGCCGCTTCGGACTGGATACCTATCCGGTGCAGCTCGAGATCATCAGCGCCGAACAGATGATCGACGCCTATGCCTCGGTGGGCATGCCGGTGAACTATAGGCACTGGTCCTACGGCAAGCGGTTCATCGCGACCGAGAAGAGCTACCGCCGTGGCCACATGGGGCTTGCCTACGAGATCGTGATCAACTCCGACCCCTGCATCGCCTACCTGATGGAAGAGAACACGATGCCGATGCAGGCGCTGGTGATGGCGCATGCTTGCTACGGCCACAACTCGTTCTTCAAGGGCAACTATCTGTTCCGCATGTGGACCGACGCCACGTCGATCATCGACTACCTGGTGTATGCGCGCAACTACATTGCCGATTGCGAGGAGCACTATGGGCCAGACGTCGTCGAGGACCTGCTCGATTCCTGCCATGCGCTCATGAGCCACGGCGTGGACCGGTACCAGCGCTCGCAAAAGCTCTCGATGGCCGAGGAAGAGGCGCGCCGCAAGGACCGCGAGGCCTACCTGCAGCAGCAGGTGAACGACCTGTGGCGCACGCTGCCCAAGCCGGCCGACCGCCAGCAGGCCGAGAAGGCCGGGCGCCACTTCCCGGCAGAGCCGCAGGAGAATATCCTGTACTTCATCGAGAAGAACGCGCCGCTGCTGGAACCGTGGCAGCGCGAGGTGGTGCGCATCGTGCGCAAGATCGCGCAGTATTTCTATC
This sequence comes from Variovorax terrae, assembly GCF_022809125.1. Taxonomy (NCBI): domain Bacteria; kingdom Pseudomonadati; phylum Pseudomonadota; class Betaproteobacteria; order Burkholderiales; family Comamonadaceae; genus Variovorax; species Variovorax terrae. The sequence goes on along the minus strand of NZ_JALGBI010000001.1, from coordinate 2,289,619 downwards.
CGCAGCGGCAGACGCAGATCATGAACGAAGGCTGGGCCACGTTCTGGCACTACACGCTGCTCAACACCTTGTACGACGAAGGCAGGCTGACCGACGGCTTCATGATCGAATGCCTGCGCTCGCACACCAACGTTATCTACCAGCCGCCGGTGACGCATCCGGCCTACAGCGGCATCAACCCCTATGCGTTGGGCTTCGCCATGTTCAACGATCTCAAGCGCATCTGCCGGTCACCGACGGACGAGGACCGGCAATGGTTTCCAGACATCGCAGGTTCCGACTGGCTCAAGACGCTGGACCATGCGATGCGGCACTTCCGCGACGAGAGCTTCATCGGGCAGTATCTGTCGCCCCGCCTGATGCGCGAGCTGCGCCTGTTTTCCATCGTCGATGATGCAGCCCGCAGCGAGCTTGAAGTCTCCGCGATCCACGACGAAGCCGGCTATCGGCATGTGCGCGAGGCCCTGGCCTGCCAGAACGACCTGAACTGGCGCGAGCCCAACATCCAGGTCTGGAACGTGGACGTGCGCGGCGACCGCTCGCTGACGCTGCGCCATACCCGGCACAACGATCGCCCGCTCGACGAGGAAGTCCAGGAAGTGCTCAAGCACGTGGGGCGGCTGTGGGGCTTTCGTGTGCGGCTCGAAAGCGTGGACAGCCACGGCAAGGCGCTGCAGCAATGGGAGGTGACTCCGCCGCACCCTTGAGTTCGGGCCGGGGAGCGGCTAGGTGATGTCTTCGATCACGAGCCGCCGATACCTTTGCGCATAGGAGAAGGGCACGGTGTGCACCACGTCCATGACGCGCCGGGTTTCTTCATCGGATGGTGCGTGGATCATCAGGGCGTAATGCCCCTGGAGCGCGCGTTCTTCATACTCGCGCACGGTCGCGGCTTCGGTGCCCAGGGAGGGCAGAAGATTGGGGTCGTCGTGCCGGATGGTGCTCCCAATTTTTCCGAGAATGGCTTCGGGCTCGAGCAGCATGATGTCGTGCTCGCCATAGCCGCCAGCACGCAGATCGTGGTCGATCTTTTCGGCATCCTCAAAATTGGTCAGCATCACGAACAGATAGCCAATCGGATAGAACACTCCGCGCAGCGTGAGCATCCGGGTTTCGAGCGCAAATGGCTTCATGGCAACTCCTCGGCGGCGCATGGCAGGGCACCGCACCTGATGTTGCTACTTTAGGTTCTATCAATGGCCGCGCCAACGATTGCACTCCTTTCAGCAGGGGTACTTTCCTCGCGGCGCATGAGCCTGGCCAAGGCAGGATTCGGGGTGCATCACACCCCGAATCCAGTGGCCTGTGCTCGCCGGTCAGGCGTCAATGCCTACTTGCGTGACAAATTTGGTGTTCAGGTAGGCCTCGATGGCCTCGGAGCCACCTTCCGAGCCATAGCCCGAGTCCTTCACGCCGCCAAAGGGAACCTCGGGCAACGCGAAGCCGTGGTGGTTGATGGTGACCATGCCGCTTTCGAGCGCCGCGCTGACGGCACTGGCGGTCTTGAGCGAGCGGGTGTAAGCGTAGGCGGCGAGCCCATAGGGCAGCCGGTTGGCTTCGCGGATCACCTCATCGAAATGTTTGAAAGGCAGGATGGGCGCAATGGGGCCGAAGGGCTCTTCACTCATGATCCGTGCGTCCACGCCGACACCGGTGAGCACCGTGGGCTCGAAGAAGTTGCCCTCGGTGCCGATGCGCTTGCCCCCGGTGGCGAGGCGGGCGCCCCTGGACACGGCGTCGTCCACCAGCCGCTCCATGGCCTGGACGCGCCGCGCGTTGGCCAGCGGGCCCATGCGGGTGGACGGGTCCAGGCCGTTGCCGACCTTGACGTTCTGGGCCGCGCGCACGAAGCCTTCGACGAAGCGCTCATAGACCGATTCATGGATCAGGAAGCGCGTGGGAGAGGCGCAGATCTGGCCCGCGTTGCGGAACTTGGCGCCGCTCAGCAGGGCGATGGCCGCATCCACATCGGCATCCTCGAACACGATGGCCGGGGCGTGGCCGCCCAGCTCCATGGTGACGCGCTTCATGTGCTGGCCAGCCAATGCCGCGAGCTGCTTGCCCACCGGGGTCGAGCCGGTGAAGGTGACCTTGCGGATCACGGGATGCGGGATCAGGTAGCCCGAGATGTCGGCGGGCGTTCCAAACACCAGGTTGATGGCACCCGCCGGCACACCGGCATCCACATAGGCCTGCACCAGCGCGGCGCAGCTCGCCGGTGTTTCTTCCGGGCCCTTGAGGATGACCGAACAGCCGGAGGCCAGCGCGGCGGACACCTTGCGCACGGCCTGGTTGATCGGGAAATTCCAGGGCGTGAAGGCGGCCACCGGGCCCACGGGTTCCTTCACCACCATCTGGCTGATGCCTTCCGCGCGTGCCGGAATGATGCGGCCATAGGTGCGCCGGCCTTCCTCGGCAAACCAGTCGATCAGGTCGCCGGCCGAAGCGGCCTCGGCCCGGGCCTCCGCAAGCGGCTTGCCCTGTTCCTGCGTCATCAGGAGGCCGATGGCATCGGCCCGGCTGCGCATCAGGTCGGCGGCCTTGCGCAGGATCTTGTAGCGGTCGAACGCGGACACCTTGCGCCATGTGTGAAAGCCCGCATCGGCGGCGGCTAGCGCGCGGTCCAGGTCGCTGCGGTCGGCATGGGCCAGTCGGGCCAGGGGCTGGCCGGTGGCGGGATTCAGGATGGGCTCGCTCTTGCCTGCGGCACCATCGCACCATGCGCCGTTGATGAAAAGTTGGACGTCTGAGTACATGATCTGCTTGTTGAATGGGGGAACATGCCGAGGGCGGCCTTGTTAGCAGGCCGCCCTGGGGCTTTCAGGCCAGCGACTGCGACCAGTCGGCGATCAGGCGGCAGCACGCGCGCTTGTGTTCAGGCTGGTCGAACAGGTAGTGCTTGGCGCCGGGGATCGGGGTGAGCAGCTTGTTGTCATGCGGTACGGCGTCGTACAGCATCCTGGCGTGCCCCGGGTAGCATCCCGGATCGGCCGTGCCGTAGATCACGTGCACGGGCGCCTTGACGGTCTGCAGGCGCTCGGGGCCGTTGCCGTTCGACAGGGACGAGCTCCATTGCGAGAGCCAGGAGCGCAGGCTGGTGTAGTGGCCGATGGACGCGGGAATCAGGTTGGCCACATCAGGAGCGCCCCATTGCGTGGTGGCGGCGCGGTCCGATGGATCCAGCGACAGATCGAGGTTGCGCGGATCGGCCATGGTGCCATGCACCACGAAGGGCAGGTCGTCGACGCGGCCATGGGTGCGTTCCTTCAACTCGGCCAGTTGCGCCAGCGCCCATTGGGTGATGCGCTCGCTGCGCGCCACTTGTGCCGCGCGGTAGCGCGCCAGGAATTCGGGCGAGTAAGGGGGGCCGTTGTCCGGGTTGAACAGGTCGAGCGCCGGGTCGCGCCGGAAGGGATCGGTCTCGTCCAGGATGGACGGGTCGAGCTTCTCGGTGAGAACGATGTTGCGCCCGGGGTGGGCCATCAGCATGATCAGTCCGTCGGCGGGCGGCAGGTCCGCGCGGGTCAGGTCCGGCGGCCCGCCCGCGGGCGGCGCCGTGATCGTCGGGTGCTCGGCCTGGTTCTGGTAGAGCGCCACCAGACCGCCGCCGCCCGAATTGCCGATCAGCACCACGCGCCTGTAGCCCTCGTTGCGCAGGTGGCGGACCACCGAGCCGATGTCGACCACGCAATGCTCAAGCAGCAGCATGGCTTCGTTGCCGATGTAGCGCGTGGTCATGCCGATCGCATCCACGCCGCATTCGGCCAGCGCATCGAGGGCATAGTGGCCCATGAAGTTGGAGGAGGGGTGGATCACCACCACCGCCGTGTCGGCGATCGGCCCGCCCACGCCGGCGGCGCGGTGCCGCGTGCACCACAGGACACCGGCGCGGCGCGCCACGCCGGACTGCACGTCCATGGCGCCGCTGCTCTGCATCGGGACGGCCAGCAGTTCCCGGCGATTCATTTGTGTTCTATCCATGATTCAGCGTGCATTCCATGACTGGTAGTAGTCGGCTTTCTCCGCGGCCAGCGCGGCGCGCCCGATCAGCAGCGGCTTGAAGGTGTCGAGCATCACAGCGCACTCCTCGGTGCGCTGCCCCACCCGCGAAGGCCCCGATTCGTAGGCGGCCGGCTGCGGGCCGTGGATGTGGCCGGCAGGGTGCAGCGAGAGGGCGCCGCGTTCGATGCCCGTGCCCTTGCGGCTGAAGAAATTGCCTTCGGCGTAGAAGATCAGTTCGTCCGAATCGACGTTCGAGTGGTAGGACGGAATCGGCATGGCGCGCGGATCGTAGTCGAGCATGCGCGGCACGAAGTTGCAGAACACGCAGTTGGGCGCCTCGAACACTTGATGGACAGGTGGCGGGCGATGGAAGCTGCCGGTGATCGGGGAGAAGTCCGAGATGTTGAGCGCGTAGGGATAGTTGCAGCCGAACCAGCCCACGACATCGAAAGGATGCGTCTGGTAGGTGTAGCGGGTCAGGCCATTGCGGTTCTTGACCACGACCTCCACATCGCCGCCCTCGGCCAGCAGCGGCCCTTCGGGGCGGCGCAGGTCCAGTTCGGAATAGGGCGACTCCTGGTTGTACTGGCCCTGGGCCGTGAGGTAGCGCTTGGGCGGGCGGATGTGGCCAGCGGTCTCGAACACCAGCGCGCGCAGCGGCTCGCCGCCCTGCGGCAGCCAGCGGTGGGTGGTTGCCTTGGGGATGACCACGTAGTCGCCCTGCCGGACCTCCAGCACGCCGAACACCGTTTCCAGCCGCGCGGCGCCGTCGTGGATGTAGAAGAGCTCATCGCCCGCTGCATTACGGTACAGCGGCGATGGCCTGTCGCACACCGCAAACGACGCCAGAACGTCGCTGTTGCCGCACAGCAGTTGCCGGTTTCCGACCATGTCGCCAGCCTCCTGCAGCGCGCTGGTGCTCAGCAGGCGCGGCAGCAAGGGGTGGTTGTCCACGAGATCAGGGGCCTGGTGCGGGAGTGATGTTGTCTGGACCACGGCGGAGGGCGGCGAGCGGTGGTAGAGCAGGGACATGTTCGACGAAAAACCTTCCTCGCCCATGACCTCGGCCGCGTAGAGCTTGCCGTCCGGGCGCCGGAATTGCGAGAACCGCTTGCGCGGTATCTCGCCGACTTGCATGAAGTAAGGCATATGCACATCCCAATCGTTCAAAAGAAAACACAAACATTCATTCGCGGTGCTGAGCGTAGTTTTTTGGAAAGCCGGGGTCCATTAGGGTTTGTATCAATAAAATGAAACCATGTTCCAAAATATTATCTCATCCGTTGCCGGCCACGATGGCCGGTGACGCAGGGGTCCTATGGAAATCACTTTCGACGAATATTTCAAATACGAGCATCACGAAGCACGCATCCCCGCGCCGCTGCGGCAGGGGTGCGATCCGGTCCGGCATCGCGTGGTCATCGCAGGTGGAGGCCCCACCGGCCTCGCGCTGGCGCTCGGGCTGGCCAACTACGGCATCCCGGTGGTGGTGCTGGAAGCCGACGACACCGTGTGCAGCGGCAGCCGCGCCGGCGCCTTCACGCGCCGCACGCTTGAGATCCTGGAGCAGTTGGGCGTCATCGACGAGGTGATGCGCACGGGCCATGGCTGGACCACGGGCTGGACCTACTACCGCGACAAGGAAGTGTTCCGCTTCGACATGCCGCACGACGCGCACCAGAAGTACCCGCCCGCGATCAGCCATCTGCAGAACTACATCGAGCACTGCATGGTGGAGGAGGCTCAGCGGCGCAGCGGCCTGGTTGACATTCGCTGGAAGACCCGGCTGAAAGCCCTGAGCCAGGATGCCGACGGCGCCCGCCTGGAAGTGGAGACGCCCGAGGGAAGCTATGCACTCGAGGCCGATTGGGTCGTGGCCTGCGATGGCGGCCGCAGCACCGTGCGCGATCTGCTGGATCTGCGCATGCAGGGCAAGCGCCACGAGGGGCGCTACGTGATCATCGACATCCGCATCGACACCGAAGGCCTGCCGGTCGGCCGGCGCTGCTGGTTCGACCCACCCTCGAAGCCGGGCGGCACGCTGCTGATGTACAAGAAGCCCGGCAACATGCTGCGCTTCGACTACCAGTTGAACGAGGACGATGACGAGGTCGAGGAGATGAAGCCCGAGCGGGTGTTCGCCCAGGTCGACCGGCATCTGCGCATGATGGGCATCGAGCGGACATGGCAGCCGGTCTGGATGAGCCTGTACCGCGCCAGCGCGCTGACGCTGGACAGCTACCTGCATGGCCGCGTGCTGTTTGCCGGCGATGCGGCGCACCTCGTGCCGATCTTCGGCGTGCGCGGCATGAACTCTGCCATCGACGACACCCACAACCTGGCCTGGAAACTGGCCTTCGTGGCCAAGGGGCTGGCTTCGCCCCAGCTGCTGGAGAGCTACAGCAGAGAGCGCGTTCATGCCGCACGCGAAAACCATCGCTTCGCCTCGAAAGGGGCGGAGTTCATGGCGCCGCCTTCGGCCCCGTTTCGCCTGATGCGCGACGCGGTGCTGTCGCTGTCGGAGCGGCATCCCTGGATCACCAGCCTGATGAACCCGCGCCAGCATGCGGCGATCCCGCTGTATGACTCGCCGCTCAATGCCGGCTCGCAGGACGCGGCTGTGTTCCGGGCCGGTCCGTTGCCCGGAGACATCCTGCGCGAATGCCCGCTGGACATCCAGGGGCAGCCCGGCTTCCTCACCGATCTGCTCGGGCCCCGCTTCACGGCGATCTATTTCAGCGAGGCGGGTGAGGTGCCTGCGGCGCTGGGGGAGGCATTCGGCGATCTGGCGGCGCGCGTACCTTTCCAGGCGCAAGTGGTTGCGCGCCGGGCGGCAGCGCCGGGCGGCGCCGCGCTGGATTCCAGCGGACGCCTGTTTTCGATGTACGGCGCCCAGGCGGGAAGCCTGTACCTGGTGCGCCCCGATGGCCATGTGATGGCGCGCTGGCTGGAGGCCGAACCCGAGGCCCTTGTTCTGGCCATCGATCAGGCCCTGGGCCTGGAACAGGAGGCATGCCATGTCTGAGCAGGAATTCGACGACGTCTACACCCGGCTGTGCTACGCGTTGACCGACGTGGGCGAAGCCCGCACGCCCGTGGTGCTGGCGCGGCTCGTGCTGCTGCTCATGAAGCAGGTCGACGATGCCGCCGCCATCAGCGAAGCCATTGATTCAGCGCTCGAAGGGAGCCATACAGCATGAAGGATGATCGTTCGGCAGTACCCGCCCCGCAGGCGGGAGAACCCACCCCGATGACGGGGGGCGAAGCCCTGGCTCGCCAGCTCGTCAAGGAAGGCGTGCGTGATATTTTTGGGGTGCCCGGGGTCCAGCTCGACTGGGCCGTGGACGCGCTGGCCGGCATGCAGGATGAGTTGCGCTTCATCGTGCCGCGGCACGAGCAGGCCACGTCGTACATGGCGGACGGCTATGCGCGCTCCAGCGGGCGCGCGGGCGTCAGCATGGTGGTGCCCGGCCCCGGCATGCTCAACGCGCTGTCTGGCTTGGCCACTGGCTACGCCTGCAGCTCGCGCATGCTGTTCCTGGCAGCGCAGATTCCCTCTGACAAGATAGGGCGCGGCCTGGGTATGCTGCATGAGTTGCCCGATCAGTCGGGCATCCTCAAGAGCCTCGTCAAGTGGCATGGCTTGGCCGCATCGCCGGCAGCAGTACCGGGTGTTCTGCGCAACGCGGTGCAGCAACTGCACAGCGGCCGGCCGCGGCCGGTGGGGGTAGAGATCCCGCAGGACGTTCTGCAGCGCTCCGAGCCCGTGGCGCTCGCCGATGCGACCGTGGCGGCGGAACCCGGGCAGGTCGATGAAGCCTTGATCGAGCGTGCGGCAGCGCTGCTGCGCCGCGCCCGCATGCCGGTCATCGTGGCCGGCGGCGGCATCGTGGCCGCCGGCGCATCGGCCGCGCTGGCCCGTCTGGCCGAGCGGCTGCAGGCACCGGTGCTGGTCACGGAGAACGGCACGGGCGCCTTGTCCTCGCGCCATCCGCTGGCGCTGAACTGGCTCTCGTCGCGGGCCCTGCTGCCGCATGCCGACGTGGTGCTGTCGGTGGGCAGCCGCTTCATCGAACCGCAGGGCGCGCCGCCGCGCCTGCGCGCCGATGCGCGCCTGATCTCGGTCAATGCCGAAGCGCAGGACCTGGGGCCGCCACGCACGCCCGAGGCCGCAATCTGTGCCGATGCACGGCTGGCCCTGGAAGCGCTGGCAGCCGCGCTCGACGGGCACCGGCCCGCCGCCGACCGCACGGGCGACGTCCAGACGCTGCGCGCCTGGACCGCTGCTCAGCTCGCAGACATCGAACCGCAATGTGAATGGCTGCGCGTCTTGCGCAGTGCCATCCCGGACGACGGCTTTCTGGTGAGCGACCTCACGCAGGTCGGCTACCCGGCTCACCTGGGCTATCCCGTGTACGAGCCCGGCACCTTCATCAGCGCGGGTTATCAGGGGACTCTGGGCTACGCCTACACCACGGCCCTGGGCGTGGCCGCGGCGCACCCCGACCGCGCCGTGGTGGCCATTGCAGGCGATGGCGGCTTTGGCTGGACGCTGCAGGAACTGGCCACCGCGCGCCGCTACCATCTGCCGGTGGTGCTGGTGGTCTTCAACAACGAGGCTTTCGGCAACGTTCGCCTGCTGCAGGAACGCCAGTTCGGGCGCAGTTACGCCACCGAGCTGACCAACCCCGACTTCATGCATCTGGCGAAGGCCTTCGGCGTCGACGGCATGCGCGTCTCGAATCCTGCGGGACTGGCCGGCGCTCTGGCCGGCGCCCTGGCGGCACGCCGTCCCGCGCTCATCGAAGCAAGGACCGGGGCGTTTCCCAGTCCCTGGCATTTGATCCGGGGCGGCGCGCCTGCGACGCCCAATCCTCTTGGCACACCGATAAACGTTGAAGGAGACACACCATGAAGGCTATCACCCGGTTGTTGAGCGCCCTGTGCGCCTTGCCCATCCTGCTGTCGCCCGCGCTGGCGGCGACGGACAGCTTTCCGCAGAAAGGGAAAGTGATCCGCATCATCACGCCGCTCTCGCCTGGCGGCTCATCGGACATCCAGGCCAGGGCCATTGCCAACCGCCTGTCCCAGCAGACCGGCGTGCCCGTGATCGTCGAGAACAAGCCGGGCGCCTCGACGGCCATTGCCGTGCGGGAGCTGATGCGCTCCCCGGCTGACGGCTACACCTTGCTCTACACGATCACGGTGACAACGAGCCAGCTGCCGCACCTGTATGCGAAGCCGCCGTTCGACGTCTTCAAGGACATGACGCCGCTGGGCGTGGCATCCCGCACGCGCACGATCCTGGTGGCCACCGGTAGCGCGCCGTACAACAACCTGAAGGAAATGGTGGCCTATGCCAAGGCCAACCCGGGCAAGGTGAACTACGGTTCGTACGGCATCGGTTCCTCGGGCCACATCAACGGCGAACTGCTCAAGGCAAATGCCGGCATCGACATCGTCCACGTGCCTTACAAGGGCAGCACCGAGGCCGTGCGCGACCTGCTCGGCGGCCAGATCCAGATCGTGTTCGACGGCCCCTCCACGGCGATCGCCAATGCCAAGGCCGGGCTGGTGAAGATCCTCGGTGTGGCCGACAAGGACCGACTGCCGTCGATCCCGGATGTGCCCACCATCACCGAGGCGGGTGTGCCCGGGATCGACCTGCCGGGGCTGGAGCAGTTCTTCGCTCCTGCCGGAACGCCCAAGAACATCGTCAATGCGCTCAATGCCGAGCTGATGAAGGCCGTGCGCTCGCCGGAGGTGACGGAGCTGTTCATCCGTGGCGGCTCGACGGTGGTGGCCAGCACGCCGGAAGAGCATGCCCGCATGATGCGGGAGGACTCGGAAAAGTGGGGTACCGTGATTCGCAAGCTCGGTATCCGCATGGACTGATTCCCGCCGGGAGTCCTTTCCTGGAGCCGCCAGCGCGGCTCCTTTTGTTTTCTTGCCGCGCCGGAGGATGAGATGCCCCGGCCGGTGTCTCCAGAGCCGTTCCCCGGGGCGGCCAGACTGTCTGCCGATCATGCCGCTGTTCCTTGTTTTTTCTGTTTGCGTCTTCGCCAGCGGCTTCGCGCTACGGGTGATCGACCCGATCGTGCTGCCCCTGGCATCCCACTACGCCGTGCGGCCAGAGATGGCCGCCATGCTCAACACGGCCTATGCCCTGCCGTATGCCGTGGCCCAACTGTTCCTGGGGCCGCTCGGGGACCGGTTCAGCAAGATCCGCTGCATGCAGGTCTGCGGCACGGGGTTGGCGCTGGCGCTGGTGCTGGGCATGCTGGCGCCGTCGTTCACCTGGCTGGTGGCGACACGGATCGTTGCCGGCATCTTCGCCGGCGGGCTGATTCCGCTGGTGCTGGCCTCGCTGGGCGAGAAATACGACATGGCGGAGCGCCAGGTGATGATCGGCCGCATGCTGTTCGCGATCATCGCCGGCCAGATGCTTGGCTCCATCGTGTCCGGCCTTGCCAATGAAGCCTTCGGCTGGCACAGCGCCCTGGTCATCTCGACGATCTTGGCCGCGGTGGGGGCCGTGCTGCTGTGGCAGGCCCGGCCCGTGGCCGCGCCTTCACCGGGCGGCTCGAAAGCCGGGCCGTTGTCGTTTGGGGCGCTCTACGGCAAGGTGTTCCAGAATCCCCGGGCGATATGGCTCTATGCCTGCGCCCTGGCCGAGGGCGCGCTGTTCTTCAGCTTCTTTCCCTATGTCGGGGCGCTGCTGCTTGAGCGCGCGGCCGTGGCGCCTGGATCGGTGTCGGGCCAGACCGGGCTCATCCTCGGCGCCTTCGGCGTCGGAGGGCTGCTGTATGCCATCGTGGTTCGCCAGCTCATTGCGTGGCTCGGCGTGAGCCGCATGTGCCGGGTCGGGTCGCTGGTGGCGGCGTGCTGCTATGTGGCGCTCACGCTGTCCACCGCCTGGTGGGTGGATGCGCTCGCCATGCTGGTGGCGGGGTTCAGCTTCTACATGATTCACAACTCGCTGCAGACCCAGGTGACCGAACTGGCGCCATCCGCGCGCGGCTCGGCGGTGGCGCTGTTCGCCTGCGGCCTGTTCGCGGGGCAGGGCCTCGGGCCGCTTCTCTTCGGGGGCCTGATGCATGGTGTGGGGTTGATCTGGACCCTGCTGCTGCTGGCCGCCGGCTTCGTGCTGCTGGGGCAGGTGGTGGTGCGGCGCGTGATGGCGCCGGCTGTCTAGCGGTGGCGCCGAAGCGCCGCCGGCGCGCTGCTCAGCGGCTGGTTCCGGCCTCGTCGGAGATGGCCCGCACCGTCTTCAGAAGGAATGGCGCGATTTTCTCGACCAGCAGTTTCTTGGGCAGCAGGTAGCCGGGGCCGCCGCAGCTCACGGCGTACAGCTCGCCGCGCGGGCCGCGCAGCGTCAGGCCCAGCGCATGGATGTCATGGTGCCACTCGCCGAACGAGGCGCAGTAGCCCAGCCTCGCGTGCTCCTGCAGCGCGGCCTCCAGTTGGGGTTTCAGGGCTCGCCAGCCGCTGCCGCTGGCCGCGCGGATGCTGTCCAGCAGCGCCTGCCGCTCGGGCTCGTCGGCCGAAGCCAGGTAGGCGCGGCCGGAGGCCGAGGTGGCGATGGCCATGCGCGAGCCCACATCCAGATTCGACAGGATGACGGCCGAGCGCGGCCGGATGTGATCGATCAGCACGATGTCCAGCCCGTCGCGCACGCCCAGGTGCACGGCTGCGCCGGCTTGCTCGGCCAGCTCGGCCAGATGCGGTCGCGCATGGCTGCGCAGGTCGAAGTTGCGCAGATAGGCATTGCTCAGTTCGAGCAGCGTGGCACTGAGGCTGAAGCGCTCGCTGTCGGCCAGTTGCCTCAGGTAGCCGGCCCCGACCAGCGTGGCGGCCAGCCGCGAGACCGTGGCCTTGGGGATGCCGGTGGCTTCGGCCAGTTCGCGGTTGCTCAGGGGCTTGCTGGCCTGGGACACCACGCGCAGGACGGCCAGGCCGCGGGCCAGGGCGCTGACTTCATCTTTGGGCTGGGGCTGCGTGTTGTCTGTCATGGGAGCTGGGTTGGGCTGGATCGGCATTTTCATAAATCACTGTTCCATTTTATGGAGAAGTCGGGGCATCTCTTCATCATTTGCGGCTTCAGTGCGCCGCGGGGTGTTTGCCGAGGCGCGGGGCGGCCCGATGGGCTTTCAGCGAAAATCCGGGGCGTGCCTCGCGCAAGCCCTGTCGTTTCCCATGAACCCTGAAAACCCAAGTTCCTCCAGTCCCTGGCGCCTGAGCGTGGCGCCGATGATGGATTGGACGGACCGCCATTGCCGCCACCTCCACCGGCTGCTGAGCCGCCATGCGCTGCTGTACACCGAGATGGTGACCACCGGCGCGCTGATCCACGGCGACGTGGCGCGGCATCTGCGCTTCAACACGGAGGAGCACCCGGTGGCGCTACAGCTCGGCGGCAGCGAGCCGGCCGATCTGGCGCATTGCGCGCGGCTGGGCGAGCAGTGGGGCTACGACGAGATCAACCTCAACTGCGGCTGCCCGAGCGAGCGCGTGCAGCGCGGCGCGTTCGGTGCGTGCCTGATGAACGAGCCGCAGCTCGTGGCCGACTGCGTAAAGGCGATGGTCGACGTTGTAAAGGTGCCCGTGACGGTGAAGCACCGCATCGGCATCGACAAGACCGAGAGCTATGAATTCGTCCGCGACTTCGTGGGCACGGTGAGCGAGGCCGGTTGCCGCGTCTTCATCGTCCATGCGCGCAACGCCTGGCTGCAGGGGCTGAGCCCGAAGGAGAACCGCGAAGTGCCGCCGCTGCGCTACGAACTGGTGCACCGGCTCAAGCGGGAATTTCCCGGGCTCACCATCGCCATCAACGGCGGGTTTACCACGGGCGTGCAAGTGGCCGAGCAGCTCGGGCAGCTCGATGGCGTGATGCTTGGCCGCGAGGCCTACCACAACCCATGGTGGCTGGCATCGTGGGATGCCGCGTTCTTTGGCGAGCCCGAAGATCCATCGCTCACGCGCGAATGGGTCGAGGAGCGCATGACCGAGTACATGGTGCGCGAAGCCGCCGAGCACGGGACGCCTTGGAGCAGCATCGCCCGCCACATGCTGGGCCTTCGCCATGGCATGGCCGGCTCGCGCCGGTGGCGCCAGGTCTGGAGCGACCACAGGCTCAAGGGCATGCACCCGTGCGACGTGATGGCGCTGGCGCACGAACCGCTCAGGGATGCGGCCTGAGGGGATCCTTCAGGCCCGCAGCAGCCTGGGCAGATTGGCCATCGCCGCCTGTGCCTGTTCGCGCAGGCGTGCGATGACGGCCTGCTTGGCCGCATCGTCGCGCGCCGCGCTCGCCATCAGCTTGCCGAAACCATCCAGCCGGCTCTCGCGGACCCAGCGGCGCAGGCCTTCCTCCTGGCCCCAGAGGAACTGGTTGCGCATGCTGGCCGCCATCGAGCGCGGGTAGTCGGCCGGCGTGGCGGGGAAGGGGACGCTGCCGCACAGTCTGTTCTTCTGCGCGTCGTCCTCGTAGTGGGCCTCCACGTAGGCGGTGAGCGCCGCACTGAAGGCGGGCTGCGGCAGGCGCAGCATCTGCAGGACGATTTTTCCTTCTTGGAAGATGGGCTGCGTAGGCCGGAAATCCACCGCCGACGCGGTGCAGTCGACATACAGGGTTGCGGGCTGCACGTCGACGCGGCCGCCGTCGAGCAGCATATGGTCGGCCGCCAGGGCCTGTACCCGGCCCAGCCGGACCACGTTGCGGATGCCGCGGAGCACCTCCACCTCGGCGGGGGACACCGTCGCCAGGTGGAACATGGTGGGCATGCGCGCCGGGTCGATGCGCAGCAGGGCGCCGCAGGCTTCCAGCCGCAGGAACAGGTCGTCGACCGAAGAGGCCTGCGCGAAGGCTTCCATCTGGTCGGCCTGGTTGCCGATCGCCTCATGGAAGAACGCGGGTCCGTTCTGCGTCGTCGCCCGGTTGATCAGCCAGGAATCGCGTGGCACGACCCAGGTGATGGCGTCGGGCGAAGCGCCCGACTGGACCAGCCAGATGCAGGTATCCATTGCTGTCTTGCCTGCGCCCAGCACGACGAAGCGCCTGGGCACCTCGCCGGCGCCGCAAGTGCTGGCGAGCCCCGGGAGGGCATTGGGCGGGATCATCCGCGCGCCTTCGCCCACCGCGAAGCGGGGCTTGTGCGTGGATGGCACGCTCGGACTGTAGTAGCGCGCATCCACAACCTTGCCGCGCACCCGGACCTGCGTGTGCTCGCCCGACAGCAGCGACTCGAACCGGCCTTCGCCCAAATAGTCGCACAGCGGGTGGTAGCGCACGCGTCCGCTGGGCAGCAGGCGGTGCCGCATCACCTGGTCGAAGTAGCCGCTGATCTCGGGGCCGGAAGCCAGCTCGGCCATGCCCTGGTTCAGGCCGAGCGTGTCGATGCGCCCGCTGCCCAGCTCCATGGAATTGACGCCGTAGAAGGCCGACGGCTGGTGCAGCGTGACGAAAGGATAGGCATCGTTCCAGTGGCCGCCCGGCCTGCCGTGCCGGTCGACGATGGTGACGTGCGCGCCGCTTTCGGCGATCAGCGTGTCGGCAAAGGCGAGACCGGCGGTGCCGCTCCCGATGATGAGGTAGTCGGTTTCCGCGTGTTGCATGGCGCGACCTTAGCCGCTTGCCGCCGTCCCGGCAAGTTGGTTAGCCGCCAGGGGTGTCGCCGAGGCGCGCTTCAGGCCGCCAGCGCTGCGGGGTGGAAGGTGCGCGGGATGCCGGCGGCGGCCACGCCGCTGCGCATCGGCTCGTCGGGCAGCGACTCGCGCAGCAGCGCGCGTGCGGCCAGCAGGGCCGGCAGGTCGATGCCGGTGCGGTGCCCCATGCTCTCCAGCATGAACGCCAGGTCTTCTGTCACGATGTTGCCGGAGGCGCCCGGCGCGAACGGGCAGCCGCCCAGGCCGGCCAGGCAGCTGTCGAACTCGCGGATGCCTTGCTCCAGCCCGGCCAGCGCGTTGGCCAGCCCCAGCCCGAGGGTGTCGTGCAGGTGCAGCTTGTGGAGCCGGTCGCCAATGGCATCCTGCACCGCGCGCACGGTGTCACGCACCAGGGCGGGGTGGGCGTAGCCGACGGTATCGGCCAGGGCGATGCGGTCCACGCCGGTGGCGGCCAGCGCCGCGGCCACCTGGACCACGCGGTCCAGCGGCACGTCGCCCTCCATCGAGCAGCCGAAGGCGGTGGCCGTGGCGGCGTCGATGCGCATCGGACGCGGCTGCGCGCGCACCCAGTCGACGATGCTGCGCACCATCTCCACCTGCGCGTCCGTGCCTTTGTTGACGTTGGCGTGGCTGTGCGTGTCGCTCACCGAGATCGGGATGGCCAGCACGTGCGCGCCGGCCTCGTGCGCGGCGATCGCGCCTTTGAGGTTGCAGGCCAGCGCGCAGACCGTCAGGCCCTTGATGGCCAGCGCGCCGCGCACTACCTCGCCGGTGTCGGCCATCTGCGGGATCGCGCGCGGCGAGACGAAGCTGCCGACCTCGATCTCCTTCAGGCCCGCCGCCGCGAGCTGGCCGATCCAGCGCAGCTTGGTGCCGGTGGCCATGCGGCCCCTGGCCATTTGCAGGCCGTCGCGCGGCCCGACTTCGCAGAGGGTGACGGTTCGTGTCATGAAGGGCTCCGTTGTGGGGTCACTCGATCTTGATGCCGGCGGTGGCGATGATCTCGCGCGACTTCTGGATGTCGGCCTTGATGAGGGCGGCGAACTCTTCCGGCGAGACCGGGGCGGCGTCGAAGCCCTGCGCCTGGAAGGCGGTTTTCACGTCGGGGCGGACCAGGATCTTGTTGACGTCGGCGTTCAGGCGCTGGACCACCGGCGCCGGCAGGCCGGCCGGGCCCATCACGCCGTAGAAGCTGATGGCGTTGAAATCCTTGTAGCCGAACTCGGCGACGGTGGGCACGTCGGGCAGGCTCGCGTTGCGCTTGGCCGAGGTCACGGCCAGGGCGCGGACCTTGCCCGAATGGATCAGCGTCGCGGCCGACGAAATCGACGAGCCCGCGAAGCTCAGGTGGCCGCCCATCAGGTCGGCCAGCGCCGGCGTCGATCCCTTGTACGGCACATGCTGCATCTTGCAGCCGGCGGTGAGCTGCAGCAGCTCCATGGCGATGTGCACGCCGCCGCCGGTGCCCGAGGTGCCATACGACAGCCTGCCCGGCTCGGCCTTGGCCGCTTTGATCAGATCGGCCAGCGTCTTGAAGGGCGAGTCGTCCTTGACGAGGATGATCAGCGGCGTGACGGCGGCCAGCGCGATCGGCGTCAGGTCCCTGATCGGGTCGTAAGCCACCTTCATCAGCAGCGGGATCAGCGAGACGTTGTCCGACTGCGCGATCACGAGGTCGTAGCCGTCGGGCTTGGCGCGGGCCGCCTCGGCCAGGCCCAGCGCGGTACCGGCGCCGGGGCGGTTGTCGGGCACGACCTGCCAGCCATTCATCTCCGACAGCTTGGTGCTGATCTGCCGGCCGGTGAAGTCCGTGCCGCCGCCGGGCGTGGACGGGATGATCATGCGGATCGGCTTGGCCGGCCAGGTTTGTGCCCAGGCGGGCAGGGAGGCCAAGCTGCCGGCGGCGCCGGCCAGGGCCATCAGGTTGAAGTTGCGTCGTTTCATGTGTGTCTCCGTCGTTGTCTGATTTTTTCTCGTGCGGTGCTAGACCGCCACCACGCCCTGGTCTACCAGCTTCGCGATGCGCGCGTCGTCCAGGCCCAGGCCGCGCAGGATGCCGTGCGTCTGCGCGCCGATGGGCTGGGGGTCAAGCCGCTTGCCGACCTTCTGGCCGTCGAATTCGATGGGCAGGGCAGCCGTGGCGACCTGCGTGCCGCAAGGCATGGTCGCCTCGATGAGTGCGCCGCCTTGCTTCAGGTGCGGATCGTCCAGCAGGTCGTGCGGCTGGCGGATGGGGCCGAACGAGAGGCCGGAGGCTTCCAGCGCCGCGGACAGGTCGGCTGTCTTCCAGTGCTTGAGGATTTCCGCGACGGCGGGCACCAGCCAGGGCCGCGCGGCCTCGCGCTGGATGGCCGTGCGCAGGCGTTCGTCTTGCGACCAGCCGGCGGGCAGAAAGTCCTTGCAGAAGGTCTGCCAGTTGGCGTCGCTTACCACGGCAACGAACACGCGGCCGTCCTGCGTGTCGAAGATGTCGTAGACGCCCCAGGGCGGCGTGCGCTTGTCGCCCAT
Organism: Variovorax terrae; assembly: GCF_022809125.1. Taxonomy (NCBI): domain Bacteria; kingdom Pseudomonadati; phylum Pseudomonadota; class Betaproteobacteria; order Burkholderiales; family Comamonadaceae; genus Variovorax; species Variovorax terrae. The sequence goes on along the minus strand of NZ_JALGBI010000001.1, from coordinate 2,272,444 downwards.
GGGAATGGGCGGCGTGCCAGTCAGCTGGTACTGCGCGATAAACTGGGATACCAGTAGCAGGTTGTTCTCGAACAGGCCCGCGCGCACGTGGCGGCCGCGCCCGGTGCGCTGGCGGTCGTTGAGCGCGGCCAGCGCGCCCACCACGCCGAAGGTGCCGCCCAGGATGTCGTTGACCGAGGGCGCCACGCGCTGCGGCGCGCCGGTGCTGCCGTTGATGTAGGCCATCCCGCCCATCATCTGCACCACCTCGTCCAGGGCGGTGCGCTGCTTGTACGGCCCCGACAGGAAGCCTTTGAGCGAGACGTAGATGAGGCCGGGGTTCTCGGCGGACAGCGAGGCGTAGTCCAGCCCGTACTGTGTCAGGCTGTCGTCGCGGAAGTTTTCCACCAGCATGTCGCAGCCCAGCGCCAGCTGGCGCACCAGGGCCTGGCCCTCGGATGATTTGAGGTCGACCGCCAGGCTTTGCTTGTTGCGGCTGAACACGGGGAAGTAACCGATGCCGGAGCCCTTGAGCCGCCGCGTGCGGTCGCCGTCCAGCGGCTCGACCTTGATGACCTCGGCGCCCAGGTCCGCCAGCACCAGGCCGCCGGCCGGCCCCATGATCATGTGCGAGAGTTCCAGCACCTTGATGCCTCGCAGCGGCAGGTCGTTGTCGGCCAGGAAAGTCGGGGTTTCTGTCGGGGAATGAACGATCATCCGCCGATCATCCACGCTGCCTGCGAATCGCAAAAGTGGTGGTTCGGAACCGTGGCTTTCTCGTTTGAAGAGGCTCGGGAAAACCCGATGGTTCAATGCCGTCGAAATCCGCCTCACACCAGCAGCATCTTGTTGGATCTGGGTGCCCTAGGGGAATACTTCGGGGACTTCCTCATCATGGCTTCATTCACAATCGAAGGAGTTTCCGCAAAATGCGGGGCGGTTCAATGGGTCTGCGGTGGAGCGATTTAGGGCGCCCTATCCTTATTGAAGCCGGCATCATGCCGCGCTTTGCGACTCAACCTGCGAGCCTTGTGTGGGCGCTGCTATGTGCCTCAGGGGCAAGCAACAAGCTAAGTATCTTCTGAGCGGAAGATCGAACTTCTGGATTGACATCAAGCAGCCGTTCTGATCCAAAGGCATAGGCATCAAAGCCAGCAATCAGCGGCCAATACTTTTCAGCTGCGCCCGTTTCATCAAGTATCCGAAGCAATAGGTCAGCCCAACCGTCTCGCTTTGCCTTCCTAAACAAAATTAGAACAAAGCCCCTGTAATTTTCAAAGACCGATTCGTCTTCAGCGGCAAAGATCTTAGCGACCTGAGAAAGCGCTGAGGCTCTATCGGATTGACCAAGCGCCTCAAGGGCAAGTATGAGTGCGCGACCACCAGCCATATGGCGCTTCAGTAATGACTCGGCAATTGATACCGGGGAATCGTTTGTATTCAGTAGGGCCTTGATTACCTCGATATTGGTTTCGGCTACCCAGTCAGTTGGGTCAATATCTAGCAGACGGCTGTAAATTTTCTCGGCTCGCTCAAACTCTTCGAGAATATATGCGACAAAGAATCCACTTGCATGAAGCGCCTCGCGGTCTCTCTTTGGCGCCAGTCTGCTGACTAGTTCATATTGAGTGGCTGCATCTCGTACATCACCTTCTTCACTCGCGATGTCACCCAATGAAATAGCAGCGAGATAGAACTTGGGATCCAGTTTGAGGCACGCTCTATACGCCGCCTTCGCCTCCTCGAAATCGCCCGCGTTATAGAGAGCATCACCAAGCATGTATTGCGTCGGAAGATGCTTCTTATTAAGAGATAGCGCTACTCTTAAAGCTTCCACCGCACCACTCGCGTTGGCTAAGTTCCCAAGACGAGTAGTGCCAAGATTGAACCAAGCTGCCCAATTCTTTGGTTCCAGGGCAATTGCGTTAGTGAATGCGGCCTCAGCATCTGTCGGTCGCTTGAGATGCTGACGAAGCAAATTACCATGGAGAATCCACTCTGACGCATTTGCAGGCAATGGTACGTCACCGGGATCAACAATGTCATCTAAAGACAGTCCCAGTGACTCTGCGTAGCGCTGAAACTCATCTCTCGCTTGACTATTCAACACGGAACGCCAGACCTCGTCATCGATTGCATCCCCAAGTGCTAACAGGAGGTGTCCAGTCTCGACGCCGAGATTTACAGCGAGATCGCCTTCGGAATTGACCAAGTCCTTTGCACGCTCGATAAGCTGGGCGTTGGAGTAGAAGCTGCGAAGAAATACTGTGAGCCATCGAAGTTTCATGCGCTGCCGTCTAGCACCATGACGCATCAAATACCAGATGTTGAAGAAACGTTCTGAGACTTGAAACGCTGTCTTCGATGTCTTAGACACCGGCACCTTCTCTAGGATGCCCTCCTTTTGCAGCCTGTCCAATTGCGAAGACACCGTACCGACATCTAGAAGTGTTGTAGATGCCACGGTGGCCGCGAGGACGGGATCCCAAGCCAATGCCACCGCGTCTAAAACGACACGCCCTTGCGAAGGCAAGTCTTCGACACGTGCTTTGTATAAGACCGTCGCTTGGTCTAGCAGTCGTTCTAGATCTTGGAACACGTCCCCTTGAACGTCCGTCTCCAGCAGCATGTACAACATCGTCAAGGTGCGTGGATTACCACCAGTTAAATCGTGCAGTGTCTTGATTCGCCCACTGGCTGTAGAGAGCACAGCAAGCACCTTTTCTCCCTCTTCGCCTCTCGCGATCGCTATGCTGCGCAGACATGCTATCAATTCCTCTTTGCTTAGTTTGTCGAGTTGTATGACGCGGAACGCCTTGCTCAGCTCCCCATTCGGGTCGCATATCGCATCTACAGTTGTTGCGGAGCCTCCAACGATGACCATTCCTTCCGATGTGGGCCTGAACGGTTTCAGGTAATCATGCTCTCTTTTCAGACCAGCAAAAAGTAAGTCGATGTTGTCGAGAAGCAGTAGCGGGCGCCGACCTTCGCTCGCGATCCACTTGTCGAACAATGCTTGAGCATCACTTTTGTCGACCAGGGAGCGAATTTCTCGGTCCAAGCGCTCGGCCTTGTTGTGCTCTCCAATGGAGTCGTACCAATCACCTAACGCATCCAAACAGTTCGTCCAGAAGACCTTAAAGCTGTGGACGTTGTACTGCTCCTCCCGAAATAACAAGGGAATGAGCGTCATTGATAGCTTAGGGTCGCCCTTCACTGCCAAAGCGAGGCGCCTCAACATGCTTGTCTTGCCCATGCCCCGCTGGCCAAGTATTAAGAGATGGACAACGTTCTCACCCGAAGCCGCCTTAAGCAGATGGTCAGTCAATTCGCGCGCTATACCTTGACGAGCAACAAATCCCCGCAGAAAGTCAGCGTCACTGAGTGAACTAGGGTTGTAAACAGTCAAGCCAATTGAATCAGTCATAGCATGAATTTAACCACGTTGAACGTGCGCCACTGCTCTGTTGTTTTAAAACAATAATTTGCACAACAAAAACGTTTTGGAAATTTTTGTTGTGCTACAATTTTATCGTTTTCGGAAATTTCAAGAGGCGCGGAAACAGAAAAGCCCTCGCAGTGCTGTAACACGTCGAGGGCCTAAACGGTGAATCGGGGTCAACCGACCATGGTGCATTAAATTTTAATTCAGGCTGCTATTTTATACGAAATTTGTGTGCTGCAACAAAAACCCCGCAACGTGTTGGTAAAAGGAGTACAGAAATGTTCTTCGTGAAACGCAAGACCGTGCATGTCTGCGCCTATACCCGCCGCCGCCGTGGCCGGGTGGAGCGCGTATGTCAGCACTGGCGGTCGGCCCCGTCCTGACGCGGGCCCAAGTTGTGGCGCCCGACAGCTATGTCGGTGCTGACGTGATCATCGTCAGGTAACTCGATCTCCCGGGGCGATTGCTCCGGGATTTCTTATTTCGCAAGGAATTTTCAAATGGCATTGCACTTCAAGACTGAAAAGCCCAAGGACCTCTTGGCCGCATTCGACGCACGTATAGGCCAGACCGAGCTGAAAGGAAAAATTACGACTTGGAAGCGAGTCGTTTCTAACGGTCAGGTTTACTACACGCACAGTTCCGACGACTGGAAGGAAAAAGCATTCTTTCAGCCTGCGATAGAGACGGGGCAGCTTACCTTCTACATCAAGCGTCCAGCCGACCAAAACATCAGCACGCCGGTGTATGGTTATTACCATGGGCATTTGTCGGAGACGTACTTAAATCATTTCGATAACGCGTTTTCTCATTCGACGTCCACCGCGCTCCCGTTGCCTGGCGACAATGTTTCCGCGTGACGACCAACAAGAAAAAAGCCCCTGACCACTTCTGATCAAGGGCTTCCAATTCTGGTGGCTGGGGCGGAATCGAACCACCGACACGCGGATTTTCAATCCAGGGAAGTTGCGCTCTCCCGCAAATGCGCCACGAAGGCCCGCGCCGCCACCGGCAGCGTGTCGAGGTCGCGCACCGCCACGAAGCTGCGCGGCTGGGCCCAGGCGTCGGCCAGCGGCACGAAGCGCAGGTCCAGCGTCTTTTCCTTGGCTTCTTTCAGGTACAGCGGTGCCACGCCCACGCCCATGCCGCCCGCGACCAGCGCGCAGATGGTTTCGAACGAGCTGACGCGCGCCCGAACCGTGCGCGAGGTGCGCGCCTCGCGTGCGGCCTCATCGAACACGTGGCTGATGCCGCTGTCGCGGTTGAGCTCGATCAGGTCGTCGCCCAGCAACTGCGCGTAGGCAACCTGCGGTGCGTTCGCCAGTGCATGCCCCGCGGGCAGCACCGCGGCCAGCGCATAGCGCCGGTAGGGGAAGACCTGCAGGCCCTCGTGGCTGGCAAACTCGGACGCCACGCCCACGTCGGCCAGGCCTTCGCGCACGCTGCGGTAGATGGCCGGCGTGGTGCGCTCCTCCACGTCGATCTCGATCTGCGGGCGCCCGGCGCGAAAGCGCATGATGTCCGCCGGCAGCTCGCCCGACAGCGAGGTCACACTGGCCAGCACCTTGATGAGGCCGCGCACGCCGTCCACATAGCCCGCCATCTCGCGCTGCATCCGATCCATGCCCTGCAGCAGCGCGCGGGCGTGGTGGGCCAGCGCCTCGCCGGCGGGGGTGGCCTGCACGCCCTTGACGCTGCGGTCCAGCAACGGCACGCGCAGCTCGGCCTCCAGTTCGGAGATGCGTTTGCTAACGGCCGAGGGCACGATGCTCTCGCGCGCGGCGGCGCGGGCGATGCTGCCTTCCTCCAGCGTGGCGAGGAAGAGGCGGATGGAGACGGGATCGAGGTCGCGCATGGCGGTCTGCCTTTCACATGCCGGAGGCGTAGGGCGCGAAGCCGCGCTGGTTTTCGTCGATCTGCAGGGTGCGGCCCAGAGGGGGGAAGGCGCGCTGCGCGCAGTCGGCGCGGTCGCAGACCTTGCAGCCGGCGCCGATCAGGGTGGCGGCGCCGGGGTCGATCAGGTTGACGCCCTTGGCGTAGACAAGCCGGTCGGCGTAGCGCGCGTCGCAGCCCAGGGCCACCGCGAACATGCGCTTGGGCGTGCCGTAGCCGCCGCGCCGGTGCTCCACCGTGCGCGCGATCCACAGGTAGGTGCGGCCGTCCGGCATGCGCGACAGCTGCGTGAGGATGGCGCCGGGTTGCGAGAAGGCTTCGTAGACGTTCCACAGCGGGCAGGTGCCGCCGTGGCGCGAGAAGTGGAAGTCGCCCGTGGACTGCCGCTTGGAGACGTTGCCCGCGCGGTCCACCCGCACGAAGAAGAAGGGGATGCCGCGTCCCGGCGCATGGTGCATGGTCGACAGGCGGTGCCCGATGGTCTCGAAGCTGACGCCGAAGCGGTCGCTCAGCAGCTCGATGTCGTAGCGCAAGGCCTCCGCCGTGTCCTGGAACAGCCGGTTCGGCAGCACCAGCGCGCCGGCGAAATGGTTGGCAAAGCCGAGCCGCGCCAGGCTGCGGGCCTGCGAGGTGGTGAACGATTCGGCTGTCGTGAAGGCGTCGATGCGCTCGCCCATCTCGAGAAAGGCGAGCTGCACGCCCAGCTGGAAGGCCTGCTGCCCGGGGTCCATGTCCGTCGCCAGGGACAGGGTGCTGGTGGCCGCGTCGTAGCTGCGCAGCGCCGGGTCCGAGCGGCGGCTGGCGGTGTCCTGGCGCCCCTCGATGCGCACCTGGACGCCGTGGCGCTTGAGCAGCCGCTCCAGCAGGCGGGAGCGCAGCTCGGCGGCGCTCACCGTGCCGGCCGGCAGCCCGGCCATCAGCGTGTCGTGGAGCTGTTCCGCCAGCTCGTCCAGCACGGCCATGTGGTGGTGGCGGGCATAGAAGAATTCGCGCACTTCCTCATAGGGCTGCAGGCGGCCGGCCGGGTCGCCTGCAAGCCGGTCGCCGTCTGCGACGGCGGCGATCGAGGACAACTGTTCCTCGACGGCACGCGAACGCCTGTGCAGGTTCAGCAGCACCCGGGTGACTGAGGGCAGCTGGGAGGCCACGACCTTGGCCTCCGCGAGCGGCACCGCCTGGGCCTGCGAGCCATCCGCGAACACTGGCTGCAGCTCGCTCAGCCGCCGGGCGTTCTCGTCGTCCGAGAACAGTTGCAGATCGATGCCATGCGCCGCCTGCAGCCGCAGCAGCACGGGCACCGTCAAGGGGCGCTGGTCGTTCTCGATCTGGTTGAGATAGCTGGGCGAAATCTTGAGCGAGGCGGCCAGGGCGGCCTGGGTCAGGCCCTGCCGTTCCCGCAGCGTTTTGAGACGGACGCCCATGTAGGCTTTGGTCATCTTCGCAAACCTTGCAAATTTACACGGGAAATTGCCCGTGGATTCGGAGTTTATCCGTTGTCGACAGCCTTGATTTTTGCGAAGATTGCAAGGTTATGACAGATGCGGTTGAGAAAACATGAGCAAAGCCCCGGACCTGGAATCTTGGAACAAGGCCGCCGCCAAGTCGGCTCCCGGCGGCAACGTCGAGGCGTTGAATTGGGTGACGCCGGACGGTATCACCGTCAAGCCACTCTACACCGCGCAGGACCTGCAGGGGCTGCCCCACACCGACACGCTTCCGGGTTTCGAGCCGTACCTGCGCGGTCCGCAGGCCACGATGTACGCGGTGCGGCCCTGGACCATCCGCCAGTACGCGGGCTTTTCCACGGCCGAGGAATCCAACGCCTTCTACCGCAAGGCGCTGGCCGCCGGCGGGCAGGGCGTGAGCGTGGCCTTCGACCTGGCCACGCACCGCGGCTATGACAGCGACCACCCGCGCGTGACCGGCGACGTGGGCAAGGCCGGCGTGGCGATCGACAGCGTGGAGGACATGAAGATCCTGTTCGACCAGATCCCGCTGGACAAGGTGAGCGTGTCCATGACCATGAACGGCGCCGTGCTGCCAGTGCTGGCGGGCTACGTGGTGGCGGCGGAGGAGCAGGGCGTGGCGCAGGACAAGCTGTCCGGGACCATCCAGAACGACATCCTCAAGGAGTTCATGGTCCGCAACACCTACATCTATCCGCCCAAGCCGAGCATGCGCATCATCGGCGACATCATCGAGTACACGGCCAAGAACATGCCGAAGTTCAACTCGATCAGCATCTCGGGCTACCACATGCAGGAGGCCGGCGCGAACCAGGCGCTGGAGCTGGCCTTCACGCTGGCCGATGGCAAGGAGTACGTGAAGACCGCCATCGCCAAGGGCCTGGACGTGGACGATTTCGCCGGACGCCTCTCCTTTTTCTGGGCCATCGGCATGAACTTCTACCTCGAAGTGGCCAAGATGCGCGCCGCGCGCCTGCTGTGGTGCCGCATCATGAAAGGCACGGGCGCCAAGAACCCCAAGAGCCTGATGCTGCGCACGCACTGCCAGACCAGCGGTTGGAGCCTGACCGAGCAGGACCCCTACAACAACGTGGTGCGCACCACCATCGAGGCCATGGCGGCGGTGTTCGGCGGCACGCAGAGCCTGCACACCAACAGCTTCGACGAGGCCATCGCGCTGCCCACCGAGTTCTCCGCCCGCATCGCGCGCAACACCCAGCTCATCATCCAGGAAGAGACCCACATCACGAACGTGATCGACCCCTGGGCCGGCAGCTACATGATGGAGAAGCTCACGCAGGACATGGCCGATGCGGCCTGGAAGATCATCGAGGAAGTCGAGGCCATGGGCGGCATGACCCGCGCCGTGGACAGCGGCTGGGCCAAGCTCAAGATCGAGGCGGCGGCGGCCGAGAAGCAGGCGCGCATCGACTCGGGCAAGGACGTGATCGTCGGCGTCAACAAGTACAAGCTCAAGAGCGAAGACCTGATCGAAGCCCGCGACATCGACAACATGGCGGTGCGCGACGGCCAGATCGCGCGCCTGCAGGCCATCAAGGCCCGGCGCGACGGCGCCGCGGTGCAGGCCGCGCTGGACGCGTTGACGGCGGCGGCCGAGAATGGCCAGGGCAACCTGCTGGACCTGAGCATCCGGGCGATCCGCCTGCGCGCGACGGTCGGCGAAGTCAGCGATGCGCTGGAAAAGGTTTACGGGCGCCACCGCGCCGATACGCAAAAGGTGACCGGAGTGTATGCAGCCGCCTACGACTCGGCCGAAGGCTGGGAAAAACTGAAAGACGAGATCAACGCCTTTGCCGAGGAACAAGGCCGGCGCCCGCGCGTGATGATCTCCAAGCTCGGCCAGGACGGCCATGACCGCGGCGCCAAGGTCGTGGCCACGGCTTTCGCCGACCTGGGCTTTGATGTGGACATGGGCCCGCTGTTCCAGACCCCCGAGGAATGCGCGCGCCAGGCCATCGAAAACGACGTGCACGCGGTCGGCGTGAGCACGCTCGCGGCCGGCCACAAGACCCTGGTGCCGGCCATCATCGAGGCGCTGAAGCAGCAGGGCGCCGACGACATCATCGTCTTCGTCGGCGGCGTGATCCCGCGCCAGGACTACGACCTGCTCTACGAAGCCGGTGTGAAGGGCATCTACGGCCCCGGCACGCCGATTCCGGCCAGCGCGAAGGATGTGCTGGAGCAGATCAGGGCTGCATTGACGTGAGTCCGCATGTGTGGGTCGAGGCGGTTCTGCACGGCGACGCCGCTGCGCAGCGGCGCGCCATGGCCAAGGCCATCACCCTGCTCGAATCCACCCGCGCCGACCATCGCGCGCAGGCCGACGCGCTGCTCACGGCGCTGCTGCCGCATGCCGGCCGCTCGTTCAGGCTCGGCATCTCGGGTGTGCCGGGCGTCGGCAAGTCCACCTTCATCGAGGCGCTGGGCCTGCACCTGATCGGCCAGGGCCACCGCGTTGCGGTGCTGACCATCGATCCTTCGTCCACCGTTTCGGGCGGCTCCATTCTGGGCGACAAGACCCGCATGGAAAAGCTCTCGGTGAATGAGCGCGCCTACATCCGGCCGAGTCCGTCCAGCGGCACGCTCGGCGGCGTGGCCGAGAAGACGCGCGAGGCCATGCTGGTCTGCGAAGCGGCGGGCTACGACGTGGTGATCGTCGAGACCGTGGGCGTGGGCCAGAGCGAGACCGCCGTGGCCGGCATGACCGACATGTTCGTGCTGATGCAACTGCCGAATGCGGGCGACGACCTGCAGGCCATCAAGAAGGGCGTGATGGAGCTGGCCGACCTGGTGGTCATCAACAAGGCCGATCTGGATGCCGACGCCGCCACGCGTGCGCAGGCCCAGATCACGAGCGCGCTGCGGCTGTTCGGGCTGCACGGGCACCCGAGCCACGCCCACCACGACGAAACAATCTGGCACCCGCAAGTGATCCAGCTCAGCGCGCTGCACGGCGTCGGGGTCGATGCCTTCTGGTTGGCCGTGACGCAGTTCAGGCAATTGCAAACCGGCAACGGCCGGCTGGACGCGCGCCGCCAGCATCAGGCGCTGGCCTGGATGTGGGAGCGCATCGACGCCGGCCTCAAGCAGGCCTTCCGCCAGGATCCGCGGGTGCGCGAGTTGTTGCCGCTGTTGACGGCTGAAGTCTCGCAGGGCCGCATGGCGGCCTCGACCGCGGCGAGAAATCTGCTCGAAGTCCAGGCGCAGCGGACATAGGCAGCTATAAAAATCAGAGCAAGGAAAGACAGAATCACCATGCACGACATCCTCGATCAACTGGAAAAAAAGCGCGCCGCAGCACGCCTGGGCGGCGGCCAGAAGCGCATCGACGCCCAGCACGTCAAGGGCAAGCTCACCGCGCGCGAGCGGCTGGAGCTGCTGCTCGATGAAGGCACGTTCGAAGAGTGGGACATGTTCGTCGAGCACCGCTCGGTGGACTTCGGCATGGCCGATCACAAGATCCCCGGCGACGGCGTGGTCACCGGCTACGGCATGATCAACGGCCGCCTGGTGTTTGTGTTCAGCCAGGACTTCACGGTCTTCGGCGGCGCCTTGAGCGAAGCCCATGCCGAGAAGATCTGCAAGGTGATGGACCAGGCCATGAAGGTGGGTGCGCCGGTCATTGGCCTGAACGACTCGGGCGGTGCACGCATCCAGGAGGGCGTGGCGTCGCTGGGCGGCTACGCCGACGTGTTCCAGCGCAACGTGATGGCCTCGGGCGTGGTGCCGCAGATCAGCATGATCATGGGCCCCTGCGCGGGCGGCGCGGTGTACTCGCCGGCCATGACCGACTTCATCTTCATGGTGAAAGACAGCTCCTACATGTTCGTGACCGGCCCCGAGGTGGTGAAGACCGTCACGCACGAGGAGGTCACGGCCGAGGAACTGGGCGGCGGCATTACCCACACCACGCGCAGCGGCGTGGCCGACCTCGCGTTCGAGAACGACGTGGAGGCGCTGCTGATGCTGCGCCGCCTCTACAACTACCTGCCGCTGAACAACCGCGAGAAGCCGCCGGTGCGCCCCAGCAACGACCCGGCCGACCGCATGGACCTGTCGCTGGACACCCTGGTGCCCGACAACCCGAACAAGCCCTACGACATGAAGGAACTGATCGCCAAGACGGTGGACGACGGCGACTTCTTCGAGCTGCAGCCCGAGTACGCCAAGAACATCCTCATCGGCTTCGGCCGCATGGAGGGGCAGACCGTGGGCATCGTGGCCAACCAGCCGCTGGTGCTGGCGGGCTGCCTGGACATCAAGAGTTCGATCAAGGCCGCGCGCTTCGTGCGCTTCTGCGATGCCTTCAACATCCCGGTCGTCACCTTCGTCGACGTGCCCGGCTTCATGCCCGGTACCTCGCAGGAGTACGGCGGCATCATCAAGCACGGCGCCAAGCTGCTCTATGCCTACGCCGAGTGCACCGTGCCCAAGATCACCGTCATCACGCGCAAGGCCTACGGCGGCGCCTACGACGTGATGAGTTCCAAGCACCTCAGAGGCGACGTCAACTTCGCCTGGCCCAACGCCGAGATCGCCGTGATGGGCGCCAAGGGCGCGGTGGAGATCATCTTCCGTGAGGACAAGGGCGACCCGGCCAAGCTGGCCGCGAAGGAGGCCGAATACAAGGCCCGCTTCGCCAACCCCTTCGTGGCCGGGGCGCGCGGCTTCATCGACGACGTGATCCTGCCGCACGAAACGCGCAAGCGCATCTGCCGCTCGCTGGTGATGCTGCGGGACAAGAAGCTTGAGAACCCGTGGCGCAAGCACGGCAACATCCCTCTCTGATCTGCCAGGAACCACCCCACAGCCAAAGGAGGCATCCATGTCCCTCAGCCTTTACTACCATCCCTATTCCCGAGCGGCGGGTACGCTCTGGGCCCTGGAAGAAGCGGAGGTCGCCTACGACCTGCGGGTGATCGACATCATGAAGGGCGAGCAGAAGGGCTCCGAGCTGGTGGCGAAGAACCCGATGGGCAAGCTGCCTACCCTGGTCGACGGCGACGTGGTCGTGACCGAAGCTTCCGCCATCGCGCTCTACCTTGCCGACCGCTACGCGCCTGGCCGGCTGGCACCGGCGCTCGACGACCCCAGGCGCGGCGCCTACCTGCGCTGGTCGTTCTTCGCTCCGAGCGTGATCGAGCCTGCCGTGATGGCCAAGCATTCCGGATGGGCGGTCAAGGAGGTCGCTGCGGGGTGGGGCAGCTTCGCTTCGATGATCGCTGCCGCCGAAAGCGCCATTGCCGGCAAGCCGTTCGTACTGGGCGAGGCGTTCTCGATGGCCGACGTGGTGCTGGGCGGCACGCTGCGGTTCATGATGGACTTCAAGCAGATCGATCCCGTGCCGCTGTTCAAGGACTACGTGGATCGGCTGAAAGTACGCCCGGCCTATCAGCGCGCCGAAGCGCGCAACCTGGCCATGCGCAGCGAACTGGGGCTGCAGTAAGCCACGCCCTCCTTACAGATTACAACGACAACGGAGCAGAAGTTGTTCACCAAAATCCTGATTGCCAACCGCGGCGAAATCGCCTGCCGCGTCATCAAGACGGCCCGCAAGATGGGCATCCAGACGGTGGCGGTGTATTCGGATGCCGACCGCGATGCCCGCCACGTGGAGCTGGCCGATGAGGCCGTGCACATCGGCGCCGCGCCCAGCCGCGAAAGCTACCTGCAGGCCGACAAGATCATCGCCGCCGCCAAGCAGACCGGCGCCCAGGCCGTGCACCCCGGCTATGGCTTCCTGAGCGAGAACGCGGGTTTTGCCAAGCGGCTGGAGGAAGAGGGCATCGTCTTCATCGGCCCCAAGCACTATTCGATCGCGGCCATGGGCGACAAGATCGAATCCAAGAAGCTCGCCGGCGCGGCCAAGGTCAATACCATTCCCGGCTACAACGACGCGATCGGCACCGCCGAGCAGGCCGTCGAGATCGCCAAGGGCATCGGCTACCCGGTGATGATCAAGGCCAGCGCCGGCGGCGGCGGCAAGGGCCTGCGCGTGGCCTTCAACGACAAGGAAGCGTTCGAAGGCTTTACCTCCTGCCGCAACGAGGCGCGCAACAGCTTCGGCGACGACCGGGTGTTCATCGAGAAATTCGTCGAGGAGCCGCGCCACATCGAGATCCAGGTGCTGGGCGATTCGCACGGCAACGTCATCTACTTGAACGAGCGCGAGTGCTCGATCCAGCGCCGCCACCAGAAGGTGATCGAGGAAGCGCCGTCCCCCTTCATCAGCGACGCCACGCGCCAGGCGATGGGCGAGCAGGCCGTGCAACTGGCCAAGGCCGTGAAGTACCAGAGCGCCGGCACGGTGGAGTTCGTGGTCGGCAAGGACCAGAGCTTCTACTTCCTGGAGATGAACACGCGGCTGCAGGTGGAGCACCCGGTCACCGAGTGCATCACGGGCCTGGACCTGGTGGAACTGATGATCCGCGTGGCGGCCGGCGAGCAACTGCCGTTGGCGCAAGCCGATGTGAAGCGCGAGGGCTGGGCGATCGAGTGCCGCATCAACGCCGAGGATCCGTTCCGCAACTTCCTGCCGAGCACGGGCCGCCTTGTGAAGTTCCAGCCACCTCGGGAAACCATGTTCGCGTCCGACACGCAGCACCTGCATGGCGTGCGGGTGGACACCGGCGTGCAGGACGGCGGCGAAATCCCGATGTACTACGACTCGATGATCGCCAAGCTCATCGTGCACGGCAAGGACCGTGCCGAGGCCATCGCCAAGATGCGCGAGGCGCTCAACGGCTTCGTGATCCGCGGCATCAGCAGCAACATCCCGTTCCAGGCCGCGCTGCTGGCGCACCCGAAGTTCGTGGCGGGCGATTTCAACACTGGCTTCATCGCCGAGCACTATGCCAAGGGCTTTCACGCCGAAGACGTGCCGCACCAGGACCCGGATTTCCTGGTGGCGCTGGCGGCCTACGTGCATCGCCGCACGCTCGACCGCGCGGCCGGCATCAGCGGCCAGTTGCCGGGGCACGGCATCACCGTGGGCGAAGCGTTCGTGGCCGTGGCGCTGGGCGCGGGCGCGCAGCGCACGCCGCACCATGTGCTGGTCACGGATTTTCAGGCCCAATCGGGCTCAAGTGCTGTCCAGGTGGGTGCCAAGCGCTATGAAATCTGTAGCGCCTGGCATCTGGGCGGAGCGCGCATCCGCGGCACGGTGAACGGCCAGCCTTTCACCGCGCAGATCGAGCGCGGCATCCGCGGCAATCCGCTGGCCACCCGCATCGCCCACAACGGCACCCAGCTCGACACGCTGGTGCTGTCGCCGCGCGCGGCCGAGCTGCATGCGCTGATGCCCTACAAGGCGCCGCCCGACATGAGCCGCTTCGTGCTTTCGCCCATGCCTGGCCTGCTGGTCGAGGTGGCGGTGCAGCCCGGCCAGAAGGTGCAGGCCGGCGAGCGCGTGGCCGTGATCGAGGCCATGAAGATGGAGAACGTGCTGTTTGCCGTGGCCGATGGCGTGGTCGGCAAGGTGCTGGCGGCCAAGGGCGAGTCGCTGGCGGTGGATCAGCCGATCGTGGAGTTCGCGTGATGGCACAGGACCTGCCGACGGCGCAGCCCGTTCGCCTGCGCCGGCCCGCGCCGCAGGCGAAGGCGAAGGCGAAGGCGAAGGCGAAGGCGAAGGCGAAGGCGAAGGCGCCGCTGCGCTGGAGTGTGGCAGCGGTGCAGGCCTTGCTGGAGCTGCCGCTGCTGGACCTGCTGAACCGGGCCCAGGCCGTGCACCGCGCGCACTGGCCCGAGGGCGATATCGAGCTCGCGACCCTGCTGTCGGTCAAGACTGGTGGCTGCCCCGAGAACTGCGGCTATTGCCCGCAGTCGGTGGAGTTCGACACCGGCGTCAAGGCGCAGAAACTCATGGAGGTGGACGAGGTCGTTCGCGCGGCCCGGGCCGCCAGGGACGCGGGCGCCACGCGCTTTTGCATGGGGGCCGCCTGGCGCGCGCCCAAGGACCGCGATGTGGAGAAGGTGGCCGAACTGGTGGAGGCCGTCAAGGGCCTGGGCCTGCAGACCTGCGCCACGCTGGGCATGCTGGAGCCGCACCAGGCCCAGGCGCTCAAGACCGCGGGCCTGGACTACTACAACCACAACCTCGACACCGCGCCCGAGTACTACGGCGACATCGTCGATACCCGCAGCTACCAGGACCGGCTCGACACCCTGCAGAACGTGCGCGCCGCCGGCATCAGCGTGTGCTGCGGCGGCATCGTGGGCATGGGCGAAGCGCCCGTGCACCGTGCGGGGCTGATCGCGCAACTGGCCAATCTGGACCCCTATCCCGAGTCGGTGCCGATCAACAGCCTGGTGCGCGTGCCCGGCACGCCGCTGGCCGACAGCGAACCCATCGACCCGCTGGATTTCGTCCGCATGATCGCGGTGGCGCGCATCACCATGCCGCGCGCCCGCGTGCGCCTGTCGGCCGGGCGCCAGCAGCTCGGCGAGGCAGTGCAGGCGCTGTGCTTTCTGGCCGGTGCCAACTCGATCTTCTATGGCGACAAACTGCTGGTCACCGGCAACCCCGATGTCGAGGCCGACCGGCAACTGCTGGCCAAGCTCGGACTGAAGACGCGCCAGGCAGCGGCGCAAGGAGCACAGGCATGAGCCGTCCATTCAAGGTGCTGGGCATCCAGCAGATCGCCATCGGTGGCACCGACAAAGGCCGGTTGCAGAAGCTCTGGGTCGAGATGCTGGGCCTGCAGGTGACGGGCACGTTCAAGAGCGAGCGCGAGAACGTGGACGAGGACATCTGCGCCATCGGCAGCGGGCCATTCAAGGTGGAGGTCGACCTGATGCAGCCGCTCGATCCCGACAAGAAGCCCGCAGTGCACGCCACGCCGCTCAACCATGTGGGCCTGTGGATCGACGACCTGCCCCGGGCCGTGGAATGGCTCACCGCGCAGGGCGTGCGCTTTGCACCCGGCGGCATCCGCAAGGGCGCGGCGGGATTCGACATCTGCTTTCTGCACCCCAGGAGCAACGACGAGTTTCCGATTGCGGGCGAGGGCGTGCTGATCGAGCTGGTGCAGGCGCCGGTAGAGGTGATCGCCGCGCTGGGGTAGGCGAGCCGCCGCGCCCTGCGCGGCCAACCTGTGTTTGGCGGAAACGGGTCTTGCGCGCACAATGGCCCGATCATGTCCGATCTACCGCCACTCTCCGTCAGCCAGATCATCGTCCAGGTCTGTCTGTTCCTGGTTGCCGCCATCGCAATCTTCGGCGGTTCGTTGCAGATGTTCCTGGGCCAGCCGGACACCTCGCCGCGCCTGGACAATGTCCACCGCTTCATGGCGGGTGTCTACCTCTCCACAGGCGTCATCTGCCTCTGGGCGGCCTTCACGGTCAGGCAGCAGGGAGTGCTCGTGTACCTGCTCGCGCTGGGCGTGCTGCTGGCGGGCGTGGGGCGCCTGGTGTCGATCAGCAAAGTGGGGCTGCCCGAACCGGCGGCCGTCTGGCTCGGCTACCTCATTCCGGAGCTGCTCATCCCGTTCATCATGGCGGGAGCCCACTATGCGGGCTCCTGAGCCGAGCCCCGCGGCTTTTCCCCATCACTTCGACTTCCGGTACATCCCCTCGATGGCCTCTGCGTAGTACGCCACGAGGTTGTTCCGCTTGAGCTTGAGCGTGGGCGTCATGAAGGTGTTTTCAATGGTCCAGGGCTCCCGCGTCAAGTACACGGCGCGCGGCACGGCATAGCGCGGGAAGCTGGCGGTCTGGCGCTCGATGCGGGCCAGCGCCGCCTTGTGGACCGCGGGGGCGCTCAGGCTGGCAGGGTCCTGCGGGTCGAGGCCGAGTTCGCCGGCCAGGCGCTTCCATTCGTCGGCCTGGACCACGGCCACGCAGGCGATGAAGGCGCGCTGCTCACCAACCACGAAAACCTGCTCGAACAGCGGGTCGGCAGCGATGGCCAGTTCCAGGTCGCCGGGCGGCACTTTCTCGCCGGTGGAGGTGACGATGATTTCCTTGATGCGGCCCAGGATCCGGATGCGGCCGCCGTCCACCAGTTCGGCCTGGTCGCCGGTGCCGAGCCAGCCGTCGGGTGCCAGCACGCGCGCAGTGTCTTCGTCGCGCTTCCAGTAGCCGCGCATGACGATGGGGCCGTGCACCTGCAGTTCGCGGTTCTCGCCGATGCGCACTTCCACGCCGGGCAGGGCGCGGCCCACGGTGCCGGGGTCGTTGTCATCGAGGCTGTTGACCGACACCACGGGCGTGGTTTCCGTCATGCCGTAGCCCTGCACCAGCGGCAAGCCCAGGCCCAGGAAGCAGCGCGCGATGGCGGGCGACAGCGGGGCGCCGCCGCTCACGGCCACGCGCACGCGGCCGCCGAACTGCGCCAGCAGCGGCGCGGCCACCAGCCGCCGCAGCAGCGCCCAGGGCAGGGCGCGCAGCCAGCCGCCGGCGGGGTCGCTGGCCGGCACGGGCAGGCCCTGTGCGGCGCAGAAGCGGCGCCAGCCCACGTCCTGCGCGGCCTCGAACAGCTTCATCTTGAACGGCGAGGGCGAGAGCGTCTCGATCAGCCTGGCGTGCACGCGCTCGTAGATGCGCGGCACGGAGACCAGCACCGTGGGGCGCACGGTCTTCAGGTCCTCGGGCAATTGCGGCACCGAGCGCGCGTAGGCCACGCAGCTGCCCGCGGCCATGGGCAGGTAGTAGCCGCCCGTGCGCTCGAAGGTGTGCGACAGCGGCAGGAACGACAGGAACACGTCCTCCTGCACCGGCGTGATGCGGCCCAGGATGGCCTTGACGTCGGCCACCACGTTGCCATGCGTGAGCATCACGCCCTTGGGGCGGCCGGTGGTGCCGCTGGTGTAGACGATGGCGGCCAGGTCGCCGGCCGCCGGCTCGGGCGGCAGCGCCACCTCGCCGGTGCCGCGCGCGAGCCAGTCGGCCAGGTGCAGCACGGGCACGCTGCTGTCCATGGCGGCTGGTGGCGCCACGGCGGCATCGGTCACCACCACGGCCTGCAGGTGCGGGAAGGCGGTGCCGACGGCGCGGATCTGCTCCCACTGGGCGGCCTGCGACACCATCAGCAGCGAGACCTCGGCATCGGCCAGGATGTAGGCGATGCTGCCGGGATTGTCGATGGCGTGCAACGGCACCGGCACGCAGCCGGTGGCCAGGGCCGCCTGGTCGATGCTCATGGCGTCCAGGCCATTGGGCAGCAGCACCGCGATGTGGGCCTGCGCGGGCAGTTGGCTGGCCGCGATGGCGCGGCTCCAGTGCGCAATGCGCTCGCGGGCCTGGGCCCAGCTCAGGCTGGCCCAGCGGCCGCTGGCGGCATCGAACTGGCGGTAGGCCTCGGCGTCCGGGCTTTGGCCGGCGCGCAAAGCCAGCAATTGGGGCAATGTCTGCACATCGCGCAGATCGGTCAGGGAGGAGGTCATGTCAACAACAGCGAGGGTCTTGGGCAGGCGGGCGGGCACGCGGCCCGGGTCGGCACCAGGATGATATCGGCTGGCCCGGCGGGTCTCGGGGTTCACCCGGGGGTGCCTGGCGCGGCACGGGCGTAGACTGATCTTGCGGCAGGGTCTGCGTGCACTGCCGCTCACGGTGTGAACAAGCCCAGGAGACCCGCTTGCAGCCAACCGATATAGCCAATCCAGCCTATTTCCACAAGGTCGTCGATTGCCAATGGGCCTGCCCGGCCCACACCCCCGTCCCCGAATACATCCGCCTGATCGCGCAGGGCCGCTACAGCGATGCCTACATGGTCAACTGGGTGTCCAACGTGTTCCCCGGCATCCTGGGGCGCACCTGCGACCGGCCCTGCGAGCCGGCTTGCCGGCGCGGGCGGGTGGAGGAGGCGAACGCGGCCACGCCCGAGCCGGTGGCGATCTGCCGGCTCAAACGGGTGGCCGCCGACCACAAGGACGACGTGCGTGACCGCATGCCGATCCCGCTGGCGCCCGATGTGCGCCGCAAGGGCAAGCGCATCGCCTGCATCGGCGCCGGGCCGGCCTCGCTCACGGTGGCGCGCGACCTGGCGCCGCTGGGCTACCAGGTCACGGTGTTCGACGGCGAGGCCAAGGCCGGCGGCTTCATCCGCACGCAGATTCCGCGCTTTCGGCTGCCCGAGTCGGTGATCGACGAGGAAACCGGCTACGTGCTCAGCCTGGGCGTGGAGTTCCGCAGCGGCCGGCGCATCGACTCCATGCAGGCGCTGCTCGCCGAAGGCTATGACGCCGTGTTCGTCGGCTGCGGTGCGCCGCGCGGGCGCGACCTGGAGCTGCCCGGGCGCGCGGAGGCCAAGGAGCACATCCACATCGGCATCGACTGGCTGGCCTCGGTGTCGTTCGGCCACGTCGAGCGCATTGGCAAGCGCGTCATCGTGCTGGGTGGCGGCAATACGGCGATGGACTGCTGCCGTTCCGCGCGCCGCCTCGGTGGCGAGGACGTGAAGGTGATCGTGCGCAGCGGCTTCGAGGAAATGAAGGCGTCGCCCTGGGAGAAGGAGGATGCGATGCACGAAGGCATCCCGATCATCAACTTCCACGTGCCCAAGGCCTTCGTGCACGAGGGCGGCCGGCTCACCGGCATGACGTTCGAGGTGGTGAAGGCGGTGCGCGACGAGAAGGGCCGGCGCCAGTTGGTGCCCACGGGCGAGCCCGAGGCCTTCTTTGCCTGTGACGAGGTGCTGATCGCCGTGGGCCAGGAGAACGCCTTCCCCTGGATCGAGCGCTCCTCGGGCATCGTGTTCGACGAATGGGGCCTGCCGGAACTCGACAAGCAGACCTTCCAGTCCACGCTGAAGCACGTGTTCTTCGGCGGCGACGCGGCCTTCGGCCCGAAGAACATCATCACTGCCGTGGCGCACGGCCACGAGGCGGCGGTGTCGATCGACCGCTTCCTGCATGGCGAAGATGTGCGCCAGCGCCCCGCGCCGCACGTGAACCTGATGTCGCAGAAGATGGGCATCCACGAGTGGAGCTACGACAACGCCGTCTCGGGCGACGCGCGCTTCAAGGTGCCATGGGCCAAGGCCGAGAAGGCGCTGGCCAGCATCCGCGTGGAGGTGGAACTGGGCTTCGACGCCGCCACCGCCTTCAAGGAGGCCGAGCGCTGCCTGAACTGCGACGTGCAGACCGTGTTCACTGACGGCAGCTGCATCGAGTGCGACGCCTGCATGGACATCTGCCCAATGGACAGCATCACGTTCATCGCCAACGGCGAGGAGGCTCATTTGCGCCAGCGGCTCAAGGCGCCGGCACAGAACGCCACGCAGGACCTCTACGTTTCGGGGCCACTCAAAACCGGCCGCGTCATGGTGAAGGACGAAGACGTCTGCCTGCATTGCGGCCTGTGCGCCGAGCGCTGCCCCACGGGCGCCTGGGACATGCAGAAATACCTGTTCATGAACACCTACGCAGGCCCCGGCGCGCGGGACCAGCAGCTCGGGGCACGGCGTGCGGAGGCACAGGCATGAAGCGCATCGAGTCGGTCAACGATTTCGTCATCAAGTTTGCCAACGTCAACGGTTCGGGCTCGGCCTCGGCCAACGAGCTGTTCGCCAAGGCCATCCTGCGCATGGGCGTACCGGTGAGTCCGCGCAACATCTTTCCGAGCAACATCCAGGGCCTGCCCACCTGGTACGAGGCGCGGGTGAGCGAGAAGGGCTACCTCGGCCGGCGCGGCGGCATCGACATGATGGTGGCGATGAACCCGCAGACCTGGGATGCCGACGTGGCCGAGGTCGATCCCGGCGGCTACCTGTTCTACGACAGCACCCGGCCGCTGCCGGCCTCGAGCTTCCGCAAGGACCTGCACGTGATCGGCATGCCGCTCACGGCGATCTGCAACGCCACCTACGAGGATGCGCGCCAGCGCCAGCTGTTCAAGAACATCCTGTACGTGGGCGCCTTGTCGATGCTGCTGAACATGGATGCGAAGGTGATCGAGACGCTGTTCTCCGAGCAGTACCGCGGCAAGGAGCGGCTGCTGGAGTCCAACGTGCGCGCGCTGCACGCCGGGCGCGAGTTCGCGCGCGACCACCTGGACCCGATCGGCCTGCAGGTCCGGGCCTCCTCCAGGCAGGCCGACGAGCGGATCTTCGTGGACGGCAACAGCGCCGCGGCGCTGGGCTGCGTCTATGGCGGCGCCACGGTGGCGGCCTGGTACCCGATCACGCCCTCGTCCTCGGTGGCCGAGGCCTTCCAGAAATACTGCAGCAAGCTGCGGGTGGACCCGTCCACCGGCATGAACCGGTTCGCCATCGTCCAGGCCGAAGACGAGATCGCCTCCATCGGCATGGTGGTGGGCGCGGGCTGGAACGGGGCGCGGGCCTTCACCGCCACCTCGGGGCCGGGCGTGTCGCTGATGACGGAGTTCATCGGCCTGGCCTACTTCGCCGAGATCCCGGTCACCATCATCAACGTGCAGCGCGGCGGGCCATCCACCGGCATGCCTACGCGCACGCAGCAGGCCGACATCCTGTCCTGCGCCTATGCCTCGCATGGCGACACCAAGCATGTGCTGCTGTTTCCCGAGGACCCGAACGAATGCTTCGAGCACGCGGCGGCGGCGCTGGACCTGGCCGACCGGCTGCAGACGCCGGTGTTCCTGATGACCGACCTGGACATCGGCATGAACCAGCGCCTGTGCGAGCCGTTCAAATGGGACGACGCGCGCCAGTACGACCGCGGCAAGGTCATGACTGCTGAGGAACTCGAAGCCGGCAAGGACTTTGGCCGCTACAAGGACGTGGACGGTGACGGCATCCCCTGGCGCACGCTGCCCGGCACGCATCCCACCAAGGGCAGCTATTTCACCCGCGGCACCACGCGCGACCCGTATGCCCGCTACTCCGAGCGCGGGCCGGACTACGTCTACAACGTGCAGCGCTTGCTCAAGAAGTTCCAGACGGCCACCATGCTGGTGCCGCAGCCCGTGCTGCGCAAGGCGGCGCGTGCGACGCGGCTGGGCGTGATCTACTTCGGCTCCACCTCGCCGGCCATGGACGAGGCGCTGGACACGCTGACCGAGGCCGGCATCCACCTGGATGCGCTGCGTCTGCGCGCCTTCCCTTTTCCCGCGAGCGTGGCGCAGTTCCTGGCCGATCACGAGGAAGTGTTCGTGGTCGAGCAGAACCGCGACGCCCAGATGCGCAGCCTGCTCATCAACGAACTCGACGCCGACCCCGCGCGCCTGCTGCGCGTGCTGCATTACGACGGCACGCCCATCACCGCCCGCTTCATCGCCCGGGCCATCACCGAGCATGTGCATGCCGAGGCGAGCGCGCCCAAGCGCAAGGCCAAGGACACCACGAGAGAACAAGCCGCATGACCTACATTGCCAAACCGCAGCTGCATCACCCCACGCTCAAGACCAACCAGGTCGGCTACACCCGGCGCGACTACGAAGGCAAGATCTCCACGCTGTGCGCGGGCTGCGGCCATGATTCGATCTCGGCGGCCATCATCCAGGCCTGCTGGGAGCTGGACATCGAGCCGCACCGCGTGGCCAAGCTCTCGGGCATCGGCTGCAGCTCCAAGACGCCGGACTATTTCCTCGGCGCCTCGCACGGCTTCAACACCGTGCATGGACGCATGCCCTCGGTGTTGACCGGGGCCAACCTGGCCAACCGCGGCCTGCTGTACCTGGGCGTCTCGGGCGACGGCGATTCGGCCTCCATCGGCCTGGGCCAGTTCGCCCACGCCATGCGCCGCGGCGTGCGCATGGTCTACATCGTGGAGAACAACGGCGTCTACGGCCTGACCAAGGGCCAGTTCTCGGCCACGGCCGACCGCGGCAGCAAGAGCAAGAAGGGCGTGCTCAACTCGGACAGCGCGATCGACCTCGTTGGCATGGCTCTTCAACTGGGCGCCACCTATGTGGCGCGCAGCTTCTCGGGCGACAAGGCGCAGCTCGTGCCGCTGATCAAGGGCGCCATCGGCCACGGCGGCGCAGCCTTCATCGACGTCATCAGCCCCTGCGTGGCCTTCAACAACCATGCGGGCAGCACCAAGAGCTACGACTACGTGCGCGAGCACAACGAGGCGGTGAGCCGCATCGACTTCATCACGCCACGCACCGAGATCACCACCGACTACCCCGCGGGCGAGGTGGTGGACGTGCCGCAGCACGACGGCACCGTGCTGCGCCTGCGCAAACTGCACGAGGGCTACGACCCGACCGACCGGCTGGCCGCGATGAACCATGTGCAGTTGCACCAGGCCCGCGGCGAGGTGGTGACGGGCCTGCTCTACCTGGACCCGGAGGCCAGCGACCTGCACCAGGCCCTGAACACCAGCGCCACGCCGCTCAATGCGCTGGGCCGCGAGCAGCTGTGTCCCGGCGCCGCCATGCTGGACAAGCTCAACGCGAGCCTGCGCTGAACGAAAGTGCCGGACTGTTGATGTCCTGTCAGGCTCCCGTTGGCAGCAGTTCCAGCACCTTCTCGGGCGGGCGGCACAGGCGGGCACCGCGCGGCGTGACCACGATGGGGCGGTTCAGCAGCACCGGATGCCGGACGATGGCGTCGATGAGCTGCGTTTCGCTCAAGACAGGGTCGTCCAGGCCGAGCTCCTGATAAAGGGCTTCCTTGCTGCGCAGCAGCTCGCGCACCGGTAAGCCCAGCGCCGTCACCAGGGCTCGCAGCTGACTGGCGTCCAGCGGTATGGCCAGGTAGTCCACGATGCGCGGCTCGATGCCATGTTCGCGCAGCAGCGCCAGGGCGCCACGCGAGTTGCCGCAGCGCGGGTTGTGGTAGATCGTGGCCTCGATGGACGGGCTCATGATGCGCGTGCCGATGGCTGGCCAGCTCAGAGCCCGGCTTCGAGCTCGGGCATCGCCAAGCGTGCCTTGGTCAGGGCCATGCCCAGATTGGCGGTGCGGCGGCACACGAACACGGCCACGTACTCGGGGTGGACCTTGCCGCGCAGGAACACGTGGATCAGGTTGTCGCTGTTGACGATGATTTCCTGGAAATAGTGGTGGCCGTCGTCCTGCAAGCCTCGCGCTTTCTTGAACATGCGTTCGATCATCGAGACGTTGGGGCCGTTGAACAGGTCGGCCGTGGCTGCCGCCACCAGGTCGATGACTTCGCGCGGGTGCGAGTCCACGGTCTTGATGGCCAGCAGCATGCCGGAGGCGGCATCCACGTAGCCGGCGGCCACGCATTCGGGGACGGTGGAGGCGAGTTTGTTCAGCAGAGCGTCGAGATTCATGGAGAAGATTTCCTTGTGGTCGTGGGGGGAAAAGGGTGAAAGGTGTCAGATGATCTTGCGCAGGATTGCATCCTCGTACTGCTGCAGGAAAACCTCCTGCTCGGCGCTCTGTACGTATTGCGGGTCGATCAGGCGCACGCGGCGCAGCGCCTCGGCGGCGGTCAGCCCTTCGCGCACCAGCCACGAGGCGAGCACCGTGCCGGTTCGGCCAATGCCGGCCAGGCAGTGCACGGCCAGTACCTCGCCCCGGCGCAGCAATTGGTCCATGCGCAGCAGCAGCATCTGGATCTGGGCCACGCTGGGCGGTTCGCGGTCGCGTACCGGCAGGTGCAGGTTGTTCAGGCCCTGGCGCTGCAGGGCGTCCTGGGGCAGGTCGTGCTCGGTCAGCGTGATGAGGCGGGTGATGCCGCAGCGGCGCAACGCCTCCAGGTCGCGGTCGATGTCCTGCACCACGCCCGGCAGCGGTGTGCCGGCCAGCCGGCCCGGCACCAGCCAGTGGAAGCCGCGCGGGCCGCGGCTGGCGGGCACCGCGTCCGGCTGTCCCTGCAGCGGTAGCTGGGTTGCTGGAGCCTGTTGCTGCGCCAGCGCCCGTTGGGCGGCGGCCGGCAGAGGCGGGGGCACGGGCGCGTCGTCGGCCAGGCTGGCCGGGTCGGCGCCGGGGGCAGGCAGCGCGCAGCTACCGGTGCGCACGAACTGGCGGCCGGCGTCTGACTGCGGTGCCACCAGGAAGTCCTCCATGCCGCCGGCCTCCTGGATGCGGCCGCCGGCCAGCAGCAGCATGTGCTGCGCTGCCCGCCGGGCCTGGCGCTGGTTGTGCACCACGAGCAGCAGGGCCGAGGTGTGGGCGATGCGCTGCAGCAGGTCGATCAGCAGGTGGGCGTCGTGTTCGTCCAGGTCGGCCGTGGGCTCGTCCACCATGAGCAGTGCCGGCTCGGCCGCAGCCTCGCGCAGGATGGCGACGGCGCGCTGCTGCACGGTGGGCAGCTCCAGCGTCGGCTGATCCAGGTGGTCGGCCAGCTCGGGCAGGCCCATGGCCGTGACGTAGTCGGCGCACCAGTCGCGCAGCGCGGCCGGACCCAGGGCCAGGCGCGGCCGGGCCAGCTCGGCCACTGCCTGCAACGTCGACGCCATCATGAGGCGGGCGTTCTGTTTCACCAGCGCGGGCCGGTGGCTGTCAGACAGAGGTCGGCCCAGGTACTCGATCTGGCCCCAGGCGGTGAAGCGGGGGTTGCCGTCGTTCAGCCCGGCGAGCGAGCGCAGCAGCGTGGATTTGCCGGTGCCGGCGGGGCCCAGCAGCGCGGTGACGGCCTGGGCGCGCAGCGCGAAATCGAGTTCGGCCAGGATGACCTTGTCGCCGAACGCCACCCCATATCCCTCGGCGTGCAGGCAGTGCTGATGCTGCATCGATGCTCCCTCTTTCCTTGTCTCTGTTGTGTTTTGGACCGGTCGCCAGGAGCGTGTCGTGCTCGCGGGCGCCTTGATCCTTCTCAGGAAAGTGAGGGATTCTAGGGTGTGTGTACTAGGGATTACCCTTGTTCATTTTTGCCCCAGGAAATGCTTCGGATACTGATGTGGTTTCAGTCTGGTGTCAGAAATGGCTGATACCGGCGCCATCGCGCTGGCCGCTATGCGTTGCGCCGGGCCTTGGCCCGTGCCAGCGCGGCCTCGATGACGGCACGCTTGCGGGCCAGTTCGGCGGCATCGCCGCTTTGGGTGTGGGCCGGCAGGTCTGCCAGCTTGGCTTGGGCCTTGGTTTCGAGCCTTTTCTCGTTATCGTCCACGTCCCGCCGTGCTTTGATGCTATGGAATTCATAGCGATCGCGGGCCTGGGCGGCCAGTGTGGGTGACCACGCTGCCCAGCCGGTGCGCTCGCCGCTGACGTTCTCCAGGCTGATGCAGTCCACCGGGCAGACCGGGATGCACAGCTCGCAGCCGGTGCAATGCGGCTCGACCACGGTGTGCATGAGCTTGTTGGCGCCGACGATGGCATCGGTCGGGCAGGCCTTGATGCACAGGGTGCAGCCGATGCACCAGGCTTCGTCGATGACGGCCACGGCACGCGGCCCTTCAGTGCCGTTGGCCGGGTTCAGCGGCAGGGCGGGCCGGCCCGTCAGCGCGGCCAGCCGCCCGATGCCCTCGGCGCCGCCGGGCGGGCACTGGTTGAGGGGGGCACCCTCCGCGGCGATGGCTTGCGCGTAGCTCGCGCAGTCCGGGTAGCCGCAGCGCGTGCACTGGGTCTGCGGCAACAGGTCGTTGAGGCGGCGGGCGAGGTCTTGCACCGGCGTGAGTGGGTCAGGCCTTCGCTGCCTTGCGCTTCGCCGCTGGCCGGGCCGGGCTTCGGGCTGCTACTTTTTTGGTAGCAGCCGATGACCGCACCGCCTGGACCTGCGGCTGATTGTGTTCATGAATGAAGGCTTTGACCTGGGGGTAGACCACGTCGCGCCAGCGGCGGCCGCTGAAAATGCCGTAATGGCCCGCGCCCTTGACTTCCAGGTGTTTCTGCAGCGTCTTAGGGATGCCGCTGCACAGGCCGTGCGCCGCTTCGGTCTGGCCGGCGCCCGAGATGTCGTCGAGCTCGCCTTCCACCGTGAAATGCGCCGTGGTGGTGATGTCCTGCGGCCGCACGCGCTCGAGCTGGCCATCCACGCCCCTCACGTCCCAGGTGCCGTGCACCAGCCGGAATTCCTGGAACACGATGCGGATGGTTTCCAGGTAGTAGTCGGCATCCATGTCGAGCACGGCGTTGTACTCGTCGTAGAACTTGCGGTGCGCTTCGGCGCTGGCGTCGTCGCCCTTGAGCAGGTTCTTGAAATAGTCGTAGTGGCTGCTGGCGTGGCGGTCCGGGTTCATGGCCACGAAGCCCGTGTGCTGCAGGAAGCCCGGGTAGACGCGCCGCCCGGCGCCGGGGAAGTTGCTCGGCACGCGGTAGATGACGTTGTTCTCGAACCACTCGAAGCTCTTGTTCATGGCCAGGTTGTTGACGGCCGTGGGCGACTTGCGCGCATCGATCGGGCCGCCCATCATGGTCATGGTCAGCGGCGTGGTCTCGCCACGGCTGGCCATCAGCGATACCGCGGCCAGCACCGGCACGGTGGGCTGGCACACGCTGATCACGTGGCAGTTGCCGTAGACGCCCTGCAGGTGGCGAATGAACTCCTGCACGTAGTTGACGTAGTCGTCCAAGTGGAACTCACCGTCGGCCAGCGGCACTATGCGGGCGTTCTTCCAGTCGGTGATGTAGACCTTGTGGTCCTTCAGCATGGTGCGCACGGTGTCGCGCAGCAGCGTGGCGTAGTGGCCCGACAGCGGCGCCACGATCAGCACCGCGGGCTGGCCCTTGAGCTGGGTCAGCGTTGCCGGGTTGTCGGAGAAGCGCTTGAAGCGGCGCAGCTCGCAAAAGGGCTTGTCGATCTCCACGCGCTCGTGGATGGCCACGTCCACGCCGTCCACGTTGACGGTCTGGAGCCCGAACGCGGGCTTTTCGTAATCCTTGCCCAGCCGGTACAACAGGTCGTAGCTGGCCGAGACGCGCTGCGCGAACGGGTTCTGGCCGAACGGCGAGAGCGGGTTGCTGTAGAGTTTGGCGGCGGCCTGCGCGAAATCGGCGAAGGGCTCCATCAGGGAGCGCTGGGCTTCATAGATCTGGTAGAGCATCGGGGGCCTGTTATCCGGTTATGTTGCGGTGCAATATAGCAGTTGCGGGGCCCGGACGCAGGCAGTGAAAACACCGACACTGGCACAGGTTGGGCCTTTGGAGGCAAGATGAGCACGGGGAACCTTTGCAAACCCCCATCACTCTGTTCTTGATCAGCCTTTTGGTTATATAGCAGAACGATTTCATATGCATCGAAGAACCTTGCTGGCCGCCGCGGGCGGTTCAGCCGCCTCCATGGGAGCTTTCATGACCACGATTGCCGATGCCGCCGCGCTGGATCAACTCAAGTCGCTCAAGAAAACCGAGCGCATGCCCGTGCTGTTCATCGGCCACGGCAGCCCGATGAACGCCATCGAGGACAACGAATTCCGCCAGAGCTGGCAGGCGCTGGGCAAGGAGTTCGGCACGAAATTCCCCCGGCCGCAGCTGATCCTGTGCATTTCGGCACATTGGCTCACGCGCGGCTGGTACCTCACGGGCATGGACAAGCCCAAGACCATCCACGACTTCGGCGGCTTTCCGCAGGAGCTGTTCGACCAGCAGTACCCCGCGCCCGGCGCGCCGGCCGTGGCGCTCGAAATCAGCCAGGGCATCAAGCAGCCGGCCGTGGGCCTGGACAAGCAGGAATGGGGGCTGGACCACGGCACCTGGTCGGTGCTCAAGCCGATGTTTCCCCAGGCCGACATTCCGGTGGTGCAGCTCAGCATGGACTACAACCGTCCGCCGGCCGAGCATTTCGCGCTGGGCCGCCAGCTCAAGGGCCTGCGCGATCGCGGCGTGCTGATCGTGGGCAGCGGCAACATCGTGCACAACCTGCGCGCCACCCAGCGCAGCGCGGCCAGCAACCAGGCCTACGACTGGGCGATCGAGTTCGACAAGACGATCGGCGACTACCTGCAAAAGGGCAACCTGGCGGCGCTGGCCGACTTCCAGAAGCTGGGCCAGGTGGCGCAGCTGGCCCATCCCACCTACGACCACTACCTGCCGCTGCTGCACGCCGCCGGCGCGGTGGACGCCAAGGAAGCGCCGCGCTTCTTCAACAACCTGTTCCAGGCGGCCTCGATCTCGATGCGCTCGGTGGTCTGGGGCTAGGAGCGGCTGGCTATTGCTATCGAAATGATAGCTTCAGAGCACCGCGGGGCCAGGACATCCGCCGCTTTTAATTTGATAATCGGCCGATGACGGGGTTTGGCTCCCTCGCGGCACCGGTTCACTCTGGAGCGCGCGCCGCGCTGGCGTGCTCGTCCCTCCAGCGCCGGCGCGACAGCATCCTGCGGCGCATGGCGAGGCGCGTCATCTTGACCCAGCCAAAGGGCCGGGGGTCGGCCAGCATGCTGATGGCGCGCGCGTAGTCGAGCGTCAGCCCCGGCGTCCAGGCCATGGTGGCGGCGCGCTTGCGGATCTGGGCGGCTACCCAGAGCTCGGGCGTCACCAGGATGCGGAAGAAAGCGCGCCAGCCGCGGTCTTGCCCGTGTACCTGTCCCACCGAGCCTTCGACGGCGGCCTCGAGCGCGCGCGCCACGCTGCTGGAGCAGTTGCGGTGCGTGAGGTTGTAGGTCGCATCCTGCCGGTAGCCGTCCCAGAACAGGCGCAGCCGGGCCGGGTTGTAGTTGCGGATGCGCACCTTGGTGGTGGATTCGCACCACGCCCTGGCCTCGGTCGCGTAGTCGGGCTGGAAGAGGCCCGGCACGTCGTTGTCCCGCGTAGCGCGCAGCACCCGGCCCAGTTCGCTGGGAGAGCGGTCGATCTCCACGCCGGGGTAGAGGCTGATGTAGATGCCCTCGGGCGACTCCAGCGCGGCATGGCCGGTGGAGATGACGCCGTTGACGTCGACGGCCGCGATGTAGCGGTCGACGATGGGCGCGCGCTGCACCGGCGCCTTCGAGGTGCCGACGGGCGTCCACACATGCACCGTCAGCGCCTTCTCGCCTGCGGCGGGCGGGCCGTCCCACTCGAGAGGCGCTTCGGGGCCGGACGGCTGGTTGGTCGGGGTGGCCGCCCGGGAGGCAGAGCCGAAGCCCGGGTTGTGGGTCAGCGTGCGGGTGCGCAGGGCGACCAGGATGATGCTCCAGCCGCCGAACACCAGGGCCAGGCCCACGCAATAGGCGACGGTGCCCACGTAGTGCGTGGGGTAGGGCTGGTAGAAGAAGATCGCCACGCCGATCTCGATCAGGCCGCCGGCCATCGCGGCGCGCCAGCGCCGGAAGCGGACCAGGTAGGCCGAGACCGACTGCAGCAGACCGTCGGCCAGGAACAGGGTGCCGAAGATCATCGACAGGATGAAGTTGCCGTGCCGGTAGTCGCCCAGGATCAGCACGGCGGCCCCGGCGAAGGCCAGGCCCTTGATGTAGCGCAGCGCGCGCTGGCCGCCGACGCCGGTCCAGGCCACGGCCAGGGTGGCCAGGCCCTCGGCCAGCAGCAGGTAGGCGAACAGGCCCAGCGGGAAGTACAGCACGCCGTCCAGCGCGTCGATCAGGACGAAGACGCCGGCCAGCGCGCTCAGGCAGCCGGCCACCATGAGGCTGCGCCAGCGCTGGCGCAGGTAGTCGACGCCCAGCAGAATCATGATCAGTCGTGCCACAGTGGATCCCAGCGGCGCGAGGGCGCCTGATGAAGTGGCGAAAGTATAAAAGCCCCGAGTGGGGCCGCGCGGGCGTCAGGCGCGCGTTTCGAGCCAGCCCCAGCGGGCCCGGTAGCTCGCCACCTTCCGCGTGAACAGGGTGCGGTGGTCGCACAGGGGGTTGGGGCGCAGGATGCCCTGGTACAGCTCGTCCAGCCCGTTCGGGGCATAGAGCACCGGCTCGGCGCCGCAGGCTTGCAGGCCGACGCAGGTGCAGCGCACCAGGAAGCGGTCGAGCCCGTCCTGCGAGCAGGTCAGCGCCGGGTAGGGGAAGCCGAAATAGTCTGGATACCACGTATGCACGCGGGCCTGGTTCTTGATTTCGACCGTGATGCCGAGGTCGGCGCAGCAGGCCTCGACCCGGGCCTGCACCGCCATTTCGGCCTGCGCCGACAGGTCGCTTGCATCGAAATAGAACAGGTCGTAGTCCTTGATCCCCGCTATGGGCGGGCGGCCCGAGCGGAGGTTCCAGACGGTCTGGAACAGGCAGCCTGCGACCAGCCAGGCGTCCGGCAGCTTCAGGCCGGGCAGGCGCTCCAGGATGGCCCGGTTGTGCGGGTTCTGCAGCGCGTCCTGCGTGAAGGTCTCGGCGCTGGCGGGCGCCAGGTTCAAAGGACCTTGGCGATGGCCGCGCAGACGTAGTCGATGTTCTTGCTGTTGAGCGCGGCCACGCACATGCGGCCGGTGTCGGTGCCGTAGACGCCGAACTCGTTGCGCAGGCGCACCATCTGGTCCTTGGTGAGGCCCGAGTAGCTGAACATGCCGATCTGCGTGGTGATGAAGCCCATGTCTTCCTTCACGCCGGCCGCCTTCAGCTTTTCCACCAGCGCGATGCGCATCTGCTTGATGCGCAGGCGCATGTCGCCGAGCTCCTTCTCCCACAGCGCGCGCAGCTCGGGCGTGTTGAGCACGGTGGCCACCACGGTGCCACCATGGATGGGCGGGTTGCTGTAGTTGGTGCGGATCATGATCTTGAGCTGGCTCAGCACGCGGTCGGCTTCTTCCTTGCTGTCGCACAGCACCGAGAGGGCGCCCACGCGCTCGCCGTAGAGGCTGAAGCTCTTGGAGAACGAGGTCGAGACGAAGAAGGTCAGGCCGGCGGCGACGAACTTGCCGATCACGGCGCCGTCCTCGGCGATGCCCTGGCCGAAGCCCTGGTAGGCCATGTCGAGGAAGGGCACGAGCTCCCGCGCCTTGACGGCCGCGATCACCTGGTCCCACTGCTCGGGCGTGATGTCATAGCCCGTGGGGTTGTGGCAGCAGGCGTGCAGCACGACGACGGTGCCGGCCGGCGTGGCCTGCAGGGCCGCCAGCATGCCGTCGAAGTTGACGCCGCGGCTGGCGGCATCGTAGTAGGGGTAGGTTTCCACCGTGAAGCCGGCCTGCGTGAACAGGGCGCGGTGGTTCTCCCAGCTCGGGTCGCTGATCAGCACCTTGGCGGCGGGCTTGAGCTTGCGCAGGAAGTCGGCGCCGACCTTCAGGCCGCCGGTGCCGCCCAGCGCCTGGATGGTGGCCACGCGGCCGGACTTCACCGGCTCGCTGTCGGCGCCGAACACCAGGCCCTTCACCGCCGAGTCGTAGGCGGCGATGCCGTCGATCGGCAGGTAGCCGCGCGCCTTGGGCGCTTCCATCATCTGCTTCTCGGCCGCCTGCACGCATTCGAGCAGCGGCAGCTTGCCGTTGTCGTCGTAGTACACGCCCACGCCCAGGTTGACCTTGTGCGGGTTGGGGTCGGCGGCAAATTGCTCGTTGAGGCCCAGGATGGGGTCGCGCGGCGCCATTTCCACGGCGGTGAAAAGAGACATGAGAAATCCTCGGATGTTGTCGAAATCTGTCAGTAGCGAAGAGGCCGGACCTGTTGTACTCTGCCGGGTTATCCCCAATTTTAAGGGCTGATGCAAAAACCACCCATGCCAGAAGCGATCGAACTCATGCCCGCCAAGCAAAATGGCGAATTCATCAGTTTTCCTGATTCGCCCTTCGAGCTGTTCCAGCCCTATCCCCCCGCCGGCGACCAGCCCACGGCCATCGCCCAGCTGGTCGAGGGCGTGCGCGACGGCGAGGTGTTCCAGACCCTGCTGGGCGTGACCGGCTCGGGCAAGACCTTCACCATGGCCAACGTGATCGCCCGGCTGGGCCGCCCGGCCATCGTGTTCGCGCCCAACAAGACGCTGGCGGCGCAGCTCTACAGCGAATTCCGCGAGTTCTTCCCCAGGAACGCCGTCGAGTATTTCGTCAGCTACTACGACTACTACCAGCCCGAGGCCTACGTGCCGCAGCGCGATCTGTTCATCGAGAAGGACTCGGCGATCAACGAGCACATCGAGCAGATGCGCCTGTCCTGCACCAAGAGCATCCTGGAGCGGCGCGACGTGGTGATCGTGGCCACCGTCTCGGCGATCTACGGCATCGGCGAGCCCGAGAGCTACCATCGCATGATCATGACGCTGCGCGCTGGCGACAGGATGGGCCAGCGCGACGTGATCGCCCAGCTCATCCGCATGCAGTACCAGCGCAACGACCAGGATTTCTCGCGCGGCAAGTTCCGCGTGCGCGGCGACACCATCGACGTGTTTCCGGCCGAGCACAGCGAACTGGCGGTGCGCATCGAGCTGTTCGACGACGAGATCGAATCGCTGCAGCTCATGGACCCGCTCACGGGCCGCATCCGGCAGAAGATCCCGCGCTTCACCGTCTACCCGTCCAGCCACTACGTGACGCCGCGCGACAAGGTGCTGGCCGCGGTCGAGACCATCAAGGTCGAGCTGGACCAGCGCCTCAAGGAGTTCGTGGACGCGGGCAAGCTGGTCGAGGCCCAGCGGCTGGAGCAACGCACCCGCTTCGACCTGGAGATGCTCAGCGAGGTCGGCCACTGCAAGGGCATCGAGAACTACACCCGCCACCTCTCGGGCGCCGCGCCCGGCGACCCGCCCAGTACGCTGACCGACTACCTGCCCAAGGATTCGCTGATGTTCCTGGACGAGAGCCACCAGATGATGGGCCAGCTCAGCGCCATGTACAACGGCGACCGCGCGCGCAAGACCACGCTGGTGGAGTATGGCTTTCGCCTGCCGTCGGCGCTGGACAACCGGCCGCTCAAGCTCGAGGAGTTCGAGCAGCGCATGCGCCAGGTGGTGTTCGTTTCGGCCACGCCGGCCGACTACGAGAAGACGCACACCGGCCAGGTGGTGGAGCAACTGGTGCGGCCCACCGGCCTGGTGGACCCCGAGGTGGAGGTGCGCCCGGCCACCCACCAGGTGGACGACGTGCTGCAGGAGATCCGCATCCGCGTCGAGAAGCACGAGCGCGTGCTCATCACCACGCTGACCAAGCGCATGGCCGAGCAGCTCACCGACTACCTGAGCGACAACGGCGTCAAGGTGCGCTACCTGCACAGCGACGTGGACACGGTCGAGCGCGTGGAAATCCTGCGCGACCTGCGCCTGGGCACCTTCGACGTGCTGGTCGGCATCAACCTGCTGCGCGAAGGGCTGGACATTCCCGAAGTCTCGCTGGTGGCCATCCTCGACGCCGACAAGGAAGGCTTCCTGCGCGCCGAGCGCTCGCTGATCCAGACCATCGGCCGCGCCGCGCGCAACCTCAACGGCCGCGCCATCCTGTATGCCGACCGGATGACGGAGTCGATGAAGAAGGCCATCGGCGAGACCGAGCGCCGCCGCATCAAGCAGGTGGCCTACAACGAGGCCCACGGCATCACGCCGCGCAGCATCGTAAAGCAGGTGCGCGACCTGATCGACGGCGTCTACAGCGAAAAGGCCGGCAAGGAAGCCGAGCGGCTGGAGCTGCAGCGGGCCCAGATCGAGGACATGAGCGAGAAGGACATCGCCAAGGAAATCAAGCGCCTGGAAAAGCAGATGCTCGAACATGCGCGCAACCTCGAGTTCGAGAAGGCCGCCCGCGTGCGCGACCAGCTGGCCCAGCTCAAGCAGCAGGCCTTCGGCGCGCCGGGCGTCGACAACGTGGTGCCTGGCTGAATCGAAGACAATACCTGGAGAATGCCCAAGCCGGACCGTCCACCCGAAGCCTCGAAACGCTGATGCACTACCTGCTGATCGAAGACCACCCGCTCGTGCGGGAAGGCATGATGCAATGCATCATGCAGTTCCAGCCGGATGCGAAGTTCACGCAGGCCTCGAGCTGCGCCCGGGCGCTGGCCGTGCTCGACTCGATGAATGCCGAAATCGATGTGGTGCTGCTGGACATGGGGCTGCCCGACAGCCAGGGCATCGAGACCCTGCAGCGAGTGCGCAAGGCCTGCACCACGCAAAGCATCGGCATCGTTTCGGGCAACAACGACCTGGACCTGGCCGTGCAATGCATCCAGAACGGCGCCAGCTGCGTCATTCCCAAGCATGGCGACCTCGCCGAGTTCGAGCTGGGCCTGCGCGCGCTGGCGCAGCGCCGGGTCTATTTCCCCAAGGAACTGTTCGTGGCCAGCCGCGTTGATTTCAACGACGTGAGCACCCCCGGCGAAGAGCTGCTGACGCCGCGCCAGCGCGATGTCCTCAAGCTGCTGCTTCGCGGCTGCTCCAACAGCATCATCGGTACCGAACTGCACATCAGCCCCGAAACCGTGAAGCTGCATGTGAGCGCCATCTACCGGGCCTACCGCGTGGCCAGCCGTGTCGAGCTGTTCCTGAGCTGCGCCAACCGCAGCGTCAAAGCGCCAGACTTCATCGGGCAGCGTTAGTCGACCAGCATCTCATGGAGTTTGTCGCGCAGCACGTCTGGCGGCACGGGCTTGTGCAGCAATGCGAGCTGGTGATGGGCGGCGAGCTGCAGGGCGTGGGCGCTGGTATCGCCGGAGACCAGCAACGCGGGCAGGGCGCGGCCCAGCAGGCCGCGTAGCTGCAAGACGAGATCCAGGCCCGATGCGCCTGCAGTGAGCCACAGGTCGCTGATGATGAGCTCGGGCTGCCAATCGCCTTCGCTGTCGTGGCTGCTCGTGTCGCCATCCTGGCGCGGGCGCGCATGCCGCAGCGCCTCGGCGGGGGTGGTGGCCGCCCTGGCATCGCATCCCCATTGCCCCAGCACCGACAGCATGGCATTGCAGATCGACTTCTGATCGTCCACCACCAGCACACGCAGGCCATACAGCACGCCCGGCTCATCGCTGCCGCCGAACGCCTGGGGCGCAGCCGGCTCCTCCACCGGCGGCGCATGCGCCAGCGGCACCGTCACGAAAAAGCAGCTGCCTTGGCCCGGGCGCGAGCGCAAACCCAAGGGCCAGGCGCACGCATCCGTCAGCCGGCGCACCGTGGCCAGCCCGATGCCCAGGCCCTTGGCCTGGTCGCGCTCGGGGTTGTGCAGCTGGTAGAACTCCTCGAACACCCGGCCCTGCTCCTGCGGGGCAATGCCGATGCCGGTGTCCCAGACCTCGATGCGCACCGCCTCGCCACGCAGCCGCATGCCCATCAGCACGCCGCCCTGCCGGGTGTAGACCAGCGCATTGGCCAGCAGATTGCTGAGCACGCGGGTCAGGATGAGCGGGTCGGCATGCACCGTCAGGGCGCGGGCGTGCACACGCAGCCGCAGGCCGCGCTGCTGCGCCAGCGGCCTCATCTGCGCGGCGAGCTTGTTCAGCAGCACGCCCAGCCGCACCGGACGCGGTTTGACGGACAGGTCGCCGCGATCGAGTTGCGACAGGCTCAGCAGGTCATCGAACAGCGCGCTGAGCGATGCTGCGCTGGCGCTGACCTGCTCGACGAGGGGCGCCTGCGTGGCCGGGCGGGCCTCGTTCCTGAGCTGCCCCACCAGCAGGGTGAGCGCGTGCAGGGGCTGCCTCAGGTCGTGGCTGGCCGCCGCAAAGAAGCGTGATTTGGATTGCCCGGCTTCCTCGGCAGCTTCGCGGGCGGCGATGGCCGTGCTCTTCTCGACTTGCAGGCTGTCGACCAGCCGGTCTTTTTCGAGCTGCAGGTCGAGCAGGCGGCCGACCATGCCCGACTGCTTGCGCACGATCGTGACCGCGAAGCCCAGCATCAACAGCGACTGCCCTATCAGGATGGCCTGTTCCTGGATGTCGAGCACGAACAGCGAGACCAGGGTGATGCCCACGGTCGGCGCGGCGATGGCCGCGAACCCCGGTATCCACTGCGCGCTGGTGAACATGCCGCCGGCAAGGACCAGCGCGGTGAAAGAGACGATCAGGAACATGATGACGGGCTGGGCCGGGTCTGAAAAAATGCCAATCGCCAGCGGCATGGGCAGCGCCTGCGCGAACTGGCCCAGCATCAGCAGCCAGGCCCAATGCCGCTTGCGCGCCGCCATGCCCTCGTCCTGCGCGCGCGGTACGCCGTGCGGCTCGTGGCTGAGGGGGCGAAGCTTCAGGTAGCGGTAGATCAGCAGCCGCATGCCGCAGATCGCCACGACGCTGCCAAACCAGCCGAGCACCCAGCTCGTGGGGAAGCGGCCCCACAGCGCCACCACCAGCAGCAGGGACACGGACAGATGCGACAGCAGCACCGAGGGCCAGGCCGCCAGCAGCAGATTGAGGCGGTAGGTGATCTGGCTCGGCGGCTGCAGCAGGAAGCGGTCGGTGAGGGATTGCATGGGAGCAGGGTGGTTGGGGCATTGTGCACATCGCCGTGCCGGCGCCGCGGCTAGGGGCGGCGCAGCAGCGCCTGCACCATCTTGTCGCGCAGCACGCTGGAGGTGACGGGTTTGCACGCCAGCGTGAGGCCGTGGCGCGCGGCAAGCTGCGCCTGCTCCGGCGTGGTGTCGCCCGAAATGAGCACGGCGGCCACCTGGCGCCCCATCGCGCGGCGCACGTCCTGCACGGCGTCGATGCCGGACCCGTTGCCCGGCAGGCGATAGCCGCTGAGCACCAGCTCGGGCGTCCACGAGCCTTCGCTGTGCCGTCCGCCATGCCGTGCGTGCTGCTGTGCGACCAGGGCCAGCGCTTCGGCCGCATTGGCGACCACGCGCGCGTCGCAGTGCCATCGAAACAGCAAGACCTGCAGGGCGTGGCGGATGGCGGGCTCGCCATCCACCAGCAGCACGCGGCAGCCGTACAGCAGGTCGTCGCTGCTTTCCATGGTGTCGTCGTTGGCACTGTCCGCGGCAGGCATCGCCTCCCGATGTCCGGCCGGTATCTCTCTGGGCCGGGGCGCGGGCTGCGCCTGCACGCCGATGCGGTGCAACGGGCGGCGCTGAACCGCCGCAGAAAACGCCCGCGCCACGGCGCACAGGCCCACCCGCATCGAAGCACGCATGGCGCCTTGCAGCGTCTGGAGCCACGAACGGAGGGGCCGGGTGGACTGCATCGATGACGCCAACGTGCCAGACGCCGCGGGCCCTATTTCCAGTAGACCGCGCCGCCGGTGACGGCGGTGGGCGCCATCTTGAGCGCGGTGGTGCCGTCGCCGAGCTGCCCGTTGCTGTTGTAGCCCAGGCAGAGTGCCGTGCCGCTGGCCTGGAGCGCGCAGCTGGTGTAGCCGCCCGCGCTGAGGGCGGTCACGTTGCTGAGGCCGGGGACGAGGATGAAGTTCGGCTTGGCGGCGAAGGTGCCGTCGCCGAGCTGGCCCAGGCCGTTGTAGCCCCAGCACGCGACGGTGCCGTCGGATTTCAGCGCACAGCTGTGGATGTCGCCCATCGCAACGGCCACCGCGCCGCCCAGCCCGGCGACCACGACCGGGCCCGAATAGGTGGTCTGGGAGCCATCGCCCAACTGGCCCCAGCCGTTGTAGCCCCAGCACACGACGGTGCCATCCGATTTGAGGGCGCAGGTGTGCTGCGCCCCGACGCTGATGGCCGCCACGCCGCTCACGCCGGCCACGGCCGTAGGGGCGAGGACGTTTGTCGGCAAGTTCGAGCCGCTGCCCATCTGGCCGGCCTGGTTGTAGCCCCAGCAGGCCACGGTGCCGTCTGCCTTCAGCGCACAGCTGTGGTAGTCCCCCGCGCCTACCGCGACCACATTGTTCAGGCCGGGCACGGCAACCGGCGTTGCCTGGTCGGTGAACCCGCCGTCACCCAGCTGGCCAAAGCCGTTGTAGCCCCAGCAGGCCACCGTGCCGTCGGCTTTGACGGCGCAGCTATGGCCGTCGCCTGAACTCAAGCCCACCGCGTTGGTGATGTTGAGCACGGCCACGGGGATGGCGGCCAGGGTGGTGGTGCCATTGCCGAGCTGGCCCGAGGCGTTGTAGCCCCAGCAGGCGACGGTGCCGTCGGATTTCAGCGCGCAGCTGAACGTGCCGCCGGTGCCCAGGGCCACGGCGCCGCTCAGGCCGCTGACGGCGACGGGAACGGCGCTGTCGACCACGGAGTTGTTGCCCAGCCGGCCAAACTGGTTCTTGCCCCAGCAGGCGACGCTCGTGTCGGGCTTGATGGCGCAGGTATGGCGATACCCGACCGACACCGGCTCGCCTGCCACCGCCACGGCGTGGGTGGCCGTGACGCTGGCACCATTCACCACGGCGCTCAGGCCGAGGCTGAGGCTGCCGGCCTTGTTCCACAGGTGGCGGGCCGGGTTGCTGGAGCCTGCGGGTGTGCCGTCGCCCCAGTCCCAATTGACGGAAGCCACGGTCCCGGCGCTGGCGGATGCGGTGTGGCTGTAGATCGTGTAGGCCACCGCGTGGGCCGGCGTGTCCGCGCTCACGGTGAGAGGAGTATCAGGGGTGGCCGGGTTGGCGGGGCCGCTGGGACTGCCGGGGCCGGCGGGCGCACCCGCGGAGCCGGGGGCGGCGGTGGAGTCGCCGCCGCCGCAAGCCGTCAGCGCCGCTGCCATCAGCAGGCCGAGCCAGGCCGCCGAGGCGCGTGCGGCAGGGCGCGGGACGGTGCGTTCTGGAGTGGAGGAGGTTTGCATGGTTGAT
Source organism: Variovorax terrae (assembly GCF_022809125.1). Classification (NCBI taxonomy): domain Bacteria; kingdom Pseudomonadati; phylum Pseudomonadota; class Betaproteobacteria; order Burkholderiales; family Comamonadaceae; genus Variovorax; species Variovorax terrae. The sequence continues at coordinate 2,233,378 of NZ_JALGBI010000001.1, read as the reverse complement.
GTTTCCCTTGAAGAAATGGTGGGTTGCTATTGTTTTGATAGCTGCTCGCGTCCAGGGCGCCTGGACCTCGGGCCTATTTCCAGAAAATCCAGTTGTTGCCCAGGCGCGTGGGAACCAGTCTGTCCACCAGCGTGCCGTCGCCGACCTGGCCGAGGTTGTTGAGGCCCCAGCACAGCGGTGTTCCGTCGGTCTTCAAGGCGCAGGAACTGGATTCGCCCGCATTGATGGCGGCCACGCCGCTCAGGCCGGCGATGGGGGTGGCGGTCAGTCGGTTGGCCTTGGTGCCATCGCCGACTTGTCCCTGCCCGTTGTAGCCCCAGCAGGCCACCGCGCCGTCGGATTTCAGGGCGCAGGCGTGCCCGCCGCTGCCCAGGCTCAGGGCCATGGCGCCCGCCAGGCCCGCGACGGCCACGGGGGCGGTTCTGAGCACCGTGGTGCCGTCGCCGAGCTGGCCGACGTGGTTGCCGCCCCAGCAGACCACCGTGCCGTCGAGCTTCAGGGCGCAGGCGGCATCGACCCCCACGCTCACGGCCGCGACGCCGCTCAGGCCGGGCACGGCGACGGGCGTGGTTCTGTCCAGGAACGTGCCATCGCCCAGTTGGCCGGAGCTGTTGTTGCCCCAGCAGGCCACGCTGCCGTCGGATTTCAGCGCGCAGCTGCTGATGAAGCCGCTGCTGACGCTGATGACGCCGCTCAGGCCCGACACCGCCACGGGTGTGTTCTTGTTGGCGGTGGTGCCGTCGCCGAGCTGGCCTTCGCCGTTGTAGCCCCAGCACACCACGGTGGCGTCGGATTTCATGGCGCAGGCATGCCGGCCTCCTGCACTCAGGGCCACGGCGCCACTCAAGCCTGCAACGGCGACGGGGCTGGGCCGGGTCACGGCCGCGCTGCCATCGCCGATCTGCCCCTGGCCGTTGTAGCCCCAGCAGGCCACGGTGCCGCCCGAGGCGAGGGCGCAGCCGTAGTAGGCGCCCAGGCTCAGGGCGACGACGCCGCTCAGGCCCGGCACCGGGATGGGGAGGGATTGGTCGACCGTTGTGCCGTCCCCCAGTTGACCCCAGCCGTTGTAGCCCCAGCAGGCCACGGTGCCGCCGGGCACGATGGCGCAGGCGTGCTTTTCTCCCACCGACATGGGCTCGGCCACGACCACCGTGGCTTGCTTGCCATTGAGCAGGTTGCCGCCGGCCACCGCGCTGAAGTTCACCTTGAATTGGCCTGGCGTGTTCCAGACATGGCCGGCCGGGTTGGTGGTGCCGTCGGGGCCACCATCGTCCCAGCTCCAGTTCTGCACGCTGATGGTGCCCGTGCTGAGCGTGGCGCTGTAGCGGTAGAGGGTGTTGGCCACCGCGCGCGCCGGGGCGCTGAGGCTGAGCGTGGGGGTGGCCGGCGGCGAGCCGCCGGGCCCACCAGCCCCACCGGTAGCCGAGCCGGCGGCCGGGCCAGCGGCGATGTCATCGCCGCCGCCGCAGGCCGCCAGCATGGCGGCCACCAGCGTGCCCAGGACGACGGCCGCGACGGGCCTGGAAATCAAAGAAATCTGCATGTTTTCCCCGCAAAGAACAGCGACTCGGCACAAGGTGGAGTCGGATGCAGGGAGCGTAAAAACCGGGCGCGAAACGGCCAATCACCTGGGGTTACTAATTTGAGCTACCCGTTCAGGGGAGGGGCTAGTAGGAAAGGGTTATGCCGTTTCGCATCGACGGGGCGCGATGCCGTAGTCAATGAGCCTCAATGAGCCGGCCCTCATGGTGGCTTCCCGCGTTCAGGGGATGGACAAGCGGGCCGGGCGGGGCTTGAGCCGCATCCGCCTGCGGGCGGCGGAAATCGGCGCCACGGTGAGGTTCGACGGCGTCCAGCCGGGCTTCTGCGTGCAGTTCCGGTTTGCTACCAGATTGATAGCATGCAATCACCAGGGGACCTGGACCTGAGCCGCTTTTGACCCCGAAATGGAGTGGCAGGCGCCGGCCGGGCGCTTGCGAGGGCCCTTGGCGCCGAGTCCGGCCGGGCGGCTGGAACCTCCCCCCAGGATCCGTGTCTGACAATTAAAAAAAGCAAAAAGCCAGGTGAGTGGCTGAGTCTGTACGTCCTAAGGTTTACTCGCGTATTTAGTCATGGACAAAACGCCGGCCAGAGGGGAGACCCGGGCCGGTCCATGGGTTTTCTGCTATACTTGACATAAATACTCAACAACAGACCGACACGACGAAAAGTCAATGCCCCGGCGTTGACGGGGGCTTGGCAAGACCGGCTGGAACAGGCCGCATCGCCAGGTAGTGAGCGGAGACGGTGCCTCGGTTGCCCAAAAGGCGGCGGGGTGTTTTAACGGTCAACCGAGCCTTATTAAGGAGCTTGCGATGCGTCTCACAACCAAAGGCCGCTTTGCGGTCACAGCAATGATCGATCTGGCCCTGCGCCAAAACAATGGCCCGGTCACGCTGGCAGCGATCAGCCAGCGCCAGCAGATCTCCCTGTCCTATCTCGAACAGCTGTTTGGCAAGCTGCGCCGCCACGAGCTGGTGGAATCCACCCGCGGCCCCGGCGGTGGCTACACGCTGGGCCGCAAGGCGGCCGACATCACCGTGGCCGACATCATCGTGTCGGTGGACGAGCCGATCGACGCCACCCAGTGCGGCGGCAAGGAAAACTGCCTGGGCGAAGCCGGCCGCTGCATGACGCACGAGTTGTGGGCGTCGCTGAACCAGCGCATGGTCGAGTTCCTGGACTCCGTCACGCTGCAGAAGCTGGTGGACGAGCAACTCGCCAAGGGCGTGCAGATCGAAGACAAGCCCAGCCCCAAGCGCGCCATCTCCAGCCAGCCGGTGGTCAAGCCGATCCGGGTGAATGCGCCGAACTCGGTGTTCGCCCTGGGCAGCATGTTCGCCAAGTCCTGATCCGTTTGACCGCCAGCCGTCGCACAGAGCCAGCCATGGACATGACCCCGCACTTCCCGATCTACATGGATTACGGCGCCACCACGCCGGTTGACCCGCGCGTGGTGGACGCGATGATCCCCTGGTTGCGCGAGCATTTCGGCAACCCGGCATCGCGCAGCCACGCCTGGGGCTGGGAAGCGGAAGAAGCCGTGGAGAAGGCCCGTGACCAGGTGGCCGAGCTGATCGGCGCCGACCCGCGCGAGATCGTCTGGACCTCCGGCGCGACCGAGTCCAATAATCTTGCGCTCAAAGGCGCGGCCCAGTTCTACAAGAGCAAAGGCCGCCACCTGATCACCGTCAAGACCGAGCACAAGGCCGTGCTCGACACCATGCGCGAGCTCGAACGCCAGGGCTTCGAGGTGACCTACCTGGACGTGCAGGAAGACGGCCTGCTCAACATGGACGCGCTCAAGGCCGCGATCCGCCCCGACACCATCCTGGTCAGCGTGATGTTCGTGAACAACGAGATCGGCGTGATCCAGGACATCCCGGCCATCGGCGCGCTGTGCCGCGAGAAGGGCATCATCTTCCACGTCGACGCGGCGCAGGCCACGGGCAAGGTCGAGATCGACCTCAAGACGCTGCCGGTGGACCTGATGAGCCTGGCTTCGCACAAGACCTATGGCCCCAAGGGCATCGGCGCGCTGTACGTGCGCCGCAAGCCGCGCGTGCGGCTGGAAGCCCAGATGCACGGTGGCGGCCACGAGCGCGGCATGCGCTCGGGCACGCTGCCCACGCACCAGATCGTCGGCATGGGCGAAGCCTTCCGGCTGGCCCGCCTCGAAATGGCGCAGGACGGGGCCAAGGCCCGCGCCCTGCACGACCGCCTGCTCAATGGCCTCAAGGATGTGGAACAGGTGTTCCTCAACGGCCACCCCGACCAGCGCGTGCCGCACAACCTCAACATGAGCTTCAACTTCGTCGAGGGAGAATCGCTGATCATGGGCATCAAGGGCTTGGCCGTGTCCTCAGGCTCGGCCTGCACCTCGGCCAGCCTGGAGCCCAGCTACGTGCTGCGCGCCCTGGGCCGCAGCGACGAACTCGCGCACAGCAGCCTGCGCATGACCATCGGCCGCTTCACGACCGAGGAAGAAATCGACTACGCCATCTCCACCATCAAGCACAACGTGGCCAAGCTGCGCGACTTGAGCCCGCTGTGGGAGATGTATCAGGACGGAGTGGACATCAGCTCCATCCAGTGGACCGCGCATTGAGAAATTAAAGAGGTACCGTCATGGCCTACTCAGAAAAAGTCGTTGATCACTATGAAAATCCCCGCAACGTCGGCTCCTTCGACAAGGGCGACGAGACGGTCGGCACCGGCATGGTGGGTGCGCCCGCCTGCGGCGACGTGATGAAGCTGCAGATCAAGGTCAACCCGCAGACCGGCGTGATCGAGGATGCGCGCTTCAAGACCTATGGCTGCGGCTCCGCCATCGCCTCCAGCTCGCTGGTGACCGAATGGGTCAAGGGCAAGACCCTGGACGAAGCGGCTGCGCTCAAGAACAGCCAGATCGCCGAAGAACTGGCGTTGCCGCCGGTGAAGATCCACTGCTCCATCCTGGCCGAAGACGCCATCAAGGCCGCGGTGGACGACTACAAGAAGAAGCACGTGCACTGAAGGAAGGTGGCTTGCAGATGGCTGTGACATTGACCGAAGCCGCCGCCCGGCACGTGACCCGCTACCTTGCCAAGCGCGGCAAGGGCGTGGGCGTGCGCCTGGGCGTCAAGACCACCGGCTGCTCCGGCCTGGCCTACAAGCTGGAGTACGTCGACGAGCTGGCGCCCGAGGACATTGTGTTCGAAGACCACGGCGTGAAGGTGCTGGTCGATCCCAAGAGCCTGGCCTACATCGAGGGCACGCAACTCGATTTCGTGCGCGAAGGCCTGAACGAGGGCTTCAAGTTCAACAACCCGAACGAGCGCGACCGCTGCGGCTGTGGCGAAAGCTTTCGCATCTGAGCGGCCGCCCGAACCCGATGAAACCGCCCGTGCGAGATGTGCCGGCGGTTTTTTTGCGGCCCACTGACCCATGAATCTCCAATCTACTGACTTCGAACTGTTCGGCGTGCCCGAGCGCTTCGCGCAGGAGCGTGCCGCGCTGGATGCCCGCTGGAAAGACCTGCAGCGCGAGGCCCATCCCGACAGGTTCGCGGCCCAGGGCGCAGCGGCGCAGCGCGTGGCCATGCAGTGGTCCGTGCGCATCAACGAGGCCTACCAGCGCCTGAAGGATCCGCTGCGGCGCGCCGCCTACCTGTGCGAGCTGCACGGCGCGCCGATCGGCGCCCACAGCAACACGGCCATGCCGGCCGACTTCCTGATGCAGCAGATGGCCTGGCGCGAGGCGCTGGACGAGGCCGCCACGCAGGACGGGCTGGATCGCCTTCAGGCCGAAGTGCTGGCGGCGCGGCGCGAGGCGCTGCAGCGCTGCGAGCGCCTGCTCGATGCCGAGCACGCGTACGCGCAGGCCGCGCAGCAGGTCAGAGCCCTTATGTTCATTGAGCGCTTTGCCGGCGACGTGGAAGCCCGCTACGACCAACTGGGACAATAGAGCCCACAACGCATCCCGCACGACCCTATGGCATTGCTGCAGATTTCCGAACCCGGCCAGGCACCCGACCCGCACCAGCGGCGCATCGCGGTGGGCATCGACCTGGGCACCACCCACTCGCTGGTGGCCGCCGTGCGCAACGGCGTGGCCGAATGCCTGCCCGACGGAGAAGGCCGGGTGATTCTTCCGTCCGTCGTGCGCTACCTGCAGGGCAATGGCCGCCAGATTGGCTTCGAGGCGCTGGCCGCGCTGCCCGGGGACCCCGAGAACACCATCGCCTCGGTCAAGCGCTTCATGGGGCGCGGGCTGGACGACATCGCCGGGCGCGAGAAGCTGCCGTACCGTTTCGTTGCCAAGCCCGGCATGGTGGTGCTGGACACCGTGGCGGGCGAGAAGTCGCCGGTCGAGGTGAGCGCCGAGATCCTTGCCACGCTGCGCTACCGGGCCGAGGACACCTTCGACGACGAGCTCTACGGCGTGGTGGTCACGGTGCCCGCGTACTTCGACGACGCGCAGCGCCAGGCCACCAAGGATGCGGCCCAGCTGGCGGGCCTGAACGTGCTGCGCCTGATCAACGAACCCACCGCCGCAGCCATCGCCTACGGGCTGGACAACGCCAGCGAAGGCCTCTACGCGGTGTACGACCTCGGCGGCGGCACCTTCGACATCTCGATCCTGCGTCTCACGCAGGGCGTGTTCGAGGTCATCGCCACCGGCGGCGACTCGGCCCTGGGCGGCGACGACTACGACCGCGCGCTGGCCGACTGGGTGTTGCAGCAGACCGGCGCGCAAGCCGACACCGCGGGCGACAAGGCGGCGCTGCAGGTGGCGGCCCGCGCCTGCAAGGAAGCCCTGACTGCTATGGAAACTGTAGCATTCAACGTCCAACTGACAAGGACATCCGCCCATTTTGATGTCAAACGCACGGAATTCGAGGCCGTCACGGCCGGTTTGACCGCCCGCACCCTGGAGGCCGTGCGCCGCGCCCTGCGCGATGCCCGGCTCGGCAAGGACGAGGTCAAGGGCGTGGTGATGGTCGGCGGCGCCACGCGCATGCCGCAGATCCAGCGCGCGGTGGCGGACTTCTTCGGCCACGCGCCCCTGACCAACCTCAACCCCGACGAGGTGGTGGCGCTGGGCGCCGCCATCCAGGCCAACCAACTGGCCGGCAACAACGGCCAGGGCGACCTGCTGCTGCTCGACGTGATCCCGCTCTCGCTGGGCATCGAGACCATGGGCGGGCTGGTCGAGCGCATCGTGCCGCGCAACCAGACCATTCCCACCGCGATGGCGCAGGACTTCACCACCTACAAGGACGGGCAGACCGCGCTGGCGCTGCATGTGGTGCAGGGCGAGCGCGACCTGGTGGCCGACTGCCGCAGCCTGGCGCGCTTCGAGCTGCGCGGCATTCCGCCCATGGCCGCGGGCGCGGCGCGCATCCGCGTCACCTTCACGGTCGATGCCGACGGGCTGCTGAGCGTGAGCGCGAAAGAGCAGGGCAGCGGCGTGGAGGCCCGCATCGACGTCAAGCCGTCCTACGGCCTGTCGGACGAGCAGATCGCGAAGATGCTGCAGGACAGCTTCAACACGGCCGAGCAGGACATCCAGGCCCGCGCCCTGGCCGAAGCCCGGGTCGATGCCGATCGCATGCTGCTGGCCACGCAAAGCGCGCTGGAGGCCGACGGCGGCCTGCTGGAGGCACAAGAGCGCGAGGCCATCGACGCGCTGGTGCGCCGGCTGCGCGGCGTCGCGGCCGACAGCGGCGATGCCCGGGCCATCGAGGCCGCCACCGAAGCGCTGGCCAAGGGCACCGAGGCCTTCGCCGCCGAACGCATGAACCACAGCATCCAGAAGGCGCTGTCGGGCAAGAACGTGGAGACCCTCTGATGCCTGTGATCAAGATATTGCCCCATCCCGAATACTGCCCGCAGGGCGCCGAGGTCTCGGCACCGGCCGGCACCTCGATCTGCGAGGCGCTGCTGGACCATCACATCAACATCGAGCATGCCTGCGACATGAGCTGCGCCTGCACCACCTGTCATGTGATCGTGCGCGAGGGCTTCAGCTCGCTCAACGAGCTCGATGAGAACGAGGAAGACCTGCTGGACCGCGCCTGGGGCCTGGAGCCTCAGTCGCGCCTGAGCTGCCAGGCCATCCTGGCGCAGAAGGACCTGGTGGTGGAGATTCCCAAGTACTCGATCAACCACGCCAAAGAGAACCACTGATGACCCGCCAGATCGTCCTCGACACCGAAACCACCGGCCTGTCCGCGGAGAACGGCGACCGCATCATCGAGATCGGCTGCGTCGAGCTGCTCAACCGCAAGCTCACCGGCCACAACAAGCATTTCTACCTGAACCCCGAGCGCGACAGCCATGAAGACGCGCTCAAGGTGCATGGCATCAGCAACGAATTCCTCAAGGACAAGCCCAAGTTCGTCGCCGTGGCCGACGAGCTGCTGGACTACCTGCAGGGCGCCGAAATCATCATCCACAACGCGGCGTTCGACGTCGGCTTCCTGAACAAGGAGCTGGAGCTGATCGGGCGGCCTCCCTTCAAGCAGTTCATCGGCAGCGTCACCGACACGCTGGTGATGGCCAAGGAGATGTACCCCGGCAAGCGCAACTCGCTGGATGCGCTGTGCGACCGCCTGGGCGTGGACAATTCGGGCCGCACGCTGCACGGCGCCTTGCTCGATGCCGAGCTGCTGGCCGACGTCTACATCAACCTCACGCGCGGCCAGGATGCGCTGCTGATCGATCTCGGCGCCACCGACAGCGGCAGCGCCAGCACGGTCCGCATCGAGCTCGGCGGTTTCGAGCTGCCGGTGCTGGCCGCCAACGAGCAGGAGCTGGCCGCCCACGAGGATCTGCTCAAGCAGCTCGACAAGTCCAGCGGCGGCAAGACGGTCTGGCGCGCGAACGCACAAAATTCTGTGGCATAATCACAGGCTTTCCTGAACACAATTCAGGGTGGTTAGCTCAGCGGTAGAGCACTGCCTTCACACGGCAGGGGTCACAGGTTCAATCCCTGTACCACCCACCAATCAAAAAGGGCCCGGATTCTTCCGGGCCCTTTTGTTTTTCAGCTCATCCCCCATCGAGGATGGCTCAAAGCCGCTTGAGCGCGCGCTCGTAGAAGCTCAGGTCGATGTACCTGTCCGGTGCCGGGGGCGTGCCGCCCCACTGGCCCTCGATCTCGGCCCGCAGGGCGAGCGAGGCGCGGAAACCCTCCATGTCGAAGCGCATATCCGGCGCCAGGCCAAAGCCGGGCGCCATGAGCTGGTCCACGGTCTGCTCGGCCACCTGGAGCGGGAGCTTGAAGCGGGCCACCAGCATGGCCACGGCCGTGCCCCGGTTGGCGGGCGCGGTCGCAAAGCGCATGGACTCGATGCAGGCCGCGAGGTAGCGCTCGAGTTTGTCGCCGTTGCGCTGCGCCCAGGGCCGCATCACCACCACGCCGCCCGCCTGGTACGGGCCCAGCAGATCGCGCTGGCGGCCGAGCGACTTCAGACCCTGCGCCTTGGCGGTGATGGAGAAGGGCGCATTGAGCAGGCTGGCTGCCAGATCGGGGTTGGCGATCAGCTCCTGCGCGCGCTGCAGCGTGCCGCCCACGGCGCGCACCGTGTAGTCGCGCCCTTCGAGCAGGCCCTGGTCCTTCAGGATTTTCTTGGCCACCAGCGCATAGGCGGTGTTCGGCGCATCCACGGCCAGCACCTTGCCGCGGATGTCGGCAAAGCCCGTGATCTCGGGACGGACCATGAACTCGTTGAAGCCGGCGTACTCGCCCGCCACGATCAGTGCGTCATGCTTCGCGCCTTCGACCATGGCCACCGCGTTGTCGACCACGGCGTGCGCGATGTCGTACCTGCCCTCGGCCAGGCCCGTGCGCAGCGCCTGCGAGTTGGGCGTGTCTTCCAGCTCGATCTTCAGCCCGTGCCTGGCGAAGATGCCGCGTTCCATGCCCAGCATCAACGCCAGGTTGTGCGCACCGGGGAAGACGATGACGCGCAGCGTGTCCTGGGCCGCCGCGGTGCCGGCGACGGCGGCTAGGCAGAGGGCTGCCAGTGTCCTGGAGAGCCTCATGATCAATCGGGCTTGATGCCGGCCTGCCGGATCAGCGCGCCGGTGGACTGGTATTCCTGCCGCACCAGTTCCGCGAACGCGGGCTGGCTCAGGCTCGAGGCATCTGCGCCCAGCTTCTCGAAGGCGGCCTTGACCTCGGGCATCTGCAGCACCTTGGCCGTTTCGCGCGACAGCCGCGCCGCCACGTCGGCCGGCGTCTTGGCCGACACGAACATGCCGACCCAGAAGGTGTAGGCCGAGTCCGGCAGCCCGGCCTCGACCGTGGTGGGAACATCCGGCAGGCTGGGCGAGCGCTGCGGCGTGCCCACGGCCAACGCCACCAGCCGCTTGTCCTGGATCAGCGGCAGGGCGCTGACCAGCGGCGAGAAGAACCAGTCCACCTGCCCGCCGATCACGTCGGTGATGGCCGGCGGCGTGCCGCGGTAGGGCACGTGCAGCGCATTGACCTGCGCGGCGATGCGGAACTTCTCGGCGTTGATGTGCGTGGCACTGCCGTTGCCCGCCGAGGCATAGGACATCTTGCCGGGCTGTGCCTTGGCGCGTGCCAGCAAATCGGCCACCGACTTGATGCCGCTGCCGGGCGACACCACCAGCACGTTGGGCAGCGTGGCCAGCATGGCGATCGGGGTGAAGTCCTTCAGCGTGTCGTAGCTGAGCTTGGGGTACAGCGCCGCATTGGCCACGTGGCCGGCGGAGTGGATGAGCACGGTGTGCCCGTCTGCCGCAGCGGCCAGGACCTGGCTTGCGCCCAGGGTGCCGCCCGCGCCGGGCCGGTTCTCGACCACGATGGGCTGGCCCAGTGCCTTCTCGAGCAGGGGCGTGATCCGGCGCGCGATCACGTCGGTGCCCGAGCCGGCCGTGAACGGCACGATGAAGCTGATGGGCTTGCTGGGGTAGGCGCCGCCTTGCGCCCACGCGGGCACTGCGGTGGCCAGGAGGGCGGCGGCCAGCCCTTGCAGCAGGGTCTTGCGGTGGATGTTCATGCTGTCTCCTTGGGTGTCAGGCAATCGATTGCCTTTCGGGTTGAAAAAATCATGCGTTGGGCATCACCAGCAGCACGGCGCAGGGCAGGGCGCTGCGGTTGTGCAACTGGCGTGATTCGCCAGGGGCGATGCGGCAGGAGTCGTGGCGTGCGAGCACTGCGGTTTCCTTCGCGTCGCCCAACTCGGCGGTGACTTCCAGCTCGCCGTCCAGAACCAGGTAGAACTTCTCGACCGCCGAGGCGGTGGCCGTGGTGCCGCCGCCGGGCTCGATGATCGAGACACCCATCCAGACCGTGTCGGCAGGGCCGGCCTCGCGGCCCTGGATGCGGCGCATGTGCATGCCCTGGTGGCCCGGGGCCTCGTAGGGCAGCGCTTGGTTGATGCGGGTGACGTGCATGGTCAGGGCGCCAGGACGATGCGTTCCATCGACCCCGCCAGCACCTTGCGGTAGGCATCGGCGGCGGCCTCCAGCGGCAGCAGGGCGTTGTCGTCCACGTCGAAGGCGCGCAGCTCGCCGCTTTCAAAGCCGCCGTGCAGGCTGTCGAGGATGGCGGCGCATTGGCGCGCGTCGAGCTTGAGGCTGTCCACGCCGATCATCTGCAGGTTGCGGCGGTAGAAGGCCAGGATGTCGAAGGGCACGCTGCGCTCGATGGTGGAGATCAGCACCTGCGTGCCGCCCACGGCCAGGGCATTCAGGGCCGTGGCGAAGTAGGGCGAGCCCACGGTGTTGTAGGCAATGTCGGCCCCCTGGCCGCCCAGGGCCTGCATCAGCTTGGCGTCCAGATCGGGGTCGGCAGCGCTGTAGGTGGGCACGCCGGAGCTGGCGTGGCCGGCCTGGCGTTCCACGCCCACCACCTGGGCGCCCGCGCGCGTGGCCAGCTGGATGGCCGCCTGGCCCACCTTGCCGTTGGCGCCCAGCACCAGCACGCGCTGCCCTGCGCCACGCAGGCCGGCACGGCGCAGGCCCTCGGAGGCGGTGATGAACGGCACGCCGATGGTGGCTGCCGCCGCGACCGACACGGTGGCGGGCTTGCGGCTCAGCGCATCCACGGGCAGCACCAGGTAGCTGGCGTGGCTGCCGTCGCGCGTCATGCCCAGGTCGCCGCCCGTGCCCCAGACTTCCACGCCTTGCCATTCGGCAGGTCCTTCGACCACCACGCCTGCGAAGTCGCGCCCTGGCGTGCGGGGCCAGACGGCGTGGGGCATCATGCCCAGCGAGGCCTTCACGTCGCTGGGGTTCACGGCGGCGGCCTTCACGCGCACCACGGCATGGCCGGGCGGTGCCTTGGGAAGGCTGGCGACGTTGATCAGGGGGGCAATGGCAGCGGCTTCGGCGGCTTTCTCGGTCAGGATGAGCTTGCGGCCCGGGGTCAGCGTGGTCATGGTGTCAATTCAAAGATGGTTGTGAACAAGGTTCAGCGCAGGCTGCTGGGCGGCAGGCCCCAGCGCGTGCGGGCTTCGGCGGGGCTGGCCAACTGGCCGCCCAGGTCTTCGACGATGCGGCGGGCCTTGCGCACCAGCTCGGCGTTCGACTTGGCCAACTGGCCTTTGTCGAGATAGATCGTGTCTTCCAGCCCGATGCGCACGTTGCCGCCCATCAGGAAGGCCTGGGCCACGGCCTGGAAGGCCTGGCGCCCCACGGCAAAGGCGGACCACTGCGCGCCGGTCGGCAGCAGCCCGCGCGCGAAGGCCACGGATTCGGGCGAGAAGGGCAGGGCGTAGCGCACGCCCAGCACGAAGGTGAACAGGCCGGGGCCGGCCAGCGTGCCGTCGCCGATGAGTTTCTGCGCGAGCACGAGGTCGCCGCTGTCGAAGCATTCCAACTCGGGCAGCACGCCCGCGGCGCGGATGGCCTGCGCCATGCGGGCCACGTTGCCGGGAGTGTTCATCACCACCTGGTCGCCGGAATTCATGGTGTTGAGGTCCAGCGAACACACGTCAGGTCGCAGCGCGGTGATGTGTTCCACGCGCTTTTCGGGCGCCATCAGCGTGGTGCCGGGTGCGGCGATGCGCGGGTCTTCCCGGCTGGGCACGAAGCGCCCTCCGGGGCCGGTGGTCAGGTTGATGATGAGCTGCGGCGCGTGGCGGCGCAGGGCCTCGACCACTTCGGCGTAGAGCGCCAGTTCCATCGAGGGCGCGCCGGTCTTCGGGTCGCGCACGTGCAGGTGCACGGCGGCAGCGCCTGCCTCGGCGGCGGCCAGGCTTTCATCGACGATCTGCGCCGGGGTGATGGGCAGGTGCGGCGTCTGCTCGGGCCGCGTGAGGTTGCCGGTGACGGCGCAGGTGAGGATGGTGGGTTGGCTCATGAGGAGGGTTCCTATCCAAGGTGGCGGCCGCCATCGACGACCAGGATGCTGCCCGTGGCATAGCGCAGGCTGGTGGCGCAGGCCAGCACGGCGGCGGCCACGTCGTCCGCCACGCCCACGCGGCGCAGCGGCAGCGTGGCGCCTACGCGCTCGTTGAAGTCGGCGCTGCGGCCCGGCACGAAGCCGGTGTCCACCACGCCGGGCGAGACGGCCATCACACGGATGGCGGGGCCGAGGGTCTTGGCCAGCGCCTTGGTGCTGGCGTCCACGCCGGCCTTGGCGGCGGCATAGGCGAGGTTGCTGCCCAGGCCGGTGAAGGCGGCGATGGAAGAGATGTTGACCACCAGCGCGTCGCCGCGCGCCCTGAGCTGCGGCGCAAACGCGCGGATCGCCGCGAAGCTGCCGCGCCAGGTGACGGCGAAGATGCTGTCGATCAGCACGTCGTCCAGCGCGTCCAGATCAGCGGCGGGCACGGCCTTGGTGAAGCCTGCGGCATTGACCAGCATCGAGGCGCCGCCGGCGCGCTCCTGCACGGCCTGGGCCGCTGCGGCCAGCGAGGCGCTGTCGGTCACCGAGGCGGTGAGGGCGAAGTGCCCCTGGCCCGGCAGCGCGGCCAGGTCTTGCGCCCCGGCATCCGCCGCATCGCGCTGCAGCAGCACGATGCGCGCGCCACGCTCGGCCAGGCGATGCGCGGTGGCCAGGCCGATGGCACCCCGGCCGCCGGTGATGACGGCCACTTCGCCGTCGAGCCGCTCGCGCGGGCTGAAGGTTCTGTCGTTCATGTTTTTCCTTGGGAATCAGGGCAGGGGGCAGTGGGGCAGGCGGGTTTCGCCGGGTTCCAGCCGCAGCTCCACGTCGAGCCGCCAGCCGCCCTCGCCGTCGGGCTCGAAGCGGCGCAGCAGCGAGCCCACCGCGCCGAACACCACGTCCTCGTGCGCGGCCGGGTCGTCGATGTCGAAGAACTGCGTGGCCAGCACCTTGTAGCCCTCGGCCGCCACGATGAAGTGCAGGTGCGCCGGGCGCATCACCTTGCGGCGCTGCGCGGCCAGCAGTGCGCCGCAGGGCCCATCAATGGGCACGGGGTAGCCTGCTGGGCGCACGCTGGTGAACCAGAAGCGGCCGTCGGCATCGGTTTCGAAGCGGGCGCGCAGGTTCATGTCTTCCTGCTCCGGGTCCTGGTTTTCGTACAGGCCCTTGGGCGAGGCCTGCCAGGTCTCGATTCGTGCGCCGGCCAGCGGGCGGCCGTCGAGTCCGGTGACGCGGCCCTGCACGCGCAGGCGCTCTCCCGGCGTGTCGTTGGAGGCGATGCATGTGCCGCGTTCGCGCAGCGGCTGCTGCGCGCGCCAGAAGGGGCCGACCAGCGCCGGCTCGGTGCCGCCCGCGTTGACGGCGTTCCGCGCGCTGCGCAACTGCACCAGGGTGGCCAGGCCCAGGATGTCGGCCAGCAGGATGCCTTCATGCTTGGCGGGGCCCGTGGCCTTGCCCACGGCCACCAGGAAGTCCAGGCCCACCTGCAGCTCGTCGGGCGTCAGGTCCACCTCCAGCGCGAAGGCGTGCAGGTGGCGGATGGCGCTGTCCAGAATGGTTTTCAGGCGCGGGTTCGCGGTGTCGGCGTTGGCCTCGAGCACGGCGGCCAGCAGGGCGCCGGGGTCGGTGGCGGGCAGTGGTTTTTTCATGAAAGGCAATTCAAGGCAAGTTAAGGGCAATCGATTGCCCTTAAGGTTACAACCAAATCCATGCGGTGGTCAAGAGGCTTTTTCAGCCCCTGTTTTTGGGGATGGTGTAGGCTCGCCCGTCGTTACCGCAATCACTCATCACTTGGCCTTTCATGTTTCCTCGCCCCCCTTCCACCGCCAGACCGGCCGTCACCATCGACGACATTGCCAGGGCCGCCGGCGTGCACCCGGGCACCGTGTCGCGTGCCCTGCGTGGCATCAGCGGCAAGGTGTCGAGCGGGAAGAGGGCCGAGATCGAGCGCATTGCGCGGGAACTGGGCTACCAGCCCAACGTGGTGGCGGCATCGCTGCGCACCAAGCAGACCAACCTGGCCGCGATCATCGTTCCCGACCTGAGCAACCCGCTGTTCGGCCCCATCGTGCAGGGACTGGAGCAGGCGCTGCGCCAGCACGACATGCTGTGCCTGGTGGCGCAGACGCCCACGGCAGCGCAGGCGCGGCGCGACCTGGTGACGGCACTGGCCGCACGGCATGTGAGCGGCCTGCTCATCCTGGCCGCCGAAAGCCACGACCCCCTGCTGCAGGCCGCGCGGGAGCGCCAGATGCCCACGGTGCTGGTCAACCGGGGCACGGGCGACCGCGAGTTTTCCAGCGTGGTCAACGACGACCGCGAAAGCGTGCGGCTGGTGCTGGAGCACCTGCGGGCGCTGGGCCATGTGCACATCGGGCACGTGGCGGGGCCGTCGGCTTCGAGCACGGGGCATGTGCGCCATCAGGCTTTTGTCGATCTCACCCGGACGCTGGGGTTGAAGCGCTGTCCCGTCGTGGAGGCCGAAGCCTTCACGCGCGAGGCAGGCCGCGCCGCGGCGCGGCGGCTGCTCGACGGCCGCAGCCGCCCCTCGGCCATCTTCGCCGCGAATGACCTCATCGCGCTCGGGGTGCTGGATGCATTGCACGAGCGCCGCATCGAGGTGCCCGCGGGCATGTCGCTGGTGGGGCACAACGACATGCCGCTGGTCGATCTGATCGAGCCCGCGCTCACCACGGTGCGCATTGCCACCGACCAGATGAGCGAGCAGGCAGCGGCGCTGTTCATGGAGCATGTGCGGCGGCCGACGCTCGCCGTCTCCACGCGGGTGCTGGTGCCGAACCTCGTGGTGCGTGCGTCCACGGCGCGGCTGGCCGGCGAGTGACGGCCCCGGGACGGGAGGCAGGCTCGAGGGCTGCACCTGTTGGTGCCTGCATCTTCCGCGTTTGCAGATAGTCCTTATTCATAAAGCGCTATCGGGCCTGGCAAGGGCCGCTCCTAGACTTGGCGACTGAAAAACCGGAAGAGGGCCGCTGCGACGGCCCATCAACAACGCATTCAGGAGACAAACGCCCATGTTCGAGCGCTTTTTCAAGCTGCAGGCCCATGGCACGACGGTTCGCACCGAGATCGTGGCCGGCCTCACCACCTTTCTGACGATGTGCTACATCGTCTTCGTCAATCCCTCCATCCTGGGGGGCACCGGCATGGACAAGAACGCGGTCTTCGTCGCCACCTGCCTGGCGGCGGCGATCGGCTCGGTGATCATGGCCTTCGTCGCCAACTACCCGATCGGCATGGCGCCGGGCATGGGGCTCAATGCCTTCTTCGCGTTCACCGTGGTCGGCGCCATGGGCTACACCTGGCAGCAGGCGCTGGGCGCGGTGTTCATCTCGGGCTGCGTGTTCATCGTGCTCACGGTCACGGGCATCCGAGGCTGGCTGATCGCGGGGGTGCCCAAGTCGCTGCGCAGCGCGATCGCCGCGGGCATCGGGCTGTTCCTGGCCATCATCGCCCTGGGCAACGCCGGCATCGTGGTTGCCAATCCGGCCACCAAGATCGGCATGGGCAACCTGCATGCCCCGCCGGCGCTGCTGGCGATCTTCGGCTTCTTCCTGATCGCCGTGCTGGACGCGCTGCGCGTGCGCGGCGCGATCCTGATCGGCATCCTCGCGGTCTCGCTGCTGAGCATGCTGCTGGGCCTGAGCCAGTTCAACGGCGTGTTCGCCATGCCGCCGAGCCTGGAGCCCACTTTCTTCAAACTCGACATCGTGGGCGCGCTGCACACCGGTTTCGTGCACGTGATCCTGGTGTTCGTGCTGGTCGAGGTGTTCGATGCCACGGGCACGCTGATGGGCGTGGCGCGCCGCGCCGGCCTGCTGGAGGGCGACCGCTACAAGGGCCTGGGCCGTGCGCTGTTCGCCGACAGCGCCGCCATTTTCTGCGGTTCGCTGCTGGGCACCAGCAGCACCACCGCCTACGTGGAGAGCGCCTCGGGCGTGCAGGCGGGCGGGCGCACCGGCCTCACAGCGCTGACGGTGGCCGTGCTGTTCCTGGCCACGCTGTTTGTGGCGCCGCTGGCGGCCTCGGTGCCGCCCTACGCCACGGCGCCCGCGCTGCTTTATGTGGCCGGCCTGATGCTGCGCGAACTGCTCGACGTGGCCTGGGACGATGTGACCGAAGCCACGCCGGCCGCGCTCACCGCGCTGGCCATGCCGTTTACCTATTCGATCGCCAACGGCCTGTCGTTCGGCTTCATCACCTACGCGGGCCTCAAGCTGTTCACGGGCCGCTACAAGGAAGTGCACCCGGCGGCCTGGTGCATCGCGGGGCTGTTCCTGGCGAAATACACCTTTTTCCCGGAATAGGCGGCCCCGGCTCCGTATCAACCACGAGACGCCGAGTGCCGGGCATGCGTCACAATCGGCGCATGCCCAACGTGACTTACCTGCCGGGCAGCACGCCCCTGGTGCTGGACTCTCCGCACAGCGGCACCGACTACCCGGACGACTTCGCCACCGCCTGCGACCTGGCCGCGCTGCGCAGCGCCGAGGACACGCATGTGGAAAAACTCTACAGCTTCGCGCCCGCGCTCGGCGTGGCCTGGATCGAGGCGCATTTCCCGCGCAGCTACCTCGACGCCAACCGGAACATCACCGAGATCGACACCACGCTGTTCGACGAGCCCTGGCCCGGGCCGGTGGAGACCGATCCGAAGAGCCTGTCCAAGGTGCGGTTGGGCAAGGGCCTGATCTGGCGCATGACCGACGAGGGCGTGCCCCTCTACGACCGCCGGCTCACGGTGGCCGAGGTGCAGTCGCGCATCGCGCGCTGCTGGCAGCCCTACCACGCAGCCGTGCAGCAGGCGATCGACGCCGCGCACGCCCGGCACGGCTACAGCCTCCACATCAACTGCCATTCCATGCCGGCCGTGGCGTCGGCCTACTCGACGGACTTCCCGGGCCTGGTGCATGCCGATTTTGTGATTGGAAACCGCGATGAGTCCACGTCCAGCGGACATCTCGCGCTACAGATTTGTGAGCATCTTCGGAGCCTGGGCTACGACGTGGCCTACAACCATCCCTACAAGGGCGTAGAGCTGGTGCGCCGCTACGGCGATCCGGCGCGGCACCGCCACAGCATCCAGATCGAGATCAACCGCAAGCTCTACATGGACGAGCACACACTGGCGCCGCATGGCGGCTTCGCGGCCCTGCAGGCCAGCCTGGGCTCGCTGGTGCGCCTGCTGCTGGCCACCGACCCGCGCTGAGGGGCCGGGCGCGGCCGGGCCTCAGCCGTGGTTGAGCCAGGCGCTGAGGCTGGCTTCCAGCCTGTCCACGGCGATGTCCAGCGTCGGCCACAGGGCGACGGCCTCGTCCAGCCGGCCATCGCCGGCGCGCGTCTCGATCTGCAGCGCCAGGTCGGCCACCTCGTCGGCTGCGTAGATCAGCACCGAGCCGCGCAGCTTGTGGGCCGCCTTGTTCAGGGTGGCGCCATCCGTGCGCTTGACGGCCGAGGCAATGGGCTGGCGCAGCGCAGGCAGGCCGGCCAGGAACAGCCGCAGCGATTCGCGCAGGAAGTCCGCGTCGCCATCGACCAGCGCCAGCGCCCGCTGCACGTCGAAGCCGTTGGCCGGGGTTTCGCCGGCAGGTTCGGGCGGTAGTTCGGGCAGGGTCGAGGGCTGGTCCAGGGATTCGATGACGCGGTTGATTTCGGCGTCCAGGGCCGCACGGGTGACCGGCTTGGCCACGTAGCCGTCCATGCCGGCCGCGAGGCAGCGCTCCCGGTCGCCTAGCAGGGCATGGGCCGTCATGGCGATGATGGGCGTGTGTGGCCGCGCGTAGGCGGCCTCCAGGGCGCGGATGCGGGCGGTGGCCTCGACGCCGTCCATCTCGGGCATCTGCATGTCCATCAGGATGGCATCGAAAACCGGGCCGTTCATGAACATCGAGAGCGCTTCCACACCGTCGCTGGCCACGCTGACCTGGTGGCCCGACTGGCTCAGCAGGTGCTGGCCCAGCTTCTGGTTGACGGGGGTGTCTTCGGCCAGCAGGATGCGCAGGCCGGAGGGCGCCGCGTGCGCCGGGGCCGGCGCCTGTGCCGGCACGGCAGGCGCGGGCAGCCTGTGGTTGCCGCGCGGCTCCGGGAAGAAGTTTCGCAGCGCATTGCGCAGCTCGTCCTGGTCCACCGGCTTGGTGAGGTAGGCCTGCACGCCCAGTCGCTTCAGCGTGTCCTTGTCATGGCGGTCGCTGACCGGCCCGAGGACCAGGACCGGCAGTTGGCTCAGGGCCGGCTGGGTGCGCAGCAGCCCGACCAGGTCGTAGCCGTTCATCAGGGGCATGTGCAGGTCGATCAGCGCCACCGCGCAGGAGGGCATGCCGGCCAGCCGCAGCAGGGCCTCGCTGCCGTTGCGGCACAGCTCGGGCTGGACGCCGAAGCCTTCGAGCAGGTCGCCGATTTGCTGGCGGCTGGTGTCGTTGTCGTCCACCACCAGCGCCCGCTTGCCCTGCAGGGCGATGATCTCACCCGCGTGGTCCGGCGGCGCCGGTTCATGGCTGTGGCCCAGGCGGATGGTGAAGGTGAAGGTGCTGCCGCTGCCCGGACGGCTGCGCACCTGGATGCGCCCGCCCATCATCTGCACCAGCTGGTTGCTGATGGCCAGCCCGAGCCCGGTGCCGCCATAGCGGCGCGTGATGGAGCTGTCGGCCTGGGTGAAGGCGTCGAAGATCGCGGCCTGCTTGTCCAGCGGGATGCCGATGCCGGTGTCGCTGACGCTGATCTCGAGGAACACCGGGCTGCCCGGGCTGCTGGCCGGCGAACCCGGGGCCAGCCGGGCGTCCAGCACGATCTCGCCCTGGCTGGTGAACTTGAGCGCGTTGCCCAGCAGGTTGATCAGGATCTGCTGCAGCCGCACCGGATCGCCGACCAGGTTGTCGGGCACATCGGGGGCCACCCGGTTGATGATTTCCAGGTTCTTCTCGTTGGCCCGCAGCGAGAGGGTGCGCGCCGTCTGCTTGAAGATCTGGCGCAGCGAGAACGTTACCGGATCGAGCTCGAGCTTGCCGGCCTCGATCTTGGAGAAATCGAGGATGTCGTTGACCACCGTGAGCAGCGAATGGGCCGACATGTTCACCATCTGCAGGTACTCGCGCTGCTCCTCGTTCAGCGGCGTCTCCAGACACAGCCCGGTCATGCCGATGATGCCGTTCATGGGGGTGCGGATCTCGTGGCTCATGTTGGCCACGAATTCGCTCTTGGCCTTGTTGGCCCGCTCGGCCGCCTCCTTGGCGGCACGCAGTTCATGGGCCGCGGCGGCGGAGGCCTCATGCAGCTGCACATTCAGCGCCTGGCTCTGGTCACGCAACCGGAACACGCGCACCAGGTGCGCCAGCGCCCCCAGCAGCAGCACGCAGCTGAGCGCCGTGATGCCGGCGATCCAGCGCGCGGTCTGGCGCCAGCCGCGCAGGAACAGCGCCTCGGAGATCACCGGAACGACGACAAAGGGGTAGCGGTCCACCACCCGCGGCGCCAGCAGCCGCAGCTCGGCATCGCGGTTTTCGGTGAAGCGCGGCGAGCCGGCCAGCACCACGTCGTGCGTGAGGTGCTGGTCCTCGATGACATGCTTGGCGACGCCGCTGAGGTTGCGCTGGCCGATCATGCTTTCCTGCATCGGCCAGCGCGTCATCAGCGTGAAGTCGCGGCGGTACAGCGAGATCGAGGCGCCGTCGCCCAGGTCTTCGCCGACGCGGGCGTAGAAGCGCGAGAACACCTCGGCCGAGATGCCGACCAGCGCCAGCCCCAGCATCTCGCCCTGGCTGTTGCTGATGCGCTGCGTCAGGTAGAACGTCCAGTGGCCGTTGCCCTTGTTCTTGACCGGGTCGCTGGTGAAGGTCTCGAGCTTGGGGTCGGCGACATGAGCCTGGAAGTAGGCGCGGTCGGCCAGGTTGATGTTGGGGGTGGGAAAGGTGCGCGAGTAGCTGAGGATGTCGCCGTTGGCCGCGATGATGGCCGTCACGTCGATGATGGCGTTGCCCTCGGCCTTGTCGCGCAGCAGCTGGTACCAGCCTTCCGACGCCATGGTCGCGCGAAAGCTGTTCTCGTCCTCGATGCCCGCAGCCTGCACGTTCTCCGCGACGGCGTCGAGCACGGTGTTCGCCGAGAACAGCACCTGGCCGGCGTGGTCGGCCACGATCAGCGAGAGGCTGGACAGCTGGTCGCGCCACTCGCGCAGTGTCTGCTGGCGCAGCATCCAGATGGAACTGACGGCGGCCACCAGAATGGCGGCCAGCGCCAACAGGCCGAAGGTCAACACCAGTCGGCTACTGTTCCTGCCGGGCAACAAGTTCAGCTTGATCGGCACGGGGTCCCTCGCTTGCAGGCGCCATGCTCCTGTCTTGCACTGGCCGGTGTTGCAGGCACGTCGTCATGTGCATTCTGCGGCCGCCGTGAGCAGTGACGAACCATGGCGATGACAAGTTGTTACAGAATGGTGAAGATATTGTGACAGCCTCGCGGCGACTGCGCACCTGGGTTGGAGCGAAACATGTTTTGTATTGAAATGGAACACCCCCGAAGCGCCTGCGGCGCCTCCCCCTCAAGGGGGCGCACCCAGCGGCCCGGCCGAGCCGGTTCCGCGGGTGCACTGGCATGGCCTGCTCCGCGGCCCTTGGCACCGCTGCGAACGGGCGCCCGTTTCATGCGATGCGGGTGGCGCGCAGCGCTATGAATAACTGAGATAGGAGGACCATGGACAGCATCGATGCTCTGGTGATTGGGGCCGGGGTGGTGGGGCTTGCGGTGGCGCGCGCATTGGCGCAAAGCGGCCTGGAGACCATCGTGGCGGAAGCCGGGCCCGCCATCGGGCAGGGCGTGAGTTCGCGCAACAGCGAAGTCATTCACGCCGGGCTGTACTACACGCCCGGCTCGCTCAAGGCACGCCTGTGCGTGCGCGGGCGGGACCTGCTGTACGCGCTGTGCGCCAGCCACGGGGTGGACCATGCCCGCTGTGGCAAGCTGGTGGTGGCGACCCAGCCGTCGCAGCAGGCGGCGCTGCGGGCCCTGCAGGACAAGGCCGCCGCCAATGGCGTGCCGGTGCAATGGCTGGAGGCGCGCGAGGCCCAGGCCCTGGAGCCGCAACTGCGCTGCACCGCCGCGCTGCTGTCGCCGGCCACCGGCATCGTGGACAGCCATGGCTTCATGCTGGCGCTGCAGGGCGACCTGGAGCGCGCCGGCGGCATGGTAGCGCTGGACTCGGCCGTGGCAGGCGCACGGCTGGACGCCGGCGGCGCGCTGCATGAGCTGCATATGGCCGATGGCTCGGTGCTCGGGGCCCGCCTCGTCGTCAACGCAGCGGCCCTGCAGGCCTGCGCGCTGGCGCGGCGCTTCGAGGGGCTGGACCCGGCCCACGTGCCCGCGGCCTACTACGCCAAGGGCCACTATTTCACGCTGGCCGGGCGGGCGCCGTTCCGGCACCTGATCTACCCGGTGCCCGAGGCCGCGGGCCTGGGCGTGCACCTGACGCTCGATCTCGGCGGGCAGGCCAAGTTCGGCCCCGACGTGCAATGGGTGGATTCGCCCGACGACCTCGAGGTCGACCCCGCGCGGGGCGGCGCTTTCGAGGCCGAGGTGCGCAAGTACTGGCCCGGCCTGCCCAGCGGCGCGCTGGCGCCGGGCTATGCCGGCATCCGGCCCAAGATCCAGGCGCCGCACGAGGCGGCCCGGGACTTCCTGATCCAGGGGCCGGGCGAGCATGGCGTGCCCGGGCTGGTCAACCTGTTCGGCATCGAGTCGCCGGGGCTGACCAGCGCGCTCGCGATCGGGGAGCATGTGCGCGACCTTCTCCTACACGCGTAGGCGGCCCATGCCGACCGTCTGGCGGCGGCTCGCGCGGCTCGATGGTGTACGATGAATTCGACGCTCCATCGCAGGCGCTGCTCCGGGGTCTGGTGGGTCGCAACGCACAGGAAAGGGAACTCTCATGGTTGCAAGAACACGTGCCAAGGCGCAAGGCGAACTGGAAGACCTGGTGGCCGATCTGCGGGATCTGCTGAGCAACAACGACATCCTGGCGGCGCACCCTGAAGTGAAGGCCCTGCGTGAGCGCCTGGAGCACGGCCTGCAATCGGCGCGCGAAGCCGCGGCCTCGGCCCGCGAGGCCGCCCTCGATGCGGCCCATGACGCCGCCGAGCAGGCCCGCCGCACGGCCAAGGCCGCCGATGCCTATGCCCACGACGAGCCCTGGCGCGTGGCCGGCATGGCCCTGGCGCTGGGCGCGGTGCTGGGTTTCCTGATCGGACGCCGTTGACCCGGCCCGCATGAACCTGCTGTCCCTGCTGGGCTTCGATGCCTGGATGGCCCGGCTGCGCAAGGCGGCGGCCGAGGGCGCCAGCGGCCTGGAAGACCGCTGGCTGCTGGCGCGCATCGAGTGGGAAGAGGAAAAGCAGCGCTGGCACCGGCTCGCGCTGCTGGCGCTCGCCGTGCTCGGCCTGACCATCGTCGCGCTGCTGGCGCTGTCCGCGGCGGTGGTGGTGCATTTCTGGGACACGCCGCACCGTCCTGCCGTGGCCTGGGGCGTGGCGCTGGTCTGGCTGCTGCTGTGGGGCGGCGCCCTGGTCTGTTTCATCCGCACGATGCAGCGCTCCAGCGAGGCGTTTGCCCATACCCGCGAGGAGCTGGGACGCGACTGGCACAGCCTCAAGGAGCGGCTGTGAAGCCCGGCGCACGGCCCGCC
Source organism: Variovorax terrae (assembly GCF_022809125.1). Taxonomy (NCBI): domain Bacteria; kingdom Pseudomonadati; phylum Pseudomonadota; class Betaproteobacteria; order Burkholderiales; family Comamonadaceae; genus Variovorax; species Variovorax terrae. The sequence goes on along the minus strand of NZ_JALGBI010000001.1, from coordinate 2,209,806 downwards.
ACCATGCGCGACGTGGCGGCTGCCGGCACCATCAAGGCGCTGGTGCTGCTGCGCATCCGTGCCCAGCGCGAGCGGCTGGAGGCCATCAGCCCCGCGCCGGCGGCGGCGGTGGCGCAACCCTCCGATACGGCCGGGCAGGCGCCGGGCGCTTCTGCGCCCAACGTCTTTCCGCGCAGCATGATCATGCGCACGCTGATTGAGCATCCGGCGGCGGCCGGCGCCATCCTGGCGACCGGGCTGGCGCTGGGCCCTCGGCGGCTGCTGCAATGGAGCCGCTGGCTGCTGCCGCTGATGCTGTGGCGCCGCTGAACGCGCGCCCTAGCTGCGGTTCTTGATGGCGAGCGCCGCCTCGCGCACCAGGGCCGGTCCCTGGTAGATCAGCCCGGTGTAGATCTGGACCAGGTCGGCGCCGGCCTGCAGCTTGACCACGGCGTCGCCGGCGCTCAGGATGCCGCCCACGCCGATGATGGGAAAGTCCTTGCCCAGCGCGGCGCGCAGCCGCGCGATCACGCGGTTGCTGGCCTCGAACACCGGCGCGCCGCTCAGGCCGCCGGTTTCCGTGGCGTGCGGCAGGCCTTCGACGGCCTCGCGCGCGATCGTGGTGTTGGTGGCCACCACGCCGTCCATGCCGTGGCGCCGCAGCGTGGCGGCGATGACGTCGATCTGGGCCTCGTCGAGGTCGGGCGCGATCTTCACGAACACCGGTACCTGCCGGCCATGCTCCCGCGCCAGCGCCTGGCGCCGCTGCGCGACCGCCCCCAGCAGGCCGTCCAGCGCCGCGTCGCTCTGCAGCGCGCGCAGGTTCTGGGTGTTGGGGCTCGAGATGTTGACGGTCACGTAGTCCGCATGCGGATAGACGCCTTCGAGGCAGGTCAGGTAGTCATCGGTGGCGCGCTCGATCGGCGTGGCGGCGTTCTTGCCGATGTTCAGGCCCAGGATGCGGCCCTTGCGCCGGAACGAGGCGCGCTGCACGTTGGCGATGAAGGCGTCCAGCCCGTCGTTGTTGAACCCCAGGCGGTTGATCAGCGCCTGTTTCTGCGGCAGGCGGAACATGCGCGGCTTGGGGTTGCCCGGCTGGGGCTTGGGCGTGACGGTGCCGACCTCGACGAAGCCGAAGCCCATGGCGCCCAGGCCGTCGATGCAGCGCGCGTTCTTGTCCAGCCCGGCGGCCAGGCCCACGCGGTTGGGAAAGCGCAGCCCGGCCAGGGTGACCGGGTCGTCGACCATGCCGCCGCAATAGGCCCATTCGAGCGGCGTGCCCTGCGCGCGCGCCAGCGAGGCCATGGTGAGTTCGTGGGCGGTTTCGGGGTCGAGTCCGAACAGGAATGGGCGAGCAAGGGCGTAGGGAAGCAATGGCATTGGATAATTCTCGAAACTACCGCGATTTTCCCAGATGAATGCACTGACTCAGGATGAACTCAAGACACTGGTGGGCCAGGCCGCCCTGGCCTATGTGGTGCCGGGCGAGATCGTGGGCGTGGGCACCGGCTCCACGGTCAACAAGTTCATCGAGGCCCTGGCCTCGATGAAGGACCGCATCCCGGGCGCCGTGTCGAGCTCGGTGGCCAGCACCGAGCGGTTGCGGGCTTTGGGCATCCCGGTGTTCGACGCCAACGAGGTGGGCGAGCTGGCCGTCTACATCGACGGCGCCGACGAGATCGACGGCCGGGGCTTCATGGTCAAGGGCGGCGGCGCGGCGCTCACGCGCGAGAAGATCGTGGCGGCCGAGGCGCGGCGCTTCGTCTGCATCGCCGACGAGTCCAAATTGGTGGCCACGCTCGGAGCCTTCCCGCTGCCGGTGGAAGTCATTCCCATGGCCACGCAGCGTGTGGTGCGCCAGTTTGCCGCCCTGGGTGGCGTGGCCCGGGTGCGCCTGAAGGACGGTGTGCCGCTGGTGACCGACAACGGCCAGCACATCGTGGACGTGACGGGCCTGTCCCTCACCGACCCGCTGGCCTTCGAGTCCGAGGTCAACCAGTGGCCCGGCGTGGTGACGGTGGGCGTGTTCGCGCACCAGAAGGCCCAGGTCTGCCTGCTGGGCACCTCCGGCGGCGTGAAAACCCTGAAATTCGACTGAAATCAGCCCGATGTCCAGGCCGGGCGGTTCTTTGTTGCTATGAAAAGAGTAGCAATCAGAACTTGATGCCGGCCGGGTTGCCTGCGTTGGACGGCGGCGGTGCGGCAGGCCGTGGCGCTGCTGTGCCCCTGGCGCCGTCGGCCGCGGCCTCGGTAACCGCGGGCTTGGGCGCCTGCTTCTGGGCCGCGACCAGCGGCGCGGCGGGCGGATTGCGATAGCCGGCCGGCAGCTGCGAGGTCTGGGGGTAGCCGGCCGCATCGAGGAACTGGGCCCATTCGGTATCGGAGAAGCCCTTGATCTGCTGCCCGCCAATCGTCACGAAGGGCAGGCTGTTGTCGCCGCTCAGGCGCTGCAGCGCCGCCGTGTCGTCGGGCGTGTTGACCGTGCGCTCGGTGAACGGAACGCCCCGGCTGCTGAGCAGGGTGCGGCCCGCGCCGCAGGGGCCGCAGTTGTCGCCGGTGTAGAGGGTGACCGGGTAGCGGCTGGCCACCTGGCGCAGCTCGAAGGGCAAGGCGGCATTGCCGCCGGCTGCGCCGGCAGGGGCGCCGCCCGTGGTGCTGGTGGCCTTGGCGGCCGCCGAGGGCGGTGGAGGCTGGTCGGAATAGGTCACCCGGCCGTCGGGGCCGACGATGCGGTAGACCGGCTGGGCCTGCAGGCTGGCGCCGGCCAGCATCAGCAGGGCGCCGGCGGCCAGAAAGAGTGTGGCATTCCGTTTCATGGTTCCTCCAGAGTGTGGGCCCGGTGCGTGGGCCTTCATGCCATGCCCTGGTGCCGCAGCAGGGCGTCCAGGCTCGGCTCGCGTCCGCGAAAGGCCTTGAACGACTCCATGGCGGGGCGGCTGCCGCCTGCTTCCAGGATGGCGTGGCGGTATTTTCTACCGGTTTCGACGTTTGGCAACTCGTCGTTACCCGCTGTTTCCTCGAACGCCGCATAGGCATCGGCGCTCAGCACCTCGGCCCACTTGTAGCTGTAGTAGCCGGCCGCGTAGCCGCCCGCGAAGATGTGGCTGAAGGTGTGGGCCGTGCGGCTCCAGGCCGGCGGCTGGAGCACGGCCACTTCGGCGCGCACCTGGTTGAGCAGGGGCATGAAGTCCTGCGCCGGGTCGTGCTCGGTGTGCAGCAGCATGTCGAACAGCGCGAACTCGATCTGGCGCAGCGTCTGCAGGCCGCTCTGGAAGTTCTTGGCCGCGAGCATCTTGTCGAACAGCGCGCGCGGCAGCGGCTCGCCGGTGTCCACATGGGCCGTCATGTGGCGCAGCACGTCCCACTCCCAGCAGAAGTTCTCCATGAACTGGCTGGGCAGCTCGACCGCGTCCCACTCGACGCCGCTGATGCCCGAGACGTCGCGCTCGTTCACCTGCGTGAGCATGTGGTGCAGGCCGTGGCCGAACTCGTGGAACAGCGTGGTCACGTCGTCATGCGTGAGCAGCGGCGGCTTGCCGTTGACGCCCTCGGCGAAGTTGCACACCAGTTGCGCCACCGGCGTCTGCAGTGCGCCGGTGTCGGGGCGCAGCCAGCGGGCACGCACGTCGTCCATCCAGGCGCCGCCGCGCTTGCCGGCGCGCGCGGGCTGGTCGAGGTAGAACTGGCCGACGAGCTGGCCGTCGCGTTCGATGCGGTAGAACTCCACGGCCGGGTTCCAGACCGGTGCCTGGTCCTTGCGGATCGCCACCTCGAACAGCGTCTCGACGATCTTGAACAGGCCGGCCAGCACCTTGGGCGCGGTGAAGTACTGCTTGACCTCCTGCTCGCTGAAGGCATAGCGTGCTTCCTTGAGCTTCTCGCCGATGTAGGGCCAGTCCCAGGGCTGCGGATCGGCCAGGCCGAGCTGCTGCGCGGCGAACTCGCGCAGGTCGGCCACGTCCTTTTCGGCATGGGGCCGGGCGCGGGCGGCCAGGTCGCGCAGGAAGCCGGTGACCTGCTGCGGCGACTCCGCCATCTTGGGCACCAGCGACACTTCGCCGAAGTTGCGGTAGCCGAGCAGTTTTGCCTCTTCGAGGCGCAGCGCCAGGATTTCCTGGATCAGGGCGGAGTTGTCGAACTTCCTGAATGCCTCGGGGCTCTGGTCGCTGGCGCGGGTGGCGTAGGCGCGGTAGAGCTTTTCGCGCAGGGCGCTGCTGCGCGCGAACTGCATCACGGGCAGGTAGCTCGGCATCTTGAGCGTGAGCTTGTAGCCTTCCTTGCCCTCGGCCTGCGCGGCGGCGCGCGCGGCCTGCTGCACGTCCTCGGGCAGGCCATCCAACTCATCGGCGCCGGCGTAGTAGGCGAAGGCGTCGGTGGCGTCGAGGGCGTTCTCGCTGAATTTCTGGGCGAGTTCGGCCTGCCGCTCCTGGATCGCCGCGAAGCGCTCCTTGGCGGCGCCGGTGAGCTCGGCCCCCGAAAGCACGAAATTGCGCACTGCGTTCTTGTGGGCCTGGCGCTGCTCGGCGTTGAGCGTGGCGGTATCGATGGCCTTGTACTTGGCGTACAGGCGCTCGTCGGCGCCCAGCCGGGTCCAGAACTCGGTGACCTTGGGCAGGGCCTCGTTGTAGGCGGCGCGCAGCTCGGGGCTGTCGGCCACGCTGTTGAGGAGGCTCACCGCACCCCAGGCGCGGCCGAGCTTTTCGGTGGCCACGTCCAGCACCTTGGCGATGTCGCTCCAGCGCGCGGGGAAGTCCGGGGCCGTGACCGCTTCGAGTGCTGCGTCCGCATCCTTGAGCAGCGCGTCGACCGCCGGCGCCACGTGCTCGGGGCGGATCTGGTCGAACAGCGGCGGGCCGTCAAAGGCCAGCAGCGGGTTGGCGGAGGAGGCGGCGTTGAAGTCGGTGGATGTCATGACCTCCATTTTGCGGCAAGGTGGGACGATTCAAGGGAGACCGGCGTCTTCTCCTGGAATTCAAATCCGGCCCGGGCTGCCACTGGGAGACTGTGAACAGGCTCTGAGCCGCTAGGAAGGCTGGGTGCTGGCCGGTTCAAGCAGATCGACGGAGTGCAGCACCCGGCGCATCGCAGGCTCATCGGACCTCGCCCAGGCCCGCACCTCGGCCAGGAACAGCTCGATGAAGCAGGCCGCCGCATGCGTGGGCGTTTCCTGCGCGCGGCGGATGATGCCCACCGTGTTGGTGCGGAAGCGTTCGCGCAGCTGCAGCGCGAGCAGGCTGGTGCGCAGGCCCTCGGTTTCCACCAGCGGCCAGGGGCAGAAAGTCAGCATGTCGGTCTGCTGCACCAGCGTGAGCATGAGCGATGCCGAATGCGCGAGATGGATGCGCTGGCGCGGCGGCGCCACGCCATGCTGGCCGAACAGGTTGTGCATCAGCGCCGCCTGCTCGCCCGGGGTGAAGTTGAGGATCCAGTCGTCCTCGAGCAGCTCGGCGATGGAGCGCGCACCTGCGCGCGGATGGCCGCGCCGCGTCACCACGGTCATCTCGTAGCTGAACAGGGGCAGGGCCTGCAGGCCCTGCATGGCATCGTCCGCCGCGATGCGGCCGATCATCAGGTCCAGGCTGCCTTCGCGCAAGCGCGGGTAGGCGAGCACCGAGAGGCCGTCGAACATCTCGATCTGGACATGCGGCAACGCGGCGCGGAAGGCCGGCACCACGCGCGGCATCAGGGTCTGGGCGACCCAGGGGGTGATGCCCACGCTCAGGCGTTGCGGCGCGGCCGAATCGCGGTGACGCGCCAGCGTGTCCTCGGCCTGACGCAACTGGGCCAGCACGCGCTGCGCATGCGCGACCAGATCCTGCCCCGCGGGCGTGAGGGCGATGCCGCTGCCGTGGCGCGTCAGCAGCGCCACCTGGGCGTTCGCCTCCAGCTCGCGCAGACCCTGCGTCACCGTGGCCTGCGTGAGGCCCAGCGCACGCGCCGCCGCGCGGATGCTGCCTTCCGCGGCGACAACGGCGAGATAGCGGAGCTGGTGCACCTTCATGACAGGATTATGGCCGCGTGACAGGCCATGCCTTTCATTGAATTGAAATGCCTGTCTATTGCCTGATGGCCCCCTTTCCTAGACTGCGACCCATGACGTTCACGATCGAGCAGGCCGCTGGCCTGGACAAGCTGGTTCCCGCGGTGCGGGACCACGCCACAGACATGGTGGCGCTGCGCCACCGGATCCACGCCCATCCCGAGCTCGCCTACGAGGAGTTCGCCACCAGTGACCTGGTGGCCGAGCGGCTGCAGGCCTGGGGCTACGAGGTGCACCGCGGCCTGGCCGGCACCGGCGTGGTGGGCACGCTGAAGCTCGGCCACGGCCCGCGCCGCCTCGGCCTGCGCGCCGACATGGACGCGCTGCCCATCCACGAGACCACCGGGCTGCCCTATGCGAGCCAGGTGCCGGGCAGGATGCACGCCTGCGGCCACGACGGCCACACCGCCATCCTGCTCGCAGCGGCGCGCGCCATTGCGCAGGAACGCAGCTTCGACGGCACGCTGCACCTGATCTTCCAGCCGGCCGAAGAAGGGCTGGGCGGTGGCCGCCGCATGGTGCAGGAGGGGCTGTTCGAGCTGTTTCCGTGCGATGCGGTGTTCGCGCTGCACAACATGCCCGGCTTTCCGGTGGGCCAGTTCGGCTTCAAGGAAGGCTCGTTCATGGCCTCCTCGGACTCGGTGATCATCACCGTGACCGGGCGCGGCGGCCACGGCTCGTCGCCGCATCTCGCGGCTGACCCGGTGACGGCGGCGGCCTACATCATCGTGGCGCTGCAGACCATCGTCTCGCGCAACGTGGACCCGCGCGACATGGCGGTGGTGTCGGTCGGCGCGATCCAGGGCGGCGATGCGCCCAATGTGATTCCCGGCAGTGTCGAGATGCGCCTGACCGCGCGGGCCTACCGGCCCGAAACCCGCGCCATGCTGCGCGAGCGCATCACCGCACTGGTGCAGGCCCAGGCCGTCACGCTGGGCGTGACGGCCGAGGTGGACTACCACTGGCGCTACCCCGCGCTGGTGAACGATGTGGCTTCCACCCGGTTCGCGCGTCAGGTGGCCGTGGACTGGCTGGGCGAGGACGGCCTGCTGCCGCCGCTGCAGCCGCTCACGGGCAGCGAGGACTTCTCGTTCATGCTCGAGCACTGCCCGGGCAGCTACCTGATCGTCGGCAACGGCGAGGGCGAGCACCACGCCACCGGCGGCTGCATGGTGCACAACCCCGGCTACGACTTCAACGACGCCATGCTGCCCATCGCGGCGAGCTACTGGGTGCAACTGGTGCGCCGCTTCCTGGCGCCCGCCGGCTGAGGCGCACCGGCCGCTTTTCCTTTCCTCCACTTTGTCCGCTTCGACCATGAACCATCGCAATTCTTCCCTCACGCGCCGCCTGGCGCTGGCTGCCCTGGGCGCCACGGCTACCGCGCTGGCGGCACCGGCGCTGGCCCAGGCCAGCTATCCGGCCAAGCCGATCAAGGTGATGGTGGGCTACGCGCCCGGCGGCTCGGTGGACATGGCCGCACGGGTGGTGGCCGACATCCTGGCTGCCAAGCTGGGCGGCACCGTGGTGGTCGAGAACGCGCCCGGCGCGGCCGGCGTGCTGGCGGCGCAGCGCGTGGTCAGCAGCCCGGCCGACGGCTACACGCTGCTGGCCGGCTCCAGCAACGAGATGGCTGCGACCGGTCTCGTGAACCCCGCGCAGAAGTACGACCCGCTGAAGGACTTCACGCCGCTGGGCCTGGTGGCCTATGCCCCGGTGATGCTGGTGGCCGGCCCCAAGGTGCCGGTGAAGAACATCGACGAGTTCGTCACGCTGGTCAAGCGCAACCCGGGCAAGTACAGCTACGGCAGCTCGGGCGTGGGCTCGACCCTGCACTTCGCCGGCGAGCTCATCAAGCAGCGTGCCGGCCTGTTCATGACGCACATCCCGTACCGCGGTACGGCGGCGCTGACCAGCGACCTCGTGGGCGGCGCGCTCGACTTCGCGATCGTCTCGCCCACGGCCGCGGCGCCGTTCATCCAGTCGGGCCGGCTCACACCCCTGGGCGTCACCTCGGCCAAGCGCTTTCCCACGTTGCCGCAGGTGCCTGCGCTGGCTGAGCACCCTCAGCTCAAGGGCTACGAGCTCACGGGCTGGTTTGCGCTGGCGGCTCCCAAGGGCCTGCCCGCGGACGTGGCCCAGCGCCTGGCCGCTGCGCTCAAGGCCGGCCTGGCCGAGCCGGCCTACCGGCGCCGCCTGGAAGAGGGCGGTTCGCTGCCGGCTTCGGGCAGCGAAGACCTGGCGCGCACCATGCGCGAGGACATCGGCAAATACGAGGGGCTGGTCAAGTTCGCGAACATGCGCGAGTGAGCGCGGCGATGCAGAAACACGAAAGGGGCCGCAAGGCCCCTTTCTTCGTGACGCTGCACGGCGCGATTCTCAGCCCTTCGCGGCCTGCGCTTCGCGTTCGGCCGCCTCCAGCGTGTTGACCAGCAGCATGGTGACCGTCATCGGGCCGACGCCGCCCGGCACCGGGGTGATCCAGCCGGCGACTTCCTTGACGTTTGCGAAATCCACGTCGCCGCAGAGCTTGCCCTGCTCGTTGCGGTTCATGCCCACGTCGATCACCACCGCTCCGGGTTTCACCATGTCGGCCGTCAGCGTGTTGCGCCGGCCGACGGCGGCGACGACCACGTCGGCCTGCAGCGTGTGGGCCTTGAGGTTCTGCGTGGCGCTGTGGCAGATGGTGACGGTGGCGTTCTTCTGCAGCAGCATCAGGGCCATGGGCTTGCCCACGTTGTTGCTGCGGCCGATCACCACGGCATGCTTGCCGCGCAGGTCGATGCCGGTGCTCTCCAGCAGCTTGATGCAGCCGTAGGGCGTGCAGGACCAGAAGCCGGGCATGCCGGTCATGAGCGCGCCGGCGCTGGCGATGTGGAAGCCGTCCACGTCCTTGGCCGGCGAGATGGATTCGATCACCTTGTGCGCGTCGATGTGCGCTGGCAGCGGCAGCTGCACCAGGATGCCGTGGATGGCCGGGTCGCGGTTGAGCGCCTCGACGCGCGCGAGCAGCGCGGCCTCGCTCAGGCCGGCGTCGTATTTTTCGAGCACCGAGTGCAGGCCGGCCTCCTGGCAGGCCTGGACCTTCTTGCCGACGTAGACCTGGCTGGCCGGGTCCTCGCCCACGAGAATCACGGCCAGGCCGGGCGTGACGCCGCGGGTCTTGAGGGCTGCGGTGCGCTGCGCCACGTCGGCGCGCAATTGCTTGGCAACGGCGTTGCCATCGATGAGTTGAGCGGTCATGTTTCGATTTCCAAGTAAAAACGCCCGGTAGTCCAGGAACCACGGGCGTATCGTGCTATTGAATCTGTAGCGTCAGGATTTGGGCGCGTTCTGTCCCAGGGCGATCTTGAGCAGGTCGGCCACGGTGTTGGCGTTGAGCTTTTCCATGATGTTGGCGCGGTGCGCCTCCACCGTCTTGATGCTGATGCCCAGGTCGTCGGCGATCTGCTTGTTCAGGCGGCCGGCCACGATGCGCTCCAGCACCTGGGCCTCGCGGCTGGTGAGCTTGGACAGCAGCGCGTCGCGGCTGGCGGCGCTCTGGTACTCGGCGAAGGCGCCCTTGGCGTGGTCCAGCATGCGCTCGACCAGGCCCACGAGTTCCTCTTCCTTGAAGGGCTTCTGGATGAAGTCCATCGCGCCCTTCTTCATGGTGTTGACGGCCATCGGCACGTCGCCGTGGCCGGTGATGAAGACGATGGGCAGGGGGGAGCGGCGTTCCAGCAACCGGTCCTGCAGCTCCAGCCCGGTCATGCCGCCCATGCGGATGTCGACGATCAGGCAGGCCACCTCGCGCGGGTCGTAGCGGCTCAGGAAGGATTCGGCGGAGTCGAAGCAGCGAACCCGGTAGTCCTTGCCTTCGAGCAGCCATTGCAGCGAATCGCGCACGGCCTCGTCGTCGTCCACCACATAGACCGTGCCTTTTTTCGGGATCAAGCTCATGCAGTTACCTTGGCGTTCCTTGTTGCGACTGAATCCGTGGCGTCGGACACCGGAATCCAGAAGGAGAAGCGGCATCCTGCTATCTCCGCTCCATTGTAGAGGTTCTCGGCATGCATCCGGCCCTGGTGCGACTCGACGATGCTGCGGCACAGGTTGAGGCCGATGCCCATGCCTTCGGCCTTGGTCGAGAAGAAGGCCTCGTAGAGGCGCTCCATCACCTCGGGCGCCAGGCCCTGGCCCGAATCGAGCACGGAAAACTCCACCACCGGCAGTTCGTCGAGGTGCTTGGGGATGACGCGCAGCTCCACGCTGCGCCGTGCCGCGGGCCGCTGGGCGTTGTCGATCGACTCGGCCGCGTTCTTGAGCAGGTTGACCAGCACCTGCTCGATCAGGATCGGGTCGACCATCAGCCTGGGCAGGCGCGCGGCCACGTAGTGGGACAGGCGCACGTTGCGCCGGCGCAGCTCGATGTCGGCCAGCTCCACGGCCTCGTCCACGATGTCGCCCACGCTGGACAGCGTGCGGTTGGGTTCGCTGCGCTTCACGAAGGAGCGGATGCGCTGGATGATCTGGCCCGCGCGCTGGGCCTGGCGGGCGGTCTTTTCGAGCGCGGCCAGCAGGTCGTCCTCGGCGATCTGCTTGCCCCGGATGCGCGAGACCATGCCATTGCAGTAGTTGCTGATGGCGGTCAGCGGCTGGTTGAGCTCGTGCGCCACGCTGGACGCCATCTCGCCCATGGTGATGAGGCGGCTGGCCGACTGGGCACGCTCGGCCTGCGCGGCGGACTGTTCCTCGGCATGGCGGCGCGGCGTGATGTCGGTGGCGATCACCATCTGCGCCAGGCGCCCGTCCACCCAGTTGAGGTAGCGCGAGCGCACCTCGAGCCACTTGCCGAGCTCGGGCACGAAGATCTCGGCGTTCTCGCTCTGCGCCGCCGTCAGCGGGCCGGTCGGCAGCCCGGCGAAGGAGTCCACGTCGTCCAGCGACTCGTCGCTCGGCGCGCGGGTGGGCACGCCGGCCTGCGCCACCAGCTGCAGGTGGCCCGCGGTCTGCGAGCCGAACCACAGGCGGTACAGCTTGTTGGCGAACAGCAGCTCCTCGCTGCCCAGCGGCGCCACCGAGACCGAGGCGTCGAGCGCCTCCAGCACGGTGGTGAAGCGCTCGTAGGAGGCGGAGAGCTGCTCGCGGATGCGGTTGGGCTCGGTGATGTCGGTCATCGAGGTCATCCAGCCGGTCTGGTGGCCCCGGGCGTCGATCAGCGGCGACATGTACATGCGCGCGTCGAAGACCGAGCCGTTCTTGCGCTTGACCCGCACCTGGAAGCCGCCGGCCGTGGTGTTGCCGCTCAGCTCGTTGGTCAGGCGCTCGGCCAGCGATTCGCGGTCGGTCTCGGGCCAGTAAGGGAAGGGCGGGGTGCGGCCCACCAGCTCGCCCTCGCTCCAGCCCGTCATCTGGCAGAACGCGGCATTGACGTAGGTGATGCGGCCCTGCATGTCGAGCGCCCGCATGCCGGTGAGCATGGAGTTCTCCATGGCGCGGCGGAAGTTGGTTTCCGACACCAGCGCCTGCTGCGCCTGCAGCCGCTTGCGCGTGTGGCGCCAGGTGCCGATCAGCATCCAGGCGGTGAGCACGCTCAGCGCGCCGACCAGCCAGAACAGGCCGTTGCCGATCAGGCCCAGCGAGGTGCGGTAGGCCTGCGCCCGGATGATCAGGCCGTTGCCCACGGGCGAGACCGGCACCTCGTACTCGTTGGCCTGCGTGCCCCAGGGCAGCAGGCTGGTGGCGGGGTTGCGGGTCGCCGGCACCGTGTTGCCGGCCAGCAGGCGGCCCTTGCCGTCGAGCAGGGCGACGGCGTATTTGGACGACACCTCGGTGGGCACGCCGTAGCGCAGCAGGCCGTCGATCGAATACTCGCCGAGGACGACGCCGGCAAAGCGGCCCTGGTCGCTCAAGGGAATGTGCAGCTGCAGCAGGGCCGGCTGGTCCGGGTTGGCGGCGGGCTGCGAGAACACGGGCTGCTGCATGTCGCGCGCGAGGCTGTAGATGACCTCGGTGTCGCCCATGCGCAGCACGTCGCCGGCCACGCGCTGCTGGCTGGAGCTGACGCTCGGCGCCGAGTAGCTGGCCGTGATGCGGCGGCGGTCGTCGATCCAGGTGACTTCCTGCAGCTCGGGGTACTGGCTCACCAGCGACTCGGCGCGGCCCATGAAGTCCTCGGGGTCGATCTCCCGGTTGGAGATGTCGCGCGCGATGCGCATGAGCTGCTCCTGGCGCTCGAGCAGGCGCAGGCGCACGCGCTGCTGGGCGTACTCGACATCGCGCTTGACCGCCTCCTGCTCGCGGTCCACTTCCTCCAGCCGCAGGTACCAGAAGGCGGCAATGATGGCGGCCAGGAACAGCAGCACGGCCGACAGCGGAGCCAGCATGGCGACGCGGTCCTGGCGCGTCGGCGGCTGGCGGCGCCACCAGCGGCGCCACCAGGCAAGAGGCCGGATCACCAGGGTGTCCGGCTCGGGAACGGGAGCAGGGGAGGGCATGCTCCGAGTGTAGGGGACGCACCTTCCGGGCTGGGCAATCAGGGCCTGCCGGCAGGGTTTTCGTAAATCACAATGTGAAATTGATAGGCACTATTTGAAATTTCAAGAAATTGTGAGAAACTTAGATGTGCCGTACTAAATTACGTGAAATTATCAGGAGACAAGCATGTCAGCCGTACCCGACAACCTGTTCGGCTCTGCCGCCAATGACGCGGACAGCCAGGAAACCCGCGAGTGGATGGACGCCCTGTCCGCCGTGATCGAAAGCGAAGGCCCCGAACGCGCCCACTTTCTGCTGGAGCAACTGCTCGAGCATGCCCGCCAGAGCAGCATCGACATGCCGTTCTCGGCCAACACGGGCTATGTCAACACCATCGAGGCGGCCCAGGAAGAGCGCTCGCCCGGCAACCTCGAATTCGAAGGGCGCCTGCGCGCCTACATGCGCTGGAACGCCATGGCCATGGTGGTCAAGGCGAACCGCCACCACCCGCCCGAAGGCGGCGACCTGGGCGGCCACATCGGCTCCTTCGCCTCGCTGGCCAACCTGTTCGGCGCCGGCTTCAACCATTTCTGGCATGCCGAGAGCGAGAACCACGGCGGCGACTGCCTCTACATCCAGGGCCACGTGTCGCCCGGCGTCTATGCGCGCGCCTACCTCGAAGGCCGCCTGACCGAGGAGCAACTGCTCAACTTCCGCCAGGAAGTGGACGGCAAGGGCCTGTCCAGCTACCCGCACCCCAAGCTGATGCCCGAGTTCTGGCAGTTCCCCACCGTCTCGATGGGCCTGGGCCCGCTGATGGCGATCTACCAGGCGCGCTTCCTCAAGTACCTGCACGCGCGCGGCATCGCCAACACCGAGAACCGCAAGGTCTGGGTGTTCTGCGGCGACGGCGAGATGGACGAAGTGGAATCGCTGGGCGCCATCGGCCTGGCCGCGCGCGAGAAGCTCGACAACCTGATCTTCGTCATCAACTGCAACCTGCAGCGCCTGGACGGCCCGGTGCGCGGCAACGGCAAGATCATCCAGGAGCTGGAGAGCGAATTCCGCGGCTCGGGCTGGAACGTGCTCAAGCTGATCTGGGGCAAGGGCTGGGACGATCTGCTGGCGCGCGACAAGGACGGCGCGCTGCGCAAGATCATGATGGAGTGCAACGACGGCGACTACCAGTCGTTCAAGGCCAACGACGGCGCCTACGTGCGCAAGCATTTCTTCGGCCGCGACCCGCGCACGCTGGAGATGGTTGCCAAGATGAGCGACGACGAGATCTGGAACCTGCGCCGCGGCGGCCACGACTCGCAGAAGGTGTATGCCGCCTTCCATGCGGCCGTCAAGCACGAAGGCCAGCCCACGGTGCTGCTGATCAAGACCGTCAAGGGCTTCGGCATGGGCAAGATCGGCGAGGGCAAGAACACCGTCCACCAGACCAAGAAGCTCGGCGACGAGGACATCAAGGCCTTCCGCGACCGCTTCAACATCCCGATTCCCGACAGCCAGATCGCCGACCTGCCGTTCTACAAGCCGGCCGACGACACGCCTGAGATGAAGTACCTGCACGAGCGCCGCAAGGCCCTGGGCGGCTACCTGCCGCACCGCCGCACCAAGGCCGACGAGAGCTTCACCGTGCCCTCGCTCGAAACCTTCAAGGCCGTGCTCGAGCCCACGCCCGAGGGCCGCGAGATCTCCACCACGCAGGCCTATGTGCGCTTCCTCACGCAGCTGCTGCGCGACCAGGCGCTGGGCCCGCGCGTGGTGCCCATCCTGGTGGACGAGGCGCGCACCTTCGGCATGGAAGGCCTGTTCCGCCAGATCGGCATCTACAACCCCGCGGGGCAGCAGTACACGCCGGTCGACAAGGATCAGGTCATGTACTACAAGGAAGACAAGGCCGGCCAGATCCTGCAGGAAGGCATCAACGAAGCCGGCGGCATGAGCAGCTGGATCGCGGCGGCCACCAGCTACAGCACCAGCAACCGCATCATGGTGCCGTTCTACGTGTACTACTCGATGTTCGGCTTCCAGCGCATCGGCGACCTGGCCTGGGCGGCCGGCGACATGCAGGCGCGCGGCTTCCTGCTGGGCGGCACCTCCGGGCGCACCACGCTCAACGGCGAAGGCCTGCAGCATGAGGACGGCCACAGCCACATCCTGGCCAACACCATCCCCAACTGCGTGAGCTACGACCCGACCTTCGCGCACGAAGTTGCGGTGATCCTGCACCATGGCCTGAAGCGCATGGTCGAGAAGCAGGACAACGTCTACTACTACCTCACGCTGCTCAACGAGAACTACGCCATGCCCGGCCTCACGCCCGGCACCGAGGAGCAGATCATCAAGGGCATGTACCTGTGCAAGGAAGGCGCCAAGCTCACCCCGCGCGTGCAGCTGCTGGGCTCGGGCACCATCCTGCGCGAGAGCCTGTTCGCGCAGGAACTGCTCGAGAAGGACTGGGGCGTGGCCGCCAACGTCTGGAGCTGCCCGAGCTTCAACGAGCTCACGCGCGACGGCCAGGACGCCGAGCGCTGGAGCCTGCTGCACCCGACCGAGAAGGCACGCGTGCCGTTCGTGAGCCAGCAGCTCGAGAAGCATGCCGGCCCGGTGGTGGCGTCCACCGACTACATGAGGGCCTACGCCGAGCAGATCCGCCCCTTCATCCCCAAGGGCCGCACCTACAAGGTGCTGGGCACCGACGGCTTCGGGCGCAGCGATTTCCGCAGCAAGCTGCGCGAGCACTTCGAGGTCAACCGCCACTACATCGTGGTGGCGGCCCTCAAGGCGCTCAGCGAGGAAGGCACCGTGCCGGTGGCCAAGGTGGCCGAGGCGATCCAGAAATACGGCATCAACACCGAAAAACGCAACCCGTTGTACGCCTAACCCCCTGCGGAGACAGACATGGCATTGGTAGAAATCAAGGTACCGGACATCGGGGACTTCGACGAGGTCTCGGTCATCGAGCTGCTGGTCAAGCCCGGCGACACGGTCAAGGCGGAGCAGTCGCTGATCACGGTGGAGTCCGACAAGGCGTCGATGGAGATTCCGTCGAGCACGGCCGGCGTGGTCAAGGAGCTGCGGGTCCAGCTCGGCGACAAGGTCAAGGAGGGCTCGGTCGTGCTGCTGCTGGAGGCCGCCGGCGCCGCCCCCGCGGCCGCCGCCCCGGTTTCAGAGTCAAAACCGGCGGAGGTCCAGGTGCAGCGGTCATCGGCTGCTACGAATTCAGGAGCACCTGCGGCTGCGCCGAGCGGCCCGGTGGAGGTGCGTGTGCCCGACATCGGCGACTTCAAGGACGTGGCGGTGATCGAGCTGCTGGTCAAGCCCGGCGACGCCATCAAGGCCGAGCAGTCGCTGATCACGGTGGAGTCGGACAAGGCCTCGATGGAAATCCCTTCGTCGGCCGCCGGCGTGCTCAAGGAGCTCAAGGTCAAGATCGGCGACAAGGTCAACATCGGTGATCTCGTGGCCGTGCTTGAAGGCACGGCCGCCGCTGCGGCGGCGCCGGCCCCGGCCCCGGCGCCTGCCGCCGCGGCTCCGGCATCGGCCGCAACTGCAGCAGCCGCAGCGCCGGCGGTGGCCGCCGCTGCCGCGCCGCAGCCCGCGCACGACCCGACGGCGCCGCAGGGCCACCTGCCGCATGCCTCGCCCTCGGTGCGCAAGTTCGCGCGCGAGCTGGGCGTGCCGCTGCAGGAAGTCAAGAGCAGCGGCCCCAAGGGCCGCATCACGCAGCAGGACGTGCAGAACTTCACCAAGGCGGTGATGGCCGGCGCGGCGCGCACCCAGGCCGCGGCCGCCAAGGCTCCCGCGGCGGGCGGCGGCGCGGGGCTGGACCTGCTGCCCTGGCCCAAGGTGGATTTCGCCAAGTTCGGCGCCATCGAGCGCAAGGACCTGTCGCGCATCAAGAAGATCAGCGGCGCCAACCTGCACCGCAACTGGGTGATGATCCCGCACGTCACCAACAACGACGAAGCCGACATCACCGAGCTCGAAGCCTTCCGCGTGGCCACCAACAAGGAGAACGAGAAGTCGGGCATCAAGGTCACGATGCTGGCCTTCGTGATCAAGGCGGTGGTCTCGGCGCTGAAGAAGTTCCCCGAGTTCAATGCCAGCCTGGACGGCGACGCGCTGGTCTACAAGCAGTACTTCCACATCGGCTTCGCGGCCGACACGCCCAACGGCCTGATGGTGCCGGTGCTGCGAGATGCCGACAAGAAGGGCATCCTGCAAATCAGCCAGGAGATGGGCGAGCTCGCGAAGAAGGCGCGCGACGGCAAGCTCGGGCCGGCCGACATGACCGGCGGCTGCTTCTCGATCAGCTCGCTTGGCGGCATCGGCGGCACGCACTTCACGCCCATCATCAACGCGCCCGAAGTCGCGATCCTGGGCCTGTCCAAGGGCCAGATGAAGCCGGTGTGGGACGGCAAGCAGTTCGTGCCGCGCCTGGCGCTGCCGCTGTCGCTGTCGTACGACCACCGCGTGATCGACGGCGCCGCGGCCGCGCGCTTCAACGCCTACCTGGGCCAGGTCCTCGCCGACTTCCGCAGGGTACTGCTTTGAACACCCCCAGGCTGCGCTTCGCTGCGCCTCCCCCCTTGCAGGGGGCAACACCAGCGGCCCGGCAGAGCCGGTTCCGCGGTGCTACTGGCAATGGCTTCGCTGCGCTTGCCTTTGGAGTACGCGCATGACGACGGTCGTGGTGGTGAAGAAGGCCGGGCAGGTGGCGATCGCCGCCGACACGCTCGTGACCTTCGGCGACACCCGGCTGGCGCACCGCTTCGAGGACAACGGCAAGATCTTCAAGGTGGACGCGCCCGCCGGCATGAGCTACGTCGGCATGGCCGGCACGGTGGCGCACTTCCCGGTGCTGCGCAAGGCCATGACGGCGCTGCCCCGGGAGCAGCTCAAGCTCGGCAGCAAGGACGAGGTGTTCGACACCTTCACGCGGCTGCACCCGCTGCTCAAGGAAACCTTCTTCCTGCAGACCAAGGAAGAGGACAACGATCCCTATGAGTCGAGCCAGTTCAGCGTCGTGATTGCCAACGGCACCGGCATCTACGGCCTGTACAGCTACCGCGAGGTGTTCGAGTTCAAGGAGTTCTGGGGCATCGGCTCGGGGCGCAGCTTTGCGCTCGGGGCCATGCACGCGGTCTGGGGCAAGGCCAAGACCGCCCGCGAGGTGGCCGAAGCCGGCCTGCGCGCCGGCTGCGAGTTCGACAAGAACTCGGCCGGTCCCTTCGATGTATTCACGATCAAACTGAAAGGTTCCAAATGAGCCTGATTGAAATCAAGGTGCCGGACATCGGCGATTTTTCCGAAGTGACCGTCATCGAGCTGCTGGTCAAGCCCGGCGACAGCATCCGGCCCGAGCAGTCGCTCGTGACGGTGGAGTCCGACAAGGCCTCGATGGAGATCCCGTCGTCGCACGGCGGCGTGGTGAAGGAGCTGCGCGTCAAGCTCGGTGACAAGGTGGCCGAAGGCTCGGTGCTGCTGGTGCTGGAGGCGCAGGGCGCCGCAGCGGCCGCGGCGCCGGCCTCCGCCCCGGTTTCACAGCCAAAACAGGCGGAGGTCCAGGTGGCTCCGTCATCGGGTGCTATCACTTCTGTAGCGTCCAGCCACACGGGCGGCGCCGACCAGGAATGCGACGTGCTGGTGCTCGGCGGCGGCCCCGGCGGCTATTCGGCAGCGTTCCGCGCGGCTGACCTTGGCCTCAAGGTGGTGCTGGTGGAGCGCTACGCCACGCTTGGCGGCGTCTGCCTGAACGTGGGCTGCATTCCGTCCAAGGCGCTGCTGCACGTGGCCGCGGTGATGGACGAGGTCAGCCATTTCGAGGCGCTGGGCGTGAGCTTCGGCAAGCCGGTGGTCAACCTGGAGAAGCTGCGCGCGCACAAGGCCAAGGTGGTGGGCAAGCTCACCGGCGGCCTCACGGCCATGGCCAAGATGCGCAAGGTCACCGTGGTGCGCGGCCACGGCGAGTTCCTCGACCCGTTCCACCTGCAGGTGCGGGAAACCAGCGGCGCGGGCCAGGAGCAGACCGGCAAGGCCCAGGTCGTCAAGTTCCGCAAGGCCATCATCGCCGCCGGCTCGCAGGCCGTGCAGCTGCCCTTCATGCCCAAGGACCCGCGCGTGGTGGACAGCACCGGCGCGCTGGACCTGGCATCCAGCCCCAAGCGCATGCTGATCCTGGGCGGCGGCATCATCGGCCTCGAAATGGGCACGGTCTACTCTACGCTGGGCGCGCGCCTGGACGTGGTGGAGATGCTCGACGGCCTGATGCAGGGCGCGGACCGCGACCTGGTCAAGGTCTGGCAGAAGATGAACGCACCGCGCTTCGACAACATCATGCTCAAGACCAAAACCGTGGGGGCCGAAGCCACGAAGGACGGCATCCTGGTCCGGTTCGAGGGAGAGCAGGCGCCCAAGGAGCCGCAACTGTATGACCTGGTGCTGCAGGCCGTGGGCCGCAGCCCCAACGGCAAGAAGATCGGCGCCGACAAGGCCGGCGTGACGGTGAGCGACCGCGGCTTCGTCCCGGTGGACATCCAGATGCGCACCAACGTGCCGCACATCTTCGCCATCGGCGACATCGTGGGCCAGCCCATGCTCGCGCACAAGGCGGTGCACGAGGCGCATGTGGCGGCCGAGGTGGCGGCCGGCGAGCTGCAGGGCAACCAGGAGCTGGCCAGCGCCGCCTTCAACGCCCGCGTGATCCCGAGCGTGGCCTACACCGACCCCGAAGTGGCCTGGGTCGGCCTGACCGAAGAGCAGGCCAAGGCGCAGGGCGTGCAGGTCAAGAAGGGCCTGTTCCCCTGGAACGCCTCGGGCCGCGCCATCGCGAATGGCCGCGACGAAGGCTTCACCAAGCTGCTGTTCGACGCCGAAACCCACCGCATCGTGGGCGGCGGCATCGTCGGCACGCATGCGGGCGACATGATCGGCGAGGTCGCGCTGGCGATCGAGATGGGCGCCGACGAAGTGGACATCGGCAAGACCATCCACCCGCACCCCACGCTGGGCGAGAGCATCGGCATGGCGGCCGAGGTGGCGCACGGCACCTGCACCGACGTGCCGCCGGCGCGCAAGTGAATCGCCGGCCGCTCAGCGGCCGGCCGACAACGGCGCCTCGATGAGCCGCGCCCGCCTTATGAAGGCGGCGCGGCTTTTTCGTCCAGGCTAGGGCTTGGGCGCCTGCTGCATCTGCAGGGCCACGGCCTCGCAGGCCTCCAGGGCCAGCCTGGCCGCCATCGGGTACTCCCGGCCCGTGCGCGACACGACCGCAATGGCGCGCTCCAGTACCATGCCGGCGGACGTCAGCTCGATGACCTCGCCGCGCAACTGCTCCGCCAGCACGAGCTGGCGCGGCACGAACGTCAGGAAGCGCCCTTCGCCCAGCAGCGACATGATCAGGGCCGCGGAAGTGGTTTCGATGGCCGCGCGCGGCGGCAGCGCCTTGGCCGCCGCGAACAGGTCCACCAGCCGATGCCAGACCATGCCGTCGCGAGGCGGTGTGATCCAGGGATAGGCCAGCAGGTCGGCGGCCTGCACGTTGCCCTTGCGGGCCAGGGGATGCGCCGCACCGCAGCAGACGACGAAGCGGTCGCGGAACAGTTCGCGCGCTTCCAGGCCCGCCGCGAGGCGATCGAAGGGGAGGTTGGTCAGCGCGAAATCGAGTTCGCCATCCACCACGTCCTGCGCCAGGCTGTCGTACAGGCCCTCGCGCACGGCAAAGGTCAGGGACGGATGGCGGGCGTGGGTCGCGGCGATGGCCAGCGGCAGGAAGCGCGGCGACAGCGCGGGCGCAACGCCCATGCGCACCTCCCCGATCTCGCCATGCTTGAGCTTCTGCAGCTCGGCGATGCAGCTATGCAGGTCGGCGCGGATGGCCTGGCCGCGCCGCGAGAGCGTCTCGGCGTACAGCGTCGGCACGAGGCCGCTGGTGGTGCGCTCGAACAGCGGCAGGCCCAGCTCCGCCTCGAGCTTGCGCACGCTCTTGCTCAGCGCCGGCTGCGACAGGCCCAGCAGGGCGGCGGCCTTGCCGAGGCTGCGCGCTTCGTAGGCGGCCAGAAAGTGATCCAGCAGCAGGTGATTCAGGGTGGCTGTCATAACTGAGGGTTTTGAGGTCATGCCTTTCAGGCTACTAGCGGATATGCCTTGGTGTGAGCATACTGCCGTCCTCATGAGCACAGCGATCCATGATTTTCGACACACTGGCCAGCCTCCGGCCATCGCCTTCGATGTGGCGGGCGAGGGTGAGCCGATCCTCTTCCTGCACGGCATCGGCGGCAACCGGCAGAACTGGGCCGGCCAGCTGGCGCACTTCGGGGCGCGCTTTCGCGCCATCAGCCTGGACTTCCGGGGTTATGGCGACAGCGCCGCGATCGAAGAGCCCTTCGAGTTCGCCGATTTCGTGGAGGACGCGCTGCGCGTGCTCGATGCGCTGGAGATCGGGCGCGCCCACGTCGTCGGGCTGTCGATGGGCGGACTGGTGGCGCAGGCGCTGTATGCCCGGGCGCCGCAGCGCGTGGCCAGCCTGTGCCTGACCGCCTGCCGCTCGGGCGCGGAGCCTGTTCTGCAGGGAGCCCGGCGCGAAGGCTTCATCAGCGCGCGCCTGGGGCCGCTCAACAGCGGCGGCCCGCAGGCGCTGGCGCAGTCCCTGGCGCCCACGCTGATCGGCCGGCAGGCGACGGCCGAGGCCCGGGAGCAGGTGATGGCGAGCCTGGGCAAGCTGCGCCCGGACTCCTATCTCAAGATCATGGAGGCCCGCATGCGCATCGCGCCTTTTCTGGACCCCGCGACGGTGGCCGTGCCCGTGCTGGTGATCGGCTCGGATGAAGACACGGTCGCGCCGCTGGCGCAGATGCGCGATCTGGCGGCTTCCATCCCGCAGGCGCAGCTCGCCGTCATCGGCGGTGCCGGCCATCTGGTGAACATCGAGAAGCCGCAGGAATTCAACCACGCGCTGCTGGCATTCCTCGGCGGGGCGGCCGCCGAGGCCCGGCCGCGCACCGGGGTGGAGGCCCGAATCGCATGAGCAAGACCACCATGAGCATGGGGCGCCGCATCGTTGAACTGCTGCGTCAGGAGGGCGTGCAAGCCGTGTTCTCGCAAGGCGACATCACCACGCGCGACGTCCTGCTGCACGCCGAGCGTGCCGGCCTGCAGGTCGTCGGTCCGCGCCACGAGGCGGCGGCCGTGTTCAGCGCCATGGGCTACTACGCGGTCACGGGCCGGCCGCAGGCGGCATTCGGCGCCATGGGGCCCGGCGTGGCGAACCTGCTGCCGGCCGCGGTCGCCGCGTCGCAAGAGCATGTGCCGGTGCTGATCTTCGGCGCGCGGCGTCACCAGGGAGCGGCCCATGCGGTGCGCCGGGGGCAATGGCTGTCCGCGCCCATGGAGCCGCTGTTCGCGCAGATCTGCAAGTTCGCCACCGTCGTGCGGCACCCGGCCGAGATCGACGACGCGGTGCGGCAGGCCTTCCGCCAGGCGCTCGCCGGCACGCCGGGGCCGGTGTACATCGAGTACGACAGCATGATGCATGTGCAGGAGTGGGACTACCCCCCGCTGCAGCCGCCCGGCAGCTACCGTGCCGGGCCGCAGGCGGCCTCGGAATCCTCGGTGCTGGCCGCCGCCGCGCTGCTCAAGGGGGCCTCGCTGCCGCTGCTGCTGGCGGGCGAGGCGGTGCAACACCATCGCTGCCAGGCGGCCCTGATCGCACTGGCGGAGAAGCTCGGCTGCCCGGTCGTGACGACCTTCGCCGGCAGCGGCCTGATTCACGCTGGCCATCCGCAGGCGCTGCTGTTCCAGGGGCAGGCTGCGCAGGAGGTCATCGCCGAGTCGGACCTGCTGCTGGCGGTGGGCACCTGTTTGCCCGAGAACACCAACTATGGCCGGCTCATGGCGTTCGCGCAGAACGAGGCCCGGCGCAAGGTGATCGTGCTGGAGCCGGATCTCGCAGCCATCGGTGTGAACCGGCCGGTGGATGTGGCCGTGGTCGGCGACCTGCCGCTCACCCTCGCGCAGCTGCATGCCGCGCTGGGCGAGCCGCGCCCCAGCCATCCTCGGCTGCCCGGCTGGAAACAGCAGCAGGCCGATGAGCACGAGGCGGCGCTGGCGGCGATTCCCGACCGCGGCGCGCTGCACCCTTCGCGCATGATGCTGGAGGCCCGGCATGCCGTTCCCGACGAGGCCTCGATCGTGCTCGACGGCGGCCTGACCATCTTCTACCAGCATGCGTTCTTCGAAAAGCGCGGTGCCGATTTCGTCTACGGCGCCCACTACTCCCACCTGGGCTGCGGGCTGCCGCAGGCCGTCGGCGTGCAGCTGGCCCAGGGGCGCGATCGCCCGGTCTGCCTGATCACCGGGGACGGCGCCCTGGGCTTTCACTTCATGGAGCTGGAGACGGCCGTGCGGCACCAGTTGCCGATCGTGGTGCTCGTGAACGATGACCACGCGCTTGGCGCCGAGATGGCAGCGCACATGCAGCACATCGGACACCCGATCGAGGTGCGCTTCGCGCCGGTGCGCTACGACAGGATGATGGAAGCCATGGGCGGGCATGGCGAGTACGTGGAGCGGGTGGAAGACCTGCAGCCCGCGATCCGGCGCGCCTTCGCCAGCGGCAAGACGGCGCTGGTGCAGGTGATCACCGACCCCGAAGCCAGCCATCGCGAGCCGCACCCCTTCGCGGCGGCCCGCGCCAGCTGGATCAACGCCGATGTGCAGGATCGCTATGGACGCTGAAGCACTGCAACAGGCGCTGGCGCGCCAGCGCCGCGCTTTCGCCGCCGATGGTTTTCCCGATGCGCATACCCGCATCGAGCGGCTGGACCGGATGGCGGCCATGGTGCTGGCGCATGCCGAGGAGATCGTGGCCGCGCTGTCCCTTGACTTCGGCAACCGCTCGCCGCATGCCACCCGCACCGGCGACGTGCTCGGCGCCGTGGCGGCGATCCGCTACAACCGCGACAACCTGAGCCGCTGGATGGCACCCACGCCCATCGCACTGCCCGAGCCGATGGAGCGGGAAGGCGCGCGCGCCGAAGTGCGCTGCCAGCCGCTGGGGGTCATCGGTGCCATCGTGCCCTGGAACGGGCCGGTGCTGATGGGCGTGCTGGCCGCTGCCGGCGCGCTGGCAGCGGGCAACCGCCTGATGCTCAAGGTGCCCGAGCTGACCCCGCGCGCATCCGTGCTGCTGGAGCGCATGTTCGCGGGCAGCTTCGCGCCCGAAGAGGTCTGCGTGGTGCAAGGCGATGTGGCCACGGGGGCCGCCTTCAGCCGGCTGCGCTTCGATCACCTGCTGTTCACCGGCTCCCTGGCCACCGCGCGCCATGTCGCCCGTGCGGCGGCCGAACAGCTGGTGCCCGTCACCCTGGAGCTGGGCGGGCGCAACCCGGTGATCGTCGGGCGCAGCGCCGACATCGAACTCGCAGCGGCGCGGCTCGTCACCGGCAAGATGGCTTCCGCCGGCCAGGTGTGCGTGTCTCCCGACTACGTTCTGGTGCCGCGCGGCAGCGTGCAGGCGATGGTGGACGCCATGGCCGCACAGGCAGCCCGTCTCTATCCCACGCTGCTGGACAACGACGACTACACCGCCATCGCCTCGCCGGCGCATTTTGCGCGGTTGCGGCGCCTGCTGGAAGATGCGCGGCTGAAGGGCGCCCGGGTCCTGGAGATCAACCCTGCGGGCGAAGCCGTGTGGGACAGTGCGCAGCGGAAGTTTCCCCTGTGCCTGCTCACCGGCGTGACGCCCGACATGCGGGTGCTGCAGGAGGAAAGCTTCGGCCCGCTGCTCTGCATTCTTCCCTACGACTCTCTGGAGGAAGCCCTCGCCGTGGTCGCCGAGCAGCCGTCGCCGCTGTCGGCCTACTACTTCGGCAGCGATCCGGTGGAGCAGGAGAGCGTGGTCGAGCGCGTGGTTGCCGGCAACATGGTGGTCAACGACGTGCGCTGCCAGCTGTTCTTCGAGCAGTTGCCGTTCGGCGGCGTCGGGGCCAGCGGCATGGGCCGCTACCGGGGGCACGAAGGCTTCAAGACCTTCAGCAACGCCAAGACCGTTGTCCACCAGATGCCGGGCGATGCGCTGCTCGCGCAGCAGCGCCCGCCCTTTTCCGAAGCCTCCCGGGATGCCGTCAAGGCCCAGGTGGCTGCGCTTAGCCCGCACTTTTGAGTTCACCCCCCACAACACCCACAGCCAGGAGACAAACCATGATGATCTTTCGCGCCATCGCTGCGATGGCCTGCACCGCCGCAGCCTGCGTCGCCTTCGCCCAGGACTACCCCCAGCAGCCGATCAAGGTCGTTCTGCCCTTCACGGCGGGGGGCGGAACGGACAGCGTCACGCGCATCATCACGGAGCCGCTGGGCAAGCTGCTGGGGCAAAGCGTGGTCATCGACTACAAGGCCGGCGGCAA
Organism: Variovorax terrae; assembly: GCF_022809125.1. NCBI lineage: Bacteria > Pseudomonadati > Pseudomonadota > Betaproteobacteria > Burkholderiales > Comamonadaceae > Variovorax > Variovorax terrae. The sequence continues at coordinate 2,184,912 of NZ_JALGBI010000001.1, read as the reverse complement.
CACCATCATCGGCGCGCAGGCTGTGGCCACCGCCCGGCCGGATGGGTACACCTTTCTTGCCACCATGGACATGACCGCCACCATCCTGCCGGCGGTCTACAGCAAGCTGCCCTTCGACCCGGCGAAGGACCTGATGCCGGTGGCCCTGCTGGCCCAGGTGCCGGCCCTGTTCGTGGCGCATCCCAGCGTGCCTGCCCGCAACCTCAAGGAGCTGGTGGAATACAGCAAACGCCATCCGGGGAAGCTCAACTACGGCTCGGCCGTCCTCTACGGGCAGGTCCTCGGGCAGCAGTTGAAGGGCGTCAGCGGGCTGAGCTACACCTATGTGCCCTACAAGGGCGCCCCTGAGGCGGTGCAGGCGCTGCTGGGCGGGCACCTGGACTTCATGATGCTGGACATCGCGACGGGCCTCAACTTCCTGAAGGACGGGCGGCTGAAGGCGCTCGCGATCACGGCACCGCAGCGCTCGCCCCAACTGCCGGATGTTCCCACGGTCGGCGAGATGGGCTGGCCGGAGGTGGAGATGAGCGTGTGGTATGGGCTCTTCGCCCCAACCGGCACACCGGCTTCCGTGGTCGAGAAAGTCAACGCCGGTGTCGCGCAGGTGGTGGCTGACCCGGCGATCCGCAAGCGCCTGGCCGACCTGGGGCATGAAGTGTCACCCCTTTCGCCCGTGCAGGTGCAGGCCTTGCTGCGCAAGGACACCGCCAAGTGGACCAAGGCGGCCCGGGAGGGAAACATCCGGCTGGACTAGCAGCGCCGCTGCATCTTCAGCGGCAGTTCAACGGCAGCAGGCCGGCCGGCACCGTGGTGCGGTCCTCGCCCATCACCGTCATCTTGTCGGGTCCCTTGGCGAGCCCGCAGACCCAGGCGACCGGCACCACCGGGGCGTCTGTCACCACGGCAGGACGCAGGGACAGGACCTTGTCCTTGAGGGCGCCGCTGGCGCGGTTACCAAAGCGGACATGGATGGCGCCATCGGCTATCGTCACTGCGCTCACGTAGTTGTTGACGATCTTGTCCGCTGCCGGCAGGCCCGCCGCGGCATTGTCGGCCGGCATCGTCTGCGTGCCGCTCCAGGCCAGTGCGATCGGCCGCTTCGCGAGATCGGCCAGTGGCAGCGCTTCGGCGATCTGTCCACGCACGACGCGGTCGAGGTAGCTTGGCAGGGCGATCAGCGAGAGGATGGCAATCACCGCCACCACCACCATCAGTTCCACCAGGGTGAAGCCGCGAGCCGGCTTTGGCTGTGCGCAGCGGCGGCGCGGGAAGCAAGAGGACGGCATGGAGATCGGGGCCCGGTGGAATGACCGCGCCACTTTACACGCGAATGCACGCGAACCGGCTGGAGCTCCGGCCACGGGGCTGCCCGCAGAATCGCAGCGCTCCGAGGCCGCGCCCCGGTGGCGGGCTTTCGCCCGCCACCGCCTACTTCAGCGTCTTGAGGTAGGCAACCAGGTCGGCGCGCTGCTTGGCGTCAGACACGCCGGAAAACGGCATCACATTGCCGGGGATGGCCTTTTGCGGATCGGCGAGGTAGGCATCGAGGGTCTTCTCATCCCACGCATAGCCCGCCGCCTTCATGGCGCGGCTGTAGCGGAAGCCGGGAAAGATGCCGGCCTTGCGGCCGTCGATGCCCTGCAGGCTGGGGCCGGCGCCATTGCTGCCGTCGATCGAATGGCAGGCCGCGCATTGCGCGAAGGCCGTCTTGCCGGCCGCTGCATCCTGGGCATGGCCGGAGTGGAATGCCAGCGCGAGTGCGCCGGCCGCGAGCAGTTGGAGTGAGGGGGTGAGGCTCATGGGCTTGCTTTCTGGTCGAAGGGGTTGGGAAGCCTCACAGCCTGCGCGGCCGCTCGACGTAGGACGCCATGTCGTCGCCCAGGCGCAGCGCCAGCGCGGCGAGGGGCCCCGTGGGGTTGTAGCCTGCGTTGTGCGTGAACACCGAGGCGCCGACGATGAACAGGTTCTGCGCATCCCAGTGCTGGAGCCGGGGTGACACCACGCTGGTGCCGGGGTTGGTGCCCATGATGGTGCCGCCGGTGATGTGGGTGCTGTTGTAGATGCGGGTGTCGAAGGGCGCCTGCAGCGGATTGGCCGGGCCGACGATGTCGGCTCCCACGGCCTTGGCGATGTCGGCCATCTTCTGCGTCACGTACTTCGACATCTTCAGCTCGTTGTCGCGCCAGTCGAAGTTCATGCGGATCAGCGGCTGGCCGTAGGCATCGGTGTAGGTCGGGTCGAGGTCGAGGTAGTTCTCGCGGTGGGGGTAGCAGCTGCCCTGGATGCCCAGGGCCATCGAGTGCGGATACCACTGCGCGTTCGCCCGCTTCCACTCGGTGCCCCAGCGCGGCGTGCCGGGGGGAACGCGCCGCCCGCCGATGGGTCGGCCGTGGAACTGGCTCGCGCCAATGCCGCCGCCGCCGAGAAAGCCCAGCCCGGTGTGGTCGAAGTTGTCGTTGTTGAACTCATCCATGTAGACCTGCGTGCTGCCGGTGGCCAGGAAGGGGTTGAACCAGCGGTCCTTCATGAACAGGCTCACGCCCGAATTGGCCTGGTAGCAGAAGTTCTTGCCCACCACGCCGGTGTTGCGCACCGGGTCGTAGGGACGGCCGATCCGGCTGGTCAGCAGCAGCTTGGTGTTGGTCATGGTGAACGCGCCCAGCATCACCACGTCGGCCGGCTGTTCGTACTCCTGGCCGGTCAGCAGGTCGACATAGTGCACGCTGGTGACTCGCTTGGCGGCCGCGTCGTACTTCAGCCCCAGCACATGGCAGTGCAGCCTCACCTCGAAGCTCTTGCGGCCCTTGAGCATGGGGTAGAGCAGCACCTCGGGCGAGGCCTTGGCCTTGGCCTCGCAGATGAAGCGCTCGCAATGGCCGCAGTACTGGCAGGCGCCGAGCTTCTGACCGTCCGGGTTGGTGTAGGCCCCCGAGGAGTTGGCGGCCGGCGTGGGAAACGGCTTGTAGCCCAGCTTCTCGGCCGTGGCCTTGAAGACCAGCCCGGCTTCGGTGAACTCCAGGGGCTTTTGCGGGTACTCGCCGTCGCGCGGCGCCTCGAACGGGTTGCCGCCGGGCTGGATCGCGCCGTTGATGTTGCCGGCCTTGCCGGCCAGGCCAAACAGCTTCTCGAACAGCTCGTGGTAGGGGCGCAGTTCGGCGTAGGTCGTGCCCCAGTCCTGCAGCGGCACATCCTTGGGGATGGCCTGCTTGCCGTAGCGGGTTTCGTTGCGTGTGCGGATCTGCGGCTCATATTCCGACCAGCGCCAGGTATGGCCGTTCCAGTGGTTGGCAGCGCCGCCCAGGCCTTCGCCGGGCAGGAAGGCCTCCATCCAGCGCACCGGCAGGGCGGTTTCGCTGCGGTTGTAGCGCAGGGTATAGGTCTGCACCGACCAGTCCTGCACCAGGCCCTGGCGCGTGTCCCAGCGCAGTTCGTCGCGCTGCGTGGGCAGCTTGGCTTCGGCGCCGTTGGTATGGTCGCCACCGCGCTCGAGCACCAGCACCTCGATGTTCTTGTCGGTGAGCTGGCGTGCGGCCAATGCGGCCGTCAGGCCTCCGCCGACGATGACCACGGTCTTGTTCGGGAGTTTCTTGATCATGATGCCTGCTCCTCAGCTGAAATCAGCGATCGACTTCGGGTCCTTGGCGCCCGGGAAGGGCTTGCCGCGGTACTGCACCATGTTGATGGTGTTGGTCGCGGGCAGGCCCGGATAGCCCACCATCTTCCAGAACACCTTGTTGTAGTTGCCGCCGTAGATCGGGTCGGAGAAGCAGGCCTGCGTGAACAGGGGGTAGACCAGGTCGTTGAACCAGGCCGCGAGCGACAGGCGCGGGTCCTTGACATTGCCGGAGGCCAGGTCGTTGAGGAAGGTGCTGGCGTCGGCCGGCGCGATCTGGTCGAAGGGCTGGCGGTGGCGGGCGACGCAGGCCTGATTGGCGGCTTCGATCCCGGCCTTGAAATGCTGCTCGGGCGTCATCGGCAACTGGTAGCCCTGCTGCGGCCTGCCGGGCTGCCACGGGCCCCGGCTGTAGCGCTTGGCGCCGCGGCCGAAGTCGCCGGCGAGCTGCCGGTCGATGTAGATCGGCAGGCCGCAATCGACGCCGCTGGGCGTGAATTCGTCGGCCGGGCACATGATGTTGACCATCGTTTCCACGAAGGCGGCCTCGTCCTGGCTGAAACAGACGTATCCGACCACCGGGTCGGCCGTGGCAGGCGGCGCGCCAGGCGCCGCCGTCGCCGCCAGCGAGGTGGCGGCCACGCCGCCCACCAGGCCATGGGTGAAGGGCAGCGCGCCCGTCGCCCCTGCCACCTGCTTGAGAAAGCCGCGCCGCTGATGGATATCTGTGGTTTTGTCGCTCATCGTGCTCTCCTGTCGTTAAAGACCGCTATTTCCGTGCCTTCATGGCAGGAGGTGGCGACTTCAAGCGAGCCCACGAGTTCATGGCGGCTTTTTTTGAAATGACGGCCTCTGCCCACTCCGGCGGCAGGCGGGGCCGATCGCTTCGAAGAACGGAGAGGAGGGCCCGCACTGCTGACAATGATCTTCCTGGTTTCGAGAAATACCGGTTGTCATTTTTGATACCAAATGTGAGAAACAGGCGGTTGCGCTGTAGGACAACTTTGACTTTGCATCTGCGCAGGTTGTGCGCGGCGCGGCGGCGGTGCTGCCGCCATGTCGTCAGGGGCCGGAGCAAACCCGCATGAGAGCCTGCATGTGGCACCCGGGTGGGCGACCCGATGGCGAGACGGACTACGGGTTCAGGAGGGAGAGGGAAGAGAGCCCACCACATCGCGAGCGGCGAGCGTTGCCGCCAGGCTCAGCGCTGTGCCTGGGGGTCGTCGGGCTGGGCAGACTGCGAGGCGTGCACGCGGCGCGCGCCATCGAAGCGGCGCTGCCAATAGCTCATGCGCATGTCTTCCACACGCACTTCCGCCCCAGGCTTGGGCGAATGGATGAACTTGCCTTCGCCCACATAGATGCCGACGTGGCTGAAGGCGCGGCGCATGGTGTTGAAGAAGACCAGGTCGCCGGGCTGCAGTTCGGTCTTGTCGATCTTTTCCGTGGCGGCGGCCTGCTGGTCGGCGCGGCGGGGCAGGATCAGGCCCACGGTCTGCTCGTACATGGCACGCACGAAGCCGCTGCAGTCGAAGCCGGTTTCCGCGGTATTGCCGCCGCGCCGGTAGGGCACGCCCAGAAACCCCATGGCGTTGACGACCAGTTCGGATGCGCGGTCGCTGACGGTCTGGCGCACCTGTTCAAGGTGCGTGAGCAGGCCCTTGTCGGCCAGAAAGCGGTCCATGTCGTCGGAGTTTGCCGGCGCCGGTGCTGCCTGCGCGCAGGCGCCGGCGAACAACAGGACGAAGGCAAATCGGGTCATGGCGGCTAGGTTAGTGGCTGGAAACCTAGAAGTCAAGTGAGATTTCAATTCCAAGTTGTTGATTCATATGAATATCAACTCGAAGGTACTCAAATAAATGCCAGATCGGACGGCTGCGGGCTGGAATAATCCCTGTCATTTCCAGGAAAAACCATGCTGCTCGAATCCGAAGACTCCCAATTGGTGCTGGTGGATTACCAGACCCGCCTGATGCCCGCGATCCACGAGGGGCCGGCCGTGCTGGCCCAAGCCGTGCGCCTGGCCCGCCTGGCGCAGGCCCTGCAAGTGCCGGTCTGGGGCACGGAGCAGAACCCGGCCGGATTGGGCGAGAGCGTTCCCGAACTGCGCACGGCCATCGAGCAGGCGGGCGGCAGGATGCTGGCCAAAATGCACTTCAGCGCCTGCGCCGACGGATTGCTGCCGTGGCTGCGCCCGCCGGCGCGCCAGCCGCAAGGCAATGCGCGCAGCCTGCCCAAGCACCTGCAAAAGGCCGCGCCGGCACCGGCTCCCGAACGCAACAGCGTCGTGATCGCGGGCTGCGAATCGCATGTCTGCCTGCTGCAGACCGCGCTCGAGCTGCTTGAAGAGGAGTTCGACGTCTGGGTTGTGACCGACGCCTGCGGCTCGCGCACCGAGCGCAACCGCGATGCGGCCTTCGACCGCCTGGCCGGCGCCGGGGCCGAACTGATCACCACCGAGATGGTGGCGTTCGAGTGGCTGCGCTCGGCGGAGCATCCGGTTTTCAAGGAAGTCTTGAGCCTCATCAAATAAGGCCGGGAGGCCGCGTCAGGTCTGCGCAAGTCCCTGCTGCCCATAATTTGGGCCATCGTCAGCAGTACAAAAGAGCAGGAGACCACAGCATGGGCAGTTTCGCGGACTTCTACCGCCGATCCATTGAAGACCGCGACGGCTTCTGGGCCGAGCAGGCGGCGTTGATCGACTGGGAAACACCGCCCCGGCAGATCTGCGACGCCAGCCAACCGCCCTTCACGCGCTGGTATGCGGGGGGACGCACCAACCTGTGCCACAACGCGGTGGACCGGCATCTCGCAACACGCGCCAGCCAGCCGGCATTGATCTGCGTGTCCACCGAAACCGGTACCGAAAGAACCTGGACGTTCGCCGAGCTGCATGCCGAAGTGCAGCGCATGGCGGCGGCCATGTTGGAGCTGGGTGTGCGCCAGGGCGACCGGGTGCTGATCTACATGCCGATGATCGCCGAGGCCGCGTTCGCGATGCTGGCCTGCGCGCGCATCGGGGCCATCCATTCGGTGGTGTTCGGCGGCTTCGCCTCGGGTTCGCTGGCCTCGCGCATCGAGGATGCGGCGCCGGTGCTGATCGTCAGCGCCGACGCGGGTTCGCGCAGCGGCAAGGTGGTGCCCTACAGGCCGCTGCTGGACGAGGCGATCCGGCTTTCGAGCCACAAGCCGGGTGCGGTGCTGCTGGTTGATCGGCAGCTGGATGCTATGAATTTGATAGCTGGCCGCGACCATCTGTGGCGGACCTTGCGCGAAAAACACCTGAATTCGGTGGTGCCGTGCGAGTGGCTGGACGCCACCCATCCCAGCTACACGCTCTACACCTCGGGCACCACCGGCAAGCCCAAGGGCGTGCAGCGCGACACCGGCGGCTATGCCGTGGCGCTGGCCGCCAGCATGAAGTACATCTTCGAAGGCAAGCCGGGCGAGACCTACTTCTCCACCAGCGACATCGGCTGGGTGGTGGGCCACAGCTACATCGTCTACGGCCCGCTGATCGCAGGCATGGCCACCCTCATGTACGAAGGCCTGCCGGTGCGGCCCGACGCGGGCATCTGGTGGCAGCTGGTGGAGAAATACAAGGTCACGCGCATGTTCAGCGCGCCGACGGCGGTGCGCGTGCTCAAGAAGCACGATGCCGCCTGGCTGAAGAAATACGATCTTTCCAGCCTCAAGGCGCTGTACCTCGCCGGCGAGCCGCTGGACGAGCCCACGGCGCAATGGATCAGCCAGGGCCTGGGCGTGCCGGTGATCGACAACTACTGGCAGACCGAGACCGGCTGGCCCATCCTCACGCTGGCCAATGGCGTGGAGCGGGCCGCCAGCAAGTTCGGCAGCCCCGGCGTGCCCATGTATGGCTACAACGTCAAGCTGCTGGACGAGAACACCGGGGAAGAGCTGCAGGGGGCGGGCCGCAAGGGCGTGGTGGCCATCGAGGGACCGCTGCCGCCCGGCTGCATGCAGACGGTCTGGCGCGATGATGCGCGCTTCGTCAACACCTACTGGAAGAGCATCCCGGGCCGGCTGGTCTACAACACCTTCGACTGGGGCATCCGTGACGGCGACGGCTACTTCTTCATCCTGGGACGCACCGACGACGTGATCAACGTGGCCGGCCACCGGCTCGGCACGCGCGAGATCGAGGAAAGCATTGCCAGTCATCCCAATGTGGCCGAGGTGGCCGTGGTCGGCGTGGCGGACACGCTCAAGGGCCAGGTGGCCATGGCCTTTGCCGTGGTCAAGGACGCCAGCGCCCTCACGGACGAGCCGGCCCGGCTCAAGCTGGAGGGCGAGATCATGAAGGCGGTGGACGCTCAGCTGGGGGCGGTGGCGCGCCCGGCGCGCGTGCGCTTCGTGACCGTGCTGCCCAAGACGCGCAGCGGCAAGCTGCTGCGCCGCGCGATCCAGGCCGTGTGCGAGGGGCGCGATCCGGGTGACCTGACCACCATCGAGGACCCGGCCGCGCTGCAGCAGATCAGGGATTTGCTGGCGGCGTGACCGAGGGGCTGGGGGGCACGTCGAAGGCCACGGGCGGCAGGCCTGCGCGCGCGCGTTCGGTCATGAAGGTCCAGGCGGCTTCCCATTCCCGCAGGCGTCCCGCCAGATCGAACAGCGGTGCTGTGGCACGGGCGGCCTGCAGGCGCGCGCGCAGCGCCTCCAGCGCGCCGGCATCGCGGCCCAGCGAGATGATGGCGTCGACATAGGCGCCCGCGTCGTCGTGCACGCCCTCCGGCAGGCCTGCCGCGCGCAGGATGCTGCCGCCCAGCCGCGAGGCCATGTTGTGGCCCGCGCAGGTGACCGCTGGCACGCCCATGCGCAGGGCGTCCACCAGGCCCTGGTTGGCATTGAAACGCACCGCATCGATGAACAGGTCGGCCTGCGCGATCTGCCCCAGCGCGCCAGCGCGGGTGCCGGGGTTGGCAAACACCAGCCGGGTGGGGCTCACGTTCGCGGCCTGGGCCTCGCGGGCAAGGTTGGCACGCGCCGCCGAGCTGTAGCCCGGCAGCCAGAGCACGGCGTCCGGCAGGGCGCGCAGGGCCTGCATCCACAGGCTGAAGGTGTGCGGGTCGATCATCGCGGCCGGCAGGAACGAGCACAGCACCAGCGCGCTCTCGGGCAGGCCCAGCTCGGCGCGGCTGAGGGGCGGCGCGTCGGGCGTTTCGTCGCCGCCGGTGAGCCAGCAGGTATGGGGGAAGCGGACGATGGCGCCGTAGCGGGGGGTGTCGTGCAGGTCCGGGTGGGTGAAGGCGTCGCCGGTGCTGTACTCGCAGGGCGAGCTCAGGTGGATGCGCTGCCAGTTCTGGTGGCGCATCTGCACCGGAGCCACGCGCTTGTAGGGCAGCTCGGCCTGGCACCAGGGGGTGTAGAACGCCAGGTCGATCATCACGTCCAGGCGGTCCAGGCGGATGCGCTGGGCCATTTCGTCGACGGACAGGTGCGCGATTTCCACCACGCTGTCGGCCAGCGGGCTCAGCGCCTGCGTCAGGCGGGCTTCGGGCTGCGGCGTTGGCGAATACACGTGGAAGGCGAAGCGGTTGCGGTCGTGCAGCGCCAGCTGCGCGCGCAAGCTTTCCGCGAACCGGCCGTCGCGCAGGCTCTGCGCCACCAGGCCGACGTGGATGCGGTCGTCGCCAGAGCGCCGGGTGGGCGTTCGGAAGGGCGGACTCCCGCTCTTGAACGTGGCCGGAATGGTCTGGGCCGTGACCACGCGCAGCTGCGTCTGCTCCTCCTCATCGAGCGGCAGCATCAGCGCATAGAACTGGGTGTCGCGCCAGTCGCGCAGCGCGCCGGTCTGGCGGGTGGTGGCCAGCATGGTGCGCAGGGCCTGGGTCAGGCGGTCGTGGTCGCGCCAGTCGGCCTCCTGAAGAGCCTCGAAGGCCTGCTGGGTGAACAGCTCATACGCGTCGGGCAGCACCAGCGGCGCCTTGCGCACGGCCCGGTTGCTGGCCGCGGCGGCGGTGCCAAGGAACGCCTTGAGCATGTCCTGGCCCTGCGGGCCGAGCGCGGCGAAGGCGGCTTGCGATGCCTCGAACTGCGCGTCAAAGGCCAGCAGGATCGCGCGCCGCAGTCCCAGTTCGGGAATCTGGGGAAAGCGCTGCACGGCCTCATCGATGCGCGCGAGCGCCACGGCATAGTCGCGCGAGGCCATGAGCAGATCGCCCAGGTTGGCCCACAGGTAGGGGTCGTTGGGCAGCAGTTCGACACAGCGCTGCGCATGGTCGATGGCAATGGCCCAACGGCCTTCGCGCGCGGCCATCAGCCCCAGGTTGTTGAGCGCCCGCACGTGGTTCGGATTGAGCGCCAGCGCTCGCTCATAGGCAACGCGCGCTTCCTGGTCCTGGCCGCAGGCCTCGGCCGCGATGGCCAGGTTGGCCGCGCCATCGGCGTCCTGGAGCAGGGCCTCGCGGGCGCCCTGCAGGGTCCGGTAGGCGGCCTGGGGCCGGTCCAGCTCGAACAGCAGCGTGGCGCAGGCCGATGCCGCGCGCGGGTGGGCCGGGTGCCGTTCCAGGGCCTGCTCGAACACCATCAGCGCGCGTTCCGCCTGGCCTGCCGCATGCAGTGCGGAGCCGTGGCGCATCAGGGCGTCGAGGTCCAGCGGCGAGGCGGCGGCCTGCGCTTCCAGTTCGGCCAGGGCGTGTGCGGTGGAGGGGGAGGCGGGCGGGGCGCGATCGGTCATGGCCGGATTATGGGGCGGGGAAGCCCGCCATCGCGATGCGGCTGCCGCCCTTCATAATGAATCGGCTCATGTCCGCCCCCGCCAGCCCGTTGCACCTCGTCGGCCGTTTCAACGATCCCTACACGGGGGCGGAACGGCGCCTGCTGGAGCTGGCCCGGCGTGTGGCGGCGCGCCGGGCCGTGCGGCTGTGGTCCGACGTGTTTCCCCATCGCTGGCATGCACAGCAAGGGGTGCGGCCGATCCAGCCGTTTGCGCAGCAGTTTCCCAAGGGGGGCTTGCTGCTGCTGGCGGGGGTGCATGTGCAGACAGGGCTTTGGCTGAGGCATGTGCACCCTGACCGGGTGGTGCTGCTGTACAACCTGCCGAGTCCAGAGCGCCTGTTCTCCGCGATCGAGTTGCTGCGCGAATCAACGGGCTGCGAGCCCGAGATCGTGTTCGCTTCGCACAGCGCCCAGCAGGCTGTGGGCCTGCCGGGCATTGTGGAGCCGAGCTGGCTGGATCTCTCTGCATTCCTGTCGATTCCGCTGCTACGGCCGGACACGCGGCCCTTCACGATCGGCCGCATGAGCCGCGACGTGATCGGCAAGCACCATGCCGATGACGTGGCGCTGTACCGCATGCTGGCGGCTCGCGGCGTGCGGGTGCGCATCATGGGCGGGCGTTGCCTGGCTGGGCCGCTGGCCGGTGTTGCTGGCATCGAGCTGCTGCCCACCGGGGCCGAAGAGGCCTCGGCGTTCTACGGCTCGCTCGACGCCGTGTTCTACCGGACTGGGGCCTTTGCTGAAGCCTACGGCCGTGTCGTGATCGAGGCCATGGCCGCTGGTCTGCCCGTGGTGGCCGGTGCGGAAGGCGGGTACGTCGATGCGCTGGAGCATGGGCGCTCGGGCATCCTGGTGCAGACCCAGGAGCAGGCCTGGAACGCGTTGATGCATCTGGCCGCTCACCCCGGCCTGCGCCAGCAGATGGGCGAGGCTGCCCGCCGGCGGGCCGTGGCGGTGCATGGTGAAGACGCTGCCGAGGGACTGCTGTCGTTCTACCTGCGCTGAGGGCTGCCGTGCGGGATGTGTGATGGCGGCCTCGACATAATCAGGCATGGCCATCGCATCCAAGACACCCCTGCATCTGCTCGGAAAGTTCAGCAGCCCGTTCATCGGCGCGGAGCGGGAATTGCCCGATCTGGCGCAGTGCCTGGCGGGCCGCCGGGAGACGGTTCTGTGGTCGGATGCGCCACCGCATCCGGCTTTCTCTGCGCATGGCGTGCGCGTGATCCGTCCGTTCGCGCAGGATTTTCCGAAGGGCGGCATGCTGCTGATGGGCGGCGTGCACGTGCCCCTGGGCATCTGGCTGCACCACTGCCGGCCGGAGCGTGTGGCGTTGCGCTACAACCTGCCCCAGCATGAACGCCTGTTTTCGCTGATCGAGCATGTGCGCGCCGTCACGGGCGTGGAGCCGGAACTGCTGTTCGCCTCGCAGGCCCTGCAGTTGAGCGTGGGCTTGCCCGGCGTGGTGGAGCCCAGCCTGATCCGGCTCGATGCTTTCCTGAAAACGCCGGTCGAACGTCCGGATCGCGGCGTTTTCACCGTGGGGCGGGCCAGCCGCGATGTGCCCGAAAAGCACCATGCCGAGGACGCCGCCCTGTATCGCATGCTGGCAGCGCACGGGGTGCGGGTCCGCATCATGGGCGGTACCTGCCTGGCATCGCAACTGGCCGGCGTTGCGGGGATCGAACTGCTGCCCACAGGCGCAGAGGAGGTCAGCAGTTTCTACCGGACACTTGATGCTGTGCTGTATCGCACGGGTGCTTTCTATGAACCCTATGGCAGGGTGGTGTTCGAGGCCATGGCCAGCGGTCTACCCGTGGTGGCCGCCAGCACGGGGGGGTACGCGGAATTCCTCACGCAGGAGCAGGATGGCTTCCTCTTTCGCACGCAGGAGGAGGCTTTCAATCTCCTGATGCGGCTGGCGGCTGACCGGCCGCTACGTGAGCGGGTCGGCCATGCGGCGCGGCAACGCGCCACCGCCCTGCACGGGGCGGAAGCGATCGAGGCGATGCTGCAGTTTTATCTGACCTGAGGAGGTTTACCGCACCGGGGCGTCGGGGGTGATCACCGTGGAGCGCTGGAAGGCGGCGGCACCGGCGATCTTGCCCAGCGCTCCGTCGTTTTGCTCATAGACCAGGCCTGCACGGTAGGCCATGTTGCCGGTGAAGAAGCCCCGGATGTTGGCGCCGCAGCCGCCCGAGAACGAGGCGCCATAGATGCTGGCTCCCTGCGAGGAGACCGTGACCGCGGTGTTGCCGAACTTTGTGTCGATCGACGCGCTGACGGACCCATAGGTGAAGTCGGCCGACAGCGAACCGCCCAGCAACTGGCCCACCTGGCTGATCCCGTCCTTGGTCGCCGTCGGGGCCGTGCCGCCGACCAGGGCGTAATTCGCCGTCCCGCTGACAGGCATCTGGGCCGCCGGCGTCGGCACGCCGACGATGTAGTGCACCTGGTCCAGCATGACGGAGCTGCCGCTGTAGCCATAGGGTGTTTCGGCCTTGACCCAGTGGCCCCAGCCGATGAAATCGCTGTCGGTGGGTTTGCCCAGGGCGCCGAACGTGGCCGGCTCCGTGCCGGACTGGGCCATGCGGCTGTAGGGGCCGCCGTAGTAGCTGCTCAGCTGGTCTCCATTAAAGGCATGGGCCCCCGAGGGGTAGAACTCCACAGGGCCCGATGTGTACGTATTGGCGTCGTAGCTGGAGAAGAAGCCGCCAAAGAAGCTCGGGTTGTAGAAGTAGGTGTTGGAGCTCGATCCATAGGCATAGGCGGATGCCATGTTGGTGAAGCTCTGGCTCTGCGGGATCGCCGCTTGCGAACCTTTGGTGAAGGTGGCGGCACCGCCGAAATAGCCATGCGCCGAACTGGAACCGCCATAGGTCAGGCCGGCATTCATCGCATTCGGGCCGCTGACAAAGCCGTTGACGAAGCCGATGCCGCAGCTCGCATAGCCCTGAATGCAGGCATCGCTGGAAACGGACAGAGAGCCGGCAAAGCCTGCGCCCGTGCCCGTCACGCCGCCCTGCAATTTGTAGAGCGTCGTATTGTCGCTGCGCACCGCGAGTGCCTGTGACACGCCGGAGGGGGTGGTGCCGGGCATTTCGACATCCAGATTGACGTTGGCGTAGTTGCCCGCACCGAGGAAGTCGATGGAGAGCTTGCTGGTGGGCAGCAGCGTGCCGACGGCACCGGTCGATGACAGCACGGCCGTGGCGTGGGCCAGCGAGTATTCGCCGCGCTGCCCGGCCAGGGAGGCGATCGAGGTGCTGGAGGTGGGAACACCGACCACGAAGGCCGAGGACGCCACGTTCAGCGGCGAACTGGAGGCACCGTCTTTCCAGGTGCTGCTGTCCCAGGTTCCGATCAGCAGGTAGTCGCCGGTTTCGAGCGAACCGGTGCTGCTGACGATGGTGGCGGCTCCGGTGCGGGTTCCATTGGCCCCGCCGCTGGCCGCGGTGTAGCTTTCGGGGGTGCCATCGGCTGCCAGCACCAGTGTGCCGTTGGTCTGGTGGCGTGTATCGGGAAGGTTGTCGCTGGTGAACCCGTAGCCCGACAAGGCCACGCCCACAAGGGCCTTGGCTCGCGGGGCGGGCGGCGGCGCAGTCGTCGGCTTGGGCGGGATGATGGCGCTCGTGCCACTGCTGTTGACCTGGTTGGCCACGATCTCGGGGGTCTGGCGCGGTGCGGGCGTCGGCAGGCTGGCGCGCGCATTGGTGCGTACCGGCAGATCCTGGTTGTTGTCGACACGCGCGGCTTCGCCGGCCGTCAGGCCGACGCAGCCCGCTTGGGTGCAGACCTCGATCTCGTCGAGTTCGGTGGCGACCGACAGGCTGCCGTCGGGGTTGTAGGCCAGATTGAAGGCGGAGCCCCGGATGCCGATGGTGGCCGTCGTGGTCGTGACCCGGAAGTTCTCGCGGTTGCGCTTGCCGATCAGGCCGGTCACGGCCCGCATGCCGCCGCGCAGCAGATCCACGAAGAAGCTGTCCTGCTTGGGATCGTTCTTGTCGGCGTAGTTGGAAATGTTGAACTGGGAGTTGGGCTGCAGGGCCACCAGGCCGCCGTCGGAGAACCGGATCTGCGCCCGCCCGCCCGGGCCGGTGACGATGGCATCGCCGCTTTCGAGGTCGCGCCCCTTGGTGAGCGGGTCGGTGCCGGCACCGCGGCGCAGGGTGACGTCGCCGCTCGTGAACTGGGTGATGCCCGCCGCGGCATGGCCATGCAGGGGGTAGGCCGCGGCCAGCGCCATCATCAGCATGGCGTTTTTCAGTTTGAATTGTTGCTTCATCGGGGAGCCCTCACAGGTGGGTGGCGGACAGACAGATCGTCGATGTCGGTCAGAATTCGCGGCGCACGGTGACCGACACCATGGTCTTGTCGTAGTCCGCGATGGGCACGTTGGATTTCGTACGCACGTAGGCCAGCTGGGGCGTCACGCGCCAGGCCTTGGCCGGCGCCCAGGACAGGCCGAGATTCAGGTTGGACTGCTTGTCATGCCGGGTGGTCATGAAGAGCGGATCGTCACCGCCGAAGCGGCGGTCTTCGTAGCCGCCGGTGAGAAAGATGGCCAGCGTTTCGCTGAACGGCTTCTGCACGCCTGCCCGCAGCCCGAACAGCTTGTGCCCCAGGTGCGGAACGCCCGATGCGCGCACTTTTTCCTCGCCGAGGTAGAGCCCCCCGAAGGCCAGCAGGCCGGAGTCGCGGAACAGGTGGGCATAGGAGCCGCCGATCACGTTGCGGTCGACATCGCGCAGGCGCTGCTGCGGGTAGGTCAGGCGCGACAGCTGGAGATAGGTGTTGAACTGGCGGTAGCCGTCCAGCCGGTAGGTCCATTCGCCAACCAGGCCGGCCTGGTCGCGCAGGCGTTCGTGGCCCACACCGTAGGTGCCGACCTGGGCGACCAGGGTGTATTCATTGCGCTCGACGCGGTAGGAGGCGCCGGCGTTGGCATCGAGCTGGTCGATGTCGAACTGGCTGGCGCCGCCGGAGTTGTGCCGGAAGCTGCCGTTGACATTGCCGATCAGCGACCAGCGCGGATCGATCACATAGCGCCCCGACAGGCCGCCGCCCACGGTGGCATAGCCGGCGCTGGTCTTGACCCCGCCCGGATTCAGCGTGAGCACCAGGCCGCCGAACGCGGGAACGGCCACGTTGCTGATGCCCGGGCCGCTGTTGACGTTGGAGTCATGGCCGATGCTGGCTTCGGCGTAGCCCTTGAGGGAGGAGCGGCCCGACTCCTCGACGCGGTCGATGGCCTGCAGGAACTGGTCGATGGTCTGCGCGGCTTCCACCGGGACGCCCTGGTCCTTGGTCTGCTGCAGCAGCGCGCGCGCGGCCTGCGTGTCGCCCACGGCAAACAGGGCGCGGCCTAATTCGGCCCGCGCCCTGGCGTTGCCGGGCTGCACCGCCAGCACGCGCTCAAGCGCGAAGACGGCCCGCGTGTACTGCCCCGTTTCGTTGGCGGCAATGCCGAGCACGGTATCGAAGTCGGGGTCGCCGGCGCGCGCGACCTCCTGGGGGGACAGCAGGTCGAAAGCCTGTTTGGCCTGTCCGCTCGTGGTCAGGGACAGGGCCTCGCGAACCAGGGCGTCGGCTTCCGCCAGGGCGCGGCCTGGCACCAGGGCGGCCGCCAGCATCAAGCCGAACAGGAGGTGGGATGGTCGTGGGAAGGCCATTTTTTGCATGCCGGCAATAGTAATTTACAACTTATAGCACGCGGTAACGAAACCTGTGACTTTTTTGACAGGGAGTGCCGCAAGCCGTGTCCCAACCCCCCGATTTGTGGGGGAGCCTGTTTCAGGGGCGCGACAGCGGCCGGACGGAACACGCCGTGCATGAGGGAAATCACGGAGCGGGAAGGGCGAGGAAGTCCATCACAATATCGGTAATTGCTTATATTCGAATGGAAGGGTTTCCATGGAACCACTCATGGCTGCGGCTGAAGAAGCCGAATCGGGCCGCGTGTTCGAGCTGGCCGCCGAACTGTTTGGCGTCCTGGCTGCGCCGATGCGGCTGCGCATCCTGAGCGCGCTGTGCGACGGCGAGCGCTCGGTCACGCAGTTGCTGGAGAAGATCGACACCACGCAGCCCAATCTGTCGCAGCACCTCAACGTGCTGTACCGCACCGGCGTGCTGGCCAAGCGCAAGGAAGGCGCGCAGGTGATCTACCGGGTGCAGAGCGAGAAGGCCGTGACGCTGTGCCGGGCCGTCTGCACGCAGATCGCGATCGAGGTGGACGAGCCGCTGCAACTGCCGGTGGCCGAACGCCTGGTCGGGCGCGTGGTGGCCTGAGGGGAGCGGACCAGGATGTCGTTCAACCGTTCCAGTTCATTTTTGCGCCGCGCCCCGGAGAACTTTCTCAGCCGTGACCAGATCCGCGACGTCCATGCCGGGCGCCGCGGTTTCCTGGCCGCGGCGCTCGCCTCGGCGGCCGGCGCGGCGGCGGCTCAAGCCAACCCGGCCCCGGCCTCCGGCGGCGATCCCAACATCCTCAATCTGCCGGACCACAGCAAATCGCTGGGCCAGGCGGTGGCGGCGCGCGGCTATGGCATGCCCAGCGCCTGGGAGAAGAACCTGCAGCGCCGCGAGAGCCCGGGCCTCACGCGGGTGCGCCAGGCCAGCGTGAGCTTCTGCCCCTTGCAGGGGCTGTTCGGCATCATCACGCCCAGCGGGCTGCACTTCGAACGCCATCACCAGGGCTGGTGGGACATCGATCCGAGCACGCATCGCTTCATGGTCAACGGCTCGGACGAGCAGATGCTCAAGCGGCCCATGGTGTTCACCATGGATGAGCTGATGCGCCTGCCCAGCGTGAGCCGCATCCATTTCATCGAGTGCGGGGCCAACACCGGCATGGAATGGGGTAATGTGGCCGTGCCGACGGTGCAGTACACCCATGGCATGCTGAGCTGCAGCGAGTTCACGGGCGTGCCGCTGCGCCTGCTGCTGGAGATGTGCGGCGCCGACTTCAAGCGCGGCAAGTTTGTGCTGGCCGAGGGCGCCGACGGCTCCTCGATGACGCGCACCATCCCGATGAGCCTGGTCATGAACGACGAGGTGCTGGTGGCCTATGGCCAGAACGGCGAGATGCTGCGGCCCGA
This sequence comes from Variovorax terrae, assembly GCF_022809125.1. Taxonomy (NCBI): domain Bacteria; kingdom Pseudomonadati; phylum Pseudomonadota; class Betaproteobacteria; order Burkholderiales; family Comamonadaceae; genus Variovorax; species Variovorax terrae. Next base: position 2,167,464 of record NZ_JALGBI010000001.1, on the reverse strand, counting down.
GAACGGCTACCCGCTGCGCCTGGTGGTGCCGGGCGTGCAGGGCGTGAGCTGGGTCAAGTACCTGCGCCGCATCGAGCTGGGCGACATGCCCTATGCCACCAAGGACGAGACCGTCCACTACGTGGACCTGATGCCCGACGGCCAGCATCGCCAGTACACCAGCATCCAGGAGGTGAAGAGCGTCATCACCTCGCCCAGCGGCGGGCAGATGCTGCTGGACAAGGGGTTCCACAACATCACGGGCCTGGCCTGGAGCGGGCGCGACAAGATCCGCAAGGTGGACGTGTCGGTGGACGGCGGGCGCAACTGGCGGCCGGCGCGGCTGCAGACGCCGGTGCTGTCCAAGTGCCTGACGCGGTTCAACATCGACTGGTCGTGGGACGGCAAGCCCGCGCTGCTGATGAGCCGCGCGGTGGACGAGACCGGGCAGATCCAGCCGACCTATGCCGAGCTGCGCAAGGTGCGCGGCACGCGCGGCATCTACCACAACAATGCGATCCAGACCTGGCTGGTGGATGAAAGCGGGGAGGTGAAGAATGTCCAGCTGTCCTGACCACCTCCGAAACGGCGCGCGTGCCTTGCGTATCGTATGGGCCGCATCTGCACTCATGGTGATGTGGCCGTCCATGGCGCAGGTGGCCGGCTACCCAGGCGTCGGCCGCGCCGCCACACCGGCCGAGCTCAAGGCCTGGGACATCGATGTGCGGCCCGACTTCAAGGGCCTGCCGCCAGGGCAGGGCAGCGTCCGGCGCGGCGAGCAGGTCTGGGAGGCGCAATGCGCCTCCTGCCACGGCACGTTCGGCGAGAGCAACGACGTGTTCACGCCCATGGTCGGCTACACCACGAAGAAGGACATCGAGACCGGCCACGTGGCCAGCCTGCTGCCCGGCGGCGGCGCGCCGACGCGCACCACGCTGATGAAGGTGTCGCAGCTGTCCACGCTGTGGGACTACATCCGCCGCGCCATGCCCTGGACCGCGCCCAAGTCGCTGACGCCCGACGATGTCTATGCCGTGACGGCCTACATCCTGAACCTGGGCAATGTGGTGCCCGACGACTTCACGCTCAGCGACCGCAACATCCGCGAGGTGCAGCAGCGCCTGCCCAACCGCAACGGCGTGACCACGGCGCACGGCCTGTGGCCGGGCACGGAACTGGGCGGCACGCGCAAGCCCGATGTGCAGGGCTCGGCCTGCATGCGCGGCTGCAACGTCCCGGTCTCCGTGGCCAGCACCATCCCGGACTATGCGCGCAACGCGCACGGCAACCTGGCCGAGCAGTCCCGCAGCTTCGGCTCGACACGCGGCGCCGACACGGCGCCGCCGGCCGCCGATAAAGCGAAATCTGGCTCCAATGAGCCAGATGTCCGCGCCAGCTCGACGCAGCTTGCTATGAATACAGGAGCATCCCCGCTCCGGCAGGCCGACGTGATGCCGCTGCTGCAGCAGAACGCCTGCGTGGCCTGCCACGGCATGGACAGCAAGCTGGTCGGGCCTTCGTTCAAGGAAGTCGCGGGCAAATACGGCGCGCGTGCCGATGCCGTGGCCTACCTGGCGGGCAAGATCCGCTCGGGCGGGCAGGGCGCCTGGGGCGCCATTCCGATGCCGCCGCAGTCGATCGGCGAGGCCGATGCGAAGCGGCTGGCCCAGTGGCTGGCGCAAGGAGCCGCCCCGTGATCCGGCGCCGTGCCGGGCCTGCCAGCAGTAAGCCGAAAGCGTGCAGGGTAATGCCCATGACGCCGGGGCCTCGCGTTTCCCTAAAATCCACTCATTGACCAAAGGAGAGTCCTCACATGGAACGTCGTGAATTCATGCACAAGAGCTCGGGCGCCACGGTGCTCGGGCTGGCCGCCGCCGCAGGCCTGCTGCCGGCCGCCGCCAGTGCGCAAAATGCCCCGGGCTGGAACAAGGCCGCATTCGAAACCAAGTCGCTCAATGACGCCGTCAAGGCGCTCGGCGGAAGCGCTGCGGTGGAAAGCAAGGACCTGGTGCTGCAGGCGCCGGAAATCGCCGAGAACGGCAACGTGGTGCGCATCGGCGCGCAAAGCAACATTCCCGGCACTACGCAGGTGGCCTTCGTCATCGAAAAGAACCCCTACGCGCTGACGGCGGTGTTCGACATCCCGGCCGGCACCGACGCCAGCGTGGCGACCAACGTCAAGATGGGCCAGTCGTCCAACGTCTATGCGCTGGCCAAGGCGGGCGACAAGTATTACTACGCCGTCAAAGAGGTCAAGGTGACGCTCGGCGGCTGCGGCGGTTGATCAAGGAGAACAAGAATGTCCGATCCGATGCGAATCCGTGCCCAGGTGCAGGGCGACAAGACCACCGTGCGCGTGCTGGTGAGCCACGAAATGGAAAGCGGCCAGCGCCGCGACGGCGCCGGCAAGATCATCCCGGCCTGGTTCATCCAGAGCATCAGCGCGGTGTATGACGGCAAGACCGTGATGAGCGCGCAATGGGGCCCGGCCGTGGCCAAGAACCCCTTTGTCCAGTTCAGCTTCAAGGGCGGCAAGGCCGGCGACAAGGTCAGCGTGAGCTGGGTGGACAATCGCGGCGACAAGCGCACCGACGAAGCCGTCATTTCCTGACGCCGCGCCGGCACAGTCCCTGACATGAACAACAAGAGGAGAACACGATGAAATGGAGCTTGATGGGGCTGGCGGCGCTGTGCGTGCTGCCGCTGTCCGCTGCAGCCCAGAAGAGCACGGCCGACGGCATTGCCGAATACCGCGCGATGCTGCAGGATGGCAATCCGGCCGAGCTGTTCGAGGCGCGCGGCGAGGGGCTGTGGAAGCAGGCGCGCGGCCCGAAGAACGTTTCGCTCGAGAAATGCGACCTGGGCAAGGGGCCGGGCGTCGTCAAGGGCGCCTTCGTCGAGTTGCCGCGCTACTTCGCCGACACCCAGCGCGTGCAGGATCTCGAGTCCCGCCTGCTGACCTGCATGGAAACGCAGCAAGGCTTCAACGCCGCGGAGATCGCCAAGACGCCGTTCGGCGCCGGCGAGCAGAAGACCCTGGAATCGCTGGTGGCCTTCATCTCGGCCGAGTCGCGCGACATGACGTTCAACCTGCCGCAATCCCATTCCCAGGAAAAGCTGGCCTATGAGGTGGGCAAGCGCCTGTTCTACCTGCGCGGCGGCCCCTACGATTTCTCCTGCGCCTCGTGTCACGGCGAGGACGGCAAGCGGGTGCGCCTGCAGGACCTGCCGAACCTCACGAAGAATCCCGGCGCGGGCAACGGCTTCGGCGCCTGGCCGGCCTACCGCGTCTCCAGCGGCGAGCTCTGGAGCATGCAGCGCCGCCTCAACGACTGCTACCGCCAGCAGCGCTTCCCGTTCCCGGGCTTCGCCTCGGATGCGACGATCGCGCTCGGTGTCTACATGGGCGTGAACGGCAAGGGCGGGGTCTCCACCGCACCGGCTCTCAAGCGTTAACACGGCAGGAAGCATTGACATGAAGAAGAAAACCTACAGGCATGCCGGGCTGCTGGCGTTCAGCGCCGTCCTCGCGGGATGCGCCACCGGCCCTTCCACGCAGCAGGTCGACGAGGCCACGCAGCAGGTGCTCAAGTCCTCGTTCCGCGAGCAGGGCATCGCCAAGCTCGACCGCCTGGTGCTCGACGCCTCGAACAAGGCCTGCTCCGAAGCGGCCGGCGCCAACCTTGACGACAAACTGGCGAAATCCATCGAGGCCGCCAACCTCGCCACGGTGAAGCTGCCGGCCGACGGTAAATTCCTGGGCGACTGGCGCGAGGGCGAAAAGATCGCCCAGAACGGCCGCGGCCTGACCTGGAGCGACAAGCCCGGCGAAGCGAATGGCGGCAGCTGCTACAACTGCCACCAGATCAGCAAGGCCGAGCTGTCGTTCGGCTCGATCGGGCCGAGCCTCTACAACTACGGCAAGATCCGCGGCGTGGCCGATCCGGCGTCGCCCGGCAGCCGGGCCATCGTCGAATACACCTGGGGCAAGCTCTGGAATGCCAAGGCCTACAACGCCTGCTCCGGCATGCCGCGCTTCGGCCATGCCGGCATCCTGAACGAAGGCCAGATCCGCGACGTGATGGCGCTACTGCTCGACCCGAAATCGCCGGTCAACCAGTGATTTGAGAGTGTTTTATGCCCGAGGTCCAGGTGGCTCGGGCATTTCCTGCTATTGAAACGATAGCATCCAAGGCGAAACCCATGAACTTGTCCCGCCGCGAATTTGCCAGCGTGATGGCCGCCGCACTGGCCAGCGGCTTCCCGCTGGCGCGCGAAGCCAGCGCACAGCAGGCCGCGAACCTGTACGACGCGCCGAAGTCCGGCAACGTGCACCTGCTGCACATGACGGACTGCCATGCGCAGCTGCTGCCGGTGTACTTCCGCGAGCCGTCGGTCAACCTCGGCGTGGGCGCCATGCGCGGGCAGATGCCGCATCTGGTGGGGCAGAACCTGCTGAAGGCGGCGGGGCTGAAGGCCGGCACGCCCGAGGCGCACGCTCTGACCTACCTCGATTTCGAGCGCGCGGCGCGGCAGTACGGCAAGGTCGGCGGCTTTGCGCACCTGGCCACGCTGGTCCAGCGGCTCAAGGCCTCGCGCCCCGGGGCGCTGCTGCTCGACGGCGGCGACACCTGGCAGGGCAGCGCCACCGCGCTCTGGACGCAGGGGCAGGACATGGTCGATGCCTGCAAGCTGCTGGGCGTGGACGTGATGACCGCGCACTGGGAGTTCACCTATGGCGAGGAGCGCGTCAAGCAGATCGTCGAGAAAGAGCTGGCCGGCAAGATCGAGTTCCTGGCGCAGAACGTCAAGACCAACGATTTCGGCGACCCGGTGTTCAAGCCCTATGTGATCCGCGAGATGAACGGCGTGCCGGTGGCCATCGTCGGCCAGGCCTTTCCGTACACGCCGATCGCCAATCCTTCCTGGCAGATGCCGAACTGGACCTTCGGTATCCAGGAAAAGGAGCTGCAGGACACCGTCAACGAAGCCCGCGCCAAGGGCGCGCAGGCCGTGGTGCTGCTCAGCCACAACGGCATGGACGTCGACCTGAAGCTGGCCTCGCGCGTGAGCGGCATCGACGCCATCCTGGGCGGCCACACGCACGACGGCGTGCCGGTGCCGGTGATCGTGAAGAACCCCGGCGGCCAGACCATCGTCACCAACGCGGGCAGCAACGGCAAGTTCCTCGGTGTGCTCGATCTGGAGGTCAAGGACAGGAAGGTCACGGCATTCCACTACCGGCTGCTGCCGGTGTTCGCCCACCTGCTGCCGGCCGACCCCGCCATGGCGGCGCTGATCGACAAGGTGCGCGCGCCGCACAAGGCGAAGCTTGAGGAAACACTGGCCACGACCGAGGGCACGCTGTATCGCCGCGGCAACTTCAACGGCACCTTCGACCAGCTCATCCTGGATGCGCTGATGGAGGTGCGCGGCGCCCAGATCGCGTTCTCGCCGGGCTTTCGCTGGGGCACCTCGCTGCTGCCGGGGCAGGCCATCACGCGCGAGCATGTGATGGACCAGACCGCCATTACCTATCCCTGGACCACGCTCACCGACATGACGGGCGAGACGATCAAGACCATTCTGGAAGACGTGGCCGACAACCTCTTCAACCCCGATCCCTACTACCAGCAGGGTGGCGACATGGTGCGCGTGGGGGGCCTGAGCTACACCTGCGACCCCAACGCCAGAATGGGTTCCCGCATCCAGGGCATGCGCCTGGGCGGCCAGCCGATCGAGGCCGGCAAGACCTACAAGGTGGCAGGCTGGGCGCCGGTCAACGAAGCCAGCAAGAACGCCGGGCCGCCGGTATGGGACGTGGTCGAAACCTGGCTGAAGGCGCACAAGACGGTCAAGCCGCTGCGGCTGAACAATCCCCAGCTGCTGGGCGTGGACGGCAATCCGGGCCTGGCCGCCTGACGCCGATCGGCCCGGAACCGGCGTTCCAGCACCAAAAGCGAACGGGCGTTCCATTCGTGGCCATCGATTCGGTGGCACAATCCTGCCTGTACTTAGGCCCTTCCCCAGCCACAGTCGCATCCGCCAATCGGTTCAGCCGTGTCGCGGAAGGTTTCTCAACCAGCTAATGTTTCCCGAAGGGAAACGGAGGTCAGCGCAACATGAGTGAGACAAATTCTGTCTACACCGCCTATCAAGGCAATTCGTATCTCTTCGGCGGCAACGCGCCGTATGTCGAGGAGATGTACGAGAACTATCTAGCCAACCCGGGCAGCGTGCCCGACAACTGGCGCGACTACTTCGACGCCCTGCAGCATGTGCCCGCCGTGGACGGCAGCAATGCCAAGGACGTGCCCCACCTGCCGGTCATCAACGCATTCGCCGAGCGCGCCAAGCAGGGCATGACCCGCGTGGTGGAGGCCAGCGGCGCAGACTCCGAGCTGGGGCGCAAGCGCACCGCGGTGCAGCAGCTGATCGCCGCCTACCGCAACGTGGGCGTGCGCTGGGCCGACCTGGACCCGCTCAAGCGCACCGAGCGCGAAAAGATTCCCGAACTGGAGCCCTCGTTCTACGGCTTCAGCGATGCCGACCAGGAAACCGTGTTCAACACCAGCAACACGTTCTTCGGCAAGGACACCATGTCCCTGCGCGACCTGATGAACGCGCTGCGCGAGACCTACTGCGGCACCATCGGTGCCGAGTACATGTACACCACCGACCAGAACCAGAAGCGCTGGTGGCAGCAGAAGCTTGAGGCGGTGCGCAGCAAGCCCAACCTGTCGGCCGACAAGAAGAAGCACATCCTGGACCGCCTGACGGCCGCCGAAGGCCTGGAGCGCTTCCTGCACACCAAGTATGTCGGGCAAAAGCGCTTCTCGCTCGAAGGCGGCGAGAGCTTCATCGCCTCGATGGATGAGCTGATCCAGGATGCCGGCGCCCGTGGCGTGCAGGAAATCGTGATCGGCATGGCCCACCGCGGCCGCCTGAACGTGCTGGTGAACTCGCTGGGCAAGATGCCCGCCGACCTGTTCGCCGAGTTCGACCACACGGCGCCCGAAGAGCTGCCCAGCGGCGACGTCAAGTACCACCAGGGTTTCAGCTCCGACGTCACCACCAGCGGCGGGCCGGTGCACCTGAGCCTGGCCTTCAACCCCTCGCACCTGGAAATCGTGAACCCGGTGGTCGAAGGCTCGGTGCGCGCGCGCATGGACCGCCGCGCCGACCCGCAAGGCAAGCAGGTGCTGCCCGTGTTGGTGCACGGCGACGCCGCCTTCGCCGGCCAGGGCGTGATCATGGAAACCCTGGCGCTGGCCGAAACGCGCGGCTACTTCACCGGCGGCACGGTGCACATCGTCATCAACAACCAGATCGGCTTCACCACCTCCGATCCGCGCGACAGCCGCTCCACGCTGTACTGCACCGACGTGGTCAAGATGATCGAGGCGCCGGTGCTGCACGTCAACGGCGACGATCCCGAAGCGGTGGTGCTGGCGACCCAGCTCGCGCTCGAGTTCCGCATGGAGTTCCGCAAGGACGTGGTGCTCGACATCATCTGCTTCCGCAAGCTGGGCCACAACGAGCAGGACACGCCGGCGCTGACCCAGCCGCTGATGTACAAGAAGATCGCGGCGCACCCCGGCACGCGCAAGCTGTACGCCGACAAGCTGGCCGCGCAGGGCCTGGGCGCCACGCTGGGCGACGACATGGTCAAGGCCTACCGCGCCGCGATGGATGCCGGCAAGCACACGGTGGACCCGGTGCTGACCAACTTCAAGAGCAAGTACGCGGTCGACTGGAGCCCGTTCCTCGGCAAGAAGTGGACCGATGCGGGCGACACCGCGATCCCGCTGGCCGAGTGGAAGCGCCTGGCCGAGAAGATCACGACCATTCCCGCCTCCGTGACGCCGCACCAGCTCGTCAAGAAGGTCTATGACGATCGTGCGGCCATGGGCCGCGGCGACATGCCGGTGGACTGGGGCATGGGCGAGCACATGGCCTTCGCCTCGCTGGTGGCCAGCGGCTACCCGGTGCGCCTGTCGGGCGAAGACTGCGGGCGCGGCACCTTCACGCACCGCCATGCCGTCATCCATGACCAGAAGCGCGAGAAGTGGGACATCGGCACCTACACACCGCTGCAGAACGTGGCCGACAACCAGGCCCCGTTCGTCGTGATCGACTCCATCCTGTCCGAAGAGGCGGTGCTGGGCTTCGAGTACGGCTACGCGTCCAACGACCCGAACACGCTGGTGATCTGGGAAGCGCAGTTCGGCGATTTCGCCAACGGCGCGCAGGTCGTGATCGACCAGTTCATCGCTTCGGGCGAGGTGAAGTGGGGCCGCGTCAACGGCATCACGCTGATGCTGCCGCACGGCTACGAAGGCCAGGGCCCGGAGCACAGCTCGGCGCGCCTGGAGCGCTTCATGCAGCTGTCGGCCGACACCAACATGCAGGTGGTGCAGCCCACCACGGCCAGCCAGATCTTCCACGTGCTGCGCCGCCAGATGGTGCGCAGCCTGCGCAAGCCGCTGATCATCATGACCCCGAAGTCGCTGCTGCGCAACAAGGACGCGACCTCGCCGCTGTCCGAGTTCACCAAGGGCGGCTTCCAGACCGTGATTCCGGAGCACAAGGAGCTCAAGGCCGACAAGGTCAAGCGCGTCATCGCCTGCTCGGGCAAGGTCTATTACGACCTGGCCAAGAAGCGCGAGGAAAAAGACTTCGACGACACGGCCATCATCCGCGTCGAGCAGCTCTATCCGTTCCCGCACAAGGCTTTCGCGAGCGAACTCAAGAAGTATCCGAATGCCACCGAAGTGGTCTGGTGCCAGGACGAGCCGCAGAACCAGGGCGCCTGGTTCTTCGTGCAGCACTACATCCACGAGAACATGCTCGAAGGCCAGAAGCTCGGCTACTCGGGCCGCGCCGCGTCGGCATCGCCCGCCGTCGGCTACTCGCATCTGCACCAGGAGCAGCAGAAGGCGCTGGTGGACGGCGCCTTCGGCAAGCTCAAGGGTTTCGTGCTGACCAAGTAAGGCCGGCCCCCGCACACAGAACACATAGATACAGATACGGAAAGAATTCAAATGGCTATCGTAGAAGTCAAAGTTCCCCAGTTGTCCGAGTCCGTTGCCGAAGCCACGATGCTGCAATGGAAGAAGAAGGCCGGCGAGGCCGTGGCGGTCGATGAAATCCTGATCGAGATCGAAACCGACAAGGTCGTGCTCGAAGTGCCGGCGCCGGCCGCCGGCGTGCTGGCCGAGATCGTGGTGGCCGATGGCGGCACCGTCGTCGCCGAGCAGCTGATCGCGAAGATCGACACCGAAGGCAAGGCCGGCGCCGCCGCGCCCGCGGCAGCGGCGCCTACCGCTGCACCGGCAGCCGCCCCGGCGCCTGCCGCAGCCGCTGCTGCCACGGGGGAGGCCATGGCAGGCGTGGCCATGCCGGCCGCTGCCAAGCTGATGGCCGACAACAACCTGGCGACGGGCTCCGTGCCGGGCACCGGCAAGGACGGCCGCGTGACCAAGGGCGATGTGCTCGGCGCCGTGGCTTCCGGCGCGGCGGCCAGGCCCGCGGCGCCCGTGGCGATCCCGGCCGCAGCCCCGGCGGCGGCCTTGCCCCAGGTGGCGGCCCCGGCCGTGAAGCTGGGCGACCGCCCCGAGCAGCGCGTGCCCATGAGCCGCCTGCGCGCCCGCATCGCCGAGCGCCTGCTGCAGTCGCAAGCGACCAACGCGATCCTGACCACCTTCAACGAAGTGAACATGGCGCCCGTGATGGAGCTGCGCAAGCGCTTCCAGGACAGCTTCACCAAGGAACACGGCGTCAAGCTCGGCTTCATGAGCTTCTTCGTCAAGGCCGCGGTGCATGCGCTCAAGAAGTACCCCGTCATCAACGCCAGCGTGGACGGCAACGACATCGTCTACCACGGCTACTTCGACATCGGCATCGCCGTCGGCAGCCCGCGCGGCCTGGTGGTGCCGATCCTGCGCAACGCCGACCAGATGAGCTTCGCCGACATCGAGAAGAAGATCGCCGAATACGGCAAGAAGGCACAGGACGGCAAGCTGGGCATCGAGGAGATGACCGGTGGCACGTTCTCCATCTCCAACGGCGGCACCTTCGGCTCCATGCTGTCCACGCCCATCATCAACCCGCCGCAGTCGGCCATCCTGGGCGTGCACGCGACCAAGGACCGCGCCGTAGTGGAGAACGGCCAGATCGTCATCCGCCCGATGAACTACCTGGCCATGAGCTACGACCACCGCATCATCGACGGCCGTGAAGCCGTGCTGGGCCTGGTGGCGATGAAGGACGCGCTGGAAGACCCCTCGCGCCTGCTGTTCGACATTTGATCAACCTTGCGGGGCAGGGCGCGGCAACACCGCGCCCCGCCTCGAACTGACTGGAAATCATGAGCAAGAACTTTGACGTGATCGTCATCGGCGGCGGCCCCGGCGGCTACATTGCCGCCATCCGCGCCGCGCAACTCGGCTTCAACGTGGCCTGCATCGACGAGTGGAAGAACGACAAGGGCGGCCCGGCGCCGGGCGGCACCTGCACCAACGTGGGCTGCATTCCCTCGAAGGCGCTGCTGCAGTCCTCCGAGCACTACGAGCACGCCGGCAAGCACTTTGCCGATCACGGCATCGAGGTCAAGGGCCTGGGGCTCGACCTGGCGAAGATGCTGGGCCGCAAGGACACCGTGGTCAAGCAGAACAACGACGGCATCCTGTACCTGTTCAAGAAGAACAAGGTCAGCTTCTTCCATGGCCGCGGCTCCTTCGTGAAGGCCGTTCCACCCGGTGAGGGTGGAACCTCCGGTTCCACGGGCGACTATGAAATCAAGGTCGCCGGCATCGCCGAAGAAACGCTCATTGGCAAGCACATCATCGTGGCCACGGGCTCCAATGCCCGCGCGCTGCCCGGCGTGCCGTTCGACGAAGAGAGCATCCTGTCCAACGACGGCGCTCTGCGCATCGGCGCGGTGCCGAAGAAGCTGGGCCTGATCGGCTCGGGCGTGATCGGCCTGGAGATGGGCTCGGTCTGGCGCCGCCTGGGCGCCGAGGTGACGGTGCTCGAAGGCCTGCCGACCTTCCTGGGCGCGGTGGACGAGCAGATCGCCAAGGAAGCGAAGAAGGCGTTCGACAAGCAGGGCCTGAAGATCGAACTCGGCGTCAAGGTCGGCGAGGTCAAGGCCGGCAAGAAGGGCGTGTCGGTGGCCTACACCAATGCCAAGGGCGAGGCGCAGACCCTGGACGTGGACAAGCTGATCGTCTCGATCGGCCGCGTGCCGAACACGATCGGCCTCGGCGCCGAGGCCATTGGCCTGAAGCTGGACGAGCGCGGCGCCATCGTGGTGGACGACGACTGCAAGACCAGCCTGCCCAACGTCTGGGCGGTGGGCGACGTGGTGCGAGGCCCGATGCTGGCGCACAAGGCCGAGGAAGAGGGCGTGGCGGTGGCCGAGCGCATTGCCGGCCAGCACGGCCATGTGAACTTCAACACCGTGCCCTGGGTGATCTACACCAGCCCCGAGATCGCCTGGGTCGGCCAGACCGAGCAGCAGCTCAAGGCCTCGGGCCGTGCCTACAAGGCCGGCACCTTCCCGTTCCTGGCCAATGGCCGCGCACGCGCGCTGGGCGACACCACGGGGATGGTGAAGTTCCTGGCCGATGCGGCGACCGACGAGATACTGGGCGTGCACATCGTCGGGCCGATGGCCAGCGAGCTGATCGCCGAGGCCGTGGTGGCGATGGAGTTCCGCGCCAGCAGCGAAGACATCGCACGCATCTGCCATGCGCACCCGTCGCTGAGCGAGGCGACCAAGGAAGCTGCCTTGGCCGTCGACAAACGCGCGCTGAACTTCTGATTTGGAATCAAATAGGCTCCATGTCCGCGTCCCGCGGTCATGGAGTGCTATTGAATCCATAGCAAATGGAAGATCGCCCGTGAACGTCCGTCAGGTCTATGAAGCCGAGCTGGTTGCGCGGGGCTATCGGAGCGACCCCGCGCAGCTGCGTGCCGTCGATGCGCTGGAGCGCTGCGCCGACGAATGGGCGGCCTACAAGCAAAAGCGCTCCAACAGCCTCAAGAAGCTCATCAACCGGCCGGATATTCCGCGCGGGGTCTACATGTACGGCGGAGTCGGGCGCGGCAAGAGCTTCCTGATGGACTGCTTCTACAACGCCGTGCCGATCCGGCGCAAGACGCGCCTGCACTTCCACGAATTCATGCGCGAGGTGCACCGCGAGCTGGCCGAGCTGCAGGGCACGGTCAACCCGCTGGACGAGCTGGGCCGGCGCATGGCGCTGCGCTACAAGCTGATCTGCTTCGACGAATTCCATGTGGCCGACATCACCGATGCGATGATCCTGCACCGGCTGCTGGCGGCGCTGTTCGACAACGGCGTGGGCTTCGTCACCACCTCCAACTTCCGGCCGGACGATCTCTACCCCGACGGCCTGCACCGCGACCGGCTGCTGCCGGCGATCGCCTTGCTCAACGAGAAGCTCGAAGTCATCAGTGTGGACAACGGCACGGACTATCGCCAGCAGACCCTGTCCCAGTTGAAGCTCTACCACACGCCTCTGGGCCCGCAGGCCGATGCCGAGATGAGCGAGGCCTTTGACCGGCTGGCGGAATCGCAGGACGAAGATCCGGTGCTGCACATCGAGGCGCGCGAAATCCGGGCGCGGCGCAAGGCCGGCGGCGTGGTCTGGTTCGACTTCAGGACCCTGTGCGGCGGGCCGCGCTCGCAGAACGACTACCTCGAGATCGCGTCCCAGTTCCACACGGTGCTGCTGAGCGACGTGCCCTACATGCCGGTGCGCATGGCGTCCGAGGCGCGGCGCTTCACCTGGCTGGTGGACGTGCTTTACGACCGGCGCGTCAAGCTCATCATGTCGGCCGAAGTGCCGCCGCAGGCGTTGTACACGGAAGGGCCGCTGGCCCACGAGTTCCCGCGCACCGTCTCGCGCCTGAACGAGATGCAATCGGCCGAATTCCTGGCGCTGGAGCGCCGCATGGTGGATACCCGTCTGACATGAAACGCCTGCTGTTCTCCCTGTTGTCGCTGGCGATCTGCACGGTCGCGGCCGGGCAGCAGGCCGCTGCCGGCGCCGAAGACTCCCCGGTGGCGGCCGAGCGGGCGCGCATCAGCGCCGAGCGCAGCAAGGTCGAGGCCGCCTACACCGCCGAAGAGGCGGCTTGTTACAAGAAATTCTCGGTCAACGACTGCCTGAGCGCCGCCAAGGCGCGCCGGCGGGTGGCGATGGCGGATCTGCGCCGCCAGGAGATCTCGCTCAACGACTCCGAGCGCAAGCGCAAGGGCGCCGAGCAGATCCAGCGCATCGAGGAGAAATCGTCCCCCGAAAAGCAGCAGCAGGACGCCGACCGGCGCGCCAAGGCCCTGGAGGACCAGCAAAAGCGCGAGGACCGGGCTGCCGAGAAGGCCGGCAAGCGCGCGGAAACCCAGGCCGGCGAGGGCGGCAAGCGCCAGGCCCGCGACGACAAGCTGCAGGGGCAGGCCGAGCATGCCGCATCGCGCGCGAGCAAGGCGGCTTCGGCGGCCGAGGAGGCACGGCGCTACAACAGCCGGCAGCAGGATGCCGCCGAGCACAAGGCGAATCGCCTGCAGAAGAACGCCGAGCGCACCAAACCCCGCTCCGATCCGCTGCCCGCGCCGCCCTGAGGCGGCCGTCCGTTCAGCGGCCCTCGGCCAGAGGCGGCAACGGGGCGATCGCGGGCCGTTCGGGCGCCAGGGGCTCGAGCTTCACGATGACCAGCGACAGGTTGTCGCCGCCTCCGCGGCCGCGCGAGCGAGCCTTGTCGATCAGGAATTCGCTGGCTTCCCGCGGCGACAGCGAGGACAGCACCGAACCGAGCTCATTGGGGCTGAAGTAGTGCCAGACACCGTCGCTGCACGCCATCAGCACATCGCCGGGGCGCATCTGCGGGATGAAATGCGTGTCGGCCGGCGGATCGTCCTCGGTGCCCAGGCAGCCCATCAGGATGTTGGACTGCGGGTGGATGTTGGCTTCTTCCTCGGTGATTTCGCCGCGCTCGACCAGGGTCTGCACATAGGAATGGTCCAGTGTGCGCTTGACCAGCTTGTTGGCGTGGAAATGGTAGATCCGGGAGTCGCCGGCATGAACCCAGTGGCAGTCCCCGCCGGGGTTGAGCAGGAACGCGGCCACGGTGCTGTGCGGCTCCTGCTCGGCCGAGATGGCCGTCAGCTTGATGACGATGTGCGCTTCCTGCACCAATTGCTTGAGCATGGACGGCGCATCGTCGGTTTCGGGGGCGTAGCGCTCGAACAGCTGCTTGGCCGTCATCATGACCTGGTCGGAGGCCTTGCGGCCGCCGCTGCGGCCACCCATGCCATCGGCAACCACGCCGAGCACGCAGCCCGTCACGCGCGGGTGGCTGAGCAGTGCGATCTGGTCCTGCTGGTATTCGCGGTCGCCTCTGTGAATGCCGGTCGCTGCGGTAAGTCGGTAACCTTTGGCCATATTGAAATTTCGAAACGCCCTATTGTTGCGCACGCGCTCGATTAATTCCCGGTAAACACGTATTATCAAGCGAACTCGACGACAGCCGCGATGGCCCTGATTGACCTCTTGGACTCCAACCTGCACTCCCCCGAGCGGCGCCTGATCGAGCTGCGCATCGAACATGCCGATCTGGATGCCCTGATCGACCGCATCGGTCACGACACGCCGGTGGACGAACTCATGATGCGCCGCCTGAAAAAAAGGCGGCTCGGCCTGCGCGACGACATCTCGCGCCTGGAGCAGGCCCTCGATCCCAAAGAACCCGCGTGAGCAAGGCCTGGCCGCCCCGGGGCGGAACGACGGCCGCCGCAAGGCGCGCACGCGCCGTGGCTGACGCAGCGATCCATGCGAGAGGCGCCCGATGAGCCTGCTGTCGCTCGTCGAGGAAGCGTTTGCGCCCGAGGGCGTGCTGTCGCGCGCGGCCGAGCAGTTCTGCCCACGCGAGGGGCAGACCGCGATGGCGCTGGCCGTGGCCCGGGCCGTCGAAGAGGGCGGGCTGCTGGTGGTGGAGGCCGGAACGGGCGTCGGCAAAACGTTCTCCTACCTGGTGCCGGCCTTGCTCAGCGGTGAGCGGGTCCTGCTGTCCACCGCCACCAAGACCCTGCAGGACCAGCTTTATGGCCGCGATCTGCCGCGTCTGCTGCAGGCCCTGGGCTTGCCATTGCGCACCGCGCTGCTCAAGGGGCGCAGCAGCTATCTGTGCCTGCATCGCATGGAACTGGCGCGCCGCGATGCGGCGCTGCCGGACCGTGGCGCCGTGCGCGCCCTGGCCAAGGTCGAGCAATGGTCGAAAGCCACGCGCACCGGCGACCTGGCCGAGATGCCCGGGCTGGACGAGCGTTCGCCGGTGATTCCCCTGGTCACGTCCACCCGCGACAACTGCCTCGGCGCGCAGTGCCCCCAGTTCCGCGCCTGCCACGTCAACCTGGCGCGCCGCGAGGCGCTGGCCGCGGACGTGGTGGTCATCAACCATCATCTGTTCTTTGCCGATCTCGCGGTGCGCGAATCGGGCATGGCCGAACTGCTGCCTTCCGTGCGGGTGGCGATTTTCGACGAGGCGCATCAGCTCAACGAAACCGGCGTCCAGTTCCTGGGCTCGAGCCTGACCACCGGCCAGGTGCTCGATTTCGCCCGCGACCTGCTGGGCACCGGGCTGCAACTGGCCCGCGGCCTGGTGGACTGGCAACTGCTGGCTTCGGACGTCGAGCGCGCCGGGCGCGACCTGCGCCTGGCGGTGGGCAAGGGCGGGCTGGGCGGCAAGCTGCGCTGGGCCGGCCCGGCGCCCGAGGGTGTGCCTGCGGCGGCCTGGGAAGAGACCCTGCATGCCCTTCACGCAGCCTGCCTGCGGGCGATGGCCGGGCTGGCCACGGTGAGCGAGATCGCGCCCGACTTCGTGCGCCTGCATGAACGGGCCGGCTTGCTGGCCGAACGGGTCGAGTGCTTTGCCCGGCCTGGCGCGCCGGAGGCCGTGCGCTGGCTCGATGTGGGCACGCAGCTGCGCCTGCAGGAATCGCCGCTCGACATCGCCGAGGCGGTGCAGACGCGGCTGCTGAATCGCGATGCAGGGGGCGCTGAGGCCGGCGGGCCGGGCCGCACCTGGGTGTTCACTTCCGCCACGCTGGGCGACGATGAGCGCCTGCGCTGGTTCACCGAGCCCTGCGGCCTGGGCGCGGCCGAGGTGCTGCGCGTGGGCAGCCCGTTCGACTACGCCCGGCAGTCCGCCCTCTATGTGCCGGCCCATCTGCCCAAGCCGAGCGATCCCTCCCACAGTGCGCAGGTGGCTGCGCTGGTGGCTGCTGCCGTGCGCCGCCTGGGCGGGCGGGCCATGGTGCTCACCACCACGCTGCGGGCGCTCAGGGCGATCGGCGAGGCATTGCAGGCCGAGTTTGCGGACTCGGGCGAGCTGGAGGTGCTGGTGCAGGGGCAGTGGCCCAAGCGCCGCCTGATGGAGCGTTTTCGCGAGGGCGCGGCGGGCGGCGGTCAGCCGGGTTGCGTGCTGGTGGCCTCGGCGTCGTTCTGGGAAGGGGTGGACGTGCCCGGCGATGCTCTGCAACTGGTGGTCATCGACAAGCTGCCGTTTCCACCGCCGAACGATCCGCTGGTCGAGGCCCGCTCGCAGCGGCTCGAATCACAGGGGCGCAGCCCGTTCAAGGACTATTTCGTGCCGGAAGCTGCCGTGGCGCTCAAGCAGGGGGCGGGGCGGCTGATCCGGCGCGAGTCGGACCGCGGCATCCTGGTGGTGTGCGACACGCGCCTGACCGGCATGGGCTATGGGCGGCGGCTGCTGGCGGCTCTGCCGCCGATGCGGCGGCTTCAGTCGCAGGCGGAATTCGAGGAGGCGCTGGATGCGCTCACCAGAGCTGCCACCACGGATCCGAGCGCGTCTTGAAGCCGCGGCTCAGGTATTCGCTCTGGGGATAGCTCTTTTCCATCACGCGCTTGGTGTCGTCGCGCAACTGGGTCATGCCCAGCGCATCGTAGGAGCGGTACAGGATGAACAGGGCTTCCTCGAGCGCCGGCACGTCGCGGTAGTCGGCCAGCGCGATCTGGGCCCGGTTGACGGCGGCCACGTAGGCGCCGCGGCTGTAGTAGTAGCGGGCCACGTGCACCTCGTACTGGGCCAGCGAATTGACGATGTAGGTCATGCGCTGGCGGGCGTCGGGGGTGTAGCGCGAGTCGGGGAAGCGTGCCGCCAGCTCCTTGAACGATTCGAACGATTCCTTGGCGGCCTTCTGGTCGCGCTCAGACAGATCCTGCCGCGACAGGAACGAGAACAGCCCCAGGTTGTCGTTGAAGTTGACGATGCCCTTGAGGTACAGCGCATAGTCCAGCGCCGGGCTGGACGGGTGCAGCTTCATGAAGCGGTCGAGCGTGGCGATGGCCTGGGCCTGCTCATTGGACTTGTACTGGGCGTAGGCCTTGTCGAGCTGGGCCTGCTGCGCCAGCGGCGTGCCGGCGGCGCGGCCTTCGAGCTTCTCGAGCAGCGGAACGGCCTTGTCGTAGCCGCCGGAACTCATCTCGTCCTTGGCTTCGGCATAGATCTTGTTCGGGCTCCAGCCGGCGGTCTTGTCCTCCTTGGTGCTCGAGCACGCTGACAGCAGCAGGGCCAGGGCCACCGCGGACAGCGCAGGGACAACCGATAATTTGGCTCGAAACATTAGGGACATCTTTCTTGAATCAGGGCCATTTCATTATATCGAGCGACCCCGCGGCCGAAGAGGCTGCCGAGGGCCTGGACGACGCGGCCGCCGAGGCCGAGTGGCGTCCGTTGACCGTGGGGCCGGCACAGCATGGCGAGCGCCTCGACCGGGCGCTGGCGGAGCTGGTGCCCGAATTTTCGCGCAGCCATCTGCAGCAGCTGCTCGAGGCCGGCGCCGTCACGCTGAACGGCGTGGTCGCGCTCAAGTCCTCGGCCCGGGTCAAGGCCGGCGACCAGGGCGTGATCGAGCTGCGGCCCACGCTGCAGAGCCAGGCCTTCAAGCCCGAAGCCATGGCGCTGGACGTGGTGTTCGAGGACGAACACCTGCGGGTCATCAACAAGCCGGCCGGCCTGGTAGTGCATCCGGCGCCGGGCAACTGGAGCGGCACGCTGCTCAACGGCCTGCTGGCACGCGACGAGCAGGCGCGGCTGCTGCCGCGCGCCGGCATCGTGCACCGGCTGGACAAGGACACCAGCGGCCTGATGGTGGTGGCCCGCACCCGGGCGGCGATGGATGCGCTGGTGCAGCAGATCGCGGCGCGCGAGGTGAGCCGGCAGTATCTTGCGCTGGCGCATCGCCCGTGGGCCGGGCCGGAGCAGCGGCAGGTCGAGGCGCCCGTCGGCCGCGATCCGCGCAACCGGCTGCGCATGGCGGTCGTCGATCTGAGCAAAAACGCCGGGAAGTCCGCGAGCACCGGTCTTGAGCTGCTACAAAATTCGGAGCAGGGCTGCTGGGTGCGCTGCACGCTGCAAACCGGCCGCACGCACCAGATCCGGGTCCACATGGCGTCCATCGGCCATCCGCTGGTGGCCGATGCGCTGTATGGCGGCGCGCCGGCCGCCGGGCTGGAGCGCCAGGCGCTGCATGCGTTCCGGCTCGCGTTCGTCCATCCCGCCACGCAGCAGCCGCTCGAGTTCCGGGCCGCCTTGCCCGGCGATCTGAGCCGGGCCTTGCAGGCCTGGGGGCTGAGTTACAATTCACCGTAGTGGCCCCAGGGCCATGGCCCCCGCCGCTCTGCGGAGTGGCACCCGTTGCGCAGCTTCCCGGTTGGCCGCAACGCTCGAACTAAAACGCGCCTGTTGGCGCCTTTTCCCGGAATCGCAACATCATGAATACGGCGGATGCCAAGCGTGTCCTCGAAACCGCCTTGATCTGCTCGCAGCAACCCTTGCCGGTGCGCGAGCTGCGCGTGCTGTTCAATGACGAACTCGGGGCCGACACGATCAAGACCCTGCTGCAGGACCTGCAGAACGACTGGGCCCAGCGCGGCGTCGAGCTGGTCGGCGTGGCCAGCGGCTGGCGCTTCCAGAGCCGGCCCGAGATGCGCGAATACCTGGACCGGCTGCATCCCGAGAAGCCGCCCAAGTACACCCGCGCCACGCTGGAGACGCTGGCCATCATCGCCTACCGCCAGCCGGTCACGCGCGGCGACATGGAAGACATCCGCGGCGTCACCATCAACACGCTGATCCTCAAGCAGCTCGAGGACCGGGGCTGGGTCGAGGTCATCGGCCACCGCGAGGCGGTCGGCCGTCCGGCGCTGTTCGCCACCACGCGGCAGTTCCTCGACGATCTCGGCATCGAATCGCTCGACCAGCTGCCCATGCTGGACAACCCGGCCCAGCAGGCCAGCGTGCTGGAATCCCTGAACCATCTGAGCGCCACATTGCAGCCGGGCCTGCCCATCGATGCGGACGCACCCCACGAGGAAGAGGCCGCGGTCACCGCGGCGGAGTCCGGCGAGGTCGCCTCGGGCGACGAGGCCGGGCCCATTGGAACCCCATCATGAACGAACACACTCCCGGCACGGCAACCCAGGCATCCGCCGACGAAATTGAGGAAAACAAGGCGCAGGTCCTTGTCCCGCGGCCGCGAGATGCTATGGAATCTGTAGCAGAGGAAGCACTCGAAGCGCAGGACGACGACCGCGACGAGGAGGATGACGAAGACGACGAGGACGGCCCTGGCCGCCGCCGCGCGTCCGAGGCGCCGCGTGCTGCCGAGCCGGAGGCCAACCGCTTTGCCGACGTGGTGTCGGGCCAGTTCGATGCCGACGAGGAGAGCGCCGAGCTGGCGCCGCCCAAGCGCGTGCTGGGCGCCCAGGTCGACACGCCCAAGCTGCACAAGGTGCTGGCCCAGGCCGGGCTGGGTTCGCGCCTCGAGATGGAGCAGCTCATCATGGAAGGGCGCATCTCGGTCAACAACGAGCCGGCCCACATCGGCCAGCGCATCCAGTTCGGCGATTCCGTCAAGGTCAACGGCAAGCCGATCCGCTTTCGCATCGCGCCGCCGCCGGCCCGGGTGATCGCCTACCACAAGCCGGTGGGCGAGGTCGTGACGAACGACGATCCGCAGAACCGGCCCACCGTGTTCCGCAAGCTGCCCAAGCTGTTCCAGGGCAAATGGCAGTCGGTCGGCCGGCTCGACCTGAACACCGAAGGCCTGCTGCTGTTCACCAGCTCGGGCGAACTGGCCAACAAGCTCATGCACCCGCGCTTCGGGCTGGAGCGCGAGTACGCGGTGCGCGTGCTCGGCGCCTTGAGCAACGAGGAGCGGCAGCGCCTGCTGGACGGCGTGAAGCTGGACGACGGCATGGCCCAGTTCGGCTCGATCGAGGACGGCGGTGGCGAAGGCTCCAACTGCTGGTACCGGGTGACGATTTCCGAGGGCCGCAACCGCGAGGTGCGGCGCATGTTCGAGGCGGTCGGCCATGCCGTGAGCCGCCTGATCCGCATCCGCTACGGCGCCATGGTGCTGCCGCGCGGGCTCAAGCGCGGGGCCTGGATGGAGCTCGACGAGCGCGACATCCGCGCCCTGATGCAGGCCGCCGGCGCCGAGCGGGCTGCCGGCCGCGGCCAGGCGGGCGGGCAGGCCGATGACGCCGAAGGCCAGGGCCGCGGCGGCAATCGCAACAACCGCCGCCGGGGCGGGCGCAGCGGCGGGCCGCGTGGCGACGGCCAGCGCCAGCCGCCCTCCCAGGCGGGCAACGGCAATGGCGGCGGCCAGGGCCAGCGGCGCAAGGACCGCTCCGACCGTGGCGACCGCCAGGGGCAGGGCGGCAATGCGCAGCCCGATCCGATGAAAACCGCCTTCGGCTACATCGGTGCCGACAGTTTCACGCGCCAGCGCCAAGGCCCGGGCCAGGGACAGCGCCGCGGCCCCGGGGGCGGCGGTGGCATGGGCGGCGGACAGCGCCGGGGCGGCGGTGGCGGCCGCGGCCGCTGATCCGGACGCCAGGCGGCGCGCACGGCCGCGCTGACAGGATTGTTTTTGCCTGATTTCACGGGGAAATCACCCGGGCAGGCTAAAATACAAGGCTTTGCCCAATGGGCGAAAAATCGAAACCACAAGTTCAGGATCAAAGACTCATCATGGCTATCGAACGCACCCTTTCCATCATCAAACCCGACGCTGTGGCGAAAAACGTGATCGGCCAGATCTACGCCCGTTTCGAGGCCGCCGGCCTGAAGATCGTGGCCGCCAAGATGGCCCACCTGTCGCGCGGCGAAGCCGAAGCCTTCTACGCCGTGCACAAGGAACGTCCCTTCTTCAAGGACCTGGTGGATTTCATGATCTCCGGCCCGGTGATGATCCAGGCGCTCGAAGGCGAGAACGCCATCCTGAAGAACCGCGAGCTGATGGGCGCGACCGATCCCAAGAAGGCGGCCCCGGGCACCATCCGCGCCGACTTCGCCGACAGCATCGATGCCAATGCCGTGCACGGCTCCGATGCCGCCGAAACCGCCCAGGTGGAAGTCGGCTTCTTCTTCCCCGGCATGAACGTTTACTCCCGGTAATCGTTCCCGATGCGATGACGGCCAACCTGCTCGACCACGACCTCGACGGTTTGGCCGCCTTCTGCGAGCGGCTCGGCGAAAAACGCTTCCGGGCCACCCAGCTGTTCCGCTGGATCCACCAGAAGGGCGCTTCCGACTTCGACCAGATGAGCGATCTGGCCAAGTCGCTGCGCGAGAAGCTCAAGACGGCGGCCCATGTGCAGGGCCTGCCCGTCATCACCCAGCACGAGTCCGCCGACGGCACCATCAAGTGGCTGTTCGACGTGGGCGACGGCAATGCCGTCGAAGCCGTTTTCATTCCCGAGGATGACCGGGGCACGCTGTGCGTGTCGTCGCAGGCCGGCTGCGCGGTCGGCTGCCGCTTCTGCTCCACCGGCCACCAGGGCTTCAGCCGCAACCTGACCGCGGGCGAAATCATCGCCCAGCTCTGGTTCGCCGAGCATTTCCTGCGCCGGCATCTGAAGACCGACGAGCGCGTGATCTCCAACGTGGTGATGATGGGCATGGGTGAGCCGCTGCAGAACTATGCGGCGCTGGTGCCTGCATTGCGCACCATGCTGGACGACCATGGCTACGGCCTGTCGCGCCGCCGCGTCACCGTGTCCACCTCCGGCGTGGTGCCGATGATGGACCGGCTCGGCGAGGACTGCCCGGTGGCGCTGGCCGTCTCGCTGCATGCGCCCAACGATGCGCTGCGCGACAACCTGGTGCCGCTGAACCGCAAGTACCCGCTGGCCGAGCTGCTCGATGCCTGCCAGCGCTACCTGGCCCATGCGCCGCGCGACTTTATCACCTTCGAATACTGCATGCTCGACGGCGTGAACGACCAGCCCGAGCACGCGCACCAGCTGATCGACCTGGTGCAGCGCCACGCGGGGCGGGGCGTGTCGTGCAAGTTCAACCTGATTCCCTTCAATCCTTTTCCCGCCTCCGGACTGACGCGCTCGCCCCACAGCCGCGTGGTGGCATTCGCCAAAATCCTCAGTGATGCTGGTATCGTGACGACCGTGCGCAAAACCCGCGGCGACGATATCGATGCCGCTTGCGGCCAGCTCGCCGGGGACGTGAAAGACCGCACCCGCGTGGGCGAACGCATCACTAGGCAGCGCACCGTGATGTTGAAACCGGCCGGCGCACTGGCCGCTACCAAGGAGAGCTGAGGCATGAAAAGGTCCGCTGTGGGGTGGGAGCACGCCAGGCAATGGTTTTTCTGGGCATGGCTGGCCGCCGTCTCGCTGGGAGGGCTGGCGGGCTGCGCGTCCCATTCCTCGGGGCCGGGCGCCTCTGACAGCCACGCCGACCTGGTGACGAACTCCGACGAGCCCGAGGCCCGCAAGCGTGCGCGCATCCGCCTGGAGCTGGCCACCGGCTATTTCGAGCAGGGCCAGACCACAGTGGCGCTGGACGAGCTCAAGCAGGCGATCGCCACCGACCCCAGCTTTGCCGACGCCTACAGCCTGCGCGGCCTGGTCTACATGCGCCTGAACGACGCGCGCATGGCGGAAGACAGCTTTCGCCGGGCCATTTCGCTGAATCCGCGCGATGCCAATGCCCTGCACAACTACGGCTGGCTGATGTGCCAGCAGGCCCGCTACAGCGAGGCCGACCAGGCATTCGCCCAGGTCCTGACCAACCCCACCTACGGCGACCGGGCCAAGACCCTGATGACCCAGGGCCTGTGCCAGGCCCGGGCCGGCAAGCGCGAGGAGGCCGAGCGCAGCCTGTCGCGCGCCTACGAGCTCGACGCCGCCAACCCGGTGACCGGCTACAACCTGGCCCTGCTGTTGTACCAGCGCAGCGAATTCACGCGCGCCCAGTTCTACATCCGGCGCCTGAACAACAGCGAACTGGCCAATGCCGAGTCGCTGTGGCTGGGCGTCAAGGTGGAGCGACGCATGGAGAACCGTGAAGCCATGCAGCAACTGGTGGAGCAGCTCAAGAAGCGCTATCCCCAATCGAAGGAACTCGCGGCGTACGATCGGGGGACTTTCGATGAATGAGTCTGCTGCCTCGATGGCGGACCCGTCCGCAGCCCTGACGCCGGTGATGGAATCCGCCGTGGCGGCGGGGGCGCTGCTGCGCCAGGCGCGGGAAGCCGCGGGCCTGCATATCGCCGCGCTGGCGGTGTCGCTCAAGGTGCCGGTGAAGAAACTGGAGGCGCTGGAAGCGGGCCGCCTCGACCTGCTGCCCGACGCCGTGTTCGTTCGCGCCCTGGCGTCCAGCGTCTGCCGCACGCTCAAGGCCGACCCTGCGCCCATTCTGGACCGGCTGCCGCAACTGGGCGCGCCGCTGCTGAAGCTCGATCAGTCCGGCCTCAACGCGCCTTACCGCGCGCCCAGCGATGCCCCGCGCCCCAGCCTGTGGGGCTCGCTGTCGCGGCCGGGCCTGCTGGCCGTGCTGGCCTTGCTGCTGGCGGCCCTGGTGTTGCTGCTCCTGCCTGCCATGCCGGCGCCGCGCGATGAGCCGCCTGTGGCGGCCGCGGTGCCCGAGCAGCCGCTGCCGGCCGTGGCGGACTCCGCCGCTGCGGCGGCGGCAGCGCTCCCTGCCGCGGCCCGGCTCCCCGATGAAGCCGAGGCCGGCGCGGGGCAGTCCAAACTCCCGGCAGCGGCCACGCCTGCTGCGCCCGCCGTTGCGGCGGCCTCTACGGCGGGTGCTCCGCTGCCATCGGCGTCTGCGGCCGTCGCCGCGCCGCCGGCCGTCGCCGCGGCCGCCATGCCCGCAGCAACCTCCGGCATCGTGGTGTTCAAGGCCCGCGGCGAGTCCTGGGTCGAGGTCACCGATGCCAAGGGCACGGTGCCGCTGCGCAGGATCATGGCGTCCGGCGAGACCGTCGGCGCCTCCGGTGCGCTGCCGCTGTCCGTCATCGTCGGCCGGGCCGACTCCACCCAGGTGGAAGTGCGCGGCAAGCCGCTGGATCTCGTGCCCCTGGCCCGCGACAACGTGGCACGTTTCGAGGTGAAGTGATGGAACCCTGCCTGCCCATCGAACCGGCAGCGCCCAAGGCGCGGCGCTCCCGCCAGTCCAGCGTGGCCTGGGGTTCCCGTGTCGTCACGGTCGGCGGCGATGCGCCCGTGCGCGTGCAGTCCATGACCAACACCGACACGGTGGACGCCATCGGCACCGCCATCCAGGTCAAAGAGCTCGCGATCGCGGGTTCCGAGATGGTTCGCATCACCGTCAACACGCCCGAGGCCGCCGCCCAGGTGCCCTACATCCGCGAGCAGCTCGACCGCATGGGCATCGACGTGCCGCTGATCGGCGACTTCCACTACAACGGCCACCGCCTGCTGACCGACTACCCGGCCTGCGCCGAGGCGCTGAGCAAGTACCGCATCAACCCCGGCAACGTGGGCAAGGGCGACAAGAAGGACCGCCAGTTCGGCCAGATGATCGAAGCCGCGGTGCGCTGGAACAAGCCGGTGCGCATCGGCGTCAACTGGGGCAGCCTCGACCAGGAGCTGCTGGCCAGCCTGATGGACACCAACAGCCAGCGCGCCGAGCCCTGGGACGCCAAGTCGGTGATGTACGAGGCGCTGATCACCTCGGCCATCGACTCCGCCAAACTCGCCGAATCGATGGGCATGGACGGCCGCCAGATCATCCTGAGCTGCAAGGTCAGCGGCGTGCAGGACCTGATCTCGGTCTACCGCGAGCTGGCCCGCCGTTGCGACTATGCGCTGCACCTGGGCCTGACCGAGGCCGGCATGGGTACCAAGGGCACGGCGGCGTCGTCGGTGGCGCTCGGCATCCTGCTGCAGGAAGGCATCGGCGACACCATCCGCGTCTCGCTCACGCCGCAGCCGGGCGAATCGCGCACGCAGGAAGTGGTGATCGCCTCCGAGATTCTGCAGGCCCTGGGCCTGCGCAGCTTCGTGCCCAGCGTCACGGCCTGCCCGGGCTGCGGCCGCACCACCAGCACCACCTTCCAGGAACTGGCCAAGCAGATCGACGACTACCTGCGCGCGCAGATGCCGGTCTGGCGCGCCAAGTACCCGGGCGTCGAGAAGATGAAGGTGGCCGTGATGGGCTGCATCGTCAACGGCCCCGGCGAGAGCAAGCATGCCGACATCGGCATCAGCCTGCCGGGCACCGGCGAGGCGCCGGCCGCGCCGGTGTTCATCGACGGCGAGAAGGCGCTCACGCTGCGTGGCGAGAACATCGCCAGCGAATTCCACCAGATTGTCGAAAACTACATCGAAAAGCGCTTTGGCGAACACATCGCCGAAATCGCCTGAAGAAGAAATCCATGGCTGAGAAACTATCTGCCGTCAAAGGCATGAATGACATTTTGCCGCCCGATTCGGCGCGCTGGGAGTGGTTCGAGTCCAAGGTGCGCGCGCTGATGGCGCGCTATGCCTATGCCAACGTGCGCACGCCCATCGTCGAGCCAACGGCGCTGTTCGTGCGCGGCCTGGGCGAGGTGACCGACATCGTCGAGAAGGAGATGTACTCCTTCGAGGACTCGATGAACGGCGACAGGCTCACGCTGCGTCCCGAGGCCACCGCCGGCATCGTGCGCGCCATGATCGAGCACAACGCGCTGTACAACGGGCCGATGCGGGTCTGGTCCGCGGTGTCGCTGTTCCGCCATGAACGGCCGCAGAAGGGGCGCTACCGCCAGTTCCACCAGATCGACGTCGAGGCGCTGGGCTTTGCCGGGCCGGATGTCGATGCCGAGCAGATCCTGATGTGCCGCGCGTTGCTGCGCGACCTCGGCATCCCGATGGAGCATGTGCGGCTCGAACTCAACAGCCTGGGCCAGCCCAGCGAGCGCATGGCGCACCGGGCCGCGCTGATCGCGCACTTCGAGGCGCATGCCGATGTGCTGGACGAGGACGCCCGGCGGCGGCTGCACAGCAATCCGCTGCGCATCCTCGACACGAAGAACCCGGCCATGCAGGCCATCGTGGAGGCGGCGCCGCAGCTGATGGACTTCCTCGGCGAGGCATCGCTGGCTCACCTGAACGCGGTGCGCGCGGTGCTCGACGCGGCCGGACTGGCCTACCGCATCAACCCGCGCCTGGTGCGCGGCATGGACTACTACAACCTCACCGTGTTCGAGTGGATCACCGACAAGCTCGGCTCGCAGGGCACGGTCTGCGGCGGCGGCCGCTATGACGGCCTGTTCGAGCAGCTCGGCGGCAAGCCGACGCCGGCGGTCGGCTGGGGCATGGGCGTGGAGCGCATGCTGCTGCTGCTCGAGGCGGTCGGCGTGCAGCCGCCCGCGAGCGCCCCCGACGCCTACGCCATCGTGCCCTCGGCCGAGGCTATGCCCGTGGCCATGGTCACCTGCGAGGCGCTGCGCGCCGCAGGCGCCAGCGTGCAGATGCATGCGGGCACGGGGGAGGGCATGGGCAGCATGAAGTCGCAGTTCAAGAAGGCCGACGCCAGCGGCGCGCGCCATGCGCTGATCTTCGGCGCCGACGAGCTGGCCCAGGGTCTGGTGACCGTCAAATCCCTGCGCGACGGCGGTGGCGCCCAGATCGCGCGACCGCTCGCCGAGGCTGCGGCCTGGGCGCCCACCCTACAATCGCTGGCTTAAACCGATACGTCCCATGGCAAAACATCTCGATCTCGAAGAACAAGAACAGCTCGACCAGCTCAAGCATTTCTGGCGTCAATACGGCAATCTCATCACCTGGGTGCTGATTGTGGTGTTCGGCTCGTTTGCGGCCTGGAACGGCTACCAGTACTGGCAGCGCAGCCAGGCGGCGCAGGCCTCGGCGATGTACGACGAAGTCGAGCGCGCCGCCCAGTCCGGCGACCTGTCCCGGCTGGAGCGGGCCCTGGGCGACATGAAGGACAAGTACGGCGGCACCGCCTTCGCCCAGCAGGCGGGCCTGCTGGCGGCCAAGACCTTCTACGACAAGGGCAATGTGGAGGCGAGCCGCTCGGCCCTGGCGTGGGTGGCCGACAAGGCCTCGGACGAAGGCTACCAGGCGCTCGCCCGGCTGCGGCTGGCGGGCCTGCTGCTCGAGACCAAGGCCTACGACGAGGCCCTCAAGCAGCTCTCCGGCTCGTTCCCCAAGGACTTCGAGGCCCTGGTGGCCGACCGCAGGGGCGACATCCTGGTGCTGCAGGGCAAGAAGGCCGAAGCCCGGGCCGACTACGAGAAGGCCTACAAGGGCTTCGACGAGCGTAGCGAGTACCGCCGGCTGGTCGAGGTCAAGCTCAATGCGCTGGGCGTGGACCCCCGGGCTTCCGCCGCTGTCGCGCCGGCCGCGTCCGGCTCCGCCGCAGGGGAAAAACCGTGAAATTCATGCGATTTGTGCCCGATGTCCGCGTCACCCGGACATTGGCTGCTATCGGAATGATAGCAATCCTGGCCGCCTGCTCGAGCGGAGCCGACAAGCCGAAACCGGCCGAGCTGGCGCCCAACGCGGCACTGATCGGCGTGCGGCTGTCGTGGAGCGCCAAGATCGGCGAGGTGGCCTTTCCCCTGGACATCCATGTCAATGGCAGCACCGCGACGGTGGCCAGCGCCGACGGCACGGTGGCGGCGATCGACGCCCGCACCGGGCGCGACCTGTGGCGCACCAGCATCGGCACTCCGATCGCAGCCGGGGTGGGCAGCGACGGCCGGCTGGCCGCCGTGGTGACGCGCGCCAATGAGGTCGTCGTCCTGGACGCCGGGCGCGAATTATGGCGGCAGAAACTCGCGGCGCAGGCCTATACCGCGCCCTTCGTGGCGGGCGGGCGCGTCTTCGTCCTGGCGGCCGACCGTTCCGTCAGCGCTTTCGACGGTCAGAGCGGCCGCCGGCTGTGGACGCAGCGGCGCCCCAGCGAACCCCTGGTGCTGCGCCAGGCCGGCGTCATGCTGGCCGTGGGCGACACCCTGGTGGTGGGCCTGTCGGGCCGGCTGGTGGGCATGAACCCGCTCAACGGCAGCGTGCGCTGGGAAGCGCCGCTGGCTTCGCCGCGCGGCACCAATGACGTGGAGCGCCTGGTCGACATGGTCGGGCGCGTCAGCCGCGTGGGCGACGTGGTCTGCGCACGCGCCTTCCAGGCCAGCGTGGGCTGTGTCGATGCCGCGCGCGGCTCCGTGCTGTGGAGCAAGCCCGCCAGTGGCTCCGAAGGCATCCACGGCGACGAGCGCCAGGTGTTCGGCACCGAGGCGGACGGCAAGGTCGTCGCCTGGCGCCGCGCCGACGGCGAGCGCGTCTGGTCCTCCGAGCGGCTGCAGTACCGCGGCCTGACCGCGCCGCTGCTGGTCGGCCGTTCCGTGGTGGTGGGCGACAACACCGGGCTGGTGCACCTGCTGTCGCGTGAGGACGGCTCCCCCCTGAACCGCCTGACCACCGACGGCTCGGCCATCGCGGCGGCGCCGGCGCTGGCCGGCGACACCCTGGTGGTGGCGACCCGCAATGGCGGCATCTATGGCTTCCAGCCGGAGTAGCCGCCGGCAATGATGTTTTTCCGCCCGCTCAAAGGCCGTTCATGAAACCCGTCCTGGCCCTCGTGGGCCGCCCCAATGTCGGTAAATCGACGCTGTTCAACCGCCTGACCAAGTCGCGCGACGCCATCGTGGCCGACTTCGCCGGCCTGACGCGCGACCGCCATTACGGCAACGGCAAGCAGGGCAAGCACGAATACATCGTCATCGACACCGGCGGCTTCGAGCCCGACGCGGCCAGCGGCATCTTCAAGGAGATGGCCAAGCAGACCCGCCAGGCCGTGGCCGAGGCCGACGTCGTGATCTTCGTGGTGGACGCCCGCGCCGGCTTGTCGGCGCAGGACCACGACATCGCCAACGAGCTGCGCCGCCTGGGCAAGCCCTGCGTGCTGGTGGCCAACAAGGCCGAAGGCATGACCGAGGGCGTGCAGCTGACCGAGTTCTTCGAGCTCGGCCTGGGCGAGGTGCACCCCGTTTCGGCCGCTCACGGCCAGGGCATCCGCAGCCTGGTCGAGCTCGCGCTGGCGCCGCTGGGCCTGCCCGAGCCCGACGAGGACGCCGCAGAGGCTGATGGCGGCGTCATCAAGCTGGCCGTGGCGGGCCGCCCGAACGTCGGCAAATCGACCCTCATCAACACCTGGCTGGGCGAGGAGCGCCTGGTGGCGTTCGACCTGCCCGGCACCACGCGCGACGCCATCACGGTGCCGTTCGAGCGCAACGGGCAGAAGTTCGAGCTGATCGACACGGCCGGCCTGCGCCGCAAGGGCCGGGTGTTCGAGGCGATCGAGAAGTTCTCGGTGGTCAAGACGCTGCAGGCCATCGAATCGGCCAACGTCGTGCTGCTGCTGCTGGACGCCACCCAGGGGGTGACCGACCAGGATGCGCACATCGCCGGCTACATCCTCGAATCCGGCCGCGCCGTGGTGCTGGCGATCAACAAGTGGGACGCGGTGGACAGCTACCAGCGCGAGCTGCTGCAGCGCTCGATCGAGAGCCGGCTGGCGTTCCTGAAGTTCGCCGACCTGCACTTCATCTCCGCCAAGAAGCGCCAGGGTCTGGGGCCGCTGTGGGGCG
This sequence comes from Variovorax terrae, assembly GCF_022809125.1. Lineage (NCBI taxonomy): Bacteria > Pseudomonadati > Pseudomonadota > Betaproteobacteria > Burkholderiales > Comamonadaceae > Variovorax > Variovorax terrae. The sequence goes on along the minus strand of NZ_JALGBI010000001.1, from coordinate 2,137,511 downwards.
CCATCGCGCAGGCGCACAAGTCGGCCACCTGCAAGATGTCGACGCCGGTGCTGACCCGGCTGCTGCTCGAGGCGGTCCAGTTCCAGACGCCCCAGCGTTCCGGCATGTTCCGCCCGAAGATGCGCTACGCCCACCAGGGCGGCATGAATCCGCCGGTGATCGTGATCCACGGCAATTCCCTCGAACATGTCACCGAGGCTTACAAGCGGTTTCTCGAAGGGCGCTTCCGCAAGGAGTTCAACCTGGTCGGCACGCCGCTGCGCATCGAGATGAAAACCTCGCACAACCCCTACGCCGGCAAGGACGGCGCCTGACGGCCCGTTGACGGATCGGCCAGTTCCGTAAATTCCTTGTGGAATTGGGCCGCTATTTTCCGGTGGCAACCGCCCCCTGTGGTAAGGTGGCGCTTTCCAACAACATTTTCTGAACACGGAGAATATCGTGAGCAACAAAGGGCAGTTACTACAAGATCCTTTCCTCAATACCTTGCGCCGTGAGCATGTGCCCGTGTCGATTTACCTCGTCAACGGCATCAAGCTGCAAGGCCAGATTGAGTCCTTCGACCAATACGTCGTCCTGCTTCGCAACACCGTGACCCAGATGGTGTACAAGCACGCCATCTCGACCATCGTGCCGGGACGCGCCGTGAATTTCTCCACGGCAGAGGACGCCGACCCCGGCGCCGCCGCCTGATTCCGCAGTTGCCTTCCAAGCTGCGGCCACGGGCGGGCGTCACACCCCTGATTCGCTGATTTGAGCTCGCCTGTCACACCTGATTCTCCTTCTACCCCGGTACTCCTGGTCGGGGTCGATTTCGGTTTGCCGCATTTCGACGGCGAGCTTGACGAACTGGGCCTGCTCGCGCAGACCGCCGGCCTGGCGCCGGTCGCCCGCCTGACCTGCAAGCGCAAGGCGCCCGACGCGGCGCTGTTCGTGGGCAGCGGCAAGGCCGACGAGATCAAGTTCCTGGCCGAGCAGCACGGCGCGCTCGAGGTGCTGTTCGACCAGTCGCTGAGCCCGGCGCAGCAGCGCAACCTCGAACGCCACCTGGGCCTGCCGGTCAACGACCGCACGCTGCTGATCCTCGAGATCTTCGCGCAGCGCGCGCGCAGCCACGAGGGCAAGCTGCAGGTCGAGCTGGCCCGGCTGCAGTACGTGAGCACCCGGCTGGTCCGGCGCTGGTCCCACCTGGAGCGCCAGACCGGCGGCGCCGGCGTGCGCGGCGGCCCGGGTGAAAAGCAGATCGAACTGGACCGCCGCATGATCGGCGAGGCCATCAAGCGCACCAAGGAGCGGCTGGTCAAGGTCAAGCGCCAGCGCAGCACCCAGCGCCGCCAGCGCGAGCGGCGCGACACCTTCACGATCTCGCTGGTGGGCTACACCAATGCCGGCAAGTCCACGCTGTTCAACGCGCTGGTCAAGGCCCGCGCCTATGCGGCCGACCAGCTGTTCGCCACGCTGGACACCACCACGCGCCAGCTCTACCTGGGCAACGGGCAGGACGGCGGTCGCTCGGTCTCGCTGTCCGATACCGTGGGCTTCATCCGCGACCTGCCGCACGGCCTGATCGACGCCTTCCAGGCCACGCTGCAGGAGGCGGCCGACGCCGACCTGCTGCTGCATGTGGTGGATGGCGCGAATCCCGGCCACCCGGAGCAGATGGCCGAAGTCCAGCGCGTGCTCGCGGAGATCGGCGCCGCCGACATCCCGCAGGTGCTGGTGTTCAACAAGCTCGACGCGATTGACGCGGCGCAGCGGCCGCCCTCGCTGATCGACCAGTTCGAGGTCGACGGCGTGCAGGCGCCCCGGCTGTTCGTCAGCGCGCGCAGCGGCGAGGGGCTGGCCGCGCTGCGCCAGCAGCTGGCGCAGATGGCGGCCAGCGCGATGCCCTCAATGCCCCTTCGCCACGATACCGAATTCCACGAAGCCGCGGCCTGATTGGGCACAATCGGGCCACGACCAAAAGAAGAGACTGTGCGCATGAATCCAAATCCATTCTTGTTTCGATGGGCTGCGCTGCCAGGCCGCATCAGGGGGATGTTCAACCTCAACGATCCGCGCTGGGGCCGGGGCGAGGACGGCAAGTCCTCCGAAGGCTCCCGCCCGGAGGGCGAGCCGCCGGTGCCGCCCCCGCAGAACGGCAACGGCCGCGGCCAGGGGCCGAACCAGGGCCCGCCGGACCTGGACGAGCTGTGGCGCGATTTCAACCGCAAGCTAGGCGGCCTGTTCGGCGGCGGCAAGAATGGCGGTCGCGGCAATAACAAGGGCGGCTTCGGCGGTGGCAATGGCGGGGGCTTCCAGCCCGACATGCGCAGCGCCGGCATCGGGGTCGGGCTGGTCGCCGCCGTGGTGGCGCTGATCTGGCTGGGCACCGGCTTCTTCATCGTGCAGGAAGGCCAGCAGGCCGTGATCACGCAGTTCGGCAAGTACAAGACCACGGTGGGTGCGGGCTTCAACTGGCGCCTGCCGTACCCGATCCAGCGCCATGAGCTGGTGTTCGTGACACAGATCCGCTCGGTCGACGTGGGGCGCGACTCCGTCATCAAGAGCACGGGCCTGCGCGAGTCGGCCATGCTGACGGAAGACGAGAACATCGTCGAGATCAAGTTCGCCGTGCAATACCGCCTGAACGACGCGCGTGCCTACCTGTTCGAGAGCAAGAACCCCAGCGAGGCCGTGGTGCAGGCGGCCGAGACGGCGGTGCGCGAGGTGGTGGGCAAGATGAAGATGGATTCGGTGCTGACCGACGAGCGCGACCAGATCGGCCCGCGCGTGCGCAAGCTGATGCAGACCATCCTGGACCGCTACAACGTGGGCATCGAGGTCGTGGGCATCAACCTGCAGCAGGGCGGCGTGCGTCCGCCCGAGCAGGTGCAGGCGGCCTTCGACGACGTGCTCAAGGCCGGCCAGGAGCGCGAGCGCGCCAAGAACGAGGCCCAGGCCTATGCCAACGACGTGATCCCGCGCGCGGCCGGCTCGGCCTCGCGCCTCAAGGAAGAGTCCGAGGCCTACAAGGCGCGCATCGTGGCGCAGGCGCAGGGCGATGCGCAGCGCTTCCGCTCCGTGCTGGCCGAATACCAGAAGGCGCCGCAGGTCACGCGCGACCGCATGTACCTCGACACCATGCAGCAGATCTACGGCAACGTCACCAAGGTGCTGGTGGACTCCAAGCAGGGCTCCAACCTGCTGTACCTGCCGCTGGACAAGATCCTGCAGCAGACCGGAACGCCGCCGGCGCCCGGCGCCGAGGCGCAGAACGGCCCGGCCGGCAGCGTCTCCACGGTGCCGACGCTGCCCTCGGCATCCTCGAGCCTGTCCAGCGATGCGCGCTCGCGCGACGGTGCGCGTTCGCGCGAACGCGAAACACGCTAGCCAGGGGCGCATGCTGATGCCATCCTTCGCTCATATTGATCTACAGCCCTCCGGAGGGGGCGCAGGCCGGCCAGACGGCGGCCCGGCGGGAGTCCAGAAATGAACAGAATAGGTTTTATCGTTTCGTCGCTGCTGGTGGTGCTGGCGCTGCTGAGTTCCACGCTGTTCGTGGTCGACCAGCGCCAGTTCGGCGTGGTGTACGCGCTCGGCCAGATCAAGGAAGTGATCACCGAGCCGGGGCTCAACGTCAAGCTGCCGCCGCCGTTCCAGAACGTCTCGTACATCGACAAGCGCCTGCTCACGCTCGACAGCACCGACACCGAGCCCATGCTGACGGCCGAGAAGCAGCGCGTGGTGATCGACTGGTACGTGCGCTGGCGCATCACCGATCCCTCGGAGTACATCCGCAACGTGGGCCTGGACGAGAACGCCGGCGCCAACCAGCTCAACCGCGTGGTGCGCAACGCCTTCCAGGAAGAGATCAACAAGCGCACCGTGAAGGACCTGCTGTCGCTCAAGCGCGAGGCCCTGATGGCCGACGTCAAGCGCGAGGTGCTCGAAGTGGTCAAGGGCGCCAAGCCCTGGGGCGTGGACGTGGTGGACGTGCGCATCACGCGCGCCGACTACGTCGAGGCCATCACCGAATCGGTCTACCGCCGCATGGAGGCCGAGCGCAAGCGCGTGGCCAATGAACTGCGCTCCACCGGCGCCGCCGAGGGCGAGAAGATCCGCGCCGACGCCGACCGCCAGCGCGAGGTGATCATCGCCAACGCCTACCGCGATGCCCAGAAGATCAAGGGCGAGGGCGATGCCGAGGCCGCGCGCATCTACGCCGATGCCTTCGGCCGCGACCCGCAGTTCGCGCAGTTCTACCGCAGCCTCGACGCCTACAAGGCCAGCTTCAACAAGAAGGGCGACGTGATGGTGCTCGACCCTGCGTCTTCCGAGTTCTTCAAGGTGTTCCGCGGCGCCGCCGCGCCCGCGGCGCCGGCCCGCAAGTAAGAAGGCCCGGGCCTTTCGCGCTTGGACAGCGACACCTTCTGGGCCGCCGTGGCGCTGGTCCTCGTGATCGAGGGCCTGTTGCCGTTTCTCTCGCCGGCCGCCTGGCGCCGCATGTTCCAGCAGATCCTGCAACTGCATGACGGGCAGATCCGCTTTTTCGGCCTGTGCAGCATCGTGGCCGGGCTTTTGTTGATCTGGCTGCTGCTGTAATCGCCAGGGCCCGTCCGGGCGCTCCCAAGCCCGGTAAAATCACGTTTTTAACAGCCTCCCAAAATCCCCATGTCTGCTTGGGTCCTGCCGGATCACATCGCCGATGTTCTGCCTTCCGAGGCCCGGCACATCGAAGAACTCCGCCGCGATTTGCTCGACACCGCCCGCAGCTACGGCTACGAGCTGGTCATGCCGCCGCTGCTGGAGCACCTGGAGTCGCTGCTCACCGGCACCGGCGAGGCGCTCGACCTGCAGACCTTCAAGCTGGTGGACCAGCTCTCGGGCCGCATGATGGGCCTGCGCGCCGACACCACGCCGCAGGTCGCCCGCATCGACGCCCACCTGCTCAACCGCAGCGGCGTGGCCCGCCTGTGCTACTGCGGTCCGGTGCTGCACACCCGGCCCGACCGGCCGCACGCCACGCGCGAGCCGCTGCAGTTCGGCGCCGAAATCTACGGCCATGCCGGCCTGGAGGCCGACCTCGAAATCCTGCAGCTCGCGCTCGACTGCCTGAAGGCCGCGCAGGTGCAGGACATCAGCGTGGACATGGCCGATGCGCGCATCGTGCGCTCGCTGCTGTCCGGCGTGCCGGTGGAGGCCGCCGTGCTGGCGCGCGTGCATGCCGCGCTGGCCGCCAAGGACGCCAGCGAGCTCGCCGGCCTGACCCGCGACTTCCCCGCCGCCTCGCGCGACGGCCTGCGCGCGCTGGTGCAGCTCTATGGCGACGAGAAGGTGCTCGACGAGGCCGAAAAGGCCCTCAAGTCCACGCCGGTGCTGCGCGAGGCGCTGTCGAACCTGAAGTGGCTGGCCTCGCACCTGGGCGGCACCCGGGTCACCTTCGATCTGGCCGACCTGCGCGGCTACGCCTACTACAGCGGCGCGCGCTTCGCCATCTATGCCCAGGGCGCCAGCGATGCGCTGGTGCGCGGCGGCCGCTACGACGAGGTCGGCGCCGTGTTCGGGCGCAACCGGCCTGCGGTGGGCTTCAGCCTCGATGTGCGGCAGCTGGTCGGCGCAGTCGCGCCGCGCCCGCTCAAGGCCGCGATCCGCGCGCCCTGGGGCGAGGCGCCCGAGCTGCGCGCGGCCATCGCCGCGCTGCGCCGGCGCGGCGAAACCGTGGTCTGCGTGCTGCCCGGCCACGAGAGCGAAGTCGATGAGTTCCATTGCGACCGCGAGCTGGTGCAGGCCGCGGGGCAGTGGGTCGTGAAAGCTGTTTGAGTTCCGGTCGCGCTGGGGCGGGCAGCCCGCCGGCGACCGATTTTCTGAAGGATTGAGAGTTTTATGAGCAAGACAACCGGGCGCAACGTGGTCGTGGTCGGCACCCAGTGGGGCGACGAGGGCAAGGGCAAGCTGGTCGACTGGCTGACCGAGAGCGCCCAGGGCGTGGTGCGGTTCCAGGGCGGCCACAACGCGGGCCACACGCTGGTCATCAACGGCGTCAAGACCGCGCTGCACCTGATTCCCAGCGGCATCATGCGCCCGGGCGTCAAGTGCTACATCGGCAACGGCGTGGTGCTGTCGGCTGCCAAGCTGTTCGAGGAGATCGAAGGGCTGGAGAAGGCCGGCGTCGAGGTGCGTTCGCGCCTGCGCATCAGCGAGGCCTGCCCGCTGATCCTGCCGTTCCACGCGGCGCTGGACGTGGCGCGCGAGGCGCTGCGCGAGAAGGGCGGCACCGAGAAGATCGGCACCACCGGCCGCGGCATCGGCCCGGCCTACGAGGACAAGATCGCGCGCCGCGCGCTGCGCGTGCAGGACCTGAAGCACCCCGAGCGCTTCGCCGCCAAGCTCAAGGACCTGCTGGCGCTGCACAACCACGTGCTCACCACTTGGCTGCACGCGCCGGCGATCGACTTCGACACGGTCTATGCCGAGTCGATGAAGCACGCCGAGCTGCTGCGCCCGATGATGGCCGACGTGTCGTACGAGCTCAACGAGGCGCACCTGCACGGCGACAACCTGCTGTTCGAAGGCGCCCAGGGCACGCTGCTCGACGTGGACCATGGCACCTACCCCTACGTCACCTCCAGCAACTGCGTGGCCGGCAACGCCGCCGCGGGCTCGGGCGTGGGCCCGGGCATGCTGCACTACATCCTGGGCATTACCAAGGCCTACTGCACCCGCGTGGGCGGCGGCCCGTTCCCGACCGAGCTCGACTGGGCCACGCCGGGCACCGTGGGCTACCACCTGTCGACCGTGGGCGCCGAGAAGGGCGTGACCACCGGGCGCAGCCGCCGCTGCGGCTGGTTCGACGCCGCGCTGCTCAAGCGCAGCGCCCAGGTCAACGGCCTGTCCGGCCTGTGCATCACCAAGCTCGACGTGCTCGACGGCCTCGAGACGCTGCAGCTGTGTACCGGCTACGAGCTCGACGGCGAACAGATCGACATCCTGCCGCTGGGCGCCGACGACATCGCGCGCTGCAAGCCGGTCTACGAGGTGATGGACGGCTGGAGCGAAAGCACCGTGGGCATCACGGAGTACGACGAGCTGCCCATCAATGCGCGCCTGTACCTGCAGCGCATCGAGCATGCCACGGGCGTGCCGATCCACATGGTGTCCACCAGCCCGGACCGCGACCACACCATCATGATGCGCCACCCGTTTCTGGCGGATTGAAGATCAAATCAGCCAATAGTCCAGGCGCTCTGGCCATTTCATGCTATTAATTCAGGAGCAAATCGAATGTTGACCGAAGACGGCAAACACCTGTACGTGAGCTACGACGAGTACCACAGCCTGATCGAGAAGCTCGCGCTCAAGGTCCACCAGTCGGGCTGGGAGTTCGACACCATCCTGTGCCTGGCGCGCGGCGGCATGCGCCCCGGCGACATTCTTTCGCGCATCTTCGACAAGCCGCTGGCCATCATGTCCACCAGCTCCTACCGCGCCGACGCCGGCACGATCCAGGGCCACCTGGACATCGCCCGCTTCATCACCACGCCCAAGGGCGAGATCGCCGGCAAGGTGCTGCTGGTGGACGACCTGGCCGACTCGGGCCACACGCTCAAGGCCGTCATCAACCAGCTGCGCAACAACTACCAGCCCATCACCGAGCTGCGCAGCGCGGTGATCTGGACCAAGGGCGTCTCCACCTTCACGCCCGACTACTCGGTGGAATTCCTGCCCACCAACCCCTGGATCCACCAGCCCTTCGAAGGCTACGACGCCCTGCGTCCGGCGCAGCTGCTGGAGAAGTGGAAGCTCTGAGCGGCTGATCGCTGCCCGGCCGCGGCGCTGCGGCGAAGGGGCTTGGCAGGTCTCACGGGGCGGACGTGTTCCCGGGAGCCGAAGCCGGGCTGCTCCCAGCGTTGCAGCCATCGCCCTGGAGCAGCAGCTCGGTGTAGCGGCGCTGCATCTCTTCGGGCGCCACCTTCTCGATGCTGTGGCCGATGTTCCAGCGGTGGCCGAACGGGTCGCGGATGCTGCCCGAACGCTCGCCATAGAAGTGGTCCTGCGGCGCGATGTCCAGGCTGGCGCCCGCCGCCACGGCCTGCGCGATCAGCGCGTCCGCGTCGTCCACATGCAGGTGCAGGGTGACCGAGGTGGCGCCGAGGGTGGCAGCGCTGCGGATGCCGTACTCGGGGAATTCGTCGCACAGCATCAGGACGGCGCCGTTGAAGTCCAGCTCCGCATGGCCGATGCGCCCGCTGGGCTCGGTCAGGCGGAACAGCTCCTTCACGCCGAAGGCCCGGGTGTAGAACTCGATCGCCCGGCCGGCGTTGTCGACATGCAGGTAGGGAAACAATTCGTGGATCGCCATGGGGAACTCCTGTGATGGGGGGGATGGCCGCTGCGGTCACTGTAAGCGCGGCCCAGGGCGCCGGTCTTGAACAGAATTGACCTCCACCGGTACATGGTTGGCCTGCTCCGGCGCGGCCCGGCGGTAGGCCTGCGGCACGAGGCCCGTGAATTCGCGGAAGTCGCGGTTGAAATGCGCCTGGTCGCTGTAGCCGGCGGCCAGGGCCAGCCCGGCCCAGCCGGCCGCCGGGTCCTGCGCGAGGCGGTGCAGCACGCCCTGGAACCGCAGCACGCGGCCGTACAGCTTGGGCGGCAGGCCCGTGGCCTCGCGAAACAGCGCGATGAAGCGGCGATGGCTGTAGCCGCTGTGCCGCACGGCCTCCTGGATGCCCAGGCCGCCGCCGAGGCCGTGCAGCGCCTGCGCCACGGCGGGATGCAGGCCGCGCGGGCCGGGAAGGGCGGACAGCCGCGCCGTCAGCAGCGCCTCGAGCAGGGCGAGTTGCCGCTCGGGCGGGCCGGCGTCGTGCAGCCGCTCCAGCGCCAGCGCGGCGGCCGGGCCCCACAGCGCGTCCAGCGGCGTGTGGCAGCCGGCCAGCGCATCGGCCGGCGCCCCCAGCAGCAGCCGGCTGGCGCCCGGGCGCAACTGGGCGCCGACGGAGCTGACCGGCTCCGAGACATCCTTGGCGTAGTAGGTGGCGCGCGCCCCGCCCACCACGGCGTGGCCCAGGGTGGTTTCCCGCAGGCCGCCGCTGCCGTCGAACAGGCGCAGCGGCGGGCCCGAGAGGCGGAACACGAGGTGCATGCTGCCGGTGGGCAGCACATGCTCGCGCGCCGCGGCCGGCCCGGGCGCGGCGGCCCTGGGGCTGGTGGCCCACAGCGTCTGGACGAAGGGGCGCAGTGCCGGCCCCGGGATGCGCGTGTGGAGCATGGGCGCAATGTAACCGGGAACCGCGCGCCCGGCTAATATGGCGTGATGAGCAACCCCTCCACAGGCCTGATCCATCACCCCTATGCCCCGCCCGCGGGCTTCGTCGCGCCCCAGCCGGGCGTGTTCAAGGCGTCCACCGTGATCTTTCCCAATGTCGCGGCGATGCGCTCGCGCGAGTGGAAAGACAAATCGGGCTACACCTACGGCCTGCACGGCACGCCCACCACCTTCATCCTCGAAGAGCGGCTGTGCGCGCTCGAAGGCGGACTGCAATGCCTGCTGGTGCCCAGCGGCCTGGCGGCCATCGCCAATGTGGCGCTGGCCTTGCTCAAGACCGGCGACGAGGTGCTGATTCCCGACAACGCCTACGGCCCCAACAAGGCGCTGGCCGAGGGCGAGCTGCAGGCCTGGGGCATCCGCCACCGGCTCTACGATGCGATGAACCCGGCCGATCTGGCGGCCAAGATCACGCCGCAGACCCGGCTGGTCTGGCTCGAGGCCGCCGGCTCGGTGACGCTGGAGTTTCCCGACCTGCCCGCGCTGGCGCGCCTGTGCCGCGAGCGCGGCGTGACCACCGTGCTCGACAACACCTGGGGCGCCGGCCTGGCTTTCAATCCGTTCGACTTCGGCGACGGCACGGGCGCCGACATCTCGGTCCATGCCCTGACCAAGTACCCGAGCGGCGGCGGCGATGTGCTGATGGGCAGCGTCATCACGCGCGATCCGGCCCTGCACATGCGCCTGAAGCTGACCCACATGCGCCTGGGCCTGGGCGTGGCCGGCAACGATGCCGAGCTGCTGCTGCGCTCGCTGCCGAGCCTGGCGCTGCGCTACCAGGCGCACGACCGCGCGGCGCGCGAGCTGGCGCGCTGGATGCAGGGGCGGCCCGAGATCGCGCAGGTGCTGCACCCGGCGCTCGAAGGCTCGCCGGGCCATGCGCACTGGCGCGCGCTGTGCGGCGCGCGCGACGGCGCGGCCGGGCTGTTCTCGGTGGTGTTCCACGAGCGCTACGGCACGCCGCAGGTGGACCGCTTCTGCGACGGCCTGCGGCTGTTCAAGCTCGGTTACTCGTGGGGCGGGCCGATCAGCCTGGTGGTGCCGTACGACATGGCCGCCATGCGCGACGCCAGCCTCGGCACCTGGCCGCACCGGGGCGTGCTGGTGCGCTTCTCGGTCGGGCTGGAGGTGCCGCAGGACTTGCAGGCCGATCTGGCGCAGGCGCTGGCCTGTATGTAAATTTCGGGGCCCGCGCTGGCGCGGGCATGTTTATCGCTTACATTGGGCGCTTCAATACAGCGGATACAAAGAAACGGATCGAACAGTGGCCACACCCAACTACGGTTACGAAAAACGCCAGAAAGAACTCGCCAAGAAGCGCAAGAAGGAAGAAAAGCTCAAGCGCAAGGCCGAGTTGAAGACTGGCGGAGCCGTCGAGGGTGAGGAAGCGCCGGAAGACGCCGCGCCCGCTGATCCCGCCGCACCGGGCACGCCGCCCGACACCCCCGCGCAATCCTGATCTGCCTTACCCGCCTTATCGAGGCAGCCAGCCCAGCCCATGGGCATGCAGGCTCTGGATATAGAGCCGGTCGGCCGTTTCCGTGACGCCCGTGGTTTCGGGGTAGGCCCCTGACGGGTCCTGCAGATCCGCCACCACCCGGCCCGCTTCCGTGAATGCCATCACGTGGCCATAGGCCGGCGGGATCGGCCACATCGCGCGCGGCAGGCGCAGCGTGAGCCGGCGCATGAAGGGCTGCGAGGCCAGCCGGTCGACCGTGGCGTTGCGCGGCTTGACCAGCCCGACCCAGATCTTTCCGTCCCGCCCGCGCATCAGGTTGTCGGGGTAGCCCGGCAGGTTGTCGAACAGCAGCTGCGCCAGCGGGCTGGCCTGGGTGATGTCCAGGTCGCGCGCCTCGAGCGCGATCTTCCAGATGCGGTAGCGGCCGGTCTCGCTCACGAACAGGGTCTGCTCGTCCTGCCCCAGCGCCACGCCGTTGGCGAAGCTCAGCCCGCGCGCCACCACGCGCACCGCGCGGGTGGCCGGGTCGTATTCGAGGATGCGGCCGGTGGCCGACTGCTCCAGGATGTCGAGCACGCTGGCCTCGAAGGTGCCGCCCCATTCGCGAGCGCCGAAGCGCGTCGAGGCATCGCTGAAATACATCCGGCCGCTTCGCGCCACCACCACGGCGTCGGCATAGCGGATCGGCTCGCCGTTGACGCGGTCGGCCAGCATCGTGATCTTCCGGTCGGGCGCGATGGAGAGCAGGCCGCGGTAGGCGTCGGCGGCGATCAGGTTGCCGGCGGCGTCGAAGTCGAACCCCAGCACGCGCCCGCCGGTGTTCACGAACACCTCCTGCGCGCTGCCGTCGGGCGCCATGCGCAGGATGTTGCCGCTGGCCACCGTGGTGTATAGCCGGCCGTCGCGGCCGATCGCGACATGCTCGGGGCCGCTTTCCTGGCCCAGGGAGATGGTGCGCAGCCCGGCCAGCCGCTGATTGACGGCATACGGCCCCGTGTAGCCCGGCGGCACGGGGGCGTTCCAGCTCACGGGCTCGATCGGCACCGGCCACAGGCACAGGTAGGCGGCCAGCAGCGCGAGCAGGGCGCCCAGCACCAGGAACAGCTTGCGCATCATGGTGTCTCCTCGATGATTTTCTGGGCCAAAGCGGCCAGGGTCCGCGCCGAGCGGTCAACGGCTGCTATGGTTTTTGCAGCATCGTAGTGGCTGAAGTTGTTCTGCATCGAGCGCTCGTAGCCCGGGTCGTAGTGCCGGGCCAGCAGCTCGCGCACCACGGTGTCGATGCGCCCGGCGTGCAGGTGGTCTTTCCAGCCCTGCACCACGGCCTTGCCGCGCAGCTCCACCAGCGCATCGAGCCGCTCGCAGAACAGCGCGGTGTCGCGCGCGAAGAAATCGTAGTCTTCCAGCAGCAGCGCCACGCGCTCGTCGTCGGGCAGCTCCAGGCTCAGGCAGGGGCTGGCGCGCATGGCCGCGATCAGGTCGCCGGGCACGGCGAGGTTGCCGACCTTCTTGCTCTCGCTTTCCACGAACACCGGGCGTGCCGGGTCGAAGTGCCGCAGCGCGTCCCACACCAGCGTGTCGAAGCGCTTCTGGCTAGGCTGCGGCTGGCCCGGAATGCTGCCCAGCACCGAGCTGCGGTGGCTGGCCAGCGCCTCCAGGTCGAGCACCTGGGCGCCGGCCTCGGCCAGCGCGGCCAGCAGCCGGGTCTTGCCCGAGCCGGTGGGGCCGCAGATCACCTGGTAGCGCAGCCGAGCGGCCGCACCGGGCAGGGCTTCGAGCAGGGCGCCGCGAAAGGCCTTGTAGCCGCCTTCGATCAGCGTCACGCGAAAGCCGATCTGGCCCAGCACCAGCGCCAGCGAGCCGCTGCGCTTGCCGCCGCGCCAGCAGTAGACCAGCGGGCGCCAGTGCTTGGGCTTGTCCAGCACCTCGCGCTCGATGTGGCGCGCGATGTTGGCCGCCACCAGCGCGGCGCCGCGCTTTTGCGCCTCGAACGGGCTGACCTGCTTGTACAGGGTGCCAATGAGCTTGCGCTGCTCGTCGTCGAGCGAGGGCCAGTTCAGCGCGCCGGGCAGGTGGTCGAGCGCGAATTCGCCTTCGCTGCGCGCGTCGATCACGGCGCTGAAGCCGTCCGGCCCGTCGCCCAGGCGCCGCAGGGCTTCGGCGGCGGGAATGGTGTGCACGCTCACCGCAGCAGCTTTTTCAGCTCAGGCCACACGTTGTCCAGCATCGCGGGATGCGCCTCTTCGCGCGGGTGGATGCGGTCGGCCTGGAACAGCCGGGTGGGATCGGGGCCGTCGGCGATGCCCTTGAGGAAGAACGGCACCACGGCCGCCTTGCGCGCCTGGGCCACCTTGCCGAACAGCGCTGCGAAGCGGTTGCCGTAGTCGGCGCCGTAGTTGGGCGGCACCTGCATGCCCACCAGCAGCACCTTGGCGCCGGCCTGCTGCGCGGCCTCGGTCATCTGGTTCAGGTTGTCCTCGGTCATGGACAGCGGCAGGCCGCGCAGCGCGTCGTTGCCGCCAAGCTCGATCACCACCACCGCCGGCTTGTGCTGCGCCAGCAGCGCGCCCAGCCGCGAGCGCCCGCCCGAGGTGGTGTCGCCGCTGATGCTGGCGTTGACCACCTGGGCCGGGATTTTCTGCGCCGCCAGGCGCTGCGCCAGCAGGGCCGCCCAACCGCTGCCGCGTTTCAGGCCATACTCGGCGCTGAGCGAGTCGCCCAGGATCAGGATGGTCTTGCCCGTCGGCGGGGCCGGCGCGGCGAATGCCCACAGAGCCGGGCCGCAGGCGGCGGCCGCGATAAAGTGTCGTCGATTCAAAACTGAGCCTTTCATGCCCGAAACCCTGTTCGAAACCGGTGTTCCCTCCGCGTCGCGGCCTTCCCTGGAGGCCGCCGGCGCGGCCGGGCCGATCATCGCCGTGGAGCATGTCCACAAGTCCGTGACCGATTCCACCGGCACGCTCGACATTTTGCGCGATATTGATTTCCGGCTGGCGCCGCGGGAGACCGCCGCCATCGTGGGCGCCTCGGGCTCGGGCAAGAGCACGCTGCTGTCCATCATCGCGGGGCTGGACACGCCCACGCGCGGCACGGTGCGGCTGGCCGGGCAGGACCTGTTCGCCATCGACGAGGACGAGCGCGCCGCGCTGCGCGCGCAGAAGGTCGGCTTCGTGTTCCAGAGCTTCCAGCTCATGGGCAACCTCACGGCGCTGGAGAACGTGATGCTGCCGCTGGAGCTGGCGGACCGTCGCGACTCGCGCCGCGCCGCCACCGAGATGCTGGCGCGCGTGGGCCTGGGCGAGCGCCTGGGCCACTACCCCAAGGTGCTGTCGGGCGGCGAGCAGCAGCGCGTGGCGCTGGCCCGCGCCTTCGTGGTGCAGCCGGCCGTGCTGCTGGCCGACGAGCCCACCGGCAGCCTCGACTTCGCCACCGGCGAGAAGGTGATGGAGCTGATGTTCGACCTCAACCGCGAGCTGGGCACGACGCTGGTGCTGGTCACGCACGACCGCGGCATCGCGGCGCGCTGCGAGCACCGCATCACCATCGAGGCCGGGCGGATTTCCAGAAATCAGGACTGAATCGGGGCGATGTCCTTGTCCCGCGGTTCTCGGCAGCTATGGTTTTGATAGCGTCCGGGCTCAGGCCGGGCGCCCGCCCGCCGCCCGCAGGTTGGCAAAATTGTCGCGCGCGGCGGCGTCCGGGATGGCGCAGGCCAGCAGCTCGCGCAATGCCTGGGTGCTGACGACGCGCGGCAGCGCCTTGTGCACGAGCACGCGCGCCAGCGGGCCGATGAGCCGTTCCAGCTCGCTTTCGATGGCGGCCACCACGTCGGGGGCCGGCACCGCCAGGCCGCGCTGCGGCGAGGTGTGCTCGAGCTGGGACTGGTCCGGCGCGGGTGCGGGCGGCCGGGGCTGCGGCGGCAGCACGGCGTAGATCTCGTGCGCCCGCAGGTGCTTGTCCAGATGCGGCCCCAGCGGGTCGAACTGGTGGCCGGCCTCCTGCTCGCACAGCCGCGCCAGCAGGTCATGGTAGGCGCGCGACACCACGATCTGGTTGGGCTGGGCGAAATCCATGACGCGCTGCGCCACGTTGATGCCGTCGCCCAGCACGTTGGTGCGCTCGGCGGCGCCGCTCACCAGGCGCACCGGCCCCAGGTGCAGCCCGATGCGCGCCGACAGCATGCGGCTGTAGCGCTGCACCAGCAGGTCGCGCAGCAGCCGCGCCGACAACAGCGCCTCTTCCGGGTCGCCGAGGAAGCAGACGGAGGTGCCGTCGGCGCTGTCCATCACGATGCGGGGCGAGTTGTCCAGGCCCAGCAGGGCCTTGCGCACGAGCTCGCCAAAGCGCGCCCGCAGCCCCTCCTGCTGCGCGGCCGTGTAGCGCGAGAGGCCCGCCAGGCTGGCATACAGCAGCGTGACCACCACGTTGCGGCTCAGGGCCCCGGGCCGCTCCGTCGGCGGGGGGGAGGCGGGTTCCGGGTTCATTGAAACGGGGATCCCGCGGATGTCATGGAGCAGGCGAAGGCGGCAAGGCCGGGGCGGCTCAGGCGCCCGGCCCGGGCACGGAGCCGGCCGGCAGCAGGGTGGCCGGCACCCGGTTGAACTGGAAACTCAAGCTCACGCACGATCCTTCGCTCTCATCAAGAGCTGCCCATTCTAGAGAGCCCATTGCCGCCGTGCAGGGCATTTTTAACGCCGGAGCTGTGCGGTTTGACCCTGGGCCAGCGCGGATAATCATGGCATGTCCTCCCCCAAAGTCCTGTTCGGCTTCCATGCCGTGGGCGTGCGCCTGAAGACCGCGCCGCAATCCATCATCGAGATCTACTACGAGCCGACGCGCCGCGACGCGCGCATGCGGCAGTTCATCGAGCGCGCCAAGGAGGCCGGCGCGCGCCTGATCGAGGCCGACGGCCTGCGCCTGTCCAAGCTGGCCGGCAGCCATGGCCACCAGGGCGTGGCCGCGCGGGTGGAGGCGGTGGCGCAGGTGAAGTCGCTGGACGACCTGCTGGACCAGCTCGCCGGGCCGCCGCTGCTGCTGGTGCTCGACGGCGTGACCGACCCCCACAACCTGGGCGCCTGCCTGCGCGTGGCCGACGGCGCCGGCGCGCATGCCGTGATCGCGCCCAAGGACCACGCGGTGGGCATCAACGCCACCGTGGCCAAAGTGGCCAGCGGCGCGGCCGAGACGGTGCCGTACTTCATGGTGACCAACCTCGCGCGCACGCTGGGCGAGCTCAAGGAGCGCAACATCTGGTGCATCGGCACCAGCGACGACGCGCCCAGGACGCTCTACCAGGTGGACCTGAAAGGCCCGGTCGCGCTGGTGCTCGGCGCCGAGGGCGACGGCATGCGCCAGCTCACGCGCAAGACCTGCGACGAACTGGTGAGCATTCCGATGGCCGGCGCGGTGGAGAGCCTCAACGTGTCGGTGGCCAGCGGCGTCTGCCTGTACGAAGCCCTGCGCCAGCGCACATGAGCGGCGAGGTTCGCGGCTGGCTGCAGGCGGGTGCGGAAGCCTACAACGAACTGGTGCGCATTGCAGCCCCTGCGCTCATCGGGCAGTGCGGTGCCGTACGAGTCTTCACCTGCTTCAGATCGGACGCACGCGGCCAGGTGAGCTACGGCGCAGGGGGGCAAGTCGGCTAGCTGCTGCGCACGACTTATCCGGTGGGTTACTTCTTGAGCTCGCCGCTTGGCTCGGAGGCGGGGCGCGCCCTCAGTCGCAGCGAGGTGATGCACACGCTGCAACGCGCCAGCCATTCCGGAAAGATTCCGGCCGAGCTGTCCAAGTGCAGTGAATCGATGGCAGCGGTTTCTTCGGCGTTCATCTTCATGAGCAAGGCAGTGGAGGCAGGAGCGCTAGCCACATGCAGCAGGCGCTCGACCGCATCCGTGAGGCCCGGTGGCGATCCGCAGCCCTAGCACCTGCACCGGATTGCGCAGACCGGTATCAAAGATACTAGCCTGGGCGGCTAACAATTCGAATATTGTGACTGCTAGCCTGTCGGCGCACAGCGAAGCAACCAAAAATCGAGTCCAACGGGCGTTAGACGTCGGCTACGAAGTAACAATCCATGAAGCTCTAATTACACAAGATGAGTGGGCAGGAGCAGGGTTCACGCTCATTGATCCTGCTATTGGGGCGGGCGGCTACCTGATTGAGGGCGGCGCAAACGGGAGGTGGCTCGTATTGAATGGCTTTGTGGTCCTCGCTTTGATTGCTGCGATACTGTTGACCTCGGTCTTAGCAATATCTGGACTGATTGGACTGGCGGCCTATTCAATCGGTGCTGCGATAGTCACTTCCGCTTTCATCGATTGAGATAATGTGAATCTCCCGCAATATTTTGGCCTCTTTTCGACGTTTAGATATCTGGCGGCGCTTTTTTCCTTAAGCGGTGCCGTCCTATTTGCATCTATGTTTATCTTGATAGCGTTCCATGCCTTTGTTGCGGCGGCAGCGGTGCTTGCGCTGACACTGCTTTTCTCGCAACGACTGAGGAACTTTACAGATTCGAAATTTACTAAGGCGTACTCAAATGGTCAATCTGGTGGAGGCGAATGAAATGGAAAAAGCGCTGTTTTTTCGGAGGGCTAATAGTTATTATTTTGATTGATGCTCTTTTTTGGGGGGTAATTTTTAGAAAAAAATGACCACAAGAAAGGAGAAACGAAGAGGATGAGTAGTTTGAAAAATCACCCTTTTGTCCAGGAAGTTCTTCTTTTTCGAGGCACTGAAGTAGTAACAATAGCTCGTCGAAGCTTCAGCGGGATTGGGATGGGCCGGGTTGGGTATTCAAGTGGGGATGATTGCCACCGACGATGGGCTTACTTTTGACCAAAGACTCGGATGGATTTCTATTAATGTTTTGGTAAGCGTGCTAACCACCTACTTGATTGGGCAGATGGTTGCATCTGGCTTAATTGGAGGACTACCTATTTTGCTTATGGCGTTGATCATCGGATTTGCTTTGCCAATTGCAGCCTCCGTCATCTCGCTTATTTAATTTTTCCAGTATCGACAGCAGCGGAGATACTATGCCTGAATTCATTCTTGTCGGCTTCGTTGTGTTGGTATGCGGACCTCTTTCGGTCGTTGCGCTTAGTCCATTCTGGTCATTTGTGGTCTTGATGCTGGGAGAGAGGCAAGAGGTAAATCTTCAGAGTGTTGAGATTTCCGGCCTGACTCACCCTACTAAGTCTCGTGATCTAGAAAGAGTCGGAATTTATCGAGTTCGGACAAGACTCGGCAGCGGAGGCCACGATGCAGGATATGAAGTGGTGCGTGCTCTCTCCGCGTCACAGATCAAGAAATTGCTTGTTCTTCAGGGCAATTTCTTGACTATCCATTGCTTCCCTGTCCTTACGCGACGCTTTGGTTTCAACCGATTTACAGCGCGCATTGATTCCGGTTTGTTGAGGCCAGGTGTTTTGATAGTTCTGCCTTTCTGGCTGCTTGGCGTGCTTCCGTTAGCGTCCGTCTTGTTTTCGACACTAACCGAAAAGAACATTTTTTTTGAGTTTCTTAGGTTTTTGTCGAATTGAATGTATTTGCCAAGGATGCCATGCAAATTCCTTCTGTTTGCTTTGCATGCTAAGAGCTGTATTGTGTCATTCAGGCGAGCAGTGCACCCTCGGAAGATCGCCTACAAGTTCACTTTAAATCAAGGTTCTGTGCTCGTCTCTGGGACACTGAGCAAGAGAAGACATGCGACGCCAATAGGGATGCAGTGATGCATAGGTAACGTCTGCGTTATTAAGTAGGAGTAGTCATGGAATTCTTTTACTTCTGTTCGACCTGTCTGCATGTGCGTCACAATGTTCCACCGGAACTCCCAATGTCGGCACGCTGGAAAGAGTGGTGTGTCAATTTCAATAGGGAATTACCGAAAGAAGTCGGAAAAGAAAGTCTGATTTGCCGCGAGTTCAAGCCCGCTGATCCCCGTGCCACTGAGTGGCAATCCGTCATAGCAAAATTTCCAGAAGGTGAACTCTGGACCTTTGAGCTATACCGCCCATCGAGAAAATTCGCCGTTATTGCCGAGCTGCCGAAGGTTGATCCCAAGACCGGAGAAGTGGTTGAAGTGTAGGGATAAATGGAAACATGGAGTTCTTTTATCTATGCATTACCTGCTCGTACTATCGGCGCAATGAGCCTCCCGGAGCACCTTCTTCACCCGATCAAATTCGGTGGTGTGTTAGACATGAAAGGAGGCTTCCTCCGGAAGTTGGCAAGGAGTGTCTGATTTGTCGCGATTTCAAACCGGAAGACCCTCGTGCGACGGAATGGCAAAACGGTATTCGCATGTTTCCCGAGGGAGAGTTGTGGTCATTTGAAATGTACCGCCCATCGCGAAAATTTGTAGCGATAGCAGACCTACCGAAGATCGATCCCCTGACAGGTGAGCTTGTCAAGCCCTAAAGAGCCACCACCGGAATCACTGAATCCAACACTCGTCACAAGGCTACATCGAGATTACAGAATTCTTGAAAGGTTGGCTCTTTCCGTAGCCGTAGTGCACACGCGTGTTGGTGATCTCCTTGATCCGCATCTTCAGCGCAGACTCGTCCTTCCTGACCGGTTTGTACAAGTAGGTTGAAGCCGGCATCTTCACCAAGCGCAAGGCATTGCGCTGGCTGCATCCGAAACGTCGCATCAATTCGGGCACCAACGCGCGACGCTGTGAAGGCCTCAAGGTTTTTTTGCGACGACCGCCTGCAGCATGGCCTTTATCCAGGCTCAGATCGGCCGCGATCTGCTTGAGCTTGCGGTTCTCCTCTTCGAGCTGGCGCAACCGACGCAGCTCCGAGGGGCTCACGCCACCGTACTTCTTGCGCCACACATAGAAGGTGGCATCGCTGATGCCCATCTTGCGACAAACCTCCTCAACGCTCGTGCCCAGCTTCGCTTGCTTCAACGCAAAGGCGATCTGATCCTCAGTGAACTTACCTCTTCTTCACGACAGGCTCCTGGCCCAAAACGGGCCTTTATCATGCCGGTCGTTCTGTTACCGAACGGTTCGAAATCCTGGGACAGGGTCAGACGTGATGTAGGCGGCCGAGGCCTGCGAGCTGATGCTGGTGGTCGGCACGGCGGGGCAGGTGTACCCGGCGGCGGGGCTGGCGCAGACCGCGCGCGCGGCCGGCGCCCGGGTGGTGGTCCTCAACCCCGAAGCCACCGAACTCGACGAACTGGCACATGCCGTGCTGCGCGGCAAGGCGGCCGAGCTGCTGCCGGCGCTGCTGCGCGAAGGCTGAGGCCGGCCCGGCGGCCGCTGCTCAGTCGCTGGCCAGGTTGAGCTGGTCGATGTCGAGCGGGTCGAGCTGGAGCTGCGCGCCGCGCACCAGTTCGGCCAGCTGGGCCAGCGAGGTGGCGCTGGCGATCGGCGCCGTGATGCCGGGCCGCGCGATCTGCCAGGCCAGCGCCACCTGGCCGGGGCTGACTTCGTAGCGCTCCGCCACCTCGTCCAGCTCCGCCAGGATGCGCAGGCCGCGCTCATTGAGGTACTTGGCCACGGTGCCCTTGCCGCGCGGGCTCTTGGCGGCATCGGCCGCGCTGCGGTACTTGCCGGTGAGGAAGCCGGAGGCCAGCGCGTAGAAGTTGATCACGCCGACCTCGTGCTTGAGGCACAGCGGCGCCAGCTCGCTCTCGAAGCCGGTACGGTCGTACAGGTTGTACAGCGGCTGCAGGCTCTCGTAGCGCGGCAGGCCGAGCTTCTGGCTGGTTTCGAGCGCCAGCGCCAGCCGCGGCGCGGTGAAGTTGGAGGCGCCGATGGCGCGCACCTTGCCGGCCTTGATGAGCCCGGCGTAGGCCTCCAGCGTTTCCTCCATCGGCGTTTCGGCATCGTCGTCATGCGACTGGTAGAGGTCGATGTGGTCGGTCTGCAGGCGGCGCAGCGAAGCCTCCACGGCCTGGCGGATGTAGGCCGGTTTCAGGCCCTGCTGGCCCGGCCCCATGGGCTTGCCGACCTTGGTGGCCAGCACCACGCGGTCGCGCCGGCCGCCGGCCGCGAGCCATTTCCCGATGATGGTTTCGGACTCGCCGCCGGTGTGGCCGGGCACCCAGACCGAGTACACGTCGGCCGTGTCGATGAAGTTGAAGCCGGCGTCCAGCCAGGCATCGAGCAGCGAGAACGAGGTGGCTTCATCGATGGTCCAGCCGAACACATTGCCGCCGAAGGCCAGCGGGGAGACTTGGAGGCCGGAGCGGCCGAGCGGGCGCAGGTTCATGCTGTGTTCCTCAGGGGCCAGGGGTGGCGGGATGGCCCCATTGTTGCCGCGCTGCAAAACATCTGCCGCGATCGGGTTTTCCCGGCGCGGGTTCAGGCCAGCTCGTGAAAGCGCATCACCACCTTGTCGGGATGGCGCGCGCCGGCCCCCACGAACAGGCGCTCGTTGATCCAGCCCAGGGCCGCGGAGGCGGTTTCGAAGCTCGGGCTGCAGCGGAAGTAGATCTGCGCCGGGTCCACCGGCTCGCCGCGCGCCAGTCGGGCCATCAGCTCGGGCGGGCCGCTGCGCACGGCGTGGTTGCGCACGTAGATCAGGTCGCCGGCATCGGTTTCGAGCACGTAGCGCGCATCCAGCTCGGCCAAGCGCTCGGTCACGATGAGCTGGAAATCGGCGCCGCCGGGCAGCACGCGGGCCTGCCAGCCGTGGCCCCGGGCCTCGCCGCCGGTGATCGGGATCAGGCGGCGCAGCCCGTGCGGGGTGCGGCCGACTTCCTGCGGCCGGTCCACCTGCACCGACAGGTCGGCGAAATACTTGAGCTGCGGGTCCAGGGAAGCGTCCATGGGGCGTGTCTCCGTCTTCAACAAGGGAAAGGGCAGTGGCGCGGCCGGCTCAGAGCCAGCCCAGCGCCCCCAGCAGGGCGCCCGCGCCCAGCAGCCACAGCAGGTGGATGCGCGTGCGCCACACCAGCAGGGCGCTTGCGGCGGTGAGCAGCCATAGCGGCCAGTCCTGCAGCCGGGCCTGGTTGCCGGTGGCGAGGATCCAGCTCGTGGCCACCAGCAGCGCGACCACGATCGGCGCCATGCCCTGCTTGAAGGCGCGCACCGCGCGCAGCTCGCGGTTGCGCTGGCCCCAGCGCGCGGCCAGCCAGGTGAGGGTGGTGCTGGGCAGCAGGATGCCGACCAGGCTCATGGCCATGCCCAGCAGCCCGGTGCCCAGGCCGCCGGCATTCAGGCCCACATGCCAGCCGAACAGCGCGATGAACAGCACATTGGGCCCCGGCGCCGCCTGGGCGATGGCGATCGAGGCGCTGAACTGCGCATCGGTCAGCCAGTGCTGCTGGTCGACCAGGTAGCGGTGCATGTCGGGCGCGGTGGTGATGGCGCCGCCCACGGCCAGCAGCGACAGCGAGACGTAATGCAGGAACAGGTGCAGCCAGTCGGCGCCGCTCAGCGTGATGCTCATGGGGCGACCTCCGTGCTGCGCACTGCGGTGCGAGCCCCCTTCGGAGCGGCCGGGCGGGGGCTCATGGAGCCAGCCTGCGGTAGGTGAGCACGCAGCACAGGCCGCCGAGCACCAGCAGCACATACACCAGCGGCAGGCGCAGCAGTGCCACAGCCACGAAGCACAAGGCGCCGAAGAACAGGCACACGGGCACGCCCAGCGGGTGCTTGCGCAGGGCGCCGAACAGCTTGAAGCCGGTGGCCGCGATCAGCCCCGCCGCCACCGCGCCCATGCCGCGCAGCGCGCCGGCCACCATGGGGCTGCCGGCGTACTGCGAGTAGAGCAGCACCAGCCCGAACACCACGAAGGTGGGCGCTGCCATGATGCCGGCCAGCGCCGCCAGCGCGCCGCGCAGGCCGAAGTAGCGGTCGCCGATCATCAGCGCGAGATTCACCACGTTGGGGCCGGGCATGATCTGGGCCACGGCCCATTCCTCGACGAACTCCTCGCGCGTCATCCAGCGCTTCTTCTCCACCAGCTCGCGCTGCACCACGGCCAGCACGCCGCCGAAGCCCTGCAGGGCCAGCAGGGTGAACGAGACGAACAGGTCGGTGAGGGACTGGGGCTGTGCGCGGGGCTCGGCGGGGGTGGCAGCGGCCCCCTGAGGCAATGAACTCATGCGCGGGATTATCGCGCCCGGCCCGCCGGCGCGCTGGCCGCCGCGCGGTGCCCGTCAGCCGGCCAGGGGCAGGTAGATGTCGCTGAGCAGGTCGGCCGGCGCCGTGTCGCGCGGGTTGTTCAGGTACTCCTCGAACACCGGCCGGTCCGCCAGCTGGTGGCCCGAGTGCAGCAGCCATTCGCCATACAGCCACTGGTAGGCGGCGCGCATGGTGGCATAGGGGCCGCGGTGGCGCAGCACGGCGCAGCGGCCGCCGCCCAGCTCGAACGGCACCAGCGGTGGCTGCGCCAAGGCGCCGGGCGGCAGCGTCAGGCCGGCGCGCGAACTCAACTGCGCCTCGGGCACGGCGAACGGGTCGTCGTCGTAGACCGCCAGCCAGCGCGTTTCCTTGCGCAACAGGCCCTGGGCCGCCAGCCGCGTGAAGGCGGTCTCGAAGGCCCGGCCGATGAGCATGTAGGAGCCTCGGTGGCCGACGCCCGCCAGTGGCAGTACCGGCACCTCGCGGATGGCGACCTCATAACCGGCCGCCGCCGGCTGCGCCTGCCCGACGCGGAACACCGTGTGGCTGCCCTGCGTGCGGTACTGGCTGGGGCTCATGCCGTAGGCCGTGCGGAAGGCCCGCGTGAACGACTGTGCGTTGGGGTAGCCGCACTGGCGCGCCACCTGCTCCACCGGCAGGGCCGTGTTGGCGAGATAGCCCGAGCCGCGGTGCAGGCGCAGCCGCCGCACCGTGGCTGCGATGGTCTCGCCGTGCAGCGCGTGGTAGATGCGGTGCCAGTGGTAGGGCGAGAGGTGCGCCACCTCGGCCAGGCGGGGCAGGTCGAGCTCTTCGGCCAGGTGGTCGTGGATGTAGGCCGTCACGCGGCCCAGCCGCTCCTGGTAGTCGGTCCAGCCATGGCGGGGGTTCATGCGGGCAGGGGCTCCCTGGCGATGCCGATGAAGATGTCGATGGTGCCGTCGGCGCCATAGCGCTCGTAGTCGGCGAGGTAGGTCTTCTTCAGATCATGGCGCGCCCAGATGGCCTGCCAGGCCGCGCCGACGAGATCGACGCGGCCTTTCTCGACCGGGAACACCGCGCGCGGCCCGGCCGGCGCCACGGCCGGGGCCAGGCCCTTGGGCAAGGGCGAGCCGGGTGGCACGCGCGCACCGATGATGAGGGAGTACAGGCCCTCGTTGTTGCGGCCGGCGTTCTCGAAATTCGTGTACACGGCATAGACCTCGTCCGACAGCTTGCCCGGAATGCGCGCGAGCACGCCTTCCTCGCCGAAGCGCTGCCAGTGGCGCGGGATGGTCTCGAACGCCTCCTGGTTGGTGGTGCGCAACTCGATGCCGACGATGTGGATGGCTTGTTCCTGGTGGACGATCTTCATGAGGGCTCCTGTGGGGGTGAATGACAGGAGCGAATCTACGGCGCCCGGCCTGACAATTCTTGCGCACTTGGCGGCCGCGTGGCCAGCCGCAGGCCGGCGGCCGTCAGTGCCAGCGCGGTGATGCTGCTGGCCTGTAGCGGCTCGCCGAGCCAGGCCCAGCCCAATAGCGCCGCCGTAATCGGACTGAGCGCGAGGAACACGGTCACCCGCGTCGGCGCCTCGTGCTTGAGCGCATACAGCCAGGCGGCGTAGCCCACGCCGCTGGACAGGCCGATGAAGGCCACGGCGCCCCAGGTGCCGGCGCGCAGCGCCACGACGCGCGCCGGCCAGCCCTCGGGCAGGGCCAGCAGCGCGAGGAACAGCACCGAAGCCAGCATCGCGAAGGCCGACACCGGCAAGGTCGGGTAGCGCCGCAGGTACGGGCGGTAGAGCACGCTGCAGACCGCGCCCACGCCGGCGCTGGCCAGCACCGCGAGCTCGCCCCACCAGTGGCCGGTGCGGGCCGCGCCGAGCTTGGGCGACAGGGTCAGCGCCACGCCCGCAATGGACAGCAGCACCCCGCCCAGCAGCGCCGGCGAGAGGCGCTCACGCCCGAGCGCGGCCGACAGCAGCAGCGTGAGCAGCGGGAACAGGCTGAACACCAGCGCCGCCTGGGCCGCGCCGATGTGCAGCAGGCCCCAGTTGAGCAGCGCGATCAGCAACGCGAACTGGCCGATGCCCAGCGCCGCCATCGCGGCCAGGTCGCTTGCTATGGTTTTGGAAGCATGTTGTGACCGCAGCGCCTGGACCTGCGCCGCAAAAGGCTTGAAAACAAAGGGCAGCAGGCAGAGCAGGCCGATGGCGTAGCGCAGCAGCGCCAGCGTGAGCGGCGGCACCTCGGCCACCACGAAGCGCGAGGCCACGATGGCCGCGCCGGCCTGCACGCCGGCCACGGCCGCCGCCAGCAGCGGCAGCCTCATGCGAGGGCCTGGCGCGGGGGGCGGATCACAGCTTGAGCTCCCAGGTCTCGCTCACGAGCTGCTGGCCGTAGCCCTGGTAGGGCTCGCTTTTCGTGAGCCGGAAGCCGCGCTTGGCGTAGATGCCGCGGGCGGCCACCAGGCAGCTGTTGGTCCACAGCACCATCTTGCGGTAGCCCTTGCCGCGGGCGAAGGCCAGGCATTCGTCGGTCAGGCGCGCGCCCAGGCCCAGGCCGCGCGCGGCTGGCGTGAGGATGAGCATGCGCAGCCGGGCCACGGTGGCCGAATCGCGCACCACGAACACCGCGCCCACGCGCTCGCCGTCGAGCTCGGCGATCCAGCCCTTTTCCCACTCGGGCTGGAAGTTCTTGAGGAATTTGCCGGCGATGTCGGCCACCAGCGCCTCGAATTCGCTGTTCCAGCCGTATTCGCGCGCATAGATCTCGCCATGCTGCTGCACCACCCAGCCGATGTCGCCGGGCTGCGGCTCGCGCAGGATCACGGTGCGCGTGGCGGCGGTGGGTGGGGCCGGGTCGAGCAGGCGCTGCATCGTGGCCATGGCCTCGACCAGCTCGCGCTGCTGCCGGCCAGACAGCGGCGCCAGCAGCGCGGCGGCTTCGTCGCGCGACTTCTGCTGCAGCGGCTCGAAGGTCCGGCGCCCGGCGTCGGTGAACTGCAGCAGGCTTTGCCGCGCGTCGGCGGGCGAGGGCGCGCGCGCCAGCCAGCCGCGCGACTCGAAGCGCCGCAGGATGCGGCTCAGGTAGCCGGCATCCAGCGCCAGGTCGCGGCCCAGCTCGCTGGCCGTGGGCTGGTCGCGGTGGGCCAGCTCGTACAGCACGCGCACCTCGGTCAGCGAGAACTCGCTGCCGAGGTAGGGGTCCAGCACGCCGATGCGCTGGGTATAGAAGCGGTTGAAATCGCGGATGGCCTCGGCCTGGGCGGGAGTGGGAGATACCTTCATCAATGACATTGTCAGTCAATTGATTGCCTTGGTCAATAAATTGCCAGAAGTCTGCCGCGCCGCCATTGGCAGGCGCTCATAGATCCAGCTCCATGAAAACCGCGCTGGCACGGTAGGTGGCGGCGGCACTCCCGGCCTGGTAGTCCTGCATGCTGTTGCCGGCATAAGGCTGGACTTCGGTGAAGCCGGCGGACCGGTAGAGCCCGTGCGCGGCCGAGAGGCATTTCAGGCTTTCCAGCTTGGCCTGGCGGCAGCCCATGGCGCGGGCATCGGCCAGCAGCCGCTGCACCAGCAGACGGCCGGCGCCGAGGCCGCGCGCCGCCGGTTCGACGTACATGCGCTGCAGTTCCGCCGTCGCGCCCGTCGATGGATCCGGCAGCCGCTTCAGGCAGCCGACGCCGACGTACCGGCCGGCATGGCGCACCAGGTAGAAACGGCCGTTGGGCGGGTAGAACTTGGTGGGGTCGCCGAGGTCGGAGGCGAGCATGGCCTCGGTGTCGAAGCTCAGGCCGTAATGCGTGCGAGCCTCGGCGGCGACCCAGGCCAGGTAGTCGGCGATCAGCCGGCGGGCGGCATCGCGGGTGGCGGCGTCGCCGACGGGAACGAGTTCGGGCGGGGAAGCGGTGTTCATGCCTGCCAGTCTCGTTGTGCGGCGGCCGGCCGTCTTGTACGATTGTTTCATCATGCGCAGCGCTGTCTCCACCCCACAGGACTGGGCCCGTTTCCGGCCCGGGGCGCTGGACGGCATAACCCTGATGAATGCGCATTTCACCGAGCACGCGTTCGAGCGCCACAGCCACGAAACCTATTCGGTCGGCCTCACCCTCTCGGGCGTGCAGACCTTTCATTGCGGCGGCAGCCAGCATGCCAGCCTGCGCGGCGACATCATTCTGTTCAACCCCGATGAGGCGCACGACGGCCGGCGCGGCACGCGCGAGGGGTTCGGCTACGCCATGCTCTACGTGCCACAGCAGGTGATGGACGAGTGCCGCGACCGCGAGGCCGGCATCGACGCCGCCGTGCATTTCGCCACGCCGCTGGTGCGCGATGCGGAGATGGGCCGCGCGCTGTACCGGGCCATCGGCGCCATGGGGCAGGCCCAGGAGTCGCTGCGGGCGCAGGAGCTCACGCGCACGGCGCTGACGCGCCTGCTGCAGCGCCATGGCGAACGGCCAGCGCCGCCGGGCGGGCGAGCGGCCGGCAGCGCCCGCATGAACCGCGTCCGCGACTACCTGTGCGCGCATTTCGACGAGGACCTCACGGTGGACGCCCTGGCGCGGGAGGCCGGGCTGTCGCGCGTTCACCTCACGCGGGCGTTCGCGCGCCAGTTCGGCGTGCCTCCGCACCTGTACCTGAACGCGGTGCGCATCCGCCGCGCGCAGGAGGCGATGCGCTCGGGCCGGCCGCTGGCCGAGGTGGCGCTGGCCTGCGGCTTTGCCGACCAGAGCCATTTCAGCCGGCGCTTCAAGGGCAGCGTGGGCCTGTCGCCCGGCGCCTGGCTGCGGCAGATGCAGGCCTGAGTGCGGCCGGCGCCTTCACACAAGTGTGGTGGAGGCGGCTCCGCACCACACGCCGTGTGAAGCGATGTAAGCGCAGGCAAAGTTGCCGCGGTCCGGGTGTTTCGGTGCCAGACTTCCGCTCCAGTTTCCAACTCTGACCGACCGCCCATGACCACGCCTCGTTCCACCCGCCCCCTGTTCGTCGCCGCCACGCTGGCTCTGTGCGCCAGCCAGGTGCTGGCCCAGTTCAGCAGTGGTATGGGAGGGATGGGCGGGCGGCGCGGGCGCTCCGCCGACACGAGCAGCTCGGCGCGCCCGTCCGATGCCTCAGCCGCACCGGGCTCGCGCGCGCAGCAGACGGTGGACAAGCTCTACGACCTGCGCATGCGCCTGCTGATCACGCCCGAGCAGGCGCCGGCCTGGGAGTCGTTCTATGCACGCACCCTGGCCTGGGCGAACGAAGCCGCGAACGGGCGCCGCACCTCGGCCGTGGCCGAACAGTCGGCGCTGCAGGCTGTGCAACTGCGCCTGAGCGAGACGCAGAACCGCTATGCGCTGATGGAAGACCTGGCCGACGCCGCGAAGAAGCTCTATGCCCAGCTCACGCCCGAGCAGCAGCGCACGGCCGACCAGTACCTGCCGCCCGTGATCCCCTGATCTCCCGTGAAGCGGGCGAAGCAAGGGCAGCTGCTAGGGCTCAGTACACCGGCTGGTGCTGGCGGATCGCGTCCTTCACCGGCGGCATCAGCGCGAAGCCCGGGCCGTACTGGGCGGCCAGCACCTCGGCGCGGTGGAAGAAGGCGTCGATGCCCGTGCCGTAGATGAACTGCAGGGCGCCGCCGGTCCAGGCCGGGAAGCCGATGCCGAAGATCGAACCGATGTTGGCGTCGTGCACCGTGGTCAGAACGCCTTCGGCTAGGCAGCGCGCGGTTTCGATGGCCTGGCGGTACAGCAGGCGGTCCTTCAGCTCCTGCATGTCCCAGGCGGCGCCGGGCTTCTCGAACAGCGGCTTGAGCTGCGGCCACAGGCTTTTCTTCGCGCCCTTCTCGGCAGGGTAGTCGTAGAAGCCGCCGCCGGCGGCGCGGCCGTTGCGGTCGAACTCCTTGACCATGCGTTCCACCAGGAGCTCGCCGGGCGTGGCAATGTAGGTATTGCCCTCGGCGCGGTAGTCGGCGCGGGTCTGGTCGAGCACGTGCACGCTGAGGGAGAGCGCGGTCTCGTCCAGCACCGCCAGCGGCCCCACGGGCATGCCGGCCTGCAGGCCCGCGTTCTCGATCACGCTGGCCGGGATGCCTTCACCCAGCATGGCCGCGCCCTCCATCACGAAGGTGCCGAAAGTGCGGCTGGTGTAGAAGCCGCGTGAGTCGTTCACCACGATCGGGATCTTGCCCAGCGCCTGCACGTAGTCGAAGGCGCGCGCCACGGTCTCGTCATCGGTGGCCTTGCCGCGGATGATCTCCACCAGCTTCATCTTGTCCACCGGGCTGAAGAAGTGGATGCCGATGAACTTGTCCGCATGCGCGCTGGCCTGGGCCAGGCCGCTGATGGGCAGGGTGGAGGTGTTGCTGGCGAAGAAGCCGCCCGGCGCGAGCTGCGGCTCGGCCTCCTTTGTCACGCGCGCCTTGAGCTCGCGCTGCTCGAACACGGCTTCGATGATGAGGTCGCAGCCTTTCAGGTCGTCGGCCCGCTCGGTGGGGGTGATGCGGTCCAGCAGCGCCTGCTGGTCGTGCGGGCTCAGGCGGCCTTTCTCGACGCGCGGCTGCGTGAGCTTGGCGCTGTAGGCCTTGCCGTGCTCGGCCTTGTCCAGGCTCACGTCCTTGAGCACGGTGGCGATGCCGCGGCTGGCCTGGGCATAGGCGATGCCCGCGCCCATCATGCCGGCGCCGAGGATGCCGACCTTCGCCGGCTTGTAGCGCGGCACGTCCTTCGGCCGGCTCTGGCCGCTCTTGATCGCGTTCATGTTGAAGAAGAACGTGTTGATCATGTTCTTCGCCACCGGGCTCACGATCAGCTTGGCCAGATAGCGGCTCTCGATGCGAAGCGCGGTGTCGAAGTCCACCTGCGCGCCTTCCACCATGGCGGCCAGCGCGTACTCGGGCGCGGGGTAGAGGCCGCGCGTTTTCTGCTTGAGCATGGCCGGCGCCACGCTCAGGGCCGCGGCGATCTTGGGGTTGCTGGGCGTGCCGCCGGGCATCTTGTAGTTCTTGTCGTCCCAGGGGTGGTGGGCCGTGGGGTGGGCGGCGATGAAGGCCAGCGCCGCCTCGCGCAGCTTGGCGGGGTCGCCCACCAGCTCGTGCACGAGCTGCAGCTCCAGCGCCTCGCGCGGGCCGAACAGCTTGCTCTCGAGGATGTAGGGCTGCGCGCCCATCAGGCCCAGCAGCCGCGTCATCTTGGTGATGCCGCTGGCGCCGGGGATCAGGCCCAGCGTCAGCTCGGGCAGGCCGAGCTGGATCCTGGGGTTGTCCAGCGCGATGCGGTAGTGGCCCACCAGCGCCACCTCCCAGCCGCCGCCCAGGGCCGCGCCGTTGATGCAGCTCACCACCGGTTGGCCCAGCGTCTCCAGCGTGCGGAAGTTCTTCTTGGTCTGCTCGATCTCGGCGAACACGCGCGGCGCGTCCTCGGGCTTGAGGCGCATCGTGCCCTTGAGGTCGGCGCCCGCGAAGAAGGTGCTCTTGGCCGAGGCCAGGATGATGCCCTTGATGGCGGCCTTGTCCTTCACCACCTGGGCGGTGGCCTCGGTCAGGTCGTGTTGCCATTGTTCGCACATGGTGTTGACCGGCGAGCCGGGCTCGTCGAAGGTGAGGGTGGCGATGCCGTCGGCGAGTTCGTATCGAATGGTTTTCATGAGACTCCGTCTGCTACGAAATTGATAGCTACCAACGTCCGCGCGACGCGGACATGAGGCCGAAATGGCTTTAAATCCGCTCCACGATCGTGGCAATGCCCATGCCGCCGCCCACACAGAGCGTGGCCAGGCCATAGCGCAGCTTGCGGCGGTGCAGCTCGTCGATCAGGGTGTTGAGAATCATCGCGCCGGTGGCCCCCAGCGGGTGCCCCATGGCGATGGCGCCGCCGTTGACGTTGACCTTCTCGTGTGGCACGCCCAGCTCCTTCATGAACTTCATGGGCACGGCGGCGAAAGCCTCGTTCACCTCGAACAGGTCGATCTGGTCGATCGTGAGGCCCGCCTTGGCCAGCGCCTTGCGCGCAGCGGGCATCGGGCCGGTGAGCATGATGGTGGGGTCGGCGCCACTGAGTGCTGCGGCCAGGATGCGTGCACGCGGCGTGAAGCCATGCGCCTTGCCGGCGGCCTCGGAGCCGATCAGCACCGCCGCCGCACCGTCCACGATGCCTGAGGCATTGCCCGCGTGGTGCACATGGTGGATGCGCTCCACCTGCGGGTAGCGCGCGATGGCCACGGCGTCGAAGCCCATGGCGCCCATCTGCTCGAACGAGGGCTTGAGCGCGCCCAGGCCCTCCAGCGTGGTGTGCGGCTTGATGAATTCGTCGTAGTCCAGGATGGTCTGGTCCAGGAAGTCCTTGACCGGCACCACCGAGCCGGCGAAGAAGCCGCCCTCGCGCGCCCTGGCCGCGCGCTTTTGCGATTCCAGCGCGAAGGCATCCACGTCCTCGCGCGTGAAGCCCTCCAGCGTGGCGATGAGGTCGGCGCCGATGCCCTGGGGCACGAAGGCGGTGGCGGAGTTGGTCTCCGGGTCCTGCGCCCAGGCGCCGCCGTCGGAGCCGATGGGCACGCGGCTCATGCTCTCCACGCCGCCGGCCACCACCAGGTCTTCCCAGCCCGAGCGCACCTTCTGCGCGGCCATGTTCACCGCCTCCAGGCCCGAGGCGCAGAAGCGGTTGAGCTGCACACCCGAGCAGCGGAAATCCCAGCCGGCCTTGAGCGCCGCCACCTTGGCGATGACCGAGCCCTGTTCGCTGATGGGCGAGACCACGCCCATCACCACGTCGTCCACCTGGGCGGTGTCGAAATCGTTGCGCCGCTGCAGCTCGGTCAGCACGCCGGCCAGCAGGTTCACGGGCTTGACCTCGTGCAGGCTGCCATCCTTCTTGCCCTTGCCGCGCGGCGTGCGGATGGCGTCGTATACGAAGGCTTCAGTCATGGTGCGTCTCCAAAGAAAAAGGTCGAGAGAGGAAAGGGCGGTGGGAACATTCTATTTTTCGCCAGGCGAATGCTTTGCGGAAGTGAGCGGGATCAAGTCAAGCCCGCGACAGGCCCGAGGCGGCGCGCCACCTCGTCGTGGAACCAGCTCAGCGCCTGCTCCACGCGGCCCACGGCCAGGTGCGTGTTGGCGCCGCTCTTGAGCCCGCGCTGGATGCCCACGGCGCAGTGGATGTCTTCCTTCTGGAACACGCCCTGCTCGATCAGGCGGAAGGTCTTTTCCCAATGCGGCGTCCAGTCCGGCGTGGCCTTGTCGGCCGGAATCAGCATGCGGTGGGTCCAGCGCAGCGTCTCGGGGCCGGTGGGGTAGAGCGTGATGAGGCTCAGGTAGTCGGGGTGGAAGATCGTCACCGTGTTCGGAAAGATCACCTGGCTGGGTGTGGCCAGCAGGCGCAACGCTTCCTGCGTGGCGGGCGGCTCGCCGCCCGCGGCGGCCCAGTCCTGCGCGGCACGGCGCGCCACCAGCGAGTAGATGTGCGGGCCGAAGCGCTCGCCGGCCGTGATGCCGTCGGTGAAGTAGGGGTAGATCGTGTCCTTGTGCAGCACGCGGATGTGGTACGGCTCCAGGAAGGCGTCGATGATGAGCTTCCAGTTGGCCGGGTACTCGGCCTCGATGGTGCGGAAATGGCAGAGCCGGTCGATGCCCAGGTAGGGCAGCTCGGCGTCCAGCCCGTCCAGGTAGGCGGGCAGGTCCAGGCTGCCCTGTGGATCGGGCACGACCCAGACCAGGCCGTGGCGCTCGGCGCAGGGCAGGAGCACCAGATCGCGCGCTCCGGCGGGGCAGGCGGCGCCGTCGTCGAAGGCCTCGGCGTGCAGCCGGTGGCGCAGCGGGCCGTCCAGCTTGTAAGACCAGCCGTGGTAGGGGCAGACCACGCTGGCACGTGTCTGCGCCGCGCCGGAGTCCTCCACCAGCCGCATGCCGCGGTGCCGGCACACGTTGAGAAAGCAGCGCATCGTGCCCTGCGCATCGCGCGCCAGCAGCAGCGGCACGCCGTAACCGTCATGCGCCAGCACCTGGCCGGACGCGATCTCGCTGCTGTGCGCCGCGATCAGCGGCAGCGGGCGGAACAGCGCCTGCAATTCGGCCTGCCAGACCTCGGGCGCGCAATAGCGCTGCGCCGCGATGCGGCCCTCGGCCACGGTGCTGTCCTGCCATTCGGCGCGGTGGCTGGCGATCTGCGTGCGCACCCGCTCCAGCATGGCGGCCGTGGCGGCGGGCGGGGCGGTGGCGACGGGGGCCGCAGCAGCGGCAGAGGCAGCAGGGCGCATGCGTGTCTCCGGTGGTTCTGTGGTTTCCGGGAAAGAGTGTATTCTTTTCACCAAGCAAATGCTCTGTGAAAATACCCGGCCATGCGCATCGCCGCCATTTCCGACATCCACGGCAACCTGCCCGCGTTGCGGGCCGTGCTGGACGACATTGCGCGCCGCGGCGCCGATGTGACGGTGAATTGCGGCGACATCCTCTCGGGCCCGCTGTGGCCCGCCGAGACGGCCGAGCACCTGATGGCGCTTGGCCTGCCCACCATCGCCGGCAACCACGAGCGCCAGCTGCTGCAGTGCGTGCAGCGGCGGGGCGGCACTTCAGACCAGTATGGCTACGAACACACCACGCCCGCGCAGCGCCAGTGGCTGGCCGCCTTGCCCGCCACGCTGGCACCGGCGCCCGGCGTCTACGTGTGCCACGGCCAGCCCGCCACGGATCTGGAATACCTGCTCGAAACCGTGGAGCCCGCCACCGGCTCGCGCCCCGCGCGCAGCGACGAGGTGGCTGCGCGGCTGGCCGGCAGCCCCGGCGCGCTGGCCGGGCTGGTGCTGTGCGGCCACAGCCATCTGCCGCGCACCGCCTGGATCGCCGGCAACGAGCCCGGTGCCGGCACCCTGTGCGTGAACGCCGGCAGCGTGGGCCTGCCCGCCTATGACGACGACCACGGCGGCTTTCACATCCACGAAACCGGCTCACCCCATGCGCGCTACGCGCTGTGCGAGCACGGCGCGCAGGGCTGGACGGTGGCGCTCATCGCCGTGGCCTACGACTGGGCCGCCGCCAGCGCCCAGGCCGCGCGCGCTGGCGCCGATGACTGGGCGCGCTGGCTCGCCACAGGCCGCGCCACCTCGCCCCATTGATTTCATTGACCGGAGAAACACCGATGATCGAACGCACCTTGTTCAACGCCGACCACGAGGCCTTTCGCGACGGCTTTCGCCGCTTCATGGAAAAGGAGATCGCTCCGCACCATGAGGCCTGGGAAGAGCAGGGCTATGTGGACCGCGAGGTCTGGCGCAAGGCCGGCCGCCACGGCTACCTGTGCATGACCATGCCGGGCGAGTATGGCGGCAGCGGGGCCGAGAAGCTGTATTCGGTGGTGCAGATGGAAGAGCTGGCGCGCGCCGGCTTCAGCGGCATCGGCTACGGGCTGCACAGCGAGATAGTGGCGCCCTATATCCTGCACTACGGCACCGAGGCGCAGAAGAAGAAATACCTGCCCGCGCTGGCCAGCGGCGAGATGGTGGGCGCCATCGCCATGACCGAGCCCGCCGCGGGCAGCGACCTGCAGGGCGTGAAGTCCACGGCCGTCCGGCAGCCCGACGGCAGCTACCTGCTCAACGGCAGCAAGACCTTCATCACCAACGGCTGGCACGCGGACCTGGTGATCGTGGTGGCCAAGACCAACCCCGCCGCCGGCGCCAAGGGCACCAGCCTGCTCTTGGTGGAGCGCGGCATGAAGGGCTTCGAGAAAGGCAAGCGCCTCAAGAAGCTGGGCCTGAAGGCGCAGGACACGAGCGAGCTGTTCTTCGACAACGTGCAGGTGCCGGCCGACCATCTGCTGGGCGGCGAAGCCTTCGAGAACAAGGGCTTCATCTGCCTGATGGAGCAACTGCCCTGGGAGCGCCTGCAGATCGCCATCGGCGCCGTGGCCGCGGCCCAGGCCGCCATCGACTGGACCGTGGCCTACGTGAAGGAGCGCAAGGTGTTCGGCCAGCCCGTGGCCAGCTACCAGAACACGCGCTACACCCTGGCCGAGCTGCAGACCGAGGTGCAGGTGGCGCGCGTGTTCGTGGACAAATGCTGCGAACTCATCGCCCATGACAAGCTCGATACCGCCACCGCGAGCATGGCCAAGTACTGGTGCTCCGACCTGCAATGCAAGGTGATGGACGAGTGCGTGCAGCTGCACGGCGGCTACGGCTACATGTGGGAATACCCGATCACGCGCGCCTATGCGGATGCGCGGGTGCAGCGCATCTACGGCGGCACCAACGAGATCATGAAGGAGGTGATTGCACGGGGGATCGGGCTGGGCAAGTAGAGCTATAGTCGCTCCTACTTTGCCACGCCCATCCATCCGCAACCGCCTCGTCCCGCTTGCCCTGCTGCTGGCCATCGTCGCCGGTGGCGCCCAGGCGCAATCCTCATCGCCGACGCTGCGCCGTATCCAGGAGGCCCGCGTCATCTCCATCGGCTACCGCGATGCGTCGGTTCCCTTCTCGTTCCTGGACGGGCAGCAGCGGCCCGTGGGCTACTCGATCGACCTGTGCGACAAGGTGGTCGAGGCCGTGCGCCGCAAGCTGGGCCTGCGCGACATCGAGCGACGCTGGGTGGTGGTCAACGCCGCCACGCGCATGCCGCTGGTGGCCAACGGCATGGTGGATCTGGAGTGCGGTGCCACCACCAACACCTTGGAGCGGCAGCGCCAGGTGACCTTCAGCGTCACCACCTTCGTGTCGTCGACCCGCATGCTGTCGCGCAAGTCGGCCCCGGTGGACCGCTTGGAGGACTTGCGCGGCGGGGCGGTCGTCTCCACCGTGGGCACCACCAATCTGAAGATCGTCCAGGACTTGAAGGAGCGCGGCGACATCGACTTCAACGTGCTGGCCGCGCGCGACGACAACGAGGCCTTCCGCATGGTCGAGACCGAGCGGGCCCGCGCCTACGCGATGGACGATGCGCTGCTGTATGGGCTGATGGCCGTGTCGCCTGCGCCGCAGGAGTTCATGGTGTCCACCGCGGCGCTCTCTGTGGAGCCCTACGGCATCATGCTGCGCAAGGGCGACCCGGTGTTCAAGGCGCTGGTGGACGACAGCCTGATCGCGCTCTACCGCAGTGGCGAGATCGAAGCGATCTACCGCCGCTGGTTCCTCTCGCCCATTCCGCCCAAGGGCGTCAATCTCAGGCTGCCGATGCCGGAGGCCCTCAGGAGCGTTATCGCGCGGCCTACGGACTCGGGTGACCCGGCGGCGTATCGCTAGGCGAAAGGCGGAAGCCATCGATGGTGATGCCCAGGCGTGCCATCTTCTCGTAGAACGCGGTGCGCGACACACCCAGCGCCTCGCAGGCCGCGCTGGCCCGCCCGCGGTGCTGCCGCAGGGCCTGCTCGATCAGGGCCTTTTCGATCTGGTTGATCTGCTGCGCGAGCGAAGCGGCCGGCCTGGCCGTCTCCAGGCCCAGCACGTCGCCGCCCAGGCCGAGCACGTGCCGCTCGGCCACATTGCGCAGCTCCCGCACGTTGCCGGGCCAGTCGTGCGCGGCGAGCCGCTGCAGCAGGGCGGCGGGCGTCGGGCCGGGCTCACGGCCGTGGCGCGCGGCAGCCTGCATCGAGAAATGCTCGAACAGCAGCGGGATGTCTTCGCGCCGCTCGCGCAGGGGCGGCAGGTGCAGCACGGCGACATTGAGGCGGTAATACAGGTCTGGCCGGAAGCGCCGCAGCTCCGCCTCGGCCTTCAGGTCAGACTTGGCGGCGGCGACGACGCGCACGTCCACCGGCACCTGCTCGTTGGAGCCCAGGCGTTCCAGTCGCCGCTCCTGCAGCACGCGCAGCAGCTTGACCTGCACGGCCATGGGCATGCTCTCGATCTCGTCCAGCAGCAGCGTGCCGCCGTGTGCGTGCTCGATCTTGCCCACGCGGCGGCGCGCCGCGCTGGTGAAGGCGCCGGCCTCGTGGCCGAACAGCTCGCTTTCCACCAGCGTGTCGGGCAGGCCGCCGCAGTTGAGTGCGACGAAATGCCGGGCGCGTCGCGGGCTGTGCTCGTGCAGGCAGCGGGCCACCAGCTCCTTGCCGGTGCCGGTTTCTCCGATCAGCATGACGTCGGCCGAGGTCGCGGCCAGGCTGCGCACCTGGCGGCGCAGCGCCTCCATCACGGAGGAGGGGCCCAGCAGCGTCGAGTCGATGCCGCGCCGGTCGGCCACCTGTTCGCGCAGCCTCGACACTTCGAGGCTCAAGGCCCGCTTTTCCAGGGCGCGCGTCGCGGCTTCGACGATGCGCTCCGGCGTGAACGGCTTCTCGACGAAATCGTAGGCGCCGCCCCGCATGGCATGCACGGCCATCGCGATGTCGCCGTGGGCAGTGATCAGCACCACGGGGATGGCCGCATCGACGGCCTGCACGCGCCGCAGGAGCTGGACGCCGTCCATGCCCGGCAGCCGCACGTCGCTCAGCACGATGCCGCGAAAGCCCACCGCGATGTGGGGCAATGCCTCCTCGGCTGTCGTGAAGACGTCCACCGCCAGGCCCGCGAGCTCCAGCGTCTGCGCCACGGCGCGCCGCACGGCGGGGTCGTCATCCACCAGCAATATCTTCAGTCCGTCGAACAAGTTGGCTCCTTGACAGGTTCCTCTGCCAGTGGCAGATCGAATTCAAATGTGGCGCCCACTTCCGAGTGCGCGGCACGCAGCGCGCCGCCCACCTCGTGCACGATGTGCTGCGAGATGACCAGGCCCAGGCCGATGCCTTCTCCCGCCGGCTTGGTGGTGAGGAAAGGCTCGAACAGGCGCTCGCGCACGCGCGGGTCCAGGCCCGGGCCGCTGTCGGCCACCTGCACCACCGCACGCCCGTCCACGGCATGGGCGCTCACGGTGATGCGCCGCACGGGGGCGCCGCGCAGTGCGTCCAGGGCGTTGACCAGCAGGTTCACCAGCACCTGCTCCAGCCGGGCGCCGTCGCAAACCACGCTCAGGTCCGCGGGGACGAGATCGAGCAGCGCCACCTGCTCCTCGGCCAGCCGCGCTGCGACGAGCTGCCGCGCATTCTCCACCGCGCGCGCCAGCACCACCGGCCCGAACGGCGTAGGCGACTTGCGGACAAAGGCCTTGAGCTGCGCGGTGATGCGCCCCATGCGCTCCACCAACTGCGTGATGTCTTCCAGGTTGACGGCGACGTCGCCATGGCGATGGCGCTCGAGCAGCACCCTGGCATTGCCGGCCAGCCCACGCAGCGCGGTGAGAGGCTGCCCCAGCTCGTGCGAGATGCCGGCGGACAGCTGGCCGAGCAGCGCCAGCTTGCCGGCCTGCACCAGGTCTTGCTGCGTGCGCTCCAGCTCGGCCGTGCGCTGGCGCACCTTCTGCTCGAGCTGGTCGTTGGCGCGCTGCAGGGCCTCGCGCGCGGCCAATTTTTGCGCCAGCACGCGCCGGCGCTGCGCCACCACGACGAGCAGCAGCCCCACGCTGGCCGCTGCCGCACCGCCGCCCCAGGCGGCCGTGCGCGCATCGCGCCAGACCTGGCGCGTGCTGGCCAGCACGTGCAGCCGCCAGCCCAGGCGCGTCAGCGGGCGCTGGTGGAGCAGGAACAGATCGGCCGTATGGGATGGCGCGCCCGACAGCCGCACCAGCAGCGCGCCATGCGGCAGCCTTCGCTCCAGCTGCGTCACCTGCGCCAGCGTGCGGCCTTTCCACGGCGGGGCGGCCGACAGGATGATCTGGTCGTGCTCATCGGTGACGAAGGGCCGCTCGCTGTCGTCGCGAAAGGCCGCGTCGACCCAGGTGGCCTCGGTGGGCGCCAGGCTCATGCGGATCAGCACGGCGCCCAGCTTGCGCCCGGCGCGCTCGACCACGCGGCCCAGGCACACCTCGGGGGCGCCTGTGATGCCGGCGGCGAAGTGCCGCGTCTCGCCGCCCGACAGGGTGTCGCGCACGCAGGGCGACGCCAGCGCCGTCGCGCCCAGGCGCGTGGCCGGCTCATACCAGTCGCTGGCGGCGAGGATGTGGCCCGCCATGTCCACCACCTCGGTGCTCACCATGCCCGAGCGCACCGTGAAGCGCGTCAGCCGCCGGCTCGCGGCCATGCCCAGGGACCGGGAGGCAGGCTGGAGCAGCAGGGCTTCGATGTCGCCGTCCACGTCCAGCAGGCCGGGCAGATCGTCCTGCTTGGCCAGCTCGTGTTCGAGCACCGAGGCGTACAGCTCCAACTGGCGCAAGGCGGTGTCGTCGAGCCGGTCGAAGGCCTGGCGCAGCGACCACTCGCGCGCGGCGAAGGCGGCCAGCGCGATGCCGCACAGCAGGCTCAGCGCGATGCCCCAGTAGGCCAGCGCGCGCCAGCGCCGCCGCCGGCTGGAGGCGGTGCGCGCGGGGACGGCGTGAGGCAACGGAGGCGAAAGCACGCGCCATGGTGCTAGCAAGTTGCCGCGCGGGCAAGCGCCAAGGGGCGCGGGGCGTGCAGCCTGTCCGTCCGGGCGTACAGGCGAAGGCCGGGTTTGTACGGAAAAGCGAACACGCGC
This sequence comes from Variovorax terrae, assembly GCF_022809125.1. Taxonomy (NCBI): domain Bacteria; kingdom Pseudomonadati; phylum Pseudomonadota; class Betaproteobacteria; order Burkholderiales; family Comamonadaceae; genus Variovorax; species Variovorax terrae. The sequence continues at coordinate 2,098,225 of NZ_JALGBI010000001.1, read as the reverse complement.
CATCGGCCGCGCATGCCGCCGCGCGCTGATTTTCTCTCTGGCGACAAGGACTTGCGTGCGTCCGGGCCATGCGGCAGGGCGCTGGCACGCGCCCTGCAAAGCCATAGCGGCGGGATGAAGCTTTCTCGCCACAAACCTAGGAGACATGATGCAGATGATCAGACGAGCGGCGCCGATGCGCTGGAAGAAAACGATGTGCGCGGGCCTGGCCCTGACCTGGATGCTGGCGGCCTGTGGCGGCAGCGGCGGTGGCAGCGGCCTTGCCATAACGCCCGGCGTGCCATTGGCCACCGCGGGCCACGCCGGGGTGGTGGCCGTGTCGCACCCCTTGGCCGCGCAGGTTGGCCGCGACGTGCTGGCGGCCGGCGGCAACGCGGTGGACGCCGCGGCCGCCATCCAGTTCGCGCTGAACGTGGTGGAGCCGCAAAGCTCGGGCATCGGCGGCGGCGCCTTCATCATGGTGTGGTCGGCCAAGGACAAGAAGTCCTACGTCATCGATTCGCGCGAGCGAGCGCCGGCCGCGGCCACGCCCGGCATGTTCGGTACCCTGAGCTTCGAGGATGCCTCCACCAGCGGCATCTCGGTGGGCGTGCCCGGCACGCTGGCGGGCTGGAACACGGCCTTGGGCAAGTGGGGCACGCGCAGCCTGTCCGCGTCGCTGCAGCCGGCCATTGCGCTGGCGGACAACGGCTTCCCGGTGGGCAAGCTGCTGGCCGGCGACATCGTGAACACCAGCGATCGCGGTTTCCAGATGACCAACCTGCAGCCCGAAACCGCGGCGCTGTTCCGCCCGGGCGGCACGCCGCTCAAGGAAGGCCAGACGCTGAAGCAGCCGGACCTGGCCAAGACGCTGCGGCTGATCGCCGCGCAGGGCATCGACGTGTTCTACAAGGGCGAGATCGCCACCGCCATCGTGCAGGCGCAAAGCCGCGCCGCGACCACCGGCGCCGCGGGGGCGGCCCTCACCACGGGCAAGGCCGGGCTGATGACCCTGGCGGACCTCGCCGCCTATGCGACGGCGCAGCGCGAGCCGGTCACGGGGAGCTACCGCGGCTACGGCATCGCCACCATGCCGCCACCCTCGGGCGGCGGCATCACGGTGCTGCAGCAGCTCAAGATGCTGGAGCGCTTCCCGCTGGGCGACAAGAGCCAGGGCTTCGGCTTCGGCGACAAGAACGCGCTGCACGTGCTGATCGAAGGCATGCGCCTGTCGTTCGCCGACCGCAACTACTGGGAGGGCGATGCCGACTTCGTCAAGGTGCCCGTGGCGGGCCTGCTCGACGCCAAGTACCTCGCGCAGCGCGGCGGCCTCGTCAAGCTCGATGCGGCCCTGGCGCCCTCGGCCATCGTGCCGGGCAACCCGGTGGCCTTCCAGCCGCTGGCGGCCGTGGCCGACCCCAAGGAGGGCAACCACACGACCCATTTCGTGGTGGCCGACAAGGACGGCAACATCGTCACGGCCACCACCACGGTGGAATCGCTGTTCGGCTCCGGCATCATGGTGCCCGGCTACGGCTTCATGCTGAACAACGAGCTGACCGACTTCGACTGGCCGCCCGCACTCAACGCCGCCACCGGCAACCCCGGCGCCAACGACGTGGCCCCCTTCAAGCGCCCGCGCAGCAGCATGTCGCCCACGCTGCTGTTCAAGGGCGGCGTGCCCTTTGCGGCCCTGGGCTCGGCCGGCGGCTCCAAGATCATTAACGCGGTGGTGCAGATCACCTCCAACATGATCGACCACGGCATGAGCGTGCAGCAGGCGCTGGACGCGCCGCGCATCTCGGCGCGCAACAACGACAAGGTGTTCTGCGAGACCGGCCCCTTCACGCCCACCGGCTTCACGCCCACCCCCGCGTTCTCGGCCAGCGTCATGCAGCAACTGGACGCGATGCGCCAGCCCGCGATCGGCGTGCCGCCGTGCAGTGGCAACGAGGCCAACGGCGCCAACCTGGCGGCGCAGGCCTTGGTCATCGACCTGGCCACCGGCCTGAAGTATGGCGCGGCGGACAAGCGCCGTGAAGGGACGGTGCTGACGGTCGATTGAGGCGAGGCGCGGGCCGTGCCCCTGCGCGGCCTGCGCTTGGTGCGCTCGAAGACTAGTGCGGAGAGCTTCCTGTTTAGTTCCGTTTACCTATAGTTAAACCGCAGATACCGATAGTGAGCGAGCGACTGTTGTCGGCCAGAAGCAGTCACTATCAAAACGTCAATGCGGGCGATCAACGTTTGACTTAAGCGGACCGCGACAGGCGGCGAAGCCGGCTGGCGTGGGTCCGCTTGAAGGAAGGGTTAGACGTCACGCTTGCAGCCGTGCGAGGGCAACTGACAACTGTTCAAACTGCGCGATGGGGAACGGATACTCCGACCACTTTTCGTAGTAGCCAGACTCGCCGTGCTCTGCGAGTACGGCTGCCGCCGCAGTATGCACTGCCGTGGCGAACGTTTCCGGAGTGCAAACCGTTCGGAATAGCCGCCGGCCCTCTGAGTCGGGCCTATCGCCCCATAGTTCGCCTAGGCTAAGAATCTGAAGCTCAATCTCGTTCAATCGAGGGCTTGTTATGACCCATTGGTACTCACCAGGCTCTTCGTCGAAGCTGAAAGACAACTTGGTAAATCTCGACAGAAGAGCATGCGCGGCGAGAACCAAGTTGTGAAGTGCATCGGATAGGTACGAGGCTGTGACGGTACATGTGCTTTGGTCATCACTGAGCGTGCACTCGGCCCAGCCCACGCCGGTGAGCCTGTAGTTGATGTTCAGGGACATTGATGACGTCTAACGTTAGAGCTGAGCCGCGTGCGGAGGCAGTCGGCCCTGGCCGCGCGGAGCATCATGGACCACAGTGTAGCGCGGCCAGGGCTGGCTGCCATAGCATGTCGGCTCGAGCGAAGGGTTAGGCTGCACTGGGGGAAGAGCCAATAGGATGGCCAGAGGCCGCAGGGAGGCTACCGCAACCGGCCGAGCGCAACGACAAGTGCCCATAGGATGAGAAGGAAGACGGGCAACGCAAACCCCAGCAGTGCTTCATAGCGACGTAGCCCTTGAAGTTGATCTCGCCACCAGAGAGAGCCGGCGTAGCCTACAACTGTTGGGACGCCCACGAAGACCGCGAACCAAATGCCCAGCGTAGCTGCCCCGAACCATGTGTCGGTTAGCCAGTGAACGCAGGCGGCCAAGAGAGCAGCGTACGACACCAAGCCAATGGGCCACACCACGAGACGCGAAAGGAGGTGCATTGGGTTCATGCGAGGCTGGCGTCTTGGTCTTGGGCGCGTTGCAGGGCTCGATGGCTGCTTTGTGCCGCCTAACGTCGGACTTGACCGGCACACACGAGGTGGGCGCTGCGGCGCTGACACACTTGTGTGTCCGTGTCGAAGGACCTGCTAGACCGCATGTTCATGGTGAAACCCAATGGCTCTTGTGAATTGCGCGGCCGTTAGCGAACTCAACTGACCAAGCCTCCACCCCTTTCATGATTGGGTGCTCCCACCACAAACGGACTTGGCACGGAGCAGTGCAGGCACGCGTTGCATAGAGGGTGAATGGCACCGCACCAGTTTCGCGGACGTTTGGTTCACCAAACCGTTCGACAACCGCTTGCAATGTGTCCCCATCCAATGTGGCTTCGAACGAGCGTTCATACCGCGACGCCCAATACGAACAGCCGCTGACCAATAACACCGGAACGAGCACTGCAGCAGCGGCGACGATGACGCGGGTTTTCATGCGGTCTAACGCCGAAGCTCAGTGGGCGGCGAAGCCGTCCGCTGAAGCGCCCTGTTAGATTGCTCTGCGCCGAATACTCTGGCATGCCAGTACATATGCGGAGCCCGAAACCATGCACTGTTTTTCGGGTTCTCAAATTGCGCCAGTTGCTTCATTGGAATTTCGTACCGACTGAACAACGATAGAAGATCTCGAAGAGACGCTTCGGAGAGACGAGAACGAACGACAAGCGTGTCCTGATCCCATCGTAAGAATCCTGGAATTTCTGCCGCCCAATGGAACAAGTGCTTTTCATCAAGCTGCGACCCAAACCAAACACCGGAACAGTCAAGACGAACCATTGCAATCTAACGTAAAAATGACCAGACCACCAACACATGCGGCGAAGCCGCCTCCTGCTGTTGTGGGTCCGTGTCGATTGACTTGTTAACCATCGACCTAGCCTGGCACTAGCTAAGCGTTTACCGCGACCCGATTCTTAATGCTCCAGTCGCGAATGAGTGCAATCGCAACTGCGATACCGAGCCCTTCGGGGACGCCAAACTCACCCCGAGAAAAGGCACCAATGATCGAAAGCACCATGAAAATGTAGTTCGATAGCCACGCGTCAGCAGGTACACAACGTCTTCCTTGCACTGCGGGCACGCCAGCTTTTGGAACCCGAGGAAGGTTCTTTTCGGAAGCGCATTGAAGCGCGCTTTGCAGTGTGGACAAACCGCGTCAATTGGTGTGAGTGCCATGAAAACCCCCTCTTTGAGATGGTTAACGTTCGACGTAAGGGACTGGCCGCAGGCCAGTCCCCTTGACGGAGGGGTTAGGCCGCATTTTCGCCGAACGGGTAATAGACGATCCTGAACCGTTCGCAAGCGACCGGCATGGACGGGCTCGGGGTGCGACCAATGCGGGAGCACTCTCTTGCAGAGTAGGCCGTGTGTGCTTTACGCCAATATTGGAGCGACCCGTCTCCCTCGCCCTCTATGGCCGCGAACTCCACCGTGACCTCCGAAAATGGCGTGATGTCGACTTGAATCGTTTCAATCACGCACTTCGGCTGCCCGTCCCAGGTTGTGACCACGCTGAGATCCCCCGGCTTTGGAACCGGCATGTTCGCCGCTTCGAACGACCAAACCAGACCGGCAGTGGCCCGCTTGACTCCGCGCACAACCAGTTCTGCTAGGTGATTGGCGCTTGACTCGTTGTCGTCGAAGACGCACACTTCGTAGAACCTAGCGTCGACGTCCTCAGATTGCGTGGCCTTGAACGCGCTCCAGAACGCGCGAACGACCGGGCTCATTGGCACTGACATGTTGCAGCCTAACGTTCACGCTCAGCGGTGGGCAAAGCCATCCGCTGCAGCAAAAGGTTAGACCGCATTCGCTGTACTCCACTGCGCATTGAGCAGAGCGTACTGCAGGAGGTCGTGGTGCCGGCCCGCCCAGTACCCAGCTTCCCGCTGCCGCCCCTCTTGCAGAAACCCGAGCACCTCGAGTAAGGCCAGGGATGCCGTGTTGTCAGGGTGTACCTGCGCCTCGATTCGATTCAACTGCACCTCTCGGAAACCCCAGGTGATGATTGCCTTTAGAGCTTCTTTCACGTATCCGTGGCCCTGATGCGCCGGAGCGATTTCGTAACCGATGATGCAGGATCTCCAGTTTCGATTCCAGCGAAACAATCCGCATGTGCCGATCAGTCCTGGCTGGTCTCTCAACTCCACGGCCCAGCGTGCACCGGAAACCGGCTCTTTCCGCCAACTGGCAAACGTAGCGACCAACTTCGCGGCGCCGTCAAGATCGCGAATCGGATCCGATCCGAACCATCTCATGTACTCGGCGTCGCCATGAATTCGAAAAATATTCTCCGCATCCGATTCCACAATCTCACGCAGCGTGAGTCGGGATGTCTCCAGCGCTGGAAAATCAACCATAAGCTACCTGCGGCCTAACGTTCGACATGAGCGGCCACCAACAGATGGCGAAGCCAGCTGTTGGTGGTTCGTTCGATGGAGGGGTTAGGACGCCCTCCGCAGGGGCAACTGTCAGGCAACTTCGACCTCTGTGCTGCACGGTATGGCTCTCCGCAGAGCATCGCCAACCGGTGAGTGCGACTCCGCCCAGGCGACTATCTGACGAAGCTGCTCGGGCGAGGCGCCGTCAGCGGCGACAAGTACATGAACGCGCATATTGAGCGGACCTGCAGGAACGCTATCTCCGACTCCAAGGATCCCTCGACTGTCTGAGTCGCTGTCTACGGTGACCTCCAACTTCGTAAGGACGATGCCAAGCTGCGCAGCACGCATCGCAATGACCGTTGCGTCGCAGTTTGCGAGTGCGGCGCGCAAGAACCAACCTGGCGTTGGCGCCGTGCCGCCACCGCCTATGCCTTTGGGCATGTCGCTGACCAGGACTGCGCCGTTTGGGCCTTCAGCTTTGCATCGAAGTCCTTCCTGGATGACAGCGACAGCTGCCTTGTCTGTAGATAGTGCCTTCTCCGGATGCTCCGAGTAAAGCTTGATGACGCCTTCAATCGACTGCTGAATCTGAACGATGGTCATGGGGATCCTCCGCGACAAGGTGATAGTTGTGCACAAGCGCCCTAACGTAGAAGTGTGCAGCGGGTGCGCACATTATTGAAAAGCGCGCGGCGCTTCCGCCCGTCCGCACCAATGCCAAGTTATAGCGCATTGGCACGACAGAGTTCCGTCTTCTTGATATGCGGTGCTAAGGTTCGGATTTCTTCGCGATCATTGCGTGTGCGAGAAGAAAAATATGCTCGTTGCCATTCCGAGCGAGACATCTCCGCTTTTAGCACTTTGAGTATGCAATCGCATACGGCGTCTACTTTTTCTGAAGCGTCACCTTTTCCAAGACCTTGACTCTTGCACCCGGATTCCATGCCGCGCTGATAGCTATCGATTTGCGAATCTGTGACGTCGTTGACGGTATCTTGCGCCAAGACGTTGAACGAAATCACTAAGATAAGAAGCAGGGTGGCAATTTTCATACGCTATAACGTAATGTATCCCGCAGAACCTGCGAGATAAAACGGACGTTGCGGGATATTCTGGTCACGGGTTCCTCCTGAAAGTGGCTTCTAGCCTGGGCTTTTAGGCCATTTACTGACTAAAAACACAAATGTAAGTCGGCCATAAAACCCGGCATGCCTGTTTTGCGCTCCATACGGCTACTGGACCAAGTCCGTGAACGCGTTCGCTACCTCCACTATAGCCTCAGCACTGAGAAGGCTTACCTGTACTGGGTGCGCTTTTTTATCCGCTGGAACGGTCATGCAAAAGGTATGCGGCATCCGCGTGAGATGGGTGCGCCAGAGTGACCTGCCCCCTCTCAGCCGTACCAACCTAAAGTTCACGAAGTCCGTCAACCACCCGGAGAATGACGGATATGAAGAAGAGCAGATTCAGCGAGGAACAGATCATTGGGTTCCTGCGGCAGGCCGAGGCGGGTATGCCCATCAAGGAGCTTTGCCGCAACGTGACGCCACGTTCTACAAGTGGCGCGCCAAGTCGGCGGCATGCAGGTCTCCGAGGCCCAGCGCCTGCGTGAGCTGGAGTCAGAGAACGCCAAGCTCAAGCGGTTGCTGGCCGAGGCGCACCTGGACATGCATGCGCTCAAGAGTGTTCTGGGGGTAAAGCGCTAGCCCCACAGGCCAGACGCGAGGCGGTTGGTCGCATGGTGAGCGAACACCATTTGTCCGAACGTCGTGCGTGCCGGCTTGTGGGGCTCTCCCGCGACTGCTACCGCCACCCACCCCAGCTCGATCAGGCCACACTGGATCTGCACGAGAAGATCGTGGAGATCGCACATTTGCGTCGCCGCTTTGGCGACCGCCGTATCCACGATCTGTTGCGCCCGCAGTTTCCCGGTTTCACTCGTTGCCGGGCGATGGATGCGGGGCGACGAAAGCCGCCGCCCCTGAGCGCATCAGGGCGAGGCCCGCTTGGTGGCCTGGATGAACTCAGAATCCTTGAGCAATTGATTGACGAGCTTGCGATACAGGCTCGTATAGCGATTGACGGCCTCAGGAATCGCAACAGCACCAATAAAGGACGATGGCCAGTTGTCGCTGGCGGTCAAGGTCTTGTCATAGACCGTCTGCCCCTCGCGAACGAGCTTGAAGCGAGCCCCCAGCGTTGCGTTGCCGCGATCGGCTCCGGCCTCCACGGTGTTCTGCATCAACTGCCCGCTGACCATCGTGGCCGAGGCGGGGTCCAGGAGACCGGCGCCCGTGAGTTCCGCGCGCAAGGTTTCCTGCAGGTACTTCGCCAGGGAATCCTGGTAGGGCGAGTAGAGCGTGCTGCCCCGGATACTGACGGACAGGTCCAGGCTCTTCGGCAGGCCGGCGGCCAGCGAAAACTCGCCCACTGACAGCGGGGGCAGATTCGCGGTTCTTGCCGCCTGGATGTTGTCGGCGCTCGCGCTGGGCGGGGAGAGCTTCAGGCGTGCACAGCCTGTCAGCAGCGCCATGCTCAGCGTCATCGCGTACAGCGTGAAACGGCTCATGTTTTTCATCACAGCCAGACCTCGCATCACTGAAAGGCGGGGTCTTTGGACAAATCGTTGAGTGCCGTGCTCAGGATCTGTCGGGTCATGGTCAGCACGCCTTCCTTCAGACTATTGATTTTCACGGCGTTCCCGGGGGATGCAGCGTTGCCGACCGTCGTGTGGATTGCGTGGCGGGCTGTCTTGATGATGGTTTTGTCGCCATTCAAGTAGCGTACGGTACAGACGTAGCCGTCGGAGACTTGCGCCCCGGCCAGGCCGAAAGTGAAGCCGGCGGCCAAGCCTTTGCTGAACGCGTCGTCGGTCAGGGGGATGTTGTTGATCTTGACTTCCAGCAACGCACCGCCGGTGGCCGGCTTGTCGTCCACCGAGGCAAACAGGCCGCTCTTCTGCACCTCGCTTTTCACGGCTTCCTTCAGGAAATCCGTGGCCCTGGCATTCACCACGCCCTTGCTTTCAAAGTCGAATACGAGTTGGACCGGCGCCGGCTGCGCAGGCTTGGTGAACTCAGCGGGTTCAACGCCTTTGGTGGAGGCGTCGAGATAGTGCGAGGCGCAGCCGGTCATCAGGCTGAGTGCTGCCGCAGCGGCAGCCAATGTGATCCTGCGGGCAAAAAAGCTGCGCCCTGGGGCCTTGGTGAACGTCATCATGGTTGTTCCTGTGGGTCGGATTGACATAGAAAATCGCCGGTGAACGCCCTCCGCGCCACCGGCATTCCAAGCGTAACAGAAGGTTTTTTGGGCAAACGGGCTTGGCGTCATGCCGGACTGTCAGCGAAGAGGGTGAATGAAGGCGTTCCTCGGCATGGCGGCTGCGGCACCATGCGGAGACCTGAGACGAGCGAGTCCAGCGGACGGACGGCGTCGCCTGCTGACGCTGGGACGGCTGGAAGGGCGCAGGTTAGTCAGAGGTAGAGAACCTCGACATCGCGACTGCGAGCATGATCAAATACGGCTGCTCAGATTTGCAATGCAAGGTGTGATGAACGAGTGCGTGCAGTTGCACGGCTGCTACCGCTATTGTTCCAACTGGTTGTTGTATCGAACAGCAGGAGAGCCGCAGTTTGAATAAGACAAGCATTCGCTCCGAGCAGCCTGCGGATACCGAGGCCATCACCCGCGTGACCGAGCTGGCGTTCCAATCCGCGCCTCACAGCAGCCAGACGGAGCACTTCATCGTGCTGGCTCTGCGCCGCGCTGGGGCGCTTTCTGTCTCTCTGGTGGCGGAGAAGGGCGGCCAGGTGGTGGGGCACGCGGCGTTTTCGCCCGTGCAGATTTCCGATGGCTCGCCGGACTGGTATGGCCTGGGGCCGGTGTCGGTTCTCCCCGAACATCAGCACCAGGGCATCGGCCGGGCGCTCATCCATGAGGGACTCGCAGCGCTGCGTGCTTTGGGCGTTGCCGGGTGCGTGGTGCTGGGGGAGCCGGGCTATTACGGCCGCTTCGGGTTCAAACACCGGCCCGACTGCGTGCTGGAGGGCGTTCCGCCCGAGTATTTCCAGGTGCTGGCCTTTGGGCCGCACGTGGCGGCGGGCCGCGTGAGCTACCACGAGGCGTTCAACGCCAAGGGGTGAGGCGGCGAAGGGCAGGGCGTGGCCATCGGCGCCGCCCTGGGCGATCGCCCCTTGGTGGGTTTATTCTCTGCAGAACCAGCACATCCGTTGAAGGTTCACCATCATGCGTTCCTCCATGTCCCGCTTCATCGTCGTCGTGGCCTGCGCGGCCTCCTCCGTGGCCATTGCCGACACCCGTTCCTTTCGCTGCAAGAACGATCTGATCAAGCTGGGGGATTCCAAGGCGGCAGCCCTGTCCAAATGCGGCGAGCCGGTTTTCAAGGATTCGTTCTGCAAAAAAACGGATCCTCAAACCTTCACGCCTTCGTCATCGCCGTCGTCAAGTGGCCCCACGATCGTCGTCAACACGGCCTGCGAATCGGTCGATGAATGGACCTACAACCCGGGAACGGGCCAGTTCATGACAACGCTGAGGTTTGAATCCAGCGCTCTCACCGCCATCCGATACGGCGACCGCGTTCAGTGAGCCTGGCCGATCAGGGCCGCTCAACTTGGAGGGGCGCCCGGGTGGGGCTATAGTCCGGCCCATTGTCCCGTCCCTGCTGGGTTCATTCGTTCACGACCACCCCTCGCCCCGCCATGGCCTCCACCACCCCCCGCTACTGGCTCATGAAATCCGAGCCCGAAGAATGCTCGATTGACGACGCCCTGGCGGCGCCGAAGGCCACGGTGCCCTGGGTGGGCGTGCGCAACTACCAGGCGCGCAACTTCATGCGCGATGGCATGCGGGTGGGCGATGGCGTGCTGTTCTACCACTCCAGTTGCGCCGAGCCGGGCATCGTGGGCATTGCGCGCGTGGCCTCGGGCGTGCGGGCGGACCCGACGCAGTTCGACGCGAAGTCTCCGTACTACGACGCGGCCTCCAAGCTCGATGCGCCGCGCTGGCTGCTGGTGGACGTGCAGGCGCTGCGCAAGACGCGCGTGCTGGGCCTGCCCGAGCTGCGCGGCGTGCCGGCGCTGGCCGACATGATGGTGCTGCGCAAGGGCAACCGGCTGTCGATCACACCGGTGGATGCGGCGCACTGGCGGCTGATTGCCGACGGGCTGCTGGCCTGAAGGGCTGACGCCGGGCGAATCGGTTTGCTATGAATTCGATAGCTGCCAATGACAGCGGGACGCGGACATCGGGGCGATTCTTCTTTGAATTCCTGCCCAATCACGCCGCCGGGCTCGCTTCGGCCGCGCCGTAGCGCTGCAGCACCTCGTGGTGCGCGCGCGGGTAGGCGGGCGGCAGCTGCGACCAGATCAGCAGGAACTCGCGGGCGCACCAGGGGATGCCGGGGCCGGCATCGGCCGGCGGCGGCTCGGGGGCGCGGTAGGACAGCGTGACGTGGGGCTGCAGATGCGGCGCCATGAGAAGGCCGGCCTGGCCCAGAGCGGCGCGCATGCGCTCGTGCAGCGCCTGCAGCCCGGCGTTCGGCCGCGCGAGCAGCACCGCGGTCTGGCGATGCCAGAGCTGCGGCTTGTCCAGCACGAGGTCGAGCGGCGCCATGGGGACGCCGCGCAGGGCGGCGCGCAGCGGCTCCACCTCGCTGCCGGGAAAGCCGTCCCAGCATTGCAGCGTGAGATGCAGGCGGGGCGCGGTGGTCCAGCGGCGCCAGCTCGGCCAGCCGGTGTCCACGCGGAAGCGGTCGATCGCGGCCTGCACGCCGGGGTCGGGCTTGAGGCAGATCAGGATGCGCAGCGCGGGCGGGTAGGGCGGGGGCATGGCGGCTCCTTGGCTGGGGCACTCAATGGAAATCCCGGCTCTTGCCGCTCTGGCCTCCCAGGCGGCCGAGCAGCGGCGTCAAATCGAGCAGGCGGTGGGCGATCAGGTGGCAGACTTGGCCGCCGCGGTCTGCGCTGCGTGGCTGTCCGTCCAGCGGCTGTTCATCCCACTGCGAGCCATCGCGCTGCGGGTCATCCCGCTGCCAGATGCCGCGCACGGCCAGCAGGCGCGACTTGAGCAGGGCCTCGCGCTGCTGCTCGCGCACATGCCGCCAGACGATCACGTTGACGGGGCCGGTCTCGTCCTCCAGCGTGACGAAGATGGTGCCCTTCGCCGTCTGCGGCTGCTGGCGCACGGTGACGAGGCCGCAGGCGCTGGCCCAGCGTCCGTGCGGCAGGGCCTTGAGTTCGTCGGCATTGAGCAGGCCCCGGCGCGCGAGCTTCGGGCGCAGCAGGGCCAGCGGGTGGCGGCGCAGCGTGAGGCCGGTGGCGGCGTAGTCGAAGGTGATTTCCTCGGCCTCGGGCGCGGGCGCCAGCCACAGCGCCTCTTCGTTCACCGGCGCGCCGCGCAGCAGGGCCGGCGCGCGGTGCTGGGCCGCGGCGTCCCAGACCTGCTGGCGGCGGTGGCCCGAGAGCGATTGCAGCGCGTCGGCCGCGGCCAGCGCGTCGAGGTCACGTGCGTCGAGCTGGGCGCGCTGGCCCAGGTCTTCGGTGCTGGTGAACGGGGCCTGGGCGCGCGCGGCGGGCACGCGCTGGGCGGCTTCCTTGCCGAGGCGGCCCACCAGGCGCAGGCCCAGGCGCACGGCCACGCCGCGTGCGGTGGCGGTGGCGGCCGTGGGCGCGGTCTCCAGCGTGCAGTCCCAGTCGCTGTGCGAGACGTCGGCGGGCAGCACCTGAACGCCGTGGCGTTGGGCGTCCTGGATCAGTTGCGACGGGGTGTAGAAACCCATGGGCTGCGAGTTGAGCAGGGCGGCGAGAAAGCATTCGGGCTCGTGGCGCTTGAGCCAGCTGCTCTCGTAGGCCAGCAGGGCAAAGCTGTAGGCGTGGCTCTCGGGAAAGCCGTATTCGCCGAAGCCCTGGATCTGCTGGAAGATGCGCTGGGCGAATTCGAGCGTGTAGCCGCGCGCCAGCATGCCGTCGATGAGCCGGGGCCCGAAGCGCTTGACGTCGCCGGTGCGCTTCCAGGCCGCCATGCCGCGGCGCAGGGCGTCGGCCTCGGTGGCGCTGAAGCCGGCCGCGATCATGGCGATCTCCATCACCTGCTCCTGGAAGATGGGGATGCCCAGCGTGCGCTCCAGCGCCTTCTGCAGGCGCGGCGGCTCGGCGGCGCTTTCGAGCGAAGAGCGCTCGTACTCGATGGCCAGGTTCTGCTCCTTGCGCCTGCGCGCTTGCAGATAGGGATGGACCATGCCGCCCGAGATCGGGCCGGGCCGCACGATGGCCACTTCCACCACGAGGTCGTAGAAGATCCGGGGCTTCAGGCGCGGCAGCATGGACATCTGCGCGCGGCTTTCGATCTGGAACACGCCCACGGTGTCGGCGCGGCAGATCATGTCGTAAGTCTCTTCATCTTCCGCGCCGATGTCGTAGCGCGTGAACGATTGGCCCCGGCGCTGGCTCACGAAATCGAGGCAGCGGCGGATGGCGCTGAGCATGCCCAGCGCCAGCACGTCCACCTTCATGAGGCCCATGTCTTCGAGATCGTCCTTGTCCCACTGGATGACGGAGCGATCAACCATGGAGGCGTTCTCCACCGGCACCAGGCGCGTGAGCCGGGTCTGCGTGAGCACGAAGCCGCCCACATGCTGGCTCAGGTGGCGCGGAAAGCCGATGAGCTGGTGGGTCAGCTCGACCCAGAGCTGCGCCTGGCGCGCGTCGAGCGGCGTGCCGGCCTGCTGCGCGAGTGTGGCCAGGCGCTGCGAGGCCAGGGCGTCGTCGAACCACTGGTGGTCCTTGGTGCAGGCGTCGATCAGCGGCTCGTCCAGGCCCAGGGCCTTGCCCACATCGCGGATGGCGCTGCGCGTGCGGTAGCCGATCACCACGGCCGCGATGGCGGCGCGCTCGCGGCCGTACTTGGCGTAGATGTACTGGATCACCTCTTCGCGCCGCTCGTGCTCGAAGTCCACGTCGATGTCGGGCGGCTCGTTGCGCCGGTCTTCGCTGATGAAGCGCTCCAGCAGCGGGTTCGAATGCATCGGGTCGGCCGCCGTGACGCCCAGGCAGTAGCAGACCACCGAGTTGGCGGCCGAGCCGCGGCCCTGGCAGAGGATGTGCTTGCTGCGGGCGAAGCGCACGATGTCGTGCACGGTGAGAAAGAACATCTCGTATTGGCAGGTGGCGATGAGGGCCAGCTCTTTCTCCAGCCAGGCATTCACCTGGGCCGGCACGCCTCGCGGGTAGCGCTCGGCCGCGCCCTTGAACGCCAACTGGCGCAGCGCCTGCGCGGGCGTGAGGCCGGCGGGCACGGTCTCCAGCGGGTAGTCGTAGCGGATCGATTTCAGGTCGAAGCCGCCGCAGTGGCGCGCCACTTCCAGCGTGGCCTCCAGCAGCTCGGGCGGGTAGGTCTCGGCCAGCCGCAGGCGCGTGCGCAAATGGCGCTCGGCGTTGGGCTGCAGCGCGAAGCCGCAGTCGGCCACGGGGCGGCCCACGCGCACGGCGGTGATCACGTCCTGCAGCCGCTTGCGCGAGCGCTTGTGCATGTGCACGTCGCCGGCGGCCACCAGGGGCACGCCGCAGCGCGCGCCGGCCTCTTGCAGCGTGGCCAGCCAGAGGTCGTCGTCCAGGCCGTGCAGCAGTTCCGCGGCCAGCCACAGGTTTTGAGAGGGAAAAAGGCCCGATGTCCGCGTCAGGCGGTCGCAGAATGCTTCCAAATCGATAGCGCCGCCAGGCGGGCGCCCGGGCGCGAACAGGATCTCGCAGCCCGCCAGCAGGCTGAAATCGCTGTGCTCCCAGCCCACGCGGTACTCGCCCTTGGCCGCATCGCCGGTGCGCGCTGCGGTGATGAACTCGCACAGGCCGCCCCAGCCGCCCAGGTCGCGCGCCAGGGCGATGAGGCGGCCGCCTTCGAGCGCGAACTCGCTGCCGTAGAGCAGCGTGAAGGGGCGCAGCCGCCGCTGCGCGGGGTCTTGCGCTTCGAGCTGCCGGATGCGCTCCAGGTGCCGGTTCAGGCCCGACCAGGCCCGCACCACGCCGGCCACCGAGCATTCGTCGGTGAGGGCCAGCGCCTCGTAGCCGAGGTTGTAGGCGCGCTGCACCAGTTCCCACGGGTGTGAGGCGCCGCGCTGGAAGCTGAAGTTGCTCAAGGCATGCAGCTCGGCATAGCGCGGCAGGCGGTCCGGGCCGCTGGAGAGCACCGGCGGCAGCTCGTCCTCGTCGTCGCGCGTGTCGGGCTGCGGCTTGTCGTGCGCTTCAGGCATACAGGCCTTGCAGGTACCAGCGGAACGAGGCCGCCCGCTCCAGCCCCCCGGGCGGCGCGTGCTCGCGGTAGATCCAGACCAGGCCCGCCGTGTCGCTGCGCGCGATGAAGTAGTCGCGCCGCGCCGCGCGGCCGGCCTCCCACCAGCCGGTTTCCACGCGGTACAGCCGCGTCAGCCGGCGCAGCGGGGCACCGCCGTGGTGAGGGCGGTCCTGGTGCACCTCCAGCGGCAGCGGCTCGGGCAGCAGCCAGGCGGGGTACAGGGCATCGGCCGCGCCCGGCGGGGGCGGCCCGGCCGGGCGGCGCGGCGGCGGGCGGGCAGCGGGCGCCAGGCCCTGCACCGCGTCCGGCACGGCCACGCGGGGCAGCATCTCCTGCGCCGGCCGCCACTGCTGCATGCGCTCGGGCCGGTGGTCGGCCCGGGCCTGGGGCACCACCACGCTGTGGGCGCCCAGCCGTGCGCTCAGGCGCTCGACGAGCTGGTGCAGCTTGTCGCCCGGGGCGTTGTCTTCGGGCAGGAAGCCGTGGCTGGCGCCGGCCCAGGGCGCGGTCTCCAGCGAGCGCAGGCGCAGGTGGCTGGCCGGGGCCGAGAGGCGGGCGCGGGCCAGGTGCTCGCCCAGCAGGCGGCGCAGGTGGGCCATGTCCTGCGCCGGCTGGGTGGTGCGCACCAGCAGTTGCTCGTGCGGCGGCAGGGGCTGGCCGTTCAGGCGGCGCAGGTCGAGCGTCCATTCGAGTTCCAGCGCCAGCACGCCGCGCTGGCGCGCGCGCAGCCACGCCTGCAGCTGCGCCAGCAGGCGCTGGGCGGCCCACAGCAGCTCAGGCGTGCTGGTGGCCAGGGCCGGCAGCTCCAGCTTCAGGTCGAACACCTCGGGCAGGGTGAGCCAGGGGTAGCGCTCGGGCCGCTCGCCCCAGGCCGCGTCCAGCGCGTCGAGCAGGGCCGCGCCGAAGCGCCGCGCCACGCCGCCGCGCGGCAGCGCGCGCAGCTCGCCCCAGGTGCGGCAGCCGGTGCGCGCCAGCGTGTCCAGGTGCTCGCGCGCGGCGCTCAGCGTGTCCAGCGGCAGGGCGGCGGGCAGTGCTGGCGGCGCGGGCTCCTGCCGGCGCTTCAGGCGCAGCAAGGCCAGTGCTATCAAAGATGTAGCGCCCTGTGACCAGGTGGCGCGGACATCGGGCAGATTTGACTGCAAAAACCGGCGCAGCAGGCGTTGCTGGCCGCCGAACAGCCGCTCGCTGCCCGAGATGTCGAGCAGCAGGGCTTCGTCCACCTGCGCCACGCGCGGCGTGAACTGCAGCGCGCGCCAGCCCCAGGCGGCGCGCTCGTCCTCATGCGAGGGCTGCAGCGCGATCCAGGGCATGGGGCCTCCGGTTCAAGGGGGTGATGTGGGCGGGCGGCGGCGCAGGGCTGCGGCTCCTGCGCGCGGCCAGCAGGGCTGCCAAGCGTTCGGGGCCGGCCGGCAGCACCACCGGCGTCTCCAGCGGCGGCCCGCGCCGCTTGAGGATATGCACGTGCAGCGCCTCGGCGCCGTCGAGCAGCAGGCGCAGGCGCGCGGGCGACGATTCCTGGCAGGCGGCGGGCGTGCGGAACACGAACAGCAGCCGTCGGTGCTGCTGCGCCGCCAGCTGCAGGCGGCGCAATTCGCTGCTGCGGGCCTGCGGCAGCCAGGCCAGCACCGCCGCCACCTCGGCGCAGCGCAGCGCCTGCTCGGCGGCCCACAGGCGTGCCGCGGGCCTGTCGGTGCGCACGCACAGCAGCCGTTCGCCGGGCAGCCCCTGGGCGTGCAGGCTGGGGCCGAACGGGTCGTGAGGCGCGCCCACCAGCACCAGCGGCCCGGCCTGGCTGGCCAGGGCCTGGCTCAAGCCGGGCGACAGCAGCCGCCAGGCATGGGCCCCGGCCTGTTCCTGCAGCAGCTCGACCATGCCATCGAGCGGCCAGCCGCCGCCGGGCAACTGCCGGTCCAGCGCCTCGTGCCCGGTGGGCACGCAGGCATCGCCCGCCCGCGCCAGCGCCTCGCCCCGCCAGACATGGGCCGACAGGCCGCCCGGGAGGGCGGCCACGTGGCGTGGGGCGGAGGCGGCGGGCATGGGTGGCGTTGGGAAGATTTGAAAGACTGTTTGTTTATACAGTATTTGGGTGGACGCAGGAATGCCCATGGCGGTGGTGGCGCTTTTACTGTCCAAGGCCTTCACCGCGCAACCCGCCTGAGCCCGGCGGAAGCGGCCTACCATCGGGGTTGGGCGCAACCCGTGCCCGTCCCGGATGGAAAGGCCGATGCCATGAACCCCGAACTCAGCCGCCTGGCCGTGGCGCTTGGCCTGGACGCAGCCGACCAGGAACCCTTGCGCCTGGCCTTCGGACTGGCTTGCGCCGAGCGCGTGCAGCACCTGCTGGAAGCGCCCGAAGCCGTGGCCGGCGTGGCGGCGCTGCGTGCCTTCGTGGATGGGCGGCTGGCGCGGCCCGCGCTGGAGGAGGCCGCGCGGCGCGTGGCCGAGGTGGCGCGCAGCCACCCGGGCTCGCGCTCGCTGGACGGCGCGGCGCACGCGGCGGTCTCGGCCACCCATGCCGTTGCGCAGGCGCTTGCGGGCCGGGCGCTGGAGGCGGCCAGCTACGCGGCCTATGCCAGCGTCTACGCCTACGGCGGCTACGCGGTGCGCGATCCCGAGGCCTTCGCGGAAGAGTTCACCTGGCAGCTGCACTGCCTGCGCGGGCTGGCGCAACCGCCGGCGGTACCGGCGCCCTGACTGGGAAGGGCCGCCGGCCGGGTTCGCGCCTCTAGCCTCTAATACCCCAGCGAGTAGCGGTAGCCGCGAAAGCTCAGCACGGCGGCTTTGGGCCCGATCTGCTCCAGCACCAGGTCGGCCGCAGGCCGCTCTCCCTCATGCAGCACCTGCCCGTTGATGATGAGCATGCGGCTTTGCGGGTTCTCCGAATACACCGAGCCGCTGATGGCGAGGGCGGGCAACTGGCCCCGGATGTCGGGCGGCAGTTCGTCGGGCGCATAGATGCGGGGGGCCGGGGCCGCGGCGGGCTTGGCCTTGGCGGCGGCTGTGTCCGCGGCCTGGGCCGGCTCCCTGGCGGGTGCGGGGGAGGCCGCTGGCTTGGCCGAGGGGGACGCCACGGCGGGAACCGCCGGCGCCGGGGCAGGCACGGCGTTGGGGGAAGGGGTTGGGGCGGCCGGCGCCGCCACGACAGGCTCGGGCATCGGTGCGGGGGCCGGCCGCGGCGCCGCAGGAATCTGGAGCGGTGCAGCCGGCGCGGCGGCCACGCGGGGAGCAGTGGGGGCGGCGGGTGAGGGCGTGGGCGCAGGGGCCAGGACGAGGCGCCAGGCCAGCAGGCCCAGCATCAGCAGCGCTACGGCCAGGCCGACCCACAGCAGGGGCTGGCGCCTGCCTTGCGCCGGGTCATGGGCCGGCAGCGCGGCGGGCTGCGCGTGCAGGCCGGGCACCGTGCCGCGCTCGCGTTCGGCGTCGGCTCGCTTCAGTGCATCGAGGATGTAGGACATGCCTGCTGTTCTCTCAAGGTCGATTCGTGGAGGGGTTGCCGGTCTGCAGGCGCGGCTCTTCCACGCCCGCGGCGCGGTTGAGCTGCATGAAGGTGATCGGGCCTGCGCGGCCGTCGGGCACCAGCCCCTGGGCCAGCTGGAAGGCATAGACCCGAGCGCGCAGCGGCGTTTCCCGGGCTGCCGGCGTGCGGGCCGGCTGTTGCGCAGCCAACTGGGCGGCCAGCCATTGCGCCACCGGGCCGCTGGGGCTGTCGGCGGTCTTGCCGGAGTAGCCCGGGGGCGAGCGCCAGAAGGTGGCGTAGTCGCCGCGCCATATCTCGGCCAGGGCCGTGAGCGGCACGGTCTGCGCGGCGCCGCCGAGCACTAGCGTGGCGTCCTGCTCGGTCAGCCCGGTGAGCAGGGCGTAGCCGGGCTGGCGGCTCTCGTCGTACACGGTGAGCAGGCCGGGGCGGCCCAGTTGGCGGATCAGGGCCAGGCTGGTGCGGCTGCTCCGGAAGCACTGCACCTGCTGGCGCTGGGCGGCCTGGCAGGGATCGCCCTCGCCGAGCGCCAGGGGCCAGGAGGCAGCGAGCGCGCGCCAGGCCTCGCTCTCGTCGCGCACCAGGAAGGCCGGGCCAGCGGCCGCCGAGGCTGCCGGGGTTGCCGCCGCTGCTGCGGGGCTGGAGGCAGGCGTTGCGGCGGCCGAGGCCTTCGCCGCAGGCGCAGCCGCTCGCGCCGGGCTCGCCGTGGCGACGGCGGTGGCGGGCTGGAACAGGCTGCTGTTGAAGGCCAGCAGGCCCGCGCCGAACAGGGCCGCGCCGCTGATGAGGCCCAGCCCCCAGGCCGCGGCGCGGCCGCGCGCCGGCGCGGCCGTTTCGGCGGGGTCGAAGACTTCGGCAGCGGCCTTGTCCACCACGCGGCGGTCCACCGTGGCCTGGCCGTTGGCATAGGCGCCCAGCAGGGCGCGGCCGCACAGCAGGTTGATGCGGCGCGGCACGCCGCGCGAGAGCTGGTGGATGCGCTGCAGCGCCTTGCGGTCGAACGGCAGGGCGCCGCTCAGGCCGGCCACGGCCAGGCGGTGGCGGATGTACTGCGCGGTTTCGGCCTCGGTGAGCGCGTCGAGGTGAAAGCGCGCGATCACGCGCTGCGCGAGCTGCTCCAGCTCGGGGCGGGCCAGCATCTTGCGCAGCTCGGGCTGGCCGATCAGGATGATCTGCAGCAGCTTGCGCTCGTTGGTTTCGAGGTTGGTGAGCAGGCGCAGCTGCTCCAGCACGTCGGCGCTGAGGTTCTGCGCCTCGTCGATGATGAGCACGTTGTTCTGGCCGGCGGCATGGGTGCGCAGCAGGAAGGCGTTCAGCGGATCGGTGAAGTCCTTGGCCGTGGGCGCGCCCGGGCCCGCGTGCTGCACCGGGATGCGGAATTCATCGCACACCGACTGCAGCAGTTCGCCCGCGGTGAGCTTGGGGTTGAAGATGTAGGCCACGTTGCAGTTGGCCGGAATCTGCTCCAGGAAGCAGCGGCACACGGTGGTCTTGCCGGTGCCGATCTCGCCGCTGAGCAGCACGAAGCCGCCGCCACCGCCCAGCCCGTACAGCAGGTGCGCCAGCGCCTCGCGGTGCCGTTCGCTCATGAACAGGTAGTGCGGGTCGGGGGCAATCGAGAAAGGGTCCTGCTTCAGACCAAAGAATTGCGCGTACATGGGCTTGAGGATACTCGGGACTGCAGATGCCACCCTGATGACACAGGCGCCCCGCATCGGCCCGAACGGGTCCGGCGTCAGCGCCTCTCGCGGCCCGGCGGGAGGCCGGTGAATCGTTTGTTACAAGGCGGGAGGATAGCCGTTTTGCAGCGCAAGGCCGAGGACTTTGCCAATGCGGCGCGTGTTCGAGCCGGCCGCGGCCTGGGCACGGTGCGCCGGAGCGGGGCCGTTCGGCCTTGCCATGGAGGCTGGGTTGAGTGCAGAATCCGCCGCGTATGAACGATGCGCAGGGTGCGGGACAGCCGCACCGAATCCTGGTGGTCGATGACACGCCAGACAACCTCTACCTGATGACGGCGCTGCTCGAGGAGCACTACGAAGTCATGCTGGCGCCTTCGGGGGCCCGGGCGCTGGAGATGGTGCAGTCCGATGCGCCTCCGCAACTGATCCTGCTGGACATCATGATGCCCGACATGGACGGCTACGACGTGATGCGCCGCTTGCGGCAGGACCCCGCGACGGCGGCGATCCCGGTGATCTTCCTCACGGCGCTGACCAGCGTCGACGAAGAACAGTTCGGCCTGGACCTGGGCGCCACGGACTACATCACCAAGCCGATCAGCCCGCCCATCCTGCTGGCGCGGGTCAAGACCCATCTCGAGCACAACCTGAACGCACGGCGCCTGCAGTCGCTGTCCGAGAAGCTCTCGCGCTACCTGGCGCCGCAGGTCTGCCAGTCGCTACTGGACGGCTCGCGGCAGGCGGAGATCCGCACCCAGCGCAAGCGGTTGACGGTGTTCTTCTCGGACATCAAGGACTTCACGGCCTCCACCGCGAAGTGGCAGCCGGAGGACGTGACCCTGCTGCTCAACAGCTATTTCTCCGAGATGTCGAACATCGCCGCCGAGTATGGCGGCACGCTCGACAAGTTCATCGGCGATGCCATGGTCATCTTCTTCGGCGACCCCGTGTCGCTCGGCGTGAAGGAGGATGCCCTGCAATGCGTGCGCATGGCGCTGGCCATGCAGCTGCGCATGGCGGAGCTGCGCGTGCTCTGGCGCGAGGCCGGCATCAACAAGTCGTTCGAGATCCGGATCGGCATCAACACGGGGTTTTGCGACGTGGGCAACTTTGGCAGCGAACAGCGCATGGACTACACCATCATCGGCCCGGAGGTCAACCTGGCCGCGCGGCTGGAGCAGGCGGCCGAACCCGGCCAGATCATGATTTCCGGCGAGACCCAGGCGCTGGTCCAGGAGGCCATCGACACCGAGGCCATGTCCCCGGTGGTGGCCAAGGGCTTCGCCGAGCCGATCGCCGTCTTCCGGGTGCAAGGCGAGATCGCGGGCCAGGGCCGCCAGCACCGCGTGATCCAGCACAAGCGGCCGGGCATGCAGCTGACCATCGACCTCGATCGCCTGCCGATGGCCGAACGCGCCGCCGCGGCCCGGGAGCTGCGCGACGTGGCGGACCGGCTGTCATGAGCGAGCCCACTCCCTTCTCCCAGGGCAGCGGCCCCGCGCCCGGCCCCAATGGCCTGGCCACGCGCGTGAGCGAGCTGGAGCAGGAACTGGCGCGCGCGCGCCTGTCGCTGAAGCTGCTGCTCACCACGCTGAACTCGACCGACGACGGCATCATGGCCGTGCGCTTTGCCGACGGCAAGACCTACAGCAACACCAAGTTCCTGGAGATGTGGGGCACCTCCGCCGAGCCGCCGGGGCCGGCCCAGGCGGAGCAGCAGATGCAGCGGCATGCCGCGCTGACGCGGGACCCGGAACGCTTCATCGCGAAGATCCGCGAGCTGCAGGCCCACCCGGAGCTCGAGGACTTCGACGTGATCGAGCTCAACGACGGCCGCACCTTCGAGCGCCACGTCATTCCCCAGCGGGTGGACGGCAAGGTGGTCGGGGTGGTCATCAACTTCCGCGACATCACGCAGCAAAGGCGCTTCGAGGAAAAGATGGTGTTCAACCACCTCGTGGTGGAGAACGCGGGCCCGATGCTGTGGCTCGACGCCCGGGCCGGCAAGGTGGTCTATGCCAACAAGGCGGCCTGCCAGCACCTGGGCTACACGGCCGACGAGCTGCTCGGCATGGACATCTCGGTGTTCGACATGGATTTCTCGCGCGACCAGTCGCGTGCCGTCAGGACCGCGCTGCAGGAGACGGGCCGACCGGTCACGTTCGAAAGCCGCAACCGCTGCAAGGACGGACGCGTGGTCGATGTCGAGGTGACCGTCTTCCTGGCCCGCGACGACAAGCGCGCGCTGAATATCGCCTCGCTCAAGGACATCACCGAGCAGAAGCGGGCCGCCGAGGCCATGGGCCGCCAGCGCGCGACCATGCGCTCGCTCATCAACTCGATCTCCGACCCGATCTTCTACAAGGACCCGCACGGCCGCTACCTGGGCTGCAACGAGGCCTTCGCCACGGCCGTGGGCAAGCCGGTGGGGGAGATCGTCGGCCGCACCGACGCCGAGCTGCTGCCGCCCAGGCTGGCCGAGGCGCTGCGCGAGCGCGACCGGGGCATCCTGAGCTCCCTGCAGACGCGCCGCCAGGAGGAGTGGCTGACCGACCACCACGGCCGGCGCAAGCTGTTCGAAACCGTCAACGGGCCGTTCTGGGACGAGGACGGCCAGCTGCTCGGCATCATGGGCATGGGCCGCGACGTCACCGAGCGCAAGCAGGCGGAAGAAGC
This sequence comes from Variovorax terrae, assembly GCF_022809125.1. Lineage (NCBI taxonomy): Bacteria > Pseudomonadati > Pseudomonadota > Betaproteobacteria > Burkholderiales > Comamonadaceae > Variovorax > Variovorax terrae. The sequence continues at coordinate 2,075,420 of NZ_JALGBI010000001.1, read as the reverse complement.
CGTGCGCCGCGCCAAGGAGATCGCCGAGGAGGCCACCCGCATGAAGTCGGACTTCCTGGCCAACATGAGCCACGAGATCCGCACGCCGATGAACGCCATCATCGGCATGTCGCACCTGGCGCTGAAGACCGAGCTCACGCAGCGCCAGCGCGACTACATCAGCAAGGTGCAGAGCTCGGGCCAGCACCTGATGGGCATCATCGACGACATCCTCGATTTCTCGAAAGTCGAGGCCGGCAAGCTCGACATCGAGCAGGCCGATTTCGAGCTGGAGAAGCTGCTGGACAACGTGGCCAACCTGCTGACGGAGAAGAGCAATGCCAAGGGCCTGGAGCTGGTGTTCGACATCGCGCCCGATGTCCCGCCGATGCTGGTCGGCGACTCGCTACGGCTGGGCCAGATCCTGATCAATTTCGCCAACAACGCGGTCAAGTTCACCGAGCAGGGCGAGATCGTCGTGTCCGCGCGCGTGAAGGAGCGCAGCGCCGACGGCATCCTGCTGCATTTCGCGGTGCGCGACAGCGGCATCGGCCTGACCGAGGAGCAGGTCGGGCGCCTGTTCCAGAGCTTCCAGCAGGCCGACAGCTCCACCACGCGCCGGTTTGGCGGCACCGGGCTCGGGCTGGCCATCTCCAAGAAGCTGGCCGAGCTGATGGGCGGCGAGGTCGGCGTGAACAGCAGCTTCGGCAAGGGCAGCACCTTCTGGTTCACGGCGCGGCTGGGCGTCAGCCAGCTGCGCAGGCGGGAGCTGTCGCTGAACCCGGACCTGCGCGGCTGCCGCGTGCTGGTGGTCGATGACAACGACAATGCCCGCGCCGTGCTGCACGAGATGCTGGAGACCATGCGGTTTTCCGTGTCCGAGGCCTCGTCGGGCCGGGCCGCCGTCGAACGGGTGCGCAACGCCGCGGCCGGCGGCCACCCGTTCTCCCTGGTCTACCTGGACTGGCGCATGCCCGGCATGGACGGTATCGAGACGGTCCGGCAGATCAAGGCCCTGGGCCTGGAGCGCGAGCCGCGCTTCATCATGGTGACGGCCTACGGGCGCGAGGAAATGCTCAAGGAGACCGAGGCCGTGGGCATCGGCAGCGTGCTGGTCAAGCCCATCAGCGCCTCCATGCTGTTCGACACCACGATGGCGGCGCTCGGCGTCGAGCACTTCGAGCAGCGCGAGGCCGCGCCGCCGGCCGCCGCCGAGGCCACCGGCCGGCTGGCGGCGATCAGCCAGGCGCGCCTGCTGCTGGTGGAGGACAACGACATCAACCAGATGGTGGCCTCCGAAATCCTCAGGGACGCCGGCTTCGTGGTCGACATCGCCGACAACGGCCAGATCGCCCTGGACATGGTGGCGCGCTCGCGCTACGACCTGGTGCTGATGGACATGCAGATGCCGGTGATGGACGGCATCGCTGCGACGCGCGAGATCCGGCGCGATGCCCGGCTGCACGGCCTGCCGATCGTGGCCATGACGGCCAACGCCATGCAGCAGGACCGCGACCGCTGCCGCGAGGCCGGGATGAATGACTTCCTCATGAAGCCGATCAATCCCGAGCAGCTGTGGGACATGCTGCTCAAGTGGATCAAGCCGCGCTCGGATGCAGGTGCCGGGGCTGGTTCCGCCGAGGCCCCGGCCGGCGACCCGCTGGACGGCATTCCCGGCCTCGACACGGCCACCGGGCTGAGCCGCATGATGGGCAAGAAGCCGCTGTATCTGTCGATGCTGCGCCGCTATGTGGCAGGCCAGCCCGGCGTGCCCGACGACATCCGTCAGGCCCTGGCGGCGGACGACTGGGGCACGGCGGAGCGGCTGGCGCATACGGCCAAGGGGGTGTCCGGCACGATTGCGGCCCTGCAGGTCGAGGACCAGGCCGCGCTGCTGGAGGGCCTGCTGCGCCAGCGCGCGCCGCGGCCGCAGATCGACGAGGCGCTGGCGGGCTACGAGCGCGGCCTGCGCAGCCTGATCCTGCACCTGGAAGCCAGGCTGCCCGCGCCCTGAGCGCGGCCCGGCGGCCCCGCCTGGCCGGGCGCCGCCGCGCCGCGAATTCAGCAGTTCCGGTTCTGTAGGACTACCTAGCACCCCTCCTGGGGCGCGGCGCACACTGCCCCTGGAAGCTGTCACAGCGATCAAGGGTCAGGGTTGCAGGGTGTCCGCCTCGCGGGTGCGCTCAGACGGGTGAAGGGCAGCGCTCGCGGGCGGTCGGCGCCACCGTGCTCCATGGCAGGGAAGACAGTGCCGCAGGGGGTGACGATGTTGCGATGGTGCGCGCATGTGGGGCGCCGGGCGATCCGGGGCCTGTCGCGTTGGGTGGCGTTCGCTCCCACCGCGCCGTTGGGCGACCTGCCTGCGGCGGCGGCGGCGGTGCGGGAGCCCCCGCCGTCCGGCGGCGGGCTGGCCTATCGCCTGAAGGCCTGGCCGGAGCTGCCGCCCTCGCTCCAGACCGCCGAGGTCTACCGCGTCCTGTCGTTCATGAGCCTCAGGCCGGTGCGCCTGAGCTGGATGGTCTCAAGCTCCCGCCTGTCGGCCGAGGCCGCCCGCCAGCTGATGGGGGTGCTCGATGCCACGCATTCCGTGGAGGTCATCGATCTTTCACGATTCACCGAAAGCCGATAGGTCGGGCGGCAGGGATTCGCCGGTGAAGTCGGCCGGGTGCTGGGGCCAGGCGATCACCACGGCGCAGCCGCCGCTGGCGGCGCGCGCAAACGACAGGTGGCCATGGATGGCTTTGGCCCGGGCTGCCATCGATTGCAGGCCGAGCCCGGGGTGGTCGTGCCGGACGTCGCTGCGCTCGAATCCCGTGCCGTTGTCCTCGATGCTCATCAGCAGCGACTCGCCTTCCATGTCGAGCTGTACGTCGATGCGTGTCGCGTGGCCGTGCCGCACGGCATTGCTGATGGCTTCCTGCGCGATGCGGTAGAGGTGGACCCCGGTTTCCGGAGGCACATGCTCGAAATCGCCGTTCGCCTCGAACGTGCCCCAGACGCTTTTGGCCAGCGACAGGTCGCTGGTGAGCTGCTCCATGGCGCGCAGGAAGGCGCCGGGATGGCTGCCCACGGGCATCAGGCCGCGGGCCAGCGCCCGGGTGGTTTCGGCGGCGGACTTGACCTGCTCCTGGGTGTGGTCGAGGTGGCGGGACAGCTCGGGATCGCCTGCCGCCAGCCCCCGGGCGCCTCCCAGCATCAGCGAGATGCCCGCCAGCACGGAGCCCAGCGAATCGTGCAGCTCGCGGGCGATGTCGGCCTGCTGCGCCTCCAGCTCGGAGAGCAGGGTCCGCTCGAAGCGGTTCCTGGCCGCATGGATGCGCACGGCGAGCGCCTCGTGCTCGGAGGCCATCGTCGCGGTGGTGATGAAATGGGGCGCGCCTTTCCACAGGGTGAACGACAGGTTGAGCGCAAGCTGGACCAGGCTTCCATCCTTCTTCTTCATCCTGAGCAGGCCCGCGGGAACAGGCCGGCCCGCCAGGGCCTTGCGGCGGCGCTGCTGGGCCAGGGCCCGGTCGTCCGGCGCGATCATGTCATCGACGGCCATGCCCACCACCGGATCATCGGGCGTGTAGCCGAGCATGAGGCGGAAGCTGGTGTTGATGTAGGTGATGAATTGCTCTCCGGCCACCATCACGCCGGTGTCCACGCCCTCGATCATGGTCTGCAGGAACCGGTGCTGCTCGTGCTCCAGCCGGCGGGCGGCCATCTGCGGCGAGATGTCCATCACCACGCCGGCATAGTGCAGCGGCACGCCGTTCTCGTCGCGGGTGATGGTGCGGCCCCGGCTGCGCACCCAGACCCAGTGCCCCGCGGCATGCCGGAGCCTGAACTCGGACTCGCGGTAGGCGGTTTCGTCGTCCAGGTACTTCTGCAACGCCAGCGGGCGCTGCGCCCGGTCGTCGGGGTGCACCAGCTTCTGCCATTCATCCAGCGTGGCGGGCATGGTCTTGCGGCCCAGCAGGGTTTCCCAGCGGCGCATGTGGATGACTTTGCCGGTCGCCGGCGTGTAGGCCCACAGGGCGACCTCGGCGCCATGCAGCGCGAGGTCGAGTTCTTCCGCCGTCTTGCGCTGCAGCTCCAGCATCTCGCGCTGCTCCTGCTCGGCGAGCTTGCGCAGCGTGATGTCGGTGATCGCGCCCGAGAAGCGCAGCGGCCGGCCCGAGGCGTGCCAGGCGCCCCGTCCGCGGGCGTGGAACCAGCGGTAGCTGCCATCGCGGCAGCGCAGCCGAAGCTCCATGTTGAAGGCCGTGCTCCGGTTGGCGAGATGGTTGCGCAGGTTGCCGAGAACGGGCACCGCGTCATCCGGATGCAGGTGGGAGCTCAGCACGTAGGCTTGCTGGAACTCCGCCTCCGAGCGGTAGCCCAGCAGCTCGCGAAAGCGCGGAGAGCAATACATCTCGCGGGTGACGAGGTTCCAGTCCCATATGCCGTCATTGGCCCCGGAGGTGGCCAGCTCGAAGCGCTGGTTGATGATCCGCAGCTCGTGCTCGGCCCGCTGGGTGCGCACCAGGATGCGGTGCGACAGCGCGACCCCGAAGCCCAGCAACAAGACCGACAGCACGGTCATCGCGGTGTAGAGCACCCGGGACAGTTCGCGCGAGGTTTCGTTGATGGCGTCGGAGAACGCATCCTCGATCGGCCACAGGGCTTCGTTCAGCCGGTAGATGTCCTGCGTCAGGGCCTGCAGGCGGGCTGCCGGCGGCCGCAGTGCGGGCGCGGCCCGGAGGAGGGCATGCAGTTCCCCGGCCACCGACTGCAACTGCTCGATCTGCAGATCAGCCTCTGCCCACTGGCGGATCGCCTTGTCGAACAGGGGGTAGTGGCGGAAGTACCTGAACAGCGCGATCATTCCGGGAATGTCGTCGGGGTGGTTCTGGCCCTGCAGAAACCCGGCGGTCGCCAGCGCCAGGTCGGGTGAGGCCTTCTCAAGCTCCAGCCGCGCGATGCGGTCGCCCAGCGGCACCGCCAGGGCCTTCAGGTAGCCCTGGTAGTCGGCTTCCTGCTGCGAGCCGGCATAGCGCACGAGGTGCATCACCGCCTCCTTCTGGGACTTGGACCAGAGGCCTTCGCCGCCCACATAGGCGCGCGCCGCATTGGTGAGCCGCAGGGTCAGGAAGCCGAGCGCCAGCAGCAGCACGATGGCCACCAGCAGCGGCCACAGGACCGCCAGCAGGGCCTGGGGAGAATAGCCCCGGGGCGGGCTGGCAAGGCGTTCTTTCAACGATGGTCGACTCGATGGCATAGGCGAAACAGCGAAGCTCTTCTGCATCCTTGTGCCCCGGGGACTCGCGCCCGGCGGCGGCCGAGGCTTCAGGAACGGCGCCTGATCCGGGCGCGCGGGACGCGGTGACGTGGGCGCCGAAGCGCTGCCCTGATGCGGCAAGGGGGGATGCCGGCCGGGCTGCTGCCCGGGCGAAGCCAGGGCGCACAAGCGCCGGGCTCGCCAGGGCCGCGAGGGCCGGACGGCGCTTCTGTCATTCGATGGATGGAGCTGGGAATGGAGTGGCCAGACATGGGTTGATGCGCACCGATACTATCTGGAAGCACCCGGCAAAAATAACGAATTGAGAATCCATTGGTAAGTACGGGTACCTAGCATTCGGTGGGTGCCGGGCGGGCGGGCCTGTCACCATGGGCTATCCTCCGCGAACGCAGTTCCTTCACGCAACTTCTCGTCCCTTTCAGTGAACTCAGTCCTCGTCCTCGATGACCATGGCATCGTCCGCTATGGGCTGGAGATGCTGATCTCCAGTTGCGCCGAACTGACGCTGGCGGGCTCGGCCGGCAGCCTGGCGGAAGGCCTGCGCTGCATTGCCGAACTGAAGCCGGCGCTGGTGATCAGCGACATGTCGATGGAGGACTCGCGCGGCATCGACACGGTGCGGGCCGTGGTCCAGGCGCAGGGGCCGCGCTCGACCCTGATCATGTCGATGCACGATGAAATGCTTTACGGCGAGCAGGTGCTCGCGCTGGGCGCGCAGGGCTACCTGATGAAGGAGAACGCGCATGCGCTGGTGGTGCCGGCGGCGCTGGCGGTCCTGAACGGGCAGACCTGGGTGAGCCAGAAGCTCAATGCCAAGCTCCTGAACCGCCTGATGAAGCGCAACAGCCACGAGCCGGCGCGGCCCGACGCCGCGCACTCTCCCACGCTGTCGGCGCGGGAGCTGCAGGTGCTCGAACTGCTGGGGGCCGGCAAGACCACCAAGGAAATCGCCTTTGAGCTGGACCTGAGCAACCGGACGGTCGACATCCACAGGGCCAACATCAAGCGGAAGCTGGGGCTCAAGAGCGGGACCGAGCTGCTGGCCTTTGCGCTGTCGAGGATCTGACCCGCGGCCTTGGCCGGTGCGCCTGCGCGACATTCAGGTTGCTATTGAAAATATAGCAAACTTTGACCGCTGCACCTGGACATCCGGCTGATTTGATTCAAAACTAGCCCGAAAAACCGCCTTCATCCAGAAAGCGCTGCTCTTCGGAGGTGGTGGCGCGGCCCAGCACGGCGTTGCGGTGCGGAAACCGGCCGAAGCGCGCAATGATGTCGCGGTGGTGGCGGGCGAACCGGTGCGTGTCGGCGTCCAGCGCCTCGGTCAGCGCCACGGCGCGGTCCTGGTCAGCCAACTGTTCCGAGTGCGTGAAGGGCAGGTAGAAGAAACGGCGCAGCGCGGCGTCGGCCTGTTGGTCCAGCCCGGCCGCCACGGCCTGCGCGGCGAGCCGGCGGGCCTGCGCATCGGTGGCGAACATGCGCGCCGTGCCGCGAAAGGCGTTGCGCGGAAACTGGTCCAGCAGGATCAGCAGGGCGAGCGCCCCTTGCGCGCGCCGGGCGACGGTGCCAGCGTCTTTGCCGGCCCAGCCGTCGAGTTCGCCCCGCGCGGCGGCTTCATGCGCCGGCAAAAAACGCGCGCGGAAGTCGGCATCGAAGGCGTCGTCCTTGCGGAACCAGCGCGCCGGCCCGGCGTCGCGCCAGTAGGCGACGACGGCAGCGGCGTCGGGCAGGGGCACGGCAGAGGGCGGGGCGGCGGTCATGGGCACACTCTACGCGCCGGGGCCGTGCGACGTCAGTAGACGCCCTGCGCGGTCATCGCGTCGGCCACCTTCACGAAGCCGGCGATGTTGGCGCCGTCCACGTAGTTCACGAAGCCGGCGTCGCGCGAGCCATAGCGCACGCAGTTCTCGTGGATGTCGCGCATGATCATGCGCAGGCGGTTGTCCACCTCGTCGCGCTCCCAGGGCAGGCGCTCGGCGTTCTGCGTCATCTCCAGGCCCGAGGTGGCCACGCCGCCGGCGTTGGAGGCCTTGCCGGGCGCATACAGGATGCCGGCGCTGTTGAAGGCGTCCACGGCCTCCAGCGTGGAGGGCATGTTGGCGCCTTCGGCCACGCACTTCACGCCGTTCTTGAGCAGCAGCAGCGCGTCGTCGCGGCTGAGCTCGTTCTGCGTGGCGCAGGGCAGGGCCACGTCCACCGGGATGCTCCAGGGGCGCTGGCCCGGCTCGAAGCGCAGCTTGAGGCGCTCGGCGTAGTCCGAGGCGCGGCCGTAGTGCACGTTCTTCACGTCCATCAGCACGGCGAGCTTCTCGCGTGTGAAGCCTTCCTCGTCGATCACGGTGCCGCTGGAGTCGGACACGGACACCACCTTGGCACCCAGCTCCATGGCCTTCTCCACGGTGTACTGCGCCACATTGCCCGAGCCCGAGACCGAGACGCGCAGGCCGTCCAGCGACATGTTTCGGCGCGCCAGCATGTCCTGCACGAAGTACACCAGGCCGTAGCCCGTGGCTTCGGGGCGGATCAGGCTGCCGCCGAACGACAGGCCCTTGCCGGTGAACACGCAGGCCGCGTTGTTGGAGAGCTTCTTCATCATGCCGGCCATGAAGCCGACTTCGCGGCCGCCCACGCCCATGTCGCCCGCCGGCACGTCGGTGTCGGGGCCGAGGTGGCGGTACAACTCGATCATCAGCGCCTGGCAGAAGCGCATCACCTCGCCGCGGCTCTTGCCCTTGGGGTCGAAGTCGGAGCCGCCCTTGCCGCCGCCCATGGGCAGGGTGGTCAGCGCGTTCTTGAAGGTCTGCTCGAAGGCCAGGAACTTGAGCACCGAGAGGTTCACCGTCGGGTGAAAGCGCATGCCGCCCTTGAACGGGCCGATGGCCGAGCTGTGCTGCACGCGGAAGGCGCGGTTGGTGTGGGTCTCGCCCTTGTCATCGGTCCACGAGACGCGGAACTGGATCACGCGCTCGGGCTCCACCAGGCGCTCCAGCAGGCCGGCCTCGGCGTAGCGCGGATTGGCGGCGATGAACCCCCACAGGCTGCCCATGACTTCGTGCACGGCCTGCAGGAACTCGGGCTGGTTCGGGTCGCGGGCTTCCACATAGGCGAGGAAGTCGGACAGGTTCTTGTACTTCATTGCTTTCTCCAAACGAATAGGGTGATGGCGGCGTGGCTGCGTGGACCCGCCCCTTTCGCGCAGAACGAGGGCAGATGCACTTTTCCTGGGCGTTCCTGCAGCCATGCACCTGAATTGGGCGCACGGCTGCACCAGGCGTTGTGATCCGGTCACATCAGAGGGCGCAAGCGGGGTGTCGGGTTCGCGGGCCACGTCGGCCAGGCCGGCGATTGGCACCAATTTGGCGCATTTATCGACCGGGCGATTATCCGTCATGTTTTGCATATGGTTATGCGGGAGGCGCATAAAGGCGGGCCGGCGGGGATTACGGTTTGATACCGGCGCGGGCCCGCCGCCTGCGGAAAAGCCCCGCTCCGCCGATACGATGGGCGGCATGACCTTGCTTTTTCGCTTCAGGAGACCTTCATGAGAACCGCGTCCTCTTCCTTCCGCGTTCTGGCGGCCGCCGCGATCCTGGCGGTGTCGGGCTGCAGCATGATGCAGCCGCAGCGCGAAGACGATCACCTGGCCGCGTTCAGCACCCGCATGACCGGCATGAACGAGGTGCCGGCCGTGGCCACCACGGCCACCGGCACCGTGGACGCGGTGCTCGACAAGCAGACCAACCTGCTGCGCTGGAAGATGTCGTTCAACAACCTGTCAGGTCCCGCGACCATGGCCCACTTCCACGGGCCGGCCGCGATCGGCGCGAATGCGGGCGTGGTGCTGCCCTTCAAGGCGCCCGTGGCCAGCCCCTATGAAGGCCGCGCCACCCTGACGGCGCAGCAGGCCGCCGACCTGCTGGCCGGCAAGTGGTATGTGAACGTGCACACGGCCAAGAATCCCGCAGGCGAAATCCGCGGGCAGATGATCGAGCGCAAATAAGCGCGGGCTAGGGCTGCCGGGCCCGCGCTTCCATCTGGCGGATGAGGTCGCGCGCCTCGTCGCCTTCGGGGATGGGGCGGCCGCTGTCGCGCCACTGCACGGCGGCCTTGAAGCCGTTCTCCTGCGCATGGCGGCGGAACCACAGGCCCTCGGGGTTGTGGCGCGTGATGCCGTCGAACACCGTGGCCATCATCTGGCTCTGCTCCAGGCCCATGCTCAGCAGCACCTGGTTGACCACCATCTTGTGCATGGCCAGGTGGCCGCGCGGCACGCCGGCGATGCGCGCCGCCAGCCTCATCGTGGCGGCCTCCAGCCCGGCGGCGGGCACCGCCTCGTTGGCCAGGCCCCAGGCGGCCGCGGTGCGGCCGTCGATGGCATCGCCGGTGAACATGAGCTGCTTGGCGCGCGTGGGGCCGAGCCGGTAGGTCCACATGGCGGTGGTGGGGCAGCCCCAGACGCGCGTGGGCATGTAGCCGATGTGGGCGTCCTCGGCCATCACCAGCAGATCGCAGCACAGCGCGATGTCGCTGCCGCCGGCCGCAGCCCAGCCGTGCACCTTGGCGATGGTGGGCTTGCTGCAGCGCCACAGGCTCATGAAGTCCTCGGTGTTGCGCTTCATGGTGGCGTAGTCGACCATCGGGTCCCAGGGCGACTTTTCCTGCTGGCAGGGGTGCTCGATGTGCTCCTGCGCGCTGTCGGCAAGGTCGTAGCCGCCGCAGAAGCCCTTGCCCGCGCCCTCGACCACGATGACGTGCACCTCGTCATCGGCCTGCGCCCACTCCACCGCGGCGCGGATCTCGCGCGGCGTGGCATCGGTGATGGCGTTGAGCCGCTCGGGCCGGTTGAGCAGCAGGCGCGCGATGCGCGGGTGCGTGCTGTCCTTGTCGATGCGCAGCGTGGAATAGCTCGGCATGGTCTGTCTCCTGGGGATGTTCTGCAAAACATCATAGACAGGCCCTGCGGCCCCGGCCTGTCACGCAGGCGGCGCGGCGGCAGCAGGGCGAAGTTGAGGCTGGCCGGGCCGGGCGCACAAACTGTATGTCCGCTCGCAACAGCAGCAGCCCCATCCGAGTCATCGCTTCCGATGACGAAGCGGCAGGAGAGATTGCCTACGCTCACCACCGGACCACGACGCTTGACGCCAGGAGCTGCATATGACGAAGAAACTCAATGCCCAAGACCACCAGCAGCAACGCCGGCCTGTTGCTTCCATCGCGCTGACGACTGGCGGCCTGATTGCCGTCGGGACTCTCGTTGCACTGTGGGTTGTTTCCCGAGATTCAGGTGCGCCCGGCGTTGACGCCGCCGTGGTTGCTGCCATCCCGGCTCAAGCCAGGGCAGTTGCCGAAAGACATTTCATCTTTGAAGGCTTTGATTCCTCTGCGGCGAATCAGGAGAGCGCTGCGCGCGGTGCCGCCTTGTCCGGCATGTCCATTGCCGCTTACGGGCAGTAGCTGGCGGCATCGCCTGTTGGCCGGATCGAGTCGCCACACATGAAGAAGTGCTACGCCACTCAACCACTCTTGCAAAAATGCCTTGACCGGGTGATCGGCACCCCCGGCTCTTGCCATCCGTCCAGATCCGTCTGGCGCACGAGCTGGACGTCGCCATCGGCAGGGACTGCTAACGCGCCGTCGCCCGATAGGGGATTCAAATTCTGGCTGAGTTGCTTGGCAGTGGTGGCTGTGCTGCTGGGACTCGCCTTGGCGGTGGGCTACCCGAAAGAGCTACCGAAGAATCCGCAGGTTTCGGCGTTGGCCGTGATGGCACCCTCACCGCCCAAGACCATGGCGCAGGATGCGATGCCAGATGCGCCCATGCCGGTCGATCTTTACCGCTTTGCACTGAACGCGCTATTGGTGCCCTTGCTGGATGACTCCGAGCCACCCCGGTGGACCGATGCGGTGATCCACTATGGCTGCGACCCGGGTACAAGTGTCATGGTTGACGGCGAACCCATGGTTGCCGGCAAACTGATGCCGGCAAGCGCATTCACCGTGCGTTGGAACATGGACCGCTGTGCACTCATGGGGCTGGAGTCCGTGGATCTATCCGGCAGTGTGGAACTGCTTGTCTTTCATGAGGATGCCGGTCTGGGCGCCATCGTGATGCCGGACCGCTTGCGGGTCGACAGCCACATGGGCCAGACATGGCTGCACGGCCCGTTTACCGCTGCAACTTCGCTGGCGAAATCAGTCACCAGGCCATAGCAGCCCTCTGGAAAACATCGAAGGAACGATCAAGCGGCCCCCAACCGGCACAGGTCAATGGGGTCTGGATGCCCCCAATCCATGCCATGCCTGGTCACGTGCTGTTGAATTTCCTGTCCGCTCGGCGCAGCGGCAGCAGGGCGAGGTTGAGGCTGGCCGGGCCGGGCGCATCCACGTCCACGATGGCCCGGCACAGCGGCGCAAAGGCGGCACGGAAATGGTTCTTGGCTTTCACGCACAGCAGCCGCGTGGCGGCCAGGTCGATGCCATGCAGCGCGAAGAAGGCCGGGTCATTGCCGGGCGCGACATGCTCGCTCACGATGAGCAGGATCGTGCCGGCCCGCAGCACCACCGTGGGCCCGCAGTCCACGCTGGCGCCGCGCTCCATCGGACCGCTGTTGACGAAGCGGCCCGATGTGAAGCGCTCGACCTGAACGGTGAGCGGCACGGGCTCGCCATAGAGCGCGGTGCGCTTGCCGCCCAAGCTCACCTGCAGTGTGGCGCCGATGCCTGCCGCGTGGGCGGTGCGGACCACCTCCAGGTCGGCGAAGCTGGCGAAGACGCAGGGGAACTCGGGACGGGCCTCGACGAGCGCGCGCAGCAGGGCGGGTGTGTCGCCGATGCCGCCCGAGAGCGGGTTGTCGGCCGGATCGGTCACGGCCACGAGGCCGGGTGTTTCGAGGGCCAGCGCAATACCCTGCGCGGGGCCGATCAACGGGATGTCGAATTCGCCGGCGCGGCGCACGAGTTCGGCGTAGACGGTGTCGGCCGCGCGCTGCGCGGCTTCGGCGTCCGCATCGGCCCAGGCCATGACGGACGCGCCGATGTTCGAGGAGTTGGCATAGGCGAAGCCGCCGAACACCGCCACGTCGAGGATGGGGGGCCGGATCAGCGATTGCGCGAGCCGTTGCAGCTCGGCCATCGGTCCCGCTTCGGTGCGCATGTTGGCGCTGGAGAGGTACAAGCCCTCCTGCCGCAGGGCACCCACGGGGCGGAGCTCGCCTTCGGCCGTGCGCCGCAGCAGCTCCAGCGTGCGGGCGGCGGTGTCGCGCATGTCCACGTGCGGGTAGGTGCGGTAGCCGCAGCCCATGTCCAGCAGGCGCACGAGCTCGGGCGCATGGTTGGCATGCAGGTCGAAGCTGGCGGCCATCGGCACCTGCGGCAGCGCCTGGCGCAGGGCGCGCACCAGGTCCAGCTCGGGCGCATCGCGCCCGGCGGTGATGCCCGCGCCGTGCAGGCTCAGGTAGACGGCATCCCAGGGCCCGTTCCGGAAATCCGCCAGCACTTCGGCCAGGAAGGCTTCGAACACTTCGTCGTCGATCGGCCCGGCCGGCAGGGCGGAGGCGCAGCGCGAAGCCACCACCTCCCAGCCCGGCTGGGCCTGCGCGAAGTCGCAGACGGCGGCCAGCTCGGTGGCGGTGCCGCGGGCGGCTTCCAGCGCATCGCGGCCCCGGCGCCATTCGCGCCGCTCGAAGTCCTGGCGGGTGGCCGGCAGCAGGCAGAAGGCGTTGCCCTCATACCAGAGCCGGGCCACGCCGAGCCGCTTGCGGGGACGGATGGAGCCGGCCATGCTCATTCGACGCGGATGTTGGCGCGCTTGACGATGTCGCGGAACTTGGCCTGCTCGGCCTTGATGAGCGCCGCGAACTTCTCGGGCGAGCCACCGTCGGCCGAGGCCCCCATCTTGGCGATGCGCTCCCGGGTGCTGTCCTGCTTCAGGAAGTCGTCGAGCGCGGCGGCGAGCTTGTGGATCACCGGCGCGGGCGTGCCCGCGGGCGCGACCAGGCCGAACCAGGAGCCGACCTCGTAGCCCGGCAGCAATTCGGCGATGGCGGGGACGCCGGGCAGCGTGGCGGTGCGGTTCTTCACGGTGACGCCCAGCGCCACGGCCTTGCCCGATTCGATCATGGGCATGGCCGTGGGCAGGTTGTCGATCAGCAGGTCGATCTGGCCGGCGACCAGGTCGTTCATGGCCGGCGCGATGCCGCGGTAGGGGATGTGCGTGATGCTGACCTTGCCCTGGCTCTTGAGCAGCTCGCCCGCCAGGTGGCTGGTGCTGCCCATGCCCGCGCTGCCGTAGTTGAGCTTGCCGGGCGCGGCCTGGGCGCGCGCGAGCACGGCCGCCACCGTTTTCAGGCCGCTTTGCGGGCTGGCCAGCAGCACGTTGGGCACCATCGCGATGTTGGAGATGGCCGCGAATTGCTTTTCCGCGTCATAGCTGATGCTGGAATAGGTGTACTGGTTGATGGCCAGGGGCCCGGGGGTCGCCAGCAGGAGGGTGTAGCCATTGGGTGCGGCGCGCGCCACCTCGGCCGCGCCGATGTTGCCGCCGGCACCGGCCTTGTTGTCCACCACCACGGGCTGGCCCAGGCGGGTGCGCAGGCCGTCGGCCACCAGGCGGGCCAGCAGGTCGGTGGTGCCGCCGGGCGCGAAGGGCACCACGATGCGGATCGGCTGGCTCGGGTAATCCTGGGCGTCGGCATGGGCGCAGGCCAGGGCCAGGGCGCCGAGGCAGGCGCCCAGCAGGGCGCGGCGCGCTGCGCTGCAAAGAGGGGACAGGTGTTTCATGGCGTGCTTTCTTGCGGTGGGCAGAGGGTTCGTTGGATCGAAGGCATCGAGGGGGCGGGTTCAGGCGGGCAGGCCGGCCAGCGCGGCCTCCACGGATTCGGCAAGGCGCTCGACGAGGGTGTCGAGGTCGCGCTCCTGCACGGTGAAAGGCGGTGCCAGCAGGACATGGTCGCCGTGCCGGCCGTCGATGGTGCCGCCCATGGCGTAGACCATCAGGCCGCGGGCCAGGGCCTCGTCGCGGATGCGGCCGTTGAGCCGCAGCTTCGGGTCGAAGGGCTGCTTGCTGGCGCGATCGGCCACCAGTTCGAGCGCCAGGAACAGCCCACGCCCCCGGATGTCGCCCACATGGGCATGGCCGCCGAGCGCGGCGTCGAGCTTGCGCCGCAGCGCCAGGCCCTGCACGCGCGAAGCCTCGACCAGCTTTTCGCGCTGCAGCACACGCTGTACTTCCAACGCCGCGGCGCAGGCCACCGGGTGGCCGATGTAGGTGTGGCCGTGCATGAACTGGCCGCTGCCGCTGTCGAAGGCGTCGTACACCCTGCCGTGCGCCAGCACCGCGCCGATGGCCTGGTAGCCGCCGCCCAGCCCCTTGGCCACGGCCATGATGTCGGGCACGATGCCCTCCTGTTCCAGCGCATGCAGGGTGCCGGTGCGGCCCATGCCGCACATCACCTCGTCGGCGATCAGCAGCACGCCATAGCGGTCGCACAGCGCGCGGATGCCCTGGAAGTAGCCGGGCACGGGCGGCGCCGCGCCCAGCGTGGCGCCCACCACGGGTTCGGCACAGATGCCGATCACGGTGTCCGGGCCCAGGCGCAGCAGCTCGGCTTCGAGTTCACGCACGAGGCGCTGGCCGTACTGCTCGGGCGTCTCGGTGGGCAGGCGGTCGCGGTATTCGTAGCAGGGCGCCACGTGCGTGACGTCGATCAGCAGCGGCGCGAACTGCGCGCGCCGCCAGGCGTTGCCGCCCACGGCCAGGGCACCCAGGGTGTTGCCGTGGTAGCTCTGGCGCCGTGCGATGAAGTTCGTGCGCCGGGGCTGGCCGAGCTCGACGAAATATTGGCGCGCCATCTTGAGCGCGGCCTCCATGGCCTCCGAGCCGCTGGAGAGCAGGTAGACGTGCGAGATGCCTTCGGGCGCCTGGGCGATCAGCGTGTCGGCCAGTTCCTCGGCCACGCGCGTGGTGAAGAAGCTGGTGTGCGCGTAGTCGAGCCGGGCCATCTGCGCGGCCATGGCGGCGATGACGTCCGGGTGGTTGTGCCCGAGGCAGGAAACGGCTGCGCCGCCGCAGGCGTCGAGGTAGGTCTTGCCGGCGGTGTCGGTGATGTACAGGCCCTTGGCCGATGCGGCCTCGGGCAGGGTCTGGCGCAATTGCCGGTGAAAGAGGTGGGTCATTTCTTCGATCGGGAGGTGGTGGGCGGGTTCCAGTAGGCCTTGCTGGAGGCCAGCCGCGACTCGACCGTGGAGAGGCGGTCGAGCACGGCCTGGCCGCCGCGCGTGGTGAGCCGGGCCAGCAGCCCTTCGACCAGCGCCAGCGAGCCCAGCATGGAGTGGAAATAGGACGGGGAGTCGGCGCGGAACTGCAGCAGGTGGTCCGAGTACGCGGCCGCCGGCGAAAGCGGGCTGTCCGTGAGCGTGAGCACCTTGACGCCGCGCGCATGGCAGGCCTGGAGGGCCTCGATGGTGGGCCGTCCGTAGGGCTGCTGCGTGATGCACACCAGCAGGTCGCGCTCGTCGAGCACGTCCACCTGGTCCGGAAACGCGCCGCCCAGGCCATGCACCAGCAGCCCGTTGCCGGCGATCAGGCTGTAGGCGTAGTGGAAGTGGTAGCTGATGGCGAAACAGGAGCGCACTCCGAGGAACGCCACCTGTCGCGCGCGCAGCATGGCATCCACGGCCCGGTCCAGCGCCGAGGGCTGGTTCAGCGCGCCGGCCGAGCGCACGTTGTCGATCTGCACGCCTTCGAGGTTCGGCTCCAACCTGTCGGCTGGCCTGGCGCTGCCCGCAGCCTGCATCGAGCGGGCGCGCGCACGGTAGTCGGGCACCGGGGTGGCCAGCGCGTCCTGGAACGGGCGGCGAAACGAGGTGTAGTCGTCGAAGCCCAGCGTGCGCGCCATGCGGATCATGCTGGTGGGGGTGGCGCCGGCCTGCTGTGCCTGCTGCCGCATCGACAGCAGGCCGACTTCGCGCGGGTGGTCGGCCACCCAGCGGGCGCAGCGCTGCAGCTCCGGGCCCATCTGGCTGAAGTGCGACTCGATCAGCGCCAGGCAGTCGCTCAGGGAGATGTTCATGGCGTGCATGGATGGATCGTTGTTGGTGAATGTTCCGTTTGTACCATGATGTTCCAATTGAATCAAGCAAGGCTTTTGAAGCCGGTCGGGAAAGCTGCGATATAGTTGTGGGCGCAACTATTTGGGACGTCTCCAGATGAACAAGACAGGCTCGCAGCTTCCGGACGAGGTGCCGGTGCTGATCGCCGGCGGCGGGCCGGTCGGCCTGACGCTGGCCGCGCTGCTGGCGCGCCAGGGCGCGGCCAGCCTCGTGATCGAGGCCGACGAGGGCTACTGCAGTGGCAGCCGAGCGATCTGCGTGTCGCGCCGCTCGCAGGAAATCCTGGGCTGGGCCGGCGCCGACCGGCCCCTGGTGGAGACCGGCCTGTCTTGGGCTGGCGGGCGCAGCTATTGGCGCGACACCGAAGTCCTGCACTTCCAGATGCCCAGCGAGCCCACGCAGCGCTTTGCGCCCATGGTCAACATCCAGCAGTACCACGTGGAGGCGTTTGCGCACCGCGCGGCCGAGGCCTTTGGCGAACTGGCCCGCGTGCACTGGTCCAGCCGCGTGGGCGCCGTGCGGCCGCAGGCCGATGGCGTGCTGGTCGAGGTGCACGGCCCGCAGGGTGTGGCGGCGGTGCGCGCCGGCTGGCTGGTGGCCTGCGACGGCGGGCGCAGCACGGTGCGCGAGCAACTGGGCCTGCAGCTCGAAGGCACGCAATATGAAGGCCGCTACGTGATCGTGGACATCGTGCAGAAGACGAAACGCCCGGTCGAGCGCCTGGCCTGGTTCGACCCGCCGTCCAACCCCGGCTCCACCATCCTCATGCACCGCCAGCCCGGCGATGTGTGGCGCATCGACTACCAGATCCGCGACGACGAGGACCCGGTGGAGGCCGTCAAGCCCGGTAACGTGCTGCCACGCGTGCAGAGCCACCTGGCGATGATCGGCGAGAACGAGCCCTGGGAGCCGCTGTGGATCTCGATTTACAACGCCAAGTGCCTCACGCTGCCCAGCTACCGCCACGGCCGCGTGCTGTTCGCGGGCGACGCCGCGCACCTGGTGCCGATCTTCGGTGTACGCGGCCTCAACTCGGGCCTGGATGACGCGGGCAACTTGGCCTGGAAGCTGGCGCGCGTGATCGACGGCCGTTCGCCCGGGGGCCTGCTCGACTCCTACTCGGTTGAGCGCGTGCACGCCGCGCGCGAGAACATCGCCTACGGCGCCAAGAGCACCGAGTTCATGGCACCGCCCAACTTCGCCTTCCAGCTCATGCGCGAGGCCGCGCTGCGGCTGGCCGTGCACGACGACAAGGTGCGTTCGCTGATCAACCCGCGCCAGTCGGCGCCGATTGCCTACGACGGCTCGCCGCTCAATGTGCCGCAGGCCGGGGACTGGGCCAGTGAGCTCGCCGCGCCCGGCCGGCCGGCGCCCGAGGCCCTGCTGACAGGGCCTGGCGGGCCGCTGCATCTCACGAGCTGCTTCGGTGCCGGTTTCGTCTGCCTGGTGTTCAACGACGGGGCCTTGCCGCATGGGGTGAAAGAGCTCGCTGCGCAGGGTGTGGCCGTGCTCGAGATCGCTCCCGCAGCCGACAGCCTGGGCCAGGCGCGCGAGCGCTATGGCCTGCCCAGCGCCGCCGCCCAGGCCCTGGTGCTGGTGCGTCCGGACGGCTACGTGATGGGCCGCTGGCCCGGCCTGGACCCGGCGCCGCTGCTGGCGGCCCTTGCCACCCATGGAGTTGCTGCATGACCGACCACGATCTCGACCGCTGCTACACCGCGCTGTGCGAAACGCTGGCCCAGGTGGGGCCGGCGCAGGCGCCGCTGTTCCTGTCCATGGCCTGCCTGTCGCTCATGAGCCGCTTCGAGCGGGCCGAGGAGGTGTTGCCGCTGCTGGCGCACGCGCACCGGCAATGCGCCGCCGAAGGAGCCGCCGATGGCCCGCCAGTCCGGTAAGCCGGCGGCGGCGCCGCCGCTGGACCAGTTCCTGACCTACCGGCTGCACCTCGTCAGCAAGCTCACCGACAAGCACAGCAGCGATGCCTACGCCGCCGAGATGGGCCTGCCGGTGGGCGAGGCGCGCTGCCTGGCTGCCATCGGCAGCTTCGCGCCGCTGTCGGTCAACCTGCTGGCGGCCAAGGCCAACCTGGACAAGGGCCAGGCCAGCCGCGCCGCGCAGGCGCTGGTGGAGCGCGGCCTGCTGCGCAAGCAGGCCAGCGAGGTCGATGGGCGCGGCGTGGTGCTCACGCTCACGCGCAGCGGCCAGGCGCTCTGGAGCCGCGTGATGCAATTGATCGCGCGGCGCAACGAGGACATCTTCGGCTGCCTGTCCGCCGCCGAGCGCCAGCAGCTGGGCCGGATGCTGGACTGCTTGATCGAGCACGCCCGGCGCTAGCGCCAGATTTTGAAGCATGATCGGCGCATGACGGCACCCTCATCTCATCCGGCCCCGCTGCGGGCCGCGCTGGTCGGCTATGGCTCGGCGGGGCGCATCTTCCATGCGCCGCTGCTGTCGGGCGTGCCCGGCCTGGCGCTGGCCTGTATCGCCACCAGCAAGCCGGCCCAAGCGCAGGCCGACTGGCCCGGCGTGCGCACCGTGGCTGCGCCGCAGCAGGCCTTCGACGATCCGGCCATCGACCTCGTGGTCATCGCCACCGACAATGCATCCCACCACCCGCTGGCGCGCGCCGCGCTGCTGGCCGGCAAGCATGTGGTGGTGGACAAGCCCTGCACCGTGACGCTGGCCGAAACCGACGACCTGCTGGCGCTGGCCCAGGCACAGGGCCTGGTGCTCACGGTGTTCCAGAACCGGCGCTACGACGCCGACTTCCTCGCGCTGCGCCAGGTGCTGGACGGCGGGCAGCTCGGGCGCATCGTGCATGTGGCGTCGCACTTCGACCGCTACCGCCCCCAGGTGCTGGACCGCTGGCGCGACCGCGACCTGCCGGGCGCGGGCCTGTGGGTGGACCTGGGCTCGCACCTGGTGGACCAGGCCCTGCAGCTGTTCGGCTGCCCCGACGAACTGCTGCTGGACCTCGCGCGCCAGCGCGACGGCGCGCAGACCAACGACTTCTTTCATGCCCAGCTGCGCTACGAGCGCACCCACCCCGGCCTGCGGGTGACCCTGCACGCCAGCGCGCTGGCCCCCGCGCCCGGCCTGCGCTGGCGCGTGCAGGGCACGCAGGGCGCCTTCGTCAAGGAAGGGCTGGACCCGCAGGAAGACGCCCTGCGCGCCGGCCAGCGCCCATGCCTCGACCTCCAGGGGCGCGCGCCGGCCCGGTGGGGGCACGATCCGCGGCCGGGCCAACTGGTGCTGCCGGCCGGCATCCCGGCCGAGCAGCCCGCGCCGGCACCGCCCGGCAACTACCTGCAGTACTATGCGTCGCTGCGCGACCACCTGCGCGACCACCTGCGCGGGGCCGGGCCGCTGGCCGTGACGCCGGTGCAGGTGCGGCAGGTGATGGGGCTGCTCGCGCGCGGCGAGCAGAGTGCGCGCGAGGGCCGCTTCGTGGACACGAGCGACCTGGCCGCCGCCGCTTGAAGCCTCGGCACGCACCGAGCACCCCCGACAAACCCGATTGGATTTTTGAAGAGCGAGATGAATTCGATGTACGACCTGGACTACGAGCCCGATGCCCTCAGCGTGCAGATTTCCGAGCTGCTGGTGGCCACGGCGGACGACGCCGACAGCCTGATCGACGACTGCGTGCCCGAGGTGCTGCGCCTGCTGCGCGACCGCATGGCCATGGACGTGGTGTTCGTCTCGGAATTCACCGGCGGCCAGCGCATGTTCCGGCATGTGGCCACGATGCCCGGCCGGGAGGTGGTGGCTGCGGGCGGCGGCAGCCCGCTGGAGGAGTCGTGGTGCCAGCGTGTGGTGGACGGCCGGCTGCCGCAGTACATCCACGATGCCGCCCGGCTGCCGGCCTCGGCGGCCTTGCTGGTCCAGGTGCCGCACCCGATCGGCACACACATCAGCACGCCCATCGTGCTCAGGAGCGGCGAGGTCTACGGCACCCTGTGCGCCTTCAGTTTCACCGCGCACGGCGAGCCCAATCCGACCGACCTCAAGCGGCTGCAGTACACGGCCCAGCTCGCGGCCCAGAAGCTCGACAGGCAGCGCGAGGCCGAGCGCAACCGCCCACCGCCGCCCGAGCTGACGCTGATGCCCCTGGAGCACCGGCGTTTCTGAGCCAACAACCCCGGGCTGGTCAGGATATGGGCCCCCGACTTAAAATCGGGGCCTTCCCGCCGCCGTTGGCCGATGCCTCCGGGCCGGCCATGCCCCCCGACCCATGAACGCCCCCGTCGACGTCTCCTTCTTTGCGCGCGCCGCCAAGCCGCTGACCAGTTACCGCAAGTACTGGGCGGCCCGCTTCGGCACGGCCCGCTTCCTGCCGATGAGCCGCAAGGAAATGGAGGCGCTGGGCTGGGACAGCTGCGACATCATCGTGGTGACCGGCGACGCCTATGTGGACCACCCGAGCTTCGGCATGGCCGTGATCGGCCGCATGCTGGAGGCGCAGGGCTTTCGCGTGGGCATCATCGCCCAGCCCGACTGGCAGAGCGCCGACCCGTTCAAGGCGCTCGGCAAGCCGAACCTGTTCTTCGGCGTGACCGCCGGCAACATGGATTCGATGATCAACCGCTACACGGCGGACCGCAAGATCCGCAGCGACGACGCCTACACCCCCGGCGACGTGGGCGGCCGGCGGCCGGACCGCGCGGCGCTGGTCTATTCGCAGCGCTGCAAGGAGGCCTACAGCGACGTGCCGATCGTGATGGGCGGCATCGAGGGCTCGCTGCGCCGCATCGCGCATTACGACTACTGGCAGGACAAGGTGCGCCGCTCCATCGTGATGGACTCCAAGTGCGACCTGCTGCTGTATGGCAACGCCGAGCGCGCCATCGTGGAGATCGCCCACCGCCTGGCCGCGCGCGAGCCGGTGGAGCAGATCACCGACGTGCGCGGCACGGCCTTCATCCGCCGCAGCGGCGACGAGTCGGCCCAAGGCTGGTTCGAGATCGATTCCACCAGCGTGGACGAGCCGGGCCGCGTCGAGGCGCACGTCAACCCCTACCTGATGATTTCCGAGCAGGCCCGGGAGCAGGGCGCGAGCTGCGCCAAGGAAGAGGCGGCGCAGGCGGTGGCCGCCCAGGCCGAAGCCGCCGGCTCGCCGGCCGTCAACCCGGCCATCCAGCCGCTGACCTTCGTGCCCAATCCCGCGCTGCAGGGCCGCGGCAGGCTCAAGGTGCCGCCGCGCGACCGTTCGGTGATCCGCCTGCCGAGCTACGAACAGGTGCGCAGCGACCCGGTGCTCTACGCCCACGCCAACCGCGTGCTGCACCTGGAAACCAACCCCGGCAACGCGCGCGCCCTGGTGCAGGCGCATGGCGAGGGCCACACGGCGCGCGACATCTGGATCAACCCGCCGCCGATCCCGCTCACCACGGCCGAGATGGACCATGTGTTCGACCTGCCGTATGCGCGCAGCCCGCACCCGGCCTACGCCGACGAGCAAGGCGGCCACGACGGCGCGACCAAGATCCCTGCGTGGGAGATGATCCGCTTCTCGGTGAACATCATGCGCGGCTGCTTCGGCGGCTGCACCTTCTGCTCGATCACCGAGCACGAGGGCCGCATCATCCAGAGCCGCTCGGAAGACTCGATCATCAAGGAGGTCGAGGCCATCCGCGACAGCGTGAAAGGCTTCACCGGCACCATCTCCGACCTTGGCGGCCCCACGGCCAACATGTACCGCATCGGCTGCAAGTCGCCCGAGATCGAATCGGCCTGTCGCAAGCCCAGCTGCGTCTATCCCGGCATCTGCCCGAACCTCAACACCAACCACGATCCGCTCATCAAGATCTACCGCCGGGCGCGCGCGCTCAAGGGCATCAAGAAGATCCTGATCGGCTCCGGCCTGCGCTACGACCTCGCGGTGAAGTCGCCCGAGTACGTCAAGGAACTGGTGCAGCACCATGTGGGCGGTTACCTGAAGATCGCGCCCGAGCACACCGAGCAGGGCCCGCTCACCAAGATGATGAAGCCCGGCATCGGCAGCTACGACAAGTTCAAGCAGATGTTCGAGAAGTACTCGGCCGAGGCGGGCAAGAAGCAGTACCTCATTCCGTACTTCATCGCCGCGCATCCGGGCACCAGCGACGAGGACATGATGAACCTCGCGATCTGGCTCAAGAAGAACGGCTTTCGCGCCGACCAGGTGCAGACCTTCTATCCGAGCCCGATGGCCACCGCCACGGCGATGTACCACAGCAACAAGAATCCGCTGCGCAAGATCACGCGCGACAGCGAGGCGGTGGACATCGTGCGCGGCGAGAAGCGCCGCCGCCTGCACAAGGCCTTCCTGCGCTACCACGACGCCAACAACTGGCCGCTGCTGCGCGAGGCGCTCAAGGCCATGGGCCGCGCCGACCTGATCGGCAACGGCAAGCACCACCTGATCCCGACCTTCCAGCCGCTCACCGACGGCAGCTACCAGAGCGCGCGGCGCAAGAACTCCACGGGCGTGGCGGACAAGGTGGCGCTGGGCAAGGTGCAGCCCGGGCGCGGCAAGCTGCTCACGCAGCACACCGGTTTGCCGCCGCGCGCCACGGGCGCGGCCAAACCGGCTCCAAAAATCAGCAAAAAAGCCCGATAGTCCGCGTCGGGTGGTTATCGGCTGCTATTGTATTTATAGCAAACCGAAGGGCTCCCCATGCCTGAAGCCGGGCCGGCTACGATGAGCCTCGCATTCCACGAGAGGAGATCACGATGCAACGGTTCACTTGCTGCCTGCTGGCCGGCCTGCTTGGCGGGCTGCCATGCCTGCCTGCGGGCGCCCAGGCCCAGCCGGCGGGGCCCTGGCCGACGCAGCAGTGGGAGAGCAGCGCACCCGAAGAGCAGGGCATGGACTCGCGCGCGCTGGCCGCGCTGGTGGACTTCGGCGCCGCCAACGAGATGGACAGCCTGGTCGTCACCCGCCACGGCAAGCTGGTGGCCGAGGCCTACTACGCGCCGTTTCGGGCCGGCTTGCGGCACCGCATCAATTCCGCCACCAAGGGCGTGGTGGCCGCGCTCACCGGCATCGCCATCGAGCAGGGGCGCCTGAAGGGCACCGACCAGCCGGTGATGGAGCTTTTTGCCGACCGCGCCATCGCCAACCTGGACGAACGCAAGAAGGCCATGACCGTGCAGCACCTGCTGGACATGACCTCGGGCCTGGACTGGACGGAGCCGCTGAGCGATGCGCCGCCGCGGTCGCTGATCGAGCTCGAGCGCAGCGCCAACTGGGTGCAGTACGTGCTGGACCGCCCCATGGCGCAGGCGCCGGGCACCGGCTTCAACTACAACAGCGGCGGCCCGCATCTGCTGACGGCCATTCTGGCCCGGCAGACCGGCATGGACGTGCAGGATTTCGCCGCACGGCATCTGTTCAAGCCGCTGGGGATTTCAGACATCCGCTGGCGGCACGATCCGCAGGGCATTGCCACGGGGGGCCTCGGCCTGTACCTGCAGACCCGCGACATGGCCAAGCTCGGCTACCTGTACCTGCGCGGCGGCGAGTGGGAGGGTGCGCAGGTCGTTCCGCGCCGCTGGGTGGAGCGCGTCTACCAGGCCAGGGTGCCCATGAATCTCTCGGCGGCCGCGGACTGGCGCTACGGCGACCTCTGGTGGACCTTCCCCCTGCGCAAGGCCTACATGGCCGTGGGCTACAACCGGCAGATCATTCTCGTGATGCCGCAGCTCGGCCTGGTGGCGGCCATGACCGGCCGCAAGAACTACCCCTTCGGCGCCTTGTTCGACCTCATGGCCCAGGCGGCGAAGTCGGATCAACCGCTGCCGCCCAACCCCGAGGCCGCGGCGCTGCTGGCGCGCCGCATCGCGGACGTGGCCGATGAAAAACCGTCTGCCGCGGCCGCCGCGCCCGCATTGGCCGAGCGCATTTCCGGCAAGACCTACCGCCTGGCGCCGAACGAGCTGGGCATCAAGGAGCTGACCCTGCACCTCTCGGGCCAGCCCTCCTACGACATCGTCAGCTATGCCGCGCGCGGCAGCAGCGAGACGAAGACAACGACACGGCCGCTGGGCATGGACGGGCGGTTCTCACGCCTCGATCCCGCGGCAGGCGACCTGGTGGTCAGCAAGGCCAGCTGGACCGGCCCCGACACGCTGTCGGTGACCGAGCGCTGGCTCGAAGAAGCCGGCACGGGCAACTATGTGCTGCAGTTCACCGGCAGCAAGGTGGCGATCCGCTACACCGACGGCCTGGGCCGCGGCGGCAGTCTCACCGGCGAAGCCAGCAACTGAAGCGGCGGCCCTGCCGCCGCATTCCACCGTATAGTCATTCGCGCAAGAACGACGGAGACACCATGCAGCACGATGAACAGGTGGCCCTGATCCGGCGCGCGCTGGCGCTGATCGGCACCGCAGGCAGCGAGCGCGGCGAGCCGGCCACCAGCCCCGTCGCGCGCTACCTGGACCCGGTGCGCTACGAGCGCGAGGTGGCGATGATCTTCCGCCAGCACCCACTGGCGCTGTGCCCGTCGGCAGCCCTTGCCAAGGCCGGCGACTCGTTCGCACTCGACGTGGCGGGCCTGCCTCTGCTGCTGGTGCGCGGCGAGGGCGGGCAGGTCAACGGCTTCATCAACGCCTGCCGCCACCGCGGCGCGCGGCTGCAGCCGCCGGGCCGGGCCAGCCAGCGCGCCCTGGTCTGCCCATACCACAGCTGGACCTATGGCCTGGATGGCGCGTTGCGCGGCCGGCCGCATGGCGGCGACTTCCCGCATGCGCCACCGCAGCACTGCACGCTGGCCCGCGTGCCGGCGGGGGAGGCGCTGGGCTTCGTCTGGGCCATTGCGCGCGTCGTGGACCAGGCGCAGGGCGAGAGCGCGCAACTCGATCTCGCCCCCTGGCTGGGCCGCTTCGGCGCGGACCTGCGTTCCTGGGGTTATGACGGCTGGGCGCCGTTCCACCAGCGCGAGTTTGCGAACGCGGCCAACTGGAAGATCCCGTTCGAGGGCAACCTGGAAACCTACCACTTCCAGTACGCGCACCGCAACAGCATCGCGGGGCTGTTCCACGACAACCTGCTCATGGCCGACCACGACGGCCGGCACCAGCGCCTGTTCCTGCCCAAGCGCAGCATCGAAAGCCTGCGCGGCCAGCCCAAGGCCGCCTGGCAGGTGGGCCCGCACTCGAACATCATCTACTACTTCTTCCCGGCCACCTTCATCCTGCACGAAGGCGACCACGCCAATGCGTTCACGGTGCTGCCCGAGGGCGTGGACCACAGCCGCGTGCTGGGCGCGACGCTGGTGCCCGAGATGCCGCAGACGGAAAAATCCATCGGCTACTGGCGCAAGAACGTGGACTCGTTCTGGGGCGCGCTGGACGAGGATTTTGCGCTGGGCGTCTCGGCCCAGTCCACCTTCGCCAGCGGTGCGAACACCGTGCTGCACTTCGGCGCGACGGAGTGCCAGGCGGCGAAGTTCCACGCCGATGTGGGGGCCGCGATCCGGTGAGGTGGCGGCCGGCCTTCACCGCGGGCGATTCCGCCGCTAACATGGCCGGACACTCCGGAGGACTCTTCCATGATTCCATCGACGTTTCCCCGCCCCCTGGCCGAGCAACTCTCCCGCGCGTGGTGGCTGCTGCTCATCCGTGGCCTGTTTGCCATCGCCTTCGGCGTCTTCACGTGGCTCCAGCCGGGCATCTCGCTCGCGGCGCTGGTGCTGGTCTTCGGCATCTTCGTCATGGCCGATGGCCTTCTGGGCGTGATCACGGCCATCCAGGGCCGCAAGGAAAACGACGCCTGGTGGGCGCTGCTGCTCTGGGGGCTGGTGGGCATCGGCGTCGGCCTGATCACCTTCTTCGCGCCCGGCATCACGGCGCTGGTGCTGGTGCTGTACGTGGCCGCCTGGGCGCTGGCCACGGGGCTGCTGCAGATCGTGGCGGCGGTTCGCCTGCGCAAGGAAATCGAAGGCGAATGGCTGCTGGCCCTGGGTGGCCTGGTCTCGGTGGTCTTCGGCGTGCTCGTGATGATCCAGCCCGGCGCGGGCGCCCTGGCCCTGCTGTGGATGCTGGCGGCCTACGCGGTGCTGTTCGGTGTGCTGCTGGTGGTGCTGGCCTTCAAGATGCGCAAGGCCATGCCGAGGGCGGCCTGACGCAGGTGGCCACGGCGTCAGGCCGCATCCGCCTGCGTGGCAACCCAGTCCTCGAACGCCGCCAAGGCCGGCAGCCCCGCCTTGGCTTCGGGGTAGCAGAAGTAGTAGCCCGAGGGCATCGTCAGCGTTGATGCAAAGGGCGCCTCGACCAATCCGTTGTCGATGTCGTCCTTCACCAGGCACAGGGGCACCAGGCCGATGCCCAGGCCGGCCATGACGGCCCGGACGATGGAGGTGACCTGGTCGAGCCGGGGCCCGCCAACCGGGTTGGGATGGTCGACGCCATACGCTTCGCACCAGCGCAGCCAGGCCGTGGGTTCGCTGGGGTGCTGCAGCAGCGCATGTTGGCGGATGTCTCCGCGCTGGCGCAGCTTCTGCGCGGCGGGCAGCCCGGGTGGCGCGATCAGGATGAACTCCCTGCCGGCGATATAGCGGGCCGTCGTGTCCGGCCAGACGCCTTCGCCGTAGCGGAAGGCGCAATCGAGCTGGGGCAGGGCAAAGTCGCGGCCTTGCGAGAAGGGTATGAAGTTCAGGAAAACCTCGGGATGTGCCGACTGGAACGCGGGCAGCCGCGGAATCAGCCACTTGGCCCCGAACGTCGGCGTGGTCGAGAGGTTCAGAACACCGCCACGGCCTTGCTGCGCCATCACGTCCAGCGTGGCCGTCTCCAGTTGCTGCAGGGCCTGCGAGACCGCCGGCAGGTAGCGCTGGCCCGCAGGCGAGAGGACGAGCCGGCCGCGAACGCGCATGAACAGATCCAGGCCCAGCATCGCTTCGAGTTCGATCACCTGCTTGCTGACGGCGCCCTGCGTCAGGTGCAGTTCCCGGGCCGCCCCCGAGATGGTGGACTGGCGCGCGGTGGCCACGAAGGCGCGGAGCAGGTGAACAGGAGGATGCAGGCGGCTCATGTATTCCAGAAAGGAATGGAGGATTGCCGATTATTCGATTTACCCGGCCGCGGCGCAATCACAGAATTCGCCCATTGCCGCCGCTCCAGGCTGCATGACCCGAAGAACCGACAAGGAGACATCCATGCGCCTGCTGCCATTTGCCGCTGTCCTGATCCATGCCCTGGCCTGGACCGCGGCCGGGGCCTCCACCCCGTTCCCGAACAAGCCCGTGACCCTGGTCGTGGGCTATCCCGCGGGCGGGACCACCGACATCGTGGCCCGCCGCTGGGGCGAGGAACTCGCCAGGAAGCTGGGGCAGCCCGTGCTGGTGGAGAACGTGGCGGGCGCGGGCGGCGCCCTGGCCGCGCGGCGTGTGGCCCGGGCGCCGGCCGATGGCTACACCCTGCTGGTGGGGTCGGTCAACGAACTGGTGCTGACCCCGCTGGCGCTCAAGACTCCGAACTACAAGAGCAGCGATTTCCGGGCCGTGATGCTCACCTATGCCTCGCCGGTGGTGCTGCTGTCGAACAACCAGCGGCCCTACAAATCCATCGCCGACATCGTGGGCGCGGGCAGGAAGGGCCAGCAGATCTCCTACGGCACGCCGGGGCGCGGCACCTTCCACAACGTCGTGCTGCACCTGCTGGCGCAGCGCAACGGCATCGAGATGCTGCACATTCCCTACAAGGGCGGGGCGCCCTTCGTCACGGACGCCATCGGCGGGCAGATCGACCTCATCGTCTCGCCGGTGGTGAGCGCGCTGCCCATCATCAACGCGGGGCAACTGCGTCCGATTGCCATCACGTCGGCGGCGCGCTCCGAGGCCTTGCCCCAGGTGCCCACCTTCAGCGAGAGCATGCCGGCGCTGCAGGGGTTCGACTACACGGTCTGGGCCGGCATCTTTGCGCCGGCCGGCACGCCCGCCCCGGTCATCGACAGGCTCAACGGCGCCCTGCGCGAGGCCTACCAGACCGAGGCCCTGCAGGCCTTCGTGCGCACCAGCGGCGCCAGCATCCCGTCGGCGGGGCTCGATCCCTGGAGCGCCCAGCGCTTCGTCGAGGCGGAGGAGCGCAAGTACCGCGCGATCGTGCCGCAGCTCAAGCTCGAAGATTGATCTGCGTGAGCTTCGTCCGTTCGCACGGCACCGCCATCTACTACGAGCGCCACGGCCAGGGGCCTGCTGTGCTGTTCTGCCACGGCGCGGGCTCCAATGCCGCCACCTGGTGGCAGCAGATTCCGCGGTTTGCGCAGCACTTCACCTGCCTGGTGTACGACCACCGCGGCATGGGCCGCTCGGCGGCCGAGCCGGCCTCGTTCGTGCCGCAATGCTTCGTGGACGACGCGCTGGCCATCCTCGACGCCGAGGGCATCGCGCGGGCCGCGCTGGTGTGCCAGTCGCTCGGCGGCGTGACGGGGCTGCGGCTGGCCTGCGGGCACCCGGACCGCGTCTGGGCCTTCGTGCCCTGCGATTCACCGCTCGGGGTGGCCCATGCGCCGCTGCTCGAGAGCCTGCAACGCTTCATGGACGAGGCCGACACCACGCCGGTGGAGGAGCGCGCCTTCGCCCCCGGCTACGCGGCGGCGCAGCCCGAAGCGGCGTTTCTCTATGCGCAGATCAATCGCTTCAACCCGGCCGTGTTCGCGCCCGCGCCGGGCATGGCGGGCTGGCAGGCGCGGCTGCGCGCGCTGCTGGCGCCGCCGCACCTGCTGCCGCTGGCCGCGCTGGCGCAGGTGCACTGCCCCACGCTGTTCGTGACGGGCCGGCACGACCGCCTCGTGACGCCCGCGCTGGCCGCGGCGCTGGCCCGCTGCGTGCCAGGCAGCGCCACGGCAGTGATCGAGGGCGCGGGACACTCGCCCTACTACGAGCAGGCGGCCGCGTTCAATGCGGCGGTGCTGTCTTTCCTCCAGCGAGCCGGGTTGGAGCCTTTTTGCCGGAATTAAGAGCCAAAAGTGGCTGATGTCCAGGTGGCGTGGTCATTGGTTGCTATGAAAACAGGAGCAACTGGCGGCCGGGCCGCCGCAGTGCCACAATGGGCGCGTGAGTCCAGCCAACGGCAGCGGCCGCCGGGGCGGGGCAGGTTCTCCCGCCGGGTTCATGGCGCCGCCGCGTGTTCTCTGCAAGGCTGGTGTGCCATGTGCAAAGGGGTGCCACCATGATGATCGATCGCACCGCCGCCACCCTGTTCGCCGCCGTGCTGGTGCTGCCGGCCGTGGCCTCGGGGCAGGCGGCTTCCTCGTCCGCCGCCTCGTCGTCGGCCTCCTCTTCGTCCTCTTCCTCTGTCTCCACCTCGGGCGGCGCATCGTCGAGCGTCGTGACGGGCGGCCACTGGTCGTCCGAAGGGCGCACGGGCAGCTACCGGGTGGTCGTCGCGCAGGGCGGCGCCGCGCCTGCGGCAGCGCATGTGCGTGTGGAATGGCTGGCCGAGGCGAACCCGCCGGGCCGCGGCGCCGAGGTGGTGGCGGCCGTGGAACCGCGGCTGCCGTTCGGCCAGGAGGGCGCCCGCCTGGGCGTGGAGCTGCAGTCGATGGGGCCGGGGCAGGCCCGCATCACGCTCACGGGACCGGCGCCGGCGGCGCGCGCCGTCTTCATCGCCACCACGCCGGGCCACCTGGCAGCAGCGGACGGCGCGTCCTGAGCGGCGCCCGGCGCGTCCTGAGCGGCGCCCGCCGCGCTCCTTCAGCCGGATGCGCTCAGGCCGCTTCGAGGCCGTTGCGCTGCTTGGCCGGCGCGGCGGCCGGCGAGGCCATGAAGTCCAGCAGCTCGCGCACGGCATCGGCCTGCGTGGAGGTGGCGCACAGGCCGGCCGAGAAGGTGGTGACGATCTGGATCGCCGGCGGCAGCGGGCCCAGCACGTCGATGCCCTGCAGCAGGATCAGCTCGCTCAGTTGCTGGAAGCCCAGTTCCACCTCGCCCTTGGCCACCAGCGAGCCCACGGGCACGCCGGGCGGGGCCTGCACGATGCGGTCCTTGATCTCGTCGGCAATGCCCCATTGCTCGAACAGCTTCACGAGGTGCACGCCGCTCGGGCCGGTGGAGTAGCTCAGGGAGCGCGCCTGGCGCACGGCCTGCTTGACGGCTTCTTCCGAGTCGATGTCCGGCCGCGGCGCGCCGGCGCGCACCGCGACCGAGACGCCCGAGTGCACGAGGTCGCGCCGACTGCCGGCGGCGATGCGCCCCTCGGCAATCAGCTTGTCGATGGCGTTGGCCGCGAGGATGACGATGTCGAAGGCCTCGCCGGCCTGTACGCGCTTGGCAGCGTCCACGCCGCCGACGGACTCCAGCCGCACGCGGATCGGCGAGGTCTGGTGGAATTGTTCGATGAGTTCGGCCAGCACCTGGCGGGTGGCCATCGAGGAGATGATGCTGAGGGTGATGGGAGAGGCCATGC
Source organism: Variovorax terrae (assembly GCF_022809125.1). Classification (NCBI taxonomy): domain Bacteria; kingdom Pseudomonadati; phylum Pseudomonadota; class Betaproteobacteria; order Burkholderiales; family Comamonadaceae; genus Variovorax; species Variovorax terrae. The sequence continues at coordinate 2,044,681 of NZ_JALGBI010000001.1, read as the reverse complement.
GGCTGCTTTCGGAAAACGGACTCGGTGGAGCGGAAGACGCAAAGGTGGATGAGAAGCCAGCCCGGAATTAGAGCATGCCAGGGCCGGCATGGCGGCGCCGATCAGCAAGCGCCGCTGTCCGCGGGCCGGCGCTCCAGCTTCAGGCGCAAGGGGGCGGCGGGCCGCAGCGTGACGTGCAGGAGCGGCTGCGGAGCGCCAGCGCCCGCCGCAACCTCGAACCTGAAGCGCTGCAGCAGCATGGCGGCGATCACGGCCATCTCGGCGCTTGCGAGGTGCTGCCCCAGGCAGACGCGCGGCCCGGTGCCGAACGGCATCCAGGTGCCGCGCGGCGCGTCGGCGGCGGGCGCCGGCGGCTCGCCCGCGTCGTCGAAACGCCCGGGCCGGAACGCCTCGGGCTCGGGGAACCAGCGCGCATCGCGCTGCATCAGGCCCAGCGGAATCATGAACAGGGTGCGCGCGGGAAGGCGCCAGGGCCCCAGCGCCACCGGCCGGGTGCAGCGCCGGCTGATGAGCACGGGGGCCGCGGGGTACAGGCGCATCGTCTCCTGCAGCGTGAAGCCCAGCCGGCGCAGCCGGGGCAGGTCGCCAGCCGAGGGCGGGCGACCCTGCAGCCGTTCCCGCACTTCGTCGGCGGCCCGCCGCTGCTCCTCGGGATGGGTCGCCATGCACCAGGACCACCAGGTCAGGGTGCTGGCCACGGTTTCGTGCCCGGCCAGGAAGGCCGTCATGCATTCGTCGCGCACCGCCTGCAGGGGCCAGTCCTGCGGCGCCGCCTGGTGCAGCCGCAACAGGCGGCTCAGCAGGTCGTCGGGCCAGTCGGCGGCGGGGCGGGCCCGCCGGCGTTCAACCTGGCGGCCGATGAACTGCCGCAGCCAGGCGAGCGCCCGGCGCTTGCGCCGTTTCCAGGGCATGAAGTCGGGCCAGTGCAGCGGCCAGTAGAACTCCCGGTCGGCCGCGCGGCTCGCCACCCGGACGGCTTGCTCGGCGGCGCCAGCGTCCTCGCCGATCGGACTGGAGAACACCAGGCGCGCGATCGCGTCCATCGTGAGCGAGGTCAGCGCCTGCTCGATCGGCCAGTCGTCGGACCGGCCGGGCCAGTCCCACAGGGCGGCCTGGGTCGCGGCCACGAGCATCGGAACCTGGGCCTGCGCGGACTTCGGGGAGAAGGCCGGCAACAGGGCCTGGCGCTTGCTGCGCCAGGGCTGCCCCTCGCTCACCAGAACGCTCTGGCCATGCAGTTGTGCAAACACCGCGATGCCGTGTTCCCAGCGCGTCAAGGCCTCGTGCTGGGTGACCAGCAATTCCCTCACCAGCGCGGGGTCCGTGACGATGATCTGGTGTTCGGGCCAGGTACGCACATGGACCACGTCGCCGTACTGGCGCTGCCAGTTGGCGACGGTGCCGAGGAGGTCGCGCGACATGCGCCGCAGCAGCCCCCAGCCCGTGAGGCCCGACGGAGGGCCTGGCGGCCAGGCGGGCCCGGAAGCCGGCGCCGCGGGCTGGGCCGAGGCAGGCGAATGGGCGGCGAAAGGGCAGCCCGCGGCGGCTGTGGCGGCATCTGGCGAGCTGGGCGGAGCAGGTGAGTGGGGCAGGGTGTTCATGCGCCAATGATTCGCGATGCGGCGATGCGCGTCTTGAATGAAAACGTCATCCCGGCCCCCCTACACTTCGTCACCATGAATGCCGCCGTGCTGCCTCTGCCATCGCCGCCTCCGTCGCTGCGCTGCCCGGCCTTCCGGGCCCGGGCAGCCCGCTGGGCCGGCTCCGGGCCGGCGCCGCAGTCGCGCCTGTACACCGCGCCGCCCGCGCTCCAGGGCGCGCTGGTGGCCGTGGTGTGCCGCGACACGCGCGGGCGGGCCCTGGACGATGCGCAGCGCCTGTCGCATTTCCCGGCCTCGCCGCTGGTCTGCCTGTCCTGGTACCAGGACCTGGACGCGGGGCTGGTGACCGAGACGCCCGAGGGGGCAAGCCGCTGGCGGCCATTTGCCGCGTCCGTGATGCTCTCGGGCAGCCAGACGGCGCCCACGGCGAGCTGGGCCCCGACGACGGGGCGGGGCGGCATGCTGTGCTTCACGCTCGATGCGGCGCAGCAGCTGTTCGGGGTGGACCTCGTGGAGGCGCAGGATCGTTTCGTTCCGGCACTCGACGTGCTCGGGCGCGCCTGGTCGCCCCTGTGCGATGCCCTGCTTGCCGCCAACGACGATGCGCAGACCATGGTCGCGCTGCAGCGGCACCTGGCGCCGCGCTGGCGCGAGGTCCTGGGCCGCGCCGGCGATTCGCTGCCGTCCCTGAGCGAGTTCGGGCGGCACTGGGTGGGGCGGCTGGGCCTGCAGGCCCGGGAGTGGCAGCGCACACTGGGCACGCGCCAGGTGGAGCGGCGCGTCAAGGCCTTCAGCGGCCGCTCGATCCGGGAGTGGCAGGGCATGGTCCGCACGGAAGGCCTGTTCCACGCGGCGCGGCAGCGCCACGCGCAGGGCCAGCCGCTCGACTGGCCTGCGCTGGCCCTCGACGAAGGCTTTTCGGACCAGGCCCACATGAGCCGGGCGGTGCGCCAGATCACGGGCTTTGCCCCGACCGAATTCGCCCGGCGGTTCGAGGAGGACGAGTCGTTCTGGATGTACCGGTTGTGGGTCTAGGCTTGAGGACGGTTGTGACCCGCTCTCACGCGCCCTTGGCGCAGCGCTTTGGGTTGCATTGCCACTTTTGCTGGCATTCGATCTTCCTGGCGCGCATCGCTCACAGGCTTGTCCGTCACAAGTTGGTCACTGATACCGCACGCACGTTGAGATAGGCCTCCACCGCCTCGGAGCCGCCCTCGGATCCGTAGCCCGAGTCCTTGATGCCGCCAAAAGGCAGCTCGGCCGAAGGGGTGGCCTGCTGGTTTACCCACAGCATGCCTACCTCGACGCGGCGCGCGAGCAGGTCGGCATTCTTGAGCGAGCGGGTGTAGGCATAGCCAGCCAGGCCGTACGGCAGCCGGTTGGCTTCGGCGATCGCGTCTTCGAGCCTGTTGAAGGGGCGGATGGCTGCCATCGGTCCGAAGGGCTCGTCGTTGAAGACCCTCGCTTCCAGCGGCACGTCAGCCAGGATCGTGGGCTGCCAGAAGTTTCCGGCATCGCCGATGCGCCCGCCGCCCGCGATCAGCGTGGCGCCACGTTCGACCGCATCCTTGGTGAACTCGGCCATCGCCGAGACGCGGCGCGGGTTAGCCAGCGGTCCCATCTGCGTGCCGTCGGCGAGGCCGTCTCCTACTTTGAGCGCCTGCGCCTGCTTGGCAAACTCGGCCGTGAACTGCCTGGCCACGCTCTCGTGCACCAGGAAGCGCGTGGGAGAGATGCAGACTTGGCCCGCATTGCGGAATTTGGCCGCGCCTGCGGCCTTGACGGCCAGCTGGATGTCCGCGTCCTCGCAGACGATCACCGGGGCGTGGCCGCCCAGTTCCATGGTCACGCGCTTCATGTGCTGGCCGGCCAGCGCCGCCAACTGCTTGCCTACGGGGGTGGATCCGGTGAAGGTGATCTTGCGGATGATGGCGTGCGGGATCAGGTAGCTGGAGATCTCTGCTGGGTTGCCGTAAACCAGACCCAGCACGCCGCTCGGCAGGCCCGCATCCTGAAAGGCCTTGATGAGCGCCGCGGGCGCGGCCGGGGTTTCCTCGGGCGCCTTCACTAGCATGGAGCAGCCAGCCGCGAGCGCCGCAGCCACTTTGCGCACCACCTGGTTGATCGGGAAATTCCACGGTGTGAAAGCGGCCACCGGGCCGACCGGGTCTCTGAGCACCATCTGGCGAATGTGGACCCCGAGGCGAGAGGGCACGATTCGTCCATAAATGCGGAAGCCCTCCTCGGCGAACCACTCGATGATGTCGGCCGCAGCCATCGCCTCGCCCTTGCCCTCGGCGATGGGCTTACCCTGCTCCTGCGTGATCAGGCGACCGATCTCATCGGCGCGCTCGCGCATGAGGGCCGCGGCCTTGCGCATGATCTTGCTGCGCTCAGCCGGCACCATGTCGCGCCAGATCTCGAAGCCCTTTTGCGACGCGACAAGGGCACGGTCCAGGTCACGGGTGGAGGCATGGGCGACGCGGCCGATCTCCACGCCGGTAGCGGGGTTGAAGACGGCCAGCGAGCGGCCGCCTTCGGCGTCCTGCCACTCGCCGCCGATGAAGAGCTGGGTGTTGGGATAGGTCATCTGAATCAAATCTCGAAACGGTAACTAGTGTGAGACTGTATCTGAGGTGAAACCAGTCTTGCCAACAAACATTCGAGTTAGCGTATCGAGAACTTTTCATCCCGCCATTTGAACGCTGCCTTGAGACCGCTTTCCTGAGCGATGCCAAAAAATTCCCGCTTTTCCGGCGAGTCCAGCAGATGAATGAGTGCAAACATTTCGGCGCCGTAGTCGATGGTCGCCTGGAAGCCGCGCATGTCGTAACCACGATTCAGGGCCTGCTTGTTCATCTGCATCGCTTCGGGGGCAATCATGGAGAGCTTCAATGCCAGCTCCTTCGCCTCACTCAGCAGATCCGCGGCGGGCACGACCTTGGTGACCAAACCCGCGTCGCAGGCTTCGCGCGCGCCGATCCGCTCGCCGGTCAGCATCATGGCCTTGGTCTTCTTCATGCCGAGAACCCAGGGCATGATCATCATCGGTGGTGCCGACTGGAACTGGATCTCAGGTTCACCGAACTGCGCGTCATCCGCCGCCAGCGTGAAGTCGCACGCCATCGACAACTCGCAGCCACCCCCCAGGCAGAAGCCATTGACGGCCGCGATCACCGGCAGCCGCGATCGCCATATCTTCAGGAAGGTGTCGTTGCCCATGCGCGCATGCTCGCGCCAATCCTGGACGGTGGTAAAGGGCTTCTCGCGAGGGCTCAGGTCGAAGCCGGAGCTGAAGGCGCGCCCCGATCCCGCGATCACCAGCGCGCGGATTTCCTGGTCGGCCTCGAGCGCGTCCAGCGCGTGCTGCATCTCCAGAAGGATGTCATCCCCGAGCGCGTTCATCTTCTCCGGCAGCGCGAGCGTGAGAGTAGCTACCCAGCGGTCGATCTCAAGGTGGATGCAGCGGTAGTTCGTTTCGTCTTTGAAAGTCATGTCGTAGTTCCTCGTTCAGTTGTCGGTTTTTCGCGGAATGATCAGTGCGTCCAGTGGGCAGGCACCCTGGCCTACAGGAAGGACCGCCACGGGGTTGAGCTCGATCGTCTCGATGCTGTCGGCATAGGCTTCGGCGATCGCAGAGATCTTCACTAGCAGTTCCTCGAATGCAGGTCGGTCCGCCTCGGGCTCTCCGCGGTAGCCCGCGAGCAGCCGCGCTGCGCGGGTCTGGCCGACAAGATCGGACGCCCGGGCATGGTCAATGGGGGTGAGCGCAAAGGCGCTATCGTTCATCAGCTCCACCAATACACCACCGGCGCCGACGACGACGCCTCTCCCGAAGGGCGGATGCTGAGTCGTCCCGATGATCATCTCGACGCCGCCCCTGACCATCTCCTGGACTACCACGCCGTGGATTCGCGCGCCGGGGTGATGGCGCCGTACGCTCTCGTTGATGTGATCGAACGCGGTGGCCACCTCTTGGGCATTCCGGAGGGATAGAGCGACTCCGCCTGCATCGCTCTTGTGCGGGATGTCGGGAGAGTCGACCTTGAGCACGACGGGATAACCGATCTCATCCGCGGCGCCAACGGCCGCATGCACCGACCCAGCCGTGGCCTCGCGAGCGATGCGAACGCCGTGGTCGTGCAGGAAGCGCTTGGCCTCGGCTTCAGACAGTGCGTCCCCAGCGGCCAGGCGCACTTGCCAGGCCGGGATAGGCTGCACATTCACTGGAGGCAATGTGGAGGTCGCCGTCCAGCCGTGCCACCGCAGGAACGCGCGAACAGCCACCAGGGCCGGGCGAGCCCCTTGCAAGCAAGGGACCGGTGAGCCGCGCAGGGGTTCAACGGTGGCCGCATGCAGCGGACCCGAGACGTTGCTGTAGAAGACGACAGGTTTGCGCGACGTCTTCTCGATCTCGACCGCCGTCTGCGCTAATCGCCCATAGCCGAGCGCCGCAGCGTCGCTCAATCCTGCAGGGCAATCCTGTGAGACCGCGAGCAGGCCCACGCCTGGATCGTCGAGAAGGGCGGTCATGGCCTTCGCATACATCGACGGGTCAGACAGGGCGGCGCTGGTCGCATCGAGCGGATTGGCCACCGTGCCAAAACTGGGCAGGATATTCGAGAGAGAACTCGATGTTTCTTCGGACAGTGACGGCAGACTGAGGCCCAGCTCATGGCCCAGGTCGCAGGTCAGTGCGACTTCACCGCCACTGATGTTGATGACGGCCAAACCGTTTCCCGATGGCGCCTTGCGCACCGCATCGAACAGCGCACAGGTCTCGATCAACTCGTCCAGGTCGTCAAAAACCTCGATTCCCGCCTGCCGGAAAAAGTCACTCGCTGCAGCATGCGAGGCTGCGAGCGAGCCGGTGTGCGCCGCAGACGCCGCCGCACCCTTCGCGGTGCGGCCGACCTTGAGCGCCAGCACCGGCTTGCCTGCGGCACGCATGCGCATCGCGGAGGCCGCGAGCCGGCCGGGATTTCTCACTGCTTCGAGGAACAGGCACGCCACGCGTGTGTTTGGGTCTCCCGCGAAATGCTCGAGGTAGTCTTCGACATCCAGCACCGCGCTGTTGCCCATGGAGACCACATGGCTCAGGCCGAAGCGGCCCGTCCCGCTCAATGCGACGCATGCCGAACCCGAGTGGGCCGCAATCGCCACGCCGCCGCGCGGCGCGTCGTGGGCGAGCGGCGCGCTGTAGAGCGCGAATTGCCGATGCAGGTTGCGCACGCCGAGCACGTTCGGTCCGCAGACCTTCATGCCGCTGCTGCGGCAGAAATCGGCCAGTGACTTCTGCATGCGTTGTCCCTGCTCGCCGACTTCGGAGAACCCGCTCGCGAACACGACGGCCGCCTTGGCGCCGCGGTTCGCGGCTTGTTCCAGGATGGGGAGCACGCGCTCGGCCGCAAGGCCGATCGCGACGCATTCGGGCGCCTCAGGCAACGCGTCCAGCGTGGGAAAGCAGTCCCAGTGCGCCAGGCGCGTCTCGCTGGGGTGGATCGGATAGACCGCCCCCATGAAGCCGGACTTCTGCAGGTTATCCAGTACACGTTGTCCCAGGGCGCCGGCGCGCGACGACGCACCAACGACCGCAACAGACGAAGGATTGAGAAGTGCATTCAGGCTCATCGCAACCTCCCTAGGCGTTGACATCGACGACGGTCCGGCCGCGCACCTCGCCGGCCAGCAGCTTCGGTGCAACAGCAATCGCTTCCTGCAACCCGACCTCGTGCGAGATCACGCGCAGCAGCTCCCGATCGATCTCGTCGGCCAGGTACTGCCATGCGGTACGGCGCACGGCCAATGGAGCGATCACGGAATCGACGCCTGCCAGCGTGACGCTGCGCAGGATGAACGGCGCCACAGTCATCGCCAGGTCCATGCCCTGGGCCAGCCCGCATGCGGCCACGACTCCGCCATAGCGCGTCGAAGCGCAGGCGTTGGCCAGAGTGTTGCTGCCGACGGAGTCGACGACAGCGGCCCATTTCTCCTTCTCAAGCGGCTTGCCGCGCTCGGACAGCTCCTTCCTGTCGATCACCCTGGAGGCACCCAGCTTTTCGAGATAGGGCGCCTCTCCGGTGCGTCCCGTGCTGGCCACCACGCTGAAGCCGCGCCGGGCCAGCAGGGTGGTCGCGATACTCCCCACGCCGCCGGCGGCACCTGTGACGAGAACTTCTCCGTCCGAAGGCTTGACCCCGTGCTTCTCCAGCTTGAGAACACACAGCATCGCCGTATAGCCCGCAGTGCCCAGCGCCATCGCATCACGGGCATCGAGACTTGCTGGCAGCGGGACCAGCCAGTCGGCCTTGGCGCCGGCGTACTGGGCAAGACATCCCCAATGGCGTTCGCCCACCCCCCAACCGTTCAGTACGACGCGCTGGCCTGCCTTCAGGTCGGGATGGCTGCTTTCCTCGACCACGCCGACGCCATCGATGCCTGGCACCATCGGCCACTGGCGGACGATGGGCTCACCCTTGACGATCGCCAGCGCATCCTTGTAGTTCAGTGATGAATACTCAACCCGCAACCGGACTTCAGCGGGGGGAAACTCCTGCGCGGACAACTCGCGAACCTCGGCGCGCGGCGCGCCGTCATGCTTGCTCAGAAGAATGGCCTTGGCCACGATAGATCTCCTCGTTCCTGCGCGGACCATCCGCGACAGAAAGGAATCTAAGTGCGGCCCATCGTGTCCACAAGCATCGATTTGTCGCCGATGCGTTCTGATAGCGAGAACGCAAGCGCCATGTGAGGTGAGTTATCGCGCGGTGCTGCGCGACTCGAGGACTTCGGCGATGCGTCCGATCATCGCTGTACTTGCCACGGAAAGCGCTCTCCCGCGGCGCATGCAACAGGCCAGCTGTTGCGCGGGAATGTCGGTGTCACGCAAGGGAACATAGACGACGGGGGAAGACTTCGAGACTGGCGCGATGACCTGCTGCGTCAGTATTGAGATGCCGATACCCGCCTCGGTCGCCGAGCGCATGACTTCGTAGGAGTTGGTTGTCATCGCGATTTTCGGCGCCACGCCTGCCTGCAGGAACATGCGGTCGAGCGTCGCGCGCAGGGCAAGCGATTCGTCGGGCATCACGAGCTGGTGAAGCGCGCAGTCCCGCAGCTTCAGAGTCCGGCGAGATGCAAGCGGGTGTGTGCGGCGCATCATGACGCAGGCGCCGATCGCTAGCTTTACCGCGATCGTCACCCCATTGTGGGGAGAGGGGTTGAAGGCCAGGGCAAAGTCGATCTCGTCGGCAAGAACCATCTCGACAAGGCGGGGGGAGTTCGCCGCGACCACGTGGTACTGGATGTGGGGATGGCTGCTGCGGAAGTCCGTCAGCAGGCCGGGGAGCACCTCGCGCCACAGCCCCTCATTGACACCAAAATTCACTGTGCCGCGATGCAGACCCAGCAGCGAGTCGATCTCCGTGCCCGCAGCTCCCAACTCTGACATGGCTCGCTTGAGCCGGTAGAGCAGGATTTCCCCGGCGGCCGTCAGCTTCAGGCCCTCGCGCCCGCGCCCGCGTTCGAAGAGCTGCGACCCCATTTCGTCTTCCAGGTATTTGACATGGCGATTGATGGCCGAGGCGGCAATGTGGATCTGGTCCGATGCCTTGCGGAACGAGCCAGCCTTCGCCACCTCGAAGAAATACCTCAGCGACAGTGGGTGCTTCAGAGGGAAAAACGAATCGCGCGACATGCCTGAGACTTTCGTTGGTGTTTTTCGTGCGTTCTCGATTCGAGCACGCAAATGGATGTATTCAATGATTGTCGATGTGCGGCGGGAAGTCTAGATTCCTTCCTCAGCACAATCGCATGGAGCGCAGTATGAAATCACAAATCGCCGTCTCCCACCGCAGGCATTTGCTTGCCGCCATCGCCCTTTCGCCCCTGACAGGGTGGGCGCAACAGAAGAGCGGCTGGCCTGATCGGCCCGTGCGCTTCATTGTCGGCTGGCCTCCCGGTGGAAGCGCTGACAGTACCGCCCGGCTCCTCGCGGAACGGCTCACCCGCCGCATCGGGCAGCCGATCGTCGTCGAAAATCGACCCGGCGCGAGCGGGCGACTTGGCGTTCAGTTGGTCATCAATTCGGAGCCCGATGGCTACACCATCCTGTTCGGGGCGCCTTCCGAGATCACGATCGCCGCGGCTACCGTCCAGGTCCTGCCCTACGACTTCGCCCGTGATTTGCAGCCCATCACCACGGTGGTTTCCGGCGCCATGATGATGGTCGCCGATGCACGCTTTGCGCCGAACAACGTCCCCGAGCTGGTGAGCTACGCGAAGGCGAATCCGAACAAGCTGAACTACGCCTCGTACGGCAACAATACGACCAATCACATCTACGGTGCGCAGTTCTGCTCAGCCGCCAATATCGAGGCAACGCATGTGCCGTACAAGGGCGGCGCGCCCGCCTGGAACGACATGATGGCCGGGCAGGTACAGTTCATGTTCGACAACGCGGCAGTGGTCATGCCGCTCGTGCGATCGGGCAAGCTCAAGGCGTTGGCTGTGCTGGGCACCGAGCGCATCGCGCTGACCCCGGGCACGCCAACGATGGCGGAGTCCGGCTATCCCAACATCGGTTTCAAGCCTTGGCTGGGGCTCTTCGCGCCTGCTCGGGTACCGGTATCCGTCGTGAGCAAACTGCACGACGAGGTTGCCGCCGTACTGTCCAACCCGGAGTTCACCCGGCAGCTCGAAGAACGAGGCACGCCGCCCTGGCGTACGACACCTGCGGAGTTCGGTAACGTTCTTCGCAACGAGACGGCTGAACTCAAGACACTGGTCCGCAAGCTGGGGCTGAAGCTCGAATGATTCCCCTCGAGACCATGGAAGTCACTCTCAAATGAACGGGGCCGAAGCGCTTCTGCGAAGTCTTGTTGGCGCAGGGATAGACACTTGCTTTTCCAATCCGGGAACCAGCGAGATGCATTTTGTATCGGCGCTGGATCGCGTGGCCGGCATGAGGGCCGTCCCGGCGCTGGCTGAGGGTGTCGCAACCGGCGCCGCAGATGGTTATGGCCGCATGACCCGCCGTCCGGCCGCAACGTTGCTGCATTGCGGTCCGGGTCTGGCCAATGGTCTTGCCAACTTGCACAACGCTCGCAGGGCCCGCTCGCCGATCGTCAATCTCATTGGCGATCTCTCCCATGGCCATCGGCCTGCGGATCCACCTCTCGCCATGGACATTGAGGCGCTGGCGCGCACCGTGTCCAGCTGGACGAGAACCGTACTCGATGTGCATGCTGTCGCCCGGGACGGGGTTGCCGCCGTGGCCGCATCGCTGACGGCTGGCAGGGGGATTGCGAGCCTTGTGCTTCCTTCCGATGTGTGCTGGTCCGACGGCGTGCAGTTCGCCATGCCTGGAAAAGCGGCGGCCACAACCTTGGTCGATGCGGCCACCGTCGAAAAGGCGCGGAGCGCGTTGAGCGGTCCTGCCTCCGCGTTGCTTCTGGGTGGCGATGCCTTGACTGGCGATGCACTGCTTCTGGCCGGCGCCATTGCCCGGCGCACGGGCGCACTGCTGTTGACGGAAAGCTCGATCGCCCGAATCGAACGCGGGCAAGGGAGGCCGGTTGTCCAGCGGATTCCCTATGCCCCATCGGCGGCCGTGTCCTTCATGGCGGGCATTCGGAGGCTGGTGCTCGCGGGCGCGAAGCGTCCGGTGTTCTCGTTCTCTGGGCCCGACGGGCGGTCGCATCCCGAAGCCGAGGGCATCGACGTGTCAACGCTGGTGCACGCCGAGGAGGATGTAGCCGATGCGCTCGAACGGCTTGCGCGCGCGCTCGATTGCGCCCCCTGGACGGCCGAAGAGGAGGGCACCGACGCGGCACAGCCAGCATGTGGCCCGATCAATCCAGATGCGCTCGCACAGTCGTTGGCTGTGTTGATGCCGAGGGAATGCATCGTCGTCGATGAGAGCGTCAGTTTCGGAAGAAACATGTTCCTTATGACCCAGCGCGCGGCCGCACACGACTGGCTTCAACTTACAGGGGGTGCCATCGGCATGGGCATGCCTCTTGCCACAGGGGCTGCGGTGGCTTGCCCCGGACGACGCGTGGTCAATCTCGAAGCCGACGGCTCGGCGCTGTACACCTTGCAGGCGCTTTGGACCCAGGCACGCGAGCAGTTGAGCGTGACGACCATCATCATCTCCAACCGTCGCTATGCAATCCTGTTCGACGAAATGAAGCGCGTCGGCGCAAAAACGTCGACCGTATCCGAGGACCTGCTGACGCTGGACAGACCGGACATCGATTGGGTCAAGCTCGCCTCGGGGTTCGGTGTGGAGGCGGAGCGGGCGACTTCGATGGAAGCCTTCAACGCCGCTTTCCAACGGGCCATCGAAGCGCACGGGCCTCGACTCATTGAGCTGGTCGTCTGAGAACCTGTCAAAGTCTTTGAAGTTGCGTGTGCACCAGAGCGCTCCACACCCGACCGCCTTCTACAGATAGCGCAGCTCCTTGTTGATGGCGGCCGCAGTCTTCAGCAGCGGCGGCACCAGCCGCGCCAGCACCGCATCGAGCTGCCAGCGCGGCGTGGGCACGGCGATGTTGATGGCGCCCAGCGGCTGGCCGGCCGGGTCCAGCAGCGGCGCGGCCACCGAGAGGTCGCCGATGAAGGCTTCCTGGTCGTTCAGCGCATAGCCCTCGGCGCGGGCCAGCGCCAGCGCCTGCTGCAGGCCGGCCAGGTCGGTGACGGTGTGGCGCGTCATCGCCGTGCGCCGCGCGGCCTTCAGCCGGGCCACCGCCTCCGCGTCGCTCATTTGCGAAAGGATGGCGCGGCCGGCCGCGGTGCAGAAGGCCGGCAGCCGCGAGCCCACGTGCAGGTCCACGCTGACCGCGTGCAGGCTCGGGTAGCGCGCCACATAGACGATGTCGTGCCCTTCGAGCTCCATGAGGTTGACGGTTTCCGCCGTGCGGCGGTTCAGTGCCTCGAGGTGCGGCTGGGCCCGTTCGCGCAGCTGGTCGGTGGCCAGCACGGTGTGGCCGAACTCCAGCATCCGGCCCGACAGCGTGAAGGAGCGCGTGGCCGGGTCCTGGCGCAAATAGCCGAGCACGCGCAGCGTGTGCGTGATGCGCTGCACTGCGCTGCGGTCGAGCTGTGCCAGGGCGGCCAGCTCGGTCAGGCCCACGGCCCGGCCGGCGGTGTTGAGGGCTTCGAGCACCTGGAAGCATTTGGCCACGGAGCCGAGAAAGAGCGGGCTTTCTTCGTCGGCGGCGGGATGGGCCGCGGCCTTGGCGCGCGAGGGGGTGGCACGGGTCAGCATGGCAGGGCGGCCTAGCGGCCTTCGGCCAGGGATGGGTAGAGGTCGGGGCGGCGGTCGCGCCACCAGGGAAATTTCTTGCGCGCGGCGCTCACCGCGTCGAGGTCGATCTGCGCCGTCAGCAGCTGCGCGGCCTGGGTGCCGGCCTCGGCGGCGATCATGCCGCGCGGGTCCACCACCATGCTGCGGCCCAGGTGGTGGCGCGAGCCTTCGGTGCCGACCCGGTTGCAGGCCAGCACGAACACGCCGTTCTCGTAGGCGCGGGCGCGCAAGGGAATCTCCCAGATCGAGGTGCGTTGCGCCGGGTCGGCGTAGGTGGAGAAGCTGATCGGCATGGCGATCAGCTCGGCGCCCTTGAGCGCCAGGACGCGCGAGGCCTCGGGGTAGAGCCGGTCGTTGCAGATCTGCACGCCGATGCGCGTGCCGGCCACCGCATACACCTCCAGGCCGCCGCCCGGGGCGAAGTAGAACTTCTCGTAGCTGCCGGTGCCGCCCGGGCCCGAGGTGGGAAAGTAGGCGGGGATGTGGGTCTTGCGGTAGCGCCCAACCTGCTGCCCCCGTTCGTCGTAGATGAAGGCGCTGTTGAAGTAGCCGTCCTCGGCCCGCTCGGCGAACGGCAGCACCAGGGCGATGCCGTGCTGGCGGGCCTTGTCGCGCAGGCCTTTCAGCGCGGGATGGTCGGGCGCCATGAAATAGGGGTCGAACGCTTCTTCCAGCCGGTTGGCGAAGAAGGGCGTGAGGAACAATTCGCAGAAGCTCAGCAGCCGCACGCCCTGGCGCGCCGCCTCGTCCAGCAGGGCATGTGCGCTCTCGGTGATGGCGGGCAGGCCGTTATCGGCCACGCTGCCGGTCTGGGCGGCTGCAACGGTGAGAAGGCGGGCCATGGGGTCTCCTATATTATTGCATTCCAATAACTGAATATTGCTAAACAATATTCTAGGCGCTAAAGTGCTTTGCCAGTGCCGCCGGTCGTGCGGCCGTTTGTTCCCCCGCTTTTGGAGAGTCCTGATGCAGCGTCGCCGCTTCCTGCTTTCGTGCTCCGCAGCCGCCGCCTTGCCCGGTGTGGCGCTGGCCCAGGCCCCCGGCTGGCCGGCGCGTCCGCTGCGCCTGGTGATCGGCTACCCGCCCGGGGGCAGCACCGACATCGCCGGCCGGCTGCTGGCCGAGCGGCTGGGGCGCAGCCTGGGCCAGCAGGTGATCGTGGACAACCGCGCCGGTGCCGGCGGCACGGTGGGAGCCATGTCGGTGGTGCGGGCCGAGCCGGACGGCTACACATTGCTGCTGGCCGCTTCGCCCGAGGTGTCGATCGCGCCGATCACCATGAAGGCGCTGGCCTATGACCCGGTCCGGGACCTGCAGCCCATCACCCTGGTGGGCCAGGTGCCGTTCTTCCTGGTGGTCAACCCCCAGTTGCCGGCCCGCACGCTGGAGGAGTTCATCGCCTACGCGCGCGCCAACCCCGGCAAGCTCAACTATTCCTCCTTTGGCAACAACACCTCCAACCACCTGGCGGGCGAGCTGTTCAAGTCGATGGCGCGCATCAACAGCGTGCACGTGCCCTATAAGGGCAGCGGCCCGTCCATCACCGACCTGATCGGCGGCCAGATCCAGTACAGCTTCGACACGCCGACGGCGGTGCTTGAGCAGGTCAAGGCCGGCAAGCTGCGCGCACTGGCCGTGGCCGGCCGGCAGCGCCTGGCCAATGCGCCCGATGTGCCGACCTTCGCCGAGGCGGGCCTGCCCGGCTTCACCGGCGGCACCTGGTTCGGCCTGCTGGCGCCGGCGAAGACGCCGCGCGCGGTGATCGAGCGCGTCAACACCGAGGCGGTGGCCCTGTTGGCCGCGCCCGAGCTGTCCAGGGCCTTCGCCGAGCGCGACATCGTGCCCGCAGGCCAGAGCCCCGAGGAGTTCGGGCGCTTCATCCAGTCCGAAGTGGCCAAATGGAAAGACCTGGCTGCCAAGGTCGGCATCGTCGCCGAGTAAAGCCGGCCTCTTTTCTTGAATCCCATGCGAACCCTGCTCACCCATGCCACGCTGGTCGACTGCGTCCAGCCCCAACCCCAAGCCGACACGGCCGTCCTGATCGAGGACGGGCGGATCAAGGACATCTTCGCGGCCGGCCAGGCCCCCGCCGTCGGCGATGCCGAGGTCATCGACCTGAAGGGCGCCTACCTGATGCCCGGCCTGTGGGACGTGCACATCCACCCCGACTACTTCGCCTCGCTGGCCGACATGCCGCTGCCCGAGCAGGTCACGCTGTTCGGCCACAAGCTGCAGGCGGCGATGCTGGAGTCCGGCATCATGGGCCTGCGCTGCGCCGGTGCGCACCATTACATGGACGTGGCCTGGAAGCGGGCCTTCGACTCGGGCCAGCACCTGGGGCCGCGCCTGTTCGCGGCCGGCCATTTCCTCACCACCACGGGCGGCCATTTCCTGACCTCGGGCCACGCGCTGGAGTGTGACGGTCCCTATGGCTTCGTGCAGGCCATCCGCGAGCAGATCAAGAACGGGGTGGATCACATCAAGCTCAACCTGTCGGGCGGCATCATGGGCCCGGCCTGGGACCTGCACCGCCACTCGTTCCTGCTGCCCGACGAGATCAAGGCCGCGTTCGACATCTGCCGCCTGCGCGAATTCAAGGTGATGGCGCACGCCACCAACCCCGAGGCCGTGAAGGCCGCGATCCGGCTCGGCGCGCACAGCATTGAGCATGGCTACATCCTCGACGACGAGTGCATCGAGCTGTTCCTCGAGCACGACGTCTGGTACGTGCCGACGCTGTCGATCAGCCACCTCACGCCGGGCCAGGCGACCAACGACTGGGAGCAGCGCTGGGTGAAAAACCGCAACCTGGCCCATTCGCTGTGCTGCCGCGCCGACGCAGCCGCCGACGTGCATCAGGCCGGCTTCCTCAAGGCCCTGAAGGCGGGCGTGAAGATGGCGTTGGGCTCCGACATCCGGCCACTCAAGGACGCCGCGCTGCTGGAGTTGGGCCTGTGGGTGCGCGACGGCGCCACGCCCTGGCAGGCGCTGCAGGCGGCCACCCGCCACGGCGCCGCTATCTGCGGTGTGGGCGACGAGCTGGGCACGGTGGAGAAGGGCAAGATCGCCGACCTGATCGTGGTCGGCGGCAACCCGCTGGAGGACATCAACAACGTGCGCCGCCTGCAGCTCGTGCTCAAGGACGGGCGCATCGTGTCGGACAAGCGCCGTTGAACGCGGCGGCAACCTCCATGCAAGCCTCTTCAATGGCCGCGCGGCGGCTCGCCGTGGTGGGCGCCGGCGTGGTCGGCACCAGCATCGCCCTGGCCCTGCGCCGGCGTGGCGCCGACGTCACCCTGATCGACCGCGATGAGCCCGGCCGCGGCTGCAGCTTCGGCAACTCCGGCGCCATCAGCCCCGGCTCGGTGGCGCCGATGGCCTTGCCCGGCGTGCTGGCCTCGGTGCCCAGCATGCTGCTGGACGGCGAAAGCCCGCTGTACCTGCCCTGGCGCTACCTGCCGCGGGCGCTGCCCTGGCTGATGCGTTTTGT
The DNA here is from genome assembly GCF_022809125.1 of Variovorax terrae. NCBI lineage: Bacteria > Pseudomonadati > Pseudomonadota > Betaproteobacteria > Burkholderiales > Comamonadaceae > Variovorax > Variovorax terrae. The sequence goes on along the minus strand of NZ_JALGBI010000001.1, from coordinate 2,028,282 downwards.
GGCCTCGGCCCGGCCTTCCGCCGTGGCCGATGCCGCCGCCCGGCTGGCGTCGCTGCACACCGGCGCGCTCGAGGCCCACGAGGCGATGGCGCGCGAACTGGGCGTGCCCGAGCTGTTCCTGCGCCGCGGCCACCTGCACCTGTACCCCGACGCCGCCGCGCTGGCCAAGGACGCCACCGGCTGGCGCCTGCGCGAAGCCTATGGCTACCGCTTCGAGCGGCTGGACCGCGCCGGCATCCTGGCCCTGGAGCCCGGCGTCTGCGAGCGCTACCGGGTTGGCGTGTACCTGGCCGACCATGCCACCATCCTCAATCCCTTTCGCTACGTGCAGGCCATGGCGCAGGCCTATGTGGACGCCGGCGGCCGCCTGCTGCGCACCGGCGTGCAGGCCCTGGTGCCCGAGGACGGCGCGTGGCGGCTTGACGGCGACGCGGCGGGTGGGAGCTTCGACCAGGTGGTGGTCGCGGCCGGAGCCTGGTCGCGCAGCCTGCTGGACCCGCTGGGCGTGCGGCTGGCGCTGGAAAGCCAGCGCGGCTACCACCTGCAGTTCGAGGGCGCGCGCGATACCGTGTCGCGCACCGTGGTGCTGGCCGACCGCAAGGTCTTCATCACGCCGATGGAAGCGGGCCTGCGCGTCGGCGGCACGGTGGAGATCGGCGGCCTGGCGCAGCCGCCCGATCCGCGCCGCGCGGCCCTGCTTGGACAGATCGCGCGCCAGACCTTTGCCGGCCTGGACGGCGTGCCCACCCGTTCATGGATGGGGCACCGGCCCTGCATGCCTGATTCGGTGCCGGTGGTCGGCCCCGCGCCCGGCCGGCCCGGCCTGTGGCTGGCCGTGGGCCACGGCCATCTGGGGCTGACCGATTCGCTGACGACGGCGCAGCGGATCGCCGACGGCCTGCTTGGAAAAACCTCTTCGCCGGCCACGGCCTGAACCTCTTCATCCACTCGCTGCCAGGAGTCTGCCATGCGCTTCATGTCGTCCACCCGCGCCGTCCTCACGGCCCTCGGCGTCGCCCTTGCCGCGACCAGTTCGCTGGCGCAGGGCTGGCCCACCAAGCCGGTGCGGCTGGTGATTCCGTTCCCGGCAGGCGGCTCGACCGACATCGTCGGGCGGCTGCTGGGCGACAAGCTGTCGCAGAGCCTGGGCCAGGCCTTCGTGATCGACAACCGCGCCGGAGCCGGTGGCACCACCGGCTCCGACCTCGTGGCCAAGGCCGCGCCGGACGGCTACACCCTCCTCATGGGCACCAGCAGCACGCACGCCATTGCGTCCAGCCTGTACAGCAAGCTGCCGTATGACTCGATCAAGGACTTTTCGCCCGTGGCCCTGCTGGGCACGGCCACCATCCTGCTGGTGACGCATCCTTCGGTGCCGGCGAAGTCGGTGGGCGAACTCATCGCCCTGGCCAAGGCCCGGCCCGGGCAGCTGATGTTCGGCTCCACCGGCAACGGCAGCGTGTCGCACCTCACGGCCGAGCACTTCAGGAGCCTGGCCGGCATCGACATCCAGCATGTGCCGTACAAGGGCGATTCGCCGATGACGATGGACCTGGTCAGCGGCCGCATCGCGCTGGCCTTCGGCACCGCCGTGGCGTTCCTGCCCTATGTGCAGGATGGCAAGCTCAATGCGCTGGCCGTCACCGACGCCAAGCCGTCGCCGGTGGCGCCCAGGCTGCCGACCGTGGCTGCCTCGGGCCTGCCGGGCTTCGAGGCCCTGCAATGGTTCGGCATCCTGGCGCCGGCCGGCACGCCCAAGGAGATCGTGGCGCGCCTGAACGGCGAGATCGTGAAGATCCTGCAGATGCCCGATGTGCGCGAGCGGCTGCAGGGGCTGGGCATCCAGATCGTGGGCAGCAGCCCGGACCAGTTCGCGGGCTTCATGCGCACCGAGACCGCCAAGTGGGGCAAGATCGTGCGCGACTCGGGCGCCAAGGTGGACTGAACGGGGCCGGCCGGCCCGCTGGCGTTTGCCGCCGGGATCAAGCGGCCAGCGTGTGCAGCGGGATGTCCTTGTCCGCGGCGAGCCGGTCCAGCGCCCGCCGCGTCTGCGTGAGCAGGAAGGCCGCAATGGCTTGGTGCGTGGCCGGCGCGAACAGGGCGCGCACGTCGGGCGCCGTTACGCCCGCCGCCGCGCACAGCGCCGCCGCGAAGTGCGGCTCCAGCGCCGCCACGGCCACGCGGCCGTCCTTGCAGGGGTAGACGCGGTAGCCCGCGTGGGCGCCGCCGACCGAGCCGCTGGGCTGGGTCAGGCCCCAGGCGCGGGGCAGGGCGAGGTAGCCCGCCGCGCTCGACAGCGCCACTTCGATGAACACGCCCTTGTCCCTGGCCCGCTGCGCCAGCATGGCCTGCAGCACGGCCTCGCTGGCCATCAGCGAGCCGGCCATGTCGGCGTACAGCGTGGCCGGCAGGTCCAGCCCGGTCACGAGGCCGTTGTCGGCGAGATAGGTGAGGTCGTGGCCCGGCTCCTCGGCGCGCGCGCCGGGCGCGCCGACGATGGCCACCTGCGACAGCGCGGGATGGAGCCGGTGCAGCGCCTTCCAGCCCAGGCCCAGCTTGGCGAGCGCCGAGGGGCGGAACGAGGTCAGCAGCACGTCGGTGCGCGCCAGCAACTGGTGCAGCTTCTTCTGCCCGGCCTCGGTCTTGAGGTCTGCCGAGACGATCTTCACGCCTTCGTGCAACTGGGCGTAGGCCGGCGGGTTGTACTGGCCCATGGGGTCGCCTGAACTGCCGGCCGGCGCCCCTTTGGGCGCGGGCGGCTCCAGCTTGGTGCAGGTGGCGCCCATCTGGCGGCAGCGCATCAGCGCGGCCGGGCCGGGCAGGTTGAGGGCGAGGCTGAGAAGGCGCACGCCCTTGAGCGGGCGCAGCGAGGCGGCAGCGGAGATGGTGGTCATTTGCTATGGATTTGATAGCTGAAAATGTCCACCCGACGCGGACATCAGGCCGAATTTATCTCAAAAACGGCGCAAAGGCACCGTTTTCCGGTGTCAGTGCAGCTCGAACGGCAGGCCCACGTAGTTCTCGGCCAGCGAGGTGGACAGCGCCCTGGAGTGCGCGAGGTAGTCGAGCTCGGCCTCCTGCACGCGCTGGCCGAAGCCCGCGCTGTCGGGGAAGCGGTGCATCAGCGACGTCATCCACCACGAGAAACGCTCGGCCTTCCAGATGCGGCGCAGCGCGCGCTGCGAGTAGGTGTCGATGCCGGCGTCGCTCTTCTCGCCATAGTGCTCGACCAAGGCCGTGGACAGGTACTTCACGTCGCTGGCCGCCAGGTTCAGGCCCTTGGCGCCGGTGGGCGGCACGATGTGGGCCGCATCGCCGGCCAGGAACAGCCGCCCGAAGCGCATCGGCTCGCCGACGAAGCTGCGCAGCGGCGCGATGCTCTTCTCGATGCTGGGGCCGGTGATGATGCGGGAGGCCAGGTCGGGGTCGAGGCGGCGCTTGAGTTCGTCCCAGAAGCGCTCGTCGCTCCAGTCTTCCACCTGGTCGTCCAGCGGCACCTGCACGTAGTAGCGGCTGCGCGTCATGCTGCGCATCGAGCACAGCGCGAAGCCGCGCTCGCTGTTGGCGTAGACGATGGCATGCGGTGACACGGGCGGCACGTCCGACAGGATGCCGAGCCAGCCGAACGGATAGACCTTCTCGTACTCGGTGATCGCACCCTTGACGCTGGCGCGGCTGACGCCGTGGAAGCCGTCGCAGCCGGCGATGAAGTCGCATTCGATCTCATGCGTCTGGCCGTCCTTCTCGTAGCGCACGAGCGGGCGCTGGCCATCGAAGTCGTGCAGGCTCACGTTGGCGGCCTGGTAGACGGTGGGCAGGCCTTCGGCTGTGCGCGCTTCCATCAGGTCGCGCGTCATCTCGGTCTGGCCGTAGGCGGTGACGACCTTGCCGCCGGTCAGGCCGTGCACGTCGATCGGATGGCGTTCGCCGGCGAACACCAGCTCGATGCTGTGGTGCACGATGCCCTCGGCCGCCACGCGGTGGCCCACGCCGGCCTCGTGCAGCAGATCGACGGTGCCCTGTTCCAGGATGCCGGCGCGGATGCGGCCGAGCACGTAGTCGGGGGTCTGGCGTTCGAGAATGATGTTGTCGATGCCGGCCTTGTGCAGCAGCTGGCCGAGCAACAGGCCCGACGGGCCGGCGCCGATGATGGCAACCTGGGTACGCATGAAAGTCTCCTGATACAGCCTTCAAGCTTAGGAGGGGCCAGGCCCGCTTTCCAGCCCAGGGGGCACCGAATGTGCGATCATCGTGCGTGCTGCGCGATGATCGCGCAGCTAGTGGAGACAGATACCGCCATGGACATCGCCAAGGCAGATTTCATCGAAGGCATGGCCAAGGGCCTGGCCGTGCTCGAGAGCTTCGACACCGAGCGCCAGCGCCTGAATGCCACGCTGGCCGCGCAGCGCGCCGGCCTCACGCGCGCGGCGGCGCGGCGCCACCTGCTGACGCTGGCGCACCTGGGCTACCTGGAAACCGACGGCAGCTACTTCTGGCTGGCACCCAAGGTGCTGCGCTTCTCGGGCAGCTACCTGGCTTCGGCGCGGCTGCCGCGCGTGGTGCAGCCCACGCTGAACCGGCTGGCCGCCCACACCCAGGAACCGTTCTCGGTGGTGGTGCTCGACGGCGACCAGGGCGTGATCGTGGCGCGCAGCGGCGCCACGCGCATGCTGGCCTACGGCCTGCACCTGGGCGCGCGGCTGCCCGCACATGCCACTTCCACCGGCCGCGTGCTGCTGGCGGCCAAGACGAAGAAGGAATTCGCGCAGTGGATGAAGGGCCGCGAGCTGGTGCGCCTCACGCAGCACACCGTGACCGACGCCAAGGCGTTCCGCGCCTTGATCGAGCAGGTGCGTGCGCAGGACTGGTGCGCCGCGAGCGAGGAGCACGAACTCGGCGTGCACGCCCTGGCCATCCCGCTGCGCAACATGCAGGGCCGCACCGTGGCCGCCCTCAACGTGGTGGCGTCGCCCGCGCGCCTCGACCCTGCGACCCTGCAGCGCGACCTGTTGCCACTGATGCTGGACGCGGCGCGGGACCTGTTGCCGCTGCTGTAGCCAGGCGGCCCAGCAGGGCGCGTACGCAGGCTCGAAGATGGGCGTGCGCGAGGTCGCCCTCCGACCGGGGATGCCAGGCCTGCATCAGTTCGACGCGCGGCAGGGGGCTGGGCAGCTCGAAGCAATGCAAGCCGAGCGTCGATGCCACGGCCTCCGCCAGGCTGCGCGCCACGGTGGCCACCAGGTCCGAGCTGGCCGCGGCGACCAGCGCCGCGTAGGGCGCCGGCGTTCGCAGCACGACCTGCCGCGACAGGCTGTTGCCGCGCAATTGAATGTCCAGCCGAACGTCGTCGGGGTTCGATGCGTCCAGGGCTACATGTTCGGCAGCCCGGTAGCGGGCCGCCGTGACCTTGCGGCCCGCCAAAGAGTGGCCGCGGCGCACGGCACCGGCCCAGGGTTCGTTGGCCAGTACCTCCACCCGTGCTTCCGGGGCCCAGGCCGGAGTCTGGCGGATTTCCAGATCGACCCGCCCCAGGCGCAGCGCGTCGATGTCCGCCTGGGCGTCGGTCTGCAAGGCGAGGCTTGCCAACGGCATGCGCGCGCGCAGTCCAGCCAGCAGGCGCGCGCCGTGGACCACAGCCAGCCCTTCCGGCATGACGACGGTGAATTGGCGACTGGCGCGCTCCCAAGGCTGAGCGCCTTGCGCGCCGGGTGCAAGCAGATCCAGGGCCTGGCCGGTGAGCTGGCGCAGGGGCTCGACCATCGCCAGCGCGCGGGCCGTCGGCACCAGACGCTGCCCCGCGCGGACCAGGAGCGCATCGCCAGTCGTCTCGCGCAGGCGGTTGAGTGCATGGCTCACGGCGGGCGCGCTCAGGAAAAGCCGCTGTGCTGCCTCCTTGACGCTGCCCGTCTCGAGCAGGGCCTGGAGCACGTAGAGCAGGTTCAGGTCTGGTTTGTTCATTTCATGAATTAATTCAATCAGATCAATTCATTTGATTTAACCATGCGGGCTCCGAACAATAGGCCTGTCTCCATTCTTTTGTTCATGCCAACAGGCTTTCTTCATGTTGATCCCTTCACGCAGGAGTTTTCTCGCCATGGCGACTTTTCTGTCCAGCCGATCCGCTTCGACCAGGCCGCAGCCGGCGGCTGCCGGACTGCGGTTGCCGCCAGGCATCGTGCAGCCCTTCGATCTGCGGATACTGAACGACGATCTCCATGTCATGGTCTTCTTTGCCGGCCATCCTGACTACGAGGCCGTCGAGGCCATGGTCAGCCGCACGGAGCAGCAAGGTGGCTGGTCCGTACGCGCCATCCTCACGCGGCACGACCAGACGCAAATCGACCACGTGAACGACCCAGAGGCGGTAGTGGCCCGCGGCGCGGCGCCGTTGGAGCGCGAGGTCTGCCATTCCGAGATGGAGATCGAATCGTCCTTCGTTGAGGGACTGCCGCGCCTCAGCGTGGCCTTCATCTCGCACCGAGGCGAACGGGTCGTGCTGACGGTGCAGGCCGCCTTCGCTCCCAATGCACAACGGGGCGGCGTGAGCGATCCAGGGCGGCATGCGGCGGATTCCAGCCTGCCGCTCATGCTGCGCGGTCGCAGCAGCATCGCCGGGCCGGGAACCGCGGTGACCATCGGTGGCGTGGCCTACCCCGTGTCTCCCTGGCGGTATGGCGCGCCATCTCATCAGACCTGGTTGCACGGCTTCTACACCGAGCGGCATCAGTTGGGCCTGCTGCGCGCAGGAACCCGGACGTTGACGCTGCTGGAACAGCCGAAGGTGTTGGCACCGGGCGAATGCTGGCGCTATCGCCTTGAAGGTGCAGCGGAGCCGGACTGGGTGTACCGCATCGAGCGGCGCCAAGGCGAGCAACTGGACGTGATGCTGGGCGCCACCCGGCGCGTCGAACGCTTCTCGGTCCAACTGGGCGACGCCGGTGCATTGTTCTTGCGCGGTGTCGAATGCGCGCCCGCGCCAGAAGAGGAAGCCTTGCAGTTGAGTTTCCCCATGCCGGGTCGCTTTGCGCTGGGCATCGGCCCGGCCCAGGGCCTGGTGACGGGCCAGGCCGAGTCTGATGGCCGGCAGTTGCGGCTGAAGCCGGAAATTCCCGCTTGGGCGGTGGAGCGAAGCATCGACCTTCGGGCCTCGCGCGATGGCGCGCTTTGGACGCTGCGGTGCTCCATCGGTTCTTCAAGCAGCGTGTGACAGAGAGCCTGCGAGCCTGCAGGCGTTCCCTCATATGGCTTCGTGCTGCTCGGCCAGCAGCCGCCCGAACACCTCCACCGCCGCGCCGATGAACACGCGCAGCTTCGGCGGCACGAAGCGCTGGCCCGGGTAGACCAGGTGCACCGGGTCGGCCTTGGCGCGCCACCGGGGCAACACGCGCACCAGCTTGCCGCTTTGCACCTCGGCGTGGCAGGCATAGGTGGGCAGCAGCGCGACGCCGTGGCCCGAGAGAGCCAGTGCCTTGATCAGGTTCATGTCGTTGGCGAGGCACCGCGCGTCCATGGGCACGGTCACGCTGCTGCGCTCGCTGCCGAGCTCCCAGCTGCTGCGGCCCAGCGGCGTGAACTGCAGGCAGGTGTGGCGGCGCAGGTCCTTGGGGTGGGCGAGGGCGCCGGCTGTCTTGAGGTAGGCGGGGCTGGCGAACGGTACCCAGCAGGCCTGGCCGACCTGGCGCGCCACCAGGCTCGAATCGCGCAGCCGGCCGGCGCGGATGGCCACGTCCACACCCTCGGCCACGAGGTCCACGTAGCGGTCGGTGAACACCATCTCGACCCCCAGCCGCGGGTGCTGCCGCTGCAGCGCCGAGAGCAGTTCGACCAGGCAGAAGTCGCCCATGTCGGCCGGCGCCGTGACGCGCAGCAGGCCTTGCGGCTCCTGCTGCGCGGCCGCCACCTCGGCCTCGGCCTGCAGGATGCCGTCCAGCCCCTGCGCCGCGCGCTGGAAGTAGGCGCTGCCGGCCTCCGTGAGGCTGAGCTTGCGCGTGGTGCGCTGCAGCAAGGTGACGCCCAGCCGCCGCTCCAGCCCGGACACCCGGGCGCTGACCGTGGAGTTGGGCATACCGAGCTGGCGTGCGGCCTGGCTGAAGCTGCCGGCCTGCACCACCTTGACGAAGACCAGGACTTCGTTGAGGTCTGGATTCTGATTATTCAGCATGGGGAACAATGTTTTCTGATTTCACCGCCTAGTAAACAGTCTGTGCGGCCTCTACATTGGTGTCAAGCGCCCCGTGCGCCCATTCAGGAGATCGACCATGAAACAGCTTTCCTTCATTCAACGCGGCAACGGCAGCCACTGGGTTGGCGACGGGTTTCCCGTGCGCAGCGTCTTCAGCTACAACGACATCCATGAGGAGATGTCGCCGTTCCTGCTGCTGGACTACGCGGGCCCGGTGAACTTCCCGCCGACCCAGGCGCGGCGCGGCGTCGGCCAGCACCCGCACCGCGGCTTCGAGACCGTGACCATCGTCTACGACGGCGAAGTCGAGCACCGCGACTCCACGGGCGGCGGCGGCACCATCGGCCCGGGCGACGTGCAGTGGATGACGGCCGCCGGCGGCATCGTGCACGAGGAATACCACGGCCCGAACTTCGCCAGAACCGGCGGCCCGTTCGAGATGATCCAGCTCTGGGTCAACCTGCCGGCGAAAGACAAGATGTCCAAGCCCGGCTACCAGGGCATCACCGACGCGCAGATTCCGCGCGTGGAACTGCCGGGCGGTGCGGGCCAGGTGCGCGTGATCGCGGGCCGCTACCAAGGCGCGGCCGGGCCGGCCCACACCTTCAGCCCGATGAACGTGTGGGACCTGCGCGTGAAGGCCGGCCAGCATGTGAGCTTCGAGCTGCCGGAGGGGCACACGACGGCCCTGTTCGTCCTCAAGGGCGGCGTGCGGCTGCCGGGCGGCGAGGCGGTGCGCGAGGCCGAGCTGGCCGTGATGGAGCGCGCCGGCACGCAGCTGGCCTTCGATGCGCTGGAGGAAGACACGACGCTGCTGCTGCTCGGCGGCGAGCCGACGAACGAGCCCATCGTGGGCTACGGGCCCTTCGTGATGAACAGCGAGGCCGAGATCCGGCAGGCGTTCGCCGACTTCCAGAGCGGCAAGATGGGGCGGATCGCGGCGGCGGCCTGAGGCCGCGGCGCGGCAGGCATCACCGGGACGGTGGTGTCTGCGCCTGCTCGAGCAGCCAGGCCCTGAAGGTCTGCAGCGACTTCATTTCGCTGTGGGCGCTCGGGTACGTCAGGTAGTAGCCCTTGGCCGAGCGCCAGCGCTTGTTCGACAGGGCGCGCAGCCGGCCCGAGGCCTCGGCTTCGGCGGCCATGAAGTCGAACAGGAGCACGACGCCCAGGTCGTTGGCGGCGGCGTTCATGGCCATCCAGCCCACGTCGTAGCGCGGCCCGCCGGGCGCGAGGTTGATGGGGTGCCGGGCGCTCCTGGACCATTCCTCCCAGGCCTCCGGCACGGTGGTGTGGTGGATGAAGGCCGTGGCGGGTGTTGACTCGCCGAGCTTGGCGCCATGCTTGCGGATCCAGCCGGGCGAGGCGTAGGGCCTCAGCTCGAGCGGCAGCACGAAGTCCGAACGCATGCCGGGCCGCTGCCCATCGCCAAACTCCAGCGAGGCTTCGATGGCGGTGGCCGAGAAGTCGGCCGGGCCCACCCGGGTTGCGATGTTCAGCACGATCTCGGGATGGGCGCGCGTGAACGTCGAGAGGCGCGGAATCAGCCAGTAGCTGCCGAGCGACGCGCCGACGGAGAGACTGAGCGTGCCGCCCCGGCCCTGATGCGCCATCAGGTTGGACGTGGCACGCTCCAGCTTGAGCAGCAAGGGCGCGATCTCCGTCAGGTAGGCCGTGCCCGCTTCGGTGAGCGCCAGCGTGAGGGAGCTGCGCTTGCGGTGGAACAGGTTCACGGCCAGGCGCTGCTCCAGGCCGATCACCTGGCGGCTGACCGCGCCCTGCGTGATGTGGAGCTCGCCGGCGGCCTTGGTGAAGGAGCCCAGGCGGGCGCTGGCCTCAAAGCAGAGCAGGGCGGTGGTAGAGGGAAGCGATCTCATGGGTCATGAGTAAATGACATGGTCTCAGGAAAAAGAATCGATTGAAACCGGGGGGTGGCGCGGCATCATTCGATGGAGAGTCCAGCCTGACTCTGGTTGATGAGGAGACTTTAATCCATGAGAAAATTCAATGAAACGAGGCGCGCCATGCTGGGCGCCACCGGCGCCGCGCTGCTCGGCATCCCGTGCATCGCCAGGGCGGCATGGCCCGACAGGCCCATCCGGCTGGTTGTGCCGTCGCAGGCCGGCGGTTCACCGGACATTCTCTGCCGGCTACTGGCCAACGAGCTGGCGCGATCCCTGGGCCAGCCCATCGTGATCGACAACAAGCCCGGTGCGGGCGGCAACATCGGGATGGTCGAGATCGCCCGTTCTGCGCCCGACGGCTACACGCTGGGCTATGGCAATGTCGGAACGCTGGCCATCAACAAGTCGCTGTACGCCAGGCTGCCCTACGATCCCGGGACGCAGTTCGCACCGATCGCCCTGCTGGGGTTCACCCAGAGCGCCCTCGTGGTGCGCAATGAGCTGCCGGCCAGGACGGTCAAGGAGTTGATCGCCCTGGCGAAATCGAAGCCGGGCAAACTGGTGATGGGGTCTGCCGGCAACGGCACCACGGGGCACCTCGGGGGCGAGCTGTTCAAGAGCATGACGGGCACGTTCATCACGCATGTGCCGTACCGGGGAAGCCCGCAGGCGCTGCAGGACCTGATGGGCGCCCAGATCGACCTGATGTTCGACAACCTGTCGACGGTGACGCCGCACATCCAGGCGGGCCGGATACGGGCGCTCGGCGTCACCGGGCGTTCGCGCAGCCCGGTCTTCCCTGATCTGCCCACGATCAGCGAGGCGGGGGTTGCCGGCTTTGAAACCACGGCCTGGGGCGGGATCGTCGCGCCTGCGGGCACGCCGAAGGACATCGTCGTTCGCCTCAATGGCGAGATCAACAAGGTGCTGGGAACGCCCGCGGTGGCCGCGAAGTTCGCGGCCCTGTCCTTCGAGACCATGATCGGGCCGCCCGACCGGCTGACGGACCGTGCGCTGCGCGATACCCGCCTGTGGGCGGAGGTCATCCAGCGCTCCGGCGCCCGGATCGATTGAGCGGCCTGATACCCATGCAGTTTGATCTCATCATCGAGCGCGGCGAACTCATCGATGGCAGCGGCAGCCCCCGCACCCGGGCCGACGTGGGCGTGCGGGACGGACGGATCGCCGCGGTGGGCGATCTGGCGGGCCAGCCCTCGCAGCAGCGCATGGACGCCGGCGGCCTGGTGGTGGCGCCGGGATTCATCGACGTCCACACGCACGACGACCGGCTGCTGCTCGAAGGCGGCGACGCGCTGCGCTGCAAGCTCCTGCAGGGCGTCACGACGGTCGTGACCGGTAACTGCGGCATCAGCCTGGCGCCCCTGCAGGTGGACGAGCCGCCGCCGCCGCTCGATGTGTTCGGCGCCGGCGGCCACCGGTTTGCCAGCTTCGCGAGCTACCTCGATGCGCTCGAGCGCAGCCGGCCCGCGGTGAATGCCGTCAGCCTGATCGGGCATTCGACGCTGCGCGTCAACCACGTGGCCGACCTGAACCGGCCGGCCAGCCGCCGGGAGATCGCGGCGATGCGCGAGGCGTTGTCGGAGGCGCTGCAGGCCGGCGCCTGGGGCTTCTCGACCGGGCTCTACTACCCGACCGCGAGCGCGGCGACCACCGAGGAAGTCATCGACGTCGGCGCGCCGCTGTCCGCCGGGGCCGCCCCGATCGCGATGCACCTGCGCGACGAAGGCGACGGCATCGTCGAGGCCATGCAGGAAGGGCTGCATATCGGGCGGGCGCTGAAGGTGCCGGTGGTCTTTTCGCACCACAAGATCGTCGGCCGGGCCAACCATGGGCGGTCGGCCGAGACGCTGAAGCTGCTGGAGCACGCGGCGCGGGAGCAGAGCGTGTGCATGGACTGCTACCCCTACGACGCCTCTTCCACCATGCTGATGCCGTCCCGGATCCGGCATTCCACCGAGGTGCTGGTGACCTGGTCGCGGCCCGAGCCCGCGGCCGCGGGCCGGTCCCTGTTCGAGCTGGCGCGGGAGCGGCAGGAGACGCCGGAGCAGACCGCCATCGCGCTGGCCCCCGCGGGGGCCGTCTACTTCGCGATGGACGAAGCAGACGTCCAGAACATCCTGAGCCATCCGCTGACCATGATCGGCTCCGATGGCCTGGGGCACGACACGCATCCCCATCCCAGGCTGTGGGGCACCTTCCCGCGCGTGCTGGGGCGCTACGTGCGCGAGGTCAAGCTGCTGCCGCTCGAGGCGGCCGTGCACAAGATGACGGGCCTGAGCGCGCTGCGCTTCGGCCTGGCGGGGCGCGGGCAGGTTGCCGAGGGGTTCCGGGCGGATCTGGTGCTGTTCAACCCCGACGAGGTACAGGACCGCGCCAGCTACCGCGAGCCCCATCTGGCGCCCGCGGGCATCGAGGCGGTGTTCGTGAACGGCGTTCTGGCCTGCCGCCAGGGCGTTGTCACGAACCAGCGCGCGGGCCAGGTGCTGCGAAGAGGCCGGCCCGCTGCGTGAGCCGGAGCCGGGCGGGAGCTTGCTAGACGCCCAGGTGCTGCGCCAGCACCTCGGGCCGCGCGTGCAGCTCGGCCGAGCTGCCCTCGAACACGACCTGGCCCTTGACCAGGATCAGGTTGCGGTCGGTGACCTGGGTGACGTGCTTCCAGTTCTTGTCCACGATCACGCTGCTGATGCCGCTCTCGCGGATCAGGCCGCAGATGCGCCAGATCTCGCGCGCGATCAGCGGGGCCAGGCCCTCGGTGGCTTCGTCGAGGATCAGCACGTCGGGATTGGTCATGAGCGCGCGGCCGATGGTCAGCATCTGCTGCTCGCCGCCCGAGAGCTGCTGGCCGCCATGGGAGAGACGCTCCTGCAGGCGCGGAAAGGTTTCCAGCACGCGCTCGTAGGTCCAGTCGCGCTGGCCGCGCGTGCCGGGCCGCGCGGCCATCCTGAGGTTCTCGACCACGCTCAGGTTGCCGAAGATGCCGCGCCCCTCGGGCACGTAGGCGATGCCGGCCTGCGCGATCTCGTAGGGCGCGCGGCCCGTCATGTCGCGGCCGGCCACATGCACCGTGCCGCCGCGCGGCCGCACGAGCCCCATCAGGCTCTTGAGCAGGGTGCTCTTGCCCATGCCGTTGCGGCCCATCAGGCCGATGGTCTCGCCGCGCGCGACGCGAAAATCCACGCCGCGCAGGATGTGGCTGGCGCCGTAGTAGGTCTGGAGGCCCTTAGCCTCGATCAGCAGGTCAGCCATGCGCGTCTTCCTCGCCGAGGTAAGCGGATTGCACGTTCGCGTCGGCGCGCACGTCGGCGGGCGTGCCGCTGGCGATCACCTGGCCGTTGACCATCACCGTCAGGTGGTCGGCCAGGGCGAACACGGCGTCCATGTCGTGCTCCACCAGCATCATTGCGTGGTCCTTCTTGAGCTTGAGCAGCAGCTCGACCATGCGCTCGGCCTCGGCCACGCCCATGCCGGCCAGCGGCTCGTCCAGCAGCAGCACCTGCGGCCCGGTGGCCAGCGTCATCGCGATCTCGAGCTGGCGCTGCTCGCCGTGGCTGATGGCGCCGGCGATCGCGTTTTTCCGGTTTTCGAGGCCGCATAGCTCGATGGTCCGCATCGCACGGTCATTGTTTGCTATGAAATTGGTAGCTTTTTCGAGCCAGCGCGCGGCATGCGGAGCGCGCGACTGGGCCGCCAGCCGCACGTTCTCCCAGACGCTGAAGGGCGCGAAGATGTTGGTCTTCTGGTAGCTGCGGCCCAGGCCCTGGCGCGAGATCTTCTCGGGCGGCCAGCCCGTGACGTCGATGTTGCCGAGGGTGATGCGGCCCTGCGTGGGAGGCAGGTCGCCCGACAGCAGGTTGGTCAGTGTGGACTTGCCGGCGCCGTTGGGGCCGATCACCGCATGGATGCGGTCGCGCCAGAGCTCGACCGACACGTTGTTGACCGCCGCCAGGCCGCCGAAGCGCTTGGTGAGCCCTTCGGCCTTGAGCAGGACTTCAGGCATCGTGCGCCTCCTTGCGGGCCAGCAGCCGCTGCGCCAGACCGAGCAGGCCGCGCGGCGCGAACACGACGACCAGCACGATGAACAGGCCCATCCAGAGCTGCCAGTGCTTGCCGATGTTGAAGCCGCCGACGGCGGGCAGGTCCTTGAACAGATGCAGCAGGTACTCGAAGGCGAAGGCCCCGGCGACGGCGCCCGCGAAGTTGCCCATGCCGCCCAGGATCACCATCATGATGGCGTGGGCGCTCATGTGAAAGCCCATCAGCTCGGGGTTCATGAAGCCGCTCTGCGCGCCCCAGAGGTAGCCGGCCAGCCCGGCCAGCGCGCCGGCCAGCGTGAAGGCCGCAAGCTTGTAGCCGAAGGTGCCGAAGCCCATGGCGCGCATGCGGTGCTCGTTGACGCGGATGCCGGCCAGCGCCCGCCCGAACGGGCTCCACAGCAGCCGGCGCAGGAAGGCGTAGACCGCCAGCAGGCAGGCCAGGGTGAAGTAGTAGAAGACCTGCTTGTTCTCCAGGTCGAACAGCTTGGCCTCGGGCTTGAAGTTGATGTACAGGCCGTCGGAGCCGCCCAGCAGCTTGTTGTCGAAGAACAGGTAGAACACCATCTGGGCGAACGCCATCGTGACCATGATGAAGTAGATGCCCTGGGTACGCACCACGAAGAAGCCGATCACGAGCGCCGCCAGGGCCGAGGCCAGCACCGCCACGGGCAGCGTCCACCACAGGCTGACCGGCTCGCCCTGCGGCGTGAGGAAGGCCAGCGCATAGCCGGCGATGCCGAAGTAGGCCGCATGGCCCAGCGACACCAGGCCGGTGACGCCCAGCAGCAGGTCCAGGCTCATCGCGAAGATGCCCATGATCATCATGCGCGCGACCATCTGGGTGTAGAAATCGCTGCCGACGAAGGGAAAGGCCGCGAGCGCGAGCACGCCGAGCGCGAGGCAGACCTGCACGCTGCGCGGCAGGGTTTCGAGGTTGGCTTTGGGGGTACTCATGCCTTGAACAAGCCCTGCGGTTTCCACAGCAGCACGGCCGCCATCAGCATGTACACGAGCATGCTCGCCACCGAGGGCAGCAGCACCTTGCCGAAGGTGTCGACCAGCCCCACCAGCAGCGCCGAGATGAGGGCGCCGCGCACCGAGCCGATGCCGCCGATCACCACCACCACGAAGCACATGATCAGCACCTGCGAGCCCATGTTGGGATAGACGCTGGAGACCGGCGCGGCGATCATGCCGGCCACGGCGGCCAGCCCCACGCCGAGCGCGAACACCACGGCATGGATCAGCTTGATGTTGATGCCCAGGGCGCCCGCCATGTCGCGGTTGAAGGCGCCGGCGCGGATCTTCATGCCCAGGCGGGTCCTGGAGATCAGCAGGTACAGCCCGAGCGCCAGCACCAGGCAGACGGCCGACATGAACAGCCGGTAGGCCGGGTAGGACAGCGTGTCGGTCAGCGGGATCGACCAGTCCAGCGCCTTCGGCACGGCCACGCTGTGCACGTCGTCGCCCCACAGGATGGAGCGCAGCTCCTCGAACACGTAGATCAGGCCGAAGGTCAGCAGCACCTGGTCGAGGTGGTCACGATGGTAGAAGTGGCGAAACAGCAGCCACTCGAGCGCCAGGCCGAACAGCACGGCCAGCGCCGCGCCGCCCAGCACTGCCGCGGTGAGGCTGCCGAACAGGCCGCTGAGCGAATAGGCGAGGTAGGCGCCCAGCATGTAGAAGCTGCCGTGGGCCAGGTTGACCACGCCCATGATGCCGAAGATCAGCGTGAGGCCGGCGGCGAGCATGAACAGCAGCAGGCCGTACTGCACGCTGTTGAGCAACTGGATCAGGAAATTGGCAAGGTCCATCGGGGCGAGGCATGAAAAACGGCGGAGGTCTTCCGCCGTTCAGGGGCAAAACACACGCACGAAGTGTGCCGGAAAAATCAGGCCATCTTGCAGCCGGCGCCCGAGTCGGACAGCGCCTTGGCCGCGACGCCGATCACCTTGTTCTCGCCCTTCTCGACGCGGCGCAGGTAGATGTCCTGCACCGGGTTGTGGGCACGGCTCATGGTCCACTTGCCACGCGGGCTGTCGATCACGGCGCCTTCCATGGCGGCGTACAGCGCCTTCTTGTTGCCAAGGTCGCCCTTCACGGCGTTGGCGCCCTGGATCAGCAGCAGGCCGGAGTCATAGCCCTGCACGCCGTACACGTCGGGCTGCAGGCGGAAGGTCTTGGCGTAGTTCAGGCGGAACTGCTTGTTGCGCGGCGTGTCCAGCGAGTCGCTGTAGTGCATGGTGCTCATGATGCCTTCGCCGGCCGGGCCGACGGCGTCGAGCACGCCCTCGGTCAGGAAGCCCGAGCCCCACAGCGGGATCTTGTCCTTGAGGCCGGCTGCCGCGTAGTCCTTGATGAACTTGACCGCGCCGCCGCCGGCGAAGAAGCAGGCCACGGCATCGGGCTTGAGCGCGGCGATCTCGGTCAGCAGCGCCTGGAACTCCACGTTGGGGAAGGGCAGGCCGAGTTCCTTGACCACGGTGCCGCCGGCTTTGGTGTAGCCGTCGCGGAAGCCCTCGAAGGCCTCGTCGCCGGCCGCGTACTTCCAGGTGATCCAGACCGTCTTCTTGAGGCCGCGCTCCATCATCGGCTTGCCCAGGGCGAGCGTGGGCTGCGAGTTGGTGAAGCTGGTGCGGAACACGTTGGGCGCGCACAGCGCGCGGGTGGCGGCATGCACGCCGGCATTGGGGATGATGCTGAGCACGCCGCTGTCGCGCGCGACCTTCTGGATGCCCATCTGCACGCCCGAGTGCACGGTGCCGACCAGCACGTCCACCTTGTCGCGCTGCACCAGCTTGGATGCGTTCTCGATGCCCTTGGACGGCTCGGACTCGTCGTCCACCTTGAACCACTCGATCTCGCGCCCGCCGAGCTTGCCGCCCTGCTCGTCGATGGCCATGCGAAAGCCGTTCTCGATCGCCACGCCCAGCGGCGCGAAGGTGCCGGTGTAGGGCAGCATGAAGCCCACGCGCACCTTGCTGGACTGGGCGCGCACGATGCTGGGCAGCAGCAGGCCGGTGGATGCGGCGCCGATGACGGCGGCACTGCGGGTGAGAACGAGGCGGCGAGAGGTCATGGAGGTCTCCTTTTGTTTAGGCTTAAAGTAAATTTACCGCAGGTGAATGGGGCCGCGCCCCATGATTTACCCGTAGAAGCAGGCGCTCATTGTGAAGCACGCAGCCGGAACCGCTGGATCTTGCCGGTGGCCGTCTTGGGCAGCTCGGGCACGAACTCGATCCAGCGCGGGTACTTGTAGGGCGCGAGCTGCGCCTTCACGTGGGCCTTCAGCTCGTCCAGCGTGGCGGCCTGGCCGGACTTGAGCACCACATAGGCCTTGGGCTTGATCAGCCCGTCGGTGTCGGCCACGCCGATGATCGCGGCCTCCAGCACGGCGGGGTGCGTCATCAGCGAAGCCTCGACCTCGAACGGGCTCACGTAGATGCCGCCGACCTTGAGCATGTCGTCGCTGCGCCCGCCGTAGGTGTAGTAGCCGTCGGCATCGCGGGTGTACTTGTCGCCGCTCTTGGTCCACTCGCCGGCGAAGGTGGCCTTGGTCTTGGCGCGGTTGTTCCAGTACATCAGGGCCGAGGACGGGCCCTTGATCTGCAGCTCGCCGATCTCGCCGGCGCCGCATTCGCGGCCGTCGTCGGCCACGATGCGCAGTTCGTAGCCCGGCACGGCCTGGCCCGTGGTGCCGTAGCGCACCTGGCCCGGACGGTTGGAGAGGAAGATGTGCAGCATCTCGGTGGAGCCGATGCCGTCGAGGATCTCGCAGCCGTACTCGGCCGTCCACTTGCGGCCGATCTCGGCCGGCAGCGCCTCGCCCGCGCTGGTGCACACGCGCAGCGCCAGCTCGGACCGCTTGGGCCGGGCCGCATCGGCCAGCAGGCCGGCGTAGAGCGTGGGTACGCCGTAGAAGATCGTGGGCTGGTACTGGCGCAGGATACCGAACACGTCGGCCGGCGTGGGCCGCGCAGGCAGCAGCACCGTGGTGGCGCCCACGCTCATCGGGAAGGTGAGGGCGTTGCCCAGGCCGTAGGCGAAGAACAGCTTGGCGGCGGAGAACACCACGTCGGACTCGCGGATGCCGAGCACGGCGCGGCCATAGAGCTCGGCCGTCTGGACCAGGTGGCTGTGCAGGTGCACCGTGCCCTTGGGCGTACCGGTGGAGCCGCTCGAATAGAGCCAGAAGCAGGCGTCGTCGCTGCAGGTGTCGGCAACAAGGGGTGTGGCCGGGGCCTCGCGCAGCATCGCGGCCACCGTGGGGTGCGGCCCGGCGTCGTCGGCCCCGGCGACGATCACCGTCCTGAGCGTGCCGACCTGGCCGAGCCAGGGCTCGAAGCCGGCCAGCAGCGGCTGCGACACCAGCAGGCCCTGGGCGCGCGAGTCGCGCAGCATGAACTCGAAGTCCTTGGCCGTCAGCAGCGTGTTGGCCGCGATCGGCACGACGCCGGCCAGGATGCAGCCGAGGAACACCACCGGCCATTCGGGCGTGTCCAGCATCGCGAGCATCACGCGGCTCTCGGGCGCGAAGCCCCGGGCGCGCAGCGCATTGGCGAAGCGGTGGGCCTGCTCGGCCAGCTCGCCGTAGCTCAGGCGCGCGCCGCTGGTGGCGTCGATGAAGGCGGTCTTGCCGGCGCGCTGCGCATTGCGCGCCAGCAGGTCATGCGCGGCGTTGTAGTCGCGCGGGATCTCCACGCGCGGCGGGTGGGCCGAATGGTCGGCGCGGCTCAAATTCATGACGTCTCCGGGATGCTATTGTTTTTGTAGCTACGCAGGACCGCGGGGCCTGGACATGCGAGCTTTTTTATCTCAAATCAGGCGGCGGGGGCCTGGGCCAGCGCCTCGGCCAGCCACTCGCGGCACCAGGCCGTGCCCTCGGTCTCGGCCAGGGTGCCGCTGCTCGCGTCGTGGCACCAGACCTCGCCGATGCGCTGCGCGCCCAGGCCCTGCAGCCGCTCGTCGAACTTCTTGCCGCCGAAGCAGAAGGTCTGCAGGTAGGTGCGGTCGCCCAGGGCGATCACGCCGTAGCGCACATGGCCCAGGTACTTCGGGCTGGTGTCCAGCGAGTCGTACAGCATGCGGGCGTTGTCAGGCACGTCGCCGGAGCCGTAGGTGGAGGAGCAGATGAGATAAAGTGCATCTTCATCGAAGGCGCTGATGTCCAGGCCGTCCATCAGGCACACCTCGATCTCGTCGACCAGATCGGCGCAATCCATCTGGATCGCCTGTGCCACATAGTCTGCGGTGCTGGTCATGGTGCCCACCAGAATCTTGAGCTTCATGGGTCGATCTCCAAAAATGCAATAAACTGCTTGACACTAGATTGATAGGAAGTATACTGCAATCTTGATCCACGTCAAATCTTTTTTCAACACGGGCCGCCACCATGCCAACCATGACTGAATCCGAACAGGGCGCCAGGACCACGCTGGTCGAGTTGGGCGCCCGCGTGCGGGCCTGGCGCGCGCGTCGCGGCATGACGCGCAAGGCGCTGGCCGCCGACTCGGGCCTGAGCGAGCGCTTTCTGGCCGATGTGGAGGGCGGCAAGGGCAATGTGTCCATCTACTCGCTGGAGGCCGCGGCCCGCGCGCTGAACATCTCGATCCTCGAACTGCTGCAGGACGCGCCGCGGCCTGCGCTGGTGCGCGTGCAGGGCCTGCTGGGGCGGCTGGACGACGGCCAGCTCGACCAGGCCTATATGCTGCTGGGCAGCACCTTCGGCCTGGGCGATTCGCTGGGGCGCGAGCAGCGCATCGCGCTGATCGGCCTGCGCGGCGCCGGCAAGACCACGCTGGGCGCCCAGCTGGCCGCCCAGCGCGGCCTGGCCTTCGTCGAGCTCGACCGCGAGATCGAGCGCGAGGCCGGCACCAGCATGAACGAGATCCTGCTGCTGCATGGCCAGGCCGGCTACCGCCGCTACGAGCGCCGCGCGTTGCTGCGCATCGCCGAGGACCATGCCGACGGCGTGGTGATGACCACCGGCGGCTCCATCGTGAGCGAGCGCGAGACCTTCGACTTGCTGCAAAGCCGCTTCTACTGCGTCTGGCTCAAGGCCAGCCCCGAGGAGCACATGAGCCGCGTCGTGGCCCAGGGCGACATGCGCCCCTTTCATACGACCCGCGGCGAAGATGGCGAAATCGCGCAGGGCGCGATGGGCGAGGCGCTGGACGACCTGCGCCGCATCCTGGCCAGCCGCGAAGCCCTGTACGCGCGTGCCGACGCGGTGGTGGACACCGCCGCGCGCACCGCGCGCCAATCCCTCAAAGACCTGGAACGCGCCGTTCCCGCCCCGACGACCCCGAACTGAAGGAGATAGTCCCCATGAATGCAATGACCGAACCGCTGCTGTTCAAGCAGGGCGACCGCGAGCTGGTGAGCTTCGCCACCCATCCCAGCCGCTACCAGCACTGGACGCTGAGCGTGGAGGGCGACGTGGCCCGCCTCAAGCTCGACATCAACGAGGACGGCGGCATCAAGCCCGGCTACAAGCTCAAGCTCAACAGCTACGACCTGGGCGTGGACATCGAGCTGCACGACGCCATCAACCGCATCCGCTTCGAGCACCCGGCCGTCAAGGTGGTGGTGTTCGAGAGTGGCAAGGAAAAGATCTGGTGCTCGGGCGCCAACATCTACATGCTGGGCCTGTCGACCCATGCCTGGAAGGTCAACTTCTGCAAGTTCACCAACGAGACCCGCAACGGCCTGGAAGACTCCTCGCGCCACGACGGCCTGAAGGCGATCGCTGCCGTGACCGGCGCCTGCGCCGGCGGCGGCTACGAGCTGGCCCTGGCCTGCGACCGCATCGTCATGGTGGACGACCGCAGCTCTACCGTGAGCCTGCCCGAGGTGCCGCTGCTGGGCGTGCTGCCCGGCACTGGTGGCCTGACGCGCGTGACCGACAAGCGCAAGGTGCGCCGCGACCTGGCCGACATCTTCTGCACCACCAGCGAAGGCGTGCGCGCCGACCGCGCCAAGGACTGGAAGCTGATCGACGCGCATGCCAAGCCGCAGCAGTTCGGCCAACTGCTTGCTACAGAAATCGAAGCACTCCGAGTCCAGTCCACGCGGACCTCCGGCCAGAAAGGCATTGAGCTCACGCCCTTGAAGCCGCTGATCGACGAAGCCGGCTACCACTACGCCACGGTGGACGCGCAGGTGGACCGCACGGCCCGCATCGCGACCATCACGGTGAGCGCGCCGGCCACCGCCATCGAATCCACGCCCGCCGCCATCGAGGCCGCCGGCGCCAACTGGTGGCCGCTCAAGCTGCAGCGCGAGCTGGACGACGCGATCCTGAACCTGCGCACCAACGAGCTGGAAGTCGGCACCTGGGTCTTCAAGACGCGCGGCGACACCAACCTCGTGATGCAGGCCGACGCCGTGCTGGCGCAGCACAAGAGCCACTGGCTGGTGAAGGAAACCATCGGCGCGCTGCGCCGCACGCTGGCCCGCATCGACGTGACCAGCCGCTCGCTGATCGCGCTGGTGGACGAGGGCTCCTGCTTCGCCGGCACGCTGTACGAGCTGGCGCTGGCCTGCGACCGCATCTACATGTTGGACCTGCCCGACGCGCCGGACGCCGCGCCCGCGCTGCGCCTGAACGCCGCCAACTTCGGCCGCTACCCCGCGGTCAACGGCCTGACGCGGCTGCAGACCCGCTTCAACGAAGACACCCAGACCATTGCGCAACTGCAAGGCTTGGACGACAGCCCGCTGCGCGCCGACCAGGCGCTGGCGCTGGGCCTGGTGACGCTGACGCCCGACGACATCGACTGGGCCGACGAGATCCGCATCATGCTGGAGGAGCGCGCCTCGCTCTCGCCCGACGCGATGACCGGGATGGAAGCCTCCCTGCGCTTCCCGGGCAAGGAAACCATGGAGACCCGCGTGTTCGGCCGCCTCTCGGCCTGGCAGAACTGGATCTTCATCCGGCCGAATGCGGTGGGCGAGGAGGGGGCCTTGAAGCTCTTCGGCACGGGCAAGAAGGCCAAGTTCGATTGGAAACGGGTGTGAGCCTGCTGCACTTTCTCCGGCTGCGGCGTCGAGCCTGCGGCACGGGCCCGACGACCCTGCTGCGCAGGCCCTTCGGGCTGCCCTGCGGTGCTCGAAGCCGGCGGGCAGCGCAGAAACTCGCCCTGCGGGCTCAGACATCTGCGCTGCTGTTTCCGCCGCCTTCTCTGCTCCTCGGCTGCGCAGAAGGGATCGCCGATCCCGCACCGCAGACCCGGCGCGTGTGCAGCGGAAAGGTTGGGCGCCTGCAATCTCACGCTGGCCTGAAGCGCTGCGTGGCCGGGGCGGATGGGCGAAGGGTGCCCGTCTGCGCGGCCGAGGAGCGCAGTGACAGGCGGATCAAGGATTGCGCTTGTTTGAGCGAAGCGAGTTTGCGCAATCCCCGCCTGTCGCGAGCACCACAGGGCAGTCGCGCAGCGACCCGCGCCGTCGGGAAGAGCCCGTCCGCCCCGGCCGCGCAGCGCCCCCCCCATCAAAGAAAAGATTTTTGAACGAATATGGAGCAACCATCATGAGCACCATCGACCTGCAAGCCCTGATCCCCAACAACGTCAACCTCGGCGACAACCGCCAGCTCCAGCGCGCGCTGGAGCACTGGCAGCCGGCCTTCCTCAACTGGTGGGACGAAATGGGCCCGAGCGACTTCAAGGCCAAGGAGGTGTACCTGCGCACCGCCGTCGGCGTGGACGCGCAAGGTTGGGCCAGCTACGGCTACACCCCCATGCCCGACTACCGCTGGGGCATCTTCCTGGCCGACAAGGAAGAGAACCGCAAGATCGGTTTTGGCGACCACATGGGCGAAGACGTCTGGCAGGACGTGCCCGGCGAATACCGCAGCACCTTCCGCCGCCTGATCGTCACGCAGGGCGACACCGAGCCGGCCTCGGTCGAGCAGCAGCGCCTGCTGGGCCACACCGCGCCCAGCCTGTACGACCTGCGCAACCTGTTCCAGGTGAACGTGGAGGAGGGCCGCCACCTGTGGGCCATGGTCTACCTGCTGCACGCGCACTTCGGCCGCGACGGCCGCGAAGAGGCCGAGGAACTGCTGATGCGCCACAGCGGCGATGCCGACAAGCCGCGCATCCTGGGCACCTTCAACGAGCCCATGGACAACTGGCTGTCGTTCTTCATGTTCACCTACTTCACCGACCGCGACGGCAAGTTCCAGCTCAAGAGCTTTGCCGAGAGCGCGTTCGACCCGCTGGCGCGCACCACGCGCTTCATGCTGACCGAGGAAGCGCATCACATGTTCGTGGGCGAAACCGGCGTGGGCCGCGTCATCAAGCGCACGCTGGAAGTGATGAAGGAGCTCGACACCGACGATGCGGCCACGCTGCGCCAGGCCGGTGTGATCGACCTGCCGACGATCCAGAAATTCATGAACTTCTGGTTCACGAGTTCGCTCGACCTGTTCGGCTCCGAGGCCTCGAGCAACGCCGCCAACTACTTCAGCAACGGCATCAAGGGCCGGCCGGACGAAGCGAAGTTTGCCGACCACGTGGAAGCCGAAACCGAAATGACCATCCAGGTGCCGGACGGCAAGGGTGGCCTGAAGAACGAAACCATCTCCACGCGCAACGGCATGAACGAGATCACGCGCCTGGAGTACGTGAAGGACTGCAACGTGGGCGTGACGCGCTGGAACATGGCGATCAAGCGTGCCGGTGTGGACTTCGAGCTCAAGCTGCCGTCCACGCGCTTTCGCCGCGAGGTGGGCGCCTGGGCTGGCGTGCCGACCGATCCGCTGGGCACCCCCGTGACGGCCGCCGAGTTCGAGGCGAAGAAGGATCAGTGGCTGCCCACCGCGGCCGACATCGGCTTCGTCAAGAGCCTGATGCAGCGCGTGACCGATCCCGGCAAGATGGCCGCCTGGATCGCGCCGCCGGACCGTGGCATCAACGCCAATCCGGTGGAATACGAGTACGTGAAGCTGTAGGCCGCGCCCGGCCTCTCAGCTCAGCAGCAGCGCGCCGAGCGTCAGCGCGGCTGGCAGCGCCTGCACGAACAGGATCTTGCGCGAGGCGGTGGCGCCGCCGTAGAGGCCGGCCACCAGCACGCACAGCGCAAAGAACACCTTGGTGCCGAAGCCGGCCGGGCCCAGCACCAGACCCCAGAGCAGCCCGGCTGCCAGGAAGCCGTTGTACAGCCCCTGGTTGGCCGCCAGCACCTTGGTCTGCGCCGCCGATTCCGCCGTCTGCCCGAAAGCCTTGAGCCCCAGCGGCTTGTCCCACAGGAACATCTCGAGCACGAGGATGTAGATGTGCAGCAGGGCGAGCAGGGCGACGAGGAGGTTGGCAACGAGGGTCATGGGCATGTCCTTGGTGATGAAGCAGGGGGCCTGGCGGCTCACGCTGGCCTATTAGGGCTTGCCGGCGCCGTTTTGGCAAGCGCGCAGGGGACAGGGGCCTCGCCTCCATGTCCATCACGCCCGCTCGATCCGTGCAGATGTTTTTTGCCGACAGCGCCAACCCAGCGTTTGTAACTCAGTGTAAACAAAAAATCCATTCTCTCTTGGGGCGGCGGGTGGCCGGCTGCTGGCGCCGGAGTGCCGTCTCACCGGTTTCGGTGATTTCAGGGCGCCGGCAGGCGTGCCAAAGTCCGCGTGGCTTCATTCGCACGATGCCGGGGCAACCTGCTCACGGCCGGCTGGTCCCAGAGGAGATCCATGCAGTACAGACCTTCCCGCTTTGGCGCCGAGCGCGCATGGCCGTCGCGCAGGGCGTGGGCTGTCGGCGTCGGAGCCGTGCTCGCCGCATCGGCGGCACAGGCGCAGGTGTCGCCCATCGACGAAGCCCGGCGGCAGAGCCAGATCATCGAGCGCCAGCAGCAGGAGCGCCTGCGCGAGGCCCAGGAGCGCGCCTTGCCGCCGCCTGCCGCGCCCCAGGGGGCCGACCTCAAGGACATGCAGCCCCAGATCGGCCTGCCCGACGTCGGGCCGGGCTGCCACAACATCACCGAGCTGCGCATCGAGGGTGCCCAACTGCTCGGCACCGCCACCCGCGCGGCCCTGGGGCGCGATGTCGCGGGGCGCTGCCTGGCCGCCTCCGACATCCAGGCCCTGCTGGCGCTGCTGACCAAGGACTACATCGACCGCGGCTACATCACCACCCGCGTCTATCTGCCGGCGCAGGACTTGGGCTCCGGCGTGCTGACCCTCCAGGTGGTCGAGGGCACGATCGAGCGCTACCGGGTCGAGCAGGACGGGCGCGACGCCGGCAGCCTCTCGGTGCGCAGCGCCTTTCCCGGTCGGCCGGGCGAGCCGCTGAACCTGCGCGACCTGGAGCAGGGCCTGGAGCAGATCAACAACCTGCGCTCCAACACGGCCCGGCTCGACCTGGAGCCCGGCAGCCAACCCGGCCAGAGCGTGGTGGTGGTGCGCAACCATGCCGAGCGGCCGGTTCACCTGCAACTGACCTACGACAACCTGGGCTCGCCCAGCACGGGCCGCGACAACGTGGCCGCCACCATGAGCTTCGACAGCCTGCTGGGCCTGAACGAGCTGATCATGCTGACGCGCAACCAGACGGTGCCCGACCACGGCGCGCACAAGGCCAACGGCACGGCGCTGCGCGTCGCGCTACCCTGGGGCTACAACACCTTCAGCCTCGACGCGAGCGAGAGCAACTACACCAACGGCCTGGCGCTGCCCAGCGGTGCGCCGGTGGAGGCCACCGGCCGCACCACCAGCTATGGCCTGGGGCTGTCGCGCGTGGTGCTGCGCAACCAGGCCAGCCGCGTCTCGCTGACGGGCCGCCTGGCCACTTCCGACAGCCGCAACTACCTGAGCGGGCAGTTGCTCACGGTCAGCAGCCGCAAGCTCGCCACGCTGAACCTGGGCGTGAACGGCTTCACGCAACTGGCCGGCGGCGCGTTCAGCGGCGGCCTGGGCTACGTGCGCGGCCTCGGTGCCCTTGGCGCCCTGCGGGACCTGCCGGGCACGCCGGATGACTACCCTCATGCCCAGTTCGACAAGTTCACGCTCGACCTGGGCTACCAGCGCCGCCTGCAGGCCGGGCCCCTGCCGCTGCAGTGGACCAGCCAGTTCAGCGGCCAGTACAGCCGCCAGACGCTGTACGGCTCGCAGCAGTTCCTGATCGGCAGCCCGGCCACGGTGCGCGGCTCGCTCCTCAACGCGCTCAGCGGCGACCACGGCATGCTGCTGCGCAACGACATCGCCTGGCCCTGGCGGGCGAAGGCCGGCGACAGCAATAGCGTCAGCGGCGTGGTCTACGTCGGCTGGGACATCGGGCGCGTCAACAACCATGCCGGCGGCGACCGCCTGGGCTCCATGACCGGCGCCACGCTGGGCGTGGCCGGGCAGTGGAAGCGCTTCAACTTCGAGGTGTTCGCCTCGCGTGCCGTGCACCTGCCGGCCTTCTTGACTCACGAGGGGACGCTGTACGGCGTCCGCCTCTCCTACTCGATGTAGCGCCGCGAAGGGAAGAATCGCCATGAACCATATCTATCGCCTGGTCTGGAACGGCACCACGCAGACCTGGGCTGCCGTGGCCGAGACCGCCACCGGCCGCGGCCGCCATGGAACCGTGGGCCCGCGCCTGCGCCGCGCGCTGGCGCGGGCGGCCCGCACGGCGCTGCAGGCGCTGCCCGTGGCGGGCATCGGTCTGTCCGCCCTGGCCCAGACCGTGACGCTGGCGCCCGGCCAGCAGGGCCGGGCCTTCGTGTCGCCCAACGGCACCACGGTGGTGGACATCGCCACCGCCAACGCCGCGGGCGTTTCGCACAACAAGTTCATGCAGTACAACGTGGGCGCCCAGGGGCTGGTGCTCAACAACACCACGAGCAACGGCGCCCTGTCCAATGCCTCGCAGCTGGCCGGCTCGGTGCTCGCCAACATGAGCTCGACCCGGGCCGCCAATGTCATCGTCAACGAGGTGGTGTCGGCCAACCGCAGCGTGCTGGCCGGCTTCACCGAGGTGGCGGGCCAGCGTGCCGACGTGATCGTGGCCAATCCCTACGGCATCACCTGTTCCGGCTGCGGCTTCATCAACACCGACCGCGTCACCCTCAGCACCGGCACGCCGCGCTGGGCCGCCAGCGGCGCGCTCGATGGCTTCGACGTCAGGCAGGGCGACATCCTGGTCAACGGCGCCGGCTTGAACGCCACGGCGCAGCAGATCCTCGATCTGGTCACGCGCTCGGTCAAGCTCGACGGCGCGGTCAACGCGCAGGACCTGGGCGTCTTTGCCGGCACCGGCGCGTGGAACTACGCCAGCCGCTCGGCCGGTGCCGCCGGCGCGGGCACGGGAGCCGCGCCTGCCTATGCAATCGACGCCAGCGCCCTGGGCGCGATGTACGCCAACCAGATCAAGCTGGTGGCCAACGAGGCCGGCGTGGGCGTGCGCCTGCTGGGCGACGTGGCGGCGCAAGTGAAGGACGTGACGATCTCCGCCGCCGGCCAGGTCGAGCTGCGCAATCACCTGTCGGCCCGCGGCAGCGTGCAGGTGGCCAGTGCCGGCAGCCTGATCGCCAGCGGCGCCACGATCGGCGCCGGGCAGACGTTGAGCCTGAGCGGTCGGAGCGTCACGCTCAGCGATGGCGCCTACGTCGAAAGCGCCGGCCCGCTGCAGGTGACCAGTTCTGGCAGCCTGAACATCAACAACGCCGGGCTGCGCTCGGGCCAGGGCCTGAGCCTGAGCGGCGCGGATCTGAGCCTGAGCAACGGCGCCTACCTCGATGTGGGCGGCAGGCTGCAGGCCACGGCGTCCAGCGGTGCGCTGACGCTGAGCAACAGCGGCGTCAAGGCCAAGGGCGACATCACGCTGGCGGCGACGCAAGGCAATCTGTCGCTGACCACGGGCAGCGGCCAGGGCGTGCAGAGCACGGCCGGGACCCTGTCGCTGCAGGCCGGCGGTAATCTGGCGCTGGCCGGCACGCTGTCGGCCGACGTGGGCAACGTCAAGCTGCAGTCGGGCGCGGCCCTGAGCAACAGCGGCACGGTCCAGGCCGGCGGCACGCTGGACGCACAGGCTGCCACCACGCTCGGCAACCAGGGCACGTTGCTGGCCAAGGGCGCGCTGACGGCCAAGGCGGGCACCGCGTTCACCAACAGCGGCACGGTGCAGGGCGCTACGCTGGGCGCGCAGGCCGCGACGCTGAGCAACAGCGGCACGCTGATGTCCACCCAGGGCGTGGCCACGCTGGGCGTGACCACCCAGTTCACCAACACCGGCCTGGCGCAGGCCCAGACCGACCTGACGGTGACCACCGGCACCAGCGGCAGCGTGACCAACCAGGGCAAGCTGCTGTCGGGCGGGGCGCTCAAGCTCACGGCAGGCACGCTGGACAACCAGTCCGCCGGTGTCGTTCTGGCCAAGGGCGCACTCCAGCTCACCACGCAAGCCCTGCTGGGCAATGCCGGCACGGCGCAGGGCACCACGCTGGCCGTGCAGGCGGGCGCCGTGGACAACAGCGGCAAGCTGCTGTCGACCCAGGGCGGCGCCGCGCTCACCGTGACGGGGCAATTGGGCAACAGCGGCAAGCTGCAGGGCGCCACCAGCCTGGACCTGTCGGCGCAGACGCTGGACAACGCGGCTGACATCCTGTCCGCCAACGGCACCAGCACAGTGACCGTGACGGGCGCGCTCACCAACCGGGCGGGCGCCAACCTCGCCGCCAACGGCGCCATGACGCTGCAGGCCGGCACGCTGGACAACGCGGGCCTGCTGGGCGCCACGGGCAACCTGAATGCGCAGAGCAGCGGCGCGCTCACCAACGAAGCTACCGGCACCCTCCAGGCCCAGGGCAACCTGACCCTCGGCGCCGGCGCGGCGTTCGACAATCAGGGCAGCGTGCAGGCCGGCGGCAGCGGCCAGGTCACGGCCACGGGGCTCTCCAACGCGGTGAACGCCGAGCTGCGCGCGGCCAGCGGCCTGACCGTGGCCCTGGGCGCTGGCGGCCTGGACAACAGCGGCCTGCTCAAGGCCGGGCTGGGCACGCCGGGCGACACCACGCGGCTCACGCTCACCAGCCAGGGCGGCGACCTGGTCAACCAGACGACGGGGCGCCTCGAAGCGGGCAGCCTGGCCCTGACCGCCGACAACCTGAACAACCTTGGCAGCCTGACGGCCGGCGCCGGGGGCAGCACGCTCCAGCTCGGCGGCGGCTTCGACAACGCCAGCGGCGCCACGGCCACCCTGGGCGCCAGCGGCAGCAGCAGCCAGGTGACGGCCGGGCGCGTCGGCAACCTGGGCACGCTGGCAACGGCGGGCGACTTGCTGTTCAATCTGGCCGGCGACATGACCAACGGCAGCGCGGCCAACAGCACGGCCAGCGTGGCCACGGGCGGGGCCTTGACCTTCCGGGGCCGCTACGAGGGCCTGGGCTACAGCGTCACCAACTACGGCAAGATCGACGCGCAGGGCGCGCTGGCGTTCGGCGGCTTCGCGCCGCGCCTGTCCGGCGACCCGATCTACATTCCCGGCGTCTCGCCCTGCACGGAGTCCTACTGCCCCTCGGGCCGGCTCGGCTCGCTGAACGTGTACGGCAGCCTCCATGGCGGCACCGTGGACCTGGCCACGCGCGCGCTCACGATGGGCGCGGCCGCCGAGATCGTGTCGCAGCGCGGCATGACGATCACCACCGACACGCTGTCCATGGCCCAGGCGCCGGACCCGCTCTACCCCGGGCAGGTCATCACCAGCCGCATCATGGGCGCGATGGCCGCCACGGGCCTGCCGGCCGACGCCGGGCAGTACCAGGTCAAGGTGGCATCGCTGGACCGGCTGGGCGTGGTCGGGCTGCTGTACTCGCGGGACGATCTCGACGTGCAGGCGCCGGACATCCTGGTGAGCGGCACGGGGGCCATCGCCGCGCTGAACAACCTCCACCTCGCGGCCACGCGCGGCACGCTGGACCTGTCGACGCCCATGTCCGGCAGCACCGGCACGCCCCCCATCGGGCCCAGCACCACGCCCGGCTTCCTGACCAACTTCGGCACGCTCTACGCGGGCAACACGCTGTCGGCGCGCGTGAACGGCACGCTCACCAACGCGGTGCAGATCACCACGGACGGCAGCGGCATGCGCACCCTGGGCGCGCGCGGCAGCATCGCGGCCGGCCAGAACATCAGCCTCGTGGCCAACACCTTCATCAACAACAGCGACGTCAACAGCGAGGGCGATCTGCAAGTCGTCGCCACCTCGCTGCGCAACGAGGTGCAGGGGGGCGACAAGCGGGTGTACAGCTACACCTTCGACCCGAACTGGATCAATCAGGCGCCGCCGCACGTCAAGCGCGGCGATCTTCCCAACCAGTTCGGCAACTGGACCAGATCAGGTTCCGACTGGGACGATAACGACAAGGGCGGCAACCTGGACGTTGCGACCAACTACATCGCGCGCTACACCGAAACCCTCAAGTTCGCCGCGGGAACGGAGCCCCTCTATTACCCCACGCTCACCGCCGCGCACAACGCCAAGCTGTACTTCAACAACGGCAAGAACCTCGGCGGCCTCGTCCAGGGCGTCGATTCGGTGCTGATGCAGGGCTTTGCCGCCCGCAGCAGCGGCACGGCCGTGCTGCCGGGGGTGACGGACGATGCGGGGCGCGTGCTGGTAGCCCCGCAGGCCGGTGATTCGGATATGGCCGTCTTCACCAACGATTCGCTGGCCCAGGTGACGGTTCAGAAGCATGTGAGCCAGACCATGACCATGAAGTACACCGCTGTCGGTCCCGACATCGACACCTACTGGAACTGGTGCCATTTTGGCTCCGACGCCGTCTGCACCCAGGACGGCCGCGGCACCGTTGTGCCGACCCACGTCGTCGACAGCGTCCAGGCGGTGCTGCCCACGGGCTACAGCGGCGCGCGCATCTACACGGCCAACCTGTCGGGCAGCGGCTTCACGCTCTACAACGAGGGCAGTTCCACCTCGGCCACCTACGAACGAGGCGATTCGACCATTGCACCGTCGAGCACGCCGCCGGACATGACGTCCAGGAGCGGCCGCAACCTGTCGCTCATTTCCAGCACGACGCTGCTGACCCCCGGCAGCAAGCCCGTGCCCGTCCCCGGCCCCGCCCAATCCTCCGTGCTGCCAGGCGACGGCACGCAAACCGGCTGGACGCCCGTGAGCCTGACGATCCAGCCCACCAGCGCCAACGGCAGCAGCCTGCAGACCGGGCTGACGTTCGGCGGCATCCAGGTCAACCTGCCGGCCAGCCCCAACGGCCTGTTCGTGCTGGCGCGCAACCCGGCGGCCGGCTACCTGATCGAGAGCAACCCGCTGTACCGCGTGGGCAGCACGGCCGTGGGCTCCGACTACCTGCGCGACCGCCTGGGCTTCAGCACCGACGAAGCCGTGCTGCGCCTGGGCGACGGCAGCTACGAGTCCTGGCTGGTGCAGCAGCAGCTCATCAGCCAGACCGGCAGCATGCTGCTCAAGGGCTACGGCAGCCTGGACGAGCTGATGCGCGGCCTGATGGACAACGCCGGCGGGCAGGCCAAGGCGCTGGGCCTGGTCTGGGGCCAGGCGCTGACGCCGGAGCAGATCGCCGGCCTCAAGAGCGACATCGTCTGGATGGTCAAGACCACGCTCAACGGCCAGGAGGTGCTGGTGCCCGTGGTCTACCTGAGCCAGAGCACCAAGGACAGCATCAAGAAGGGCGCGATCATCGAGGCCGACTCGGGCACGCTGGACGTGAACGGCAAGGCCAACTCGGGCACGATCTCGGGCGTCACGGTCAACAACCTGGGCGGCGGCAAGGCCCCTGACAGCCTGTTCGGCTTTGGCAGCGGCGGCAGCTCGGCGCAGAACTTCAACGACCAGAGCTTCGAGATCGTCAAGTCCTACCTGATGAGCGCCGGCGGCGCTGCGGTCGGCGTCTCGGACGTGAAGGGCTGGCTCGAGAAGAACAAGTCCAACCCCGACGAGATCGGCAAGGTGCTGCCGTTTGCCTATTCGCGCTACATGGCGCTGTCCACCGGCGGCGGGCTGGTGTCGGCCAACGACAAGGCCTTCGTCGAGTACGTGGGCAACTACGCCAAGCAGCAGCGGCTCGACGCCATCGACAAGGCGATCGCCGACTACGAGGCCTTCAAGAAGAGCAACAACACCAGCGGCAAGAGCGGAACGCTGAACAGCCTGTTCGCCCTGCCGCCCCCGCCGCCGCAGTGGATCATCGACGAGGCCACGCAGGGCGTGATCCTGAGCGATGCCGAGAAGCAGCGGGTGGGCAGCATGCTGATCAGCTCCGGTGTCAATCCAATCGCTATCGGCAGTGGCGCCACTGCGGCCGCGGCGGTGGCTGGCGGGACGGCGGCAGGTGTTGCCGCAACGCAGCTCGGCACCACGATCGCCCCGTTTGCCATCACATCGGGCGTGCGTGCGGGCTTGACGGTCGCGGAGGCCTCGTCGTCGGTCTTCGGCGCCTCGTTTGCCGCCGGCCCCATCGGCATCGTCGCTGCGGCATTGATGATTGCCGGTGAAGCGATGGCCCAGCTGATCCAGGCCGAAACCTTCATCCCGGACTTGAAGCGGGAGCGGGCCAAGATCGAGGCTGCCTCGGGCTCGGACGTGGCCTTCTGGCTCAACCAGAAGGGCGGCGCCGAGCAGCTGTTCCTCAGCATGGCGAAAATGATGGGCACCTGATGATGAAGAAAAGGCGCCCTTGTCCAACAACACGATCACCAGCCTCCTGATCGTCGATGACGAAGAGGCCGTGCGCGCGCGCCTGCTGCGCGTGGCGCGGCGCGTGCTGCCGCAGGCGCTGTGCGCCGAGGCGGCCAGCCTGGCCGAGGCCCGCTCACAGCTCGGGCAGGTGCGGTTCTCGCTGGTGCTGCTGGATGTGAACCTGCCCGACGGCTCGGGCCTGGCGCTGCTGCCCTGGCTGCGCGCGCATGCGCCGCGCACCGAGGCGGTGGTGGTGTCCAGCCTGGGCGACGACGCCACCGTGCTGCAGGCCCTGCGCGGCGGCGCCGTGGGCTACCTGCTGAAGATCGGTAGCGACGACGAGATGGCGTTCTCGCTGGCCAGCCTGGCGCGCGGCGGTGCGCCGATCGACCCGCTGATCGCGCGGCGCATCCTCGACTTCATGAGCGCGGCCCCGGTGGCGCCGGCGGCCGCACCGGCGGCCGATGTTGCCGGCGAGAGCACGCTGACCGAGCGCGAGAAGGTGGTGCTCCAGTGGGTGGCGCGGGGCCATAGCAACCGCG
This sequence comes from Variovorax terrae, assembly GCF_022809125.1. Lineage (NCBI taxonomy): Bacteria > Pseudomonadati > Pseudomonadota > Betaproteobacteria > Burkholderiales > Comamonadaceae > Variovorax > Variovorax terrae. Next base: position 1,994,955 of record NZ_JALGBI010000001.1, on the reverse strand, counting down.
AAATCGCGCGGGAGCTGAACCTGTCGGTCAACACCATCGAGTGCCACGCCAAGGCCATCTACCGCAAGCTGTCGGTGCGCTCGCGTGCGGCCGCCGTCTTCAATGCGAGGGCGCAGGGCCTGCTGCCGTGACGCGAGGCCACACCGGTGGCTGGCGCCGCGGGAGAGGGCGGCTTCCCATCGCCCGCTGAAGGCGCCAAACCGCCCGATGACTGGGTTTTCGTGCCAAATCGGCCCGATGTCCTTGTCGGGCGGTCATTTGTTGCTATCAAAAATGGAGCGACCGGACCTCAGCCCAGCGCCGCTCCGCGCTCCGCCAGCAGTTCCCGCAGCAGCGAGCGATGGCAACGCGCCTCGTCTTCGCAGTAGCAGCCCATCGAGAAATGGGCGCTGTGCGACAGTGCGGCCAGCAGGTCCAGGCTGCGGCTCGCATCGGGCTCGCCCATCTCGGCGCGGAACTTCCTGCGAAAGCCGGCCCAGGCCTGCGCGTCTCCACTGGCCTGGGCGGCCTGCGCGAGCTTCATGGTTTCCACGCTCGGTGCGAGGTTGGGGTACCACACGTCGTACCAGTCCTGCGACGCGAACTCGCTCTTGGGCACGCCGCGCGGCGGCCGCCGCACGGTGCCGATGCGCAGGCCTTCGCCGGCGCTGCGCGGCGTGCCGAGGCGGACGATCTTGAGGGTCATGCCGGTCTCCTTGTGCTGTGCGGACGATTGTGCACCGTCCCCTGCACGGCGCGCTGCGCCTACTTCTTGCTGCCGGCATCGTCCGCGCCGTCGGCCGGCGGGCTGGCCATTTCTTCCATCTGCCGCACGATGTCCTGCTCCGACATCGGCGCTGCCTGGCCGGCGGCCGGCAGCGGGGCGTCGAGCTGATGGACCAGGCGCGGCGCAGCGAACACGAGCGCCACCAGCGCCAGCTGCACCCCCACGAACGGCAGCAGCGCGCGCAGCAGCCGGCGCATCGGCACCTGGGGCAGGCCCGAGCGCGCACGCGCCATCAGCACCGCATAGCCCATCGGCGGAATCAGGAAGCTGAGCTGCAGCACCAGCAGCAGCAGGACCGCGGCCTGCTGCGCATCGCCCAGCCGCGCGATCAGCGGCGGCGCGATGATGGGGATGATGACGAAGATCATCTCGAAGGCATCGAGCACCCAGGCACACAGCGCCACGCCCAGCAGCACCAGCGCGGCCGTGGCCTGCGGCGACAGCGGCGAGCCCAGCACCAGCTCGGTCAGCCAGCGGTCGGTGCCGAACACGCGGAACACCAGGCTGAAGGTGGTGGCGCCCACCAGCAGCGCGAACAGCGCGCCGCTCAGCGCCAGCGTGTCGGCCAGCACCGCGCGCCAGGCAGGCCAGCTCAGGGCGCGGCTGGCCAGCGTGGCCGCCATCAGCAGCACGCCGCCGGTGGCAGCGGCCTCCACCGCCAGCAGCCGGCCGCTGAAGACCCCGCCCAGCAGGCCGAGAATCACCGCACCTGCTATCAAAGCGATAGCATGCTGCGACCGGGGTACCTGGACCTCCGGCACTTTTGGTTCTGAACCGCGGCTTTGCCACCAGGCCACCAGCGCCCACAGCGCCAGCACGCAGGCGGCCGGCAGCAGGGCAGCGTGCAGCACGTCCTGGGTGTTGATGATGCGCTGGCTGCCGAGCACGAAGCCGGGCAGGTTGCTGGCCTCGGTGTGGGCGCGCAGCATGGCGTCGCCCAGCAGGATCAGCACCAGCGAGGGCGGCACCACCACGCCGATGGTGGCCGCCACGCTGATGAGCGCGGTGGCGCGGCCCGGCTCCACCGAGCCCAGGCGCGGCGCCACCAGCCGCGAGAGCAGGGCGGAGCTGGAGGCGACCGAGCCGTTCATCGGCGCGATCAGCGCGCCCACGCCCAAAGCGGCCAGCGGCTGGCCGGCGCCAAGCGGCCGCAGCAGCCGCGCCAGCGAGGCGAACAGCGCGTCGGCCACGGTCAGGCGCTGCAGCAGCACGCCGATGAACACGTACAGCGGCAGGGCCTGCAGCAGGTCGTGCTCCAGCAGGCCCACGATGCGCCCGGGCAGCGCCGCGAGAATGCCCGCATCGAAGGCGCCCAGGCCCAGCCCGAGCACGGCGAAGGCGCTGGCCACGCCGATCAGCAGCGCCCACACCGGCAGGCCGGTGGCGACGATCAGCACGCCCAGCGCCAGCAGCATCCACAGGCCGAGACTGTTCATGCGCCGTCGTCCGCGCCGCCGCGCAGCGAGGCCAGCGCGTCCACCAGCACCAGCAGCGCCATCAGCCAGAGCGCGAGCTTGATCAGGAAGTAGCCCGGCGTCAGGGTCTCGGCGAAGCGCTCCATCTGGCGCAGCGAGTCCCAGACCATCGGCGTGGACACCCAGAGCAGGTAGAGCGACCACGGCGCCAGGCAGGCCAGCAGCGCCCAGCGCCGCCAGCGCGCCGGGGCCGCCCCCGGCGCGACGGGCTTGAGCGCCGACAGGTGGAGGCGGGCCCGCGAGGCGGCGGTCACGGCCACCGCCACATACAGCGCGAACAGGATCTGCGCCGCGTCATTGGCCAGGCGCGAGCCAGCCTGCACGCCGTCGCGCAGCGGCCACTGCGCGAACAGCAGCAGCGCCAGCGGCAGCACCAGCAGGCTGGCGGCGAGGCACAGGCGGCGCATCATGTGCCCACCAGGCCGCCGTCGCGCCGGCGCACCACCACGGTGGCCGAGCGCGGGCGCGCGCTGCCGGGCGTGGTGCCATCGGGCCAGGCGCTGTTGTGCGCGCCGCCGCCGTCGTCGCTGGCCTCGCCCGGGTGCTGGATGTTGACGAACAGGGTCCGGCGGTCGGGCGTGACCACGCAGCCCGTGATCTCGCAGCCGCTCGGGCCGCTGAGGAAGCGCTTGATGCGGCCGGTGGCCGGGTCGGCGCACAGCATGGCGTTGTTGCCCAGCTGCGCATAGGAGCCCTTGCCGATGGCCTGGCCGCTCATGTCGGTCTGGATCCAGAGCAGGCCGCCGCGATCGAAATGCAGGCCGTCGGGGCAGCCGAAGGCGTCGGCCTGCGGCGAGGGGTACTGCGTGGCCGCGCCGGGCCGGGCCGGATCGCCGGCCAGCACGAAATGGCGCCAGCCGAAGGCGCTGGCGGCGGCGTCGCCACCGGCTTCGCGCCAGCGGATGATGTGGCCGCCGACGTTGCGTTCGCGCGGGTTGGCCGCATCGGGGCCGGGGCGGCCGGGCTCGCCGCGCTGGCTGTTGTTGGTGAGCGTGACGAACACCTCGCCAGTGTGCGGGTGCACCGTGATCCATTCGGGGCGGTCCATCTTCGTGCCACCCACCGCGTCGGCCGCGAGCCGGGCCTTGACCACCACGTCGGCCTGGGTGGCGAAGCCCTGTTCGCGGCCCAGCCCCGGGCGGCCCTGCGTGAGTTCGAGCCAGGCGCCGCGGCCATCGGCATCGAAGCGCGCCACGTAGAGCGTGCCGTGATCGAGCAGCTCGCGGTTGGCGGCATAGCCGCCGGGCTGCACCTTGTCGCGGCTCACGAACTTGTAGATGTACTCGAAGCGCGTGTCGTCGCCCATGTAGACGGCCACGCGGCCGTCCTGCGTGAGCGTGCAGGTGGCGCTTTCCTGGCGCTTGCGGCCCAGCGCGGTGCGCTTGACGGGCGTGGAGGTGGGGTCCATCGGATCGATTTCCACCACCCAGCCGAAGCGGTTCGCTTCGTTGGGGTGCTTCGTGAGGTCGAAGCGCTCGTCGAAGCGGTACCAGTCCACCCACTGGCCGCCGGCCGTCGTGCCATAGCGCCTCTGGGCGGCGTCGGGCTGGAAGTCCGCGTCCTTGGCGCCACCGAAGTAGCCGTGGAAGTTTTCCTCGCAGGTCAGGTAGGTGCCCCAGGGCGTGACGCCCATGGCGCAGTTGGCGAAGGTGCCCAGCACCTCGTCGCCTGCGGGGTTGAGAGCGGTCTGCAGCATCGACGAGCCGGCTGCCGGCCCGCCCAGGCGCATGGGGGTGTTGCCGTGGATGCGGCGCGCATGGCGCGAGGGCAGCACCTGGCGCCAGCCCTGCGCGCCAAGGGCGATCTCGATCACCGACACGCCCATTGCATGCTGCGACTTGCGCACCTTCTCGGCGGTCCATGGCGTTGCGCCGTCGGTGTGCAGCAGGCGCTCGTCGGTGTATTCGTGGTTCATCACCAGCAGGGCGCGGCTGCCGTCGGCATTCAGGGGAAAGAAGTGCATGCCGTCGTGGTGCATGCCGGCCTGCACCGCCTGCTCCTGCGCATTGTTGGAGGCATCGGGCCGGTAGGCGGGCAGGGCGCCCACCACGCCGGTGGGGTCGCCCCATTTGTAGAGCAGGCTGTATTCGTACTCCGGCGGAATCGTCAGCGCATCGCGGGCCGAGGCGGCCACGCCGGTGAAACCCAGCACCGGCGCGGTGCCGGCGGCCGAAGCGGGAAAGCCCGGCCCGAGCAGGGCGACCAGGCCGGTAGCCCCCGCTTTCAGGACGAAACGACGTTGGGTTTGCATGCTGGCCTGCCCGGAGGGACTCGAACCCCCGACCTACAGCTTAGAAGGCTGTTGCTCTATCCAGTTGAGCTACGGGCAGATTCAAAGAGGAAGGTGAATGGTCGGAGCGATAGGATTCGAACCTACGACCCTCTGGTCCCAAACCAGATGCGCTACCAGACTGCGCTACGCTCCGACTTCGGCATTCTAACGTCCCTCCCTTGTGCGGCCAGTGCCTTGCAGGCCAAGCCCCCGCTTACCGCACCTCGCAATCGAGGACGTTGCTGGCACTGCTCTGCGGATTGTTCTGGCTGATCGACTGCGGCATGCGCACCTGCACCGCCAGAGGGGGGGGGACCAGGATCAGCGGCGGCTGCACGCCGTTCTGCGGCGGCGGCAGGTAGCCGAACTGGCCGGCGTTCAGGATCACGACTGGTGCCGGGGCTCCAGCGCCCGGCATCGGCGCCGCCGCCGGGGACGGTGTGCCCGGAAGGCTCGGCAAGCCGAGATTTGCGCCAGGGAGTGCCGACTGCAGGTTGGGCGTCACCACCACGGCACCGGAGGCCACGTCCACGTGCAGGCCGTTGTCAGGCGTCTTTCCGGTGGGCGTGGGCACGTTGCCGCAGTCGTTCTGGCAGAACAGCGCACCCAGGTGCGTGCCCCTGACACCGATGGTGCCTTCAGGGGTGTTGAACACCACGGCTTCGTGGTTGCGCTTGCCCAGCTCGCCGGTGACGGCGCGGAAGCCCCCGCGTTGCAGATCGATGACCTGGCGGTCCAGTTCGGGCCGGTTCGGGTCGTAGCGGTATTCGGTGATGCGGATTTCGCTTTTGGGCGAAACCACCATTTCGGCGTGGTCGGTGAAGCGCATGCGCAGGTAGGCTGATGCTTCGGTGACCAGTGTGTCGCCCTGGCGGATCTCCGAGCCCGGCGACAGCAGGCGGATCGCGCCCGACGGCGTGCGCGCGATGGCGACCCCGGCCACGTGGGTGGCCGTACCGACGGCCTGGGCCAGCACGGCAGGCGCGGCGAGCAGCAGGGCGCAGGCCAGTGCGGCGGCGCGGGACCGAAGGCGCAGGGGGAAAGCATGTTGCGGGTTCATGGCACGGCCTTTCAATTGCAGTACATCTTCTTCGGCGCGTCTTTTGCCACGCTGCTGTCCTTCACCTCCGCCATGACATCCTTGGAGGAGGGCTTCTTGCTGTCCCCATTGGCCGAGTTGGACGTGTCCGTGGAGTCCGCGGCGGCGGCCGTGCTGCCGCCGAAGCTGCCGGGACTGCCGCCGGTGGTTTGCGACGCGTAGGTTTGCGCGAGGATGGACACCGTGGTGTTGGCGGCGATGGCCACGGACGTTGAATCGCCGGGCGCGAGAGGGGGGCTGCTCTGCGCTTCGGCCTGTCTGGCGGCATCCTGGGCGGCCTGCCGGGCCGCCTGCTCGGCGTCAGCCCTTGCCGCAGCGTCTGCCGCCACCGCCTTGGCTGCAGCGTCGGCAGCGGCTTTGGCTGCCGCATCGGCGGCTGCCTTCTGGGCCGCCTGGGCGGCTGCCGCGTCAGCAGCGGCCTTGGCCGCAGCATCGTCGGCGGCCTTCCGGGCCGCGGCATCGCTGGCCGCCTTGGCCGCGGCGTCGGCGGCTGCTTTCTGGGCCGCGGCGTCTGCGGCTGCCTTGGCGGCTGCCTCCTCTGCCGCTTTTCTGGCGGCGGCTTCCGCTGCCGCCTGGGCTGCTGCCTCAACCGCGTCGTTCGGCGTGATGCTGGGCCTCGCGCCGGAGAAGACGCTGAGCGGCGCATTGACCCAGGCGCCTGGGCCCTGCGACGTGAGGTCGATGGAGCCGCTGCCCGAGTTGACGGACGCCCCGGCGTTGACGTTCAGCAAGCCATTCCGGGCCAGCATCGAGATCGCGCCGCCGCCGGACGACACGCCCACGCCCGCGCGGATGTCGAGCGACGTGCCCGCCGTGAGCGCCACGGTGCCGTTGCCGGTGCGGATGGCGCCGCTGCTGCTGAAGCCCGACTCGGTCGCCGGATTCACCGCCGTGCCGGGCAGCGCCGCAATGAACGCCATCGAAGGTGCGGTGCCCAGGACGTCCAGGGAGCCGTCCACGGCGACGGTGATGTTGCCGCTGTCCGTGGTCACGCCATACAGGCTCGTTGGAACCCTGCTGGCCAGGGCCACGCCGCCGCTGCCGCGGTTGTTGGCGGCGATCTGGCTGAGCTCGTTGGTGGTGCTGCCCAGCGCGATGCCGGTCGCGGCCGAGGCGACCAGCTGACCCGTGACGCCGAGCGAGGTGCCCGTGGTCTGGCGGACCGCGCCGGATTGCGATCGCAGCAGCAGGTTCTGGGCCGTGAGGCTGCCCACCACCAGATCGCCGGCCGATTGGTTCAATGCGGCGTTTGCCAACTGGACCGTGCCGCCGGCCTGGCTGTAGGCGTCGGTCACATTGAGCCCGCCCGTGGCCTGCAGCGTGCCGCCGCTGACCTCCAGTCGGCCCATCGCCGCCGATCCTGTGAGTGTGACACCACCGCCAGCGACCGACAGGCCGCCGCCACCGGTCCAGGTGGCGCCGGCGTCGTGCTGCAGGGTTCCCGCGACGGCCAGCGTGCCGTTGGACAGCAGCGACAGGCTGCTGCCGGATGCGTTGTTCAGCGCCGTGCCGGCGCCGACGTCCAGCCGAGCCGGTGTCGAACCGCCGCCGATGGTGAGGGCGCCCTCGTTGTGCCAGGCGGTGCTATCGGCCAGGGTGACCTGACCGTCCGTCACGCTGACGGCATTGCGGGTGGTCAGCACGTTGTCGGCACTGCCACCGTGGATGACGGTGTTGGCAGCCAGCGTCAGCGCGGGCGCCGTGGCCGCCAGCGTGAGCGGCCCGGTGAGGCTGACGTGGTCGGACCAGCGCAGGCTGCCTGCGCCCGTGAACGACGAATCGGCACTCAGCACGGCATTGCCCACGTTGAGCGTGGTGCCCGCCGCCGTCTCCATGGATCCAAACAGGTTGCCTGACACGCCGAGCGTGCCGCCGCTGACCAGCAGCTGGCTGCCCGCGCTGTTCGAGATGCCGGCATAGTGCTGCTGGCCGGTGCTTGTCTTCTCCAGCGTGCCTTCGTTGCTGAAGGTATTGCCGCCCGCGCCCTGCAGCACGGTGTCAACCGTGCCGCTGGTCACGACCTTGGCACCTGCCGCATTGCTGAACTGGGCAGACTCGCTGACCACACTGATCTTGCCGTCGCCCTCCACCGTGACCGCGCCGGTGTTCTGCCAGTGCGACTGGCCCGTCAGCGACACCGCACCCGCAACGATGGCATTGCCGGAGGTGACGAGTGCGTTCTGTGGCGCGCCGCTCAGACTGACGTTGTTCAGCGTGAGCGTGGGTTGGTCGACACCGAAGGTGAGAGGCGCGTCCAGGTAGAGCGTGCCGGCGAAGGACATATTGCCGTCCCCGCCGCGAAAGACCGAGCCTGCGAACACGCTGGAATTGCCCGACACCGCCAGCGTTGCACCAGGGCTGATTTCGACCGTGCCGCGCAGGCCGAGACCGCCGGCGACCGCCAGCGTGCCTGAATCGACCTTGAGCGTGCCTCCGATCAGGCCCAACTGCTCGGTCAGGTCGAGGGTGCCGCCCTTGGACGAGATGGAGCCGCCGTCGACCACATTGATATAGCGCGCCCACACGGTCCCGCCGTTGAGGTTGATGCTGCCGCCGTTGTAGACGACCGCCGCCCCGCGACTCGCGGAGGAGCCTTCGGTGATGGTCAGATTGCCGCCGTTCAGGTCGATCGGCGCATAGACACTGGTTATGCCATAGGCGCCCTCCATGGTGTTGTTGAGCGTGAGGTTGAGCTTGCCGCTGGAACTGGTGATCGGCGCCTGGATGTAGGTGTTGTTGTACGCGTTGAGCCGCAACGTGGCATCACCGCCCGCGGTCTTGGTGATGGCGTCGTAGATGAAGATGTCGCCCAGGCCCGGCGTGGCGCCGCCCGTGGTGAGCGTGACGTTCACGCCCGCATCGAGCTGGCTGGAGATGGTGCTGGCGCGCACCCTTGCGCCGTTCTCGCTGGAGGTGATGACGGGGGTGCCTGCGCCGCTGACACCCTCGTCGGCGTCGCCCATGACCAGCAGGGTGATCGGGTCGATCAGCCACTCGCCGCCTTTGCCCACTTGCGGTGCGCGCACCACGTCGAGCGACTGCCGGCCGGAGGTATCGACGAAGCCGCCCGGGCCCGCGCTGCCCGTGGCGGACACGTCGCCGTCGATGCGGGCCGCACGTTCGGCGTACAGCTCCACGCGGCCGCCGGTCGTGCCGTCGGCCGCGATGCGCGACGTGGCCGAGGTGGTCACGTCCTGCGTCGCACGCAGGAAGATGCGGCCACCCTCGCGCACCAGGCTGCTGGCGTCCAGCGTTCCTTCATTGCGCACCAATGCACCGGCCAGCCCGATGCGCCCGGCCTCGGCCGTGATGCGGCCCAGGTTGGCGGCCGTGCCGCTGCCACCGGTGACCTGGACGCTGACGCCGGGCGTGGCCGTGTCCATGATCTGTACCGTCTTGCCGGCGGCCAGTGCCACGCTGCCGCCGGGTGCCGTGATCGTGCCGGCGTTCTCGACGTCGGCCCCGACCAGGTAGACGCTGCCGCCCGAGGCGGCGCGGATATCACCGAGGTTGCGCACAGCACCGGTGGCCGCGCTGCCATCGCCGAAGGTCAGCCGGCCGGCGAGGAAGTCGCCGTCGTTGACCTTGAGCGTGGTGGCGACGAACTGGCCCACGTCGATGCGCGCATTCGGTCCGACCAGGATGCCGGCCGGGTTGACCAGCCAGACGGCGCCGTTGGCCTGCAACTGCCCCTGGATCTGCGACGGATTGGCCGACAGGGTGCGCGCCAGCAGCGCCGAGGCCGCGTTGGGCTGGGACACGTTCACTTTGGCCGATGCGCCGATGTCGAAGGTGTTGAAGTTGATGATGGCGCGTTGCGTGGCCTGGTCGATGCGCAGCACGCTGCCCTGCGTGGTGAACGTGGCCTGGCCGGCGGAAACGGTGCCGCCGGTGGGCAAGGCATTCGGTGCGAGCTGCGCGCCGGCCGGCTGGCAGGCGGCGAACACGGCCGCAGCGAGCAGGTGATGGCGCCAGGAGGGTGTTGTTTTCATGAAAGGACTCCTAGAAGCCGACGACGACCGCCAGATGCGCGCGCCAGTCACCGCTGCGTTCGGTGAGGGAGGGGCCGGCGTTGCCCACGCGGGCCAGGTCCAGTCGCAGGCTGACGTCGCGCCCGTAGGCATAGCGCAGGCCCATGCCTGCGCTGGTGAGCGTGGCGCGGGCAGGCACGGCCGATGCGCCCACATTGCGGTTGGTGCCGTGCGCGGCATCGACGAAGGCCGCAACACGCAGGGTGCCGGGTACGCCGGTGCTCGGTGCCAGATCCGGCGTCTGCAACTCGGTATTGAGCACCATGCCGCTGTCGGTGGACACGGCACGCTCGATGAAGCCGCGCACCGCGCTGGCGCCGGCCAGGCCGATCTGCTCGCCCGAGGGAAGCGGGTCGCGCGCGTACTGGAACGTGCCGGTCAGGCGCAGCTCCCATGTCCGCGGCAGCACCTGGAGCACCGACGCGCCGCCGCGCAGCGCCATGAAGCCGTCGCGCGTGGAGCGGTTGCCTGCCGTGAGATACGAGTAGCGGTCCACGCGGCCGTCCAGGTTGGTGTAGCGCGTGCCGGTGGCGATGTTGCGCATCAGGCCCGCGTTCCAGCCGAACACCGTCGCGCCGGAGAGTGTCTGGGCCGAATAGGTCACTGACAGCGGCTGCAGCGTGTAGGGCACGCAGGTGGCGATTGGCGGCGTGGGCGGCGAGATGTCTACCGGCGCGCCGCCGAGGTCGCAGCGCGAGCCAATTTCCTTGCGGTCCAGCCCGACAACGACGCGGCTGGTGGTTTCGCCGCGGCGCGCGAAGATGTGGTTCCAGCGCAGGGCATAGATGTTGCCCTTGCCCGTCAGGCCCAGCAGCCCGCCCAGCGTGGGCAGGGATGCGGGGGTGTTGACGTCGGACTTGCCGTAGATCAGGTCCAGGCTGTCGCCGACCGCATAGAGCGGCACGCGCAAGCCCAGCGAATACAGGTTGACGGTGACGCCCGAAGGCTTGTCCGGCGAGGTGGTGTAGGCCGCCGTGGCCACGATGTCGCGGTCCAGCAGGTTGCCGTGCTGCACCGCCACGCCGGTGCGCCAGCGGCCGGTTCCTGGGGTGCCGCTGTTGTCCAGCGTCAGGATCATCTTGAGCGGCGCCTGGTCGGCGACGTCGACCCGGGCGTCCAGCGTGCCCGGCGCATCGCCGTCGGCCAGCACCACGGTCACCTGCTTGGCCGGGTTGTCGTTGGCGAGTTGCACCGATTCGGAGATGCGGCGCAGGTTCGGAGCTTCGCCCGGCTGCAGCGCGGGCAGGCTGGCGCGGATGTTGGCCTCGCTGAAATACGTGTTGCCGCTGACGTTCACGCGGGCGATGCGGTTCTGCTGCACGCGCAGCGTCACGACGCCGGCGGTGAGCTCCTGCTCGGGCACGATGACGTCGATGCCGCCATACCCTGCGTCACGAAAGGCGCCCTGCAGCGCCTGCACCGCGGCATTCAGATCGGCCAGGCCGCGTTGAGGCCCCACCAGCGGTGCCACCAGCTCCTGCAGCCTTGTGCGTGGAAGAGGTGTGTCGCCCTCGATCCGGAACTCACGGATGGGGAACGTGTCTTGCGCAAACGCTGACCATGCGGCCAGCAACAGGACTGCGCATGCGAGGTGCGCGGATCTTTTTTTTCTTCTCATGGCTCCGCCCATAGGATGAGCGGAAATGCTAATTTCAAATAGTTACAAAATCAACAATTAGACAAAATACTGGTGCATTTTTGCAACTTTAGGCTGTATCCGAACGTGTGGTGCTTGCGTGGCTGCGGGCTCTGGCCCTGGGGTTGCCGCGCCTGGCACGCCGGGCTTGGCGCACGATGTTGGTTCCCCTCAGCGGCACCAGGCGGCCTTCCCGCGGCTCGGCAGGATAGGAGGCTTAGAACCTGGATTTGCCTGAGGGGGATGGCTTGGCCGCCGCGGCGAAGAATTTCGCGGTGGTCATCGCCCAGTTGAGTGCGTCCATTTCCTTCTTCAGGCCGAAGATCCGTGCATGGCATTCGCTGCACTGGTAGAGGCGCCGGGACGGGAACAACCGCATCCACGCGCTGCGCGTGATCCGGGCGTATTCGGCTCCTGCGCAGGAGCATCTATTGAGGGACAAGCTCACGGCGGACTCTTCCTTGAGACGGGGAAATCGTATCTCGCACCATTTTGTTTCAAATTGAAACTACCTAAATGTAATAGGTTTGAGTCAATTTTGTCTTCGCAATATGTCGGGACAAGGGTGATCGCCCACCGCGCGGCGTTGCGAATTGCGCAAAGCGCGGCTGGGCGGTGCGGTACCACCCCAATTTCCTAGAGTAAATCCGCAGCCCGGCCAGATTGCCTGATCCTTGCTGCGAGTCGGGGCGCGAGGCGCCTGCCGCCGCCAAGGAAAGCCGCAGAAAGCGGGGCCTTTCGGCCCAAGAAGCCGGGGCGGCTTCAGCCCGCGACGTCGTGCTGCGCCATCAGCTCCAGCGCCTTCACCAGGGCGGAATGGTCGAGCTGGTCCCAGCCCTGGGCCGCGCAGGCCTGCATCAGTTGGGCCGCGCCCGCCGTCTGTGGCAGCGAGACATTCATGGCCTTGGCGCCCTGCAGCGCGAGATTCAAGTCCTTCTGGTGCAAGCCGATGCGGAATCCTGGCGCGAAGCTGCGCTGGATCATGCGTTCGCCATGCACTTCGAGCACGCGGCTGGCCGCAAACCCACCCATCAGCGCCTGGCGTACCTTGGCGGGATCGGCGCCGGCCTTGCTGGCGAACAGCAGCGCCTCGCTCACCGCGGCGATGTTCAGTGCCACGATGATCTGGTTGGCCACCTTGGTGGCCTGGCCGTCGCCGTTGCCGCCGACATGCGTGATGTTCTTGCCCATCAGCGCGAACAGTGGCCGGACGCGGTCGAAGGCGGCTTCCGGTCCGCCGACCATGATGGTGAGCGACGCGGCCCTGGCCCCGACCTCGCCGCCGGAGACAGGCGCATCCAGGTAGTCGCAGCCCAGGGCGCCGATCCTGCCGGCGAAGGCCCGGGTCTCGATCGGCGAGATCGAACTCATGTCCACCACCGTCTTGCCCGGCGCCAGGGCCGCCGCCACCCCGCCGTCGCCGAACAGCACGGCGGCGACGTCGGGCGTGTCAGGCAGCATCAGGAAGACGGTGTCGGCCTGGCGCGCCACCTCGGCGCCGCTGGCGCAGGCGACGGCGCCGGCTTCCAGCAGGGCCGCCGGCACCTGGCGGCGCGTGTGGACGAAGAGTTCATGTCCTGCGGCGCACAGATGCTGGGCCATGGGCGTGCCCATGATGCCGAGGCCGATGAAGCCGAGTCGTTGTGGGGTCACGATATTCCTTCTTTTTCCTGAAAGGGCTGGCCGTCATTCGGGCTTGATGCCGGCGTCCTTGATCACCTTGGTGTAGCGCACCACCTCGCCGCGCAGGTAGGTCCCGAACTCTTCCGGCGTGTTCGCCACGATGTCGACGCCCAGCTCGGCAAAGCGGCTGCGCACCTCCGGCAGGCCCAGCACCCGCGCCACGTCGCGCTGGATGCGCGCGACCTGCTCCGCCGGCATGCCGGCCGGACCGAGCAGGCCGAACCAGGTGGCGATGGCAAAGTCCTTGAGGCCGGATTCCGCGATCGTCGGCACCTCGGGCAGCAGCGGCGAGCGCGCGCTGCCGGTGTTGGCGATCGCCCGCAGCTTGCCGGCCTTGATCTGGTTCACCACCGCCGACACGTTGCCATACATGATGGGAACCTGCCCGCCGATCGTGTCGATGAGCGCCGGGTTCTCGCCCTTGTACGGCACGTGGGTCTGGCGGATGCCCAGTTGCGCGCTCAGCAGTTCGCCGGCCATGTGCGGCGACGAGCCCACGCCGCCGGAGCCATAGCTCACCGGCGTCTGGCTGCGTCGCGCGAAGTCGACGAACTCGGCGAAGGTCTTCACCGGAAAGGCCGGGTTGACGACCATGATGGTCGGCGTCGAGCCCATCAGCGTGATGGGGCTGAAATCGCGCATCGTGTCATAGGTGGCCTTGCCGTAGAGCGCCGGGGCGACCGCGAGGCTGGTCTGCGGCGAAACCAGCAGCGTGTAGCCATCGGGCGCGGCCTTGGCCACCGCTTCGGCCGCGATCATGCCGCTGGCGCCGGTGCGGTTTTCCACCACCACCGTCTGGCCCCAGGCTTCGCCGAGCCGCTGTGCCACCAGGCGCCCGACCAGGTCGGTGGTGCCGCCGGCGGCGAAGCCGATGATGATGCGGACCGGCTTGACCGGGAACGGTGGGGTGGCCGCCGAGCCCAGCGTCGCGACGAGGGCCAGCGAGGCGGCGGCCATTTTCAACAGGAATGCACGGCGCATGAGTTTGTCTCCTACTTTTTGAAATGAAAGCGCGGACCGGTGCGCTGCCGTTATTTGTCGGTCCAGGGAATCTCTTTCCACAGTTGCCGGAACTGGGCTTCGGCCTCGCGCATGTCGGCTTCGAGCCGCGCGGGCGGCATGTAGCGCAGCGGCGCGAAATACGAGGCGGCCTGGGCCTGGAACTTGGGATCGGCAGCAGCCTTCTCCACCGCCACGGCCAGCTTCTCGCGGACGGCGGGCGGCAGCCCCTTGGGGGCGGCGATGCTGCGCAGCGAGGCCAGCACGATGTCCAGGCCCTGCTCGCGGAAGGTGGGCACGTCGGGCGCCAGGGCGGTCCGGTTCACGCTCATCTGGCCCAGGTGGCGCAGCGGCGTTCCACCCTTGACGGCCTGCAGCACTTCGCCCACGTTGATCGCGCCCACCGCGATCTGCTTGCCGGCCAGCGCCGCCAATACCTCGGCACCGCCCTTGAAGGGGATGTGGTTCATCTTGACCCCCGCGGCGCGCTCGAACGACAGCAGCGCGAGATGGTCGTCGGAGCCCACGCCGGTGGTGCCGACGGTCACCGTGCCGGGATGGGCCTTGGCATGGGCGATCAGGTCCTTCAGGGTCTTGACCGGGCTGTCGGCCGGCACGGCGAAATCGCCGGGATCGTCCACGATGCTGCCCAGCAGGTCGAAGCTCTGCCAGCTGAAAGCGGTCTTGCGCTCGATCGGAAGCGTGAGCAGGTTGGGCGTGTTGACGAAGCCGATGGTGTAGCCGTCGGCGGGTGCTGCCGCGAGCGCGCTGAACCCGATGGCGCCGCCGGCGCCGGGGCGGTTCAGGACCGTGATCCGTGCGCCGTCGCCCAGGTATTTCTCCAGATACGGGACGATGACGCGCGCGATGATGTCCGTGCCGCCGCCGGGCCCGTAGGCCACGATCATGTTGATGGGCTGTTCCGGGTAGGCCGCCCGGGCGGCGAGCGGCAGCAGGGCGAGGGCGGCGCTGCCCAGGACCAGCAGCCGGCGCAGGTTCAGGCCGATGTTCTTGTCTCTTGTCATGTTGTTGTTCATCTCGTGGCTCAAGGGGATGGAAAGATCAGGCTGCGCCGCGCGGCCCAGCCAGGGGGAACAGGTGGGAGGGTTCGAGATCGGCCAGGCTGTTGAGGCCCAGCAGCCCCATGTCGCGGTCGATTTCCTCGGACAGGATGCCGATGGCATGCCGCACACCGGCCTGGCCGGCCAGCGCCGCGGCGAACACGAAGGGCCGGCCGACGAACACGAATTTCGCGCCCAGCGCGAGGGCCTTGAGCACGTCGGTGCCGCGGCGGATGCCGCCGTCGATCATGATGGGCAGTTCCGGGCAGGCGGCCACGATGCCCGGCAGCACGCGCAGCGGCGCCACCGCGCCATCGAGCTGGCGCCCGCCGTGGTTGGAGACGATGATGCCGTCGGCGCCGTGGTCGCGGGCCTGCCGGGCGTCCTCCTGCGACAGGATGCCCTTGACGATGAGGTTGCCCTTCCACAGGCGGCGTACCTGGTCGAAATGCGCCCAGTGCAGATGGCCGCGCTCGGAGTAGGAGCGCAGCACGTTCGGCGACAGGATGGGCACGCCGCGCGTCGCATAGTTGTTCTCGAAATGCGGCATGCCATGGCGCAGCAGCGTCTGCAGGAAGGTGCCGGCCAGCCAGCGCGGGTGCGACAGGCCGTCCCAGGCCAATCGCAGGCTGGGCCGCAGCGGAATGCTGAAGCCCGCGCGCACGTTGTTCTCGCGGTTGGCGGCCACCGGCGTGTCGAGCGTGATCACCAGGTTGCGAAAGCCGGCCCGCGCCACGCGCTCGACCAGGGCCTGGGTGCGGGCCTCGTCGCCCGGCAGGTAGGCCTGGAACCAGGCGCCGGTGCCCTCGGCGGCAACATCCTCCATGCGGATCAGGGAGGAGCCGCTGAGCACCATGGGAATGCGGGCCGCGCCCGCTGCGCGGGCCAGGACCAGGTCGCCGCGGTAGGCCGACAGCGCAGACAGTCCCAGCGGCGCGATGCCGAAGGGAGCGTCATGGGTCTGGCCGAACAGGGTGGTTTTCTGCGAGCGCAGGGAGACATCGCGCAGCACCCGCGTGACGAAGCCGAATTCGGCGTAGGCCGCGCGGTTGCCGCGCATCGAATGCTCATCCTCGGCACCGCTGGCGACAAAGGAATAGACGGGGCGCGGCAGGTGGCTGCGGGCCGCGCGCTCGAAATCATCAAGGCTGAGAATGCGGCGCAGGCGCTGGGGCGGCTGGTACGCGGCGGGCGTGCCGGCTTCGCGCGCCGCGCCCGCCGCCAGGGTGCTGTCAACGGTCATCGGTTTTCTGTCTCCTGTTTTTATTGTCATCACTTAATATATAATTGTCAACAATATGGAAAACATTGTAAGAATTGACGAGGCGAAGCACGGCCAACTGGGTGAGGCCGTGCGGCACCGGATCGAGCAGATGGTGTTGACCGGCGCCATCCCCGCCGGGGAGCGCATCAACGAGCTGCAGCTCGCCACCCAGCTCCATATCAGCCGGGGCCCGTTGCGCGAGGCCCTGCGCACGCTCGAGCATGCGGGCCTGCTGGTGGCCGTGCCGAATCGCGGCGTGTTCGTGAAGAAGGTCGAGCTCGCGGACGCGCTGCACCTGTACGACGTGCGTGCAGGGCTGGCGCGGGTGACGGGCCGGCTGGTGGCCCAGCATGCCTCGCGCGAGCAGCTCGATCAGCTGCGCGCCATCTACCAGCAGATGGAGGAGGCCGTGGCGTCCGACGACATCGCCGGCTTCTATGCGGGCAATCTGTCCTTCCATTCCCAGTTGATCGCGTATGCGGGCAACCCGCGCCTCACGGCCATGAGCGAGTCGGTGCGCAACGAGCTGCAGCTCTACCTGCGCGATGCCGTGGTCGGCCCGGCGCGCCTGCGCAAATCGCAGGCCGAGCATCGCCAGATCCTGGAGGCCATCGTGGACGGCGACGTCGAGCGCGCCGCAGCCGCCTTCGAGTTCCACATCCTGGCCGGCAAGCAACGCATGCTTGAGTACCTGGGCGGCCGCGGCGAGGCGGTATCGCCGCTGCGGCTCGCTCCCTGACCCCACTTGTCCCTTCATTTCAAACAAAGGAATTCCATGACCCAGATCAACCGCACCAAGGCACGTCTCCAGGAAGGCGGCCTCGCCCTCGGCATGGGCCTGCGCCAGGCCCGCACCGTGGACATCGCCACCATCGCCGGCACCAGCGGGTTCGACTGGCTGTTCATCGACATGGAGCACAACTCGATGAGCATCGACACGGCCTGCCAGATCGCCATGGCCGCCGTGGCCACGGGCGTGACGCCGCTGGTTCGAGTGCCGGGCCATCAGCACTACCACTGCGCCCGCGCCCTGGACAACGGCGCGCTGGGGGTGGTGGTGCCGCACGTGGACACGGCCGAAGAGGCGCGCGCCATCGTCGATGCCTGCCGCTACCCGCCGATGGGCCACCGTTCGATCGCCGGCAACATGCCCGGCCTGGGTTTTGCCAGCCTCCCGGTGGGCGAGGCCACGCAGCGCATGAACGACGAAACCCTGGTGGTGGTGATGCTCGAAACCCCCAAGGCCATCGAGAACGCGGACGAGATCGCCGCCGTGGAAGGCATCGACGTGCTGCTGGTCGGCACCAACGACCTGTGCGCCGAAATGGGCATCCACGGGGATTTCGCCAACCCGCGCGTTCCGGAGGCTTACCGCAAGGTGCTGGCGGCCTGCGCGCGCCACGGCAAGCATCCGGGCATGGGCGGCGTCTACGACCCCAAGCTCATGGCGGAGTACATCGGCCTGGGCATGCGCTTCATCCTCTCGGGCAACGACCTGGCTTTCCTGATGGCCGGCGCGCGCGAGCGCTCTTCCATGCTGCGCGCCATTGCGCTGTGAAGGCGCGGCGCTTCCCTCCGGCATAGCAACAGACCTTTTCATGACTGATATCAGCAAGCAACACGTGATCGGCTTCGTCGGCCTCGGCGTCATGGGCAAATCCATGGCGCGCAACCTCCTGCAGGCGGGATTCACCGTCGTGGTCTACAACCGCAGCGGCACCGCTGCCGACGAACTGGTGGCGCTGGGCGGCCGGCGCGCCGATTCCCTTGCGGCGCTGGCCGCGCAGTGCGACGTGGTGGGCCTCTGCCTGCCCGACACGCCCGACGTCGAGCAGGTGCTGTTCGGCGCGCACGGGATGGCCCCGGCGCTGCGGCGCGGCAGCGTGGTGATCGACTTCAGCACCATCGCCGCACCGGCCACGGTGGACTTCGCCGCGCGCCTGCGGCAGGCCGGCGTGGAACTGCTCGACTCCCCGGTCTCGGGCGGCCCCAAGGGCGCGAGCGAGGGAACCTTGAGCTGCATGATCGGCGGCGACGCCGAGGTGCTGGCGCGCTGCATGCCCGTGTTCCGGGCCATCGGCAAGACCTTCACCCACATCGGCCCCAGCGGCGCGGGCCAGTTGTGCAAGTCGTGCAACCAGCTCGCGGTGTTCGGCACGGTCATGGCTGTGTTCGAGGCGCTGACGCTGGCGCGCAAGTCGGGCATCGATCCCGACAAGGTGCGCGATGCGCTGCTGGGCGGCTCGGCCCAGAGCTTCGTGCTGCAAAACCATGCCCGCCGCTTTCTCGACGGGCAGTACGCACCCGGCTTTCGCGTGACGCTGATGCAGAAGGACCTGCGGCTTGCGCATGCTGCCGCGCAGGATGCGGCCAGCTTCGCGCCGGTCGCAGCCCTGGCCGAGCAACTGCTGGCGGCCCTGCGCAACACCGGCCGCGCCGACCTCGACAGCACCGCGCTCGGGCTGCTGTACGAAGACCTGTCCGGCATCGTCCGCTGACCCTGTTCCTTTCTGACACGCCACCATGCCCGTTCCGAACCCTCTCGATCTCGACGCCCTGGCGCGGGAATTCCTCGCCGCCAGGCAAGCCCGCCAGCCGCTGCCGCCGCTGTTGGCCCGGCATCCCGGCTGGTCGGCCGACCAGGCCTACGCGCTGGCCGAAACCATCGCCGCCCATCGCCGCCAAGGCGGCGAGCGCTGCGTCGGGCGCAAGATCGGCCTGACCAACCCCGCGGGCTGGGCCGCCATGAAGACGGCGGCGCCGATCTGGGGCTATGTCTACGACTCCAGCCTGGTCATGGCGCAGGCGGGCCGGGCCCGGGTCGATCTGGGCCAGGCCATGGCGCCGCGCATCGAGCCCGAGATCGGCTTTTGCCTGCGCCGGGCCATCGACCCCGCGGCCACCAGCTTCGAGGCGCTGCTGTCGTGCATCGAGTGGGTGGCGCCTTGCTTCGAGATCATCGATTGCCATTTCCCCGAATGGTCCTTCCAGGCCTCGGAAGCCATTGCGGATTTCGGCGTGCACTACCGGCTGGTGGTGGGGGAGCCGTACCGGCTGGCCGCCGCGCCGCACGAGGCGCTGGCCGCCGCACTGGGCGATTGCGCGGTCACCCTGAGCCTGAACGGCGATGTGGCCGAGCGCGGCGGCGGCGCCAACACGCTGGGCCATCCGCTGCAGGCGCTCAGGGCGCTGGTCGGCCTGCTGGCCTCGCAGCCGTTGTCGACACCGCTGCAGCCAGGCGACATCATCACCACCGGCACGCTGACCACGCCGCGGGACATTGGCGCCGGACAGCGCTGGCGAATGCAGGTCGAGGGCCTGGAGCTGGCGCCGCTGGAACTGGAGCTGGCCGGGGCCTGAGGCGCACGCGCCCGCGGCTTGTTGGCTCAGCGCTGCTGGTACTGCGTCTTGCCGAACAGGACGTCGCGCGCCTTGTCGTCGGTGATGGGCCGGCGCAGGTCGGCCAGCACCTTGACGCCGCGCTGCACCGCGGGGCGTTCGGCGATCTCTGCAAACCACTTTTCCAGATGCGGGTAGTCCGCCAGGACAATGCCCTGGTTGGCCCAACTGCGCAGCCAGGGGAAGATCGCGATATCGGCGATCGAATACTGCTTGCCGGCGATATAGCGGTTCCTTGACAACTGCCTGTCGATCACGCCGTACAGGCGCTTGGCTTCGTTGCTGTAGCGCTCGATGGCATAGGGAATCTTTTCCGGCGCATACATCCTGAAATGGTGCGCCTGGCCGAGCATCGGGCCGACGCCGCCCATCTGGAACATCAGCCACTGCAGCACCTCGTAGCGGCCCCGGTCGGTCCGCGGCAGGAGCTTGCCCGTCTTGCCCGCGAGGTAGAGCAGGATGGCGCCGGACTCGAACAGCGAGATGGGCTGGCCGTCCGGGCCCTGCGGGTCGATGAGGGCCGGGATCTTGTTGTTGGGGCTGATGGCCAGGAAGTCGGGCTTGAACTGGTCGCCGCTGCCGATGTTGACCGGAATGGCCTTGTAGGGCAGGCCGCATTCCTCCAGCATGATGTGAACCTTGTGGCCGTTGGGCGTGGGCCAGGAAAAAACCTCGATCATGGGCTACCTCTTTGGGGCGTTTGATTCAATAATGCACAACTTTAGGGGAAATCAAGCTTCCATGTTCGAGCGCTTCAAAAAGGTTTTTGCCAAGGATGCCAAGGAGGCGTTCGCTCCCAGTTCCCAATTGGCCAGCAGCCAGGTGTCCGAATGGGCCGGAACCCGGGGCTTTGCCTTTTCCGAGCGCAGCGAAGGCAAGGGCTTTTCCCTGGAAGGCACCGTCGGCAACAAGCCCTGGCGCATGGAGCGGGGGCGGCCTTCCCGCAACTTCATCCGCGGTGAGGAGCTGCGCGCGCGCGCCGAACTGGGCATCAACGAGGACGTGGCCGTTCTCGTCATGAACCGCCGGCTGAAGGATGCGCTCGAGAAAAAGGCCTACCAGCTCTACACCGACACGCTGCAGACCACCGCCGACCCCAACCTGCCCGAGGAAATGCGCTGGCTCGCCATGTACCAGGAAGTGGGCTGGGACAGCATTCCCAAGCCCTTCTGGGAGCGCTATGCCGTGCTGGCCGACGAGCGTGACCATGCGCTGGCCTGGCTGGATGCGGGCCTGGCGGGGCTGCTGATGGACTGGCCCGAACCCGGGCCCACGGCCGAGGTCCCGTTCATGCTCATGCTGCTGCGCGGCAAGGCCTACCTGCGCATGGAGTGCACGCCGTCGGACATGCCGACGCTGGAGCACGCGGCCACCATCTTCACCAGCGCCTGCGAAGCGGCGCTCGGCGGCCTGTCCACCGACATTTCTCTCTGATTTCAAACAAAAAAGACCGCAGGTCCAGGTCCTGCGGTCTTTTCCTGCTATGAAAACAGGAGCGGCTGCGAATCAGCCGCCGCGCGTGACCGGCGCCTCGGCATCGCGGCCGTAGCTGCCGTACTTGCCCAGCTCCCACTTGGCGATGGCGTTGCGGTGCACTTCGTCCGGGCCGTCGGCAAAGCGCAGGGTGCGCGCACCGGCATAGGCGTAGGCCAGCGGGAAGTCGTCGCACATGCCGCCGCCGCCGTGGGCCTGCATGGCCCAGTCGATCACCTGGCAGGCCATGGTGGGCGCCACCACCTTGATCATCGCGATCTCGGTCTTGGCCACCTTGTTGCCGGCCACGTCCATCAGCCAGGCGGCCTTGAGCGTGAGCAGGCGCGCCATGTCGATCTTGCAGCGGGCCTCGGCGATGCGCTCCTGCGTCACCGTCTGCGCGGCCACCGGCTTGCCGAAGGCCACGCGCGAGGAGGCGCGCTTGCACATCAGCTCCAGCGCGCGCTCGGCCAGGCCGATCAGGCGCATGCAGTGGTGGATGCGGCCCGGGCCGAGGCGGCCCTGGGCGATCTCGAAGCCGCGGCCTTCGCCGAGCAGGATATTGGACACCGGCACGCGCACGTTCTCGAAGTACATCTCGACGTGGCCGTGCGGCGCGTCGTCGTAGCCGAACACGTTGAGCGGGCGCACGATGCGGATGCCTTTGGCATCGGCCGGCACCAGCACCATGCTCTGCTGCGAGTGGCGCGGCGCCTCGGGGTCGGTCTTGCCCATGGTGATGAAGACCGCGCAGCGCGGGTCGGCCGCGCCGGAGATCCACCACTTGTGGCCGTTGATGACGTACTCGTCGCCCTGGCGCTCGATGCGGGTGCAGATGTTGGTGGCGTCGCTGGAGGCGACCTCGGGCTCGGTCATGGCGAAGGCCGAGCGGATTTTGCCTTCGAGCAGGGGCTTGAGCCAGCGTGCCTTGTTGGCCTCGTCGCCGTAGCGCGCGATGGTCTCCATGTTGCCGGTGTCGGGCGCCGAGCAGTTGAAGACCTCGGGCGCCCAGGGCACGCGGCCCATGATCTCGGCCAGCGGTGCGTACTCCTGGTTGGTCAGGCCCGCGCCCTCATAGCCGGAGGCGGCCGCGCTGTCCACCGGCAGGAACAGGTTCCACAGGCCCGCGGCCTGGGCCTTGGGCTTGAGTTCCTCGATGGTCTTCAGGGCGGTCCAGCGCTTGCCCGCCGCCGTGTTGGCCGCCAGCTCCGCGGCGTACCGGGCTTCGGCCGGGTAGATGTGGTCGTCCATGAACTTCAGCACCTTGGCCTGAAGTTCCTTGGTCTTGGGGGAGTAGTCAAAATCCATCTGGGGCTCCGTTGGGTATCTGGGTAAATCGGGGGGGTTGGCTTCTTACGCCTGCTGGGCGAACTTCCAGGCCATCTGGGCCAGCGGCCGGGCGCCGGCGGCGGAGCTCACGGCCTGCGCGCTCGAGGCGGTGCCGGCTTCCACGCGCTTGGCGATGCCCTGCAGGATGGCAGCGAGGCGGAACAGGTTGTAGGCCATGTAGAAATTCCAGTCGGCCTTCAGCG
This sequence comes from Variovorax terrae, assembly GCF_022809125.1. Classification (NCBI taxonomy): domain Bacteria; kingdom Pseudomonadati; phylum Pseudomonadota; class Betaproteobacteria; order Burkholderiales; family Comamonadaceae; genus Variovorax; species Variovorax terrae. The sequence continues at coordinate 1,972,265 of NZ_JALGBI010000001.1, read as the reverse complement.
CCTCGGGCGTGGTGATGCCGGTGCGCTCGCAGTAGCGCCGGATGTAGGCTTCCTCGGTGGGAATGCCCAGCGAGGCCACGTCCAGCCCGCCGATGCCGCGGAACGAGCCCGGCGGGATGTGCCAGGCCATGCAGTGGTAGCTGAAGTCGGCCAGCGGGTGGCCGAGCGTGGACAGCTCCCAGTCGAGCACGGCCAGCACGCGCGGCTCGGTCGGGTGGAACATCAAATTGTCCAGGCGGTAGTCGCCGTGCACGATCGAGACCTTGGCCTCGTCGCGCGCGCTGGCCGGGATGTGGGCCGGCAGCCACTCGATGAGCTTGTCCATCTCGGGAATGGGCTGCGTGATCGAGGCCACGTACTGCTTGCTCCAGCGCCCGATCTGGCGCTCGAAGTAGTTGCCGGGCTTGCCATAGCTGCTCAAACCGCGCTCGGCGAACTTCACGGTGTGCAGCGCAGAGATGACGCGGTTCATCTCGTCGTAGATGGCGGCGCGTTCGGCTGGGTCCATGCCGGGCAGGGCCTGGTCCCACAGCACGCGGCCCTGCACGAACTCCATCACGTAGAAGGCGCGGCCGATGATCGATTCGTCCTCGCACAGGCAGTACATCTTGGCCACCGGCACGTCGGTGCCGTGCAGGCCCTTCATGACCGCGAACTCGCGCTCCACGGCGTGGGCCGAGGGGAGCAGCTTGGCCACCGGGCCGGGCTTGGCGCGCATCACATAGCTCTGCGATGGCGTGATGAGCTTGTAGGTGGGATTGGACTGGCCGCCCTTGAACATCTCCACGCTCAAGGGACCGGCGAAGCCTTCGAGGTTCTGGCCGAGCCAGGTGCTCAGGGCCGCCACGTCGAAGGCGTGCTTGTCGGAGACGGCACGGGTGCCGACGAAATGATCGAAGTCGCTCATGTTCTTGTGGTCAGTTGTCCGATTCGGCGATGCGCAGCAGCGCCTCGCGGTTGCGCACCAGCAGGCCGCCCGGCTCGATGCGGATGGCTTCCTCGCGCTCCATGGCCTTGAGCTCCTGGTTGACGCGCTGGCGCGAGGCGCCCAGCAGCTGCGCCAGTTCTTCCTGGGCCAGCTGCAGGCCGATGCGCATCTCGCGGCTGTCCGACAGGCTGGGCACGCCGTAGCTGCGCACCAGGTGCAGCAGCTGCTTGGCCAGGCGCGCGCGCAGGGGCAGGGTGTTGAGGTCTTCCACCAGGCCGTAGAGCTGGCGGATGCGGCGCGCATGCAGGCGCAGCATGGCTTCGTACAGCTCGACGTGGGTGGCGAGGATCTTGCGGAAATCGGCCTTGGCCACGCACAGGATGGTGCTGTCGCCATGCGCATAGGCATCGTGAGTGCGCCGGTCGCCGTCGAAGATCGACACGTCGCCGAACCAGATGCCGGGCTCCACGTAGGTCAGCGTGATCTGCTTGCCCGAGATCGAGGTGGAGCTCACCCGCACCGCCCCCTTGGCGCAGGCGATCCATTCCTCGGGCGGATCGCCGCGGGCGGCGATCAGCTCGCCGTCCTTGTAGCGTTTGACGTAGGCGCATCGGAGAATGTCGTGCCGCAGCGAGGGTGAGAGGGATGAGAACCAGCGACCAGCATTGATCGCTTCACGTTCTTCAATGTTAAGAATCGGGTCGTCCATGGCCTGTCTTTTCGGTGACTGATGACAGGCTCATTGTCGCGTGCGGGACGAGTCCCCACCCCCAGGGTTGTCACCTGAGTGTCTGCGGGGCCTGTGGAGGGGGCCGCACCGCGCGCGGCGGCGCTTCAGCCGTAGCGCGGCGTCTGCTTGTCGAGGAAGGCGGCAATGCCGATGCCGGCATTGGCGTGGTGCAGGTTCTTGACGAAATGCTGGCGCTCGGCGGCGAGCTGGCGGTTGAACGTGGTGTCCGCCGCGTCGCCGACCAGTTCCTTGATGCTGGCCAGGACATTGGGCGCGCGGGCATTGAGCCGCTCCGCCAGGGCCAGGGCCTCGGTGAGCGCGCTCGCGGGCTCCGCCAGCAGGTTGACCAGGCCGAGCTGGTGCAGCCGCTGCGCGCCGATGCGCTCGCCGCACATCAGCAGCTCGGTCACGAGCTGGCGCGGCAGGGCGTGCGACAGGCTCCAGCTCGCGCCGCCGTCGGGCGAGAGCGCGATGTTGCTATAGGCCATCACGAACACGGCGTTGTGCGCCGCCACGATGAAGTCGCAGGCCAGCGCCAGCGAGAAGCCGGCACCGGCGGCCGCACCCTCGACCGCCGCGATCACCGGTTTCGGAAAGGTGCGGATCGACTCGATCCAGTTGTGCAGGCCTTCGATGCTCTGGGCCTGCACCTCGGGCGGCTGCTGCCGGTTGCCGAGCAGGCGCTGCAGGTTGCCGCCTGCGCTGAACAGCGAACCCTGGCCCACGATGACCACCGAGCGGACCTCCGGGCTGCTTTCGGCCACGTTGAGCGCTTCCACGCCGGCGGCGTACATCTCGGGCCCCAGCGCGTTGCGGTGCTCGGGGTTGCTGAGCGTGAGCACCATGGTCTGGCCATGGCTGGTGCTTTTGATTTCGGCGGGCATGGTGGGTGGGTTGTGATCAATCTTCTTCGTGCAGCAGGCTCAGCCCGATCGCGCCGCGCCGGCGCAGCCAGGGGCTGGGGCGATAGCGCGGATCGCCATAGACGGTCTGCATGTTGAACAGCACTTCGAGCACGTTGGTCGGGCCGCAGCGGTCGCCCAGGGCCAGCGGGCCCAGCGGGTAGCCCAGGCCCAGCGTGACGGCGGTTTCGAGATCGCGCGGGCTGCAGATGCGCTGCTGGCAGATGTCGGCCGCGATGTTGACGATGGTGGCCAACACGCGCTGGGTGACGAAGCCGCCGCTGTCGCGGATCACGCTGACCGGCTTGCCGTCGCGCGCGAACAGCGCATGGGCCGCGTCGCGCATGTCGGCGCGGGTGGCCGGGTTGGTGGCCAGCACGCGGCGCTTCGTGGCGCTGTCCTCGATCAGCAGGTCGATGCCCAGCGTGCGCGCCGGGTCGAGCCGCTCGACCACGGCGACCGTGGTCACGTCGAAGCCCAGCGGCGCGACCAGCGTGAGCGCGGCGGGCGAGGGCGACTGGCCGGTTTCGATGCGCGCGCCCAGGTCCTTGAGCAGCTGGTACAGCTCGGCGCGCCGCGTGGCGCGGCTCGATACCCACACCGGCGGCAGCTCGGCCATCTGCGGCACGGCGGGCTCAGCCGGCAGCTCGGCCTTGCCATCGGCGTAGCGGTAGAAGCCTTCACCGGCCTTGCGGCCCACCATGCCGCCGGCCAGGCGCTGCGCGGTGATGGTGCTGGGGCGGTAGCGCGGCTCGTCGTAGTACTGGCGGTAGATCGACTCCATGACCGGATGCGAGACATCGAGCGCCGTCAGGTCCATGAGCTCGAACGGGCCGAGCTTGAAGCCGGCCTGGTCTTTCAGGATGCGGTCGATGGTGGCGAAATCGGCCACGCCCTCGCTCACGATGCGCAGGGCCTCGGTGCCGTAGCCGCGCCCGGCGTGGTTGACGATGAAGCCCGGCGTGTCCTGGGCCTGCACCGGCGTGTGGCCCATCTGGCGGGCATAGTCGGCCAGGTTGGCGCAGACGGCCGGCGCGGTCTTCAGGCCGGCGATGACCTCGACCACCTTCATCAGCGGCACCGGATTGAAGAAGTGGTAGCCCGCGAACTGCTGCGGCCGCTTCAGGCCGGCGGCAATCGCGGTGACCGAGAGCGACGAGGTGTTGGTTGCCAGCACCGCTAAGGGCGAGACGAGGCCCTCCAGCTCGGCAAACAGGCTTTTCTTGACGTCGAGCCGCTCCACCACGGCCTCCACCACGAGGTCGCAATCGGCTAGCGATGCCAGCGTGTCGGCGGTCAGCAAGCGGGCCTTGCAGGCCTCGGCCTGGGCGGCATCCAGCTTGCCTTTGTCCCGCAGCCTGTCCCATTGTGCGAAGATTGCCTCGCGCGCCCGGGCGATGGCGGCGGTCTGGGTGTCGAACAGGCGGACGGTGCTGCCGGCCTGGGCTGCGATCTGGGCGATGCCCTGGCCCATGGCGCCGGCGCCCACGACGCCGACCGTGGTGTAAACAACTTTCATGCCGCGCATTATCACGTAGCGGATGAACCGGGGCCTGTGTCAAAATTCAATGTAACCATATGAAAAGCTCGCTGTGAAGTTGCGCCGTACCGCTGTCGGAGGAATTCTGTTGCTTGCTGCGTGCAGCAGCATGGCCCTGTCTCTTGGGCGCGCGCGCGGTGCCACGCTGATCGGGCGCCCGCTCGATCTGACCGTGCCGGTCCGGCTGGAATCCGGCGAAGACCCGTCGACCCTGTGCTTTGACGCCGACGTTTTCCATGCCGACACCCGGATCGATGGCGGCAAGGTCCGCACCGTGGTCGAGCCGGGCGCCAGCCCGCAGGACGTCCTGGTCCGCATCCGTTCCTCGGCCATCGTCGATGAGCCTGTGGTCACGGTCTACCTGCGGGCCGGCTGCACCCAGAAGACCACCCGCCGCTATGTGCTGCTGGCCGACCTGTCCAGCGACGCGCCGGCATCCGCTGCGCCGGTGGTCATTGCTCCTCCCGTGACTGTGCCCATGCCGCAGCCGTCATTGGCCGCCTCGGCGGTGCCGTCCGTTCCCGCTGCGAATCCCGTGGCGCGGGCGCCCGTGGGCGAGGAGGCGGTTCCCAAGGCCGCAGCCAAGGCACGGCGCAAGGCCCGGGCCGCTGCGAGCACCAACACCGCAGCCGCGGCCAGCCCGGCGCCGCAGGGGCCTGCTGCTGCGCCGCCCAAGCGGCCGCGCGAGGCGGCGGGCGGCAAACCCCGCCTCAAGCTCGAGGGGGCCGACCTGCTGGTCGAGCGCGACCCGACCCTGCGGTCCTCCACCGAGATGCTGTCGGCCCCGGCGGCCAACGAACAGCAGCGCGCCGAGGCGGCCGCCCTGTGGCGCGCGCTCAACGCCCAGCCGCAGGACCTGCTGCGCGATGCGCAGCGCCTGCAGGGGCTGGAGACGGACGTCAAATCGCTTCGCGACCTGACGGTGAAGAACCAGGCCAGCCTCGGCGAATTGCGCACCAAGCTGCAGAAGGCCGAGGACGAACGCTATTCCAATGGGCTGGTGTACGGCCTCATCGCGCTGCTGCTGGCAGCCATCGCAGCTGCCGGCTATGCGTGGCGCCAGAAGCGCAGCGGCGAAACCGTGGGGCAGAACTGGTGGCATGGCCGCGACCGCGTCGAGGCGCCCGACGACGAGTTGAACCTGGCGGCCCACCTGCCCGAGGCAGCGCATTCGGGTTTTTCGCGTCCGCTGACCGAAGTGGATGTGGATCTGGGCGTGGACGAGTCCATGTTCGAAAGCCTCAAGTCGCGGACGATCGCGCCGGCGGCTGGCCCGGTGTCGGTGCTGCCGTCGGTGATCGGCTCCGATTTCGTGAGCAGCACGGGCGGCAGCGGGCGCGCCGTCAAGGCCGAGGAACTGTTCGACATCCAGCAGCAGGCCGACTTCTTCGTGTCCCTCGGGCAGTACGACCAGGCCATCGAGGTGCTGAAGAACCACATCAGCGACAACGTGGAAACCAGCGCGCTGGCCTACCTGGACCTGTTCAAGATCTACCACTCGCTCGAGCGCCGGGCCGAATACGACCACCTGCGCGAGGATTTCAACCGCGTGTTCAACGCGCAGGTGCCGCCGTTCGAGGCCTTCAGCGCCGACAGCCGGGGCCTGGAGGCCTACGAGGCCGCGCTCTCGCGTATCGAGGCGCTGTGGCCGTCGGCGCGGGTGCTGGACGTGATCGAGGAGTCGATTTTCCGCAAGCCCGGCAGCGGCGACGGCGACGCCTTCGACCTGGAGGCCTACCGCGAGCTGCTGCTGCTCTACACGATCGCCAAGGACGTGGTGGACCGCCGCGGCGAGCCGGTCGACAGCGATCTGTCGGACTCCCTCAATTCGAACCCGCCCGGCAACGGCGCGCTGCCGGGGCGGCCGACCTTCTCGGCCACGGCGATCCAGCCCCTGTCCACCGCACCGCCGGCGGAAAGGAGCGCGGCGGACACCTGGCCCGGCCTGGTGCCGCTGCCCAAGCCTTCGCCTCGCCTGGGCCTGGACATCGACCTCAGCGAAGAGCTGAGTGAAGAGCTCCCACCATCGGCCTTCATCGAGCCGGGCGAGGATTTCTCCACCACCACTTCCGCGCCCAGCCATGGCTCCGAGCTGCGCACGACCCAGCCCACACCCACGGTCCCGGACGACAACCTGATCGATTTCGACCTGTTCGACTCTTCCACCGAAGAGGAAATCGCCCCGAAGCCGCGCAAGCGCTAGAGGCGCAAGGGGCAGGGCCTTCAGGCCTGCCGCAGGGGCGGCGACGCCAGCGAAGCCCGCCAGCTCAGCAGCATGGCCAGCAGCACACCGCCCAGCCCGGCCCAGTGCAGCACGTGCATCTGGCCATGGGCGATCAGCCAGCCGCCGCTGGCCGCACCCAGTGCCTGGCCTGCGTACATGGCCGAGGTGTTGAGCGCGATCGACCCGGCGGCCAGCATGGGCGCCAGCCCGACCAGGCGCGCCTGCTGGGCCGAGTTGGACGAGAAGCAGCCCAGCGCCCAGGGCACCATCACCAGTGCAGCCAGCAGGAGGCTGGTGCCGAGCGGCCACAGCAGCAGGCTCAGCGCAATGCCGGCGATGCTGATCATCACGGCGCGCGCGGTGCCGAGCCGGTCGATGTTGCGCGACATCCAGACATTGCCGATGAAGCCGAAAACGCCGAACCAGGCGAACAGCAGGCTCAGCTGGAGCGGCGACAGATCGAGGCGGGCCTTGTAGTAGGGCGCGAAATAGGAGAACAGCACGAACTGCCCGGCCGAGTACAGCACGGTGACCGCCACGCACAGCATCAGCGCGCGCGACCGCAGCGTCTCGCGCCAGGCTGCCGCCGACAGGGCGGGTGGGCGGATGCCGTCGGGCATGGCGCGCCAGACCCAGGCCATGCTGGCAAAACTCATCAGCCCGACCAGCGCGAAGGCGCTGCGCCAGCCCAGGCTGCCGCCGATCCAGGCGGCCAGCGGCAAGCCCAGCACCGAGGCCACTGACCAGCCGAGGAAGACGAAGGTGATGGCCCGCCCGCGCTGCGCCGGCGGCACCAGCAGGCCGACGCAGGCCGCGGCCTGTGGCGTGAAGATGGCCGGCGAGATGACGGCCAGCACGCGCACCGGAAACAGGGTGCCGAAGCTCGGCATGGCCGCGCACAGCAGATGCAGCACGCCGTACCAGAGCAGCGACAGCGTCAGCAGGCGGCGGCGGTCCCAGCCCGCCACCACGGCGGCCAGCAGCGGCGCGCCCAGGCACATGACCAGCGCGCCGGCCGAGATCAGCTGGCCGGCCGTGGCCACGGGGACGTTCAGCGAGCTGCTGAGTTCATTGAGGGTGCCGGGCACGACCATCACGCCCGTGCCGATGACGAAGTTGCCGAGCAGCAGCGCCCAGAGCACGCCGGGCAGCGGCGGTTGTCGGGCAGTCGTGCCTGTGGTGTCCATCGGATCTCCGGTTGCTGGCATGAGAAATACAGCAACCGAACTGGCTGCGCTCAACGACGAACCTGCAAGGCCCCAGGATTGACGATGTTGGTTGGCGTTCCCTTGATGAAGTTGACCACATTATCGAAAGCCGCGCTGAAATACAGCTCGTAGCTGTCCTGCTCCACATAGCCGATGTGCGGCGTGCAGATGCAGTTCTCCAGCCGCAGCAGGGCGTGGCCTTGCAGGATCGGTTCGCTCTCGAACACGTCGATGGCGGCCAGGCCCGGGCGGCCGCGGTTGAGGCCCGCGATCAGGGCGTCGGTCTCGATCAGTTCGGCGCGCGAGGTGTTCACGAACAGCGCCGTGGGCTTCATGCGCGACAGGTCTTCCAGCGTGACGATGCCGCGCGTCTCGTCGTTGAGCCGAAGGTGCACGGACAGCACGTCGCACTCCTCGAAGAAGGCCGCGCGGCTGCTGGCGGCCTGGTAGCCGTCGCCGGCGGCTTTCTCGCGCGAGGCCTCGCGGCCCCAGACCCGCACATGCATGCCGAAGGCGCGGCCGTAGGACGCCACCAGCTGGCCGATCTTGCCGTAGCCCCAGATGCCCAGCGTCTTGCCGCGCAACACGGTGCCGAGGCCGAAGTTCGGCGGCATCGAGGCGGCCTTGAGGCCCGATTGCTGCCAGGCGCCATGCTTGAGGTGCGCGATGTACTGGGGCAGGCGGCGCACGGACGCCATGATCAGGGCCCAGGTCAGCTCAGCCGGCGCCACCGGCGAGCCCACGCCCTCGGCCACCGCGATGCCGCGCTCGCTGCAGGCCGCCACGTCGACATGGGGGCCGACCTTGCCGGTCTGCGCGATCAGCTTGAGCCGGGGCAGTTTTTCGATCAGCGCGCGCGTGATGTGCGTGCGTTCGCGGATCAGGACGATCACGTCGGCGTCCTTCAGCCGCACCGAGAGCTGGCCGATCCCCTTGACCGTGTTGGTGTAGACCTTGGCCGGGAAGGCGTCGAGCCGGGCGGCGCAGTCGAGTTTGCGCACCGCATCCTGGTAGTCGTCGAGGATCACAATGTTCATGCCATCATTGTGCCTTGGCACATGCAGTTTTTTCGGCGCATGGCCCGCCCCCGCGGTTTCAATCCGTACAGAATTCACACCGGAGTTTCAGATGTCCATTTCCATGTCGTCGGCCAGCCTGCCGATTTTCAAATCCATGCTCGGCAACCTTAGCCATTTCCTGGACAAGGCGCAGGCCCATGCCGAGGCGAAGAAGTTCGATGCTGCCGTGCTGCTGCAGTGCCGCCTGGCGCCCGACATGCTGCCGTTCACGCGCCAGGTGCTGATCGCCTGCGACGGCCCCAAGCTCGGCGTGGCGCGGCTGTCGGGCGTGGAGGCGCCGAAGTTCGAGGACAACGAGGCCACCTTGCCCGAACTGAAGGCGCGCATCGAGAAAACCCTGGCCTACCTGGAGAGCGTGCCCGCCGAGCGGCTCGATGGCACGGAGGACAAGGAGATCACCTTCCCGGTCGGCCGTGAGAAGACGCGCACCATGAAGGGCGAGGCCTACCTCAAGCATTGGGTCCTGCCCAATTTCTTCTTCCATGTGACCACGGCCTATGCCATCCTGAGGCACAACGGCGTGGCGCTGGGCAAGACCGACTACCTGCTGGGCAGCCAGGCCTGAGCGTACCGCGTCAGTGCCGCGTGGCTTCGAGCGCGGCAAGCCGGTCCAGCTCGGCGCAGACATCGGCCATGCTGCCCGAGATCACCATGCGGCCCGCATCCGCCGGCGGGCGGCCGGCTTCGAGCACGCGCACCACGCGCAGCGGCCGGTGAATCCGAAGATTGGATGCTTTGGGGGCGGAGGTCCAGGTGCAGCGGTCATTGTCTGCTATGGGTTTGATAGCAGACGGGCTGGCGCGCCGGCCGGGCCGGCGTCCCGCGCGGGCCGGATGCGCCACGCCCGGCATGAGCCAGTGGGCCAGGGCCTGCAGTGGAGAGAAGAGGCCGCTGACGGCAAACAATGCGATTCCCATGTGAAACCTTTCCAGTCGGTGCGGGGCAGGGCCTTGCCAAGGGCGGGCGCTGTCTCGCGGATTGTCAAAAACAGAGGTTGAACACAGGCAGGATTGCTGAACCAGCCGCTGCGCCAGGGTGATGGCCTGTGACTGCCATACGCCCGCCACCTGGCGCTGCGGAAATTTTCTTGTCTAGAGATCCCTGTACAAGCTCTTTCTTTGCGCCGTGTAGTGCCACCAGGGCGCGGGCGCTGCACCGTTCATGAAGTCGACCGCAGCCATGAAGGTGTCGAGCACGCACGGATCTTGGCGCTGGTGCGTGGCGCGGTTGAGCGACCGGTACAGCGCCAGCGCATCCCGGCCTTGCAACTGCTGCGGCTGGTGGATGCCGATCAACCGCAGATCGCTGGCGATCGCGCGGCCGATGTTGGGGATGTCCTCCAGGGCCTGGGCCTGCTGCGCCGTTGCCGCCTTCATGGGAATGCCTCGCTCGCCTACATCAGCATGGTGTTGCGGATCAGGCCGACGGCCAGGCCTTCGATCTCGAAGGGCTCGCCGGGCTCGACGATGATGGTCTGGTAGTCGGGGTTCTCGGCGTGCAGCTCGATCAGGTGCTTGTTGCGCTTGAAGCGCTTGACCGTGACTTCGTCGCCCAGGCGCGCCACCACGATCTGGCCGTTCTTGGCGTCCTTGCCGGCCTGCACGGCGAGCAGGTCGCCATCCATGATGCCGGCGTCGCGCATGGACATGCCGCGCACCTTGAGCAGGTAGTCGGGCCTGCGCTGGAACAGGCTGCTTTCGACGTAGTAGGTCTGGTCCACATGCTCCTGCGCGAGAATGGGCGAGCCGGCGGCCACCCGCCCCACCAGGGGCAGGGCCAGCTGGGCCAGGCTGGGCAGCGGCAGGGAGAACTGCTTGATGCGCGACTCGTTGATGGAGCGCAGCGTGTCGCTCTTGAGGCGGATGCCGCGCGAGGTGCCGCTGACCAGCTCGATCACGCCCTTGCGCGCCAGCGCCTGCAGGTGCTCCTCGGCGGCGTTGGCAGACTTGAAGCCGAGCTCGGCGGCGATCTCGGCCCGCGTGGGCGGCGCGCCGGTGCGGGCGATGGCGCTCTGGATCAGGTCCAGAATCTGCTGCTGGCGGGCGGTGAGTTTGACGGGAAACTGCGGCAGGTCGATCATGGCGGCTCCTTGGGGGCACATCACTGTCTTAATATCCAGTAACTGTATTTTTAACCAGTTTTTGAAAGTTTGCAAGCGATGGCGCAAAAGATTGTGGTTCTGGGCACCGGCGGCACGATCGCCGGCACGGCCGCGACGGCGGGAGACAACATCGGCTACACCGCTGCGCAGGTTGGTGTGGAGCAGCTGGTGGCGGCCCTCCCGGCGCTGCGCGGCGTGCCGCTGCTGACCGAACAGGTGGCGCAGGTCGACAGCAAGGACATGGATTTCGGCATCTGGGCCGCGCTGGCCCGGCGCTGCGCCCATTGGCTGGCCCAGCCCGAGGTGCAGGGCATCGTCATCACGCATGGCACCGACACGCTGGAGGAGACCGCGTACTTCCTGCAATCGGTGCTGGCGGCCGCCAAGCCCGTGGTGCTGGCCTGCGCCATGCGCCCGGCCACGGCCCTCTCGCCGGATGGCCCGCAGAACCTGCTGGACGCCGTAGCCGTGGCGCGCACGGCGGGCGCGCATGGCGTGGTGGCCGTGTGCGCGGGCGTGGTGCACGGCGCGCTGGAGGTTCGCAAGGCCCACACCTACCGGCTCGATGCCTTCAGCTCGGGCGAGGGCGGGCCGCTCGGCTATGTCGAGGAAGGCGCTGTGCGTTTGACGCGAAATTGGCCAGAGGTCCAGGCGGGGTGGTCATTAGATGCTATCGAAAAGATAGCGAACGAGGCGACCTGGCCGCGCGTGGAAATCGTCATGAACTATGCCGGCGCCAGCGGCGCCGTGGTGCGGGCGCTGGTGCAGGACGGCGTGCAGGGCCTGGTGGCGGCGGGCACCGGCAACGGCAGCCTGCACCATGAACTCGAAACCGCTTTGCTCGACGCGCAGGCTGCCGGCGTGAAGGTGGTGCGCGCCACGCGCTGCGCCGACGGGCGCGTGCTGCCCAGGCCCGGTGACGCCATCGCCGATTCGCAGGGGCTGTCGCCCGTGAAGGCGCGCGTGGCGCTGCTGCTGGGGTTGCTGCGCTAAGGGGATTCGTTGCTGCCGGGCCGGCCCCGGAAAGAAAAACGCCCCGGCAGGCGGGGCGTGGATTTCATGGTGGGTCGCACGGCTCGCGGCCTAGTCCAGGGCCACCGCGGAACCGGCTCTGCCGGGCCGCTGGTGGCGCCCCCTTGGGGGGAGGCGCCGTAGGCGCTTCGAGGGGGCTCAGCCCGCCAGTGCCTGCAGTGCGCGCGCGGTGATCTCGTCCACCGTGCCCAGGCCGCTGATGGCGCGGTAGCGCGGCGCGGCGGCCGGTTCGGCTGCGGCCCAGGTGCTGTAGTAGTCCACCAGCGGGCGGGTCTGGGCGCTGTAAACCTCCAGGCGCTTCTTGACGGTGTCTTCCTTGTCGTCGTCGCGCTGGATCAGCGGCTCGCCGGTCACGTCGTCCAGGCCCTCGGCCTTGGGCGGGTTGAACTTGACGTGGTAGGTGCGGCCCGACGCCGGGTGCGAGCGGCGCCCGCTCATGCGCTCGATGATGGCGTCGAACGGCACGTCGATCTCCAGCACGTAGTCGAGCTTCACGCCGGCGGCCTTCATCGCGTCGGCCTGCGGGATGGTGCGCGGAAAGCCGTCGAACAGGAAGCCGTTGGCGCAGTCGGGCTGGGCGATGCGTTCCTTCACGAGGCCGATGATGATGTCGTCGCTGACCAGGGCACCGGAATCCATCACGGCCTTGGCCTGCAGGCCCAGCGGCGTGCCGGCCTTGACGGCGGCGCGCAGCATGTCGCCGGTGGAGATTTGGGGAATGCCGTACTTCTGGCAGATGAACGCGGCTTGCGTTCCCTTGCCGGCACCGGGGGCGCCCAACAAAATCAGTCTCATGAAAATCCTCGGATGGTTTGCAATCGGCCTGCGCTGTGGGCCGCCGGGGCTGGATCCCGTCATCAGGCCGTCACGCGTTATTGCCGCCGAGGATAGCATGCGTGAGCTTCACCTCCGCTGACAGCGCAGGCTGCGGCGGGGCCTCTCAAACCCGGGAAAGCGCTAGGCCCGTCCGGTCCTGCGAGCGCTCACAACAGGCGGCGCACGCGCTCCAGGTCTTCGGGCGTGTCCACCCCCGGGCCGGGCGCGTGGGGCGTGACATGCACCGCGATGCGGTGGCCGTGCCAGAGCGCCCGCAGCTGCTCCAGCGCCTCGGTGATTTCGAGGGGCGCTTGCGCCAGCCGCGGAAACTCGCGCAGAAAGCCCACGCGGTAGCCGTACAGGCCGATGTGGCGCAGCGGCGGCGGGCCCGGGGGCAGGGCGCCGAGGCCCTGCGCGAAGCCGTCGCGCCACCAGGGGATCGGGGCGCGGCTGAAGTACAGCGCCAGGCCGGTGGCGTCGAGCACCACCTTGACGACGTTCGGGTTGGCGAACTCGGCGGCGTCGCCGATGGCATGCGCGGCCGTGCTCATGCTGGCCTCGGGGCGCGCTTGCAGCAGGCGGGCCATCTCGCCGATGAGGCTGGGCTCGATCAGCGGCTCGTCGCCCTGCACGTTGACGACGATGGCGTCGTCGGACAAGCCCAGCCGCTCGCAGGCTTCGGCGAGGCGGTCGCTGCCCGAGGGATGGTCGGTGCGGGTCAGCACGGCGTCGATACCGTGCAGCCGGCAGGCTTCGAGGATGGCGGCGTCGTCGGCCGCCACCACCACGCGCAGCGCGCCGGACTGCTGCGCGCGCTGCGCCACGCGCACCACCATGGGCAGGCCGCCGAGGTCGGCCAGCGGCTTGTTCGGCAGGCGGCTGGAGGCCAGCCGGGCCGGGATCAGGACGGTGAAGGCGGCGGGCGCGCCGGCGCCGCTCACAGTCCGAGTTCCTCGTCGCTCAGGGTGCGGGCTTCGTTTTCGAGCAGGATCGGAATGCCGTCGCGCACCGGGTAGGCCAGGCGGGCGCTGCGCGAGACCAGCTCCTGCGCCTCGCGGCGGTATTCGAGCGGGCCCTTGGTCACGGGGCAGACCAGCAGTTCAAGGAGTTTGCTGTCCATTCAGGGGTTCTCGTGAAGATGCATCGGGCGATGATAGCCGCGCCCGTGGCGCCTCGGGCAGCAGTTGGTCGAGCGCCTGCAGGAACGCAGGCTCGGGCTCGAAGTAAAGGGGCACGGCCAGCGCCCCGGGCTCGGTGCGCCACAGCTTCACGGCATCTTTTTCGGTGCAGATCAGCGGAAGGTCCTCGTCGGGCGGTCGTTTCCAGCTATCAAAATCATAGTGATCGGGCAGCGCGAGGGTGCGCGCGAGCTGCAGGCCCTGCGCGCGCAGCATGTCGAAGAAGGCCTCGGGCCGGGCGACGGCGGCCAGCGCCAGCAGCGGCCGGCCGCGCAGCGCGGCCAGCGCCAGCCGGCTGCCGTCGGCGCGCACGGCCTCGGGCGCCAGCGCGCGGCGCGCCGTGAAGCCGGCAAAGGCCGGCCGGGCGCCCGAGTGCAGCACCAGGGCCGGAGCCGGCGCGGCGCGGCGCGGCCAGGGCTCGCGCAGCGGCCCGGCGGGCAGCAGCAAGCCGTTGCCGGTGCCGCGGTCGTCGAACATGCAGATCTCGATGTCGCGGTGCAGGGCCAGGTGCTGCAGGCCGTCGTCGCAGACGATCACATCGGTGGCCGGATGCGCCGCCAGCAGGGCGCGGGCGGCGTCCAGCCGCCGGCGCGCCACGAACACGGGCACGGCGCCGGCGCGCGCGATCAGCAGCGGCTCGTCGCCGGTTTCGGCCACCGGGCTGCTCGGCTGCACCTCGACGCAGTCCTGGCTGCGGCGGCCATAGCCGCGCGAGACCACGCCGGGCTGCCAGCCGCGCTCGTGCAGGTGCCGCACCAGCGCGATCACCAGGGGTGTCTTGCCGGCGCCGCCGGCCACCACGTTGCCGACCACGATCACCGGCACCGGCACCCGCCCGATCCGAAGCAGGCCGGCGCGGTAGAGGCCGCGCCGCAGCGCCGCCAGCGCACCAAACAAAAGGGACACCGGCCACAGCAGCCAGGCCAGCCCGCCGCGCCGCAGCCACGCCGCCTGCAGCGCGTCGCGCATGGGCTAGCGGCCGCCGGCCTGCGCCGACGACTGGCTGGCGAAGGTGATCTGGGTCAGGCCGGCGCGGCGCGCGGCCTCCATGACGGTGATCACCGCCTGGTGCGCGGCGCTGGCGTCGGCGCTGATGATGACGACGGTGTCCTTGCCGGCCCGGGCCGAGCCCGACAGCGCCTGCGACAGCGTCTCGACGCCGCGCCCGTTCACCGGGGCCTTGTTGATCATGTAGCGGCCGTCGCTGCTGACGGAGACGATCACCTCGCGCGCGTAGTCGCGCTGCGCGTCGGTGTCGGCTACCGGCAGCTTGAGCTGCATCTCGGTGAACTTGCTGTAGGTGGTGGACAGCATCAGGAAGATCAGCACCACCAGCAGCACGTCGATGAACGGGATCAGGTTGATCTCGGGTTCTTCCTTCTGGCGCGGGCGGAAGTTCATCGCGCCAGCCTCCGCCGGGCCGCCCCAAGGAGGCTGCGGCCCCCTCGGGGGGCAGCGATCCACACGAAGTGGGAGAGCGTGGGGGTGTTCATTTCCGCAGGCTGTTGAGGTGGCGCACGAAGCGCTCGGAGGCCAGCTCCAGCGCCAGCAGGTAGGCGTCGACGCGGGCGCGGAAGTAGCGCCAGAAGATCAGCGAGGGAATCGCCACGATCAGGCCGAACGCCGTGTTGTACAGCGCCACCGAGATGCCGTGCGCGAGCTGCGCCGGGTTGCCGCCCGTGGCGCCGCCGGCCGGCGACTGCGAGCCGAAGATCTCGATCATGCCGATCACCGTGCCCAGCAGGCCCAGCAGCGGCGCGGCCGAGGCGATGGTGGCCAGTGCCGTGAGGTAGCGCTCGAGCCGGTGCGCCACCGCGCGGCCCGTGCCTTCCATGGTGGCGCGCAGGTCGGCTTCGCTGCAGCGCGGGTTGGAGTTGAGGGCGCGAAAGCCGCTGGCCAGCACCTCGCCCAGCGCCGAGTTCTGTTCGAGCTGGGTCACCACGTCGGGCGTGGGCACGGCGGTGCGCGAGACCGTGAGCGCTTCATCGAGCAGCTTCGGAGGGGCGATCTTGTTGGTTTTCAGGCTCACGAAACGCTCGATGATGAGGGCCAGAGCCAGGATGGAGCAGGCGACGAGAGGCCAGATCGGCCAGCCTGCGGCTTGTATGATCGAAAGCAAGGGGGACTCTCCGCGCAGATGAATTGCGGTGTGATTATGGCCCAGCCACCGGGCCGTTCCGGATGAATCGGCCGCTGCCGCCCGGCACCTTCGGCGCTCCCCGCGCGACCCACAGTTCTTGTGGATAACTTTGTGGGCAAGTGGGGCTTGACAAGCCCGCGAGCCGCGCCGGCGCGTCGATGTGACAGATCGATGACATTTTGAGCAGAGAAAAACTGAATGAAATCAACAGCTTGCACCATGGAATCGGCTTTGGGCCCGGATCGCCCCGGCGCCATGGGCCCCGGACGGGCCTCTGTGGAGTATTACCCCACCAAAACCGACGGGAAAGCGCGGATTTGCTGATGGTGCAGGTGCCAACCCCAGCAATGACGCCACGAATCTGGCAAGTCGGCGCGCTGTGCCGCGCCGTGGCTGATGCGCTCGATGCGAGGTTCAATCCTGTCGCGGTGCGCGGCGAGATTTCGGGCTTCTCGCGCGCGTCCAGCGGGCATTGCTATTTTTCGCTGAAGGACGAAAACGGCCAGATCCGCTGCGCCATGTTCCGCCGCGCGGCCAGCCTGCTGGACTTCGCGCCGCGCGACGGCGAACTGGTGGAGGTGCGCGGCCGGCTCGGCGTGTACGAGCCGCGCGGCGACCTGCAGCTGATTGTGGAAAGCATGAGCCGGGCCGGGCAGGGGGCGCTGTTCGAGCAGTTCCTGCGCCTGAAGGCACGGCTCGAGGCCGAGGGCCTGTTCGACCCGGCCCGCAAGCGCCCGCTGCCGCTGATGCCGCGCGGCATCGGCCTGGTGACCTCGCCCGGCGCCGCGGCGCTGCACGACGTGGTGACCGCGCTGCGGCGGCGCGTGCCGCACATCCCGGTGGTGCTGGCGCCGGCGGCGGTGCAGGGCGCCGGCGCGCCGGCCGAGCTGGTGCGGGCGCTGTCGAGCTTGTACCCGCTCACGCCCGCCGGGCCCGGCCTGGCGCAGCAGGAGGCCCCGGTCATCGACCTGATCCTGCTGGTGCGCGGAGGCGGCTCGATCGAAGACCTGTGGGCCTTCAACGACGAGCAGCTGGCGCGCACCATCGTGCAAAGCCCGGTGCCCGTGATCAGCGGGGTCGGGCACGAGACCGACTTCACCATCGCCGACTTCTGCGCCGACCTGCGCGCGCCCACGCCCACGGCCGCGGCCGAGCTGGCGGCGCAGCCGCGCGAAGTGTGGCTGGGCGCGCTGGAGCTGCTCGGCGAGCGCCTGGGCGACGGCGCGCAGCGCCACCTCGACGGGCAGAGCCAGCGGCTGGACCTGGCCGCCTCGCGCCTGGGCCGGCCCTCGGGGCTGGTGGCGCGCCAGCAGCTTCGCCTGGGGCAGCAGGCGCAGCGCCTGCGCTACAGCGTGCTATCGAATCTGCAGCAGGAAAAGTCCACGCTGCAAGGACTTCAGGCCGATTTTCCTCAAAAAACGGGGCTGGCGCTGGCCCGCACCGGCGAACGGCTGGAGCGCGCCCGGCTGCGCCTCGGGCTGCTCGATCCGCGGCTCGTGCTGCAACGCGGCTACGCCTGGCTGGCCGATGCCCAGGGCGGCGCCATCACCAGCGTGCGCGGCGTGCGGCCGGGCGATGCCGTGCGGGCAACCCTTGCGGATGGCGAGGTTGATCTCACCGTGACACAGCAGCGCCTGATTTAATTCCTACAATCGCGCTTTCAGACAACAAACCACGAACGAGGAAACCATGGAACACACCCTGCCCGCCTTGCCCTACGCGATCGACGCACTGGCCCCGCACTACTCCAAGGAAACCCTGGAGTACCACCACGGCAAGCACCACAACGCCTACGTGGTGAACCTCAACAACCTGCAAAAGGGCACCGAGTTCGAGACCAAGACCCTGGAAGAGATCATCAAGACCTCCAGCGGCGGCATCTACAACAACTCGGCCCAGATCTGGAACCACACCTTCTTCTGGAACTGCATGGCGCCCGCCGGCGGCGGCGAGCCCTCGGGCGCGCTGGCCGCGGCCATCAATGCCAAGTGGGGCAGCTATGCCGCGTTCAAGGAAGCCTTCGTGAAGTCGGCCGTGGGCAACTTCGGCTCCGGCTGGACCTGGCTCGTGAAGAAGCCCGACGGCTCGGTCGACATCGTCAACACCGGCGCCGCCGGCACGCCGCTGACCACCGCCGACAAGGCGCTGCTGACGGTGGACGTATGGGAGCATGCCTACTACATCGACTACCGCAACCTGCGTCCCAAGTTCGTCGAGACCTTCCTGAGCAACCTCGTGAACTGGAAGTTCGCCGAAGCCAATTTCGCCTGATTTCCCCGGTACTGAACTAGGCCCCGCCCGCCGGCACGGCAGGTGGCGCGCCCCAGGGCCCGAAGAGCGATCTTCGGGCCCTTTTTGTTGGGCCGGCGCGCGGCCAGGACGCCAGTCTTGTAGAAGACCTGAAAAAAAGTGCGTTTCTCGGGGCCAAAATTTCGCATAACGGGATTCCATTGCGAAAATGCGGATATCAGGCCATCGCCTCAAGCACAATCCCATACATCACGCCCATGACTGTGCGTCGGGACGCAGGCCGGCGGCATGACCCTCCGTTTTTGTTACCAGAGAGACAAGATGAGCACCCAACAACCCACCATCATCTACACGCTGACCGATGAGGCGCCGCGCCTGGCCACGGCATCGTTCCTGCCCATCATCCGCGCCTTCGCGGCGCCGGCCGGCATCAACGTGGCCGAGAGCGACATCTCGGTGGCCGCCCGCATCCTGGGCGAGTTTCCCGACTTCCTGAGCGACGACCAGAAGGTGCCCAACAACCTGGCGGAGCTGGGCAAGAAGACACTGCAGCCCGACGCCAACATCATCAAGCTGCCCAACATCAGCGCTTCCGTCGCGCAGCTGATGGCCGCCATCAAGGAACTGCAGGCCAAGGGCTACAAGGTTCCCGACTTCCCCGAGGACCCCAAGACCGACGAGGACAAGGTCATCCGCGCGCGCTACGGCAAATGCATCGGCAGCGCCGTGAACCCCGTGCTGCGCGAGGGCAACTCGGACCGCCGCGCGCCTAAGGCCGTGAAGGAATACGCGCGCAAGAACCCGCACAGCATGGCCGAGTGGAGCCAGGCTTCGCGCTCGCATGTGTCGCACATGCATGCCGGCGACTTCTACCATGGCGAAAAGTCCATGACGCTGGACCGCGCGCGCGACGTGAAGATGGAGCTCATCACGAAGAGCGGCAAGACCATCGTGCTCAAGCCCAAGGTCGCGCTGCTGGACCGCGAGGTGGTTGACAGCATGTTCATGAGCAAGAAGGCCCTGGTGGCCTTCTACGAGAAGGAGATCGAGGACGCGCGCAAGACCGGCGTGATGTTCTCGCTGCACGTCAAGGCCACGATGATGAAGGTGTCCCACCCCATCGTGTTCGGCCACTGCGTGCGCATCTTCTACAAGGAAGCGTTCGAGAAACACGGCAAGCTGTTCGACGAGCTCGGCGTGAACGTGAACAACGGCATGGTGAACCTGTACGACAAGATCGCCACGCTGCCCACCGCGCAGCGCGAAGAGGTCATGCGCGACCTGCACGCCTGCCACGAGTACCGCCCCGAGCTGGCGATGGTCGATTCGGCCAAGGGCATCACCAACTTCCACTCGCCCAACGACATCATCGTGGACGCCTCCATGCCCGCGATGATCCGCAACGGCGGCAAGATGTGGGGCGCCGATGGCCGCCTGAAGGACGTGAAGGCCGTGATGCCCGAGTCGACCTTCGCCCGCATCTACCAGGAGATCATCAACTTCTGCAAATGGCACGGCGCGTTCGACCCCAAGACCATGGGCACGGTGCCCAACGTCGGCCTGATGGCCCAGCAGGCCGAGGAATACGGCTCGCACGACAAGACTTTCGAGATCACCGAGGACGGCGTGGCCAACATCACCGACCTGGCGACGGGCGAGGTGCTGATGAGCCAGGACGTGGAAGCCGGCGACATCTGGCGCATGTGCCAGGTCAAGGACGCCGCGATCCGCGACTGGGTCAAGCTGGCCGTCACGCGCGCGCGCAACTCGGGCATGCCCGTGGTGTTCTGGCTCGATGCCTACCGCCCGCACGAAGCGCAGCTCATCACCAAGGTCAAGATGTACCTGCACGAGCACGACACGACGGGCCTGGACATCCAGATCATGAGCCAGGTGCGCGCCATGCGCTATACGCTCGAGCGCGTGATCCGCGGGCAGGACACCATCAGCGCCACCGGCAACATCCTGCGCGACTACCTCACCGACCTGTTCCCCATCATGGAACTGGGCACCTCGGCCAAGATGCTGTCGATCGTGCCGCTGATGGCCGGCGGTGGCATGTACGAAACGGGCGCCGGCGGCTCGGCCCCCAAGCACGTGCAGCAGCTCGTGGAAGAGAACCACCTGCGCTGGGATTCGCTGGGCGAGTTCCTGGCCCTGGCCGTGTCGCTGGAGGATCTGGGCATCAAGAACCACAACGCCCGCGCCAAGCTGCTGGCCAGGACGCTGGATGCCGCCACGGGCAAGCTGCTCGACAACAACAAGAACCCCTCGCCCAAGACCGGCCAGCTCGACAACCGCGGCAGCCAGTTCTACCTGGCCCTGTACTGGGCCCAGGAACTCGCCGCGCAGACCGAGGACGCCGAGCTGGCGGCCAAGTTCGCGCCGCTGGCCAGGCAGCTTGCCGACAACGAGCAGAAGATCGTGGACGAGCTCAACGCCGTGCAAGGCAAGCCCACCGACATCGGCGGCTACTACATGCCCGAGCCGTCCAAGCTGGATGCCGTGATGCGCCCCAGCGCCGCGTTCAACGCCGTGCTCGCCACGATGACGGCCTGAGCCCGTTGCATACTGGCACTGCCTCGGCCACGGCCGAGGCCTGAAAGGCCGATTCGCCCCCGGGTGGATCGGCCTTTTGCCTTGTGGGCCGGATTACCGGCCCGCGAACGGCGTGCCGCCAAGCTTGAAGCCGGCCTTGATGCCTTTCTTGGCGAACCAGCCCTGGTTCATCTCCAGCACATAGCGCACCGGCTTCGTGGAGCAATGCGAATCGGTGGTCTGCGGCTTCATGTCGGCCAGGTTGACGATGGTGCCGTCGTCGGCCACGAAGGCGGCCGTGAGCGGCAGGATCGTGTTCTTCATCCAGAAGCATTGCGTGGACGGCTGCTCGAACGCGAACAGCATGCCTTCGTGCTGCGGCATCTCCTTGCGGAACATCAGGCCGATGGAGCGCTGGTCGGGCGTGAGCGCCACCTGGGCGTCGATCTGGTGCATGCCGGCCGACAGGGTGACGCGCGGCAGGTTCGTCTGGGGGGCGTCCTGGGCCTGGGCGGCGAGGAGGCTGGCGGCCAGCAGCAGGGAGACGGAATGCTTCATGGAAAGGCTCCGGGATGAAATGAAAATGCCCGTACGAGACGGGCATTTTCGCGGAAGTTGCAAACGAGGCGCGCGTTCTGGCAGAGGCGGCATTGAAAAAGGCGCCCGAAAGCGCCTTTTTCGATCTGCCAGGCAGACAGCTTACTGGGGCGTGCCGCCTTGGCCGGCCGGAGCCTTGTTCGGACGCTTGGCCTTGCGCTTGGCCTTCTTGGCGTCGGTTGCCTTCTCGGCCTTGGTTTCCTTGTGCTTGGCAGAGCCGCCAGCATCGGCAGCGCCGGGAGCGGGGGTTTCCTTGGGGGTCACGCCGGGCTTGGCCGCTTCACGGGCATCAACCTTGGCTTCCGCCTTGGCCTGGGGCTTCGTGGGAACCGCGCCGGGGGTGCCGGGGGTGCCGGGGTTGGCAGGGGTGCCAGCGGCTTGCTGGGCGAAAGCGCCCACGGAGAACAGGCCAGCGATCAGGACAGCGAGAAGTTTGTTCATTTGCGTGTTTCCTTGATGACGTTACTTGGAAAATTCCCTCCCTATGAGTGGAAGGCTCTACCGTAACGGGTCCGGTTTACGGGCGGTTGACAGGCTGGCCGCAATTTTTTCTAGCTAGAATCCCGAGAGACTTTGAGCAGGCTCTCAGGGTTTTGCCTAGCCCGCCGCCAGCGTGCCTTTCACCCCCACCGGAGACGTTTTCCCATGTACCAGCACATCAAGGTGCCCGCCGAAGGCCAGAAGATCACGGTCAATGCCGACATGTCGCTCAACGTGCCGGATCAGCCCGTCATCCCCTACATCGAGGGTGACGGCACGGGCCTCGACATCACCCCGGTGATGCTGAAGGTGGTGGATGCGGCCGTGGCCAAGGCCTACGGGGGCAAGAGGAAGATCCACTGGATGGAGGTCTTCGCTGGCGAGAAGTCGACCAAGGTCTATGGCCCGGACGTCTGGCTGCCCGAAGAAACCCTGCACGCCGTGCGCGACTACGTGGTCTCCATCAAGGGCCCGCTGACCACGCCCGTGGGCGGCGGCATCCGCTCCCTGAACGTGGCGCTGCGCCAGGAGCTGGACCTCTACGTCTGCCTGCGGCCGATCCAGTATTTCAAGGGCGTGCCTTCGCCGGTGAGGGAGCCCGAGAAGACCAACATGGTGATCTTCCGCGAGAACTCGGAAGACATCTACGCCGGCATCGAGTTCGAGGCCGAGAGCGACAAGGCCCGGAAGCTGATCAAGTTCCTGCAGGACGAGATGGGCGTCAAGAAGATCCGCTTTCCCAACACCTCGGGCATCGGCGTCAAGCCGGTCTCGCGCGAAGGCACCGAGCGCCTGGTGCGCAAGGCCATCCAGTACGCCATCGACAATGACAAGCCCAGCGTGACCATCGTGCACAAGGGCAACATCATGAAGTTCACCGAAGGCGGCTTCCGCGACTGGGCCTACGCGCTGGCGCAGAAGGAGTTCGGCGCCCAGCCGATCGACGGCGGCCCGTGGTGCAAGCTCAAGAACCCGAAGACCGGCAAGGACATCCTCGTCAAGGACAGCATTGCCGATGCCTTCCTGCAGCAGATCCTGCTGCGCCCGGCCGAATACAGCGTGATCGCCACCCTGAACCTCAACGGCGACTACGTGTCCGACGCGCTGGCCGCGCAGGTCGGCGGCATCGGCATTGCCCCGGGCGCCAACCTGAGCGACTCGGTCGCCATGTTCGAGGCCACGCACGGCACTGCGCCCAAGTACGCCGGCAAGGACTACGTGAACCCGGGCTCCGAGATCCTGTCGGCCGAGATGATGCTGCGCCACATGGGCTGGACCGAAGCGGCCGACCTGATCATCAGCTCGATGGAGCAATCCATCCTGAGCAAGAAGGTGACCTATGACTTCGCCCGCCTGATGGACGGCGCCACGCAGGTGAGCTGCTCGGGTTTCGGCCAGGTCATGATCGACCATATGTGATCGGCCGGCTGGCGGCCACGCCAGACAAGAACCGCCCGAAGGCTTGGCCCGGGCGGTTTTTTCATGGCGGCTTCAGCTTCCGCTGACGCTGGCGTGGAATTGCGGGGCCCGGACCCGCGAGCTGCGGGACTGGCGCGGGGGTGCGGGGGACGGCATGGCCGCAGGAGCGGCTGCGGGGTCGATGGTCTGCTGGATGTTCTGGGCCAGCAGGCCCTTGGGGCCTTCGGTGACGTCGAAGCTGACCTTGGAGCCTTGCTTCAGGGTTTTGAAC
Organism: Variovorax terrae; assembly: GCF_022809125.1. Lineage (NCBI taxonomy): Bacteria > Pseudomonadati > Pseudomonadota > Betaproteobacteria > Burkholderiales > Comamonadaceae > Variovorax > Variovorax terrae. Next base: position 1,948,832 of record NZ_JALGBI010000001.1, on the reverse strand, counting down.
CCCTCCATGGCAATGGCGGAAAAATGGGCAAAGACATCTGAGCCGCCGCCATCAGGCTCGATGAAACCGAATCCTTTTGCGTCGTTGAACCACTTGACAGTACCGGTCGCCATGGGAGCGGGCCTCCGTATTACCTCGATTTGAGTGTCGGAGAATTGAACGGGGGTGTCAATGCTCCTATGAACTAAAGTTCATGACACCAGGGGGCCTGGCTCGCGAGGTTTCGCCGCAGGCCCCTTGGCCCTTGGGCTGCCGCAGCGCTTGAAATGTGGCGAATGTGCCACCAATTCCCCCTCAGCCCGTGGCCCCGCAGCACGCTCGATAGAATGAAATTCATGGCAACCCAAAAACCTCCCGCCGCACCGGCGCCGCAAGTCCAGTCACCCGATGGGGACGACGGCGGCTCGGTCGTGCTGGAACGGCGCACACAGAAGGTCAAACCGCCGCAGATGTACCAGGTGGTGATGCTCAACGACGACTACACGCCGATGGAGTTCGTCGTGGTCGTGATCCAGGAGTTCTTCAGCAAGGACCGCGAAACCGCCACCCAGATCATGCTCAAGATCCACCTGGACGGCAAAGGCGTCTGCGGCGTCTATTCGAAGGACGTGGCGGCCACCAAGGTGGACCAGGTCCTGGAGGCGGCGAAGAAGGCCGGGCACCCGCTGCAATGTGTCAGCGAACCCGTTGAATAAATCAGGGTCGAACCCATCTAGATAGAGTTAAAGTCACTCAGCAAGGCAAAAGGAATTCACATGATTGCCCAGGAATTGGAAGTCAGTCTGCACATGGCCTTTGTCGAGGCCCGTCAGCAACGCCACGAGTTCATCACCGTGGAACACCTGCTGCTCGCTTTGCTGGACAACCCGAGCGCCGCCGAGGTGCTGCGCGCCTGCTCGGCCAACATCGACGACCTGCGCAAGTCGCTGGCCAACTTCATCAAGGACAACACGCCCCAGGTGGCCGGCACCGACGACGTGGACACCCAGCCCACGCTGGGCTTCCAGCGCGTGATCCAGCGCGCCATCATGCACGTGCAGTCCACCGGCAACGGCAAGAAGGAAGTCACCGGCGCCAACGTGCTCGTGGCGATCTTCGGCGAGAAGGATTCGCATGCCGTGTACTACCTGCACCAGCAGGGCGTGACGCGCCTGGACGTGGTCAACTTCATCGCGCACGGCATCAAGAAGAGCGACCCGCCCGAGCCCGCCAAGGCCGGCGAGAGCAATGCCGAGAGCGAAGAGGGCGGCGAAAAGAACGAGAAGTCCTCTCCGCTCGAGCAGTTCACCCAGAACCTCAACCAGCTCGCCAAGGACGGCAAGATCGACCCGCTGATCGGCCGTGAGTACGAGGTCGAGCGCGTGATCCAGATCCTGTGCCGCCGGCGCAAGAACAACCCGCTGCTGGTGGGCGAGGCCGGTGTCGGCAAGACCGCCATCGCCGAGGGCCTGGCCTGGCGCATCACGCAAAAGGACGTGCCGGAGATCCTGGCCGAATCCAACGTGTACTCGCTGGACATGGGCGCGCTGCTGGCCGGCACCAAGTACCGCGGCGACTTCGAGCAGCGCCTGAAGGGCGTGCTCAAGTCGCTCAAGGACAAGCCCAACGCGATCCTGTTCATCGACGAGATCCACACCTTGATCGGGGCCGGTGCGGCCTCGGGCGGCACCCTGGACGCTTCCAATCTGCTCAAGCCGGCGCTCTCCAGCGGCCAGCTCAAGTGCATCGGCGCGACCACCTTCACCGAGTACCGCGGCATCTTCGAGAAGGACGCGGCGCTGTCGCGGCGCTTCCAGAAGGTCGACGTGGTCGAGCCCACGGTGCAGGAGACCGTGGACATCCTCAAGGGCCTGAAGTCGCGCTTCGAGGAGCACCATGGCGTGAAGTACGCGGTGGCGGCCCTGCAGGCCGCGGCCGAACTGAGCGCCAAGTACATCAACGACCGGCACCTGCCCGACAAGGCGATCGACGTGATCGACGAGGCTGGCGCGGCGCAGCGCATCCTGGCGCCGAGCAAGCGCAAGAAGACCATCAGCAAGGCCGAGGTCGAGGAAATCGTGGCCAAGATCGCGCGCATTCCGCCTGCCAACGTCTCCAATGACGACCGCGGCAAGCTGCAGACGCTGGAGCGCGACCTGAAAAGCGTGGTGTTCGGCCAGGACAAGGCGCTCGAGGTGCTGTCCTCGGCCGTCAAGATGGCGCGCTCGGGCCTGGGCAAGGGCGACAAGCCGATCGGCTCGTTCCTGTTCTCCGGCCCCACGGGCGTCGGCAAGACCGAAGCCGCGAAGCAGCTCGCCTACATCATGGGCATCGAGCTGATCCGCTTCGACATGTCCGAGTACATGGAGCGCCATGCGGTGAGCCGCCTGATCGGCGCGCCTCCGGGCTACGTCGGTTTCGATCAGGGCGGCCTGCTGACCGAGGCCGTCACCAAGAAGCCGCACGCGGTGCTGCTGCTCGACGAGATCGAGAAGGCGCACCCGGACATCTTCAACGTGCTGCTGCAGGTGATGGACCACGGCACGCTGACGGACAACAACGGACGCAAGGCCGACTTCCGCAACGTCATCATCATCATGACGACGAACGCGGGCGCCGAGACCATGAACAAGGCCACGATCGGCTTCACCAACCCGCGCCAGGCGGGCGACGAGATGGCCGACATCAAGCGCCTGTTCACGCCCGAGTTCCGCAACCGCCTCGATGCGACGGTGAGCTTCAAGGCGCTCGATGAGAACATCATCCTGCGCGTGGTGGACAAGTTCCTGCTGCAGCTCGAAACGCAGCTGGCCGAGAAGAAGGTCGACGTCACCTTCACCGACAGGCTGCGCAAGCACCTGGCGAAGAAGGGCTTCGATCCGCTGATGGGCGCACGGCCGATGCAGCGCCTGATCCAGGACACGATCCGCCGCGCCCTGGCCGACGAGCTGCTGTTCGGGCGCCTGCAGGATGGCGGCCGCCTCACGGTGGACCTGGACGACAAGGACGAAGTCCAGCTCGACATCCAGCCGCTGCCCAAGAAGGAAGGCAAGGCCAAGCCCGAGCCCGAGGAAGCCACGACGGACTGAAGCCGGCATGGGCCGGGGCCCGCTCGCCATGGGCGGGCGTCAGTATGATGCACAGGCCGGTCGCGCGAAGCGACCGGCCTTTTTCTTCTTGACACGGATGTCCGATGTGGCCCCACCTGCCGGTTGACCGCCAAGCCCTGCTGGCCGCGCTGTCGATCGCGTGGGGCGCCTACATTGCCGTGTTGGCGGTCTGGATCGTGCTGCAGAAGCGCTCGCCGGCTTCCACCCTGAGCTGGATCGTCTCGATGGCCGCGCTGCCCTATGCCGGCTTCGCCATCTACTATTTCCTGGGGCCGCAGCGGCTGTCCAAGCAGCGGTTGCGCCGCCTGCGCAGCCAGGCCGCGCTGTTCGCGCAGGCCGACATCGACCGGCTGCGCCAGACAGGCATCCAGCCGCCGGTGGCGCTGCTGCAGATCGCCCGGCTGAGTTCGGCGGCGTGCGACATGCCGGTGGCCACGGCCCAGTCGGTCGAGCTGCTGGTGGGCGGTGCGCGTACCTACGACGCCATCTTCGACGCGATCCGCGCCGCGCGCCACCATGTGCACCTGGAGTACTACATCTACGAGCCCGACCACATCGGCACTGCGCTGCAGCAGCTGCTGATCGCCAGGGCGCGCGAGGGCGTCACCGTGCGCCTGCTGGTGGATGCGCTGGGCTCGCAGCGCCTCGGCCGGCGCTTCATGGCGCCGCTGCTGGCCGCGGGCGTGCAGGTGGCGCGCTTTCACGACACGCGCATCGGCCGGCGCCTGCGGCCCGTCATCAACTACCGCACGCACCGCAAGATCGTGGTCTGCGACGGCGCCGTGGGCTTCACCGGCGGCATCAACATCACCGACGAGGAAGACCCGCGCACCCGCGCCGATGCCTACCACGACGTGCACCTGCGCCTCGCGGGCAGCGTCGTGCATTGGCTGCAGATGACCTTCCTGGAGGATTGGGCCTACGCCACGGGCGAGCCGGCCAGCCAACTGGCCGACGACATGCCCGCGCTGCTGCCGGCGCTCGAACCCGGCCCGCACGCGGTGCAGATCGTCACCTCGGGCCCCGACAACGGGCTCGAAGCCATCCACCGCGCGCACCTCGCGGCGATCAACGCGGCCACCCGCCGCGCCTGGCTCACCACGCCGTACTTCGTGCCTGGCGAGGCCGCCCTGATGGCGCTCACCAGCGCCGCGCTGCGTGGCGTGGACGTGCGCGTGCTGGTGCCGCGGCGCAGCGACTCGCGGGTGGTCAGCGCGGCCGCCCGCTCGTACTACGACGAGCTGATGGCCGCCGGCGTGCGCATCTGGGAGTACAGGGCGCGCATGCTGCATTCCAAGACCCTGGTGGTCGATGACGCCTGCGCCTTCGTCGGCACGGCCAATTTCGACAACCGCAGCTTCCGCCTCAACTTCGAGGTCTGCGCCATCGCCTACGGCCCCGCGCTGGCGCAGGACCTGGCCCGGCAATTCGAGGCCGATCTGGCGTCCTCGGCGCCGGTCCAGGCCGACCGGCCCAGGCCCTTCGCGAGGCGCCTGGGCGAGGCGGTGGCGCGCCTGTTCTCGCCGCTGCTCTGAGGGTGCGCGGCGGGCGCGCCGCTGCGAGGCGCCGGGCTCAGCCTTCGTAGCGGCGGCGCATTTCGCGTGCGACCACGCGCTCGGGCCTCAGGCACGAGCCGCCGAGCCAGACCTCCTTGACCTGGCCCGCCGCGTCGCGCACCAGCCTCGCGCCTTCGCCATAGCTGGCGTAGCCGTTGGCCTGCGTCATCACGGCCCGGTCCCGGCCTTGCACCGTGAGTTCGGTGGCGTCGATGAATGGCGTGGTCATCGCTGGCGACACGGCGAACACCTTGTCGCGCATCGGCACCAGGTCGGTGGGTCCGAACAGGGACCACCAGCGGCCCGACCAGTCGCGCGTCGTCGCGCCCGGAGCGCCGTGCTCGGCAAAGGCCTGCAGGATCTGCAGCACGCCGTCCACCCAGGGCCAGGACAGCCCGTCGTTCGAGTTGGTCAGCACCGAGACCGACAGCTCCTGCCCGGGCACGGCGCAACTGCGCGAGACGAAGCCCTGCAGGCCGCCGGTGTGCCCGAACCAGTCCCAGCCCTGGTAGCTGCCCAGCATCAGTCCGAAGCCATACCAGCCCGGCGTGCTGCTGTGCGGCACCGGCCAGTGCCGGCGCTGCATCTCGCGCCGGCTCGGCACGCTCAGGACGCTGCGGGCGGCCGTGGGCATCAGCTGGGCGTAGAAGCGGGCCACGTCGGCCGCCGTGCTCACGAAGCCGCCGGCCGGGGCGATCGCGTTCGTGGCCTGGTCGCCGGGCACCACCACGCGCCGGCCCAGCAGCAACTGGCCCGAGTGCCCGCGGGCCAGCGGAAAGCGCGGGTTCGGCCCGGCATCGGGGTCGGTGTGGGCCAGGCCTGCGGCGTCGAGGATCTCGCGCTGCATCCAGTCGGCATAGCGCATGCCGGTGACCGCTTCGATGACTTGCCCGAGCAGGGCGAAGCCGTGGTTCGAATACTTGTGGCGGGTGTTGGCCTCGATCGCCGGCGGCTCGGCGAGCTGCTGCATCAGCGTGGCAGCGTCCAGGAACGGCCGCCGGTCCTGGAACTGGCCCGCGTCCGGCCCGTCGCGGGTCACGCCGGCGCTGTGCGAGAGCAGTTGCGCCAGCGTGGCGCGGGCCAGCACGGGGTGCAGGCCGCCGACATGCCGGCCCACGGCGTCGTCAAGCTGCAGCCGGCCCTGCTCGCGCAGCTTCAGGAGGCCGGCGGCGGTGAAGCTCTTGGAATGCGAGGCGATGCGAAAGCGGTGCCCCGTGGTCAGCGGCGTGCGGCGCAGCGCGTCCGCGTGCCCCAGCGCCAGGTCGAGCACGACGCGCTGCCGGTGGCAGATCGCCAGCGCGACCCCGGGGCGCTCGAAGGCCCGCAGCTGGAACTCGAGCCAGCGCGGGAGATAGTCGAGGGCGGCCTTCAGCCAGGACTCCATGGGGATTGCCTTTCTTTTGCCGGTTCTTGTTCCGAGGGCACGCGGCAGGGGCCGCGGGCGGGTATTCTCGCAGCTTGTGCGGTTGGCCGCGCTGGTTCTTCCTTTCAAGCAAACGTCCCCCGAATGCCTTCTCACACCTTTCTCTGGCACGACTACGAGACCTTCGGCGCCAACGTGCGCCGCGACCGGCCTGCGCAGTTCGCGGCCATCCGCACCGATGCCGAACTCAACGAGATCGGCGAGCCGATCATGCTGTACTGCCGGCCCGCCAACGATTTCCTGCCCGAGCCCGAGGCCTGCCTGATCACCGGCATCACGCCGCAGTTGTGCCTGGAGCGCGGCGTGCCCGAGCATGCATTCGCCGCGCGCATCGAGCAGGAACTGGCCGCGCCCGGCACCATCGGCGTGGGCTACAACACCATCCGCTTCGACGACGAGATCACGCGCTTCATGTTCTGGCGCAACCTGATCGATCCCTATGCGCGCGAATGGCAGAACGACTGCGGCCGCTGGGACCTGCTGGACGTGGTGCGCACGGCCTACGCACTGCGCCCCGAGGGCATCGAATGGCCGCGCCACCCCGACGGCAAGCCCAGCTTCAAGCTCGAGCACCTGAGCGCGGCCAACGGCCTGCTGCACGAGGCCGCGCACGACGCGCTCTCGGACGTGCGCGCCACCATCGCGCTGGCGCGGCTGATCCGCACGCGGCAGCCGCGCCTGTTCGACTTCTGCCTGGCGCTGCACAAGAAGGACCGCGTGGCGCAGGAGCTTGGCCTGCCGGCCACCGCGCTGACGGCGCGGCCGTTCCTGCACATCTCGGGCATGTTCCCGCCCGAGCGCGGCTGCCTGGCCGTGATGTGGCCGCTGGCCAGCCACCCCACCAACCGCAACGAGCTGATCGCCTGGGACCTGGCGCACGACCCGCGCGAACTGGCGCTGCTCGACACCGCGACCCTGCGCACCCGGCTGTTCAGCCGCGCCGACGAACTGCCCGAGGGCGTGACGCGCCTGCCCGTCAAGACCGTGCACCTCAACAAGTCGCCCATGGTCATCGGCAACCTGCGCACGCTGACGCCGGCCCTGGCCGGGCGCTGGGGCATCGACCTCGATCAGGCGATGGTGCATGCCGAGGCCGCCGCCGCGCTGCCCGACATGAGCGCGATCTGGCCCGAGGTGTTCCGCCGCCCCGAAGCGCCGGGCCGGCCCGATGTGGACGAGGACCTGTACGGCGGCTTCGTCGGCAACGGCGACCGCCGCCGCCTGAACCATCTGCGCAGCCTGGCGCCCGCGGCGCTGGCCGAGGCCCGCAGCAGCTTCGACGACGGCCGGCTGGAAGAGCTGGTATTCCGCTACCGCGCGCGCAACTTTCCCGACACGCTCACGCCCGACGAGCAGGCGCGCTGGGAGGCGCACCGCGCGGCGCGGCTGCTCGAAGGCGAGGGCGGCGCGCTCAGCTTCGATGCGCTGTTCGCCCGGCTGGACGAGCTGGGCGCGCAGGCCGACGAGCGTGGTGAGGCCTTGCTGGGAGCGCTGTACGACTATGCGGAGAGCATCGCCCCGGCGCAGTAAGCTCAAGACCCGATGCGCCGCCCAGGCGGCGGCCCGCGTGCCACGATGAACGACGATCCTTCCCTCGATGCCCTGGTGGGTTTTGCCACCCGCCACCCGCGCCTGTTCGTGCTGACCGGCGCCGGCTGCAGCACGGCCTCGGGTATTCCCGACTACCGGGACCGCAACGGCGACTGGAAGCGGCCGCCGCCCGTGACCTTCCAGGCCTTCATGGGCGACGAGGCCACGCGCCGGCGCTACTGGGCACGCAGCCTGATCGGCTGGCGCGTAATGGGGCAGGCCCGGCCCGGGCCGGCGCACCGCGCGCTGGCCCGGCTGGAGGCCGCTGGCCGCGTCGAGCTGCTGCTGACGCAGAACGTGGACGGCCTGCATGGCGCTGCCGGCAGCCGCCAGGTGGTCGATCTGCATGGCCGCGTGGACACGGTGCGCTGCATGGACTGCGGCGCCCGCCAGCCGCGCGCGCAGCTCCAGCAGGAGCTGCTGCACCGCAACCCGGCCTGGGCGGCGCTGCAGGCGCGCGCAGCGCCCGACGGCGACGCCGATCTCGACGGCCTCGATTTCTCGGCCTTCGAGGTGCCGGCTTGCCCCGATTGCGGCACCGGCCTGCTCAAGCCCGACGTGGTGTTCTTCGGCGAGAACGTGCCGCGCGAGCGGGTGGCGGCCGCGCTGGCGGCCTTGGCGCAGGCCGATGCGCTGCTGGTGGCCGGCTCCTCGCTCATGGTCTATTCGGGCCTGCGCTTCGTCCAGGCCGCGGCGGCGGCGGGCAAGCCCGCGGCCGTGGTCAACCTCGGGCGCACGCGGGCCGACGATCTGTTCGCGCTCAAGGTCGGGCACGACGTGGGCCAGACCCTGGAGGCCCTGGCCGGGCGGCTGCAGGCCTGACGGGTGCTCATCCTAAGTGCTATGAAATGAATAGCATGAAATGTCCTCGGGACAAGGACATGAAGCCGATTTCCCTTGAAAAACGGCGCTGGATGCCCGCGCCGGCCCGGTTGGGCCCACCGCGCCGGGCCTCGCGGCCTCAATCGCGTGCGTTGAACTTGACGGCAGCGTGGGTGCCGTCGCAGAACGGCTTGTTGTTCGACTGCCCGCAGCGGCACAGCGTGACCCGGTTGCGCACCTCGTAGGCAAAGCCGTCGGACGACACCACGGCGATGCCGCCGCGCAGCCACAGCGGCCCGCTGCACTGCTCGGCCGGGTCTTCCACGAGGCCGATGGACAGCGGCAGGACCGGTTCGATGAACTGCCCGGTGGCCTTGTCCCAGGCCGCCAGGCGGCCCGAGTGGCAGTGGCCGACCTGGCGGATGAACATCGTGCGCACCCGGGGATCGTGGGTCTGCGCCACCTGGCTCCAGACCTGCCCGTGCGGGTCGCAAAAGCGCCCGAAGGCGCAGAGCCCTTCGGCATCGGCCAACTGCATGGCGGGGCCGTCGAGCACCTTGGCCTGGCTCAGGAACGGTTCGCGGCTGGCCGTCTCGGTGCCGTCGAAGCCGACCCGGCTGTGGGAGCCGTCGCAATAGGGTTTGTGGCCCGACTGCCCGCAGCGGCACAGCGCGCAGTTCGCCTGCACCGGCAGCGGCTCGCTTTCCTCCCAGCGCTCGGACCCGCCCTGGGCGTCGGTGCCGATCGTCTGCGTGGAAATTGGAACGGCCCCCTTCACGAGGTAGGGCCCGTCCTTGGAAACGACCACCGTGATCTTTGCGCCATGAGTCGCCATGTCGACATCCTCCACTGTTGCATCGGGCCTGTCCGCGGTCGTTTTCAGGGAGCGTTGCGCCGGCCCGGCCTCCTGAAAAGACCCCGAACAGATGCGCGAAAAGAGGAGGGCGCGGCCGTACCGCGCAGTGTAGGCCGGTTCGCGCCGGAGGGGGCTTCTCCAAAGGTAAAGAGCTGTACGGCGGGAACCACCGCCAGGTGGAGGCGGCAGAATACGGCCCCATGAATGATGAAACCCAGTCCCGCCCCTCGCTGCCCGACCGCCTGTCGGTCGATCCGCGCAGCCCCCATCACGTCGCCGCCGTGTTCGAGCATGGCATCGGCATCCGCTTGAACGGCAAGGACCACACCAATGTCGAGGAGTACTGCATCAGCGAAGGCTGGGTCAAGGTGCCCGCCGGCAAGACGGTGGACCGCAAGGGCAATCCGCTGATGATCAAGCTCAAGGGCAAGGTCGAGGCGTTCTACCGCTGAAGGGCACGCCTCCGTGCGCCAATCCAGGCGCTATTGTTTCGATAGCATGAAACGTCCTGTGGACAAGGACCTTCGGGTGTTTTTGCTTGAAATCGGGGCGCCGGAGCCGCCGGACGCCCCATCCCGGTGATGCGGGAAGGGCATTGCCCCGCTGCTCAGTCCACCAGGCCCACGAACACGTTCTGCACGTCGTCGTTCGCGTCGATGGCCGCCAGGAAGGCCTGCACCTCCTCCAGTGCCATGGCATCCAGGCTGGCGGCGCTGACCGGGTTCTTGGGCCGGTAGCCCAGCTTGGCCGACAGCACCGTGAAGCCCTGGGCCGGCAGTGCGCGGCTCACGAGGTCGAGATCGGTCGGGTCGGTCAGGAACAGGGTGGTGCCGTCTTCCTCGCCCGGCTCGAAGTCCTGGGCGCCGGCTTCAATCGCGGCCAGCTCGGGGTCGGCACCGGCCGCCGCGGGTTCGGCCTCGATCAGGCCCACGTGGTCGAAATCCCAGGACACCGAGCCCGAGGTGCCGAGCTGGCCCTTGCGGAACAGCACGCGCATCTCGGGTGCGGTGCGGTTCACGTTGTCGGTCAGGCACTCGACCATCACCGGCACGCGGTGCGGCGCGAAGCCTTCGTACATCACATGCTCGAAATGCACCGCCTCGCCCGTGAGCCCGGCGCCTTTCTTGATGGCCCGCTCCAGCGTGTCCTTGGGCATGGACACCTTGCGTGCCTGCTCCACCACCAGCCGCAGGCGCGAATTCGAGGCCGGGTCGGCGCCGTTGCGCGCCGCCACCATGATGTCCTTGGCCAGCCGCCCGAACAGCCGGCCCCGGGCATCCGCGGCCTGTGCCTTGCCTTTTGCTTTCCACTGCGCGCCCATGTTCGATATTCCTTAAGTTGTCGTTTGACGGATTGAGCCTTGCAGTTTATGCCAGGGGGAGGGCGGCGCCTACAATCCTGCGCTCACTTCAACCCCACCCGCCATGCCCATGACCGATGCCGAAGACGGCGCAGACAGGATCCAGGAACCCCGCCTCTGGCGCGACAGCGGCTGGACGGCGCGCGTCATCAAGAACGAGGACGACGACGGCTGGGCCGTGGCCATGACCCCGGACGGCCAGGCGGAGCCCGCCCTGGTGGGCCCGTGGACCATGGGGCGCGACAAGAAGAACCCCAAGCCGCTGGACGTGCCGGCCTTCAACACCCTGGTCAAGACCGCCGCCGAATTCGTGCGGCGGCACGAGCAGCAGCTGCACGCGCTGCTGCACCAGCAGATCGACATTGCGCACGCGGGCGGCCGCATCGGCGTCTCGCTGGACATCGAGCCCGACGACGAGAATCCCTCGGCCCTGCTGCGCGCCCACGATGCCGCGGGCGAGCTGCTGGCCGAGGTGCGCGTGGCACCGTCCTTCAAGCTCAGCCGGGCCAGCGCCAGCGCCTGGGCCGAGGCCGGCTTCAGCGCAGAGGCCGTGCGCAGGGCGTAGCCGGTGCCGCAGCGGCCCTGAGGCCTTTGCCGCGGCCGGCCGGCAGGCTTTGCGGGGCGCTCCTAGAATTCCCCGTCGATCTCCACCGCAGGCACGCCGCATGACTTCTCCCGCCCCCGCTTCCCGAATGAAAGTCGCCGTCATGGGCGCCGGCGCCGTGGGCTGCTACTACGGCGGCATGCTGGCGCGCGCCGGGCATGAGGTGGTGCTGATCGCGCGGCCCCAGCATGTGGAGGCGATCCGGCGCGACGGCCTGCGCATGGAGACCCGCAGCTTCGACGAGCCGGTGCGCCTGGCCGCCAGCAGCGAGCCCGAGGCCGTGCAGGGCGCCGATCTGGTGCTGTTCTGCGTCAAGTCCACCGACACCGAATCCGCCGGCGCCCAGATCCGGCCGCTGCTATCGGCCGACGCGCTGGTGCTGTGCCTGCAGAACGGCGTGGACAACGCCGACCGCCTGCGCGCGGTGCTGCCCGGCACCGCGGTGGCCGCCGCCGTGGTCTATGTGGCCACCGAGATGGCCGGCCCCGGCCACGTCCGGCACCATGGCCGCGGCGAGCTGGTGATCGAGCCCGCCGGCCATGGCAACAACAGCAGCCAGGCCGTGGCCCAGGCCTTCATTGCCGCCGGCGTGCCCACCGAGCTGTCCGACAACGTGCGCGGCGCGCTGTGGGCCAAGCTGATCCTCAACTGCGCCTACAACGCGGTCTCGGCCATTGCCCAGCTGCCCTACGGCCAGACCGTGCAGGGCGTGGGCATTCAGGACGTGATGCGCGACGTGGTGGCCGAATGCCTGGCCGTGGCGAAGGCTGAGGGCGTGCAGGTGCAGGGCGATGCGCACGCGGCGGTGGAAAAGCTTGCCGCCAGCATGCCCAGCCAGTATTCATCCACTGCGCAGGACCTGGCGCGCGGCAAGCGCAGCGAGATCGACTACCTCAACGGCCTGATCGTGAAGCGCGGCGAGGCGCTGGGCGTGGCCACGCCGGCGAACCGCGTGCTGTGGGCGCTGGTGAAGCTGCTGGAGGGGAAGGCGCGCTAGGCTTTCGCCGCGCCGCTGCGCTGGTCCACCGCGGCGAGCAGGCTGTCGCGGCAGCGCTCCATCAGCCTGGAGAAATACGCCGAGCGGCGCCAGAACAGCCCCAGGTGCGTCGTCCAGGCGCCGGCCGGCGGCGCCAGCACCGCGAGGCCGCTTCCCATGGGCGTGTTGAGGGTGTCGATGCTCATCGCCGTCAACACGTCAGACGTCCGCACCAGGGTGGCCAACGCCGCGGGCGAGGCGTCCGCTTCGACGAACACCTTCGGCGGCGCGAGCCCGGCGGATGTGAACATGGAGTCCACCCAGGTGCGCAGGACGATGTTGGCCGGCGGCAGCAGCCAGGGCTGCTGTGACAGGTCTTCGAGCGTGAAAGGCCGCCGCTGGAGCCAGTGGCCCTTGCGGGAGACGACATGCGTCTGCTGCTGCCACAGCGGCAGAAAGCACAGCTCGTCGGGCACCTGCGCCGGAATGGACGCGATCGCGAAGTCCAGAAGGCCGGCCTGAAGGTCCTGCAGCAGGCGGCTGCTCAGCTGCACGGTGACGAAGAACCGGATGGGGTCGTGGGCCGTCAGCAGGTTCTTCAGCACCGGTGCGACAGCCGTGTCGACGGCGGTCGGAACGGCGCCGAGCCGCAACTGCCCCGAGCGGCCGGACTTCATGTCGCCGATCTCCGTCAGGGTGTCGTCGGCCACCTGCTGCAGCGTTTTGCTGCGCGCGTACAGCACGCGGCCGAACTCGGTGAGCGCCACCCCGCGCGCGGTGCGCTCCAGCAGGCGGACATCGAGCGAGGTTTCCAGCCGGCGGACCAGCTTGGTCAGCGCGGGCTGCGTGACGCCCAGCGCTGCGGCAGCCACGTGCAGGTTGCCGGCCTCTGCAATTTTCATGAACACCTGGAGATCTCTGGAATGCATGCCGCGCGGCCCTCGTGCCTGATTACTTGAAGTTATCACAATCGGCCGAACCGGGCCACGCGCTCCGGGACGCGGCTTCTACACTGCCTTTCACCGAAGACAAGCCACGACCCAGCGCCCATGACCACAGCCCCCCCACGACACAATTCCTCGGCCCATTCCGTGCGGATCGGCGGCGCCTGCGCCTTCGTGGGCGACAGCATTCTCGGGCCGCGCCAGCTCGTGGCGGTTCCCGGGATGCAGTACCTGGTGTTCGATTACCTGGCCGAGATGACACTGTCCGCGTTTGCCCATGCGCGCCAGCAGGATGCGCAGCTCGGCTACGCGACCGAGTTCGTGGAGCTGACCCTGCGGGATATCCTGCCTGCCTGTGCACGCCACGGCATCAGGATCGTGGCGAACGCGGGCGGCCTGAATCCCGCCGGTTGTGCGCAGGCGCTGTCGAAGCTGCAGAAGGAGCTCGGCACGCACCTCAAGGTCGCCTACGTGGAAGGCGACGACTGCAGGCCCCTGATGGACGGGCTGCGCGCCACCGGCACGCCCGATTTCTATACCGGCGCGGCCATGCCGGATGCGCTCGACAGCGCGAACATCTACCTCGGTGCGCTGCCGATTGCGCGGGCCCTGGCCATGGGCGCGGACATCGTGGTGACGGGCCGCGTGGTGGACAGCGCGACCACGCTGGGTGTGCTCATCCACGAGTTCGGCTGGTCTCCCGCCGACCACGATGCCCTGGCGCTGGGCGCGCTGGCCGGCCACATCCTGGAGTGCGGAACGCAGGCCACCGGCGGCGTGCACACCGACTGGCGCGACATTCCCGATTGGGAAAACATCGGCTATCCCTACATCGACTTCCGCGGCTGCGGCGACTTCACGGTGCGCAAGCCCGAGGGCACCGGCGGCCGCATCACCTGGGGCACGGTGTCGGAGCAGATCCTCTACGAGGTCGGCGACCCGGCGCGGTATGTGCTGCCGGACGTGACCTGCGATTTCACGCAGGTCACCGTCGCCGAAACCGGCCCGGATGAAGTGCTGGTGCGCGGCGCGCGCGGCAGTGCGCCGACCGACACCTACAAGCTCACGGCGAGCTATGCCGACGGCTACCGGTGCGTGGCGCAGGTGGCCGTGTTCGGGATCGATGCGCTGGCCAAGGCGCGGCGCAACGGAGAAGCCTTGCTCGGGCGCGCGCGCACGATGGTGGCCGCGCAGGACCTGGGTGATTTCGGGAAGGCCGCAGTCAGCGTGATCGGCGCCGAGGACAGCTACGGGCCCCGTGCCTCCGGTGCCAGCCTGCGCGAGGCGGTGGCGCGCGTGGCCGTGACGCACAAGAAGCGCGAAGCGCTCGAACTGTTCTCGCGCGAAGCCCGCGTGCCGGGCGTCTCGTTCGCCCCGGGCACCACCAGCGGCAGCGCCCTGAACCTCAATAGCCGGCCGGCCGTCGAGCCGCTGTACCGGCTCTACACCTGCCTCGTGCGCAAGTCGCAGGTGCCTTCGCCGCGCGTCGTGCTGGAAGGGTGCAGCGAGGCCGTGGCAGTGCCGGGCGGCGTGGCGGTGGATGCGCCGCCGCAACCCATGCCTTCCACGGACGCTTGCGCGCCGCGGCAGGGCGCGGGCGGGCCCAGGGTGCCGCTCGTGCGGCTGGCCTACGGCCGCTCGGGCGACAAGGGAAACATGTCGAACATCGCGATCATCGCCAGGCACCCGTCCTACCTCCCCCTGCTGGAGGCCGCGCTCACCCCGGCGGCGGTCAAGGCCTGGCTGGGCCATCTGGTCGAAGGCCCCGTCGTGCGCTACGCCGTGCCCGGCATGCATGCGCTCAATTTCCTGCTCGACGGCGCACTCGACGGCGGCGGGCCTTCCTCGCTGCGCATCGATCCGATGGGCAAGGGGATGGCGCAGCAGCTGCTTGAATTTGAAATCGAGGTCCCGCAAGGGCACCCACTACTTTGGAGCCATTGATGCTGGAGCTTTATTACGGCGCAGGAACCTGTTCGTTCGTCATTCATGCGGGGCTCGAGATCATCCGCTCGCTCACGGGCACGCAATACACCAGCCACCGGGTGAAGGTGCACCAGGGCGAGCAGCGCACGCCGCAGTACCTCGCCGTCAACCCGCAGGGGCAGGTGCCGGTCCTGGTGGCCGACGGCCAGCCGCTGACGCAGGTCGTGGCGATCTGCGACTACCTCGACCGCCGATTCCCCGAGGCGCAGATGCTGCCCACCGATCCGTGGGAGCGCGCTCAGGCGATGTCGCAGCTGGCCTTCATGAACAACACGGCGCATCCGACCTTTGCGCACGTGTTCATGTCGCACCATTTCGGCGAGGGCGAGGCCGTGCAGGCGGAGCTCAAGCGTTTCAACCGGCTGCGCTTTCGCGAGCACCTGGAGCGCATCCAGCAATGGGTGCCGGCCGGTGACCCGGATGGCTGGTTCGGCGGGCACCCGGTGTTTCACGATGTCTACGCGCTCACGCTGCTGCGCTGGGGCGGCCTCGCAGGGATCGATCCCGACTCGCTGCCGCGCCTCTGGGCGCATTCCCGGCGTGTTGCCGCCAGCGCACCGGTGGCGGCGACGCTGGTGGACGAGCGGCTGGAACTCAATGTCTACCGCCAACCCGGCTGAGATGGCACAAGACCCTTCACAGGCCGAGGCCGCGCTGCGTGCGCTGCAGGGCCTCACGGTCCCCGCGCTGATCGAACGCCGCGCGCGGGAGATGCCGTTTCGCATCGCCTTGTCGGCGTGCTCGGCGGCCGGCGGGCGCGACCGGCTGAGCTACGCCCAACTGGCCAGGGCGATGCGCCGCGTGGGCGCCGGCCTGACGCTACGCCAGGTGGGCCATGGCGACAGGGTGGCCGTGTACCTGGGCAACAATGCCGGGCGCGAAGCCGTGCTGACGGCGCTCGGCTGCATGGCGATCGGCGCCGTGGTCGTTCCCCTCAATACCCGCAGCGCGCCCGACGAACTGCGGCATGCGCTGGAACTGGTGCGGCCCGTCGCCGTGGTGACGACGGCGGAATCCGCCGAGCGCCTTCGCAGCGTCTGCGCCGTCCCGCTGATGCTGGTGGACGCGCACGCCGCCGGTGCCGCCGCATCGATGGCGTGGCCCGAGCCAACCATCAGGAGCGGGCCTGCCGAACACCGTGGCACGGTGGCGGCGCAAGATGCGGCCTGCCTGCTCTTCACATCGGGAACCACATCGCGCCCGAAAGCGGTGGTCCACACCCATCGCAGCATGCTGCATGCCGGGCTGGCCATGGGGTCCGCTCTGGGCCTGCATCAGGACGACCTGTACCAGGGCGCTTTTCCGTTCTTCACCAGTTCCTGCCTCAACTTGGCCTGCATGTCCACCTGGGTGCATGGCAGCGGGTTCGTCATGGAGGGAGAGCTTGGCAATGCGGACCGCCTGCGCCTGATCGAGAGCGAGTGCACCACCGTGTACCACGGCGTTCCGTCCGTGCTCCAGTTCATGCTGGACGAGGCAGAGCGCGGCGCCTACGACCTCGCGCGGGTGCGAAGAGTCGCCTATGGCGGCGCGGCGATGCCGGCGTCCGCCATCGAACGGATGGCGCGGCAATGGCCCGGGATGGAGCAGATCCATGTCTGGGGCATGACGGAAAGCGGCCCGGCGGGTGCGTGGCTGCCACCGCAATGGCTACCCGCCAAGGCGGGGCTGATGGGGCAGGCGATGCCGTATTGCGAATTGCAGGTCTGCGACGCCGCCGGACAGCCGGTGCCGCGCGGCGAGATCGGTGAGCTGTGTTTTCGCGGGCCGAGCCTGGCCGCGGGCTACTTCGAGGATGAGCCCGCCACGGCTCAGGCGTTTCGCGATGGCTGGCTGTGCAGCGGCGACCTCGTCGCCGAGGACGAGGACGGGCTGCTGCTGTTCATCGACCGCAAGAAGGACGTGATCAACCGGGGCGGCTTGAAGATCTCGTCTGCGGCCGTGGAGTCGGTGCTGCTGCGGCTGCCGGGCGTTGCCGAGGCGGCCGTGGTCGCGGTGCCACATCCCGTGCTGGGGGACGACGTCGCCGCCTGCCTGGTGCTGGCGCCCGGTGCCGTGCTCGACCCGCAGCAGCTCGCGGCCCACTGCGCGCAGCATCTCGCCGACTATGCAGTGCCGCGCCACTGGATCAGCCTCGCGGCGCTGCCGAAGAACCCGATGGGCAAGATCCTCAAGCGTGAATTGCGAGAGGCGGTGCTTGCCGGCACCGCCGCGACAACCCTTTTGGCTACAGCGCCCCAGGCAAATGACAAGGTGAACCCCCAGGAGACAACATGAATATCTACCGCAGACAACTGATCTCGATGCTGCCCGGCGCCGCCGCGGCGGCGTGCCTCGGCCCCGCGCTTTCCACCCTGGCGTGCGCGGACGAGCCCGTCCGGCTGGT
Organism: Variovorax terrae; assembly: GCF_022809125.1. Lineage (NCBI taxonomy): Bacteria > Pseudomonadati > Pseudomonadota > Betaproteobacteria > Burkholderiales > Comamonadaceae > Variovorax > Variovorax terrae. The sequence continues at coordinate 1,931,240 of NZ_JALGBI010000001.1, read as the reverse complement.
CATTCCTTTCCCGGCGGGCGGCGTGACGGACGCGGTCGGGCGCAAGGTGGCCGACGGGTTGCGCGAGCTCTGGGGCACGATGGTCCTGGTCGAGAATCGCGGCGGCGGCTCCGGCATCGTGGCCGCCAACGCGGTCAAGGGTGTGCCCGCGGACGGGCGCACGCTCTTCTTCGGGTATGCCGGCACGCACGCGGCCAACGCCAGCCTGTTCAAGAACCTGCCGTACAACCCGGTCGCGGATTTCACGCCGATCGGCATGATCGCGGACACGGCGCTGCTGATCCTGGCGAGCGCTTCCGCCCCCTACAAGGACCTGGCCGGCCTCATCGCCTATGCAAAGGCGAACCCGGGAAAACTGAGCTTTGCCACGACGGGCATTGGCAGCCCCTCGCACCTGGCGCTGGAGTGGCTGAAGGCGCGCGAGGGCCTCTCGATCACGAGCGTGCCCTACACCAGCAGCCTGGCCCAGCTGGTGCCGGACCTGATCTCCGGAAGAACCGATGGCTACTTCGCCGCCCCGCTCGGCGTGACGCAGCACATGAAGACCGGCAAGCTGCGTGCACTCGCGCTCACGGCGGATGCCCGCCTGCCGGGGCTGGAGGAGGTTCCCACCACGGCGGAGGCGGGGCTGCCCGGTTTTCTCTATTCGTCCTGGTTCGGCCTGCTGGCGGCTGGCAAGATCCCCGCGGCGAAGGCGAAGGCGGAGGCGATGAGCAAGGACCTGCAGACGGTGATCCGGTCCGCGGCGTTCCGGCAATGGTGCCAGGAGCGGTTCATGCGGCCTCTGCCCACGACCGGAGCCGAGTTCGCCAGCTTCATGGCCAAGGAGACCGAATTCCTGCGCCAGATCATCGTGACCGCGAAGGTCACGCTCGACTGATTTCCCTTCACAGCCTTTCTTTCTCATGAACCACTCTTCCTACGAGACCCTGGCCTTCAGCCAGGATGGCGCCGTCCTGACGGTCAAGCTGAATCGCCCGCAAACGCTCAATGCCGTCAGCAGCCAGCTGCACACGGAGCTGTCGCGCGTGTTCGCGGATATCGCCGCTGACAGCACCGTCGATGCGGTGGTGCTGACGGGCGAAGGCCGCGCCTTCTCCGCCGGCGGCGACCTGGAGTGGTTCCGCACCATCACCGGGCCGCAGCTCGACACGCTGTTCGTCGAGGCCCGCAAGATCATCGTGGACCTGGTCGATCTGCCGCAGCCCATCATCGCGGCCGTGAACGGCGCCGCTGCCGGCCTGGGGGCCACGCTGGCGCTGTTCTGCGACGTGGTCTACGTGGCCGAGGGCGCCAAGATCGCCGACCCGCACGTGCGCGTCGGCATCACCGCCGGTGACGGCGGCGCGGCCATCTGGCCGCTGCTGGTGGGGCCGGCTCGCGCCAAGGAGTACCTCATGACGGGCGACAGCCTCACGGCCACCGAGGCCGAGCGCATCGGCCTGGTCAACAAGGTGCTGCCCGCCAGCGAGGTGCTGCCCGCGGCCCAGGCGCTGGCGAAACGGCTGGCACAGGGCTCCCGCCCCGCCGTCCGATCGACCAAGCTGTCGGTGAACAAGCTGGTGCGCGATGCCGTGAGCCTGGTGCTGGATACCTCGCTGGCGTTGGAGAAAGAGTGCTTCGGCACGCCGTTCCACAAGCAGGCCATCGAGGCCTTCAGCAAGAAGCCGTAGCCCGGCGTTGGCGGCGGACGGCATCGGCTTCCGACTGGCCTCGGCCTCTGGGTGGGGCGGCCGGGCTTACCCGGCGCACACGGCTGTCCAGAATTCCTCACCCGCCTGGCCCAGCGGCGCGCGGTCGCGGAACAGGCGCAGTTCCACGGCGATGCGTCCGTCCGGCGCCGCCTCGACCAGGCGGCCGCTGGCCAAGTCGTCGGCAATCAATGTCTGCGGCAGCCAGGCGATGCCGCGCCCGTCCAGCGCCATGGTTCGCAGCACCGAAGCCAGATGCGCGGTGAAGACGTTGTGCGTTGCGGAGTGCGCCAGTGCCGGGCCCCGCACCTCGCGCAGGATCTGCCCGATGCCCGACTCCGGGCTGTAGCTCAGGATCGGCACCGGCGCCGACGCGCTGGCCGGTGACAGCGAATGGCGGGCGGCGCCATCAGCGCCCGGTGCCGACACCGGCACGAGGACGTCGTTGCCGACGCAGACGGAAGGGTAGTCCTGGGCCTGCAGTTCGCCGGGGGCCTGGGGGTGCGCGTGGCACAGCACGAACTGGACCTGGCTGTGCAGCAGCATCGCCTCGCAGCGCTGCAGCACGTCGGACACCAGGCTGACCGGCCCCACGCGGGTGCGCTGCTCGAGCGCCCGCAGCCAGCCCGGCATGAAGGTGAAGGACAGCGCGTGCGTGGCGGCAAAGCGCAGGGTCGTCGAGTGTGCCTCGGCCACGGCGCGCGCCTCGCCCGGTACCCGCGCCACGCGCGCCAGCAGGTCGTGCGCGCTGGTGCGAAACCATTCACCGGCGGGCGTCAAGGTGGCGGGTTGGCTGGTGCGGTCGAACAGCTCGGTGCCCACCCATTCCTCCAGCGCGCGCACGCGCCGGCTGAAGGCCGGCTGCGTCATGTGCCGTTCCTCCGCGGCGCGCGAGAAGTTTCCGCTCGCCGCCAGCGCCAGAAAGTCCTCAAGCCAGGAGAAATTCATCGGGGTCATACGGCGGTGCTTTCAGGGCATGGAAAACAAGAAAAAGAGCATTGGCGCTGGAGAGCGCCTTTGAAGATCATACGAACTCACCGCTCCAAGCTCCCAAGGAAACCCCTCCATGAAGATCGTCGACATCCGCGAGAAAACCATCCCCATCAGCTCCCCCATCCGCAATGCCTACATCGACTTCAGCAAGATGACGCTGAGCCTGGTGGCCGTCATCACCGACGTCGTGCGCGATGGCAAGCCGGTGGTCGGCTACGGCTTCAATTCCAACGGCCGCTATGGCCAGGGCAAGCTGATGCGCGAGCGCTTCATTCCCCGCGTGATGGAGGCGAAGCCCGAGTCGCTGCTGGACGATAGCGGCAACAACCTCGATCCGCACAGGATCTGGGCCGCGATGTTCACCAACGAGAAGCCCGGCGGCCACGGCGAGCGCTCCGTGGCCATCGGCACCATCGACATGGCGGTGTGGGATGCCGTGGCCAAGATCGAGGGCAAGCCCTTGTTCCAGCTGCTGGCGGACCGCTACGGCAACGGCCAGCCCGACCGCAGGATTTTTGTCTATGCCGCTGGCGGCTACTACTACCCGGGCCAGGACCACGGCAAGCTCAAGGACGAGATGCGCAGCTACATCGACCGCGGCTACACCGTGGTCAAGAAGAAGATCGGCGGCGCCTCGCTGGACGAAGACCTGCGCCGCATCGATTCGATCCTGAGCGTACTGCAGGACGGGCAGAAGCTGTGCGTGGACGCCAACGGCCGCTTCGACCTGGACACGGCCATCGCCTATGCCAAGGCGCTCTCGCAGTACGACCTGTTCTGGTACGAGGAGGCGGGCGACCCGCTGGACTTCGAGCTGCAGGCCACGCTGCGCAACTACTACAAGAACCCCATGGCAACGGGCGAGAACCTGTTCTCCATGCAGGACGCGCGCAACCTGATCCGCTACGGCGGCATGCGTGCGGACCGGGACTGGTTGCAGTTCGACTGCGCTTTGAGCTACGGCCTGGTGGAATACCTGCGCACGCTGGACATGCTCAAGGAACACGGCTGGTCGGCCAGCCGCTGCATTCCCCACGGCGGCCACCAGATGTCGCTCAACATCGCGGCGGGCCTGGGCCTGGGCGGCAACGAAAGCTACCCCGACCTGTTCCAGCCGTTCGGCGGCTTCCCCGACGGCGTGAAGGTGGAGAACGGCCACGTCACCTTGCCGGATCTGCCGGGCATCGGCTTCGAAGACAAGGCCGACCTGTACCGGGAGATGCAGGCGCTTTCAGCTTGAAGTGATCCCCCCGAAGCGCCTGCGGCGCCTCCCCCCAGGGGGCGCCACCAGCGGCCCGGCAAAGCCGGTTCCGCGGTGGCCCTTGCCTGGGCGGTGTCTGTTTTCATGCGTTGCGGGTGGTGACCACACCTCTAACGGCGTTCCGGACTGAAGAAGGAAACTGCGGCGGGCCGTCCAGGCACCCGCAACTGTGCGGCCGTCTCCGGCGTCTCCGCCACGAGTTTTCCCTTCTTCCAAACCTTCAAGCGGTTCGCCCGGAGCCGGATCGCCTCGACGGTGTCGCGCGCCTGCAGCAGCACGAAGCTGGCTTCGCAGCCCGGCGCCAGCCCGTAGCCCTGCAGGTGCATCACCTTCGCGGCCTGGGTGGTCACCGCGTCAAAGCAGGCGCGCATGCCGGCCTGGCTGGTCATCTGCGCCACGTGCAAGCCCATGTGGGCCACGTCGAGCATGTCGGCGCTGCCCAGGCTGTACCAGGGGTCCATCACGCAGTCGTGGCCGAAGGCCACCGTCACGCCGGCGGCCATGAGTTCGGGCACGCGGGTCATGCCGCGGCGTTTAGGGTAGCTGTCGTGCCGGCCCTGCAGGGTGATGTTGATGAGCGGGTTGGCGATGACGCTGACGCGGCTCTCGGCGATCAACGGAATCAACTTGCTCACGTAGTAGTTGTCCATGCTGTGCATGGAGGTGCAGTGGCTGCCCGTCACGCGGCCCTGCAGGCCCAGGCGCTGGGCCTCAGAGGCCAGGGTCTCGATGTGGCGCGAGAGCGGGTCGTCGCTCTCGTCGCAGTGCATGTCGACCAGCAGGCCGTGCTCGGCGGCCAGCTCGCAGAGTAGCCTGACGCTGGCGGCGCCGTCGGCCATGGTGCGTTCAAAGTGCGGGATGCCGCCGACCACGTCCAGGCCCTTGGCTAGCGCGCGCTTGAGGTTGTCCATGCCGCCTTGGGTTCTCAGCACGCCGTCCTGCGGGAAGGCCACCAGTTGCAGGTCGATGTAGGGCGCGACCTGCCTCTTCACTTCCAGCAAGGCGTCCACCGCCAGCAGGCTGGCGTCACTCGTGTCCACATGGCTGCGAATGGCCAGCAGGCCCTGGGCCACGGCCCAGTCGCAGTAGGCGAGGGCGCGTTCGATGAGGGCGTCGGCCGTGAGCAGTGGTTTCAGCTCACCCCACAGCGCAATGCCTTCGAGCAGCGTGCCGCTTTCGTTGACGCGCGGCAGGCCGTAGCTGAGGGTGGCGTCCATGTGGAAATGCGGGTCGACAAAGGGCGGCGCCAGCAGCCGGCCCTGCGCGTCCAGCGTGTCGTGGGCCGGGGCCTGCAGGCCTTCGCGCAGCTCGGCGATGCGGCCGTCCTGCACGGCCACGGACATGTTGCGGCGCCCATCGGGCAGGCTGGCGTTGGTGATGAGCAGGTCGAGCATGGTCGGAGCCTCGGGTGGGATTGTGCGGGGGCAGCGTGGTCCATCCAGTGTAGGGGGCGAGGCATGAGCCTGGCCAGTGCCGCTGTCGGCTTTGTTCAAGACCGGGCGGGCCGTCCGGCTTATGCTTCGGGCCGGTCATCATCTTTTTCCAGCGGAGTTTTTTTCATGCAATTCGGCTACACCATCATCTACGTCGAGGACGTGGCGCAGACCATCACTTTTTATGAGGCCGCTTTTGGCCTGCAACGCCGCTTCCTGCATGAGGGAGGCGACTATGGCGAACTGGAAACCGGTAGCACCGCGCTGGCCTTTTCCTCGCTGAAGCTGATGGCGCAGCTGGGCAAGAACCCGCAGCGCGCCAGCGCCGGTGCGCCGTGCTTCGAGATCGCCTTCACCACTCCCGACGTGGCTGCCGCGGTGGCCCGCGCGGTGTCTGCCGGCGCGCGGCTGGTGCAGGCACCGGAACAGATGTCCTGGGGCCAGACCGTGGCCTATGTGGCCGATCGCAACGAAGTGCTGGTGGAGCTGTGCACGCCGATGGTGCCACCGGCTCAGGCGTAGCCGCTGGCGGCCACAGTGGCACTGGCCTCCCGGCTGTGGTGCTGCCAGCGGGCCAGCACCGGGGCGGGCAGGGCGCCGGGCGAGGGCATGGTGGCGCTCGTGCTGCCGGGTTTACTTCCAGGCGGCCAGGAAGGCCAGCAGCACCTTGGCCGAGTTGTCGGCCGCCACCTTGAGGAAGGTGCCCATCTCGTTCTCGCCGGGGCCGCCGCCGGCCAGGTCGCTGAGTGAGCGGAAGGCGATAAAGGGCACGCCATTGCTGTAGGCCACCATGGCGGTGGCGGCGGTTTCCATGTCGAGCACGTTGGCCTCGAAGGTCTGGAAGGCGTAGTCGCGCAGGGCTGCGTTGTCCACGAAGGCCTGGCCCGAGACGCCGTTGCCGCCCACCACCACGCGCGGCTTGTTCGCCAGGCATTTCTGCGCGGCGTCGCAGTCGGCCAGCGCCGTGTCCTGGATGCTGCGGGCCAGGGCCAGCAACTGCGGGTCGGCGTCGAACCAGAATTTCTTTTCTTCTCCCGTGCGGCCGGCCGAGCGCACGCCCACCGGGCGCGGGAACATCATGCCGAAGTGGGGCCGTGTCAGCTCGCCGGCCATCCAGGGTGGCGGCGCATAGCGGCCGGGTGCGGTTTCGCGTGCCATCAGCACTTCGAGGTACTGGCCCCAGCGCTGGGCCACGGTCACGTCGCCGATGTGCAGCGCGGGGTTCACGCCGCCGGCGATGCCGCTGAACACCAGGTGCGTGACCTTGAAGCGGTCCAGCGCGAGCTGCGTGTTCATCGCGGCATTGGTCATGCTGATGCCGCTCAGGAACAGCACCACGGGCTTGCCCTGCAGCGTGCCGGTGGTGAAGTCCACGCCGTTGACGCTCTGGGTGCGCGGCTGCTCGAGCCGGGACAGCAGCAGCGCCAGCTCGGGCTGGAAGGCCGAGATCACCGCGACGCGCGGCGTTTCGTCGAGCCAGGGCGCGGCCTGGGCGGGCAGCAGGGCGGTGGCGGCCAGGCAGCACGCGGCCAGCAGTCGGGCGAACGGTTTCATGCGGCCTCCTTCAGGCGCGGGGGAGTGGTGGTTGCTATCGAAAATGTAGCTACAAATGACCAGCCGACAAGGACATCGGGCCTATTTCGTTCCAAAAATGCGGTCGCCGGCATCGCCGAGGCCCGGCAGGATGTAGCCGTGGTCGTTGAGCTGGCGGTCGATCGCCGCGGTGTAGATCGGCACGTCGGGATGGGCTTTCTGCAGGGCGGCAACGCCTTCGGGGCAGGTCAGCAGGCAGACGAACTTGATCGACTTGGGGTTGAGTTCCTTGAGCCGCTCCACGGCGGCGATGGCCGAGTTGCCGGTGGCCAGCATCGGGTCGACCACGATGATGTCGCGCTCGTGCATGTCCTGCGGCATCTTGAAGTAGTACTCCACGGCCACCAGCGTTTTCGGGTCGCGGTACAGGCCGATGTGGCCCACGCGGGCGCCGGGCACCACGTTGAGCATGCCTTCCAGGATGCCGTTGCCGGCGCGCAGGATGGAGACGAACACCAGCTTCTTGCCGTCGATGACCTTGGCGGTCATGGTTTCCATCGGGGTCTCGATCACCAGGTCCTGCATCGGCATGTCGCGCGTGACCTCGTAGGCCATCAGGCTGCTGAGTTCGTTGAGCAGGCGGCGAAAGCTGTTGGTGCTGGCTTCCTTCTTGCGCATCAGCGTCAGCTTGTGCTGCACCAGCGGGTGGTCGATCACGTGAATATTGCTCATGGCGGTTCTTGTGCCTTTTCTTCTCTTGACTTTAAAAAACGGTTCCGTCGCTGTCGATCTGCAGGGGCGGCAGCCCGCCCCGCAGGCGCTGTGCCAGCACCCGGCCGGCGGCCCAGGTGCCGCCTTCGAGCACGCAGGCCAGCGGCATCTGCGAAGCGGCCAATCCTAACTGCTGGCGCACCCGGGGGGCGAGCTCGTCGAGCAGGGCCACCGTGAGGGCCCGCCATTCGACGATGAATTCGTCGCCGGCCGCGTGCGGGCGGGCGGCCTGGGCCGCGTCGCGCAGGCGCAGCACGCCGGCATCGAGCATCAGCCCGCCGTTGCGGTACTCGGGCAGGCCGGTCAGCGCGTCCAGCCCGCGCACCTGGACGCCGCCCCACTGGAACGGCTCGATCAGCGAATAGGTGAGCCATTGCGACAGCTTGTGAAAGGGCATCCAGCCGTCGGTCAGGCCGTCGCCGCGCACGGCCGCATGCCGCCAGCAGTCGCCCAGCGGCAACCCGCCGATGGCGTTGTGCGCGGGCCAGATCGGCGACAGCGACATCAGCAGCTGCGACAGGATGTCATGCGCGGCCACGTCGGCCGTGGGCGGCGTGTCGGGGCCGTAGGGCTTGATCAGCATGTCGAACAGGCCGCCCGGCCGCGCCGCGTCGGCGCCGAACACCTCGGGCTGCTCGTGCAGCACCTCGCCGAGCCGGCGCAGCAGCAGCACGCGGCCCTCCAGCCCGACCAGCGGGTTGGCCGCGCCGGCCTGGAATGCCTCGGCGAGCCGGTCGGCCGTCAGCGCGCGCAGCCCGACCGAGTCGGCGCGCAGCGGATGGTTCATGTCGCTGGAGAACATGCCGGCCATGAAGGCGTGGAAGCTCGCCACGCCCAGGCCTTCGGAGCGCGTGAAGCTCTGGCCGCTGGCCGGCTCGGCGTAGCGCCACTGCGGCCCGGCGCCGGCGTCGAGCAGCACGCTGACCACGGCGAGGTCGATGTAGGCTCGGGCGCGCTCGGACGGATGCGCGTCGCCCAGCTGGCGGTCGAGCTCGGCCCGGCGGTCGATGCCGCCGGCCTCGAAGTGGCGCCAGCGGCTGTGGTACGGAATCCGCAGGTGCGGGTAGCGGGCCCGCGTGACCGCCGCCACCTGCGCCGCGGCGCCGTCGAGGGCGGCATCGTCCACGGCGAACCAGGCCGACTGGCCGGCGCGCGCGCGGGCCAGCAGCGCCTGGGCGCGTTCGCGGATCGTCTGCGTGGTGCGCAGCAGGGCGGCCGCGCCTTCGGGGCGCTGCGGGTCGCTGGTGGCTTCGGTGCCCCTCATGGGTCGAGCTCCCGGCCCTTGGCTTTGCGCAGTTCTTCGGCATCGGGCACCGGGCCCGGGGTGAAGTAGCCGGCGGCCATCTTGGCGTCCATCTCCACGCGCGCGTCGGCCGGGATCAATGCGTCGGGGATATTGACGCGCTCGCCGACCTCGATGCCCGAGCCGGTGATGGCGTCGTATTTCATGTTGCTCATCGAGACCAGGCGGTGGATCTTGCGCACGCCCAGCCAGTGCAGCACGTCGGGCATCAGCTCCTGGAAGCGCATGTCCTGCACGCCGGCCACGCATTCGGTGCGGGCGAAGTACTGGTCGGCCGTGTCGCCGCCGACCTGGCGCTTGCGCGCGTTGTAGACCAGGAACTTGGTGACCTCGCCCAGCGCCCGGCCTTCCTTGCGCGAGTAGGCGATCAGCCCGACGCCGCCGCGCTGCGCGCCCTGGATGCATTCCTCGATGGCGTGCGTGAGGTAGGGCCGGCAGGTGCAGATGTCGGAGCCGAACACGTCCGAGCCATTGCATTCGTCGTGCACGCGCGCCGTCAGCTCCACGGCCGGGTTGGCCAGGTCGCGCGGGTTGCCGAAGATGTAGACGGTCTGCCCGCCGATCGGTGGCAGGAACACCTCGAGGTCGGAGCGCGTGACGAGCTCGGGGTACATGCCACCGGTTTCCTCGAACAGCACGCGCCGCAGGTCGGCCTCGGTGCAGCCGAAGCGCCGGGCCACGCCGGGCAGGTACCAGACCGGCTCGATCGCCGCCTTGGTCACCAGGGCCGCGCCGCCGGGGGTCAGGAACTTGCCGTCGGCCTGCAGGCGGCCGGTCTGCAGCGCCTCGATCACCTCGGGCAGGATCACGTGGGCCTTGGTCACCGCGATGGTGGGGCGGATGTCGTAGCCGGCGGCCAGCTCGCCGGCAAAGACGTCCGCCACCGTGGCGCCCCAGGGGTCGAGCGAGACGATCTTGCCGGGCTCGCTCCACTGCGGGTAGGGGCCGAGCGCGTCGGTCGGCGCGGTGTTGGTGAGGTCGGCCTTGTGCTTGGGATTGAGCGCGCCCGCCGCCACGGCCAGCGCGCGGTACACGCTGTAGGAGCCGCTGTGGGTGCCGATCACGTTGCGGTGGGCGCGCCGCGTGGTGGTGCCGACCACCGGGCCGCGCTCGGCGGCGGTGGCCGTGCCCCAATGGATCGGCAGCGCGCCGAAGCCGCCGGAATGGGAGGTCAGCCGGATATGGCTGGCGGGGGAGGCAGGGCCCGTGGCCTTGGAGGCAGCTTCAGCAGACATGGCATATCCTCAAAAAATGCAATGTACCGATCTGCCCGGGGGCTGACAAGCCCCGCGCCCAAAGCCCCGCGGTCAATGGGCCAGAAGCTCGCCGTAGCGCGGCAAGTCCACGTTGCCGCCGCTGATGATCACGCCGACGCGGGCGCCGCGCAGGTCCACGCCGCCATGCCGGGCGCCGGCCAGCGACAGGCAGCCCGTGGGCTCGACCACCATCTTCATGCGCTCGGCATAGAACTGCAGGCTCTCCACCAGCTGCGCGTCGCTCACGGTGAGGATGTCGTCCACGTCGCGGCGGATGATGCCGAAGGTGTACTCGCCCAGGTGCTGGGTCTGCGCGCCGTCGGCGAGGGTGCGGGGCGTGGGGATGTGCACGATCCTGCCGGCGCGCAGCGACTGCTGGCCGTCGTTGCCGGCCTCGGGCTCGACGCCATAGACCTTGCAGTGCGGCGACAGTGCCCGCGCGGCCAGCGCGCAGCCCGACAGCAGGCCGCCGCCGCCCAGGCACACGAACAGGTGATCGAGTTCGCCGGCCTCGTCGAACAGCTCCTGGGCCGCCGTGCCCTGGCCCGCCAGCACATGGGGGTGGTCGAACGGCGGGATCAGCGTCATGCCGCGCTCGGCGGCCAGCCGCTCGCTGAGCGCCTGGCGGTCTTCGGTGAAGCGGTCGTAGGTCACGACCTCGGCGCCGTAGCCGCGGGTGGCCGCGAGCTTGGCCGCGGGCGCGTCCTGCGGCATCACGATGACGGCCGGCATGCCCAGCAGGCGGGCCGACAGCGCAATGGCCTGGGCATGGTTGCCCGAGGAGAACGCCAGCACGCCGCCGCGGCGCTGCCCGGGCGTGAACTGGGCCAGCGCGTTGAAGGCGCCGCGGAACTTGAAGGCGCCCATGCGCTGGAAATTCTCGCACTTGAAGAACAGCCGGGCGCCGAGCAGGGCATCGGCCGTGCTGGAGCGCAGCACCGGCGTGCGATGCGCGTGGCCTTCGAGCCGCCGGGCCGCGGCGGCCACGTCGTCGTAGGTGGGCAGTTGCAGGGCCATCAGCGCTTCTTTCCAAAAATGCTACCGAGCACGCCGCGGATGATTTCGCGGCCCACGGTGGTGCCCATGGTGCGCACGGCCGATTTGGCCATGGCCTGCGCCAGGCCGTCGCGCTTGCCGCCGCGCGGCCCAGTGGAGCCGAACAACACGTCGCCCAGGCCGCCCAGCAGGCCGCCGCCGTCCTGCGCTGCCTGTCCGCCGGCGCCCGCCGGGCCCGGGGCTGGCGCGTTCTCGGCCCGGCCCTTGAGTTTTTCGTAGGCCGATTCGCGGTCCACCATCGTTTCGTAGACGCCGGCCACCAGGGAGCCCTGCATCAGCGCCTGGCGCTGCTCTGGGGTGACCGGGCCGATCTGGCTGCCCGGCGGCAGCACGAACACGCGCTCGGTGACGCCGGGCCGGCCCTTGGCATCGAGCAGGCTCACCAGCGCCTCGCCCACGGCGAGTTCGGTGATGGCGGTCTCGATGTCCAGGCCCGGGTTCTGGCGCATGGTCTGGGCCGTGGCCTTGACGGCCTTCTGGTCGCGCGGGGTGAAGGCGCGCAGGGCATGCTGCACCCGGTTGCCGAGCTGGGCCAGCACGGTGTCGGGCACGTCTAGCGGGTTCTGCGTCACGAAATACACGCCCACGCCCTTGGAGCGCACCAGGCGCACCACCAGCTCGATGCGCTCGAGCAGCGCCTTGGGCGCGTCGTTGAACAGCAGGTGCGCCTCGTCGAAGAAGAACACCAGCTTCGGCGCCTCCGGGTCGCCGATCTCGGGCAGGTGCTCGAACAGCTCCGACAGCAGCCACAGCAGGAAGGTGGCGTACAGGCGCGGCGCGTTCATCAGCTTGTCGGCCGCCAGGATGTTGATGACGCCCTTGCCGTCGACCGTCTGCATCAGGTCGCCGATGTTGAGCATGGGCTCGCCGAAGAACTTGTCGCCGCCCTGGGTTTCAATTTGCAGCAGCCCGCGCTGGATCGCGCCGATGCTGGCCGGGCTGATGTTGCCGTACTCGGTGGTGAACTGGCTGGCGTGGTCGCCCACGTGCTGCAGCATGGCGCGCAGGTCCTTCAGGTCGAGCAGCAGCAGGCCGTTGTCGTCGGCGATCTTGAACACCAGGTTCAGCACGCCGGCCTGGGTGTCGTTGAGGTTGAGCATGCGGCCCAGCAGCAGCGGGCCCATGTCGGAAATGGTGGCGCGCACCGGGTGGCCCTGCTCGCCGAACACGTCCCACAGCGTGGCGGGGCAGGCCTGCGGCTGCGGCGGCTCGATGCCGCGCTCCTTGAGCGTAGCGGCCAGCTTGTCGCCGATGCGGCCGGCCTGGCTGATGCCGGCCAGGTCGCCCTTGACGTCGGCCATGAACACCGGCACGCCGATGTTCGAGAAGTTCTCGGCCAGCGTCTGCAGGGTGACGGTCTTGCCGGTGCCGGTGGCGCCGGTGATCAGGCCGTGGCGGTTGGCGAGGCCCGGCAGCAGCAGGCACTCGGTGGTGGCGTTCTTGGCAATCAGCAGCGGCTCGGCCATATCGGGGTTCCTCGGGCTTCCTGGAGGTGGAAAAGTAAAATCGGAGTCTGTAGATTAAATCAATACCAGAGGATTCCTATGGCTGGCCACAGCAAATGGGCGAATATTCAGCACCGCAAGGGGCGCCAGGATGAGAAGCGGGGGAAGGTCTGGACGCGCGTGATCCGCGAAATCATGGTGGCGGCGCGCCAGGGCGGCGGCGACCTGTCCGCCAACCCGCGCCTGCGGCTGGCCGTTGAGAAGGCCAAGGCCGCCAACATGCCGGCCGACACCGTCAAGCGCAACATCGACAAGGCCACCGGCAACCTCGAAGGCGTGCACTATGAGGAAATCCGCTACGAGGGCTATGGCATCGGCGGCGCCGCGATCATCGTGGACACCATGACGGACAACAAGGTCCGCACCGTGGCCGAGGTGCGCCATGCGTTCAGCAAGCATGGCGGCAACATGGGCACCGAGGGCTCGGTGGCGTTCCAGTTCAAGCACTGCGGGCAACTGGTGTTCGCGCCCGGCACCAGCGAAGACAAGGTGATGGACGCGGCTCTGGAGGCCGGTGCCGAGGACGTGGTGGCGGACGAGGACGGCGCCATCGAGGTGCTGACCAGCCCCGGCGACTTCGAAGCCGTGAAGAACGCGCTGGAGGCCGCCGGCTTCACCCCCGAGGTGGCCGAAGTCACGATGCGCCCCGAAAACACCATCGAACTGGCCGGCGAGGACGCCGCCCGGATGCAGAAGCTGCTCGACATTCTGGAAGACCTGGACGACGTCCAGAACGTCTTCCACAACGCAAATATTTGAACCACCCCCGAGGCACCTGCGGCGCCTTCCCCTCCAGGGGGCGCCGCCAGCGGCCCGGCAAAGCCGGTTCCGCGGTGGCCTGAGAAAGAAGAGCGATGAAAGTATTGGTTATTGGCGGCGGCGGCCGCGAACATGCGCTGGCCTGGAAGCTCAGCGCCTCTCCCAAAGTGCAGGCGGTCTACGTGGCGCCGGGCAACGGCGGCACCGCGCTCAATTCCCGGCTTGAGAACATCAATATCACGGATGTCCAGGCCCTGCGGTCATGGGCTGCTACAGAAAAGATAGCGCTGACGGTGGTGGGCCCGGAAGCGCCGCTGGCCGCCGGCGTGGTGGACGAGTTCCGCCGCCACGGCCTGCGGATCTTCGGCCCGACGCAGGCCGCGGCCCAGCTCGAAAGCTCCAAGGCCTTCTCCAAGGCCTTCATGAAGCGCCACGGCATTCCGACGGCGGCCTACGAAACCTTTTCCGACGCCCAGGCCGCGCATGCCTACGTGGACGCGCAGGGCGCGCCCATCGTGGTCAAGGCCGACGGGCTGGCCGCCGGCAAGGGCGTGGTGGTGGCGATGACCGCCGCCGAGGCCCATGAGGCGATCGACTTCATGCTGCTGGACAACACGCTGGGCGTGACGCACAACGAGGGCGGGGCGCGCGTCGTCATCGAGGAGTTCCTTACCGGCGAGGAAGCCAGCTTCATCGTGCTGTGCGACGGCAGGAACGTCACGCCGCTCGCCACCAGCCAGGACCACAAGCGCCTGCTCGACGCCGACCAGGGCCCCAACACCGGCGGCATGGGGGCCTACTCGCCGGCGCCCGTCGTCACGCCCGACATCCATGCGCGCGCCATGCGCGAAGTCATCCTGCCGACGCTCAAGGGCATGGAAAAAGACGGCATTCCGTACACCGGTTTCCTCTACGCCGGGCTCATGATCAGCCCGTCGGGTCAGGTCAAGACGCTGGAGTTCAACTGCCGCCTGGGCGACCCGGAGACCCAGCCCATCATGATGCGGCTCAAGTCCGACCTGTTCGACGTGCTGATGGCGGCCACCGCGCAGGGGCTCGACCAGCTCGAGCTGCAATGGGACCGCCGCCCCGCCTTGGGCGTGGTGATGGCCGCGCACGGCTATCCGCTGGCGCCGCGCAAGGGCGACGTCATCGGCGGCCTGCCGGGCGACGAGGACGATGCGGTGGTGTTCCACGCCGGCACCGCGGCCCGCGATGGCGCCACGGTCACGTCCGGCGGCCGCGTGCTGTGCGTCACGGCGCTGGGCGACTCGGTCAAGGCGGCCCAGCAGCGCGCCTACGAGGTGGTGCAGCGCATCCACTTCGACGGCGCGCAATACCGCCGCGACATCGGTTTTCGCGCCGTCAAGCCGCAGGCCGGATCCTGAGCGCCGTTCCGCTGCCCGGCGAGCTGGCGCCGCCGTTCGCCCTCCAGTTCCGCGGCAGCCGGATGGCACGCGCGCTGCTGCGCCTGCTCGGCTGGCGTGTGGACTTCAGGGGCCTGCCCGCGCCGCGCGGCGTGCTGCTGGTCTACCCGCACACCTCGAACTGGGATTTCTGCATCGGCATCCTGGCGAAATGGGCGATCGGCCTGCCGGTGCGCTTCTGGGGCAAGGACAGCCTGTTTCGCGTGCCGCTGTTCGGGCGCTGGCTGCGCTGGGTCGGCGGCGTGCCGGTGGACCGCACCAGTTCCCGGGGTGCGGTGGCCGGCATGGCGCAGCAGATGCTGGCGCACCAGCATTTCTGGCTGGCGCTGTCGCCCGAGGGCACGCGCCGCCTGCTGCCGGGCTGGCGCAGCGGCTTCTACCGGCTGGCCCTGCAGGCCGGCGTGCCGCTGGGCATGGCCTACCTCGACTACGCGCACAAGCGGGTCGGGGTGACCGAATTCTTTCTGCCCGGTGGCGACGAAAGCGCCGACCTGCAGCGCATCGCGCGGGCCTATGCCGGGCGCGAGGGCCTCAGGCCGGCGCTGGCGGCCCCGATCCGGCTGCTGGACGCGGCCGTTCCCCGAACCGATACCATAGTGAAATGAGCGTCATCACCGTTCGCGACTACCTGCTCGACCTGCAGGACCGCATCACCTCCACCATTGCCGCCGTGGACCACGGCACGGCGGGCTTCACCTCCGACCCCTGGAAGAAGAGCCGGAGCGAGCCGCTGCAGGGCAGCGGCATCACCCGGATCCTGGAAGGCGGCCAGGTGTTCGAGCGCGCCGGCTGCGGCTTTTCGCACGTGCGCGGCGCGCAGCTCCCGCCGTCGGCGACGCAGCACCGGCCGGAGCTGGCCGGCGCGCCGTTCGAGGCCATGGGCGTTTCGCTGGTGTTCCATCCGCGCAACCCCTATGTGCCCACCGTGCACATGAACGTGCGCATGCTGGCGGCCACCCCGCCGGGCGGCGAGCCGGTGTGCTGGTTCGGCGGCGGCATGGACCTCACGCCGTTCTACGGCTTCGACGAGGACGCCATCCACTTCCACAGCGTGTGCCGCAACGCGCTGCTGCCGTTCGGCGCCGACAAGTACCCGCGCTTCAAGAAATGGTGCGACGAGTATTTCTACCTCAAGCACCGCGACGAGCAGCGCGGCATCGGCGGCGTGTTCTTCGATGACTTCTCCGAACTCGGCTTCGACCTGAGCTTCGCCATGATGAGCTCGGTGGGGGATTCGTTCCTCGACGCCTACCTGCCGATCGTGGACCGCCGCAAGGACATGCCTTACGGCGAGCGCGAACGCAGCTTCCAGCTCTACCGGCGCGGCCGCTATGTCGAGTTCAACTTGGTGTGGGACCGCGGCACGCATTTCGGGCTGCAGTCGGGCGGGCGCACCGAGTCGATCCTGATGTCCATGCCGCCGCTGGCAAGCTGGGCCTACAACCGCAAGACCCGCAAGGGCTCGCCCGAGGATGCGCTGTACAGCCGCTTCCTGGTGCGCCGGGAATGGGTGTGACCGTGCCCGCCAGGCGGCTGGGCGTCTTCGGCGGCGCCTTCGATCCGCCGCACAACGCCCATGTGGCGCTGGTGCGCGCCGCCGTGGAGCAACTGGCGCTGGACGAACTGCGCGTGTTTCCCACCGGCCAGGCCTGGCACAAACCGCACCGGCTCAGCCCGCCGCAACACCGGCTGGCCATGGCGCGGCTCGCTTTCGAGGGCCTGCCGCGGGTGGTGGTGGACGACCGGGAAATCCAGCGGGCCGGGCCGACCTACACCTTCGACACATTGCAGGAGCTGCAGGCCGCAGAGCCGCAGGCCCAGCTCTTCCTCATCATGGGAGCCGACCAGGCGGCCGCGCTGCCGAACTGGCACCGGTTTCAGGAGATTTTGCAGCTTGCTATAATTTCCATAGCTGGACGCGTCCATGTAGCGGGGACCTCAGGCCAGTTTGACCCTCAAAACCTGGCCGGCGCACGCTGGCAGGCGCTGCAGCTCCCGGCCTTGTCCGTGAGCGCCACCGAAGTCCGCCACCGCGCCGCCGCCGCTCAAGGGATAGCCCATCTGGTTCCGGAATCCGTTGCGCGCTATATTGAACAACATCACCTCTACCAAACCGCTTGATGACAACAGAAACCGCCGCCAAAAAAGACATCCAGAAACTCCAGCGCGCCATCGTCGATGGCATGGAGGACGTGAAGGCGCAGGACATCCAGGTGTTCAACACCGAGCATCTGTCCCCCCTGTTCGAGCGGGTCATCGTGGCCTCGGGCACCTCCAACCGCCAGACCAAGGCGCTGGCGGCCAGCGTGCGCGACGCGGTGCGCGAGGCGGGCTTTCCCAAGCCGCGCATCGAGGGTGAGGAAAACGGCGAATGGATCATCGTGGACTGCGGGGCCGCCGTGGCCCACATCATGCAGCCCGCTATCCGCACCTACTACCATCTCGAGGAAATCTGGGGCGACAAGCCGGTGCGCCTGAAGTTCGGCGCGGTCAAGCCCGTGCTGACCTCGCCCTCCAAGGAGCCTGCCGCCAAGCAGCCCGCGGCCAAGACCTCGATCCGCCGCAGCAGCGCCGCCAAGACCGCGATCAAGGCGGCCGAGCAGGCTGCCAAGAAGACGGCGCCGCCCAAGCGCAAGCCGGCGGCCAAGAAGGCGGCCGCCCCCGGCAAGACGCCCGCCCGGAAAACAGCGGCCGCGAAGGCGCCGGCCCGCAAAACCCCCGCCAGCAAGACCGCCGCCCGCAAGGCATGAAGCTGCTGGTGGTGGCCGTCGGCCAGCGCGTGCCCGACTGGGCGCAGACGGCCTGGGACGACTACGCCAAGCGCTTTCCGCCCGAGCTGCGGGTGGAGCTCAAGGCCGTCAAGACCGAGCCGCGCGGCTCCAAGACCCTCGAAACCCTCTATGCGGCCGAGCGCGAGCGCATCGAGGCGGCCATTCCGAAGGGTTGCCGCGTGGTGGCGCTGGACGAGCGCGGCACCTCGCTCAGCACCGTGGCGCTGGCGGCCAAGCTCAAGACCTGGCAACTGGAAGCCGATGACGTGGCGCTGGTGATCGGCGGGCCCGACGGGCTGGACCCCGCCTTCCGGCAGGCCGCGCATGAGCGCATCCGCCTGTCGGACCTGACCTTGCCTCATGCCATGGTGCGGGTGCTGCTGGTCGAGCAGCTCTACCGCGCCTGGTCGATCAACGCCAACCATCCCTACCACCGGGAATAGACACCTCGTCCGGCGCGCCCGCCATCGGGCGTGCCGGGCCTCCACCATGGCCGACTTCATCTACCTCGCCTCGCAGAGCCCGCGCCGCCGCCAGTTGCTGGAGCAGATGGGCATTCGCCACGAATTGCTGCTCCCGGGCGCCGACGAGGACGCCGAAGCCATCGAGGCCGTGCTGCCGAACGAAGCCCCGGCCACTTACGTGAAGCGCGTCACGCGGCTCAAGCTGGACGCGGCCCTGCAGCGGCTGCGTCGGCGCGGCCTGCCGCCGGCACCCGTTCTGTGCTCGGACACCACGGTGGCCCTGGGCCGCACGATCTACGGCAAGCCGGCCGATGCGCGCGACGCCGCTCGCATGCTGCGCGAACTGTCGGGCTCCACCCACCGCGTGCTCACGGCCGTGGCCGTGCAGCACGGG
Organism: Variovorax terrae; assembly: GCF_022809125.1. Lineage (NCBI taxonomy): Bacteria > Pseudomonadati > Pseudomonadota > Betaproteobacteria > Burkholderiales > Comamonadaceae > Variovorax > Variovorax terrae. The sequence continues at coordinate 1,912,623 of NZ_JALGBI010000001.1, read as the reverse complement.
CGCCAGCGGCTGGAGGCGCTGAGCGACTCGCGCGTGACCTTCGCGGCGCTGACGCCCGCGCAGGTGCGGGCCTATGTCGCCAGCGGCGAGCCCCTGGGCAAGGCCGGTGCCTATGCGGTGCAGGGCAGGGCGGCAGCCTTCATTGCGCACATCAGCGGCAGCTACTCTGGCATCATGGGCCTGCCGATGTTCGAGACGGCACAATTGCTCCAGGCTCTCGGCTTCAGGCGCTGACCCATGCAACAAGACATTCTGATCAACTGGTCGCCCCAGGAAACGCGCGTGGCCGTGGTGGAGAACGGCGCCGTGCAGGAATTGCACGTGGAACGCGCGCTCGAGCGCGGCCTCGTGGGCAACGTGTACCTGGGCAAGGTGGCGCGCGTGCTGCCTGGCATGCAGTCGGCCTTCATCGACATCGGGCTGGAGCGCGCCGCCTTCCTGCACGTGGCCGACGTCTGGCACCGCCAGCCCGATGGCGAGCCCCCCAGCATGGCGCGCAACACCCAGCCGCAGGTGCCCATCGAGAAGCAGGTGTTCGAGGGCCAGTCGCTGATGGTGCAGGTCATCAAGGACCCCATCGGCACCAAAGGGGCGCGGCTGTCCACCCAGATCAGCATTGCGGGCCGGCTGCTGGTGTTCCTGCCGCAGGACGACCATGTGGGCGTGTCCCAGAAGATTCCACCGGCCCAGCGCGACGAGTTGCGCCGGCGGCTGCAGACCCTGGTGGGCGGGGACGGCGGCGGCTTCATCCTGCGCACCAATGGCGAAGACGCCTCCGATGCCGAGCTGGCGGAAGACATCGCCTACCTGCGCAAGACCTGGGCGCGCATCAAGGAGGCCTCGCTGCGCCTGCCTTCCACCTCGCTGCTGCACCAGGACCTGAACCTGCTGCAGCGCGTGCTGCGCGACTTGGTGGGCGATGAAACCCAGACCATCCGGCTCGATTCGCGCGAGCAGTTCGACATGCTGCAGGCCTTCGGCCGCGAGTTCATGCCGGCCGCCGCCACCAAGCTGCAGCTCTACAAGGGCGAGCGGCCGATCTTCGACCTGTTTTCGATCGACGAAGAGATCGCCAAGGCGCTGGGCCGCCGGGTCGAACTCAAGTCTGGCGGCTACCTGATCGTGGACCAGACCGAGGCGCTGACCACAGTGGACGTGAACACCGGCGGCTTCGTCGGCGCGCGCAACTTCGACGACACCATCTTCAAGACCAACCTGGAAGCCGCCGGCGCCATCGCGCGCCAGCTGCGGCTGCGCAACCTGGGCGGCATCGTCATCGTGGATTTCATCGACATGATGCGCGAGGACCACCGCGAAGCCGTGCTGGCTGAGTTCCGCAAACAGCTCGCGCGCGACCGCGTCAAGACCATGTCGGGCGGCTTCTCGCAGCTCGGCCTGGTGGAAATGACACGCAAGCGCACCCGCGAGTCGCTGGCCCACATGCTGTGCGAGCCCTGCGAAGCCTGCCAGGGCAAGGGCATCGTCAAGACCGCGCGCAGCGTCTGCTACGACATCCTGCGCGAGATCCTGCGCGAGGCGCGCCAGTTCAACCCGCGCGAATTCCGCGTGGTGGCCTCGCCGCGCGTGGTCGAGCTGTTTTTGGACGAGGAAAGCCAGCACCTGGCGGGCCTGTCGGACTTCATCGGCAAGCCGATCTCGCTGCAGAGCGAGAGCGCGATGGGGCAGGAGCAGTACGACATCGTTTTAATGTGAGGTTTCAGGGCACCCCAAGTAGTCCCAAACGCCACGCGTAAGTGGTTGTCGTAGCAGGGAATTTCGTCAGGAGAGCATCGCCGCGTGTCTTGAAGTCCCATCCGTGTGCTGCAGGATTGGGTAGCTACCTGGGTAGCTAGCTCAACAAGGAGAAACACATGGCGATCAAGAACGGTTTGCTCTCAGACCTGCAACTGAGGCATTGGACGAAGGAGGCGCAGCCTCTGGCAAAGAGCGATGGCGGCGGCCTGACTTTTACCGTCTCGGCCAATGGATACGCGACTTGGATCCTTCGATACCGCCACGGTGGGCGCCGCTACGAACTGACGCTGGGACGCTATCCTGACATCGGCCTGTCGGAGGCGCGGACGACTGCCGCGATCAAGCGAGCCGATGTGCTCAAGGGGGCCAACCCCGCGGCGGAAAAGGTCAAGGCAAAGGCCACGGCCGTCAAGGACATGACCGTCCGTACCTTGATCCAAGACTACAAGCAGAAGAAGCTCGTGACGCTCGCCAAGAGCACGCAGGTCTGCTACACGCGGCATCTCAAGCGGGTCGAGCACAGGCTGGGTTCGCTCGGAGTGCGCGAGGTCGAGCCGGGGGACGTCGTTTCCTTGATTGAAGACGCTGCGCTGACATGGGGAGAGTCAAACCTGCTGCTCGTCACGACCAAGTGCCTGTTTACGCATGCTTGTGGCAAGCGGCTGATCAACGTGAACCCCTGCGTCGGGATCATGCTTTCGGCCCTGTTGGGACCGAGGCCGCCGATCCGCAAGCGTTTGATGCTCACCCGTGGGGAACTGCATCTGTTGTTGAACGCCGAGATGCGCCGTCCCAACGCGCTGGCCATTCGGGTCCTGTTGGGCACCGGCGTGCGAGGGGGCGAACTGTACATGGCCAAGTGGCAGGACGTGCACCTTGACGACGCCCGTTGGCACATTCCGGCGAGCAAGACCGGCGCCGCCATGGACATCCCACTGGCACCGATCGTCGTTCGGTGGTTCAAAGAGCTGCGTGCCTATGCTTATCGATCCGCCTATGTCTTGCCCGCGAGGATACGCAGCCGTGCTCAGCGAAACGGGGGAGACATGCACGTCGGCGAGGACACCATCCACGAATCGATCGACTACTGGATCAACCAGTACCACCCGCCAACTCGCCGCTTCACGCCCCACGACCTGCGCAGCACGATGAAGTCCCACATGCGCACGCTGGGTGTGCCAAGGGATACTTCCGAGATGTGCTTGAACCACAAGCTGACGGGCGTTGAAGGCATCTACGACCAGCACAACTACTTTGCGGAACGTCGGCAGGCGTTGCTGACCTGGGCGACCTTCCTGGAGGCGTGTGAAGCTGGAGCCAAGAGCGCCCCGAGCGTGGAGCCTGAGGTGGTTTCATAGACAAGGGGCACAACGACTGCCAGTGGCGACCGCGCTGAGAAAATCTCCGGATGTCTCAACTCCCTTCTCTCAATTCCATCGATGCCACTGGCATCGTGGCCCCTGACGGATCTTTGACCGGCTTTTTTGCGCATGCCGCAAGTCCTGGCCTTGGTTCCCGTCTCGAAGTCGACACTGTGGCGTCATGTCGCGTCCGGGGCCTTCCCTGCGCCGGTCAAACTGTTTTTTGGCGTGACCGCTTGGCGGGTCGATGATGTTCGCCACTGGATTGAGGCCCAGGGTGGTGCGAGCTCGGCGTCGCAGAGCGGCGGGTCGTACAAGCGTGTGCGTGCGACGCCGCGCACACAGGCTGCCAGTGATACGAGAAATGCTGATGAGCTCCAGCGCAATCACGCGCGTAGACCTGCACGTGCGCGTGTGGCCCACTCTGCGCAGCCGCCTGGCGTCTCTGCCCGGCCTGCCAGGCAACGGCCTTCGTAAACTCTATCGGGGCCGCGATGTCTCGGTCTCAGCTTGCGACCCACGAGGGGGCTTATTTGCGTTGTTTCGGAATGACGGAATAATTGGCATTCCTCCATGGATTCTCTAATAGTTCCGTGATTTCGGAATAATCTCGACAAATCCCTGGTTATTAACTATAGTTTCGTCATTCCGGAATTATGGTTGAACATGGCACGGCGTCTTCCCTCTACACATCACGCCAGCGATCCCCGGGTTGAAAGCCTTGAAGGGCTGGGTGCGGCCGTACGCAACGCGCGGGCGCAGGCCCGCATGCGCATCGACGATGCAGCCGCGTTCTGCGGCGTCTCGGCCGATGTGCTGTCGCGCTTGGAAAACGGGAAGTCGATCACCACCGATCGCCTGTTCAAGGTCCTGGACGGACTTGGGCTGGAGGTGTTGGTCGTTTCCAGGGAACAGGCCCTGAAGCTCAAGGACTTGGCGCAGCAGCAGGAGTCCGAATGAGCAGTGCGTTCCCTGCCCAGGGCCTGGATCTCGCACTGGACGTGTTCTTCGGCACCGACTTGGTCGGGCGGCTCGCGTTCGATCCAGAACTGGATCAATTCAGCTTCGTGTACAGCGCACCTTGGCGCCAGCGTGCACACCGATTCCAACTGTCGCCACATATTCCTCTCGACGGCGAAGTATCTGCGGTGGCCGTGCGGCGCTTCATCGACAACCTGTTGCCCGAAGGGCGGGCGCTGGACGTGGTCTCCAGTTTCACCCACGTTCAGAAAAGCAACCTCTTCGGCCTGATCCGGGTGCTGGGCCGCGAGACGGCGGGCGCCCTGAGTTTGTTGCCCGCAGGGCAGCAGCCCCGGGCGCAAGAGGCGCAGCGGCGGCCCGTGGCGCTTGCCGAGTTGCAGCAGCGCATCGATGACCGCAACAGGATTCCGTTCGCGATATGGGACGACAAGGTACGCATGTCGGTAGCGGGATACCAGGACAAGCTGCTGGTGCTGCGCGAAGGAGAAGCCTTGTTCCTAGCGGATGGCTCGCTCTCTTCGACGCACATCCTCAAGCCCGAGCCGTTGAACGACAAGCTGCCCTGCATGGTGGCCAACGAGCATTTCTGCATGCAGCTCATCAACCGGCTCGGCCAGCGGCGCTTGAAGGAAAACTGGGCGGCCGAGGTGGAGATCCTGCGCGTGCCCGCGCCGGTCCTGTGCGTCGAGCGCTTCGACCGGGTGCGTGACGGCGGGGATGTGCGGAGAGTGCACGTCATCGACGGCTGCCATGCGCTGAACCTCCCCGTATCGCACAAGTACGAGCGTCCACTGGGCAACGCAGAGGACGTTCGGCACATCCGCGACGGGGCCAGCTTCGATGCCTTGGCCACGCTGCGACCGCATCTGTCGAATGCAGCCATCGGCATCCGGCAGATGGCTCTGTGGGCAATCACCACGCTGCTGCTGGGCAACAGCGATGCGCATGGCAAGAACATCTCCTTCTTCGGACGGGGCGATGCCTTGGCAGTGGCACCGTTCTACGACCTGGTCAGCGTGGCCGTGTACGACGCCCGCCACATCGATCAGGAACTGGCGATGGCGTTCGGCGATGAGTTCGTGCTGCCGGCCGTGAAGTCGTTCGCGCTGGCTGACTTCTGCGAGCGACTGGGATTCCCCCGGCGAACGTTTGCGCGCGAACTGAAGCAGCTCTGCGAGTGGGCGCGGGAGGAGGCGAGGGCGCAGGCCCAAGATCCCGTGTACGTGGAGGCGGAGCGGCCCTTTGTTCGCGCTCTGGCGGACTACGTTGTGGCCAGGGCGGATTTTCTGTTGGGACAGGTGATGGAGATCCCTCGGTTCAGCGACGATCTCTTCTGAAGGTTGGGCCCGAGCGCCTCGCTGCTCAACGGTGGCAGGATTGCTGGATCGATCAACAACCAACGCTGCCGAAGTGGCTACCGCGCGCGCACTTAGCCCTCAGGTTGATTGCTGCCGGTGGGATTGGGGGCGTGGAAGGGCAACTGCTGCCGAAACCTGACGTTGAAGCTCCCCGGGAGTTCGACCAACGCGTCCGAGAAGAGCAGGCGGTCGATCTCGACGTTGATCGCTACCACCACAGTCGTACTTGATCCGTCCTATGGCCGCTGGCGCCAGGTTGAAAGCAGTGCATCGTCCTCCCGGCAGCTTCCCTGCCGATCCGCAGCCCTTGGCGACTGATCAGGTCCACCACGACCTCGGCATGGTGATGGCCTTTGTGCGAACCACACTTGTCTCCCCGCCATGTCACCTCAGTGAGGATTTGACATTGTCAGAAAAAATAAAATAAAATCTGACAAATGGAGGCATCCAATGAGTGACGGACCGCACAGAAGTTTGGACCTGAGGAAGCAATGGAAGAAGCTGGCCGAGGTCGGCGACAACCAGGCTTACGCCAATGTTGAAGTCGCGCAAGCGGCCGCTACAGCCTTGGCGAGCGACTTCATCAACGAGGTCTCTTGGAAGTTGCTTAACATGCTGAAGTCCATCTTCAGCTGCAGTGACAATTCATTGGGCTCGCCGGAAATCGCTTTGCAGCAGCTGAACGATGCGCGCGCTCTGGCTGGTGGGTCCGTATTTGGACAAAACGCGGTGTCCTGTAGCGAGGTACTCGTAGCCGAGGGCCGGCTTGAACTACCGGCGTTCTATGACGCTATCGGTCTTGCCGCCAAGATGCGAGGGTTGGCCAACGCAAAGGCGGTAGAGGAGCACTATCTCCGCAAATCCACGGTAAAGAGAGCAAATAACGTGGCCAGCCGGATTAAAAGCGCCGTTGTTAGCTTTTCCGAGAGCAGCCTTGGCACACTGCTCATAGATGCCCGGTCAGCAATCTCTCAATCGCGTAAACGTAAGAGCGGGCTCGATGATGGAGTGCAGATAGCATGAATATGCTTGCCCTAAAAGAACTCATTGTCGACGTTGTAGAGCCGAACGGGCGCTGCCGCCGAGGCGCGGAACCTTGCCGGATCAACAACAACATCACCTTTGACATAGGGGCTCTCGAGTCCTTTTCGTCGCGTAGATGGCAGCCATTGGTTTATGACTTGCTGCTTCTGGCCGCCGCGGTGGAATTCTGTGACCGTACTCTTGTGCGTAGCTCCATGAATTGGGGTCGTCGATTCAAATTGCACATTCCCGTTCATGAACCCTATCGATGGAAGGAGGCGTCCGTTGGCAGAGCGTTGACCGAGGCATTGAATCTTCTGACCGGTGATGACTGGCACCTCGAGTTTCGCGCGCGAAAAGCGCCAGCGCCCCGTCCTGCTCAAGAGCGAATGACGTTTCCTGCAGATGCAGAAGCTGTAATCGCGTACAGCGATGGTATGGACTCACAGGCAGTTGCGGCTTTAGAAGGCAACAGGTTAGGAAAACGCCTAGTCCGGGTTCGTGTCGGCAGCAAGCAGCACGACATCTCGAGGATTGAGCGAAGAGAGATGCCTTTCAAGGCAGTTCCTTATGACGTAAAGCTAAACAAGAAAAACGGTGAGTCCAGTGCGCGCAGTCGTGGCTTCAAGTTCAGCGTGGTGTCTGCCGTTGCGGCTTACCTGATTGAAGCTCCGGCCGCTATCGTTCCGGAAAGTGGGCAAGGTGCCTTGGCTCCTGTGTTTTTGCCCGTTGGTCATGGTTACGAGGACTATCGCAACCACCCGGCCTTCACTTCGCACATGGAGCGCTTCTTTTTTGCGCTCTTGAACTATCGTGTCAAGTTTCAGTTTCCGCGCCTGTGGGCGACCAAGGGAGAAACCCTGCGGGAGTTCGTCGAGAGCTGTGACGCTGGAGCTAAATGGCAGAAGACCAGGTCATGCTGGCAAAACTCACGACAGGTCTCCGTTGGACGGGCCAGAAGGCAGTGTGGGGTCTGCGCAGCGTGCATACTCCGTCGCCTGAGTGTGCATGCGGCAGGCCTTGTTGAGTCCCCGGACGTCTATGTGTGGGAATCGTTGAGTGCTGAAACGTGGAAGGAAGGTGCTGCTAAGCAGTTCTCTCAGTTCACGAAGGCCTTGCATGAATACTCGATTGCCGGAGTTCTCCACTTCGAGCACCTTGCAGCGCTTCCGGGCTCCTCTCAGTACCAGCTCATCAAGCGCTTGAAGACTTACGAGCTGGCTCGTTCCTTAGGGCAGGACCCTCAAGATGTTTCACAGAAGCTGGATAGGCTTCTGCTGCAACACGCCAAGGAGTGGTCGGCGTTCACGAAGGACCTCGGGCCGAGGTCCTTCGTGAGGCAATGGATAGATGAATCATCATGACCAAAGACAACTATGAACTGAGCCAACTTGAGCTCGGCGAACGACTTAGGAGCGCGCGTGAAACCGCAAACCTTACCCAGGACGTCGCAGCAAAGGCTGTTGGCATTGCTCGAACGACGCTGGTAGCCATCGAGAAGGGCCAACGCGCAGCCAAGCTCAAGGAACTACAAGACCTATGCAGGTCATACGGCGTGTCAGTCAATTCCATGTTGCGTCGCGAGTCCGTTCATGTGGACCTTGTCCCTCGCTTTCGCACGTTCGCAGAAACCGGCGATGCAGGAATCGACCAAGCCGCAAAAATGCTCAGTGACTTGGTCAAAGCCGAGGTCGAACTCGAGAACATTCTGGGTATTCAGAAGACCTACAACTACCCCGCTGAAAAGAACATACTTCCTGGAGATGTGCGCCAACAAGCGGAGCAAGACGCACTGAGCTTGCGTAACTGGTTGGGGTTGGGGGAAGGGCCGATTCACGACCTTTATGCAATCCTTGAATTACAACTCGGCATCCGGGTTTACACGCGAAAACTCGACGCCAAGGTTTCCGGACTATTTGCTTATGATGATGCAGTTGGGGCTTGCATGCTCATCAATGCTAGTCATCGAAAAGACCGGCGGGCCCAAACGGGAAGCCATGAGCTGGGTCATTTCATTGCAACTCGCCGTAAGCCTGAAATTTACCAGGATGATGTGTATGAAAACTCTCGTGAGGAGCGGTATGCAAATTCATTTGCACGAGCGTTCCTGACGCCAGCGAGGGCGGTCATGGAGAAGTTCAGGGAGGTGACCATTGGGTCCACGCACCTCACGCGCCGGCATATCATCTTGCTAGCCAATTTCTTCGGCGTATCGCGCCAGGCCATGGTGATGAGACTTGAAGACCTAGGACTAACGAAGAAGGGAACGTGGGATTGGTTCGTTGATAACGGCGGTATCACCGATGATCAAGTTCGTCAGGTGCTTGGAAGTGACGCAGACGAAACTCCTGCTGTCCAATCACCTCAATCATCAAGACTTTATCTTTTGGCAATTGAGGCTTGGAAAAAGGAGCTAATTAGTGAGGGACAGATGTCGGACTTGCTCAAGCTGAACCGTGAGATGGTCCGAGAACTGCTTGATGAGGCGCAAGAGGATGAGGTAGATGACCTTTTCAAGCTGCCTAGTTGAGCAATCACCCCCAATCGTTCTAGATGCCAGCGTCATCATCAACCTGCTGGCGACGGGACATGTGGACACAATTCTGCAGGCTCTGCCCGGGGCTTCCTGCGTCACGGAAAACGTGGTCGTCGAAATCAAGGGTGGTGCGGAGAACGGCCGCCCAGAATCGAAGAAGCTTTTTGATCTCATTGAGCGCGGGCGCCTTGAGGTTGTAGAGTTGGACGAGGAGGCACTCGAAAGCTTCATCGGCATCGTGTCTGGTTCGGCGTCGGACTCCCTGGGTGACGGAGAGGCTGCCACACTGGCTTTCGCTCATCGCAATGGACGGATTGCGGCTATTGACGAAAGGAAGGCCACTCGCGTTGCCGCTGAGCGTTTTGGTTCGCTAAGAATAGCAACCACTATCGATATCCTCGCGCATACCCCTGTGAGGCTCGCCTTAGGACAAGAAGGGCTCTCCACAGCCGTCCTCGACGCGCTCCGTCTGGCGAGAATGCAGGTTTGGGCACAGCAGTTCGATTGGGTCGTCGAACAAATCGGCGCGGCCAACGTCGTGTCATGTCCAAGCTTGAGGCGTCTCGCAAAGAAATTGCCCGAGACCATTGCCTGATCCCTTTGATCAAGCGGCAGTCGTTAGCCATGGCGCACAACACAAATTTGCCGGTCATAGCCAGTGCGCTGGCGACGACCGGTAATCACAGGAGATCTTGCAATCTCCAAAACCTTGGGCTTGCTAACTCAGCATTGGTATACCTGAAGAGGGCAAGTGACTTCCAGCAACGGTTTGAAGCGCATGGATACGCGAAAACTGACGGAGACGTTCTTTCCCTCGGACATGGTGGGCTCTTCCCGGCTGTATAGAGCTCCACCATACATGTATCCAATGGTTTCTGGAAGTGGTAAAGGCTGGGAAATCGCTATGTCTGCCGGACGAATCCTGGCATCAAGGCCTCGACTTCCGCACGGTTCCTGAGCGCGATTTGTTGTGCTTCGGGCTTGGCGGATTCAGCCAGTTCAAGCCGAAGGTGGCGCATCGCATAGAAGAGAAATGCTTGCCGGCAACGGAACTCCACCCGCCCATCTTCCATGCCGAAGTCAAGCTCAATCGCGCGCTTGTGGGATTCGGACAGTCGGGGGTGAGGAATCAAAATCAACGGGACGATGGTGTGCCATTCCGAGTCTTCCGCCGGGTCGGCTAGACCAGGCTCGGTTCCAGTGACTTCCAGCATGCGTGCGATGACGAAGTCGCGAAATTCCTTGCGCGTATGACAGAACGCGCGTGCGTGCCAGCGAAACCCGTCATGGGCCAAGGCATGTGGCGCAATCGTGCGCACGGTGGGCTGCGGACGTGTCAGGGACTGGTATTGCACGCTGATGGCTGCTCCTTCTCTGATGGCGCGCAATAGTGCGAGCAGAACGTCGGTCCGAAAATTCCGACTGGGTGTCGGTACCGTTGCCACCGGAGGGGCCCAAGCCAAAAAGCTGCTTTCTTTCGCCTGCAGTCCTGCACTGTTTTCAAGCAGCTCGTTCAGGAAACGACCTGCATCGCTGGAGGAATAGAGCGGCTGGAACCCAGAGGAAGCGGTGTAGACCCGAGAACTGCGGTCATACACGAGGTTGCCTGGCGCCAGGCTGGTGTACTTGGCGATGTCCAGTGACGCTTGAGGGACGGAGATGCCGAAGAACTCCATGAGGTCGCTGCGGTTGAGTCGACCGTCCCAGCGCAGGCGGAAGTCTATGAATTCCAAGCGACGGTCTTGGCTCCACCGACCAGAGGAGCGACCTGGGGCTTGTTCCGCTTTGGTTGGCGGCTTGGCGTCTGGCTGTGTCATTCCGCGATTGTCTCACGGGTACAGAAATTAGATGGGAATAAAAAATAGACGCAAATAGTAAATAGATGTATGCTGGTGACCTTGGTCAGCAAACTTGGAGGTCTCTGTGGGAGAAGTCGGCAGGTTTGAAGTTGTCGGGCAGGGGACATGAAAGCCCTTCGCGGTGCGGCCGCCCTCCGCAATCTTCGCGAGCAACCCCTATGGCGCCTGCTGGCCGCCAACAAGGGGCCTGTTGTGATTGCCCTGCTGCAGTCCTTGTTTGTGGAGTCCGAGCAAACGCTTCCAAGTTCAGTGCTTCATGAGCGCTTGACCCGGGATATCGAGGCGCTACGCGCTGTAGGGGAGGAGCTTCCGCAAACGCCGCAGGCGTATGTCGCAGAGTGGCTCAGCCAGGGGTGGTTGACGCGTCGATTTCCTGCCGGCGCGTCCGAGGAGGAGTACGAGCTGTCCGTGGACGCGCTGACGGCACTGCGCTTTGTGACAGGGCTTTTGAAGCCTCGTACCACCGCGACAGAGAGTCGGCTATCCGTTGTGATTCACCAGCTGTCACGACTGGCGGAGGAGACCAACACCAATCCGCAATCGCGTCTGGCTGCTCTGCACGCCGAGCGCGACCGCATTGACCGGGCGATTGCTGAGGTCGAACGTGGTGGGGTCAAAGCGCTTGCCCCAGACCGTGCTGTGGAGCGGGCGCGCGAAGTCATCGCCTTGGCGCAGGAACTCGCAGCCGACTTTCGAAGCGTTCGTGATGAATTCGAGAGGTTGAACCGAGGTCTTCGTCAGAGCTTGATGGAGAACGAAGGGAGCCGCGGCGATGTGCTTGAGCAGCTCTTTGCCGGGGTTGACCTCATCGGTGAAAGCGATGCCGGCCGAACTTTCCATGCTTTCTGGCGGTTGCTGACAGATAGCGAGCAGGCCGCGACGCTGCGCGAGTCGTTGGATGAGGTGACTGGTCGTCCCTTCGCACGACAGCTGGAGTCGCAGGAGCGCAAATTTTTGTTGGGGCTGACGGGGGCCTTGTTGAATGAAGGACGAGGGGTGCACGATGTGCTGCAGCATTTCGCGCGTAGCCTCAAGAGCTTTGTCCAGAGCCGGGAATTCCTCGAGCACCGCCGGCTGCATGGCCTCCTCAAGGCGGCGACGCAGGCTGCGCTGGGCGCCAAGGACGAGGTCCGGCCAAACGAGCAAGTGGGCTTCGAGCTCATGCAGTCCAGCAGCCGCATCAGGTCGGTGTCTCAATGGGCGCTGTATGACCCGGCTGAGCGTGTGACTGACTCATCAATGCAGGCCGCGGAGCCATCCGAGTTGGACCTCGAAACGGTGAGCGAGCTGGTTCGGCAATCGGAAATCGACTTTCGAACGCTCAAGGCCCACGTGCGAGCCATCTTGGAGCGGCAATCTCAGGTTTCCATTGCGCAGGTGCTTGCTGAGTACCCCGCGGAGCAGGGTTTGGGAAGTGTTGTCGGCTATGTCGCCCTGGGCTCCAAGCATGGGGAAGTGACTGACGGGACAGAGCTTGTGGTCTGGGAAGGGGACGACGAGGTGCAGCGCCGCGCCAAGGTTCCCACCATCTATTTCATGAGGGAGCGCTATCTTGAATTCGTTGACTGACACGATGGGTGAGTCTCTTGTAGACGACGCGGGGGCGGACTCCCCTGTTGCCGAAGCTGCAACCTTCCAAGGAGATACGGGGGCGCTGCCCATCGACACCCGGCGGGTCCTGGTCCAGCTCCTTCTGGGGCCCTCGGTGGACGCCCGGCGTCAATCGAAGCTCTGGCCGGTTCTGTTGCGAGATGAGGCTGCCATCCGTTCGCGCATGCATGACCTCTTTCTTGAAGTCGTCATCGACCATGAGCAGAAGGTCGCCTTCACAAGGCAAGTTGTTTCTGAAGACCTGGATGTCCCCATCTTGCTGCGCAAGGCTTCGCTCACATTCCTGGAAACCGCATTGCTGCTTTTCCTGCGGCAGCGGCTGACGCAGGCCGATGCACAGGGCGAGCGGGCGGTTGTGTCGCGCGAAGACATGCAAGAACATCTGGCGGTGTTCGAAAAAGAGAACAACCCCGACCACGCCAAGTTCGGACGGCAGGTCATCAATGCGATCGACAAGGCGAAGAAGCTGAGCCTGCTGCAGTCCATCCGCGGGTCGGGGGAACGCTACGAGGTCTCACCAACACTCAAGCTCCTGTTCTCCGCCGAGGAAATTCAGGAGCTCACGCGCACGTATGCCACTTTGGCTGCCTGCCCCGGAGGAGTCGGTCCCAGTGGGGAGCCTGATGGCGATGACGACGAGCAGCCTGCAGATGAGGAGGAGGCCCAATGAACCCGTTTTCTCAAGCCGAACTGCTGGGCGGCAGCAGTGACCAATTCCGTCTCGCACGGATTCAGACGTTCAACTGGGGGACGTTCTCGAATGTCTTCGACTTCCCCATCCCGAAAGAGGGCTACCTCTTCGTCGGCCCCTCGGGGTCTGGCAAGTCGACAGTCCTGGATGCGCATGCTGCACTTCTGACGCCTCCGAAGTGGGTGGACTTCAACGTTGCTGCGCGCGAGGCCGAGCGCAATGGCCGGGACCGCAGCGTCATGACCTACCTTCGTGGGGCTTGGGCGCAGCAGACTGGCGAGGCTGGCGAATATGTGTCGCAGTACCTGCGTGGCGGCACGACGTGGTCGGCCATTGCGGAAACCTACCGTGATGAACTGGGGCGTGTGGTGGTGCTCGCCCAAGTTCTGTGGGTGAAGGGAAACTCGACCGCCCCCGGTGATGCCAAGCGGGTGTACCTGACGCTTGAGCGGGAGTTTGATGTTCAGGAGCTGGAGTTCTTCGCGAAGAACGAATTCGATGCTCGCCGCTTCAAGCACGATTTGCCTGATGCAAAGGTGCATACGGAGTTCAGTGCCTACCAAGAGCGTTTCCGCCGGCTGCTGGGCATCGAGAACGAGCGCGCGTTGCGCTTGCTGCACAAGACGCAGTCCGCCAAGAACCTGGGCGACCTCAACGTGTTCTTGCGGGACTTCATGTTGGATGAACCCGAAACCTTCGGCATCGCCGCTAGCCTGGTCAATGAATTCGGGGAGCTCAACGAGGCGCACCAAGAGGTCGTCGCTGCTCGCAAGCAAATTCAGACGCTGGTTCCGGCGCGCGATGAACACGGAGAACTGGACAGGGTAAAGCTTGAGAGCAATGGCTTGCAGGCCATACAGACCGCCATTGACCAATATCGAGAACACCGGCGCAAGCTTCTTCTCGACGAGCGCATTGCCGAACTCGAAGTGGACAGGGAGGGGTCGAGGCAAGAAACGTTGCGTCTCGCCTCCATTGTCGAGAACGAGTTCCAGAAGCTGACTGACCTTCAGCGGCAGAAGCTCAACATGGGGGCCGATGTTCTTGTGCGGCTTGAAGATGACATCAAGGCCGCCGAAGCTGAAAAGCCAATCCGTATCGGCAAGCGCGACCTGGCCGCAGCAGCATGCGAAGCCATGGGATGGGCTGTTCCTGATTCCGTGGTGTGGTTTGTCCAGCGTGTCGAAGCCGCCAAGCAGCGGGTGTTGAAGGCGCGCGACTTGAAGAAAGAGGTTGAAGAACGGAAGGACGGTGTCAAGGAAGAACTGCGCAAGGCAAATGAAAGGTTCCAGAAGGTCGTCGCTGAGGTCAAGGCGCTTGAACGCCAGAAATCGAACTTGCCGGCACGGCTGGTCGACCTGCGGGAGCGCATGGCACGGGACCTCTCGATTCCCGAAGAGAAGCTGCCGTTCGTTGGCGAACTGGTCGAGGTGCGAGCCGAGGAGACGGCGTGGCGTGGTGCCATCGAGCGTGTCCTTGGTGGCTTCGCACGTTCTATCCTCGTGGACGAGAAGCACTACTCTGCGGTATCGGCTTACCTGAACGAGCGAAACATCGGTGAGCGGTTGGTGTACTTCCGTACCATTCCCCAGACCTCGGGGCGGTCCCCCGGGCCCAACTCCTTGGTGCGCAAGCTCAACATGGCATCGGGTAGTTTCGGGGACTGGGTTCGGGAGGAGCTCAAGCATTCCTTCGACTTCGAGTGCGCCGACACCCTGCAGGCGTTCCGCAATGCTTCGCGTGCGGTCACCCGGGAGGGGCAGGTCAAGCACAGCACGATGCGGCATGAGAAGAATGACCGCCACTCGGTCAACGATCGTAATCAGTGGGTCCTGGGGTTCGACAACAAGGAAAAACTGGCCCTCTTCAAGCAGCAGGCTGCGGAAATCGGTGGTCGCATCAGCGAGCTGGAAGAGACCGTTCGCAAGATTGGGAAAGAGGAAGATGCTCAACAGGTGCAGATGCTGAACTGCCAAAACCTGTCGAACCTGACTTGGAACGATGTGGATGTCGGGTCTCTGTTGACGCGCATCAACGACCTGACTCTCCGGTTGAAGGCTGAGCGTGAGGCACGTCCGGACCTTGCAGCGTTGAACGACAGCATTCGGAAGCAAGAAGATGCGCATTCCAAGGCTGTCGGAAAGAAGAACACTGAAGACGGCAAAGGGCAGTCCATTTCTGCCGAAATCAATCGTTTGAAAGGGAAGCTGGAAGAGCTTGCCCGGCTGTGGCCGACTTCGGACCGTCCGCCTGCGTTCGCCGCGCAGATTGCCGTCCGGTACGAGGCCACGGAGAAGGCTGTCACCTTGGAGAGCCTTGACCATGTGACCACGCTGGTTGAGCGCGGCCTGAACTCGGAGCTGCGGACACTGGAAAGTCGGTTGTCGGACCTTCGCAATTCCATTGTGCAGCGTTTTGCGGATTTCAACCGCGTGTGGCCTGCGCTTGCTGGCGGCCTTGATGCGACGCTCGAAAGCGCCGACGACTATCTGGCGAAGCTCAAGCGGCTGGAGGACGACAACCTGCCTGCGTTCGAGGACCGGTTCTTTAGCCTTCTGCGGGAGCAGAGCGACCAGAATCTCACGCTGCTCACCACGAAGCTGGACGAGGAGCGCTCTGCCATTCGGTCGCGCATGGAACTCGTCAATGAAAGCCTGCGGACGGCGCCGTTCAATCCAGGTACGCACCTCGTCATCGACACGACCGACAAGGCCATCGAGGATGTGCGCCTGTTCCGCGCGAGCCTCAAGGAATCGCTCAGCCACTCGTTCTCCAACGACCGCGACTTGGCCGAGGAACGCTTCAAAGCTTTGGCTTCCCTCGTAAAGCGTCTCGCGAGCCAGGAAACCGCAGACAAGAATTGGCGGAATTTTGTGCTCGACGTGCGGCAACACGTGGAGTTCGTTGCCCGTGAACTGGACGAGGACGACCTGGAGGTCGAGGTCTACCGCAGTGGCGCCGGCAAGTCCGGTGGTCAGCGCCAGAAACTGGCGGCAACGTGTTTGGCGGCAGCGCTTCGGTACCAGCTTGGCGGCCAGGACAGGGCACTTCCCCGCTACTCCACTGTTGTGCTGGATGAGGCTTTTGACAAGGCTGACGCGGAATTCACGGCCATGGCCATGAACATTTTCAAGACCTTCGGATTTCAGATGATTGTGGCGACGCCGTTGAAGTCCGTGATGACGCTGGAGCCGTTCATCGGCGGCGCATGCTTTGTGCACATCAAGGACCGCAAAAAGTCGGCGGTCATCCCCATCGAATACGACAGCGAGTCTCATCGACTGAAACTGACCCAGGACGTGCGCGATGTCGAAGAAATTACTGTCTCCTGAGGCTGCGCGCGATTTCTTGGTTCGTCGCTTCAACAACCAGCATCAGAACTGGCTGGCCGGGGAAGGAACCTGGCCGCTGGTTGTGGCGCTGGGCGTTCCAACCGAGAAGGACATCGCGGAGGATGCTTCCGCGGTCAGGGCGTGGGCGGCCGCTTGGCAGTCACGGACTGGCCCAGGGGCGGTTCTGTTCGAAGAGCGGCAATTTGCGCGATTCGGCAGGCATCGGCTACCCAGCCGGCTGAGCTTTGAAAGCGCTGCCGTCGTGGCCGCTGCGGTTGGTCAGTCCAGGCGGTGGGAGATTGCCCGCGAGCGATATCAACGGATGTCGAGCCGGTGGCCGATACTTGCTCATGGCAGTGTCTTGGTTTCTCGGTTCGATGTGCTCGCGGACTATTCTGCCGAGGATTTTGAACGCTTGGTGACCCTGCTTGCGTGGTTGACCGCGAATCCCGTCTCGGGCCTGTATCTACGGCAGCTCCCGGTGGAGGGGCTAGATACAAAGTGGTTGGAGAAGCGCACGGGGCTTGTGGCTGGTCTTCTTCGCGCGATACGGGGTATTGGGGATGAGGGCGGTGACTTTCATGCGTTGGTTGGCCTCAAGAAGCCTGCTCACCGAGTACGCATCCGATTGCTCTGTCCTATGCTGCGCAGCCGCGTCGGAGGCTTGGGTGACATTGAAGCACCGGTAGGGGATCTCGGCAGATTGCCCATTTCTCCGGCAACTGTCGTGATTGTCGAGAACCTCGAAACAGGGCTGGCACTTCCCGATGTCGCGAACACTGTGCTCGTCATGAAGCTCGGAAATGCGGTGAGCGCTCTTGGGGCACTTCCCTGGTTGCAGAGTGCTGACGTTGTGTATTGGGGAGACATTGACTCCCATGGCTTTGCAATCCTGGACCGCGCCCGCAAGGCTGTTCCTCAGATTCGATCCGTTCTGATGGACGAAGCAACGCTTTTGGCTCACCGACCGCTGTGGGTCGAGGAGCCGGCGTTGTGCGCCAATGTGGCCTACGACGAGCTGACCCCTGGGGAGAAATCGGTCTACGAGCACCTGCGTGCGGGCACATGGGGTGGTCGTGTGCGACTTGAGCAGGAGCGACTGGAGTGGAGCACTTCGTTGAAACAACTGACGGAGGCCCTTGGCCGTGACTGTCTTTACACTGGGGTCTAGCTCCGCAGGGTGACTCGGGGTTTGGTAGGTCTGCCGAATCAGTGACTGAAACTTGATAGCAGTTGCTCCGTCTCTCAAAACGTCCGGCTGCCCAGGATCATGACTCAAGAAAGAATACCGATTCCCTTCTCTTGACCAGTTGGGCTATCACGGCTTGTCTTGTTCCTTCCGGTTAAGAACGATGACTACATCAGTAGATACCGTATGGCCAGAATTTGATGCCGACTCTCAGTCTGATGACGACATCGCGATAGCCAAGGATGGTTCTGCAGCGATAGCAATTGGTGAGGTAAATCGTGGATGGCTGTCAGTCCTCTGTCGGTATCAAGTGGGTGAGCTGCTGCAGCGAAGGGGGCGACCTTGTTTCACACAAGCTCACAAAGAAAGGGTAGCTGGAGAAGTGTGTTGCGAGCCGTTCTTGATTTGCAAGTGATTGATTTTTAATGAATTTAGGACATTAAACCAGACATGTACGACATCGTGCTGCTGTGAGGGGTTGTTGCGGACTGGCTCGGGGTGTGCGTTTTTAACTCGAAGGGACGGCAATTGCCCTTCTCATCACCACAGCCCCAGCACCGTTTAACGTTGGAAGCCAAGTGCTGCCAAAGGCTGTCGCCTCTGGATCGACGGGTTAAAGATCACTTCGCAACCCCTGTGGTTCGAGTCAGCCCGATGAATGAACATCCCTCGGTCAAAGCGATGTACTCGAACACCGGCGTTTCGGCAAATTCCTTCAAAGCCTTGCGGGAGTATTTACCGGTCATCAATACGTCACCAGAGTCCGTGTTCATAGTGGACAGAACCGCTTTAACTTTGCCACGAGATACTTTCCCATCAATCCTGTGGCGGAGGCCCATGCCCATTTCCTTTTCGTGTAGTTCAGCAACCAGGCTGCTGCCAGTGAACACCACCGAGGCGGTTCCTTTGTAAGTAAGCCAGTTACCAGTAGCCGAGCAAGTTGATTCGGACCAAGTCCAGTCTCGCACAGGCTCAGCCGCAAAAACCAAAGGCAGAGTGGCTGACAACAGCAGCACGGCGATCAGTTTTCTCATACTTGGGTTTTTGGAGCTTTTTTACTCAAAGATGAACGGAAATTCTGCATGGCATCCATTTCGTAGCTTTTGCAGCAATTGCTCGGATCGTTTACATAGCTGCTTTCAACGCTTCTTCAGACGTTTCAGCGCCTTCACAGAGTGCATACCCCTGCTTTTCGCTTACTAAGTACCGCAATACTCCCATGTTAGGAAGGCCCGTATCGCGGGTTTCTTCCCGAACATTGAGTTCTTTCCAAGGCTTTTGCTGGCATGCCTTTGTTGCCTCAGCTTCCCACGCGCTCCTTGCCGAACGAAGGTTGGGCCATGGCGCCCAGTTGGTCTGCGAACGAACAAAAAAAAGTCCGGGCTTTACTTCTGAGTGCATAACGCCGCCGCCAAAAGCTCCGGGGCCTTTGCTTAGGTCGTGAGTTGAAGCGCAACCACCAAGAAGAAAAATGATGGAGCAAACCGGATACTTAAGGTGCTGGTACTTGTTTCTCATTTGACTATTTTGGAGCGAAATTTTGAAGCCCACGGAATGTTGCGAAATAAGCTAGACGCTGCGGGGTATCTTGGTCACGGTCTCCCCCTGAAAGTGGCATGCAGCTTGGGTTTGCGGTCGAAATACTATTCAACAACCCAAGCCTAAACAACCCCAGCAAACCCGGCATACCTGTTTTGGATCTCGATTCGCCTGTTGAACCAACTTAAGGGGGCAGACCCGCTACTTCCACTATGGTCTCAGCACCGAGAGGGGCCCGCTCCCCGCAGCCAGTACGATAGCGGCTTGTTTCTCCCGCCGATCCGCATGACCCGCCCCCCCATCCCCATCCTGACCTACCATCAGGTCGATGCGCCTCCGCCCCAGGGCACGCCGTACCGCAGCCTGGTGGTGGCGCCCGCGGCGTTCGCGCGGCAGATGGGGCTGCTCAAGGCGCTGGGTTACCAGGGGCTGTCGATGTCGGCGCTGGAGCCCTATCTGCGTGGCGAGAAGGCGGGCCGGGTGGTGGGCATCACGCTGGACGACGGCTATGTGAACAACCTCACGCACGCGCTGCCCGCGCTGCGCCGGCATGGCTTCTCGTCCACTTGCTACATGGTGAGCGGCCAACTGGGTGGCAGCAATGTGTGGGACGCGGACAAGGGCGTGCCGGCGTCGCCGCTGATGGATGCCGCGCAGTTGCGCGCCTGGGTGGCGGGCGGCCAGGAGGTGGGGGCGCACACGCGCCATCATGTGGACTTGAGCGCGCTGGACGAGACCCATGCGCGCGAGGAGATCGAAGGCAGCCGCCGCGACCTTGAAGCGGTGCTGGACGCCCCGGTGCGCCAGTTCTGCTATCCCTACGGCCACTACGGCGCGCAGCACGCGGCCATGGCGCGCGCGGCCGGCTATGCCTGCGCCACCACCACGCAGCGCGGCCGTGCGATGACCAGCGACGACCTGTTCGAGCTGCCGCGCGTGCCGGTGCTCCTGTCCACGGCGTGGCCGGTGTTCTGGCTCAAGCTCGCCACGGCCTATGAAGACCGGCGGCGTGGCCGTTGACCGAGCAGAGCACCTGATGACCGATTCCTCTTCGCGCCGGCTGCGCATTGCCGTGCTCAACCGCGTGTTCGCACCCACGGGCGGCGGGGCTGAGCGCTATTCCATCGCGCTGGTGGAGCAACTGGCGGCGCGCCACGACATCCATGTGTTCGCCCAGCAGATCGACCATGCCTGGCCGGGCGTGCACTACCACCGCGTGAGCCAGCCCTGCGCCAAGCCGCGCTGGGTGAACCAGCTCTGGTACGCCTGGGCTACGTGGCGCGCCACGCGCCAGGGCTTCGACGTGGTGCATTCGCACGAGAACACTTGGCACGGGCAGGTGCAGACGGTGCATGTGCTGCCCGTCAAGTACAACCTGTTTCGTGGCCGCAGCGGCGCGGCGCGCCTGGCGCGCTGGCTCAAGGTGGTTCTGAGCCCGCGCCTGGGCAGCTACCTGTGGCTGGAACGCCTGCGTCTGGCGCCGCGGCCTGATCGCTGCATCGTGGCTGCGTCCGACACGCTGCGCGAGGTGCTGGCCGAGAGCTACCCGGCGTCGCGCAACGCCACCGTGGTGATTTCCCCTGGCGTGGCCGAGGTGGCTGCTGCGCCCGCCACGCTGGCGCAGCAGTGCGCCGCGCGTGAGCAGCTCGGTTGGCCCACCGAGGGGCGCTGCGTGCTGTTCGTCGGCAACGACTACCGCAAGAAGGGGCTCGACGCATTGCTGCAGGCCCTGGCCGGGCTCCCGCCCGATGTCTGGCTGGCCGTGGTGGGCCACCCGGGGCAGCAGGGCGCTTTCCAGGCGCAGGCCGAGGCGCTGGGCGTGGCGGGCCGCGTGCACTTTGCCGGCCCGCTGCAGGAGGTGACGCCGGCCTATGTGGCCGCCGACGCGCTGGCGCATCCGACGTTGGAAGACACCTTTGCCATGGTGGTGCTCGAAGCCATGGCCCAGGGCCTGCCCGTGGTGGTGAGCGGACCGGCTTTCTGCGGCATCGCCGGCCTGCTGTCGCCGGGGCGCGATGCCTGGGTGCTGCCCGAGCCGCGCGACGTCGCCGCGCTGCGGCAGGCGCTGGCCGAGGCGCTCTCCGGCACGGCCGCAACCCAGGCGGTGCGCGCCGCGGCGCTGGCTTTCGCGCGCGCCCATGCCTGGCCGCAGCAGGCGCGCCTGCAAGAGGCGGTGTACCGCGACGTGGCAGGGCGGAGCGCGCCTGGCTCCGACTGAGCTGGGGTTGCTATTGTTTTTATAGCTACAAAGAACCAGCTGGCCTGGACATCGGGCCATTTTGGCTTGAAATTCCGGGTGACAGACCCTTTTCCGGGCTGCGGAGGGGCCGGCCCGGCGCGGAGGCGCCTCAGGCCACCAGCTTGAAGTGCTTGCGGCTGAAGTCGAGCCCGGTCAGGCTTTCGAGCCGGCGCATGAAGTGGTACTTGTTTTCTTTGGGCGTGGGCTGGTAGGCCGGGTCGATGTGCAGTTCCTGCTCGGCGCCGGTGCGCAGCCACTCCCGCACGGCCTGCGGGTGCGTGCCGGTGAACGGTGCCAGCGCGCGCTTGTCGAAGCGGCTGTAGGTCACCTTCGTGGCGGTGTCGGAGCCCCAGTACTTGCTGACCTGGTCCAGCTTCTTCTGCATGTCCTCGTTGCGGCGGATCCAGCCATAGTGGTAGATGTGGGCGTTGGCCAGTGCCGCGTGCGGGTTGCGCGGACGCTTGTGTTCGTGGGTCACGAGCCAGTACTGGCCATCGGGGGCGTAGCTGCGGATCGTGTTGCGGATCAGCCGGCACTCGCGCCGGTACCAGCCCGGGCTGATGGAGATCCACTGCGGCGAACCGTAGAAGTGGATGTAGTCGAACACCAGCGCCTCGACGGCCGGGTTGCCATGGTGCAGCTCGACGCTGGCGCGGATGGTAGCCAGATCGTCTTCGTGCACCACCTCGTCGCCTTCGAGGTAGAAGGCCCAGTCGCCGATGCAGGCGTACTGCGCGATCATCTTCTGCTGGGCGTAGACGAAGCCGCGGTCGGCCATGCGCTCGTTCCAGCGCGTTTCGATGATGCGGATCTTCGGGTCGCCGATGGCGCGCACGCGTGCCAGCGTGTCGTCGCTGCCCGCACCGACGGCGACCACGAACTCGTCGACCAGCGGCAGCAGGGAGCGGATCGAGGCTTCGAACGGGAACCCCAGTTCGACGCCGTTGCGAATGAAGGTGAAACCGCTGATGGAAATGGTCATGAGGGGGCGAGCTCGGTCGGTGAAGCCGAAGGGCTTTCGGGTGAATGCAGGCCCAGCCGGTACAGGCGGGCGTAGAGGCCATCCTGCAGCAGCAGGTCGGCGTGGCTGCCGGTCTCGACGATGCGGCCGGCCTCCATGACCACGATGCGGTTGGCATGCTGCACCGTGGACAGGCGGTGGGCGATGACCAGCGTGGTGCGGTTGGCCATGAGCCGCTCCAGCGCCTCCTGCACCGCGCGCTCGGACTCGGCGTCCAGCGCCGACGTGGCTTCGTCCAGGATCAGCACCGGCGCGTCCTTGTAGAGGGCGCGTGCAATCGCCAGCCGCTGGCGCTGGCCGCCCGAGAGCTGGGTGGCGTTGTGTCCGACCAGCGTGTCCAGGCCCTGCGGCAGGCCGGCCACCATCTGCGCCAGGTTGGCGGCCTGCAGGCAGCGCTCGACCTTGGCGCGGTCCAGCGGGCGGCCCAGCACCACGTTGGCGGCAATGGTGTCGTTGAGCATGATCACATGCTGGCTGACCACCGCAAACTGCGCGCGCAGCGAGGCCAGGTCCCACTGGTCGATCCGCACGCCGTCGAGCAGGATGTCGCCGCTGGTGGGCTCGATGAAGCGCGGCAGCAGGTTGACCAGGGTGGTCTTGCCCGAGCCCGAGGCGCCGACCAGCGCCACGGTTTCACCGGGATGGATCGAGAGGTCCAGCGCATCGACCGCGGGCCCGCCTTCAGGGGTATAGACCACCGTCACCCCGCTGAAGCGGATGTCTCCCTGCGCGCGGGGGCTGGTGTAGGTGCCCCCGGCTTCGCTGGGCGTGCCTTCCACCAGGTCCATGCCGCGCTCCAGCGCGGCGAGGCCGCGGGTGATCGGGCTGGCCACCTCGGACAGGTGCTTGATCGGTGCCACCAGCATCAGCATCGCGGTCACGAAGGCCACGAAGTCGCCCACCGTGGCGCCCTCACTGGTGCTCTGCAGCAGCGCCACCGAGATTACCGCCGACAGCGCCACCGCGGCCAGCATCTGGGTGATCGGCGTCATGGCGGCCGAGGCCACCGTGGTCTTCATCGACAGCCGGCGCAGCGACTCGCTGAGTTCGCCGAAGCGGAACGACTGCGAGGCCTGCGCGCCGTGCAGCCGCACGTCGCGGTGGGCCAGCACGTTTTCTTCCACCACGTAGGCCAGGCTGTCGGTGGCCTGCTGGCTGGCGCGCGTCAGCCGGTACAGCCGGCGCGATAGCGTCTTCATCACCACCGCGATAGCGGGGAACAGCAGCGCCACGATCAGCGTGAGCTTCCAGTTGAGGTACAGCAGATAGCCCACCAGCGCCAGCAGGGTCAGGCTGTCGCGCGCCAGGCTCATCAGCGAGTTGACCAGCATCGAGCTGCCGTTGTAGACCTCGTAGACGATGGTGTTGGCCAGCTTGCTGGAGGACTGGCCGCCGAACAGCGCGAGGCGCGCATCGAGCAATTTTTCGAACATGCGCCGGCGCAGGGTTTGCAAACCCTCGTTGGTGACCTTGGCCAGGGCCATCTGGGCGAGAAATCCGGCCAGCCCCCGTATGCCGAACAGCAGCAGCAGCGAGGCCGGCACCACCCACAGCTTCAGCGAGCCCTGGTTGAAGCCGCGGTCCAGCAGCGGCTTGAGCAGGGCCGGGATCATGGGCTCGGTCGCCGAGGCGACGACGGTGGCCAGCACTGCGATCGCCCACGAACCCCAGGAGCGGCCGAAGTAAGGCCAGACGCGCCGCAGCCGGGTCTTGATGTCCGGCGGGGCCGGCGGTTCTGGGGACATGGGTTCAGGCATGGGCGCGGACAGCGGTTGACTCGTGAAATCCGTGGAGGGTGGCCAGGGCCGGCTCAAGCAGGAGCCGGCAGGCCTGGCCGATCTGCTGCGCCGACAGCTCGCTGACGGCCCCGGTGGATCGCAGGGCGATGATATGCGGATCGCGGGGCAGCCGCCAAGCGGGATCGATGCTGCGGTGGAACAGCGCCACCACGGGGGTGGAGGTGGTGAATGCCAGGTGCATCAAGCCGCCGTCGGCGCAAACCACCAGCGCCGCCTGCCGCATCAGGGCCTGGCTCTGGGCCAGCGTGGTCCGGCCGGTGAAGTCGGCCACCCTGGCGCGCAGCGCCGGGGGCAGGGCCTCGATCAGATCGCTGGCGGCCTGCCGACCGTTGTCGCTGCCGGTGAGGGCCACGCCCAGGGGCGTGCCGTCCAGGATCCAGCGTGCCAGCGCTGTCCACTGCGTGTAGGTGCGCACCGGGTCCACGCCGCCGAGGCCCAGCACCACGTAACCCGGCGCAAGGCCGGGGCGATCCACCGAGGGCGAAGCGACGGCCGGTGTGTCCAGCTTCTGCCGCGCGTGCCGCTGGAACGCGGAGACGGAGAGGGGGCTTCCCGTGAGATCGGCCAGGCGGCGTGTTGCGAATTCCGCGCGATGGAAGTCCGGCCCCACATAGTGCTGCTGCAGGCAGACCCAGGGCAGACGCGGGAACAGCCGCCGCTTCAGCGGGAACGAGCGGCGCATGAAATTGAGGACGAGGGCACCATCGAACACCGCGTCGGGCGGGTGGTGTTCGTCATGCACCCCCTGGAGCCAGGCATCGCCGCGAAACACCGCGGCCAGCGCAGGCGAGGTCAGCAGCGAAACCTCGTAACCTTGCTCCGCCAACAGCGAGCGCGGCGCGAGGTCCATCAGGGCATCGCCAATCTGCGCCATGCCGTCGTAGATCCACAGGATCCTGCGGCCGCCGGGCGGCAGCGCGTCCAGCCGATGGCGCTCCTGCCCGAGGCCGGCATAGATCAGCTTGCGGCGGGCAACGCGCCAGCCGAGCTTGCGCAGGCCCAGCTCCGCAGCGAAGGCGTCGCTGTTCGAGGCCACCGGCGCCGACAGGGGCTGCACCAGACAGCTGCGGGCCTGACGTTGCAGGAATCCTTCAGCCGTCATGGCGCGCCGTGCTTCGCAGTCCGAGGGCCAGGGTCAGGCCCATGGCGACGCAAAAGAAGTCGCCGATGGTGGCGTCGAACAGCGAGGAGTTGAACAGGCACGACAAGGCCATGGCCGCCAGCACTGACAGGGCGGCGCGGTGCTCCTGCGTGGGCAGCCGCAGCGCATCGCGCAGCAGCGCGAGCAGCACGCCGCAGAACAGCAGCAGGCCGCCGATGCCGGCCTCGACCCCCCACAGCAGGTACTCCTGGTGCGGGTTGCGGACCACGTCGGTGCCCGAGCGTCCCTTGCCGCCTTCCAGGCGGTTGTATTCGAGGTTCCAGCTGCCCACGCCATGGCCCGTCAGCGGCCGCTCCTCGATCGACTGAAGGGAGCGGCGCCAGAAGTTCAGGCGCTGGCTCGACGAGGTGTCGACATTGGCGGTCTGTTCATACAGATTGACTTCGGTGACGATCAGCGACAGGCGCTCGCGCAGATGCGGCGAACCGGCCAGCAGCACCAGCACGACCACGAACGGCACGGCCACCGCGGCAAACTTGTACCGGCGCGGAAACTCCCAGATCAGGGCCAGCGACAGCAGGCCGATGGCCGCGACATGGCCGGTGCGCCCCTCCATGAAGAACAGCACGTTGCCCAAGGTCAGCAAGATCACCGCGCCAACCAGATAGAGGCTGTGGCGGCCCGGCACCAGGCCGCGCAGTTGCCAGCACAGGGCTGCGAAGACGCTCATCATGATGGGCTGATCCAGGTGGCTGGTGAACACCGAATGATCGACCAGTGCGCTGCCGGCGCTGGCCCAGGGCACCGGCCACTCCAGGATCAGCATCCAGGAGCTGAGCACGGTGAACAGCTGCGCGCCCGCGAAGCAGGCCAGGGCCAGCACCGCCTCGCGCCGCGTGTGGATCAGGCAGATCAGCAACGGGATGACCAGCAGCTTGCCGTGCTTGGCGAGTGCGACCAGCGCCTCACCCATCGGTGCGGCGGTCCAGAACAGGGTCAGGCCCAGGCCCGCCAGGGCCAGCAGCACAGCCGGCGGCGTCCAGAGCCACCGGGGCAGGGCGCCCGCAGCGTCCTTGCGGAGCCAGGCGGACCCCAGCACGATGACGCCGCCCACCAGCAGCAGGGCCTTGGCGAGACTGATGACTGCCATGGCAAGCCCCACGGAGGTGGCCGCCGCGCAGACGATCAGGAGGCGGGGGTTGGGCTTGTTCTTCAGGGAAAATGCGGACATGGGAACGGGTGGCGAACATTCAGGCCCGCATTATCCGTGTTGCGCCCGGCGCCTCCTTCGAGGGGTAGGCGCTCTGCTATGCTCGATTGCTTCGGAGATCGTGACCTGTGCCCCAGATTTCAGCCTATATCATTGCCTACAACGAAGCTGCCAAGGTCGCCGATGCGATTCGCAGTGTGAGCTGGGCCGACGAGGTCGTGGTCGCGGACTCCCACAGCACGGACGACACCGCCAGGATCGCCGAATCGCTGGGGGCCCGGGTGGTCCAGATCCCCTTCAACGGCTTTGGTGCGTTGCGCAACGATGCCGTGGCGGCCTGCACGCACGAGTGGATCTTCAGCCTGGACTCGGACGAGCGTTGCACGCCCGAGGTCGGCCAGGAAATCAGGGACCTCGCAGCCCGGGCCGAGCATGGCGCTTTTTTCGTGCCGCGCCGGAACTTTTTTCTTGGCCGCGAAATCCGTCACTCGGGCTGGTATCCCAATTACCGCCAGCCCCAGCTGTTCCGGAAAGAAGCCATGCGCTATGAGATGAGTCCCGTGCACGAAGGCTTTGAACTGGCCGACGGTGTCACGGTCGGCTATCTTCGGCACGCCATCTGGCAATTGCCGTTCAAGGACCTGGCCGAAGTAATCGGCAAGATGAATCGCTACTCGACCCTGGGCGCAACCAAACGCCGCCAGGCCGGTTCGAGCTACGGCAAGGCCTTCACGCACGCCCTGTGGGCGTTCTGGAAGCACTACCTGTTCAAGCGCGGCTTCCTGGATGGATGGCCCGGGTTTGTCATTGCCCTGTCCTATTTCGAAGTCACGTTCTACCGCTATGCCAAGGCGGTCGAGCTGGCCCATGAGGAACAGTGGGCCGAGCAGTGGAAAAACATCCTGAAACGCTGAGACACCCTATTTGTTGGAGGATAGACGCAAGTTATGGGTACTGATATTTCCATTCGGCGCAGAACATGTCTTGCGGGGTTGCTGATGGCAGGGAGCCTGCCCGCCTGGAGCCAGTTCCGGGTCGAGGTCTCGGGCGTGGGGCTGACCCAACTGCCGATTGCCGTGGCGGCCTTCCGCGGCGATGAGTCGTCTCCCCAGAAATTGGGCGCGATCGTGCAGGCCGATCTGGAGCGCAGCGGCCAGTTTCGCGCGGTGGACACGGCAGGCGTCGGCGGGCTGGACGAAACCTCCCGCCCCGACGTGGCCCTGTGGCGCCAGAAGAATGCGGATTCGCTGGTCACCGGCAGCGTGGCCCGGCTGGCTGACGGCCGGTTCGACGTGCGCTTTCGTCTCTGGGACGTGGTGCGCGGGCAGGATCTGGGGGGCCAGAGCTACGCCGTGACGCAAGGCGATCTGCGGCTGGCCGCGCATCGCATCGCAGACTTCATCTACGAAAAGCTCACGGGCGAGAAGGGCGTGTTCTCGACCCGCATTGCCTACGTCACCAAGGCGGGACAGCGCTTCAATCTCTGGGTGGCCGATGCCGATGGAGAGAACGCGCAAACCGCCCTGACCAGCCCCGAGCCCATCATCTCGCCGGCCTGGTCGCCCAATGGAGCGCAGCTCGCCTACGTCTCCTTCGAGTCGCGCAAGCCCGTGGTGTACGTGCACGACGTCGCCAGCGGCAAACGCCGGCTGATTGCCAATTTCCGCGGCTCCAATAGCGCACCGGCCTGGTCACCCGACGGCCGCACGCTGGCCGTGACGCTGAGCCGCGACGGCGGCTCGCAGCTCTACACGATCGACGCCAACGGCGGCGAGCCGCGCCGGTTGATCCAGTCTTCCAGCATCGACACCGAGCCGGCCTTTTCGCCCGATGGCAAGAGCATCTATTTCGTGAGCGACCGCGGCGGCGCGCCGCAGATCTACCGCATGCCGGCCGCTGGCGGCTCCGCAGAGCGCGTGACCTTTACCGGGAGTTACAACATTTCGCCGGCCGTCAGTCCCGATGGACGCTGGCTGGCCTACATTTCCCGGGTCAACGGGGCCTTCAAGCTGCAGGTGATGGAGCTCTCGGGCGGTGCCGTGCAGGCCATCACGGAGACCTCCGCGGATGAAAGCCCGAGCTTCTCTCCCAACGGCCGGCTCATCGTCTATGCCACCCAGCAACAAGGCCGCGAAGCGCTGATGACCACCACGCTGGACGGAAAGATCAAGGCGCGCCTGGCCGGGCAGGGCGGTGACATCCGCGAACCCGACTGGGGCCCGTTCCAGAAACCCTGACTATTTAAGACTTGTCATTCCCAGGAGATAGATGATGAAACGAATCTTGTTGATGCTTGCCATGACCGCTTTGATGGCTGGCTGCAGTTCCGGCGTCAAGCTGGACAACGTGCCGGTCGAAGACAAGACCGGCAATGCGGTCATGTCCGGTCAGAACGACGGCAGCGCCACGACCAAAAGCGGCGTCGAACCGGTCGATCTGAGCAAGTCAACAGAGGACAAGGCCGGCCCGGCCGGCGTGGCCCGCATCGTTTACTTCGATTACGACAGCTACGTCATCAAGCCCGAATTCCAGAGCCTGCTGGACGCGCATGCGCGCTTCATCAAGGCCGACAAGAACCGCAAGGTCGTGATTGAAGGCCATACCGACGAGCGCGGCGGCCGCGAGTACAACCTGGCGCTCGGCCAGAAGCGGTCCGAAGCCGTCCGGCGCGCGCTCGGCCTGCTGGGGGTGACGGACAGCCAGGTCGAAGCGGTCAGCTTCGGCAAGGAGAAGCCCGCCGTGCCAGGCCATGACGAAGCGGCCATGGCCAAGAACCGCCGCGCTGAAATCGCCTACCGCTGATGTCCAGCCTAAGCCTCACCGTGAAGCGGTTTTCCCTGTCGCGTGCGCGGCTTGGCCGCGCAGCCCTCGTGTCCCTGGCCTGCCTCTGGCTGTCTGCGGCCCATGCGGGGCTGTTCGATGACGATGAGGCGCGCAAGGCCATCCTGGACCTGCGCCAGCGCGTCGAGTCCACTCGCGAGGACTTGCGCAAGTCCAATGACGACAACGCGCAGATGCGCCGCAGCCTGGTCGACCTGCAAAGCCAGATCGAAAGCCTGCGCGCCGACCTGGCGAAGATGACCGGCCAGAACGAGCAGCTGGCGCGCGACGTTTCCGAATTGCAGCGCCGCCAGAAGGACATCGCGCAAGGGGTGGACGATCGCCTGCGCAAATTCGAACCGACCAAGGTGGCGGTGGATGGCCGGGAGTTCACCGCGGACCCGGCGGAGAAGCGGGATTTCGAAGCGGCGCTGGCGGTCTTTCGCAAGGGCGACTTCCCTGCGGCCCAGACGGCCTTCGTGGACTTCGTGAAGCGCTACCCGCAAAGCGGCTACGGGCCGTCCGCGCTGTTCTGGCTGGGCAATGCGCAGTACGCCACGCGCGACTACAAGGAAGCCATCGCCAATTTCCGCTCGTTGCTCGCCCAGGCGCCCGATCACGCACGTGCACCGGATGCCGCGCTGTCCATTGCCAACTGCCAGATCGAGCTCAAGGACAGCCGCTCGGCCCGCAAGACGCTGGAAGACCTGGTCAAGGCCTACCCGCAGTCGGAGGCCGCACAAGCGGCCAAGGACCGGCTGACCCGCCTCAAGTAGCGGAGCCTAAGAGGCTGTGAGCAGGCATCTAAAATCAGGGGATGCAATCCTCTGATTTGTCTTCGCTCACCACCCAGGTGCTGTGGGCCGCTTTCTTCCTGTCCGTGGTGTTTGGCGCGATCGCCCAGCGCACGCACTTCTGCACCATGGGGGCCGTCAGCGACGTGGTCAACATGGGCGACTGGACCCGCATGCGCCAGTGGGGCATGGCCATCGGCGTGGCCATGATCGGCTTCGCGGCGCTGGCCTTCGCCGGCCTGATCGATCCAGCCAAGACCCTCTACGCCTCGAACCGATGGATCTGGCTGTCGGCTGCGGTGGGCGGATTGATGTTCGGCTTCGGCATGGTGCTGGCCTCGGGCTGCGGCAGCAAGACGCTGGTGCGCATCGGCGGCGGCAGCCTCAAGTCGCTGGTGGTGTTTGTCGTCATGGGCGTGGCTGCGTTCGCCACGCTCAAGGGCGTCACGGCCGTGATCCGGGTGGCCACGGTCGACCGGGTTGCTATTGATTTTGTAGCGGGAGCGAACCTACCCGCCTGGACATCGGCCGCTTTTGGCATCAGAACCTCGATCGCGGGGCTGCTTTGGGCACTGGTGCTCGGCGGCGGCCTGATGGCGTGGGCCTTCGTGGGCTTCCGGCGTTCCGGCGAACTGCCGAACAACCTGCTGGCGGGCCTAGGCATCGGCGCGGTGGTGGCGGCCATGTGGTGGGTCAGCGGACACCTGGGCTATGTGGCCGAGCACCCCGAGACCCTGCAGGAAGCCTTTCTCGCCACCAACTCCGGGCGCGCCGAAGCCCTGAGCTTCGTCTCGCCCGTGGCCTACACGCTGGACTGGCTCATGTTCTTCAGCGACAAAAGCAAGGTGCTCACGCTCGGCATCGTTTCGGTGTTCGGCGTGATCGCGGGCTCGGCGCTCTGCGCCATCGCCACGCGCACCTTCCGCTGGGAGGGGTTTGGCAGCACCGAAGACGTGGCCAACCACCTGGCCGGCGCGGTGCTCATGGGCGTGGGCGGCGTCACCGCCATGGGCTGCACGATCGGCCAGGGGCTGAGCGGCATTTCCACGCTCAGTGCCACCAGTTTCGTGGCCGTGGCGGCCATTCTGGCGGGGGCGGTTGCCGCCTTCAAATACCAGGTCTGGCGCCTGGACCGAATGGCCTGAGCATGAGCGCCGTGACGAGCGTCATTGAGGCCGCTTTGGCCCCGGACCTTGCACGCCGTTTCAGCGGCCTGGAGCGCTTGTACGGGGTGGCGGGGGCGGCGCGCATCCGCCAGGCGCATGTCGCTATCGTCGGCCTCGGCGGCGTTGGCTCCTGGGCGGCTGAGGCGCTGGCACGCAGCGGGGTAGGGCGGCTGACACTGATCGATCTCGACCATGTCGCCGAGTCGAACATCAACCGGCAGATTCAGGCGCTGGACACGACGGTGGGGCAGGCGAAGGTGCAGGCAATGCGCGAGCGCATTGCCCAGATCAACCCGGCGTGTGAAGTCATTTGCATCGAAGAGTTCGTTGAGCCCGGCAACTGGCCCCGGTTGTTGCCAGCAGGGGTGGATGCCGTGATCGACGCCTGCGACCAGGTCAAGGCCAAGACCGCCATGGCCGTGTGGGCGCGGCAGAGTGGAACCCTGTTCGTGACCGCCGGTGCGGCGGGCGGCAAACGGCTCGCGCACCGCGTGGATGTCGGGGATCTCGCCGAGACCACGCACGACCCGCTGCTGGCGCAGTTGCGCTACCGCTTGCGCAAGGAGCATGGCGCGCCGCGTGAAGGCAAGAAGATCGGAGTCGCCTGCGTCTTCAGCCGCGAAGCGGTAGCGCCGCCTGACGCCTCGTGTGCCGTGGAGGGCGACGGCTCGCTGAATTGCCACGGCTATGGCTCGGTGGTCAGCGTCACGGCCACCTTCGGCCAATGCGCGGCGGGCTGGGTTCTGGATCAGCTGTCCAGACGGGCGAACAGCGAGTAAATCCACGTTATAATCATAGGCTTTGCAGCCACCCGGTGGGTGGAGCAAAACGGGACGTTAGCTCAGTTGGTAGAGCAGCGGACTTTTAATCCGTTGGTCACAAGTTCGAATCTTGTACGTCCTACCAAAAACACGAGGCCCTGCAATCATTGCAGGGCTTTTGTTTTTTGCTATCGAAAATATAGCAATCATGGTGAGCTACGCCGCCTGATTTTTCGGGATTGTGCGCATTTTTTTGCCCACAGTGGCCAGGGCCCTGACCAGCTTTGCATTCAGGTGTTGGCCAAGGCCGGCTGACATGCCAGCACCGCCAGCAGGTTCTTCGCGGCGCCCACGCCCATGTTGACGTAGGCGTCGCTGGTGACGCCGCCGATATGCGGGCTCAGCACGATGCGCTCCTGGCCCTGGAACGGGTGGCCGGCCGTCATCGGTTCCACCGCGAAGCTGTCCAAGCCGGCGGCCATGACCTGGCCCGAGCGCACGGCCGCCAGCAGCGCGGCCTCGTCGACGAGGCCGCCGCGCGCGGTGTTGACCACGATCACGCCGCGCTTGCACCAGCCCAGCGTGTTGGCGTTGAGCATGCCGCGGTTGTCGTCGGTCAGCGGGCAGTGCAGCGAGATCGCGTCGGACTCGCGCCAGACCGTCTCCAGGTCCACGCTCTTCACGTAGGCCGGCAGGTCTTTCGCGAACGGGTCGAAGCCGATCACGCGCATGCCCAGGGCGTCGGCCATGCGCGCAAAGCGCAGGCCGATGGCGCCCAGGCCCACCAGGCCGATGGTGCGGCCGCCCAACTCCAGGCTCTTGTGCGTGGCCTTGTCCCAGTGGCCGGCGTGCATGCGCGCGTCCAGCGGAACGACCGACTTGGCGCAGGCCAGCAGCAGCGCCAGCGCCTGCTCGGCCACGGCCGCGGCGTTGGCGCCGACGGCGGCCACTACCTCGATGTCGCGCGCCTGGGCTGCTGCCTTGTCGATAGTGTCGGTGCCGCTGCCGTGCTTGGAGATGACCTTGAGCGAGGGCGCGGCGTCCATCACCGCGGCGCCGACTTTGCCGTAGCGCACGATCATGGCCACCGGGTCGTGCGCGCCGCACAGCGCCACCAGGTCGGCTTCGGTCGGCGTCTTGCCGGCGTAGACGATCTCGTAGTCCTTGAGCAGGTCCAGCGCCTGCTGCGCCAGGTCGGCGCCCGTGACGACGATGCTGCTCACAGTTCCTCGCCTTCCTTCAGCACGCCGGCCGCGCGCAGGGCGGCGGGCAGCCACTTGGAGGCGGTGTCGCCGCGCGCGATGGCGTCCAGGCGGGCGGCCTCGTCATCCACCTTCTTGTCGGCCAGCGCCAGCATGGCGGGGGCTTTCTCGCGCTCGATCACCACCACGCCGTCGGCGTCGGCCACGATCAAGTCGCCCGGGTTCACCACGGTGCCGCCAGCCGAGATCGGGTGGTTGATGCGGCCGGGCACGAGCTTGGTCGGGCCAGCCGGGTTGAAGCCGGCGCTGAACACCGGGAAGCCCAGATCCAGCAGCTCCAGCCGGTCCCGGATCGCGCCGTCGACCACCACGCCAGCGATGCCCAGCTTCTTGCAGGCGCTGAGCATCAGCGTGCCCATCAGCGCGGCGGTCTGGTCGCCCTTGCCGTCCACGACGATCACGTCGCCGGGGCGGGCCAGCGCGATGGCGGCGTGGATCATCAGGTTGTCACCGGGGCGCACTTCCACGGTGAAGGCGGGGCCGGCCAGCTGCATGCCATGGTGCACCGGCGCCACGCGGGCGTGCATGGTGCCGCGGCGGCCGGCCACGTCGGCGAGGATGGCGGCCTGGAAGGTGCGGGCCTTGGCGACGACGTCGGGGGAAACGCGTTCGATGTCACGGATGATGTCGGGGAGGGTGCTCATGGCGTGTGTCATGGAGGTGGGTTACGAAGAGGGGGTGGCGGAAGGCACGTGCGACGTCACTCGTATGTGGCAGTCAAAGGCATCGGCTGGCAGCATCGCTAGTGGTCGCCCTGTGCCAGCCGAGAACGGCACGGCGGCAGGTATTGCCCCTTGCAAAGAGGTTGGCGAAGACACGAAGTGCGTAGCCTGAGGATTAGTCGATGCGCGCGCCCGAATCGCGCACGATCTGCCCCCAGCGCACGATGTCGGTCTTGAGCAGAGCCGCAAACTGCTCGGACGTGCCGCCCAGTACATCGCCGCCCTCCGACTTGAGCTTGGCAGCCACGTCGGACTGTTTGAGCACCTTGTTGATCTCGGCATTGAGCGTCTGCACGATGGCCGCGGGCGTGCCGGCGGGGGCCAGGATGCCGAACCAGGTGGAGGCATCGAAGCCCGGGTAACCCGACTCCGCCAGCGTGGGCGCCTGCGGCAGCTCGCTCGAGCGCCGCAGCGAGGTAACGGCAATGGCGCGCAGCTTGCCGTTGTTCACATGGCCCAGCAGCGTGGGCACCGAAGACATGTAGATGCCGACCTGGCCGCTCATTACGTCGGTCATGGCCTGGGCCGCGCCCTTGTAGGGCACGTTCTGCATCTGGATGCCGGCGGCCTTCTTGACTTGCTCGCCCGCCAGGTGCGCCACCGTGCCGTTGCCGGAGAAGCCGAGCGTCAGCGCATCCGGCCGAGCCTTGGCGGCAGCCACGATATCGGCAAACGTCTTGTAGGGTGACTGCATGGGCACCACGATGGCAATCGGCGAGGAAGCCACCAGCGCCACCGGCACCAGATCTTTCAGCGGGTCATAGGGCAGCTTGGGGTAGAGCGTCGGGTTGACCGCGAGATTGCTGGTCTGCCCCATCACGAGTGTGTAGCCATCGGGGGCGGCCTTGGCCACGGCATCGACGCCGATGTTGCCGCCCGCGCCAGGGCGGTTGTCGATGACGATGGTCCATTTGAGCGTGTCGGAGAGCTTCTGCGCCACCGTGCGCGCCAGCAGGTCGGTGCCGCCTCCGGGGGGGAACGGCACGACCAGCTTGATGGGCTTGGCCGGGTAGGGCGCCTGGGCCAGCGCTGCCCCCGTGGCGGCAGCGGCCAGCAGGAAAACGAGGGCCGTGCGTCGGCTGAATGACCGGGTCATGGAATGCATGGATGTCTCCGTCTTTTCGTCTCTGAACAAGGCAGGCATGGCTGCCTGCATGGGAACGAGACTTTAAGTTCGGGTTTCATTCCATACAATGCTGTTTCATTTCTCAGATCATGTTTCATGGTACGAAACAACATTGTCAAAAAGGGGTTGACCCAAGCCCCTGTCGCGGCGCCGGTGTTCGACGCGTCAGCCTCTGGCGTGATCGCGGTGACACGCGCGCTGCAGATCATGGAAGCCTTCGGGGTGGCCGAAGCCCATCTCTCGCTCGCGGAGCTGAGCCGGCGCTGCGGCATGCACAAGACCACGGTGCTGCGCCTGGCACGCACACTCGCGCAATCCGGCTACATGGTGCAGCGCGAGGACGGCGACTGGCGCCTGGGGCCGGCCGCGGGCTGGCTGGGCATGCGCTACCAGTCAGGCTTTGATGTCAACAACGTGGTCGAGCCCACCCTGCGCGAACTCTCGCGCACCACCGGCGAAAGTGCCTCGTTCTACGTCCGTGAAGGCGACATCCGGGCCTGCATCTCCCGGGTGGAGGGGCCGCAATCGGTGCGCCACCATGTGCGCATGGGCGAGCGGCTGCCGCTGGACAAGGGAGCGCCGGGCCGCGTGATCCTGGCGTTCTCGGGCGCCAGCGGCAAGGTCTACGAGGAAATCAGGCAGCGCGGCTACCACATGTCCCTGGGTGAACGCGAGCCCGAGGTCAGCAGCGTGGCGGCACCGGTATTCGGCCTCAACTGGAGACTGCTGGGCTCGATGTGCATCTCGGGACCGACAGCCCGCCTGACGCGCCCCAAGCTCGTCAAGCACGCAAAAACGGTGATGGATGCGGCCACCCAGCTGTCATATGCGCTGGCGGGGGCGCGCTCGCACCAAACGCCAAAAGTTGTGTCGACCTGGCATCCCTGAAGCGATAGCATTTCTCACTGGCTGCGTGTCGATGATCAATTGCCCAGAACAGCCGTTCAGAGAGAGGGGGCTGGGCTACCGCGCAGCGATCATTGCACTGCCGTCTTTATTATTTAACATAATATACATCGTATAAAGTTAAAATCAATAAAAAAGAGCAAATGGTTGATTTCATTTCCATTTATTTCCCTTTTTGTTTCCCACACGCCTCCCTACACTGCGGCGCCAAGTGATTCATCGAGGAAACCATGTCTGTCTACCGCGCTGCCAAGATCCGATTGTCCGAAAACGTGCGCCCGGAGCTGGCCCGGGTCTGCCTGCCTGGGCCTGACGCGGCGGTTCTGGGCCAGTATGCCCGCATGGGCCCGCAGTTGGCCGCATTCCATGCTTTTGACAAGGCCCACATCCTGATGCTGGCCGAGGAAGGCCTGCTGCCGAAAGCCGATGCCGCCGCGATGCTGCGCGAGCTGCGCAAGGTCGAGCAACTGGGCGCGATCGAGGCCCGCGCGGCCACGGCCGAGCACATGCATTCGGGCGAAGCCATCCTGACTGGGGCGCTCGGCCCGGACGTTGCCGGAAAAATGCACCTGGGCCGCAGTTCGGGTGATCTGCTCGCGGTGTCTTTCCGCTACACGCTGCGCGGCAAGCTGCTGCTGGTGGCCGCCCAGCTCAACGAGCTGCGCCAGATGATGCTCGACCTCGTGCCATTGCACATCGACACGGTGATGCCCGGCTGCACCCATCTGCAGCACGCCCAGCCCGAAAGCTTCGCGCACTATCTGCTCTCCTGGGCCAGCGCCTTTGACCGTGATGCACAGCGCATTCGCCAGTACTTTGCGAGGCTCAACACCAGCCCGGCCGGCGCGGCGATTCTGAACGGCTCCGAATTCCCTTTGAACCGGGAGCGCACGGCCTCGCTGCTGGGATTCGACGGCCTGGCGCTGAACACGCGCGATGCGGTCTGGGGGCGCGACCTGGAGATCGAGGCGCATGCGATCACCACGCTGCTGGCCGGCAACTTCAACCGCCTGGCCGAAGACCTGATGCTGTGGTCCGCACCCGAGTTCGGGCTGGTGGAGTGTGCGGACGGGTTCTGCGGCACGAGCAGCATCATGCCGCAGAAGAAGAATCCCAACGCGCTCGAATGCCTCAAGGGCGTGGTGGCCACGTCCACGGGCTACTTCGTGAGCACCGCGATGATCCACAAGAACCCCTCGACGGTGCCGGTGTTCGAATGGGTTCGCTCCATGTCGGACGCCTGGCGCAGCTACGACGAAATGAGCGGCGCGCTTCCGCTGATGACGGCCGTCCTGGGCAGCCTGACGGTCCGCGCGGGCGCCATGGCGTCCACTGCCGGCCGCCATTGGGCGACTGCCACCGACCTGGCCTCCGCCATCGTCCGGTCCACCGGGCTGCCCTGGCGTGCCGCGCACCAGATCACGGGCATCGTGGTCCGGCTGTCGCTGGAGGCTGGCCGCACTCCGGCGGATGTCGATACCGCCCTGGTCGATCGCGCTGCCATCGAACACACCGGCCAGCCCCTGGGCCTCGATCCCGCCGTGATCGCCTCGGCCATGGACCCCGCCGAGTCGGTTCGCCGGCACCAGATGCCCGGCGGGCCGGCGCCGCAACGCGTCCAGGAAGCGCTGGCGCTTCACGCAGAGGCCCTCGCGGCTGACCTCCGCTGGCTCGAAGCCGCCCAGGCCCGGGTGGCCGAGGCGCAGCACCGGCTGGAGGCCGGAATCGACGCCCTGCTCGGCTGACCGGCTCTCATGCAACTTCCCATTTCCCTTCAGTACCAAGACCAGGAGACTCCCATGACCCCGATTTCCCGCCGCCGCCTTGTGGGCGCCGCACTGGCCGCCGCCGCCTCGCAAGCCTGGGCCCAGAAAGCCGGCGGCTGGCCCGACCGGCCCATCAAGCTGCTGATTGGCTACCAGACGGGTGGCGCCACCGACGGCGTCATGCGCCCGCTGGAACCCCGGCTGCAGGCGGCGCTGGGCCAGCCCCTGA
Source organism: Variovorax terrae (assembly GCF_022809125.1). NCBI lineage: Bacteria > Pseudomonadati > Pseudomonadota > Betaproteobacteria > Burkholderiales > Comamonadaceae > Variovorax > Variovorax terrae. The sequence continues at coordinate 1,874,465 of NZ_JALGBI010000001.1, read as the reverse complement.
TCTTCGACTACCGGCCGGGCGCGGGCGCCACCGTGGCGGCAGGACTGACGGCCAAGGCCCCCGCCGACGGCTACACGATCCACATCACCGACAGCGGCCCGATGACCATCCTGCCCAACGGCAAGCAGCTGAGCTACGACCCGACTTCGGCCTTCACCCCGCTGGGCATGATCTGCGAAGGCTGCTCGGTGATCGCCGTCCATCCGTCGGTGCCGGCCAAAAATCTGGCCGACCTGGTGAAGATGGCAAAGGCCAGGCCCGGCAGCCTCACGTATGGCACCTCGGGTATTGGCGGCTCCGCTCATCTTTCGGGCGAGCTGTTCCAGGCCATGACGGGAACGGAGCTGGTGCATGTTCCCTACAAGGGCGGCAGCCCGGCTGCCGTTGATCTGGTGGGCGGCCAGATTCCCATGCTGTTCGCCTCCACGGGCACGGCCCTGCCCTTCATTCAGTCGGGAAAGATGCGCGCCCTGGCCGTGACCTCCGCCAGCCGCAGTTCCGTGCTGCCGGAGGTGCCGACGGTGGCCGAGCAGGGCTATCCCGGCTACGACGCCACCGTGTGGTTTGCCCTGGTGGGGCCGGCGCGCATGCCGGCTGACGCCAGCAGCCGGGTGCACCGTGCGCTGCAGGGCGCCCTGGCCGATCCGGCCGTCGAGCAGGCCTTGCGCCGGCAGGGCTACGAGCCGATCCTGGGCCCGGCCGATGTCATGCAGGCGCGGGTGCGGACCGATCTGGCCAAGTGGGGAAAACTGATCCGCGAAAGAAAGATCAGCTTCGAGTGAGCGAAGACAGTTCCACGGCTTGCGCGGATGGCGCCTGCACAGCAGGCCGGTCCGCAAGCTGCCGCAAGACCAGTTCGCGAAACAGCCGCGCCGTGGGCCGCGTCGGCAGGGCTTCGTTCCAGATCATGCCGACTGAATCGGTTGCGGCCGGCACGTCCAGCGGCAGGATGCAGCCGACCGGCAGCTTCAGGTGGTGCTCGGCCACCCGGCGGGGCACCAGGGTGACGTAGGGGCCCAGGCGGAACAGCGGCGCCACCATCGTCATGTCGCTGGTTTCCACATACTGCTGCGGCAAGCCCAGGCGCCGCGCGCCGAGCAGGCGCTCCAGGTGGTCCCGCATCAGCGTGCCGGGCACCGGCAGGCACCAGCGTTGGCCCACCAGTTCAGGCCAGTCCAGATCCGCACGGCCGGCCAGGGGATGGTCGGCGCTGGCCGCCACCACCACGTCGTCCGTGAGGATCGCCGCCTTCTGCAGCCCGGAATGGACGATGTCCGGGCTCAGCCGGGCAAACAGCAGCTGGATCCGGCCGTCATCGAGCAGATCGCGCAGGTGCTTCGACGTGCCTTCGACCAGGCTGATGCGCACTTGCGGATAGTGCGCGGCGAAGGCGTTGATGGTGTTCGCCAGGAAAGGATGCAGCGAGACCGCCTTGGTGCCGATGGCCAGTTCCCCCTGGTAACCCCCCTGCAGCCCCTGCACCACGTCGGACAGCCCCGCGAGTTCGGAACCCACGACGCGGGCCGAGGCCAGCACGGCCCGCCCGAGCGGCGTCAGCCGCACCCAGCCGCGCCCCCGGTCGAACACCGCAGCGCCAAAGACCTCCTCCACCTCGGCGAGCGCCTTCGACACGGCCGCCGCCGTGACGTGAAGCCGTTCGGCCGCCTGCGCCAGGCTCTCGGCTTCGCTGACCGCCAGGACGATCCTCAGATGCCTGAGCTTGAGGCTGCGCATCTCACCACTTGCCCTTGGGCTGCCGGCCGCGCACGAACGCGGCGATGATGTCGGCCGATTCCTTGCGGTTGGCGCGCTGGGCGAAGTCGATGGCGCTGAGGTCCTGCTGGTTCTTGAGCAGCGGGTCGGCGCCCTCTTCCAGCAGCAGCTTCACCGCCGAGGCGCTGCCGTAGAACGCCGCCATCATCAGCGGCGTGGTGCCATTGGGCGAGGCGGCGTCGATGTAGGCGCTGTTGTCCAGCAGCAGCCGCATGACGTCGAGGTGGCTGTTGGTGGCCGCGTAGTGCAGCGGCGCCCAGCCGGTCTTGTTGACGCTGGCATCGCGCTCGATCAGCTTTCGGGCGATGTCGAGCTGCCCTTTGAGCGCCGCAATCATCAGCGGGCTTTCACCCTGGGCGTTGAGGACATCGACATCGGTCTTGGGCCAGTCGATCAATACCTGCGCCACCTTGAGCGACGGTTCGCGCAGCGCGAGGTAGAGGCCGTTCTGCCCCTTCGGATCGGGCGTATTGGGGTCGAAGCCGCGCTGCAGCAGGCGCGTCATGGCCGCCGCATTGTCCTGCTTGATGGCAACGAAAAAATCCTCGTAGGAGCCGGCATGACAAACATTAAATCCAATTAAAACAATCAAATAAATTAAATTCTTAAAGTAATTTCTCATGATTGAACTCCCTTGAACAGGCGCTCGAAATTGGCGCTCGTAACCTCGGCAATCTGTTCCATCGGGAGCTGCTTCAGATCGGCCACCTGACGGGCCACGTAGGGCACGTAGGAGGGGTTGTTGGTCTTGCCGCGGTAAGGCACGGGGGCCAGATAGGGGCTGTCGGTCTCGATCAGCAGGCGGTCCAGCGGCACGAAGGCCGCCACGTCGCGCAGGTCCTGCGCGTTCTTGAAGGTCAGGATGCCGGAGAACGAGATATAGAACCCCAGGTCCAGCGCAGCCCGGGCCACCTGTGCGGTTTCGGTGAAGCAATGGAACACCCCGCCGGCCGCGCCACGGGAGCCGTCCTCGCCCTCCTCCTTCAGGATGGCCAGCGTGTCGGCCGAGGCGCTGCGGGTGTGGATCACCAGCGGCTTGCCGCACTGGCGCGCGGCGCGGATGTGGGTGCGAAAGCGCTCGCGCTGCCACTCCATGTCGGCCAGCGTGCGGCCGCCCTTGCGCTCGTCCATCTGGTAGTAGTCGAGCCCGGTTTCGCCGATGGCCACCACGCGCGGCTGCGCGGCGCGCTCGAGCAGGTCCTGCAGGCTGGGCTCGGTAACGCCTTCGTTGTCGGGGTGCACGCCCACGGTGGCCCAGAAGTTGTCATAGCGCATGGCCAGCGCATGGACCGAATCGAACTCCTCCAGCGTGGTGCAGATGCACAGCGCCCGGTCCACCTGCGCCTCGGCCATGGCCTGGCGGATCTGCGGCAGCTGTGCGGCCAGTTCGGGAAAGCTCAGGTGGCAATGCGAGTCGACAAACATGGAATATCAATGAAAAGGGCCGCAGGTCCAGGTGCTGCGGTCATTGGGCGCTACGAAAACCGTAGCAGATCAAATGGTCTGGGTCGGCCGTTCCGACGCCAGGTGCCCGCCCAGCAGCTCTTCGATCCTGATCTTGAGCAGGCGCGACTTCTCGTCGGCCGGAAACCGGATGCCCACGCCCTGCGTGCGGTTGCCCGCGGCGCGCGGCGGCGTGACCCAGGCCACCTTGCCGGCCACCGGGTAGCGCTGCGGGTCTTCGGGCAGCGACAGCAGCACGTAGACATCATCGCCCAGCCGGTAGTCGCGCGTCGTCGGGATGAAGATGCCGCCTTCGGAGAACAAGGGAATGTAGGCGGCGTAAAGGGCCGCCTTTTCCTTGATGGCGAGCTGGATGACGCTGGGGCGCGGGGTGGTGGGAGAAGGATTGCTCATGGGCAGCGAAGGCTCAGGGCCTCGAGTTTAGGGCCAGGCGGGCCTGGCTCACAAGCGCCTCCAGCATCAGTCCGGCATTGAACGGGTGTTCCACGGTGCGCGCGGCCTGGCCCAGGTCGCGCGACCAGCGGGTCAGCGCCGCCAGCGACGCGGTGGGAGCGGCCGGCAGGTCGGCTGCCGCGAAGAAGCGGGGCTGCGCGCCGGCCTGCAGCGCCAGCAGGTCGTGGCAGAGCTTTTGCAAGGCATCGACGGCGTGCGCCGGAGCCCAGTTGGCCAGCGCGCCGGCATCGCCGCGCGCCATGGCCCGGGGCAGCAGCGCCCACAGCTTGGGATCGCGCCCGGACTGCGCGAAGCCCAGCGCGTCGTCGGGCCGGCCGCCGGCCGCGCGCAGCAGGGCCGGCGCGTCGGCAGAGGCCACGCCCTGCTGCTGCAGCCAGGCCAGCGCCGCGGGCGCCTCCGGCCAGACCATGGTGTGGCCCAGGCAGCGGCTGCGGATGGTGGGCAGCAGTTGATGCGAGGCTTCGCTGGCGAGCACGAATTTCACGTCGCCGGGCGGCTCCTCGAGTGTCTTGAGCAAGGCGTTGGCCGTCACCGTGTTCATGCGCTCGGCCGGGTACACCAGCACGGCCTTGCCGCGGCCGCGGGCGCTGGTGCGCTGGGCAAACTCCACGGCGTCGCGCATGGCCTCGACGCGGATCTCCTTGCTGGGCTTGCGCTTCTTGTCGTCGATGTCGGCCTGGGCCTTCTCGCTGAGCGGCCAGCCGAGCTCCAGCATCGCGGTTTCGGGCATCAGCACGCACAGGTCGGCATGGGTGCGCACCTCGATCGCATGGCAGCTGCCGCAGTGCCCGCAGGCACCCTGGGCCGTGGGCTGCTCGCACAGCCAGGCGCGCGCCAGCTCGAAGCCCAGGCGGTACTGGCCCAGGCCCGACGGGCCCTGCAGCAGCCAGGCATGGCCGCGCTGGGCCAGCAGGCCGCCGAGCTGCTCGCCCAGCCACGGCGCCAGCGCAGCGCCGGCCGCCGCCGTCATGCCGGCCCCCCGTTGGGAGCCACCATGATGGCCAGCCAGCCGCGCCGCACGAAGGCGCTGGTGAGCTGCTGCCAGACCTTGTGCCGGTCCTGCGCCGCGTCGATGCGCGCGAAACGCTGCGGCGCCTGCGCCGCGCGTTGCCCGTAGCCCTCGGCCACGCGCCTGAAAAACTCGATCGGCTGGGCCTCGAAGCGGTCCGGCAGGCGGGCGCCGGCCAGCCGCTGGGCCGCGATCTCGGGCGCCAGGTCGAACCACACGGTCAGGTCGGGTTGGCGCACGAAATCCGGCTGAGGTCCAGGAACAGCCTGGACCCATTGCTCCAGTTTTGATAGCACGGCGAAGTCGAAGCCGCGCCCGCCGCCCTGGTAGGCGAAGGTGGCATCGGTGAAGCGGTCGCACAGCACCACGTCGCCGCGTGCCAGCGCCGGCTCGATCACCTGCTGCAGATGGTCGCGCCGCGCGGCGAAGATCAGCAGCGCCTCGGTCAGCGCGTCCATGGCGTCGTTGAGCACCAGGGCGCGCAGCTTCTCGGCCAGCGGCGTGCCGCCGGGCTCGCGCGTGAGCGTCACGGTGCGGCCCTGGGCGCGCAGGGCGGTGGCAAGGCCTTCGATGTGGGTCGATTTGCCGGCGCCGTCGATGCCTTCGAAAGTGATGAAGAGGCCCGGTTTGCTCATCGGTTCATTGCCCGCGCTGGAATTTGTTGACGGCCCGATTGTGCTCGTCCAGCGAATCGCTGAAGTGGCTGGAGCCGTCGCCGCGCGCCACGAAATAGAGCGCCTTGGTGCGGGCCGGCTGCACGGCGGCCAGCAGTGCCGCCTTGCCCGGCATGGCGATCGGCGTGGGTGGCAGGCCGGTGCGGGTGTAGGTGTTCCAGGGCGTGTCGGCCTGCAGGTCACGCTTGCGCAGGTTGCCGTCGAAGCTGGCGCCCAGGCCATAGATCACCGTCGGGTCGGTCTGCAGCGGCATGCCGATGCGCAGGCGGTTGACGAACACGCCGGCGATCTGCGCGCGGTCGGCCGCCCGGCCGGTTTCCTTCTCGACGATGCTCGACAGGGTCAGGGCCTCGTCCGGGGTCTTCAGCGGCAGGCCCGGCGCGCGCAGCGCCCAGGCGGCCTCGAGCTTCCTGTCCATGGCGCGCAGGGCGCGGCGCAGCACGGCCAGGTCGGTCGAGCCCTTGGCGTAGGTGTAGGTGTCGGGGAAGAAACGCCCTTCGGGCGGCTGGCCCGGCCGGCCCAGCAGGCTCATGACGGCCTCGTCCGAGAGGCCGCTGGCCTCCGGCTTGAGCTGGTCGGCCTTGGCCAGCGCGTCGCGCACCTGGCGGAAGGTCCAGCCCTCGACCAGGGTGACGGAGCGCAGGGCTTCCTCGCCGCGCACCAGTTTCTGCAGCAGGCTGCGCGGCGTGGTGCCGGCCTCGATCTCGTAGCTGCCGGCCTTGATCTGGCGGCCCTGCCCCGAGAAACGGAACCAGCCGTACAGCAGGTCCGCATTGACGCGGGTACCGGTGTCGGCCACGGCCTGAGCCACACCGCGCGGGGTGGTGCCGGACTCGATGGACAGGTCCACGGTGGCGGCCGGCAGCGCCAGCGGCTGGTTCACCCACCACAGCGCCCAGGCCGAGCCGGCCAGGGCCGCCAGCGCCGCTGACAGGAAAACGAACAGGAATAGCCGACGCACCGGGTTGCAGCCCCACAAAGTGAAATGGATTGAAGCGACGATGATAATTCACGCATGACGCACCCACTGAACGGCATTGCCCCCCTGCCCCACCTGGGCATCATCCGTGTCGAGGGCGAAGACGCCGCCAAATTCCTCCAGGGCCAGTTGACGCAGGACTTCGTGCTGCTGGAACCGTCCGAGGCGCGACTGGCGGCGTTCTGTTCACCCAAGGGCCGCATGCAGGCCAGCTTCGTCGGCTTCAGGCGCGGCCCGGCCGAGATCCTGCTGGTGTGCAGCCGCGACCTGCTGGCCCCCACGCTCAAGCGGCTGTCGATGTTCGTGCTGCGGGCCAAGGCGCGGCTCAGCGATGCCAGCGCCGACCATGCGCTCTTCGGCATCGCCGGGAATGCTCTCAAAACCATAGCGCCCGATGACCACCCGGCCTGGACCTTAAGCACTTTTGGTTCTGAAAATCTGGTTCACCTGTATCCCGCCGACGGCCAGCCGCGCGCGCTCTGGGTCGCGCCGGCCGGCACCGCCGCGCCCACGGGGCCCGCGCTGGAGACGGCACTCTGGCAATGGGGCGAGGTGCGCAGCGGCATCGCCACGGTGACGCCCGCGATCGTCGACGCCTTCGTGCCGCAGATGCTCAACTACGAGTCGGTGGGCGGCGTCAACTTCAAGAAGGGCTGCTACCCGGGCCAGGAGGTGGTGGCGCGCAGCCAGTTCCGCGGCACGCTCAAGCGCCGCGCCTACCTGGCCCATGCCGACGCGCCGATGGCGGCCGGGCAGGAGCTGTTCCTGCCCTCCGACGATGGCACGCAGCCCTGCGGCCTCGTGGCGCAGGCCGCGGCGGCGCCGGGCGGCGGCTGGGAGGCCATCGTGTCGCTGCAGATCGCAGCGGCCGGAGCCGGCGATCTGCGGCTGGGCTCGCCCGCGGGGGCGGCGCTGGCGGTGCAGGCCGCGCCCTATCCTCTGCTGCAGGATCTCTGAGGACCAGGGGCGACGGTCTGCCGCAGCAGGCAGGCCCCGCCTCACTCAAAGCCGGGGCTGGTAGGCCGCCGGGATCTGCTGGCGCACCGAGGCCTTGTCCTTGTCGGCCGCCGCGGCCAGCGCGGCCTTGTAGGCTTCGAGGGCCTTGGCGTCGTCCTTGATCTCGGTCGAGGCGTAGATGTTGCCGATCTTGATCCAGCCGTCCGGGGCCTGGGCCGGCCAGTCCTTGTTGCGCATCTCCATGCTGCGCACGGCCAGCGGCCAGTCCTTGGCGCGAACGCCCAGCACGTAGCCGGCATTCACCATGTCGAAGTCGTAGACGTTGTTCGCGTAATGGCTCTTGACCTTCTGCAGCGCCTCGGGCTCCTTGCCGGTGCGGCTCAGCAGGATCACCTCGAGCGAGCCGACGGCGGGCGCGTTGGGCTGCAGTTTCTGGGCGCGATGCAGGTAGTCGAGCGCCTTGTCGTTCTGGCCGAGCTGCGCGTAGCCGCGCGCGATGTTGCTGAGGATGGCCACCACGTAGGGACGTGAACCGACCACCGACTCCCAGATCCAGACCGCATTCTTCCAGTCGCCCCATTTGGCCAGCTCGTCGGCCACCATCGGGGTGATCTTGCGGTAGTGCGGGTTGATGTCGGTGCCTTCCTTGATGAGCTTGAGCATCTCGGCCCGGGTCTTGTCCCACTTGGGGTTGCCCGGATCGCCCGACTGGGAGACGCTCAGCGCGAGCTTGACGGCCCTCACGATCTTGCTCTCGCATTCGGCGGCCTGCTGGGAGATGTAGGCTCCCAGCGCCAGGCACAGCATCATGGCCACCGCCATGGCCTGCGAGTAGGCGGGCCGCCAGTCCAGCCGCCCGGCCGCGAACGGGCCGCGCCAGCCGAGCCGCGCGTCCGAGGCGGCCAGCACCGCCAGCGCCAGGGCAAAGATCGCGCCCGTGCTCGCCATGCGCCACGGGAAGCCGGCATTGCTCACGATCAGGAACGCCAGCAGGCTGAGCAGCGCCAGCGCCCGCAGCGGCGCCTCGGCCTGCCCCTCGGGCGTGCGGTTGCGCCAGGTCCGCCAGGCGGCGTTCGCCAAGTAGGCCAGCAGGCACAGCAGGAACAGCCAGCCCACCAGCCCGTATTCGGCCAATAGCTGCAGGATCTCGTTGTGCACGTAGTAGTCGGTTTCGAGCTGCGAGCCCTCGGCCTGGTACAGGGGGATATCGACCTCCCAGGCGCCAGCGCCCACGCCGCTCAGGGGATGGGCCTTGATGATGCGCGCGGTGGCTTTCCACATCACCATGCGCACCGAGAAGGAGCCCACGGTGTACTCCTCCTTCTGGCCCACCGACAGGATCCGCGAGAACCCGCGCTCCAGCGCAGTCAGGCCGCGATGTTCGGTCGTGTTTTCATCGATGATCTTGGCATTGCCGGTCTTGATCATGCCAAGGCCGAGAACGGTGGCGAGCAGCACGCCGAACACCAGGATGCGCTTGGCCGCGTCCCAGCGCGGGAACGCCAACTGGCTGCGGTAGAGATACAGGATGACCGGGAGCACGAAGACGAAGACCAGCATCGCGGACAGGGCCGAGCGCGTGCCCGTCATCATGATGGCCACGATGTTGAACCCGATGGTGAACGCCAGCAGGCAGAGCTGGGCGGAATCGCGGGACCGGGCCAGCAGCAGCACCGAGAACGGAATGGTGCAGATCACGAACTCGGCCACGAAGTTTCGGTTCACGAACGTCGAAGCCGGATTCGGCCCCTGCGGGAAGAAGCGGAAATCGATCCAGAACTGCAGCGCGGTCCAGAGCGAGGCCACCACGGCGCCCCAATGGATGCCCCAGGCCAGCACCGGCACACGCTCGCGCGACAAGGTGTTCAGGCCGAGCCACAGCAGCAGGCTGAAGATGAACCAGCGGATCGCCTCCACGCCGCCCAGGTAGGTGTGGGACCAGACCATGCTGCCCAGCGCATAGGCCATCAGGGCCAGCGGCAACCACATCAGCGCGTGCCAGCGCAGCGCGTCGCGCCGGTTGCGCTGGTGCCAGAACAGCAGCAGCCCGGCCACCAGCGCGATCAGCGACACGATGATGGACTTCAGCGTGTCCTGCAGCATCTCCTCGTGCGGCACGCCCATGGCCGGCGCGAAGAACATCATGAGCGCCAGCAGGATGGCCGTCCAGTCGCCCTTGCCGATTTCGGCCGGCAGCGCCAGGGTGCTCCGGGTGGCCGCCGCGATGCGCGCCTTGACGCCTTGCGCCGCCGGGGCGGCGGCAGGCGCCGGTGAAGGGGCCTGGGTGGTATCAAAGGGTTTGCTGGAAGGACTGCGCTTTTTCTTGGCCATAGGTGAAAGACTGCGGATCGGGGCATTCCGGCATCGGGCCGGGCAACCTTTTATTGTCGCCGGTTTGCGTGACGCTTCCAGTCGCTCATGCAGCGCGCAGCGGCAGCACCATTTCGATGTGCGCGATGCCCACTTCCTCGAAGGGCTCGCCCCGGGGCGCAAAGCCCTGCCGGGCATAGAACCCCTCGGCGCTGCGCTGGGCGTGCAGCAGCACCTCGTGGTCGCCGCGCTGCCGGGCGAACTCGACCAGGGCGTGCACTATGTCACGGCCCAGGTGCGTTCCGCGCAACACCCGGGCCACGGCCATGCGGCCGATCTGGCCCACGCCGGGCGCGGGCTGCAGCAGGCGCCCGGTGGCCACCGGCTGGCCCAGCCGGTTGCAGGCCACGGCGTGCAGCGCCGTCTGGTCGGCCGCGTCCCACTCCATGTCCGCGGGAATGCGCTGCTCCTGCACGAACACCTCCGTGCGCACCTGGGCGGCGTCGGCACCCAGCTCGGCCCAGGAGCCCAGCCGGACATCGGCGACCGTCTCGCCGGCTTCATACCCCGCCAGCAACTCGCGCAGCGCGGGCGGCACGGGGCGGGAGGTCTGCGTGGCCGGGTCGGCAAACACGTAGATCAGCTCGCCGGTGATCAGCAGTTCCTCGTCGCGGAAGATGCCGCCCAGGAACACCATGGACGAATTGCCGATGCGCGCGCACTGCAGGCCCACGTCGATCCGGTCGTCCATGCGGGCCGAGGCGTGGAACTCCACGGTGGCCTTCTTCACGTACAGGTCGCCGCCGAGCCGGTGCATGGCCTCCTCGTAGGGCAGCGCCAGCGCACGCCAGTAGTCGGCCACCGCGGTGTCGAAGTACATCAGGTAGTGGGCGTTGAACACGATTTTCTGCATGTCCACTTCGGCCCAGCGCACGCGCAGGCGGTGGAAGAATCGGAAGTCCTGTCGTTTCATGGTGTTCGCGGTTCAGCGTGAAAAAGCAGTCTGCAGGGCGCGCGCGGCATCGGCATGAGCCTGCCGCGCCTCGGGGAGGGCTCGCCCCATCTTGATGAATTCATGGGTCACGCCGCGGTAGATCTCCAGGTCCACGGCCACGCCGGCGGCGCGCAGCTTGTCGGCGTACATCACACCCTCGTCCACCAGCGGGTCGCATTCGGCCAGGCCGAACCAGGCCGGCGCCACGCCGTCCACATCCGGCGCGTTCAGCGGCGCGAAACGCCAGTCGTCGCGGTCGGCCGGCGTGCGGATGTACTGGTTGAAGAACCAGGTGATGAGCGGCTCCTCCAGCACCAGGCCCTGGGCGAAGCGCTGGTGCGAGGGCGTGTCCTGGTGCGCGGCGCAGCCCGGGTAGAACAGCAGTTGCAGCGCCAGCGGCAGGCCGGCATCGCGCGCCAGCACGGCGCACATCGCGGCCAGCGTGCCGCCCGCGCTGTCGCCGCCCACGGCGAGGCGGCTGGCGTCCACGCCCAGCGCCGGGGCCTGCGCGGCCAGCCAGGCCAGCGCGTCCCAGGCGTCCTGCGTCGCGGTCGGGAATCGGTGCTCCGGCGCCAGCCGGTAGTCGAGCGACACCACCGCGCAGCCGGCCAGCCGGCTCAGCTCGCGGCACAGCACGTCGTGCGAGGCGATGCTGCCGATGGTGAAGCCGCCGCCGTGAAAGTACAGCAGCACCGGCAGCACCTCGCGCGACGGCGCATACAGGCGCGCCGGCAAGGCCGCGCCGTCGCGCGCGGGGAGGCTGAAGTCCTCCACCCGGGCCAGCGGGGCCTTGGGCACCTCCAGCACGCCCGCCCCCGCCTCGTAGGCGGCCTTGGCCTGCTGCGGCGTCAGCGTGTAGAGCGGCGGGTGGCCGGCGCGCGCCATGCGGTCGATCACGCTGCGCATCTGCGGCGTCAGCGGCGCGGAGGGGGAATCGGGGGTCATGCCGCTATCGCTCCTGCGACAGCCATGAGGGTTTGCTTGCGGATCAAGGGCGCGGTCCTGCCGTAAAGTTCAACCATCGATCGTACAACGCAGGCAGCCATGGCATTCATCTACTACGTGACACAGGTTCAGTTCGATTTCGGCGCGATCCAGCTGCTGAAGCAGGAATGCGGGCGCGTCGGCATCAGCCGGCCGCTGATCGTGACCGACCCCGGCGTCAAGGCCGCCGGCATTTTGCAAAAGGCGCTCGACGCCCTGCCCGGCCTGCCCGTGGCGGTGTTCGACCAGACCCCCTCCAACCCGACCGAGGCCGCCGTGCGCGCCGCGGTCGAGGTCTACCAGGCGAATGCCTGCGACGGCCTGATCGCCGTGGGTGGCGGCAGCGCGATCGACTGCGCCAAGGGCGTGGCCATCGCCGCCACGCACGAGGGCCCGCTGACCACCTACGCCACCATCGAAGGCGGCTCCGCGAAGATCACCGAGCGCGTGGCGCCGCTGATTGCCGTGCCCACCACCAGCGGCACCGGCAGCGAAGTGGCGCGCGGCGCCATCCTGATCGTGGACGACCACCGCAAGCTCGGCTTCCACTCCTGGCATCTCGTGCCCAGGACGGCCATCTGCGACCCCGAGCTCACGCTCGGCCTGCCGCCGAAGCTGACCGCGGCCACCGGCATGGACGCCATCGCGCACTGCATGGAGACCTTCATGGCGCCGGCCTTCAACCCGCCGGCCGACGGCATCGCGCTCGACGGCTTGCACCGCGGCTGGGCCCACATCGAGCGCGCCACGAAGGATGGCAGCGACCGCGAGGCCCGCCTCAATCTCATGAGCGCCAGCATGCAGGGCGCCATGGCCTTCCAGAAGGGCCTGGGCTGCGTGCACTCGCTGAGCCACAGCCTGGGCGGCGTGGACCCGCGCTTGCACCATGGCACGCTCAACGCCATGTTCCTGCCGGCCGTGGTGCGCTTCAACGCCGGCGCCGACTCGGTGCAGCGCGAACAGCGCCTCGACCGCATAGCCCAGGCCATGGGGCTGGCTTCGGGCAGCGACATCCCCGACGCCATCCGCGACATGAACGCCCGCCTCGGCCTGCCCACCGGCCTCGCGGCCATGGGCGTGCGGCCCGAGCAGTTCGGCCAGATCATCCAGGGCGCCCTGGCGGACCATTGCCACAAGACCAATCCGCGGCTGGCCAGCGCGCAGGAGTACGAGGCCATGCTGGCGGCCTCGATGTGAGGCTGCGGCAACGGGCCGGCCACGTGCCGCAGAATTCGCATAGCATTGGCACCCTCGCCGATGGGTTCCCCGTCTTTTTCTGATCATTGCGCACCGCCGCAGGTGGCCTGCCTGCCCGATGCGCCCCCGCCGCCATGTTTGACACCCTTTTCGATCTCGATGCCTTCTGGCAATTGCTCGTGTTCTGCGCCCTGTCGGCCATCATGCTGGCCATCAGCTTCCTCTGGCTGGGCCTGCTGAATCGCCGCTTCGCCCTGAACCCCAAGCTGCTGCCGGTCGGGCCGGCCTTCGTGCCGGTGACCACCGTGTTCGCCCTGTTCCTCGGGTTTCTGGCCGTCGATGTCTGGAACCAGCAGCGGCAGGCCACGGACGCAGCGCTCAAGGAGCGCGCCGCCTGGGTCCGGTTGACGGACCTGGCCTCGGCCGATGCCCTCAACATGCCGGCCGGCGCCCCGATGCTGCTGCGCTACCGCAAGGCGATCGCGCAGGAGTGGGACACGGCCTCCAACCGCGTCGAGAACCCGGAAGCCAGCGAAGCGCTGCGCGAACTCCGCCTGGCGACCGGGGCGCTGAGCCGCCAGGGGGCGCCGGCGGCGCTGGTGTCGCAGTGGCTGCGCGCCGTCGACGAACTCGAGGAGGCCCGCCTGCGTCGCCTGCTGATCGGCGCCGACCACACCGACGACAACCAGTGGTCCGTGGTGCTGGTGCTGGCGTTCTTTGTCTACTTCATGATCGCGGCCGCGCACCTGGACAAGCCCCCGGCCGGGCGCCTCATCCTGGTCCTGTTTGCGCTCTCGACCACCGTCGCGTTCTGGCAGCTGTCCATGCACACCAATCCCTACAAGGGCGCGCTCTCGCGCAACGGCATGCTGGCGCCCGGTGTCTCGCCGCTCGTGATACCGAAACCCTGAAGCCGGGCGCAGGGACGAGCGCCGCTCACAGCACGGCGATCTGCTCCGGCCGGGGCTGCGCCAGCCAGGCCTGCCACTCCTCGGCCAGCTGCTGGCTGGCCGCCACGGCCGCGCCCCAGGCCTTGGCGCGGGCGCGCCAGTCCATGCCGTAGCGCGTGAAATCGGTGCGGTCGGGCAGCTTGCCGTTGGGCAGGCGCTTCACCCATTGAGGGTCGGGCGCCAGCACCAGCATGGAATCGAGGAACGGCGTGGCGCCGTGGCGCCACGCCAGGCCCTTGTCGAGCCAGCCGGGCACCACGTTCCGCTGGAAGTGCGGGTACAGCACCAGGCCCGGCGCGCCCTCGCCCACCGCAGATTGCGGCGGCGCGGCCGGGCGGTAGTCCAGGTGCAGGTGGTAGTCGGTGATGCCGCCGTCCCAGTAGGCGCCGGGCGGCGCGCCGGGAATGTCGTGGATCGCCTGCAGCACGAAGGGAATGGAGCAGCTCGCCTGCAGCGCCGGCTGGAAGTTGGCCTCGCTCAGCCGCACCTGGCGCGTGCGGTAGTCGCTGGTGGAAAAAGGCAACGGCGCGCCATGCGGAGCCGATGGCTGGCTCGCCCCCGCGGGCGCCGAAAACACCACGCGCTCCAGCCAGGCGCCCATGGCCTTGCGGCGCACGGTGTTGGTGAGAAAGGCGCCAAGGTAGCCCAGCGGCGTGCGCGCCGAGCCTTCGCGGCCCAGGATGTGGCGCCCGCGCGAGGTGACGATGTGCAGCCGGTAGCGCGGGTGGTTCAGCACCTCGCCGATGCGCCCGCCGTAGAACGCCTGCAGGTTCTGGCCGAACTCGCGGCTCACCTGCTCGGCCGTCGGGCGCTTGCGCCCGGGCGGCAGCTCATAGTGCTGGTGGATGTAGTCGTGTTCGAGCCGCTCGAAGGCCGCGGCCGGGTCGTTCAGGCAGGCCGTGGCCATGCGCCAGGCGCCGATGGAGGCGCCCACGAGGTGCACCTCGTGCGTGCTGCCGGCCAGCCAGTCGCCGAAGAGGAAGCGGTCCAGCGGGCCCAGGATCAGGCCCTTGGGGCCGCCCGCCGCACCGGGGATGACGCGCACGTCCTGCGGGCGCAGGCCGTGCTGCTCGATGTGGCGGCGCGCGGCGGGGCCGGCGTAGAGGCGCAGGGCTTTCATGCCGCTATTTTGAATGAAATCGGCCGGATGTCCTTGTCGCGTGGACGTCAGCAGCTATCAAAACCATAGCACCTACTTGCGCAGGCCCTGCAGCTTGGCGAACGCGCCGGCCATGGCCGTGGGCTGCGGCGCCTGCGCGCCCTGTCGCTGGCCCTGCGGCGGCCGTTGGCCGCGCCCGGCGCCTTCGAAGCGGTTGTCGCGCGGGCCGTCGCGCCCATCGCGTGACCTGGGTGCCTCGCCGAGCTTCATGCTCAGGCCGATGCGCTTGCGCTCCACGTCCACCTCCATCACCTTCACCTTCACGATGTCGCCGGTCTTGACCACCTCGCGCGCGTCGTTGACGAACTTGTGGCTGAGCTGGCTCACGTGCACCAGCCCGTCCTGGTGCACGCCCAGGTCGACGAAGGCGCCGAAGGCCGCCACGTTGCTGACCGTGCCTTCGAGGATCATGCCTTCCTTGAGGTCGCGGATGTCTTCCACGCCGTCGTTGAAGCGCGCCACCTTGAAGTCGGGGCGCGGATCGCGGCCGGGCTTCTCCAGCTCGCCCAGGATGTCCTTGACGGTGATGACGCCGAATTTTTCATTCGCGAACAGCTCGGGCTTGAGCGTCTTGAGCATGTCGGCGCGGCCCATGAGCTCGGCCACCGGCTTGCCGGTGGTGGCGATGATCTGCTCCACCACGGGGTAGGTCTCGGGGTGCACGCCGGTCATGTCCAGCGGGTTCTCGCCGCCGCGGATGCGCAGGAAGCCCGCGCTCTGCTCGAAGGTCTTGGCGCCCAGGCCGCTCACGTCCATGAGCTGCTTGCGGCTCTTGAAGGCGCCGTTGGCTTCGCGCCAGCGCACCACGGCCTTGGCCACCGTGCCCGACAGGCCCGACACGCGGCTGAGCAGCGGCACGCTCGCGGTATTGAGGTCCACGCCGACCGAGTTCACGCAGTCCTCCACCACGGCGCCCAGGGTGCGGGCCAGCTCGCTCTGGTTCACGTCGTGCTGGTACTGGCCCACGCCGATGCTCTTGGGGTCGATCTTCACGAGTTCGGCCAGCGGGTCCTGCAGGCGCCGCGCGATGCTGGCGGCGCCGCGCAGGCTCACGTCCACGTCGGGCATTTCCTGCGAGGCGAATTCGCTGGCGGAGTACACCGAGGCGCCAGCTTCACTGACCACCACCTTCTGGATCTCCCCGCCGTCCTGGGCCTTGGCCAGCAGCTTGATGAGGTCGGCCGCCAGCTTGTCGGTCTCGCGGCTGGCGGTGCCGTTGCCAATCGCGATCAGGTTCACGCCGTGCTTGGCGCACAGCTTGCCCAGCGTGTGCAGCGAGCCGTCCCAGTCCCGGCGCGGCTCGTGCGGGTAGACGGTGGCGGTTTCCACCAGCTTGCCGGTGGCGTCCACCACGGCCACCTTCACGCCGGTGCGGATGCCCGGGTCCAGGCCCATCACCACGCGCGGGCCGGCCGGCGCGGCCAGCAGCAGGTCGCGCAGGTTGTCGGCGAAGACCTTGATGGCGACCTTCTCGGCGTCCTCGCGCAGGCGGGTGAACAGGTCGCGCTCGGTCGAGAGGCTGAGCTTGACGCGCCAGGTCCAGGCCACGCATTTGCGGATCAGGTCGTCAGCCTTGCGGCTTGCATGGCTCCAGCCCAGGTGCAGCGCGATCTTGCCTTCGGCTAGGCTGGGCTTACCGGGTTCGGGTTCCGTGGGCAGCACCAGCTTGGCGTCAAGGATTTCCAGCCCGCGTCCGCGGAACACGGCCAGCGCGCGGTGCGAGGGCACGCGGCCGATCGGCTCGTCGTAGTCGAAGTAGTCGCGGAACTTGGCCACGTCGGCGTGGTTCTCGTCCTTGCCGTCGGTCAGTTTGCTGCGGAACAGGCCTTCGGCCCAGAGCCATTCGCGCAGGCCCTGCACCAGCGCGGCGTCTTCGGCCCAGCGCTCGGACAGGATGTCGCGCACGCCGTCCAGCACCGCGGGCACGGTGGAGAAATCGGCGCCGGGCTTGCCGTCGTCCAGCACTTCGGGCGGGCGGGTGAAGGCGGCGGCCTCGGCGGCCGGGTCCAGCGTCGGGTCGGCGAACAGCTTATCGGCCAGCGGCTCGATGCCGAATTCGCGCGCGATCTGGCCCTTGGTGCGGCGCTTCTGCTTGAACGGCAGATACAGGTCTTCGAGCTCCTGCTTGGTCGGTGCGGCTTCGATGGCCGCGCGCAGCAAGGGCGTGAGCTTGCCCTGCTCGTCGATGGCCTTGAGCACGGCGGTGCGCCGGTCTTCGAGTTCGCGCAGGTAGCCCAGGCGGTATTCGAGTTCGCGCAGCTGCACGTCGTCCAGCCCGCCCGTGACTTCCTTGCGGTAGCGCGCGATGAAGGGCACCGTGGCCCCGCCGTCCAGCAGCTCGACGGCCGCCTTCACCTGTTGTTCCGAAACCCTGATTTCTGCGGCGATCTGCCGGATGATGTTCTGCATGCGGATGAGAAGCGCCGGCCTGGTGCCGGCCCGTGAAAAAGACCGAAGGCCGCGAGTGTGCCACAGGCCCGGCGGCGGCCCGGCCGCTTCTGGTTACCGTTGGCTACGGTGCCAGAGCTGCGCCCCCAGCCCCGCGGCGAGCAGCACCAGGGTCAGCAGCAGGCCGAGCCACTTGGCCAGCGAGGCCGCGGCCATGGCGAGCCCCAGCAGGCCCAGCAGCCAGCCGTACCAATGGTTCTGGAACAGCAGGATCAGCAGCGTGGCCAGGTCTTCGGCTAGGTCGGCCGCCACCAGCACCGTGAGCCCGTAGCCCAGAAAGTTGAGCAGCGGCCGGCGCGCACTGGCGATGCCGCGCAGGCCCGCCAGCGCGGCAAACCCGCGCGACGCCAGCCAGGCCAGCAGGTAGCCGTAGGCCGCGATGAAGGCCAGATCGAGCGCCAGCGCGGTCTTGGTCGCCACCTCCGGGTTCGGCAGGATCAGGCCGATGCTGTCGAACGGCCAGAGCTGCCAGGCCGCGAAAGCCGCATTGGCCACTGCGGCGGCACCGAACCCATCCCCGAGGCCCGGGCCGGCCAGGCCCCCGGCCAAGCACAGCCCCATGGCCAACCACAGCAGCACCATGGCGCCGCCCGCCAGCAGCGGCGCAGCGGCCCGGCGCGCGCGCCGCCAGATCGTGTCCTTGGGATAGCGCAGCGCGGGTGCCTGCGCCGATGTCTGTGCCGGAGCGGGGCCGGCTACGGGCGCGATGGCATGGCGGCGGCCGTTCTCGTCCGCGGCGTGGCGCGGGTCGCGCACGCACAGGCCCGCGATGGCCCACCACGGCGTGCCCCAGGTTTCGCAATGGACCATGCGCTGCCGGGCCGGATCGGCGGCCTCGGGCGGCGCCAGGCGCAGGCCCTGCTCGGCGGCCTCCCGCGCGAGCCAGTCCAGCGTCTGGTCCGACAGCGCCGCCTCGGCGCCGGCGTAGCCGCCGCCCACGTCGCAGTGCGCGCCGCTGAACCATTCCTGCTTGAGCGTCTGGCCCTCGGCGTTGGCGGGAAAGATGTTGTCCTCCAGGTACAGCCGGGGCTCGAACGGCCGGCGGTGCTCGTCCAGCGCCAGCGCCTGGCGCACGTGGCGCATGCGCTTGCCGGCGATGGTGGGCGAGCCCGTGATCTGGCGCGTGAACGGCGGAAAGCCGATCGACGCCACGGTGTCCCACACGCCGGTGAAATGCACCCACACCTCGCGGCGCTGGGCATCGGTGAACAGGCTGCGGATCTGCGCCGACACGGCGGCCACCTGGGCCTTGCGGGCACTGCCCTTGCGCGAGGAGAAGTAGACGTGCAGCAGCGTGGGCAGCATGTTCTCCAGCCCCGGGCGCAGCAGCCCGAACTGGTTGACCATGCCGGCCACGGCGCGCGCCGTGAAGGCGCCGCGCGAGAAGCCGAAGATGTAGATCTGGTCGCCGGGCTGGTAGTGGCGCATCAGGAAGGCGTAGCTCTCGGCCATGTTCTCGTAGGCGCCGCGCCCGAAGGCCAGGCCGGCGATGCGCTCCAGGCGCCGGCTGAGGCTGTCGAGCAATGTGGCCGAGGGCAGCTCGCCCGGGTTGCCGACGCCGGGGTCGTAGAACACCTGCTGGCGCGCATCGCCCGGCGGCAGGCGGTGCAGCAGCTTGAGCACGTTGGTGTCGGCCCGGCCGCCGGTCAGGTTGTTGTTGGTGCCATCGCACAGGACGATGAGCTGGCGCGGGGTGTCTTCCATGGCGGCCTCCGATGCGGGCGGCGCCGGCGGCCGCCCGTGGCCTGCACGATAGGCCGAAAGCGGCGCCGCCGCATCCCCTCTTTGGTGGAGGCTTGGCAAAGCTGGGCCGGCCTAGCGCGGCGCGGCCACCGCCTGCAGGCGCAGCGCCAGTTCCTGCACCGGGGCGTCCACGCCGCGCAGCGGCGTGTTGTTGGCTTGCGTGCTGGCCAGAAGCCGCGTGAGCTGCTGCGCGTGCGGCAGCATGGGGCCGAAAAAATGCACCTCGGGCACCGCGGCATTGCGCGCGATCAGCAACGTCGGGAAGTTCTCCACCTCGACGTCGCCCATCCAGTCGCTGTCGTCCTCGATGTCGATCCACACGAACGCCGTGCCGGCGGGTGCGGCCCGGGCCACGGTGTCGAAGGCGGTGCAGTAGTCGCGGCAGGTGATGCACCATTGCGCGCACAGGCAGGCGACCACCCAGTTCGGGGCGCCCGGGTGGGCAGAGGCCGCGGTGTCGATGAGTTCTGGCATGGGTGTCCAAGAATACCCGTGCGGGCCGCCGCAGGCAGGACCGCGGTTTCCGGGCCGTGTTTACACTGCCCGCATAGCCCACCCGCCTTGCGAGGACCATGCCCACCATCCGCCGCGCCCTGCGCCTGCTGCTCACCCCGGTGCTGGCCCTCGTCCTGCTGTTCGAGGAATGGGGCTGGGAGCTCCTGGCCGGCCTGCTCGCGCGGCTGGCCAGACTCCCGCTGTGGGCCTGGCTGGAACGCCGGATCGAACGGCTTCCCCCCTGGGCCGCGCTGCTGATCTTCGGCCTGCCGGTGCTGGCGCTGGTGCCGATCAAGCTGCTGGCGGTCTACCTGTTCGGCACCGGCCACAAGACGCTGGGCTTGATGCTGCTGCTCGGCGCCAAGGGCTTGGGCACGGCCGTCGTGGCGCGGCTGTTCCAGCTCACGCAGCCGGCGCTGATGAAGCTCGACTGGTTCGCGCGCTGGTACCCGCGCTGGAAGGACTGGAAGGACCGCCTGCTCGACGAAGTGCGGCAGACCAGTTTCTGGCGCCAGGGGCGGCGCCTCAAGGCCCACCTCAAGCGCTGGTGGGGGCGCGTGCGCGAGCGCGTGCGGCGCCGCGCCTCGCGGATGTAACTCGCGGATGTAAGAGCGGGCCGCCCGGCCCGACCAAGCGGCATGGCGTGGTTTGACGCCGGAGGCCTGATTCATGCGAAACGCTACGAATTCAATAGCAGCCATCGTCCTGTGCGCCTGGACTTCCAGCGTCCTGGGCATGCAAAACGGCTGCGCGGCCCAGTCTGGCGCCGCGCTGGCGCCCGTGATCGAGCTCTACACCTCGGAAGGCTGCAGTTCCTGCCCGCCGGCCGACCGCTGGCTGTCTTCGCTCAAGGCCCAGGCCGCGCAGGAGCAGGCGGTGGTGGAAGCCTTCCATGTGGGCTACTGGGATTCGCTCGGCTGGGTCGACCGCTTCGCCACGCCGGCCTTCACCACGCGCCAGCGCCAGGTGGCGGCGGCCAACGGGCTGCGCAGCATCTACACGCCGCAGGTGGTGCGCAATGGACGCGACGGGCGCTATGGTGAACCGGCCGCCCAGGCGCTAGCCGCGGGTGAGCCGGCACGCGCCGCGATCAGCCTGCGCGGCACGGGCGAGGAGGCGTTCGAGGCGATGGTGACGCCGCTGGATGCCTCGGCCCCGTGGTCGGCCTACTGGACGGTCACCGAGCACGGCCACAGCTCGCGGGTGAAGGCCGGCGAGAACGCGGGCGAGTTCCTGCAGCACGACTTCGTGGTGCGCCAATACGTGCCGGCCGGCGACTACCGGGGGCCGGCGCGGCTGACGCTGCGCACGCTCGCGGCCGACGCGCAGCACCCGCGCCGGATCAACCTCGTGGTGTTCGAGCCGCGCACCGGCCGGCCGCTGCAGGCGCTGAGCCTGGGCTGCTGAGCCGCGCTTTGGATGGCTCTTGGTTTGCTATTGAATTCATAGCAGCGAATGACCACAGCACCTGGACATCGGGCCAAAAAGGCTTGAAAAATCCGTTTCAGAGCTGGATCGAGTAGCGCAGGGCTGGCTTGGGCCGCGCCGGCGGCCGGTCGGGCCGCCAGGAGCCGTCGAACAGGTGCCGGACCTTGACCTGCGCCACATTCTCGGGGCGCGTCTGCTCCCCGGGGTAGGCGCCCCAGACCATGCGCGGCAGCACGGCCACCCGGCCCTCCCGCGTGCCGGTCAGGAACTCGTTGAGCACCTGCGTGAACACCGCGGGGCCGGTGAGCTCCAGCGTGAAGCGCAGCGCCTGGCTCCAGTCCCGCAGCTGCGCCTCGCTCATCTGTGAGACGTAGAAGCGGATGCGCTGCAGCACCAGCGCCAGCGCCGGGTGGCGCGGCGAGGCCGCGAAGGTCCATTGCAGCACCTGGAACGGCGAGCAGTAGTAGGTGGTGTAGTGCTGGATGCCGGGCGCGCAGTGCGCCGGCGTCATCTCCATGCCGGCGATCAACTGGTCGGTGTCGAGATCGAGGTAGCTGTGCAGCGGCGCGCAGCAGATCGTGTCCACGTCGGTGTAGATGCCGCCCAGCTCGTGGATCGCGGCATAGCGGAACAGGTCGCTCTTCTGCACCGGCAGCGGCAGCTTGTCGTAGGTCGGCAGCAGCTCGGGCGCGTGCTCGGCCATGAACTGGTGGCACCGGGCGTCGTCGAAGAACTGATAGTCGTAGTCCGGGTGCTGGTCGATCCAGCTCTGGCGGTGCGCACGGCCAAGGTCCTCGTTCCTGTGGGTCTGGATGATGCGGCGCGGAATGCTCATGCGGGAGACTCCCTGGTGGATGGATTATTTATCCGGGTAATTTGACGATCATTTTTTACCCGGGCATAATAGGCAAAAAATTCACACAGAGGATATGCCATGGACCCCAGCAACGCCAGCCGCTACATCGCCTTCCAGGGAGGGCGGCGCATTGCCAGCGGCGAATTGAAGGAAGTGGCGCTGGCCGTCAGGCAGGCGCAGGCGCACGAGGCGCAGGCGCCCGTGCTGGTGTTCGACGAGGCCACCAGCCAGTTGAAGGAGCTCGATCTGCGCGGCTCGGCCGAGCAGGTCCTGCAGCGCCTGGCCGATCCGGGCGGCGCGCCCGCCAGCCCGCCCGCGCCGCGCGGCCCCGGCCGGCCCAGGCTGGGCGTGGTGGCGCGCGAGGTCACGCTGCTGCCCCGCCACTGGGACTGGCTCAACCTGCAGCCCGGCGGCGCCTCGGTGGCGCTGCGCAAGCTGGTGGAAGACGCGCGCCGCACCAGCGGCGGCAAGGACCGCGCACGCCAGGCCCAGGAAGCCTGCTACCGCTTCATGTCGGCCCTGGCCGGCAACCAGCCGGGCTTCGAGGAGGCCACGCGCGCCCTGTTTGCCGGCCAGCAGCAGCGCTTCGAGGCCGAGCTCGGCGCCTGGCCGCCCGATGTGGCCGCGCATGCGCGGCAACTGGCCGCCGCCGCCTTCCAGGCGCAGGGCCCGGGAGGCGCGGCATGAGCAGCATGGGCAACGAAACGCCTGCGGCCCCCCACGGCGCCCCGGCGGGGCCGACCCCGCCCGCCGCCGCGCCGCGGCCGCTGTGGAAGACCTTCCTGGTGTTCCTCGGCCCGATGCTGCTGAGCAACATCCTGCAAGCGCTGTCGGGCACCATCAACAACATCTACATCGGCCAGATGCTGGGCGTGGGCGCGATGGCGGCCGTCTCCAGCTTCTTTCCGGTGCTGTTCTTCTTCATCTCGTTCATCCTGGGCCTGGGCGCCGGCGCCTCGGTGCTGATCGGCCAGGCCTGGGGCGCGAAGAACCCCGCCATGGTCCGCGCCGTGGCTGGCACCACGCTGAGCGTGGGCATCCTGCTGGGCCTGGCGGTGGCGGTGTTCGGCGGCGCCTTCACGCGCGGTCTGCTCGCGCTGCTGGGCACGCCTCCCGACATCCTGGCCGACGCCACGGCCTATGCGCGCATCATGCTGATTGCCGCGCCGGGGCTGTTCATCTTCCTGCTGGCCACGGCCATGCTGCGCGGCGTGGGCGACACGCTCACGCCGCTGCTCACGCTGGCGCTGTCCACCGCCGTGGGCCTGTCGATCACACCGGCGCTGATCCGCGGCTGGTTCGGCCTGCCGCAGCTCGGCGTGACGGCCAGCGCCTGGGCCTCGGTGGTGTCGATGCTGGTGGCCTCGGCCTGGCTCGGCTGGTACCTGCTGCGCAAGCGCCACCCGCTGGCGCCCGACGCCCTGTTCATCCGCAGCATGCGCATCGACCCGAAGCTGCTCAGGACGGTGCTGCGCATTGGCGTGCCGACCGGCGTGCAGATGATCGTGATCTCGCTGGCCGAGGTCGCCCTGCTCTCGATGGTCAACGGCTTCGGCTCGGGCGCCACCGCCGCCTATGGCGCGGTCAACCAAGTGGTGGCCTATGTGCAGTTTCCGGCGCTCTCGATCGCCATCACCGCCTCCATCCTGGGCGCGCAGGCCATCGGCGCGGGCAAGACGCAATTGCTGGGCGCCATCACGCGCACCGGGCTCATGATGAACCTGGTGCTCACCGGCGGGCTGGTGCTGCTGGCCTACCTGTTCTCGCGCGCCATCGTGAGCTTCTTCATCACCAGCGACCCGGTAATCGAGCTGGCCCAGACGCTGCTGCACATCATGCTGTGGAGCAGCGTGGTCTTCGGCATGGCGGCAACGCTGTCGGGCGTGATGCGCGCCAGCGGCTCGGTGCTGGTGCCCACCGCGATCTCGATCTTCTGCATCGCCGCGGTCGAGGTGCCCGTGGCCTGGGTGATGAGCCGCCAGATCGGCATCAACGGCGTCTGGATCGGCTACCCCGCGGCCTTCCTCGCGATGCTGGCGCTGCAGACGGCGTACTACCGCCTGGTCTGGCGCAAGAAAGCGGTGCGCAGGCTGGTTTGAAACCGTTTTCAACTCTTGAAAACCAATAAAGTCAACAATCAATTGAAAGCAGAAGTTACAAAACCGGATTCGCGAAATTGAAAGTCAAGCCTGTTTTAGGCTTGACTCGGCAACTTTGTAAGCAAACCCTCACAAAAATGTGAGAAGTGTGCGTTAGTTGGCGAAACCTTTCAGGCTAATTTGTCACAAATGACGACAAATCCTTGAAAATTTGCCTGCAACACTTTCTTACCATTTATTTAGGAGCTTTCATGCGTCAGCTGTTTCGCGCCACCCTTCTGTCTGCCGTCGCTGCCGGTGCCATGGTCGGAGCCCATGCGGCCACCGACACGGCGAACATGACCGTGAAAATCACCGTCATGGCGGCCTGCAGCATCAATGCGGCCGCGCCCACCGACGTGGACTTCGGCAGCGCCATCTCCACCGCCACCAACGTGTCCTCCGTGGGCGGCGTCCTCACCGTGAACTGCACGAACGGCTCGGCCTACAACATCGGCCTGGACAACGGCCTGAACTACAACGCCACGACGCGCCGCATGAAGACCGTTGGCAGCAACTACGTGTCCTACGGCCTGTTCCAGGACGTCGGCCACACCACGGCCTGGGGCAACACCGTGGGCACCGACACCAGGACGGGCAGCGGCACCGGCACCAACCAGACCTACACCGTCTACGGCCTGGTCCCCAACGTGGGCGGCGCACCTGCCGGCAACTACACCGACACGGTGATCGCCACCCTGACGTACTGATGCAGCGCCGGTGATGGTCCAGATCCACCGGGCCTGGCACGCGCTCATTTCCCTGCTTCAACAGCCACGCCGGGCGTGGCTGTTGTTCGTTTGGGCGGCTGCCGCGCTGCCGCTGCCCGCCTCGGCCGCCGGCCTGCAGGCCGCCCCGGTCCTGGTCGAGCTGCCCGCGCGCGACCGCAGCCAGAACCTGCAGCTGAGCAACACGGGCACGCAGCCCCTGCGCGCCCAGGTGCGCGTGCTGCAATGGAGCCAGGCCGACCAGAGCGATCAGCTCACGCCGACGCGGGACGTGGTTGCCAGCCCGCCCATCGTGGACATCGCGCCCGGCGCCACCCAGCTGGTGCGCATCGTGCGCCTGGCGGGCGACATGCCCGAGCGCGAGCGCAGCTACCGCCTCATCGTGGACGAGCTGCCGCCGGATGCGCCCGACAGCGGCAGCGCCGGCGGATCGAGCGGCGCGCTGAAATTCCTGCTGCGCTACTCCATCCCCGTGTTCGTGCTGCCGGCCGGCGCCAAGACCACGCTGGAGCGCACGCAGCCCACCGAACTCTCGGCGCTGAAGGCCAGCCTGCGCACTGGCGCCGATATGCAGCTGAGCGTGGCCAACGAGGGGGCGCAACGCGTCAAGCTCAGCCAGTTGAGCTACCTGGCCCCGGACGGGCAGCGCACGCCGCTGGCGACCGGCCTGCTGGGTTACGTGCTGCCCGGCCAACGCATGCAGTGGCCGCTGAAACTGCCCGCGCCGCAGGCGCAGGCCCTGCGCGAAGGCCGGGGCACGATCCAGGCCCGCCTCAATGACGATCCGCAAGAGCAAGTGTTGCCGCTGGCCGCGGATCGCCCTTGACGTTGCCAGGCTTGGCACCGGTACGGCCTGCGCCCTGCTGATCGCCTCGACCTGCATCGCCCAGCCTGCGGCTGCCGCCCCCGGGGAAGAGCTGTTTCTCGAAGTGGTGCTCAATGGCCAGCCCATCGACCAGCTCGCGCGTTTCGTGCGCGGCCCCGATGGACGGCTGACGGCCAGCGCCGCCACGCTGCGCGAACTCGGGCTGCGCTGGCCGGCCGACGCCGCGCCGGTGGCGCTCGGCCAGGTGCCGGGCCTGCAGGTCAACTTCGACAACCCGCGCCAGCGCCTCGCGCTGGTGGCGCCGGTGGAGCTGCTCGACCGGCCGGTGGCCCAGCTCAGCGCCCTGCCCAACGCGCCGCCCGCCGCCGATCCCGCGGCGCCCGGCCTGCTGCTCAACTACGACCTGTACGGCCAGCAGAGCACCGGGCTGAGAACCCTGAACGCGCTGACCGAGCTGCGCCTGTTCGGCCTGGGCCCGGGCGTGTGGAGCAGCACCGCGATCAGCCGCGCCAGCAGCGGCACCAACGCCACCGGCAGCGATGGCAGCGTGCGGCTGGACACGGCCTGGCAGCGCGACTTCTCCGACAGCATGGTCTCGCTGCGGCTGGGCGATGCGGTCACCGGCGCGCTTGGCTGGTCGCGCTCCCTGCGCTTTGGCGGCCTGCATCTGGCGCGCAACTTCGCGCTGCAGCCCTACCGCATCACGACGCCGCTGGCCCAGTTCCAGGGCAGCGCCGTGCTGCCGTCCACGGTGGACCTGTTCATCAACGGCATGCGGCAGAGCATCCAGCCGGTGCCGCCCGGGCCGTTCCAGCTCACCAGCACGCCAGCGCTCAATGGCACGGGCCAGGCCCAGCTCGTGATCACCGACATCACGGGCCAGAGCCGCGTGGTCAGCTACGACCTGTACGGCACGCCGCAGCTGCTACAGGCCGGGCTGTCGGACTGGTCGCTCGACGTGGGCGCGGTGCGGCGCGACTATGGCCTGCACTCGTCCGCCTACGACGGCAGCCTGATGGCCAGCGCGTCGCTGCGCCATGGCTGGAGCGACAGCACGACCCTGGAGGCGCACGCCGAAGCCACCACCGGCCTGCAGCTGGCGGGCCTGGGCAGTGTGTGGCGGCTCGGCCAGCAGGGCGGCGTGCTGAGCGCCTCGCTGGCGGGCAGCCGCGCCAGCGACGGCACGGGCGCGCGCACGGGCCTGCAATGGGGCGGCGGCTACCAGTGGAGCTCGCCGCAGTTCAATGTCTCGTTCACCACCTTGCGCAGCAGCGCCGACTTCCGCGACGTGGCCAGCCTGCACGGCGCCGTGCTTGCGCGCACCAGCGATGCGGCCTACCTCGGCATCAACGGTGGCGTGTGGGGGCAGTTCGGCCTGGCACTGATCCGCCAACAGCAGCAGGCCGCGGCCGGCCCGGCGCGCATCGCCAGCCTGAGCTGGTCGTACCTGCTGCCGGGCAATGCCTCGCTGAACGTCAGCCTCAACCGCAACTTCGACAGCACGGCGAACGGCACCATGTTGTATGTGGGCTGGAGCATGCCGCTGGCGCCCTTCGTCAGCGTCGCGGCGTCGGGCCACGCCGGGCGCGGCGCCAACGGCGCCCTGCTGGAGGCCGCCCGCTCGCTGCCCGGCGACACCGGCGGCTGGGGCTGGCGCTTGCAGGCCGGCCTGGGCGACACCGAAGGCGGCCTGGCGCAGATCAGCCAGCTCGGGCGCTACGGCCAGTGGGCCGCCGGCGTGAGCCAGTGGCGCACCGCCGGCTCTCCCATGGCCACGACCGGCTATGCCAGCACCAGCGGCAGCCTGGTGTGGATGGGCGGCGGCGGGCCGCACGCGCTGCGCCGCGTGGACGATGCCTTTGCGCTGGTGGACACCTACGGCATTCCGAACGTGCCGGTGCGCCTGGAAAACCGCCTGATCGGCCACACCGACGGGCTCGGGCTGCTGTTCGTGACCCAGCTCACCGCCTACCAGCGCAACCGCCTGAGCATCGACACTGAGCGCCTCGACCCGGACGTGATCGCCGAGACCACCCGCGTGCAGGCCGTGCCGGCCAGCCGCAGCGGCACGCGGGTGCATTTCCCACTGCACCGGCTGCTGGCGGTGCAGTTCACGCTCAAGGACGGTGCCGGCCAGGCGCTGCCCGTGGGCAGCGACATCTGGCCCGGCGATGCGCCCGCCGGCACCCCGCCCCTCACGGTGGTCGGGCACGACGGCATCGTCTACCTGGAGAACCCTGCCCCCGGCGCTACCATCCAGGTGCAGACGCCCGCCGGGCGCTGCCGCGCCACGCTGCCGGCGCTGCAAAGCCCCTCGGGGCTGCTCGACCTTGGAGAACTGGTTTGCCGTTGATGACCTGCCCCTTGCCTTTCATGCCGCGGCGCCGGCTGGCCGCCGCGCTGCTGGGCGCGGTGTGCGGGCTCTTCAGTGCGGGCACGGCCTGGGGCCAAAGCTGCTGGACCAACTCGGCCAGCGTGAGCTTTGGCGCCACCGGTCCCACCGCCAACACCGACACGCAGGTGGCCATTCCCTACACCTGCCAGTCCGCCGCCAATACCACCTACTTCAGGCTGTGCGCCACCGTGGGCGATGGCAGCCCCATCTCGGGCATCAACCCGCGCTGGATGACCAACTACAACGGTGCGCAGATGGCCTACAACCTGTACTCGGACGCCGCACGCACCCAGATCATCGGCCCGCCGCCCAGCGGCGGCGGCTACGCCGCCTACACCTGGACGCTGCAAGTGCCGGCCGGCTACGTGCAGATGAGCAACAGCACCCAGATGCTGTACGGCCGCGTGCCCGCGCAGGATCTGCCGGCCGCCTACAGCTTCGGGGCCAACGTCAACGGCTCCATGCTGTACTGGGCCTGGAGCACCAGCGGCTACCCCGCCACCTGCACCGGCGGTGCCAACACCGGCAGCAAGGACTTCTACCTCGGCCTCTCGGCCACCGTGCCCAACCACTGCCGCATCTCGCTGGCCGGCGCCCTCGACTTCGGCAGCGCCAGCACGCTGGCCAGCGCCACCAGCCAGACCTCGTCGATCCGGGTGCGCTGCCCCAATGGCACGGCCTGGCAGCTCGGCCTCAACAACGGCAGCAACGCCACTGGCAGCACCCGGCGCATGCGCAGCGCCGCCGGCAACTACGTGAGCTACGAGCTCTACCGCGATGCCGCGCGCACCCAGCGCTGGGGCAACACGCTGAACAGCACCACCGTCAGCGGCACCGGCCAGGGTGACAGCAACCCGACCACGAGCACGGTGTACGGCCGCGTGCCCGTGCAGTCGAACGTGCCCAGCGGCCTCTACACCGACACCGTGATCGTGACGCTGACCTACTGAACCCAGGCGAGGGTTCGGCGCGCTTGCCAGCCGCACGGGCGCGGCCGATGATCGGGGGTGGCCCTTGCGGCCCGCCTTGTCTTTGCGCCGAAGGGACAGCCCATGCCCAGCTACCCGCTCACCGTCAACGGCACGCCCCGGACTGTCGAGTCCTGGGACGCCGACATGCCCCTGCTCTATGCCCTGCGCAACGCCCTGGGCCTGCACGCCGCCAAGTACGGCTGCGGCCTCGGCCAATGCGGCGCCTGCACGGTGCTGGTGGATGGCCAGCCCGTGCGCTCCTGCCTGCTCAAGGTGTCGGCCGCCGCCGGCCGCCACATCACCACGGCCGAAGGCCTGGGCTCGCCCGAGAAGCCGCATCCGGTGCAGGCCGCCTTCATCGCCGAGCAGGCCGCGCAGTGCGGCTACTGCACCAATGGCATGGTGATGGGCTGCGTGGCGCTGCTGGCGGCCACGCCCAGGCCCACACGCGAGCAGGCCCAGGCCGCGCTGGCCGGCAACCTGTGCCGCTGCGGTTCGCACGACCGGGTGCTCAAGGCCGTTGAACGCGCCTCGGGCCCGCGGGGAGCCTGACCATGCCGACGCTTGACTCCCCCCGTGAGGCGACGGTCCTGCTGGCGCGGCGCGAGCTGCTCCAGGCCGGCGCGCTGGTCGTCGGCTTCTCGTTGGCCGGCCTGCCCATGGCCCGGGCCCAGGGCGCGGCGCCGGCGCGCTCGCTGGCGCTGGACGCGGTCGATTCCTTCCTCGCCATCAAAAGGGACGGCACGGTCATCGTTTACTCGGGCAAGGTGGACCTCGGCACCGGCCACCGCATCGCGATGCGCCAGATGGTGGGCGAAGAGCTGGGCATTGGCGTGGACCGCATCGAGCTGATCGAGGGCGACAGCGCGCTTACCCCCAACCAAGGCCCCACGGCCGGCAGCACCGGCGTGATGCGCGGCGGCGTGGAGCTGCGCCAGGCCGCGGCCACCGCGCACGAGGCCTTGCTGGCCCTGGCAGCCGAACGCCTGCAGCAGCCCGTCATCGGGCTGGTACTGGCCGATGGCGCGGTACGCGCCGCCGATGGCCGCCAACTCGGCATCGGTGAACTGGTCGGCGAGCGTGCGCTGAACCTCAAGATGAACCCCAAGGCGCCGCTACGCGCGCCAGCTCAATACAAGCTGGTGGGCCAGCCGCTGCCGCGCCCGGACATCCCGGCCAAGGTCACCGGCCGTCATGTCTATGTGCACGACCACCGCGTGCCCGGCATGCTGCATGGCCGCGTGATCCGGCCGCCGGCGGTAGGTGCGAAGGTGTTGGCGCTTGATGAAAGCTCGGTGGCGCATCTGCCCGGCGTGCGCGTGGTGCGCATCATCGATTTCGTGGGCGTGGTCGCGGCCGACGAATGGGCCGCCATGCGCGCTGCGCGCGAGCTGAAAGTGCAGTGGAGCGAGAGCGCACCGCTGGTGGGCCACACCGCCCTGGTCGACTGGGCCCGGCGCGGCCCCTTCGTGGCCGAGGAAACCCTGGTCAACAAGGGCGACGCCGCGCGCCTGGCGGCGCTGGCCACGGCGCCCGATGCCTTGAGCGCCACCTACGTCTGGCCGATCCAGTCGCATGCCTCGATGGGGCCGTCCTGCGCCGTGGCCGACGTGCGGCCCGACGGCGCCACGCTGTGGACCGCCTCGCAGGCCAGCCACCGGCTGGTGGCCTCTTCCTCGGCCCTGCTGGGCCTGCCGCGCGAGCAGGTGCGCGTGATCTACCTCGACGGCGCGGGCTGCTACGGCATGAATGGGCACGACGACGCCACGGCCGACGCCGCGCTGCTGTCCCGGACCGTGGGCCAGCCGGTGCGCGTGCAGTGGAGCCGCCAGGACGAACTCGGCTGGGATCCGAAAGGCCCGCCGCAGTTGCTGAAGATCGGCGGCTCGCTCACGCCCGAGGGCCGCATCGACGCCTGGGACACCGAGATGTGGGTGCCGCGCGCCACCGCCAACCTCGAATGGATTCCGCTGCTCGGCCCGCAGGCCGCGGGCATCCGGCAGCCCGTGGGCCAGTCCACCGGCCTGGTGTCGCAGAACGGCGATCCGTCCTACCCGGCCAATGCGGTGCGCGTGACGGCGCACTGGCTGGGCGCGGCGCCGCTGCGCCCGTCCAACATCCGCGCGCCGGGCAAGGTGGCGAACTGCTTCGCGGTGGAGAGCTTCACCGATGAACTGGCCGCGAAGGCCGGCGCCGACCCATTGCAGTTTCGCCTGCGTGACCTGGCCAACCCGCGCGGACGCGAGGTGCTGCAGCGCACGGCCGCGCTCATGAACTGGGCGCCCCGCCCTTCACCCAACCCGGCGCCCAAGGACGCGAAAGTGGCCACGGGCCGCGGCATCGCCTACATCCACTACAAGCACAACGAAACCTTCGTTGCCGTGGGCATGGAGGTCGAGGTGGATCGCGGCAGCGGCGAGATCCGCGTGCTGCGCATCGCCTGCGCCCACGACTGCGGCCTGATGATCAACCCCGACACCGTGCGCGCCCAGGTCGAGGGCAACCTGCTGCAGACGCTGTCACGCACGCTCTATGAGGAAACCACCTTCGACCAGTCTGCCGTCACCAGCGTGGACTGGTCCAGCTACCCGCTGCTGCGCTTCCCGCAGGTGCCGCGGCTGGACATCGCACTGATCCAGCGCATCGACCAGCCGCCGCTGGGCGCTGGCGAGGCGGCCTCCAGCCCCGTGCCAGCCGCGCTGGCCAATGCCGTCTTCGACGCCACCGGCGTGCGCCTGCGCAGCGTGCCGTTCAGCGGCGCGCGGCTGCAGGCGCTGCGGGCCTGATCCTGCCCGCCGTCAATTCAGTCGCGGGCAGCGCTTGATCGGGTCAAGCCCACGAATGGGAGCAACCTCATGAATCAACGGACTAGCTCTCGGCCCTTCCCAGGCGTTCCAGGATTTCCAGGAATGCGCCCGCGGCCATTGTCAGACGCGAGTCTCTCCGGCGTAAAACGCTTACGGTTGATGGAGGAAGACTTTCACGAAGTGGAAGCGCCTTGAGACCATGATGCCGGAATTCGGCTTTGGCGAGCGGTTCGGCAAACACACTCAGGTAGTCCATTCTCTTGATGATGCCTAGTGCCACCGAGAGGGAATAACAACTGGTGATACTCATGGGAATGGGTAGCCCGTTCGCGGCGAATATCTGCTCTCCAACTCCGTGAGCCTCGTGGCCGCTTGACGGAAGCAACCAGTCCGCGCCGATCAAATTTTTGAGGGAGCGGCTACGTGCCAAAGGGTGGTCCGCGCGCGCGCCCACAATCGATGGAAGCGTGTAGAGAGAATTGACAGACACATCGGGTTCCACGGGCGCGTTCACCCCTTGGGACACCACAAGGTCGAGAGTTCCGTCGCGGAGCCGGTTCAGCGTTGAGGGCTGTACGTCCTCCCACAGACTCAACTTCGCGCGAGGATATGCCTTTCGAAAAGCGATGAGCACCTTGGGCAGTAGCGTTAGCGCGACCGTGGAACTCACCGCGATTGAGACGGTGGTTCCCGAGCCATCGCGAATCATCTGCAACTCCTCGCGCGCGCGCCGCCCATCTTCTATCAGCGAGCTGGCGCGCAGGCGAAACGCCTCGCCGAACTCGGTAAGCCTGATCCCCGAAACACTTCGCACGACAAGGGGCACGCCCAAGTCTTCCTCCAGCTCTCGCAGCGACTTGGTCACAGCCGGCTGGGAAAGTGGCAGAGACCGTGCGGCAGCGCGGATGCTGGAGTATTGAGCAATTGCCAGGAAGCAGCGCAGTTGGTGGTACTTCATGATCACCGAAAGTTATCACATGCAAAAACTTAATGTCTTTTGTATGGCAACGGTCGCGCTTAAGCTGAAGTCCGCAACCCAAAGAACCGGAGACAGAACATGGAAAGACGCCAAGCATTGACTCGGATTGCCGGCCTTGCTGCCAGTGGAACCTTGCCGCCGCTCGCTCGGGGGCAGTCTGAAAAGGCCCTCACGCTGGTTGTGCCGTATCCGCCGGGGGGAGGATCAGACATTTTGGCGCGAGCCATCCAGCCAGGGCTACAGAAGACGCTGGGGCAGACCGTGATCGTCGAGAACCTCGCCGGTGCCAACGGCTCCCTGGCCGCCCGAAAGGTTCTGAATGCTGCACCTGATGGCAATACCCTGCTTGTCGCCTCCCCGAATGAGGTGGTCTTGGCGCCACTGGCGATGCCTGGCACGCGATATACGGCGGAAGAGTTCAGGATGATCAACCTGTTCTATGTCACTCCACTGGCACTCTACGCACGCACCGGTTTGACGGTCGACAGCGTCGATTCGTTGATTGCACTGGCTCGCATTGATGGTACCCGCGAACTTCCTTACGGGACGACAGGCGTTGGGTCGATGTACCACGTCGTAGGCGAGAACTTCCGCGCCCTCACGGGCACCCGTCTCCTCCATGTGCCCTACAAAGGAGGGGGCCCTTTGATTCAAGACCTCATCGGGCAGCAGATCGACCTGACGATTCTTCCCGTCGCTGCAAACTTGCTTGGGATGGTGGACGCCAGGCAAATCAAGATCTTAGGCGTCGCAACTCCGCAGCGCTCTCCGATGGCACCGAACGTGCCTACATTTGACGAGGGCAAGCTGCTAAAGGGCTTCCATCATTCTCTGTGGTTCGGAACTGTGGTGCCTGCAAAGACGCCTGAAGGGGCCGTGCGGCGGCTCCATCAGGCGCTCGCGCAGGTTGTGCAGATGCCAGAGACTCGCGCCGCTATCCAGGTGGGCGGTGCTGAATTTGGGCCTGTACTTTCGCTCACCGACGCTGCACGCTTCTACGCATCGGAAAACGCGCGCATCCGTCGCATGGCGAAGGGCGTCAAGCTGGAAAGCTAAGTGCAATCCGGTCCCACCTACGCGGCCGCACGAGAGCGCTTTGTGGCTGGCGCCACTTCCAGAGGGCTTCCAGTTGAGACCATATCGTTGCCTGGCCATACTGGAGCGTCAGGCGAAGTGCTGTGTGTTGATGCCGTGCTGCTTGGTCCTCTGCGATCGAAATGCATGTCGATCGTCACATCAGGCGTCCACGGAATAGAAGGATTCTGTGGTTCGATGATTCAGACGTCCGGTCAGGGCAGCATCGCCAATAGCAAGCCGAGAACGCCGCGTGCAACGGCATTCCAGCGCGGCTTCAGGTCGCAGGCCCGTCCCCGTCGAACAAGCCTGCGGTCTCCGGCGACGCGCCCAGCGGTGCGCCCTCGATCTGCAGCATGCGCAGCTTGGTGCGCGCACCGCCGTCGGCCGAGAAGCCGCCCGAGCGGCGCCCGGCGGCCAGCACGCGGTGGCACGGCACGATGGGGGCGAACGGGTTGTGGCCTAGCGCCTGCCCCACGGCGCGTGCCGCGCCGGGCTCGCCCAGTTGCGCGGCAACCTCGCCATAGGTGAGCGTGCGGCCCGGCGGGATGGCACGTGCAATGGCGTAGACGCGCTGGTGGAACGGCGGCACGTCCGTCATGTCAAGCACGACGTCACCCAGGTCGTCGCGCCCGCCCTGCAGCAGGGCCACGACGCGCGCGATGACGGCCTGCACTTCGGGCGGCGGCACGGCCTCGCCGGTGTGCGGGAAGCGCCGCTGCATGCGGGCGTGCGTGCGGGCCGGGCTGGCCTCGGGCAGTTGCACGCCGGCCAGGCCCCGCGGCCCCCAGGCGATGCCGCAGGCGCCGATGGCGGTGTCGAACAGAGTGAAGCCGGAGGCCGACATAGTGCTTGCGATGGTAGCGCAGGCGCTTCGCACGCTCGGGGCGATCACCGGTCACTATCAAAACAATAGCAACCAATGACCACTGCACCTGGACATCAGGCCATTTTGGCTCTGAAAACCGGGAAAATAGGCCTACGCGGCCCGCAAGGCCGCCTTGAGCTGGGCGCCGAGCTCGGGCTTGTCGGCGAACGGGTCGGTCGGGTTGCGCGCCAGCATGATGTCTTCCAGCCGCGTCTGCACCGACTGGATGGCCTTGGGATGGCTGTAGATGTAGAACTGGTTGGCGGCGACAGCGTCGAACACTTTCTGCGCCACGTCGGCCGCCGTCACCTTGCCCGAACTCACGGCCTTGTCGCTCATGGCCTGGCCAATCATCTGGCTCTTGGTCGGCTTGCCGGCCGCGAGTTCGCCCGGCCGGTTGCGGTGGCTCTGGCTGATGCCGGTGGCGACGAAGAACGGGCACAGCACGCTGGCGCCGATCTGGTCGGTCACCAGCGACAAGTCCTGGTACAGGGTTTCGCTCAGGGACACCACGGCGTGCTTGCTCACGTTGTAGATGCCCATGTTGGGCGGCGCCAGCAGGCCGGCCATGCTGGCGGTGTTGACGATGTGGCCCTGCCAGGCCGGGTCTTGCTGCGCGGCCTCCAGCATCATGGGCGTGAACAGGCGCACGCCATGCACCACGCCCCAGACGTTGACGCCCAGCACCCATTCCCAGTCCTGGACCGAGTTCTCCCAGACCAGGCCGCCCGCGCCCACGCCGGCGTTGTTGAAGACGAGGTGCGGCGCGCCGAAGCGCTGCTTGACGGCCGCGGCCAGCGCCTCCATCTGTTCGGCGCTGGCCACATCGACCTTGCGCGCCAGCACGGGGGCACCAGCGGCCTGCATCTCGGCGGCGGCCTTGTCGAGTGCGTCCTGCTGCACGTCGACCAGCACCAGGTTCATGCCCAGCTTCGCGCCGATGCGCGCGCATTCGAGGCCGAAGCCCGAGCCGGCGCCGGTGAGCACGGCGGTTTTGCCTTTGAAGTCCTGAATCATGGATTGCTTCCTGTCCTTGGGGGTTGTCCTTGCACTGCCTATTGGACCGCTTGCGGGCGCGCCGCGCTGTCGTTCATGCGACCGCCGGGCTCAGATACGTTCTCAGGTGCGCGGGCTGAACCCATCGGCGCTCCAGTCCTCGCTGCCCACGCCGTGGTGCACGAAGAACAGGCCGTCCGGGTCATACCGGCGCTTGGCCGCCTGCAGGCGCGGGTAGTTGGCGCCCCAGAAGGCGCGCTGCCAATCGGGCTGGAAGTAGTTGCTTTCCGACACGTAGGCGCCGGCATCGGGCACCAGCCGGCGCAGCTCGGCCATGGCGCGGCCGAGTGCCTGCGCCTGCTGGCGCGCTAGCGCCACGTCGGGCTCGCGGCCCGCAACGCCCGGGTAGCCGGGCTGGCCCTGGGTGCCGAGGATGGCGAGCGCGAAGGCGTCGAGCACGGCCGGGTTCATGGCCGTGTCGCGCGCGGCCGCGATCGCTTCGGCCGGTGCGCCGGCCAGGCCCTTGTTGAAGTGCAGCGCCACGGGCCAGTGGCGCGTGGCGGCAAAGAGCGCATCGCCGAGCGCATCGCGCCGGTTCGGCTGCAGCAGCGCGGCCGGCAGCCAGGCCGACTCGAAGCCATGCAGCACCTGCCCGGCCTGCCCCTGGTCGCCAGGCCAGAACACGTTGGTCCTGGGCGCGCCGGGCCGCTCGTCCCTGCGGATGAAGCCGAGCACCCGCTTGACCAGCGTCGGCGCCCAGAAGTCGCGCGCCGAGGTCGAAACGATCGACAGCGGCGAGGAGTCGACCACAAAATCTCCCGGCTCGCGCGCCAGCGCATCGCGCAGCGGCTGCCAGACGGCCACGGCCTCGCTGCGCGTGAGGCCCTGGAACACCATCGAGACCTGGACCGTGTTGTCGCGCCGAAAACGGATCTGCTCGCCCCAGTGCGGGTCGATCAGCGCCTGGCTGCAGAAGTCGAGTACTCGCCCGATCAGGCGGCGGAAGGCAGCCGGCGACGTGGCCTTGATGTTGAAGTTCACGGCGCCGAAGTCTTCGGGCAGCTCGTGCACGCGCAGGGTCAGCCGGATGACGACGCCCAGGCTGCCGCCGCCCCCGCCCTTGAGGCCCCAGAACAACTCGGGATTCGTGCAGGCATTGGCGATGCGCACCTGGCCGTCGGCCGTGACCACCTCGGCCTGCAGCAGGCTGCCCGAGGCCAGCCCGTAGCGCTTGGAAAAACTGCCGAAGCCGCCGCTTTGCACCAGCCCGGCCACGCCCACCGTCATGCAGCCGCCGCCCTGCACATAGCCGCCAGCCTGCGTGGTGACCGCGTCGTAGACCTGCGACCACATCGCGCCGGCTTCCACGGTGACGGCGCGCTGCGGCGCGGCCTGGCCCGCGCACCCCTCGGCGACGAAGGCTTCGTGCAGCGTGATGGCGTTCATGGCGCGCGTCCACACCAGCAGCGAATCGGGCGCGCTCGAGGTGCCCTGGTAGCTGTGGCCGCCGCCCTTGACGACCAGCCGCAGCCGGTGCTCGCGCGCGAAGTTGACGGCGGCGACCACGTCGCTGGTGTGCCGCGCGGCGACGGCATAGGCGCTGGGCATCGAGGTCCAGGCATCGACCCAGCCCAGTGTCTGCGTCAGGGCCACGTCGTCGCCGATGAAGTACGGGTTCTTGACCGCCTTGAAGAGCTGCGCACAGGCCGCGCTGGCCGGCTCGCTACGGCAGGCAACCAGTGGCGACTGCACGCGGATGAGCCGCCCGCCGACCTGCTCGCCGAGCTGCTGCCAGCGCGCCGCGGATGGCCACGCGGCATCGCCGGGGCGCACGCGGGCCGCGCCGGCAACGGCCCACGCCGGGGCCGGCGACAGCGGCAGCAAGGGCCAGGCCGCAGCGGCCTGCAGTAATCGCCGCCGCCTCGTGCCTCGTCCCTTCCCTGTGTCGAAGGCCGGCATCGATGTCCTCTTCGTCTCAGCCTTCTGCCTTGCGCAGCACGTAGCCGATGCGCGGGAAATGCACATGCACCGTGCCGGCGCGCTCGTCGCTGCGGCGCAGGGTGTAGTGCATGCGGGTGGCGGCGAGCAGTTCGCCCTCGGTCGACTCGGGGCCAAAGCTCTCGGCCGTGACCGTGACGCGGCTGCCCAGCGCAATGCCGTGCTCGTCCTGGAACGGTTCGTCGGCGAGCGCAGCCGGTGTGGCGCGGGCGGCGATGGCGATCGCGTCGGCGGAGCCGAGCTCCTGCGAGGGGCCGTGGCCGATGGCGGCCATGCGGTCCATCCAGGCCAGCACGCCGGGCGTGGCATCGAGGATGCCGGCCATCGACGGCACGCGCACACGGCTGAACCACAGCGGGTGGTAGACGGCGAAGTCGGCCACGCAGGGCGCATCGCCCAGCAGGAACGGATGCTCTTCCAGCATGTTGGCCAGGCGGCGCAGGTAGCTGCGGTAGGCGGCGGCGGCATCGGCCGGGCGCAGGCGCGTCATGTTCACGCTCATCTTGCCGCGGTCCTCGCCGAAGGCCTTGCCCAGGGCTGGATCGGTGAACAGCGTGGCCGCGCCCTTGGGCTGCAGCGTGTAGGCCATGGCGGCCCAGAACAGCGTGCTGTCGGCCCACTGCGCGAGCACGCGGGCCAGGCCTTTGTTGTGCGGCGGGTAGAGCGTGGGCGTGGCCTGGCGGTGCTCGAGCACGTCGCAGATCAGGGCGCTGTCGCAGTAGATGTCGGCCCCGATCTGCAGGAACGGCGTCTTGCGGTAGCCGCCCGTGAGCGCCAGCACGTCGGGCTTGGGCATGATGGCGGGAATAGTGACGGACTTCCAGGGCAGTTTCTTGTAGCCGAGGATCAGGCGCACCTTCTCCGAGAACGGGGAGGTGGGGTAATGGTGAAGGATCAGGTCGCTCATGGCAGTTCCTTCAGCGAGGCAGGGCCCGCTGGATGATGGTGTCGAAATCGGTGCCGGCACCCAGGGTGCCGAAAGCCTGGCCCCAGTTGCCGCCCAGGCGCGAGTCGCAGAACGCGCCGAACACGGCGGCCGGCGCGGTCTGGTAGAGCAGCGCGGCCTGCACGGCCAGCGCCACGTCCTGCGCCAGGCGGCGCGCTTCCAGCTCGGTGGCCATCTCTTCCACACGCGTGGGCAGTGCGGCCACGAGACGGTCCAGCGCGGGGTGCGCGCCTTTGGCGGGTGCCAGCTCGTGCGCCAGCGCGGCGGCAGCGTCGGCCTTGCGTAGCGCACGCAGCAGGTCCAGCGCCATGATGTTGCCCGCGCCCTCCCAGATCGAGTTGAGCGGCATCTCGCGGTAGATGCGGGCCATGATGCCCTCGCCGCCCTCCTCCACATAGCCGTTGCCGCCCAGGCACTCCATCGCCTCCTGGGCGAAGTGGCTGCCACGCTTGCAGATCCAGAACTTGGCCACCGGTGTGAGCAGGCGCGCCATGACCTGCTCGTGCGGATCGCCCTGGCGGTCGAAGGCCCGGGCCAGCCGGATGGACAGCGCGGTGGCCGCCTCCGACTCCAGCGCCAGATCGGCCAGCACGTTGCGCATGAGGGGCTGCGCGACCAGCGGCTTGCCGAAGGCCTGGCGCTGGGCCGTGTGGTTCAGCGCAATGGCCAATGCCTGGCGCATCAGGCCGCTGGTGCCCAGGGCGCAGTCCAGCCGCGTCATGGTGCCCATCTCGAGGATCTGCGGCACGCCGCGCCCCTCCTCGCCCACCAACCAGGCGCTGGCCTGCTGAAACTCGACCTCGGAGCTGGCGTTGGCCTTGTTGCCGAGCTTGTCCTTGAGGCGCTGGATGCGGATGGCGTTGAGCGAGCCGTCGGGCAGCACGCGCGGCAGGAAGAAGCAGCTCAGGCCGCCCGGCGCCTGGGCCAGCACCAGGAAGGCATCGCACATCGGCGCCGAGAAGAACCACTTGTGGCCGGTCAGCCGGTAGCGTTGGCCCCAGGCATCGCTGCCATCGGCCGCGGCCTGGGTGGTGTTGGCCCGCACGTCGGAGCCGCCCTGCTTCTCCGTCATGCCCATGCCCATGGTCAGGCCGGGCTTGTCGCGCCAGATTTTCAGCGCCGGATCATAGGCGCGGCTGGCCAGGCCCGGGCCCCAGTCGGCGTAGATGGCCGCATTGCTGCGCAGCGCGGGCGTGACCGCGTAGCTCATCGAGATCGGGCACAGGATGGAAGGCTCGAGTTCGGTGAACAGCATGAAGCCGGCGGCGCGCCGCACATGGGGCGAGACCGCGGGGTCGGCCCAGGGCGTGCCGTGCAGGCCGGCGCCGGTGGCGGCCGTCATCAGCGCGTGGTAGCTCGGGTGGAATTCCACCCGGTCGATGCGCCGGCCAAAGCGGTCATGGCTGTGCAGCTCGGGCGTGTGGATATTGGCCAGCCGCGCGTGGGCCTGCATCTCGGCACTGCCGAGCCGCGCGCCGAGCGCGGCCAGCTCCGCCGTGGCCAGCTGCGGCGCGTTGAACTTCAGCGCATCGCGCAATGGCCGATTGCCATCGAACAGGTTGTAGTCGACCAGCGGCTCGGGCTGGTTGAAGACGTCATGGGTGATGTCCATGGGGCCCCCGCGCCAGAGTTCAGATCAGCTTGACGAGTTGCTTGCCGAAGTTCTTGCCCTTGAGCAGGCCGAGAAAGGCTTCAGGCGCTGATGCGATGCCCTGGGCGATGGATTCTCGCGGGCGCAGCTTGCCCGTGGCGACCAGCGTGCCCAGTTCCTTGAGCGCCTCGGGCCAGACTTCCATGTGTTCACCCACGATGAAGCCCTGCACCTTGAGGCGGTTGACCAGGATCAGCGCCGGGTAGGCCAGCGGCATCGGCCTGCCGTCGTAGCCGGCGATCATGCCGCACACCGCGATGCGGCCATGCGCGTTCATGTTGGCCAGCACGGCGTCGAGCACCATGCCGCCCACGTTTTCAAAGTAGCCGTCGATGCCCTTGGGGCAGGCCTCGCGCAGCGCCTTGGCCAGCGAGCCGGCGTCCTGATGCAGCTTGTAATCAACACAGGCGTCAAAGCCCAGTTCATCGACGGCGTACTTGCATTTGTCCGGGCCACCGGCAATGCCCACCGCGCGCAGGCCCCGTGCCTTGGCCAGCGCGCCGTAGGCGCTGCCCACGGCGCCGGTGGCGGCACTGACCACCACGGTCTGGCCGGCTTGGGGTTCGATGATTTTTACCAGGCCGTACCAGGCGGTCACGCCGGGCATGCCGACGGCGCCCAGGTAGTGGCTCAGCGGCACATGGGTGGTGTCCACCTTGCGCAGGGCGCCGGGCTGGTCGGCGCTGACCACGCTGTACTCCTGCCAGCCGCCCATGCCGACCACCTTGTCGCCGGCGGCGTATTTGGGCGAACGGCTTTCCACCACCTCGCCCACCGTGCCGCCGATCATCACCTCGCCCAGCGGCTGCGGCTGCGCGTAGCTCTTGCCGTCGTTCATGCGGCCGCGCATGTAGGGGTCCAGGCTCAGGTAGTGGTGGCGCACCAGCACCTGGCCGTCCTCAAGCGGCGGCGTGTCGCGCGAGACGAGCTTGAAGTTGCCGGTGGTGGCTTCGCCCTGCGGGCGGTTGTCGAGAACGATCTGTTGGTTGAGAGGCATGTCAATCTCCTGAAGTCTTGGGTGTGGCGCTCACGTAGCGGAAGGTACCGCTGGCCTGGGCACAGCGCCTGCCCTCGGCGTCGAACACCGTGGCCTCGGCAAAGGCCATGCGGCCGGTCCTGTGCAGCAGCGTGCCGCGCGCGGTGAGCACGCCGAGCGAAGGTTGAAAGAACGTGGTCTTCATTTCGATGGTGATGACCGAGGCGCCGCCGTTGCTGCTGCGCGCGGCCTGCGCCATGGCCACGTCCAGCAGTGTCATGATGACCCCGCCGTGCGCCAGATGCAAATGGTTTTCCTGGTCGGGCCGCACTTTCAGGCGCAGCTCGGACTGCCCGTCGGCCGAGGCAACCAGTTCGATGCCCTGGGCGTGGACGAACGGGATGTGGGACGGGTAATCCAAGCGCCCGCCCTTTCAGCCGCCGGTGACGATGCTCACGCCGCCGTCCACCGCCAGCCACTGGCCGGTGATGTGCTTACCGGCGTCCGAAGCGTAAAGCACGCACAGGCCCTTCAGATCCTCGTCGTCACCCAGACGGCGCAGTGGCGCGTGTGCGGCCAGCGTTTCCTCGCCCATGGCCTTGAGCGTGCCCACCGTCATCTTGCTCGGGAAGAAACCCGGGCAGATGGCATTGACGCGGATGTTGTAGCGGCCCCATTCGGCGCCCAGGGTGCGCGTGAAATTGATCACCGCGCCCTTGGAGGTGTTGT
The DNA here is from genome assembly GCF_022809125.1 of Variovorax terrae. Classification (NCBI taxonomy): domain Bacteria; kingdom Pseudomonadati; phylum Pseudomonadota; class Betaproteobacteria; order Burkholderiales; family Comamonadaceae; genus Variovorax; species Variovorax terrae. The sequence continues at coordinate 1,832,510 of NZ_JALGBI010000001.1, read as the reverse complement.
AGGCAATGGTGTTCATCCCGGCAGGGTTTCCGCCCAGGCCGGCGATCGAGGCCACGTTGATGATGCTGCCGCTCTGGCGGGCGATCATGCTCTTCTTGGCAATGTGCTGGCTCAGGATGAAATAGCCGCGCACATTGAGGTTCATCACCTTGTCCCAGGCCTCGACCGGGTGGTCTTCGGCAGGCGCGCCCCAGGCGGCGCCGGCATTGTTGATGAGGATGTCCACATCGCCCATGCGCTGCAGGGTTTCATCGGCCAGGCGGCGGATGTCCTCTTCCTTGGCGCAGTCGGCGGCGATCCAGCGGGCGTCGATGCCGGCCTTCTGCAGCACGGCGGCGGCCTCTTCCAGGTCTTCGGCCTTGCGCGAGCTCAGCATGATCTTCGCGCCGGCCTCGCCGAGCGCCTGGGCCAGTTGCAGGCCCAGGCCGCGCGAGCCGCCGGTGACGAGGGCGGTCTTGCCTTCGAGGTTGAAGAGTTGCTGGATGGTGCGGGTCATTGGAAATCTCCTTCGGGCATTCGATGCGTCGATTGTGCGATGCCTGCCGGCCGTCTGCCTGTCCCGGGCGCGATATTCGCGCTGGCTCAGGCGTCTTCCCGGAGCCTGGAGCGCACCCAGATCAGCGTGAAGCCTGCGGCCGCCACCACGCTGCCCGCCACGACCAGCGACCAGCCGAGCGCGTCGTCCTCGCGTTCGGTCGCCAGGCCGAGCACGGCAGCGAGCAGGCCGCCGTAGATCAGGATCCAGATCAGCTTCTGCAGCCGGGCCAGCGCGCGGGGCGAGGCCATCAGAACGCCTCTTCCGGCAGTTCGGCGCAGGTCAGGTCGCGGGTTTCGACGACCTTGAGCCAGGCCCCGATCTTTGGAAGTTCGTAGCGGTAGAAGTACGTCATGGCGCCCAGTTTACCGGCGCGGAATGCGGCTGATTCCGCAGCGCCTGTGCGCTGGGTGGCCAGCACCACGTCCAGCCAGATCCAGGCCAGCACGGTGTGGCCAAAGGCCTGCATGTAAGGCACGGCATTGGCCAGCGCATCGGCCGGGTTGCCGGTGGCCCAGGCGGCCTTGGTGGCCGCGCCGACCTGCTGCAACGCCTGGCCCAGCGCATTGGCATGCACGGCCAGCGCCGGCACCTGGATGGCGCGCTCGATGGTGGCATTGATGCGGCCGGCCAGCAATTGCAGGCCCCGGCCGTTTTCCATCAGCACCTTGCGGCCCAGCAGGTCAGTGGCCTGGATGCCGTGCGTGCCCTCGTGGATCATGTTCAGGCGGTTGTCGCGCCAGTACTGCTCCACCGGGAAGTCGCGCGTATAGCCATAGCCGCCGTGGATCTGAATCGCCAGCGAATTGGCCTCGAGGCACCACTCGCTGGGCCAGCTCTTGGCGATGGGCGTCAGCACCTCCAGCAGCAGCCGGGCGTCATCGACGGCCTGGGCCTCGCCGGTCTTCTGTTCGTCCACCAGCCGGGCGCAATACAGCTCCAGTGCCAGCGCGCCCTCGCAGTACGACTTCTGCGCCAGCAGCATGCGCTTGACGTCGGCATGCTCGATGATGCGGATCTGCGGCTGCGAGGCGTCCTTGCCGCCCACGCCGACGGGCCGGCCCTGTGGCCGGTTCTTCGCATAGTCGAGGCTGGCGTAGTAGCCGGCCATGCCCAGCATGGTGGCCGCCGTGCCAACGCCGATGCGTGCCTCGTTCATCATGTGGAACATGCAGTGCAGGCCCTTGCCGGGCTCACCCACGAGGTAGCCCACCGCGCCAGCCTTGCCTCCTACCGGGTACTTGCCTTCGCCGAAATTGAGCAACGTGTTGGTGGTGCCGCGCCAGCCCAGCTTGTGGTTCAGGCCCGCGAGTGCCACGTCGTTGCGCTCACCAGTCAGTTCGCCCTGGGTGTTCACCATCCGCTTGGGCACGATGAACAGCGAGATGCCGCGTGTGCCCGGGATCAGCCTGCCATCGGCATCGGGGATCTTGGCCAGCACGATGTGCACGATGTTCTCGGTCAGCTCATGGTCGCCGGCCGAGATCCACATCTTGTTGCCGGTCAAGCGGTAGCGCGGACCCAGCGGGTCGTTCTGAAAGTCGTCGCCGTCCGGCACGGCGCGCGTGGCCACGTCGCTCAGGGACGAGCCGGCCTGCGGTTCCGACAGGCACATGGTGCCCGACCAGCGGCCGGAAAACTCGTTCTTCGCAAAGACCTCCTGCTGCATCGGCGTGCCGTGCACCATCAGCAGGTTGGCGTTGCCGCTGGTGAGCATGCCCGAGCCGATGCTGACCGAGGCCATGGCGAAGAAGCTGTTGGCCGCCGCCTGCACCGTGTAGGGCAGCTGCATGCCGCCGATCTCGTAGTCCTGCGCGGCGCTCAGCATGCCCGAGGCCGCGAAGGCGGCATGGGCCTCGTGCGTGGCCTTCGGCAGGATCACCTTCTCGCCGTCGAAGCGCGGCTCCTCGGTGTCCACGGTGCGGTTGAACGGTGCGTACTTCTCGCGCGCGATGCGCTCACAGGTGTCGAGCACCGCGTCGAAGGTTTCGCGCGAATGGTCGGCGAAGCGCTCGCGCTGGTTCAGCGCCTGGGCGTCGAGCCAGTCGTAGAGCAGGAAGTCGAGGGTGCAGCGAAGCTTCATCGTTTTTTCGCTTTGTTTTTGGTTCCAACCATCCAAGTGGTATGCATTGGAATGTCCCGCTTTCTTCGACGTGACTTTTTCTCAATCAATTCGATCAACTCATCTGCCTGCGTTAAATGCTTACGAACCAAGGAAGGCTCGAGCAACATTTGCTGCTTATGCTGAGGAGCCCCCCAGTGAACGTAGACTGCCCGCTCCGCATCCACCTTGATCTCTTCTCGCACGCGTTCGTCTTTGCCGTGCGCGAGCCAATTCCTGAACTCAAAAAGCATTGGAACGCATTGAAATGGCGCCTTGCCGAAATCCGTTTGCAGCCCCAGTGCAGTGCCAATGAGCTGGCACTTCTCTTTTGGAGATAGCTTGCGTTCAAGAAAATCCCAATGTGGTATCCAAACGCGCCCAGCGGAGTTTGCAAAGGCTTCTAAGCAAAAACCTCCAAAGACTAACGCGGCAGCGGCGTTACTCTTCAGTCCTTCTGGCCGCGACGCGTCTTCAGCACTCTCTAAAAAATATTCGGCTTGATCCGCAATCCAAGCGTGTGCAACAAACCATCCTGACTTCCAGACGATATCGCTCACGCTAAGCTCACAAGACTTAGCTCACAGCACCTCAAACACACCCGCAGCACCCATGCCGCCGCCGATGCACATCGTGACCACGACCTTCTTGGCGCCGCGGCGCTTGCCCTCGATCAGCGCGTGGCCCGTGAGGCGCTGGCCGCTCACGCCATAGGGGTGGCCCACCGCGATGGCACCGCCGTTGACGTTCAGGCGGTCACCGGGGATGCCGAGCTTGTCGCGGCAGTAGATCACCTGCACGGCAAAGGCTTCGTTCAGTTCCCACAGGTCGATGTCGTTGACCGTGAGGCCGAGCTTCTTGAGGACCTTGGGGATCGCGAAGACCGGGCCGATGCCCATTTCATCGGGTTCGCAGCCGGCCACGGCGAAGCCGAGGAAGCGGCCCAGGGGCTTGAGGCCCTTGCGCTGCGCCACGTCTTCGTTCATCACCACCACGGCGCCGCCGCCGTCGGAGAACTGGCTGGCATTGCCCGCGGAGATCACGCCGCCCGGGATGGCCGGCTTGATGCCGCTGATGCCTTCCTTGGTCGTGCCGGGGCGGATGCCTTCGTCGTTGCTGACGGTCACTTCCTTGGTGCGCAGGCCCATCACGGGATCGGCCACGCCGGCCAGCACGGTGATGGGGGCGATCTCGTCCTTGAACAGGCCCGCTTCCAGCGCGGCCGTGGCCTTCTGCTGGCTGGCGGCGCCGTACTCGTCCATGGCATCGCGGCTGATGCTGTAGCGCTTGGCCACCTGCTCGGCCGTCTGCAGCATGTTCCAGTAGATCTCGGGCTTCATCTTCTCCAGCACCAGGTCCCTCAGCATATGCGTGTTCATTTCCTGCTGTACGCAGGAGATGCTTTCCACGCCGCCTGCGACGAAGATGCCGGCTTCGCCCGCGATCACGCGCTGGGCCGCCATGGCGATGGTCTGCAGGCCCGACGAGCAGAAGCGGTTGACCGTGACGCCCGAGGTGGTGACGGGGCAATCGGCCATGAGCGCGATCTGGCGCGCGATGTTGGCGCCGGTGGCGCCTTCGGGGTTGGCGCAACCCATGATGACGTCGTCCACCTCGGCCGGGTCGATGCCCGCGCGCTGGATGGCGTGCTTGACGGCATGGCCGCCGAGCGTGGCGCCGTGGGTCATGTTGAATGCGCCCTTCCAGCTCTTGGCGAGCGGGGTGCGGGCGGTGGAGACGATGACGGCGTTGGTCATGACGGATCCTTTCTGGAGGCGTTTTGCAGAAGCTGGTGGTAGAAGCGAATCATCTCGGCGTAGTTCTTCACCGAAATGCGTTCGTTGGTGCCGTGGAAACGCGGCAGGTCTTCATTGGTGGCGCGCACCGGCGAGAACTTGTAGATGTTGTCACTGACCTCGCTGAAATAGCGCGAGTCGGTGGCCGCTACCATGAGGCCCGGTGCCACGATGGTGTTGGCGAAGGTTTCGCGGATGGTACGGTTGATGGCCTGATAGCCCTCTGACGTGGTGGGGGCCACCGGCGACGCTTCGGCGTTGCCGGGGTACTGCGTGATCGTGATGGCGTCGTTGGCCACCGCCTGTTTCACATGGTCCCCCACCGCCGCCAGCGTGTCGCCCGGCAGCAGGCGGAAGTTGACGACGGCTTCCGCGTGCCCGGGCAATACGTTGTCCTTGTTGCCGGCATTCACGATGGTGAGCGCCGTGGTGGTGCGCAGCATGGCATTGGTGGAGGGTGCGTTCTCGAGCTGTTTCTGCACCAGCGGCCGGAACAGCCAGAGGTTGGACAGCACGACACGGTTCAGGCCATTCATCTCAGGCGCGATGGCATCGAACATCTCACCTGCCACGCCGCGAATGGCCGCCGGCATCTGCTTGTTTTCGAGGTTGGCCAGCGCCACGCTCAGCATGCCGATGGCCGAACTCTTGCCCGGCATGGAGGAATGGCCGGGCGTGGTGTCCAGGCTCAGCACATAGGTGCCATAGCCTTTTTCGGCAACGCCGATCAGGGCGGCGTTGGGATCCAGGCCCTTGAGGATGCCCTCGGTAACGAGCAGGCCTTCATCGATGATCCAGTCGAGCTTGACGCCGCGCGATTTGAGGAGTGCGGCCATAACCTTGGCACCGCGCACGCCCAGCACCTCTTCGTCGTCGCCCATGATGAGGTAGACCGTCTGGCGCGGCTTGAAGCCCGAGCCGATCAGCATCTCGATGGCTTCGAGTTGGGAGAACAGGTTGCCCTTGTTGTCCCACGCGCCGCGGCCCCAGACGAAACCGTCCTTGATTTCGCCGCCGAAGGGCTCGGCCTTCCACATCTTCTCGGTGCCAGAAGCAATGGGCACCACATCCTGGTGCGCCATGAGCGCAATCGGCTTGGCGGCCGGGTCGGTGCCCTGCCACGTGTAGAGCAGGCTGTTCTGGCCGATGACCTCGCGCTTGAGCGTAGCGGCCACCTTCGGGAAGCTCTGCTCGATGTGCGCGTGCAGCTTCTTGAACTCGGCGTCGTTGGCCTTGGCGTCGTCCTTGTCGGAGATGGTGCGCAAGCGCACCGCCGCCGCCAGCCGGCTGGCGGCGGCGGCCTCGTCAACGGCCACCGGCGTGACGGGCCGGATGGCCAACTGGCGCGAAGGCGTCATGGCCGTTTTCAAGCCCACTGCCGCGGCCAGCAGCACGATGACACCCACGAGCGCCAGGAAAATGCGCTTGATCATTCGCGACTGCCCCGTTGTGCTCAGTTGAAGGTCTTGCCTTCGGCGGCCAGCTTGGCCAGCAGCGGCGCGGGCTCCCAGAACTTGGCGTCGTCCAGCGGGTTGCGGGCAAAGCGGTTCATGCTCTGCACTACGTTGAACAGGCCCACCTGATCGGCGTAGAGCATCGGGCCGCCGCGGTAGATCGGGAAGCCGTAGCCCGTGAGGTAGACCATGTCGATGTCGCTGGCGCGCGAGGCAATGCCCTCCTCCAGGATGTGCGCTGCCTCGTTGACCAGCGAGTAGACCAGGCGCTGGACGATCTCCTCGTCGGAAATCTTGCGCGGCGTGATGCCCAGCTCCTTGCGATGGTCCTCAATCATCTGATTGACGAGTGCCGAGGGGATCGCATCGCGCTTGCCGGCCTGGTAGTCGTACCAGCCGGCGCCGGTCTTCTGGCCGAAGCGGCCCAGCTCGCACAGCTTGTCGGCGGTGCGGCTGTACTTCATGTCGGGCTTTTCCTGCGAGCGGCGCTTGCGGATGGCCCAGCCGATGTCGTTGCCGGCGAGGTCGCCCATGCGGAACGGGCCCATGGCGAAGCCGAATTTCTCGATGGCCTTGTCCACCTGGGCCGGCGTGGCGCCCTCATCGAGCAGGAAGCCGGCCTGGCGGCTGTACTGCTCGATCATGCGGTTGCCGATGAAGCCGTCGCAAACGCCCGACACCACGGCCGTCTTCTTGATTTTCTTGCCCAGGGCCATCACGGTGGCCAGCACGTCCTTGGCCGTCTTGGCGCCGCGCACCACTTCCAGCAGCTTCATCACGTTGGCCGGGCTGAAGAAATGGGTGCCGATCACGTCCTGCGGACGCTGGGTGAAGGATGCAATCTGGTTGACATCCAGCGTGGAGGTGTTGGACGCCAGGATGGCGCCAGGCTTCATCACCCGGTCGAGTTCCTTGAACACCTTTTCCTTGACGCCCATTTCCTCGAACACGGCCTCGATCACCATGTCGGCGTCCTTGAGGTCGTCATAGCTCAGCGTGGTGGACAGCAGGCTCATGCGCTGCTCGTACTTGTCCTGCTTGAGTTTGCCCTTCTTGACCTGCGACTCGTAGTTTTTGCGGATCGTGGCCAGGCCGCGGTCCAGCGCTTCCTGCTTCATCTCGAGGATCTTCACGGGAATGCCGGCGTTCAGGAAATTCATCGAGATGCCGCCGCCCATGGTGCCGGCGCCGATCACGGCCACCGACTTGATGGCGCGCTGCGGCGTGTCTTCCGGAACGTCCGGAATCTTGGAGGCGGCGCGCTCGGCCGCGAAGATGTGGCGCAGCGCGCGGCTCTCGGGGGTCCACATCAGGTTGATGAAGATCTCGCGCTCGAAGGCCATGCCTTCGTCGAACCTCTTCTTCGTTGCGGCTTCGACGGCGTCCACGCACTTGGCCGGCGCCGGGAAGTTCCTGGTCATGCCCTTGACCATGTTGCGTGCGAACTGGAAGTAGGCATCGCCCTGCGGGTGCTTGCACGGCAGGTTGCGCACCAGCGGCAGCGGGCGGGCATCGGCCACCGAGCGGGCGAAAGCCAGGGCCTCCTCGGCCAGGGATTCCAGTGACGCGGCCATCTTGTCGAACAGCTTCTGGCCCGGCTGCTGGGCCAGCAATTCGCTCTTGACCGGCTCGCCGCTGACGATCATGTTCAGCGCGGTTTCCACACCGAGCGCACGCGGCAGGCGCTGCGTGCCGCCGGCTCCGGGAATCAGGCCGAGCTTGACCTCGGGCAGCGCCACGTTGGCGCCGGGTGCGGCGATGCGGTAGTGGCAGCCCAGCGCCAGTTCCAGGCCGCCGCCCATACAGACCGAATGCACGGCCGCGACCACCGGCTTGGATGAGTTCTCGACCGTCAGGATCACGCTCAGCAGGTTGGGCTCGTGCAGCGCCTTCGGCGTGCCGAACTCCTTGATGTCCGCCCCACCCGAGAACGCCTTGCCGGCGCCCGTGATGACGATGGACTTGACCGCTGCATCCGCATTGGCCTTGGCCAGGCCGTCGGTGATGCCCTGGCGCGTGGCCAGGCCCAGACCGTTGACGGGCGGGTTGTTCAGGGTGATCACGGCCACGTCGCCGTGGACTTTGTATTCAGCCGTCATGCTGGTGTTCCTCAGTGAATGGAAAAAGAACGGTCGTTCTATTTTTGATTGTAGAAGGTTTATGTTGCACCGCAATGAGGGGTTGTCTCGATTGGGACAATCCCTCTCACGGTTTTTACACTTCGAGCCACTCCTTGCGGACGTAGGCGTCGGCGCGCAGGGTGGCGGGCGTGCCCTGGAACACGATGCTGCCATGCCCCATGACCAGCGCGCGGTCGGAGATCTGCATCGCGATGGTGAGCTTCTGCTCGATCAGCAGCACCGAGATGCCGCGTTCCTTGAGGGTCTTGAGGTAGCCGGCGACCAGCTCGACGATCTTCGGCGCCAGGCCTTCGGTGGGTTCGTCGATGATGATGAGATCGGGGTCGCCCATCAGGGTGCGGCACAGCGTGAGCATCTGCTGCTCGCCGCCGGACAGCACGCCGGCCTCGACATGCTGGCGCTCCTTGAGGCGGGGAAACATGCCATACATGTCGTCGAAGGACCAGCGGCTGCCCTTGCCCGAGCCCTTCTGGCCCAGCAGCAGGTTCTGGTGGACGGTCAGCTGCGAGAAGATGTCGCGGTTTTCCGGGACGTAGCCCAGGCCCAGGTGGGCAATCTCGTAGGGCTTGCGGCCCACGAGCGGCTGGCCCTTCCACTGCACCTGGCCCGTGCACTGCACCATGCCCATGATGGCCTTGGCGGTGGTCGAGCGGCCCGAACCGTTGCGGCCCAGCAGCGCGACGATCTCGCCTGCGCCCACGCCGAATTGCACGCCGTGCAGCACGTGGCTCTTGCCGTAGTAGGCGTGAAGGTTGTCGATTTCCAGCATGTTCAGTGTCCCTGCGCCTGCGCGTCCGCCACGTGCGAACCCAAATACGCTTCCTGCACGCGCTGGTTGGCGCGCACGGCCTCCGGCGTGTCGAAGGCGATCACCTCGCCATAGACCACCACGGCGATCTTGTCGGCCAGGCCGAACACCACGCCCATGTCATGCTCCACCGTGAGCAGGGTCTTGCCTTGCGTCACCTCCTTGATGAGGCTGATGAAGCGGCTGGTTTCGCTGCGGCTCATGCCGGCCGTGGGCTCGTCGAGCAGGATCACGCTGGCGCCGCCCGCGATGGTGATGCCGATTTCCAGCGCCCGCTGTTCCGCGTAGGTCAGGTTGGTGGCCAGCACGTCGCGCTTCTTTTCGAGCTTGATCATCTTCAGCAGGGTTTCGGCGCGCTCATTGGCGTCATCCAGGCCCGACAGGAAGCGCAGGAAGGTGTAGCGGTAGCCCAGGCTCCACAGCACGCCGCAGCGCAGATTCTCGAACACGCTGAGCTTGGGGAAGATGTTGGTGATCTGGAAGCTGCGCGACAACCCGGCCCGGTTGATCTCGTAGGGCGCCTTGCCGTCGATGCGATTCCCGTGCAGGACGACCTCGCCGCTGGTGGGGGCGAAGCGTCCGCTGATCAGGTTGAACAGTGTGGATTTGCCCGCGCCGTTGGGGCCGATAATGGCCACGCGCTCGCCGGGCGCCACCTTGAGGTTGACGCCGCGGATGATTTCCGTCTTGCCGAAACTCTTGCGCAGGTCGCGTAGCTCCAGCGCGTTGGGGGTGCCGCTCATGCCGCCAGCTCCTTGCGCTTGATGTCGCGCTCGATGTCTTCCTGTATCTGGCCCCAGCGCGTGGCGAAACGCCGGCGCACGATTTCGAGCAGGCCCAGGCCCACGGCCAGCAGCGCCACGGCGGCGGCCCAGGTCAACGGGTTCTGCGTGTCGAGCATCAGGCCCGCCAGGGGCACGTTGGGGCCAAGCGCGGCATTGAGCTGCCGGTGATAGGCCATCTCGATCAGCATGGCCGCGCCGGCCAGCGCAATCAGGCCGGTTGCCAGCAGGCCGAGGTAGGACGGCCACAGCGGGCGCCACCGGCCGAAACGCGCCACGCGCAGGTTCATCATGATCAGGCTGGCGACGCCGCCGGGCGCGTACATCACCATGAACAGGAACACCAGGCCCAGGTAGAGCAGCCAGGCCTTGCTCATCTCCGACAGCAGCACCGAGGCCAGCACCAGCAGCACGGCGCCGATGATGGGGCCGAAAAAGAAGGTGGCGCCGCCCAGGAAGGTGAACAGCAGGTAGCCGCCCGAGCGGATCGGGCTGACGCTGTCGATGGCGGTGACGATCTCGAAGTTGATGGCCGCCAGCCCGCCCCCGATGCCCGCGAAGAAACCCGCGATGATGAAGGCGAAGTAGCGCACGCGCTGGGTGTTGTAGCCGATGAACTCCACGCGCTCGGGGTTGTCGCGCACCGCGTTCAGGATGCGCCCGAGCGGCGTGCCGGTGAAGGCAAACATCAGCGCGGTGCAGATGAAGCAGTACGCGGCGCACAGGTAGTACACCTGCATCTGCGGCCCGAAGGTGATGCCCAGGAAGGACTGCCCGTACACGCGGTTGCCGCTGACGCCGCCCTCCCCGCCAAAGAACTCGGGGAACATGAAGGCCATGGAGGCCACCAGTTCACCGATGCCCAGGGTGATCATGGCAAAGGTGGTGCCCGACTTCTTGGTGGTCACGAAGCCCAGCAGCGCCGCGAAGAACATGCCGGCCAGGCCGCCGCAGATGGGAATCAGCGACAGAGGGATCGGCACTCGGCCGGCGGACGCCAGGTTGATGGCATGGATGGCGATGAACGAGCCCAGGCCCGTGTACACCGCGTGGCCGAAGCTCAGCATGCCGCCCTGCCCGAGCAGCATGTTGTAGGACAGGCAGATGATGATGACATAGCCGATCTGCGACAGCATGGTCAGCGCCAGGCTGCTGCGAAAGACATGGGGCGCCAGGATCAGCGCCAGCGCGAACGCGGTCCAGATGATGGCGCGGCCGATGTTGAGCGGCTTGAAGCGGTAGTACGCCGGAGTGGAGGTGCTCATGGTGTCAGTCTTCCCGCGTGCCGAGCAGGCCCTTGGGCCGGAAAATGAGGATCAGCACCAGGAACAGGTACGGAAGGATGGGCGCCACCTGCGAGACCGACAGGCGCCAGACCGGCCAGCCGAAGCTCTGGTCGTTGACGCTGACGCCGAATGACGCGAACAGGTTGACGAAGGAGTAGTCGATGGCGATGGCGAAGGTCTGGACCACCCCGATCAGCAGCGAGGCGAGGAAGGCGCCGGCCAGCGAACCCATGCCGCCGACCACCACCACCACGAAGATGATGGAGCCGACCGAACTGGCCATGGCCGGTTCGGTCACGTAGGTGTTGCCGCCGATCACGCCGGCCAGGCCCGCCAGCGCGCAGCCGCCGCCGAACACGAGCATGAAGACGCGCGGCACGTTGTGGCCCAGGGCCTCGACCATCTCGGGGTTCTTGAGCGCCGCCTGGATCACCAGGCCGATGCGCGTGCGCGTGAGCAGCAGCCAGACCGACAGCAGCATCAGCATCGCGACGAGCATGATGAACGAGCGCGATTTGGGGAACTGGGTGCCATACAGCGTGAACAGCGGCCCCTGCAACTGGGAAGGCAGCTGATACGGCACGGTCGAGCGGCCCCAGACCAATTGCACCAGCTCGAGGATCAGGTAGGACAGCCCGAACGTGACCAGCAGCTCGGGCACATGGCCGAACTTGTGCACGCGCCGCAGGCTGTAGCGCTCGAACAGGGCGCCCAGCGCGCCAACCAGCAGCGGTGCAATGACCAGTGCCGGCCAGAAGCCGATGCTGCCCGACAGCGTGTAGGCGAAATAGGCGCCCAGCATGTAGAAGCTCGTGTGCGCGAAATTGAGCACCCCCATCATGCTGAAGATGAGTGTGAGGCCCGAACTCAGCATGAACAGCAGCAGGCCGTAGCTCACGCCGTTGAGCATCGAGATCGCAAAAAACTCCGGATTCATGAGGGACTGGGCTCCAGGCAAAAGAAAGGCCCGAGTTCGGTCGGGCCTGGCGCCCGCGGGCCGGACTGGCCCGCGGAAATCGTCGGATCAGGGACGCTTCATCTGGCAGGACGTCGGCGTGCTGGCCACGTAGGGCTCATAGTACTTGACGGGCACGAAGGTGTAGCCGGTGCTTTCGGCATCCAGCGGATTCTTGCCGCCGGCCTTCTCCCAGCGTGCGATGTACAGGCCCTGCTGCAGCTGGTGGTCGGTCTTGCGCATCTCGACTTCACCGTTGTAGCTCTTCATCTTCATGCCTTCCATGACCGCCGCGACCTTGACCGGGTCGGTGGACTTGGCGCGCGCCATCGCTTCGCTGAGCATCGCGAACACGGTGTAGATGTCCTGCGTGTAGAGGTCTTCGTTGAACTTGGCCTTGAAAGCCTTGCCCAGGCGCTCGATCTCGCCGCCCATGTTGTAGTGGCCGTAGCCGACCTGGTACACGCGGCCGGCAGAGGCGGCGCCCATGGCGGTCGGCGTACCGCTGACCGTGCCGTAGTAGGTGTAGAACTTGACGTTGAGGCCCGCGTCGTTGGCGGCCTTGATCAGCAGCGTGAGGTCGGAACCCCAGTTGCCGGTGATCACGCTGTCGGCACCCGAGGCCTTGATCTTGGCAATGTAGGGCGCGAAGTCGCGCACCTGGGCCAGCGGATGCAGGTCTTCGCCGACGATCTGGATGTCGGGACGCTTGGCGGCAAGATTGGCCTTCGCGTACTTGGCGACCTGCATGCCGTGCGAGTAGTTCTGGCCGATCAGGTAGACCTTCTTGATGTCCTTCTCATCCTTCATGAAGGTCGTGAGGGCTTCCATCTTCATCGAGGTGTCGGCGTCGAAGCGGAAGTGCCAGTAGTTGCACTTGCTGTTGGTGAAGTCAGGGTCCACCGCGGCGTAGTTCATGTACATGACCTCCTTGCCGGGGTTGCGCGAGTTGTTCTTGTCGATCGCGTCGATGATGGCCTGCGCCGCGCCGGAGCCGTTGCCCTGCACGATGTAGCGCGCGCCCTGGTCCATGGCCGAACGAAGCGCCGTGGTGGTTTCCTGGGGTGACAGCTTGTTGTCGATGCCGATGATTTCGTACTTCACGCCCGCCGCGTTCTTCTTGTTGAACTCTTCGGCCAGGAACTGGAAGCTCTTGAGCTGGTTGGTGCCGACAGCGGCCATCAGGCCCGACAGCGGGTCGAGCCAGCCGATCTTGACGGTCTCGCCCTTCTGGGCAAATGCCATGCCCGTGCATGCCATGAGGGCACAGGTGGCGGCGAGTTTGAGAGTGAATTTCATGGGTTGTCTCCAGGGGGTTCTGAACAGGCGCAGCGTACAAGTTTTTGTGCAGTGCAACGTCAGGGATTGCCCCTACCAACTATCGCCTGTGCGACTGTTAGCGGTAGGGCAAAACTCACGTGCGTCAGGCAATGCCTACAGCTGCGGCAGTTTGTAGTCCTTAAGTTGTTCGCGCAGCCGGGTCTTGAGGATCTTGCCGGTGGCGCCCAGGGGAATGGCATCGACGAAAACCACGTCGTCGGGGATCTGCCATTTGGCGGTCTTGCCTTCGTAGAACTTGAGAAGTTCCTCGCGTGTCACCTCGGCCCCTGGCCGCTTGACCACGGCGATGATGGGCCGCTCGTCCCACTTGGGATGCTTCACGCCGATGCATGCGGCCATCGCCACGGCCGGGTGGGCCACGGCAATGTTCTCGATGTCGATCGAGCTGATCCATTCGCCGCCGGACTTGATCACGTCCTTGCTGCGGTCGGTGATCTGCATGTAGCCGTCGGCATCGATGGTGGCCACGTCGCCCGTGGGGAACCAGCCGTGGCCGTTGGCATCCTTGACGAGCGGGTCACCGCCCTCGCCCTTGAAGTATTCGCGCACGATCCAGGGGCCCCTGACCAGCAGGTCGCCGTAGGTCTTGCCGTCGCGCGGCAGCTCCTGGCCATCCTCGCCCACGATCTTCATGTCCACGCCATAGATCGCACGGCCCTGCTTCAGGCGGATTTTCATCTGCTCGTCCTTGGGCAGCGCCAGGTGCTTGTTCTTCAGCGTGCACAAGGTGCCCAGCGGGCTCATCTCGGTCATGCCCCAGGCATGCAGCACTTCCACGCCATAGTCTTCCTGGAAAGCGGTAATCATGGCGGGCGGACAGGCCGAGCCGCCGATCACGGTGCGATTGAGCCTGGAGAATTTCAGGCCGGCCGGCTTCATGTGGGTCAGCAGCATCTGCCAGACGGTGGGCACGCCGGCAGCGAAGGTCACCTGCTCGGCTTCGATCAGGTCGTACACCGACTTGCCGTCCAGCGCCGGGCCGGGAAACACCAGCTTGCAGCCGGTCAGCGCCGCCGAATAAGGCAGGCCCCAGGCGTTGACGTGGAACATGGGCACCACGGGCAGCACCGAATCGCGCGCGCTCAGGCACATCACGTCGGGCAGCGCGGCGGCATAGGCGTGCAGCGTGGTGGAGCGGTGGCTGTACAAAGCAGCCTTCGGGTTGCCCGTGGTGCCGCTGGTGTAGCACATGCTGGAGGCCGAGTTCTCGTCGAACTCGGGCCAGGCATAGTCGCTGGACTGGGCGCCGATCCAGGCTTCATAGCTCGTCAGATTGGGGATGCCGCTGTCGGCCGGCAGCTTGTCGGCATCGCACAGCGCAATCCAGTGCTTGACCGTGGCGCACTTGGCATGCACGGCCTGAATGAGCGACAGGAAGGTCATGTCGAAGCACAGCACCTGGTCTTCGGCGTGGTTGGCGATCCAGGCGATCTGCTCAGGGTGCAGGCGCGGGTTGATGGTGTGCAGCACGCGGCCCGAGCCGCTGACGCCGAAATACAACTCCAGATGGCGGTAGCCGTTCCAGGCCAGCGTCGCCACGCGGTCGCTGAATGCGAGCTTCAGGTCATCGAGCGCGTTGGCGACCCGGCGCGCGCGCGCGGCCACATCCTTGTAGGTATACCGATGGATATCGCCTTCGACGCGGCGCGAGACGATTTCACCGTCGCCATGATGCCGCTCGGCAAATTCGAGCAACGATGAAATCAGCAGCGGTTGGCTTTGCATCAAACCCAGCATGGGTACTCCTTGGGAAGCATTGGTTTCAGATCCTTTGATCGTAGTGGCTGGAAAGGGGCGTGAAAAGCCGCGATTACACCTAGGGCTTGCGCACCGAGGGCGCGGGCTTACTTGGCGAATTTCTCGCCCGGTCCGATGATGGTCAGTTCGACGAAGCGCGAACCCTGGTGCGACTCCCTGCTGAAGCCGACTTCGAAGCCGCCCAGGTTGAGTTGTCTCATGCCCTCCAGGGCGCTGATGAACTTCGCCCGCGTCAGGTCCCGGCCTGCGCGCCGAAGCCCTTCGACGAGCACCTTGGCATTGATGTAGCTCTCGAAGCCGAGGAACGACAAGTTGTCATAGCCGGCCTTCTGCATGCTGGCGCGGTATTCCCTGGCCAGCACGCTGCTCTGGCTCCAGGGAAACGGCACGACCGAGGTGACCACCACGCCGACGCCGTCAGGGCCCAGGGCCCGCAGCGTGGCCTGGGTACCCATCACCGACAGTGTGTAGAACCGCATGCCCTTGCGCAGCTTGTTGTAGCTCTTGATGAAGCTCACCGTGGGCACGCCGGTGGTGATCATGACGATGACCTCGGGGCGCTTGTCGTGCAGCTCGGCAACGGCCTTCTCGGTGTCGGAGCCGTCGGGCTGGATCGAGGCCGTGGCATAAGGCTTCATCGCCCGCTTGCGCATGGCTTTCTCGATGCCGGCCATGCCGTCCTGGCCCATGCCGTTGTTGATCCAGAGCACGCCGATGCGCTGGACGCCGATGGTCGTCAGGTGCTGGACCAGCTTCTCGAGCTCGTCGGCGTAGCTCGCCCGGATGTGGAACACGTTGTTCATGGCCGGGTAGCGCACCACGTCCGCGCCCGTGAACGGCGCGAACACCGGCACCGGCGGCTTCTCGCCGGCCAGCATGGGCAGCACGCCCGCCACGTTGGCCGTGCCGGTCATGCTGTAGAGCGCGAAGACCTGCTCGTCCTCCACCAGCTGGCGCACCGTCTTGAGCGTGTTGGCCGGCTGGTAGCCGTCGTCCAGGACCACGGTCCGGATCCTGCGGCCGTTGACGCCGCCCCCGGCATTGACCGCGTCGAAATACGCCTGGGCGGCATGCGTGATGTCCGGCGCCAGCTCGGCCAGCGGGCCCGTCAGACCCAGCGACTGGCCGAGCACGATCTCCTTGTCGGTCACGCCGGCCTCGGCGCTGAGCGCGGCAGGCGCGGCGAGGCCCATGGCCAGGCTGAAAAGGCAGGATAGAAAGCGTGAATATTTTTTCATGGTTGTCTCCATCGCCGGCCGTCGGACAAGGCCCGGTCTCCAGCGATGGGCGCGAGTTTGGAGCCGGGGTGAACCGCGTGCAACAGCTGTCGTCTTGGCGACAGATCGGCCGCGCCTGCTGCGCCCCTATTGCGTGGAAATGCTGGCCTGCGTCAGGCTCGCATCGAAGAACAGCTTATGCGGCCAGGGCTGCCACGGCGTGCCCAGCGCGGCATGGTTCGGGTCGCCGTTGCGCGCGAAGGCGCCGAGGCTGGCCATCATCGCGGCCGACAGCGCCAGCCGCCCCGGCTTGTTGGCCGTGCTGTTGACCGCGTTCGAGAACACCGAAGGCCCGAACGTGCCGAACAGGAACGGCAGGTCGAAGGCATGCGCCGCGCCATAGACCTCGTTCCAGGGCGCAGGCTCCTGCGCCCAGTTGAACTGGTAGTACCAGACGTTGGGTTGCTGGCCCGCCAGCGTGTTCAGCACGTTGTCCCGGTTGGGCGTCATGAACAGGTTGCCCAGCAGCGCCGTCTTCGCGTTGTAGCCCGAGCCCGGCGTGGTGACCGGCAGGTACGAGGCGTCGAGGATGTCGGCCGAGGTCAGGCCGGTGGGCGCATCGGGATTGAAGCCCGCCATCAGGTCGAAGCGCAGGGCATCGCTGACCTTGATGCCGGGCGCCCCGCCCAGCAGCGTGAGGAACGGCGCGAACAGCTTGCCCTCGTCGGCCGTATTGCCCGCCAGCACCGGCACCTTGTTGTAGTGACCCGAAGCCATGGCCGCGATCGGGTCCGCGGGCAGGACCGTTCCATCGGGAATCGGGCCCGAGGTGCTCAGGCCCTTGGCCAGCACCATCGCCAGAATGGCTTTCGCATCCTTGCCGCGCAGGTAGTCGGCGATCTGGGCGGGTGTCTGGGTGCCAGCATAGACCTGCGCCGCGGCCAGGTCCGCCGCCTTGCCGTCGGCCACCAGCAGGTTCAGCAGCAGGGCGTTGCCTTGCGCCAGATAGGCCGAAGCCGGATTGAGCGTTGGGAGCATGCCCGGCGCCAGGTTGCTGGCCAGCGAAATGCCCCCGCTCAGCGGCACGGCCTTGTGGAACAGGCCCGCGGCCAGCGGCGAGGCCATCAGCGCCCAGGTGTTGATGGCGCCGGCGGACTGGCCCATCAAGGTGACGTTGCCGGCATCGCCGCCGAATCCCGCGATGCTGCCCTTGACGAACTGCAGGGCCTGCATGATGTCCAGCAAGGCGAAGTTGCCCGAATCGTCCGCCGCGCTGGCGCCGGTCTTGAGCTGGGGCAGGTTCATGAAGCCCAGCACGCCCACACGGTAATTGGTGGTGACGACCACGGCATTGGCAGCCTTGGCCAGCGCGGCGCCGTCGTACACCGGGTCGGCGCTGTAACCCGAGATGTTGCTGCCGCCATAGGCGAACACGATCACGGGCAGCTTCGCCGTGGCGGTGGCGGGACGCCAGATGTTCAGCGTCAGGCAGTCTTCGCTGCCCACTGGCGTGTTCAGGGTGCTCGCGATGCTGGCATCGTAGGTGTTGTTGGCGCCGGGTCCGTAGATGCGGCCGTTCTGCAGGCAGGCGTTGCCGAATTTCTGCGCGGCCAGCGTTCCGCTCCAGGGCGCGGGCGCCACCGGAGCCTTCCAGCGCAACGCGCCGACCGGGGGTTGGGCGAAAGGAACGCCCTTCCACGAGTAGGTGCCCGTCGTGGCGGCCTCGTTGTTGCCACGGACCTGGCCATAGGCCGTGGCGCGCAGTTCCGGCGCATCGCGCGGCACCTCCGGGGCGGCCGTGTCCGGCTGGGAAGCGCTCAGCGTGGTGCCACCGCCGCATCCGTAAAACAAGGCTGCCAAGCTCACGCCCAGCATCGGCCAAAGCCTGCTGTTCACCGTCATCTCTGTCTCCTCTTGCGGGTAAATATCGACTTGCGCGCACCGGCGAAATCACTTCGAATCCACGGAGCGCGCGGTGTGTGCCGCGACAGAAAAATTCTAGGGACCGGACGCTGCAAGACCGCTATCGCAACGCGGCCAAAACAGTGACTTCAGAAGACAAATTCGACATGGAACGAACAAGCTCATCGATCTGGGTCAAGGGAGTAGCCGAGATGTTTGCCTCGCAGGGCATCGACTTGCCCCGGTTGTTCCGGGCCGCGAAGCTCGACCTGCAGCGGCTGGACCAGCCCGACGCGCGCTTCGGCGCCGAGCAGGTCTCCGAGCTGTGGGAACTGGCCGTGGCCTGGTCGGGCAACCCGGCCCTGGGCATGAGCCGGGAACTCACGGCCCGGTACGTCAACTTCGACCTCGTGGGCTACGCCATGCTGTCGTCCCCCAACCTGCGCACGGGCCTGGAGAACCTGGCGCGCTATCTGGCGCTGATCTCGGATGCCGCGACGTTCGAGGTGGTGCCCGAGCGGCGGCACTGCTGGCTGGTGCTCGGGCATGTCGGCAACACGCGGCGCGTGCCCCGGCAGCGGCAGGAGTATGGCCTGCTCGCCCTGCTCACCATGTGCCTCTGGCTGACGCGGCGCGAGGTGCGTGCGCTGGAGGCCGACTTCATCTTCCCCGACCCGGTGGACGCCCATCCCTACCGCGCAGCCTTCGGATGCCCCGTTCGCTTCAATCAGCCGGCCACGCGCATGCTGCTGGACGGCGACGACCTGGAGGCTCCCCTGCCCTCGCGCAATCCGTCGATGTTCGCGCTGCACGAGCGGGTGATCGAAGAACGGCTGAGCGGCCTGGGCAATGCGCGCACCAGCTACCGTGTGAGCGAGGAGATCATCCGCCGGCTGCGCGAAGGCGAACCGCGCCGCGAAGACGTGGCCGGCAGCCTGGCGCTGACCGACCGCACGCTGCAGCGCCGGCTGCAGGCGGAGAGCACGTCATTCCAGCAGCTGCTGGACGAGGCTCGCCGCGAGCTGGCCCGCAAGTACCTGGCCGAAGACCGCTACTCGCTGGCTGAGGTGGCCGACCTGCTGGGCTTCGTCGACCAGAGCAACTTCTTTCGCGCCTGCAAGCGCTGGTTCGGCCTGCCGCCCGGGCAGTACCGGCGCCAGCTCGCCGGTGTCACCGGGACGTTGCCAGCGCAGTGAGGCTGGCGCGCGTCTGCGCCTCCTGGTCTGCGAACAGCGCCTGTGCCAGCGCCGGGCCGAACTGGGCTCGGCGCAAGGCCATCTGGCGGGCGAACATGTCCTGTGCGCTCGCCACGTCTTCGGCCTGGCGCGGCTGCGACAGCAACTGCGCTTCGGCCTGGCTGTAGCTGAGGTACTGGTGCAGCAGGCGCAGCGCCTCGGCGGCCTGCGGCGCGGGCAGCCCCGCGCGCATGATGCCTTCCGCCCGCTCCAGCTCAGCCGGATCGCGCAGGTCCGACAGGCCCGCCACCAGGGTGTCGAGCCGCTGCGCCACGGCCTCGTCGATGATCAGGCGGCCGGCCTCGTCCGTTCTGAAAATCGTGTTGCGCTCGGCCTCCGCTGCCCTGCGGGCATCTGGCGAAGAGGCCACGGCGGCCTGCGGCCAGGCGCCTGCGGCGAACGGGATCGCAGCCTCTGCCCGCAACGCCACGGGCCAGGCCCCGGCGGCACGCCCGGCAGCCACCGGTGCCTGTTCCCTATCGCCGAAGAAGCCGTAAAGCAGGGCGCAAGCGCCCACGCCCAGCAGCAGCGTCGCCGCGACAAGCCGTGTCTTCACCGCTGGTAATTCTTGAAGAAGGCCCAGCTGATGCCGGTGGCGTCCGGGCCCAGCTCGTCGCTGAAGGGCCACAGCGGGGGGCCACCGCTCCAGGCGTGGTTCATGCCTTCCACCGTGTATTTCTGGGCCACGGTCACGCCGGCATTGTTCTTGTAGGTGGCCACGGTGTAGTTCCGGCCGCCGGGCACCGGGGTGGTATAGCTGTTGATGCTGGACGCCACGTAGCGCGCGCTGTCGTTGTCCAGGCCGTCGTCGCCCAGGTCGTTGGTCTGCACGAACTGCTGCACGGTCTGCTCGCCATTGACCGGGTTGACCACGATGTCATCCGTGCCGTGGAACACCAGCATGGGCATCAGGCGGCGCGGCGAGCCCGAGCATTGCCAGGCGTCGCGGCCCCGCACATCGGGGTCGTAGGGGCTACCCAGCAGCAATGATTCGGCCGATGTCACCAGGCCCACGCCGCCCTTGTACATGCCGCCCGAATGCACCGCCCCCGCGGCGAACACGTCGGAATAGCAGGCCGCCATGATGGAGGTCATGGCGCCTCCGGAGGAAATGCCGGTGACGTAGACGCGCGAGTTGTCGACGCTGTAGCGGCTCTTCACCTTGTTGACGATGCCCATGAGGATCGACGGTTCGCCCGAGCCGCGCGACTGGTTGAACGAGAACATGAAGTTCCAGCAGCGCTGCGGGTTGGCCGTTGCGTTCTGCCGCGGATAGACGACGATGAAGTTCTCGCGGTCGGCCAGCTCGTTGAAGCGGCTCACGGCGGCCATGCTGTTGGGGTCGCTCAGGCAGCCATGGATCATCAGCACCACCGGCACGGGCGTGCCGGCGCGGTAGTTGGTCGGTACCCAGGTCTGGAATTCACGGGTGCCCCAGATGTTGCCGTAGAGGTCGAACGTCCATTGGCCCGCGGCGGCGGGCCAGGCGATGAAAAGGCAGAGCGAGGCGAGAAGGCCGGCGGCAAGCCGGCGCAGGATGCGGTAAGCCATGGGTTGTCTCCATTCCGTTGAGGGTTGGGGGTCTGTTCTTCAGGTACTGCCCGAAAACTTTAGGGCGGGAGGCGCACCGGGCCGTTATCCGTGGCGGCCAATCTATTGACTTTGCAGGACAGCGCGCGGCCGGGCCGGCGGCACAATACCGATCCCAGGCTCCAAGGACAATTGCAGGCATGTTCCACGACATCTCCCGCCCCTCCACCCGGCTCCTTCAGTCGCAGCCCTGGTTCCAGCGGCTGCCCGAAGCGGCCCGGGCCCGCGTCACCGAGCGCGTGCGGACGCAGTCCGGCGGCAAGGGCGAGGTGCTGCTGCGCGAAGGAGAGCCGGTCGAGGGCTGGTATGCGGTGCTGTCGGGCCTGGTCAAGCTGCAGAGCCAGTCGCCGCAGGGGCGGCTGTCGGTGTTTCTGGGCGTGCCCGGCGGTGAATGGTTTGGCGAAGGCTCGGTCCTGAAGACCGAGCCGCGCCGCTACGACGTGATCGCGCTGCGCGACACCGAGCTGCTGTGCCTGCCGCGCGGCCAGTTCGACGAGCTGCGCGCCACCAGCCTGGAGTTCAACCAGGCGCTGGTGACCCAGATGAACATGCGGCTGGGCCAGGCCATGGCCATCATCGAGGCCGGCCGCATCCGCTCGCCCGAGCAGCGCGTCGCGCTCTACCTGAGCCGGCTCTTCTGGCATGGCCTGCGCCGGCTCAGGCTGTCACAGGAAGAGCTGGGGCATCTGGTCGGCCTGTCGCGCCAGACCGTCAACCGGGCCCTCAAATCGCTCGAGCAGCAGGGGCTTGTGTCGCTGGAATCCGGCCGCGTGAGCATCCTCGACGAGGAAAAGCTGGCCCGGCTCCTGACCCACCCCGAAACGGCCGCCGAGTAACCCTGCCCGGGCTGCGCCGCGGCGCATGCGGCGACAATCCTCCCCATGAACCCGCCCGCCGACACGGCCCTCGACCCCGCTCCGGGCCTTGCCTGGCACAACAGCTTCGCCGCGCTCGGCGAAGACTTCTACACCTTGCTGCCGCCCACGCCCCTGCCCGAGCCCTATTGGGTCGGCAAGAACCCCGCGCTGGCGCGCGAACTGGAGCTGGACGATGCCTGGTTCGCCTCGCAGGCCGCGCTCGAGGCCTTCACCGGCAACCGGGCGCTGGCCGGCAGCCGGGCGCTGGCCAGCGTCTACAGCGGCCATCAGTTCGGCGTCTGGGCCGGCCAGCTCGGCGACGGCCGGGCCCTCCTGCTTGGCGAGCTGCAGACACCCGCCGGCCCGCAGGAGCTTCAGCTCAAGGGCAGCGGCCGCACACCCTACTCGCGCATGGGCGATGGCCGCGCGGTGCTGCGTTCGAGCGTGCGCGAGTTCCTGTGCAGCGAAGCCATGCAGGCCCTGGGCATCCCGACCAGCCGCGCCCTGTGCGTGACCGGCTCGGACGCGCCAGTGCGCCGCGAGGAGATCGAAACCGCCGCCGTGGTCACGCGCGTGGCGCCGAGCTTCATCCGCTTCGGCCATTTCGAGCATTTCGCGGCCAGCCGGCAGCATGCGCAGCTCAGGATCCTGGCCGACTACGTGATCGACCGGTTCTACCCGGCGTGCCGCACCACGGAGCAGTTCGCCGGCAATCCCTATGCCGCGCTGCTGGAGGCCGTGAGCGGGCGCACCGCCGCGATGGTGGCGCAGTGGCAGGCCGTGGGCTTCTGCCATGGCGTGATGAACACCGACAACATGAGCATCCTGGGGCTGACCATCGACTACGGCCCGTTCCAGTTCCTCGATACCTTCAACCCCGGCCACATCTGCAACCACAGCGACACCCACGGCCGCTACGCCTATGGCAAGCAACCCAACGTCGCCTACTGGAACCTGTTCTGCCTGGGCCAGGCCCTGCTGCCGCTGGTCGGTGAGCAGGAACTCGCGCTGGCGGCGCTGGAGCCGTACAAGACCGTCTTTCCCCGGGAGTTCGAGGCGCGCATGCGCGCCAAGCTGGGCCTGGCGGATGCGCAGCCGGGCGATCTGGCGCTGATCGAGTCGCTTCTCAAGCTGCTGACCCGGGACCAGGTCGACTACACCATCTTCTGGCGGCGGCTGTCACACCATGTTGCAGGGGCCGGGCCCGAAACGGTGCGCGACCTGTTTCTCGACCGGGCCGCGTTCGACGCCTGGCTGCTACAATTTTCGGAGCGCCTCACGACCGCTGGACCTGGACATCCGGCCGATTTGATGCTCAAAACCAACCCGAAGTACGTGCTGCGCAACCATCTGGGCCAACAGGCCATCGAAAAAGCGAAACTAAAGGATTTTTCCGGGGTCGATACCTTGCTGAGCCTGCTGCAGGCCCCATTTGACGAACATCCGGGACAGGACGCAGCTGCCGGCTTCCCGCCCGACTGGGCCTCTTCCATCGAAATCAGCTGTTCATCATGAGCCACAAGATCGAAAAGACCGACGCCGAATGGCAGGCGCTGCTCGCGCACAAGGGCGCCGAGCCGCGCGCCTTCGAAGTCACGCGCCACGCGGCCACCGAGCGGCCGTTCACCGGCAAGTACGAGGCCCACTGGGCCGACGGCTCCTACCACTGCGTCTGCTGCGGCGCCAAGCTGTTCGACTCCGACACCAAGTTCGACGCCGGCTGCGGCTGGCCGAGCTTCTCGCTGGCGAGTCCCGGCGCGATCCGCGAGATCGTGGACCGCAGCCATGGCATGGTGCGCACCGAAACCGTGTGCGCCCAATGCGATGCCCATCTGGGCCATGTGTTCGAAGACGGCCCGGCACCCACCGGCCTGCGTTACTGCATGAATTCGGCCTCGCTGGATTTCACGCCCCAGCCCTCCCCCTGACCCGGCCGCCCCCCTCTCCATGAAACTGTTTCTCGACTTCTTCCCCATCATCCTGTTCTTCGTGGCCTTCAAGGTCTGGGGCATCTATGTCGCCACGGCCGTGGCCATCGCCGCCACACTGGTGCAGATCGGCTACGTCCGCTTCAAGCACGGCAAGGTCGAGCCCATGCAATGGATCAGCCTGGGCGTGATCGTGCTGTTCGGCGGCGCTACCCTGATCGCCCACAACGACACCTTCATCAAATGGAAGCCCACCGTGCTGTACTGGCTGATGGGCGGCGCGCTGCTGGCGGGCCAGTTGTTCTTCAGGAAGAACCTGCTCAAGTCGCTGATGGGCGCCCAGATGGAGCTGCCCGACAACGCCTGGCGCGTGATGAACTGGAGCTGGACTGCCTTCTTCGCGGTAATGGGCGTCATCAACCTGTGGGTGGCCTTCAATTTCGACACCGACACCTGGGTCAACTTCAAGCTGTTCGGCGGCCTGGGCCTGATGGTGCTGTTCGTGATCGGCCAGGCGCTCTACCTGGGCCGCTACCTCAAGACCGACACGGAGACACGCGACTCGTGAGCACCGCCATCCACGCCGCCGCGCTCGAGCAGCGGCTGCGCGACGCGCTGGCGCCGACGCAGCTCGAAGTGCTGGACGAAAGCGCCGCCCACGCCGGCCATGCGGGCGCCAACGGCACGGGTTTCGGCACCCATTTCCGGGTGCGGATCGCGTCACCTTTGTTTACAGGACAGCCCCGATTGGCGCGCCATCGCCTTGTGTATGATGCGCTGCAAGATTTCATTGATCGGGGCGTTCATGCCATCGCCATTGAAACGCTCTGATACCGCCCCGCTTTGCCATGCTTTCATGAGCGGGTTGCGCTTCATTTTCTAAGACTATCAAGGAAAGACCATGAAAAAGCAGTTCTTATCGGCTATCGCAGCTGCGGCCGTCCTGGGCGCGGTGGCGTTGCCTGCTGCAGCGCAAAACGTCGCCGTGGTGAACGGCAAGGCCGTGCCCAAGTCGCGCGTCGATGCCCTGACGCAGCAAGTGGCGCGCACCGGCCGCCCCATCACGCCCGAGATGCAGGGCCAGATCAAGGATGAAGTGATCGCGCGCGAGATCTTCATCCAGGAAGCGCAAAAGCGCGGCCTCGACGCCACCGACGACTACAAGACCCAGCTCGAGCTGGCCCGCCAGAGCCTGCTGATCCGCGAACTGTTCGCCGACTTCCAGAAGACCCACCCGGTGACCGACGCCGACATCAAGGCCGAGTACGACAAGTTCGTCGCGGCCAACGGCGGCAAGGAATACAAGGCGCGCCACATCCTGGTTGAAAACGAAGCCGATGCCAAGGCCATCATCGCCCAGCTCAAGAAGGGCGCCAAGTTCGAGGACATCGCCAAGAAGCAGTCCAAGGATCCCGGGTCCGGCGCCAATGGTGGCGACCTCGACTGGGCCACGCCCAGCAACTACGTGAAGGAGTTCTCCGACGCGCTGGTCAAGCTCAACAAGGGACAGCTCACCGACACGCCGGTGAAGAGCCAGTTCGGCTGGCACATCATCCGCCTGGACGACGTGCGCCAGGCCCAGTTGCCCAAGCTGGAAGAGGTCAAGCCCCAGATCTCGCAGCAACTGCAGCAGCAGAAGCTGGCCGCCTTCCAGGAAGAACTGCGCAGCAAGGCCAAGGTGGAATAAGAGCTCTCCCGCTTTTTCCGAGTACAACGCGGCCCACGGGCCGCGTTGTTCATTTGAGCGCTGCCAGCGCCGTCAGCAGGCCGATCAGCACCGGCTGGTGCAGCATGTACCAGCTCAGGCTCCAGCGGCCCAGCAGCGCCAGCGGCCGGCCTGCCGCCCCGCCCGGAACGCGCGCCAGCCATTGCGGCCGCTGCTCCAGCACCCAGCGGCCGGCAGCCATGCCCCACCACATCACGCCCAGCCAGGGCAGCACGGGCACATAGTCTTCGGTGATGGGCTTCTTGGTGATCAGGCCGAGCCAGTTCAGCGGCCGGGCATTGAACATCTCGGCAAAACTGCTCAAGGTCCCTGTCGCCAGGAGCTGTTCAGCTATGAATTTCATAGCAATCGCGAGCGCGCCGGCAAGCCACAGCCAACGGCCCCAGCCCGCCGTGAGCCGGACGATGAGAAGCATCACCGCAATGCCGTGCAGCACGCCGAAGTAGATATAGCTTTGCGGGAACATCAGGGCCGATCCCGCCGTGACCAGCAGCGCACAGCCCGCCACCTGCGCCCAGCGCCGCCAGAAACGCCGCCAGCTCTGCCCCTGATGCACCGCGATGGCCTGCCCGAACCCCGCGCAGAACAGGAACAGGCTCACGATGCAGGTGCGCTGCCAGGTCCAGAAAGGGTCATGGTAGAAGTTTTGCCGCAGGTAGCCGAAGTGGTTGAGGTCGAAGCAGAAGTGGAACACCGTCATCCAGACGATGGCCACGCCGCGCAAGGCATCGATCGACCCGAAACGCTGTGTGGAAGAAGCCATGGGCGCCAAGTGTACGCAGGGCCCGCGGCTGACGGCGCACGTGGTCCAGGCGCCTAGTCGCTTTGGGTGATTTACACCTCGCCACCGTTTCCCGACACTGTGCGCTCGCTCACACCGGCGCCGTCCCTCACGTGTACCGCCAGCCGCCCGGGCCTCTGCCCGCCACCAGAGACCCTTGATGCAACAAGGCCGTCACACCTTCATCGCCCTGCCGTTCCTAGAATCACCAACATTACAAATTACTAACAAATGGCCACCGGGCCCCGTTGATGCGGGCGCAGGCGGGCAGACATGAAGGTTGATTCGTCGTTGGATCTGCCCGCGCAGCGCGCGGGCTGGGCGCGTCATGCGCCCCCCGCCTTTGCGGCCTTGACGGTGGCAGGCTGGGTCGTGCTGGCCTGCTGTGTCAATCCCGCGCAGTTTGCCGACAGCATCGAGCAGTACAACTGGGCCCACAGCCTGGAGCTCGGCTACTGGAAACACCCGCCCCTTCCGACCTGGCTCATGGCCCTGGCCATCTGCCTGATGGGTGCCTCCCCGGCCACGGCCTATCTGCTGGCCGCCCTCTGCCTCGCAGGCTGCGCCTTCTGCACCTGGAAAATCGCGCAGCGGCTGCTGCCGCCAGGATCTTCGGCCCCCGCCATCGCCGTGGTGCTGTGGTCGCTGCACCAGGGCTTCTCGTGGCGCGCCCAGACCTACAACCACAACACCGTCCTGGTGCTGGCCATTGCCGCGATGGTCTGGGCCACGCTGGTGGCGGTGCAGAGCCGGCGGCTGCTGCACTGGGGCATCGTGGGGCTGCTGGCCGGCGCGGCGCTGCTGAGCAAATACCAGGCGGTCGTTCCGATTCTTGGCGTCCTGTTTGTCCTATGGCGGATCGGCGTGCTCAGAGGCCCGCAAGGCCAGCGCCGGGGCGTGGCCCTGGCCCTGCTGGTGGCCTGTGCCGTGTTCCTGCCGCACCTGCTCTGGTCGCTTCAGCACGGCCTGCCGTCCTATCAGTATTTCAAGCAAAGCGCCCCGGTCCTGGGTTACAGCGAACGCATCGTGCGCTGGCTGTCTTTCCTCACGAACCAGCTGCGCTTTCATCTGCCCATGCTGGCCGCGCTTGGCGTGGCCGTGCTGTTCGCCCGGGCCCGGCCGGCCGAGCCTTCCACCGGTGCGGCCAATTCCACCCTGGTCACGCAGTGGTTCTGGGGGCTGGTGGGCATTCCCTTTCTGGTCCTGATGGCGATCGTGCTGCTGGGCGGCGTGAAGCTGCAGAGCTTCTGGGGGCTGCAGACGATGCAGTTCGTGCCGCTGCTGATTGCCTGGCAGATCAGCCGGCTCCCCTTTCGCATCCGGCTCAAGCCGCTCGTCTTCGCCGCGCTGGCGATCCATCTGGCCGGCGCCTTCCTCTACATGCGATCGATCAGCAGCCCGACGGCGCAGCGCTCGCTCACGAGCGCCGACCGCATCTTTCCCGCGCGCACCATGGCAGCCCGCGCCCTCGCCGACTGGCAGGCAGCCACCACCTGCCCGCTCCGCTACGTGGTGGGCCCCGGCTTCGAAGCCGGGTTGATCTCGGTCTACTCGGGCGCCTATCCCTCGGTGCTGGAAGACGGCGACTTCCACAAGTCGCCCTGGATCGACCGGGCCGACCTGCAACGCCGCGGCGCGCTGATCATCGGCAGCGCGCTGCCCGGGCCGGGCCTGTCTAGCCCGCCGCAGATGCATTCCATGGAGGTGCCTGCCAGGCGCCGAGGCGCGGCGGGGCAGACGCAGCAGTTGTACTGGTCGGTCACGCCGCCGCGCGAGCCCTGCCCCGGTTGAGCGGCTTCGGCGCCGGCCGCCTCACGGGGCGACGGCAGGCGTGCGCTGGCGCAGCAGCTTGAGCTGCTGGCGGAACAGCTTGGACAGCTCTCCCACCAGCACGCTGACGCGCGCCGGCACGAAGCGGCTGCTGGGCATCACCGCGTAGAGCGGCACCTCTTCACCAACGTAGTTCGGCAGCAGCCGGATCAGGGCGCCGCTGGCCAGCGAAGGCGCCACCACCAGCTCGGACTGGTAGGTGATGCCCCGCCCTGCCAGCGCCCACTGGTGCGCGATGGAAGCGTCATGGCAGGCCAGCCGGCCACTGACCTTGACCTGTGCGGGCGCCCCGGGCGAGGCCGCAGGCTCGAAATACCAGCGGTCGTACATGCGGTCCCGCACGCGCGACACCAGGCATTCGTGATGGGCCAGGTCGCGGGGATGCCGGGGCACGCCGTGTTGCGCCAGGTAGGCCGGGCTGGCACAGGCCAGGCGCCGCGCCGGTGCCAGCAGCCGCGCCACCAGGCTCGAATCGATCAGCGGGCCATTGCGCACCGCCACGTCGATGGCGTCGCGCACCAGGTCGAGCTGCGCATCGCTGACCTGCAGATCGATCTGGATCGCGGGATGGTGCGCAGCGAACTCCGCCAGCCAGTCGACCAGCAGTTCCCGCGCCATGGTGACCGAGGCCGTGATGCAGATGGTGCCGCTCAGTTCGAGAGAACCATGCCGGACCTTGGCCTGCCCTTCGGCCACGAGTTCCAGCGCACGCCGGGCATGGTCGATCATCACCTCGCCCTCGGCCGTGGGCCGCACCGAGCGGGTGGTCCGCTCGAACAGCCGGACGCCCAGCGAGTTCTCGTGCCGCTTGATGGCCGCGCTCACGGCCGCCGTGCTGAGGTCGAGTTGCCGTCCCGCCGCCGTGAGGCTTCCGGTGTCTGCGATGGCGAGAAGCACACGCAGAACGTTGAGATTGTCAAATTCCATTGAAGAGTGATTCTTGCTGCAGTCGTTGTTCTGGGCATGCAGTCTGCGTACATTCTGCCGTCATTCATAAAACACTTGGAGCAACCATGTCGTTGGGTAAAACAACCGTATTAACTTTGTCCGTGCTGGCCGGCCTGGCCGGCTGCGGCGGGTCTGATTCTTCATTCATCAGCAGCAAAACGCCCGTGCCGGACGATGGGGTCAAGCCGCCCGATGTGCCCGTGGTGCGCACCGTCAAGTTCGACCCTGCGCTGTGCCAGCAGCAAGATGGCGCGCCTTACGGCCAGACCGTCGGCATCAGCGGCACCAACCTGATGGTGACCTCGGCCGACGTCAAGGCCTCGGCCGCGGGCTGCAAGGTGCTCGCCAAGGGCGGCACCGCGATCGATGCCGCCATCGCCGTGCAGGCCGTGCTCGGCGTGGCCGAGCCCTTTGCCTCGGGCATGGCTGGCGGCAGCGTCATCACCTACTACGATGCGGCCAGCAAGAAGGTGCGCACCTTCGATGGCTTCTCGGCCGCGCCGGCCACCACCGGCGGCGTCGCGGACATCTACCGGGCTGTGGCGCAGGATGTCTCAAGCACCACGCCCTTCAACATCTGCAAGTCGGGCCTGGCCGCGAATACCAGCATTTCGTCCCAGCAGGGCAACACCAACATCTCGGGCCGCGCCGTGGGCGTGCCCGGCACGCTGAAGGTGCTGGACCTGGTGTACCAGTCCTACGGCAAGACACCCTGGAACCAGCTCTGGGGCGATGCGATCGATCTCGCGAACAACGGTTTCCCGATGACGCCCTACATGTACAAGACGCTGTTTGCCGACACCGCCGAGTACGACGACGACGGCAACCTGGTCAGCGCAGGCAGCGGCGTGTCGGCCTGGGTCAACTCGGCCGGCACCGCCAAGGGCGCGCCGCGCTGCAAGTACCCCGACATCAAGGCGCGCTACTGCGACGCCACCGATGCCTCAGGACAACGGCCGCTCGCCGTTGGCACGATCATCAGGAACACTGATCTGGCCGACACCATGCAGCGGGTGCGCGATGGCGGCGCCGCCGCCTTCTACAACCCCGCCGGCCCGATCGCCCAGGCGGTCGTGGCCAAGATCGGTGCCGGGCAACTGCCGTGCAAGTCGATCCTGCCGGTGGCCGGTACCGTGGCAGCGCCCTCGGTGGCCACCACCATCGCCGCGATCCCGAGCCTCATGACCACGGCCGATTTCGGCAGCTACCGCGCCGTGGAGCGCCAGCCGCTGGTCGGCCAGCGCCTGGGCATGACCATCTACACGCAGCCGGCTCCGTCGTTCGGCGGCGTGGTCACGCTGTACACCCTGGGCCTGCTGGAGCGCCAGAACATCAAGGCCCTGCCCGCCTTCAACGGCGCGCAATTCGTGCACCTCGCCACCGAAGCCAGCCGGCTGGCCAATGCCGACCGCCGCAACATCGTCGGCGACCCGGCCTATTCCAACATCAAGGAGCGCGTCAACGCCCTGCTCACGCCGGCCTACCTCGATGCGCGCGCCGCGCTGATCACCTCGACCGCCCTCGGCACGGTGACCACCGGCGGCGTGGCGGACGGCATTCCGGCCTTTGCCGCCAACGCGGATCCGGCCAACTATGACACCATGGCCGCGCTGACCGTGCCCGCCGCCAAGGCCCGGCAAGCGCGCAAGCAAGCCGCCGTGATGCTGGCCAAGGCCGACCGGCCGGCCCGCGAGGAGGACTGGAACACGACCAGCAACATCGCCATCATCGACGGCTACGGCAACGCCCTGTCCATGACCACCACGATCAACACGCACTGGGGTGCCCACATCGAAGCGGCCGGCATGATGATCAACAACGCCATGTCCAACTTCTCCGCCAGCACCCCTGGCCTCGACGTGAATGGCTATGCGCCCTACAAGCGGCCGCGCAGCTCCATCGCACCGGCCATCGCCTTCGACGCGAGCGGCAAGATGCGGCTGGTCTGGGGCTCTGCCGGCGGCGGCCCGATCCCTGACTACATCGTCAAGACCTTCCTCGGCCACGTGCTCTACGGCATGGACCTGCAGGCCGCGATCAACGCCGACAACTGGACCGGCCAGAACGGCATCGCCGAACTGGAATCGGGCAAACCCATCGCGAACCTGGTGCCGAACCTGATCACGACCTACGGCAACACCGCCGCCAACGCCGCGGCCACCGGCCTGACCAGCGGCCTGAGCGGCATCGCGGTGAGCTATGACGCCAACGGCTTCCCGATCTACAAGGGTGCGGCCGACAACCGGCGCAATGGCGGAGCCAACGGCTACTGAGAAAGCCTTCAAGGCCGGGCCATGCCCGGCCTTCGCCCTACCGCTCGCGCCGGCCCTGTCCGGCGCGTTGTCGTTTCGGGCCTCCGTTCATGGCCCCCGCATGGAGCGGCCGCCCCAGGTGGATCAGCTGGCGCGCTTGACCCGCACCAGTTGAACCACCTGCCGCGCCGGCGAAGTGCCCGAGGCCGGCACCGAACACTCGGAGCGCACCGCCACAGGCACATCCTGGCTCAGCCAGAACAGGCAGCGCGTGGCCTGGCCCGCCTTGAGCGAGCTGTAGGTCACCCATTCGATCTTGAAGGTACTGAAAGCGCCGGCCGGGGTCTGCAGGGTTTCCCGCGCCAGCACCCGGGCCTCTCCGTTGATGGTGTGCGAGGGAAAGCTGCCGAACAGCGTGCCCACGGTCTCGAAGCCCACCTTCCAGCTCTTGCCGACCTGCATCTGTTCGGCCGGGAAGAACGTTTGCGGCGGGTTGTAGCGGTACATCCCCTTGATGCCGCGCGATCCCCCGCTGGGGTCGAACAGCTCGACCGTCTCGTGGGACTGCTCCTTGCCGTCGATCACCGCACGGCTGGTGACGGCCACTTCATCGGGCGTGACACTGGTCACACGCTGGATCAGGCGCATGGTGCCCCCTTCATAGGCCGACTCGAACTCGTCGCCGAGCTTGTACGTGGCGCGGGCGTAGGGCTTGTCGCTGCCGTCCGCGCCCGCGCCCTGGACCAGCAGCGTGGGCTGGTTGATCTGGTTCAAGCGGGCCAGCGCGGCTTCGCTGATGCTGCCGCTGGGGTACTTCTGCAGGAAGGCGTAGAAGTCGTCCGCCCGGGTGCTGTCCTTGATGCGGTCCCAGTCCTGCTTCTCCTGCGTGAACTCGGCCTGCAATTGCTGCGCCGTCGGCCTGGCAGCGGCGATGACCCTGCCTTCGTTGAACTGGAAGTCGTCCTCCAGGCTGGTGCTCTCCCACGGGATCTGCCGGCCGTTGCTGGCCTTGCGCACGGCAAAGCGCACGCGTTTGAACACGTCCTCGATGCGGGCCTGCGGCTTCTTCAGCTCCTGCAGCAGGAACTGGGTGTACAGGCCGTTGCCTGATTTCACATCACCGTCTTCGGCCACGTTGCCCGGTGCCGTGGCGTAGGCCAGGAAGGTGCCGCTGGGGGCATCCAGCGGCGCCAGGCCCCGCCCGGTGGTGATGCCGCCGAACGGGTTGTCGCGGCAGGCGTCGAGCACCAGGATGTTCATACGGTTGCCGGCGGCCTTGAAGGCCTCGATCACAGAGCTCACGTCCACCGTCTGCTGGGGCACGTCGGCGGTCCTGGCCATCCGGGCGTCCACCGGCACCATGTAGTTGCGCGCATCCATCTGCAGGCCGTGGCCCGCGTAATACAGCATGCCCACGCCCTGCCGGCCCTTCAGCGTTTCGCGCACCCGGGCGATCGCCTCGGCCATCTGGGCCTTGGTGCCGTCGCGCAGCTCGATCACCGTGAAGCCCAGGCCTTTCAGCGTGCTGGCCATGGCGCCCGCGTCGTTGGCCGGGTTGGGCAGCGCCGGGGCCGAGGCATAGGCACCATTGCCGATGACCAGGGCCACCCGGGCATCCCCGGGAGCCTGGGCTCCCGCGGCGACCGAGGCCAGGCAAATCAGGGCGCACAGCCCCTTGAGACGAATGGGAGCGGAAGGCAGAAGCGGCAGCATGGGCCGATTATGCGAGCTGCCCCCGGCGCGCCCCTCCCATATTCGGGGGAACCGCCGGGCCCCTCAGCCGACCCACTTGCGCGCGTTGCGCCAGATCCTCATCCAGGGGCTGAAGTCGCTCTTGTCGCCCGAAGTCCAGCTCATCTGGATGTTGCGGAACACGCGCTCGGGGTGCGGCATCATCGCGGTGAAGCGGCCGTCGGCCGTGGTCACGGCGGTCAGGCCTCCGGCGCTGCCGTTGGGGTTGAACGGGTAACGCTCGGTGGACTGGCCGTGGTTGTCCACGAAGCGCATGGCGGCAATGGCCTTGGCCGCATCGCCGCGGCGGGCGAAGTTGGCATAGCCTTCGCCATGCGCCACGGCGATCGGCAGGCGGCTGCCGGCCATGCCGGCGAGGAACAGGCTGGGCGAGGCCAGCACCTCCACCATGGACAGGCGGGCCTCGAAGCGCTCGCTCTGGTTGGTGGTGAAGCGCGGCCAGTCTTGCGCGCCGGGAATGATGTCGGCGAGTTCGGCGAACATCTGGCAGCCGTTGCACACGCCCAGGCCGAAGGTGTCCGGGCGCGCAAAGAAGCGCTGGAACTGCTCGGACAGGACCGGGTTGAACGTGATGCTGCGGGCCCAGCCGATGCCAGCGCCCAGCGTGTCGCCATAGCTGAAGCCGCCGCAGGCCACCACGCCCTTGAAGTCCGCCAGGCGGGCGCGGCCGGCCTGCAGGTCGGTCATGTGCACGTCATGGGCCTCGAAACCCGCCTCGGTGAAGGCGTAGGCCATCTCCACATGCGAGTTGACGCCCTGCTCGCGCAGGATCGCGACCTTGGGGCGGGCCAGATTGAGGAATGGAGCCGCTATGTTTTCAGTAGCATCAAATGACGGCAGGACGCGGACCCCCGGGTCATTTGGCTCACCTGCGGCGGCATGTTCGGCATCGGCGCCTTCGGGGTTGTCGCGCAACTGGGTAATCTTCCAGCTCACCGAATCCCAGACCTGGTGCAGGTCGGGCAGCGCGGCGCTGAACACGGCCTTGGTGTCGCGCCAGACCTCGAGTTTGCCCTTGCCCACGTCGATGGCCGACGACGCCGGACGCGTCTTGCCGATGAAGTGGCTGTGGCGCGACAGGCCATGCTCGCGCAGCGTCTGCATCACTTCGTTGCGCTGCGCGGTGCGCACCTGCAGCACCACGCCCAGCTCTTCGCAGAACAGGGCCTTGAGCGTGAGTTCCTCGCGGCGCGCGCTGACCTGGCCGGCCCAGTTCTTGGCGTCGCCGGTGTCCATGCGGCTGTCGGAGATGCCATCGCCCTCGGTCACCAGCAGGTCGATGTTGAGCGACACGCCCACGTGGCCGGCAAAGGCCATTTCGCAGACGGTGGCGAACAGGCCGCCGTCGCTGCGGTCGTGGTAGGCCAGGATCTTCTGCTGCGCGCGCAGGGCGTTGACGGCCTGGACCAGGTTCACGAGGTCCTGCGGGTCGTCGAGGTCGGGCACGCTGTCGCCCACCTGGTCCAGCGTCTGGGCCAGGATGCTGCCACCCATGCGGTGGCGGCCGCGGCCCAGGTCCACCAGCACCAGGGTGGTGTCTTCCTCGGTGGCGTCGAGCTGCGGCGTGAGCGTGCCGCGCACGTCGGCCAGCGTGGCGAAGGCGCTGACGATCAGGCTCACCGGCGAGGTGACCTTCTTCGCCGCCGCGCCCTCGGTCCACTGCGTGCGCATGGAGAGGCTGTCCTTGCCGACGGGGATGGACACGCCCAAGGCGGGGCACAGCTCCATGCCCACGGCCTTGACCGTCTCGTACAGGGCCGCATCCTCGCCGGGCTCGCCGCAGGCGGCCATCCAGTTGGCCGAGAGCTTGACGCGCGGCAGCTCGATGGGCGCCGCCAGCAGGTTGGTGATGGCCTCGGCCACCGCCATGCGGCCCGAGGCCGGCGCGTCGATCGCGGCCAGCGGCGTGCGCTCGCCCATGCTCATGGCCTCGCCGGCGAAGCCGCTGTAGTCGGCCAGGGTCACGGCGCAGTCGGCCACCGGCACCTGCCAGGGGCCGACCATCTGGTCGCGGTGGCTCAAGCCCCCCACGGTGCGGTCGCCGATGGTGATGAGAAAGCGCTTGGAGGCCACGGTGGGGTGGGCCAGCACCTGGATCGCGGCCTGCTGGAGATCGACCCCGGTCAGGTCCACCGGCTTGAAGCGGCGCGGCACGGCCTTGACGTCGCGGTGCATCTTGGGCGGCTTGCCCAGCAGCACGTTCATGGGCATGTCGACCGGAGCCAGGCTGTCGCCAGCCTTGGCCTCGGCCACCACGAGCCGGCGCTCCTCGGTGGCCACGCCCACCACGGCAAACGGGCAGCGTTCGCGCTCGCAGAAGGCCTGGAACTGCGCCAGCGACTCGGGCGCGATGGCCAGCACGTAGCGCTCCTGGCTTTCGTTGCACCAGATTTCCTTGGGCGCCAGGCCCGACTCTTCCAGCGGCACCTTGCGCAGGTCGAAACGCGCGCCGCGGCCGGCATCGTTGCTCAGCTCGGGAAAGGCATTGCTCAGGCCGCCCGCACCCACGTCGTGGATGGCCAGGATGGGGTTGGCCGCGCCCTGCTGCCAGCAGTGGTTGATGACCTCCTGCGCCCGGCGCTCGATCTCGGGGTTGCCGCGCTGCACCGAGTCGAAGTCGAGCTCGGCCGCGTTGGCACCGGTGGCCATGGAGCTGGCCGCGCCGCCGCCCATGCCGATGCGCATGCCCGGGCCGCCGAGCTGGATCAGCAGCGTGCCGGCCGGAAACTCGATCTTCTTCGTGAGCCCGGCGTCGATGGTGCCGAGGCCGCCCGCGATCATGATGGGCTTGTGGTAGCCGCGCAGCACCTGGTCCACGTCGGAGGCCACGGCCTGCTCATACTCACGGAAGTAGCCCAGCAGGTTGGGCCGGCCGAACTCGTTGTTGAAGGCCGCGCCGCCCAGCGGGCCTTCGGTCATGATCTGCAGCGGGCTGGCGATGTGGCCGGGCTTGCCGCCCGGCTGGCTCGACCAGCCGCCCCACAGCTTCGAGACGGTGAAGCCGGTCAGGCCCGCCTTGGGTTTCGAGCCGCGCCCGGTGGCGCCCTCGTCGCGGATCTCGCCGCCCGCGCCGGTGGAGGCGCCGGGGAACGGCGAGATCGCCGTCGGGTGGTTGTGAGTTTCCACCTTCATCAGCACATGGTTCGTGGCGCTATGCTTTTGATAGCTGCCCGCGTCCGCTGCACCTGGACCTCCGGCCGATCCGGCCATGAATCGCTGGACCGGCGAGCCCTCCATGACCGAGGCGTTGTCTGAGTACGCCACCACCGTGTGCTGGGGGCTCCGCTGGTGCGTGTTGCGGATCATGCCGAACATGCTTCGCTCTTGCGGCACGCCGTCGATGGTGAAGCCCGCGTTGAAGATCTTGTGGCGGCAGTGCTCGCTGTTGGCCTGCGCGAACATCATCAGCTCCACGTCGCTCGGGTTGCGCTTCAGGCCTTCGAAGGCCTCGACCAGGTAGTCGATCTCGTCGTCGGCCAGCGCCAGGCCGAACTGCATGTTGGCCGCCTCCAGCGCGGCCCGCCCGCCGCCCAGCACGTCCACGTGCTCCATCGGCGCGGGCTGCAGCTCGGTGAACAGGCCCGCTGCCTGAGCGCGGTCGGCCATGGCGCTCTCGGTCATGCGGTCGTGCAGCAGCTCGGCCACCGCGGCCCGCTGCGCTTCGCTCAGGCTCGCCCTGCCCAGCAGACCCGACGCCAGCGTCAGGCGGTATTCGGTGACGCGCTCCACGCGCCGCAGCGCGAGCCCGCAGTTGTGGGCGATGTCGGTGGCCTTGGAGGCCCAGGGCGACACCGTGCCGAAGCGCGGTGACACCACGATCACCGGGCCGTCCACCGGCCCCGCATAGGGCTCGCCATAGCTCAGCAGGGCCGCCAGGCGGGCCTGCGTCTCGGGCGACGGCGGCGCTTCGCTGGCCACGAGGTGCACGAACCGGGCCGCGATGCCGCTGATGCGGTCATGGATGGCCTGCAGGCGCGGAAGAAGTTGCTGGACTCGGAACTCGCTGAGCGCGCTGCCGCCGTCGAAGGTGCTGATATGCAGGGTCACTGGGGTGGCCTTGTGGTTGCCGCAGCCACGCTGGATGGGTGGCTCCGTGAAAACCCTTGATTTTACCTGCGCAGGAATTCACCCAGTGGGATAATCGAGGCCATGAGCATTACCTACAAAGACGCGGATGGCATCGCGGGCATGCGCACCGCATGCCGCCTGGCTTCGGAAGTTCTCGATTACCTCACGCCTCACATCAAGGCCGGCATCACGACCAAGGAAATCGACCGCCTGGCGAACGACTACATGGTGAACGTCCAGGGCACGACCTCCGCCACGCTCGGCTACCAGCCCCCGGGCTACCCGCCCTACCCCGCATCGCTGTGCACCTCGCTCAACCACGTGGTGTGCCACGGCATCCCGAACGACAAGCCGCTCAAGAAGGGCGACATCATGAACGTCGATGTCACCGTCATCACCAAGGAGGGCTGGTTCGGCGACAACAGCCGCATGTACCTCATCGGCGAAACCTCCATCCAGGCCCGGCGCCTGTGCGCCATCACCTTCGAGGCCATGTGGCACGGCATCATGCAGGTGCGGCCCGGCGCCCGCCTGGGCGACGTGGGCTGGGCGATCCAGAAATTCGCCGAGAGCAACGGCTTCTCGGTGGTGCGCGAGTTCTGCGGCCACGGCATCGGCAAGGTGTTCCATGAGGAGCCGCAGGTGCTGCACTACGGCAAGCCCGGCACGCTCGAGGAGCTCAAGCCCGGCATGACCTTCACCATCGAGCCCATGATCAACGCCGGGCGCCGCGAGATCAAGGAGCTGACCGACGGCTGGACCATCGTCACCAAGGACCATTCGCTCTCGGCCCAGTGGGAGCACACCGTGCTGGTGACCGAAACCGGCTACGAGGTGCTCACGCTGTCGGACGGCAGCCCGCCTGCGCCTTCGTTCGTCACGGCCTGACCGCCTGGGCGCCTGCCCGCCACCGACCTCACCGCCCGGACATGCCCGACCTGCAAGCCCTGCGCAACGACTACCGGCTCCAGAAAGCCGAGCTGCTGCAGTCCGTGCAGTCCAGCGGCGCCTCCACCCGCGGCGTGCGCCGCCTGCTGCAAAAGCTCGCGCAGCAGGCCGATGCCACGCTGCGCACGCTCTGGGCCCATGCCAGCTTCCCCGAAGGCTTTGCGCTGGTGGCCGTGGGCGGCTATGGCCGCGGCGAGCTGTTCCCCTACTCCGACGTGGACGTGCTGCTGCTGCTGCCCGACCATGCCTCGCCCGACGCCGACGAGGCGCTGAAGCAGCAGATCGAGGGCTTCATCGGCAGCTGCTGGGACACCGGGCTGGAGATCGGCTCCAGCGTGCGCAGCGTGGCCGACTGCGTGGCCGAAGCCCGCAAGGACGTGACGGTGCAGACCTCGCTGCTCGAATCGCGCCTGGTCACCGGTGACCGCAAGCTGTTTGCCCTGTTCAGCGCGCAGTACGCGGCCACGCTCGACCCACAGGCCTTCTTCGTCGCCAAGACGCTGGAGATGCGCCAGCGCCACCACAAGTTCGAGAACACGCCCTACTCGCTGGAGCCCAACTGCAAGGAATCGCCCGGCGGCCTGCGCGACCTGCAGACCCTGCTGTGGGTGGCCAAGGCCGCCCGGATCGGCAAGAGCTGGGACGACCTCGCGCGCAAGGGCTTGGCCACGCCGTTCGAGGCGCGGCAGATCAAGCGCAATGAGGCCCTGCTGAGCCTGATCCGCGCCCGGCTGCACCTGATCGCCGGGCGGCGTGAAGACCGGCTGGTGTTCGACCTGCAGACTGCGGTGGCCGAGTCCTTCGGCTACACCGAGCAGACCACGGCCGGCGGGCGCCTCGCCATGCGCGCCAGCGAAGTGCTGATGAAGCGCTACTACTGGGCCGCCAAGGCGGTGACCCAGCTCAATCAGATCCTGCTGCTCAACATCGAGGAGCGGCTCAACCCCAGCACGCACGAACCGCGCCCGATCAACGAGCGCTTCGCCGACAAGGCCGGCATGATCGAGGTGGCCAGCGACGACCTCTACGTGAAGCAGCCGCACGCCATCCTCGAAACCTTCCTGCTGTACCAGACCACGCGGGGGCTCAAGGGCCTGTCGGCCCGCACGCTGCGCGCGCTCTACAACGTGCGCAACGTGATGACGGCGAAGTTCCGCGACGACCCGGTCAACCGCGCCACCTTCCTGCGCATCCTGCAGCAGCCCGAGGGCATCACCCACGCCATGCGGCTGATGAACCAGACCTCGGTGCTCGGGCGCTACCTGTGGGTGTTCCGCCGCATCGTCGGCCAGATGCAGCACGACCTGTTCCACGTCTACACCGTGGACCAGCACATCCTGATGGTGCTGCGCAACGTGCGGCGCTTCTTCATCGCCGAGCACGCGCACGAGTACCCGTTCTGCTCGCAGCTCGCCGCCGGCTGGGACAAGCCCTGGATCCTCTACATCGCGGCGCTGTTCCACGACATCGCCAAGGGCCGCGGCGGCGACCACTCCAACCTCGGCGCGCACGAGGTGCGGCGCTTTTGCCGCCAGCACGGCATCGCGCGCGAGGACGCCGCGCTGATCGAATTCCTGGTGCACGAGCACCTCGCCATGAGCCGCATCGCGCAGAAGGCGGACCTGAGCGACCCGGACGTGATCGCGGCCTTCGCCCAGCGTGTGGGCAATGAGCGCTACCTGACCGCGCTCTACCTGCTGACCGTGGCCGACATCCGCGGCACCAGCCCCAAGGTGTGGAACGCCTGGAAAGGCAAGCTGCTGGAAGACCTGTACCGCTACACCCTGCGCACCCTGGGCGGCCGCGCGCCCGACCCCGACGCCGAGGTCGAGGCCCGCAAGCGCGAGGCCCTGGTGCTGCTGGCGCTGCACGCGCTGCCGCACGAGGCGCACAAGGCGCTGTGGGACACGCTGGATGTGCGCTACTTCATGCGCCACGAGGCGTCCGACATCGCCTGGCACACCAAGCAGCTGTCGCGCTTTGTCGAGAAGGCGAGCGGCGACGAGTCCGCGCCGCGCGGCCGCGCCATCGTGCGTGCGCGCCTCTCGCCGGTGGGGGAAGGCCTGCAGGTGCTGGTCTACACGCCCGACCAGCCCGACCTGTTCGCCCGCATCTGCGGCTATTTCGAGCAGGCCGGCTTCAGCATCCTGGACGCCAAGGTGCACACCGCCAACAACGGCTACGCGCTCGACACCTTCCAGGTCGTGACCTCGATCCTGCCCGAGCACTACCGCGAACTCATCAGCATGGTCGAAACCGACCTGCTGCACACCATCGAGCAGCGCGGCCCGCTGCCGCCGGTGGGGCGCGGGCGCGTGTCGCGCCGCGTCAAGAGCTTTCCCGTGGTGCCGCGCGTGGATCTTCGGCCCGACGAGAAGGCCCAGCGCTGGCTGCTCAGCATCTCGGCCAGCGACCGCGTGGGCCTGCTCTACAGTGTGGCGCGCGTGCTGGCGCAGCACAAGCTCAACCTGCAGCTCGCCAAGGTCACGACGCTGGGCGAGCGCGTGGAGGATACCTTCCTGATCGACGGCGCCGAGCTGCAGCAGAACAAGGCGCAGATCGAGATCGAGACCGAGCTGCTGGAGGCACTGGCGGCGCCATAGGCCGGCAGCGCCACGCCAGACCAAGGCGCGGCGGCCTCAGTCGTCCTGCTCGGCGTCCAGCCCGGGAAACAGCACCTCGGTGAAGCCGAACTGCGTGAAATCGCGCACCCGCATCGGGTAGAGCTTGCCGATCAGGTGGTCGCATTCATGCTGGACCACGCGCGCATGGAAGCCCTCGGCCACGCGGTCGATCGGGTCGCCATGGGGGTCGAAGCCGGTGTAGCGGATGCGCGCGAAGCGCGGCACCACGCCGCGCAGGCCGGGCACCGAGAGGCAGCCCTCCCAGCCGTCCTCTTCATCCGGCCCCAGCGGCGTGATGACCGGATTGCACAGCACGGTGCGCGGCACGGGCGGCGCGTCGGGGTAGCGCGGGTTGGGTGCATCGGTGCCGAAGATCACGAGCTGCAGGTCCACGCTGATCTGCGGTGCCGCGAGGCCGGCGCCGTTGACAGCGGCCATGGTCTCGAACATGTCGCGCACCAGCAGGTGCAGCGCATCGGTATCGAAGGCCGTCACGGGCGGGGCGATGCGCAGCAGGCGCGGATCGCCCATTTTGAGGATGTCTCGTACAGCCATGGGACGCGGGGGAAAGCTGGGGAGCCGCAAGCATAACCTCCCCCGCCGCCGCGCCATCGGGGCCCGCGGGCGCGATCAGGGCAGCGGCAACCGGCGCACCGCGCAGAAACGTTTGCTAGCGTCCGCGCCGATACCCATAGGAGCCGTAGAAACCGATGGAAGGCGACACCACGATCGGCGCTGCCGGGTAGTAGTAGGTGCCAGGATAGGGAGCCACCGGGGCCACCACGCAGCCGCTCAGCAGGGTGGCGCTGGCAGCGGCGAGGATGATTCCGGCGATACGTAGGCGAGACATGACGGTCTCCTTGTAGATCAGGTCATTTCACAACGCGCGGCGGCCGCGGCCCTCCGACATACCGCAGGTCGCTTTGCGTAACGGTGGGTAAAGCCCTCAGCGCCCGTGGCCGCCACCCCCGTGGCCACCGTCATGCCCTCCACCGCGGCCGCCAAAGTGGCCTGCGCCGCCCATTCCCATGCGCGGCGCGCCGCCGCCGCCGAACGGGCGTCCGGGCGCCACGAAACCAGACGAGCCATGGCGAGGCCCGCGGCGGGCCACCACCACGCTGAAATCGACAAAGCCATAGGCGGGGCCCCAGAACCAGGGATCGGCATAGCCTATGGGCGGATAGGCGTAGGTGTACGGGTAGACGTA
Organism: Variovorax terrae; assembly: GCF_022809125.1. Classification (NCBI taxonomy): domain Bacteria; kingdom Pseudomonadati; phylum Pseudomonadota; class Betaproteobacteria; order Burkholderiales; family Comamonadaceae; genus Variovorax; species Variovorax terrae. The sequence continues at coordinate 1,790,688 of NZ_JALGBI010000001.1, read as the reverse complement.
GGGCGAACTGTAGGGGTACGCGGTACCGTAGTAGGCATCGGCGGGCACCACGGCGCAGCCCGAGAGCCCGGCCAGGGCGCCAGCGGCGAGCGCGGCGGCGCAGCAGGAAATGCGGATGTTCATGACTGCCTCCTGAAGACAGTGTCCAGGAGGGTTGGACCCCCGCGCCGCGCCGGGGTTCAATCGCTGGCCGTCACTCCGCAGTGCCGGCCAGCAGGCGGCGCAGCCCGTCTTCGTCGAGCACCGCGACGCCCAGGGCCTGCGCCTTCTCCAGCTTGCTGCCCGCCTCGGCGCCGGCAACCACGTAGTCGGTCTTCTTGCTGACCGAGCCCGCGACCTTGGCGCCGGCGGCTTCCAGCAATTCCTTGGCCTCCTCGCGCGACAGCACGGGCAGCGTGCCGGTCAGCACAAAGGTCTTGCCCGCCAGCGGCAGCTGCGCGCGCGGCGCGGGCTCGCCCTCGGGCCAGGCGATGCCACAGGCCCGCAACTGCTCCACCACCTCGCGGTTGTGCGGCTGCTCGAAGAAGGTGCGGATGCTTTTGGCCACCACCGGGCCCACGTCGTTGACCTCCAGCAGCTGCTCTTCGGTCGCATCCATGATGGCATCGAGGCGGCCGAAGTGGCGCGCCAGGTCCTTGGCCGTCGCCTCGCCCACGTGGCGCAGCCCGAGGCCGAACAGGAAGCGCGGCAGCGTGGTCTGCTTCGAGGCCTGCAGCGCATCGAGCACGTTCTGCGCCGACTTCTCGGCCATCCGGTCGAGGCTGGCCAGCGCGGTCAGGCCCAGCCGGTACAAATCGGGCAGCGTGTGGATGACCTGGGCGTCCACCAGCTGGTCCACCAGCTTGTCGCCCAGGCCTTCGATGTCCATGGCGCGGCGCTGGGCGAAATGCAGGATGGCCTCCTTGCGCTGCGCGGCGCAGAACAGGCCGCCGGTGCAGCGGTGGTTGACCTCACCCTTTTCGCGCACCACGGCGCTGCCGCAGACCGGGCACTGGCGCGGCATGCGGAAGTTGGGCACGTAGGGATGACGGGAAACCACTTCGTCCCGAACCTGCGGCTCATCGCCGGCAGCGGCGGGCTCGATGCCCGTGGCGCCCAGCCTCGCCAGCCCGACGATCTCGGGTATCACGTCGCCCGCGCGGCGCACGATCACCATGTCGCCCACACGCACCTTCTTCCTGCGCAGCTCGAACAGGTTGTGCAGCGTGGCATTGGTGACGGTCACGCCGCCCACGAACACCGGCGCCAGCCGCGCCACCGGCGTGAGCTTGCCGGTACGGCCCACCTGCACGTCGATGCCCTGCACCGTGGTGAGCTGCTCCTGCGCCGGGTACTTGTGCGCCACGGCCCAGCGCGGCTCGCGCGTGACGAAGCCGAGCTGACGCTGCAGGGCCAGGCTGTCGACCTTGTAGACCACGCCGTCGATGTCGAACGGGAACTGGTCGCGCTGGCTGCCGATGGCCTGGTGGTACGCTATCAATTCGGTAGCACCAAACGCCCGCTGCACCTGGACTGCGACGGGAAAACCCCATGATTTCAGGGTTTGCAGCAGTTCGTAGTGGGTCTGGAAGTCCGGCCCGCCCTGCTCGGCCGGCGTGATCTCGCCCAGGCCATAGGCAAAGAAGCTCAGGGGCCGCTGGGCCGCGATCGCGGGGTCGAGCTGGCGCACCGCGCCGGCAGCGGCATTGCGTGGGTTGACGAAGGTCTTCTCGCCCTTCTCGCGCTGCCGCTCGTTCATGGCCTCGAAATCGTCGCGACGCATGTAGACCTCGCCGCGCACCTCCAGCACCGGCGGTGCATCGGCGGGCAGCTTCAAGGGGATCTGGCCGATGGTGCGGATGTTCTGCGTGACGTCCTCGCCCAGCTCGCCATCGCCGCGCGTGGCGGCCTGCACCAGCACGCCCTGCTCGTAGCGCAGGTTCGTCGCGAGGCCGTCGAACTTGAGTTCCGCCACGTAGCCAACCGGCGGGTCGGCCTCGGTCAGCCCGAGCTCGCGGCGCACGCGCGCGTCGAAGTTCTGCGCGCCGCTGGCCTCGGTGTCGGTTTCGGTGCGGATGCTGAGCATGGGCACGGCATGGCGCACGGGCGTGAAGCCGTCCAGCACTCTGCCGCCCACGCGCTGGGTCGGCGAGTCGGGTGTGGCCAGTTCAGGGTACGTGGCCTCCAGCGCCTGCAGTTCGCTGAACAGGCGGTCGTATTCCGCGTCCGGGATCTCGGGGGCGTCCAGCACGTAGTACTGGTGCGCATGGTGATGCAGCAGGCGGTGCAGTTCCTGCGCACGGGCCAGGTCGGCCGCGGGAATGGCAAACAGATCGGCGTTTTCCACGAGCAGGCCTCAGCAGCAGCATCCGGGGCCACCGCGGAACCGGCTCTGCCGGGCCGCTGGTGGCGCCCCCTGGGGGGAGGCGGCCTTCGGCCGCTTCGGGGAGGTCATGAAAACAACCGCCGCGCCAGCACCGAGCCGGCGGACAGTTCGCGCGCGTCCAGCGTGTCGTAGAGCTGTTCGAGGTCGGTGCCGATCACGTCCATGGCCTCGGCCCGCAGCGACTGGCCGTTGTCGTCGGTGACCAGGCCGTCCATGGCCGCGGCCAGCGCCGTGGCCGCCTCGCGCATGCGCAGGAACGGCTGCTCACCGCGGTGCACCTGCGGCACGTCCAGGCTCAGCGCGACTTCGCGGATGGCCGACTGCGCCGGGTCGTCGGCCAGCGCGGCCTGCGTGTCGAACGCCAGGCCCAGCACCGGCGGCAGCCCGGGGGCGCCGGCCGGCAGCACCATGCGCCCCGGAATCACCCCGGCCACGAAGCCCAGGCGCGCCGCATGCTGCTGCACGTAGCCCGGGCTCCAGGCTGCGCTCTTGGCGCGCAGGGTGAAGCCGAGCTGGGCATCGTGCCCGCTGGCGAACTGGTCGAGCTCGCGCGCGCGCGCCACCTCGTCCAGCATCTCGGGAAACTCGGGCTCACCATTGACGGCGTCAGCGAAGGCCTGCGCCTTCATCACGAACTCGGAGTACTCGATCTCGTTGAGCGCGCCGGTGCGGTTGGCCAGTTGCACGCCGGCCTGGAAGGCGCCGTAGCGCTGGCCGGGGGCCGGGGTTTCCCACTGCTGCGTGAGCTCGTTCAGGCCTTCGACCGCGAACGGCTTGCTGCCGGCGCGCCGCGTCGGCGGCATGGCGGCCAGCGCGGCCTCGCCGGACACCGCGCCCGAGGCGGGAGCGTCCAGCACGATCGGCGCGATCACGTCGATCAGCGCATCGAGGCCGGGTTTTCTTTCGGGCAGCGGCAGTGGCACCGGGGCCGAATCGAAGGTCGGCTCCTGCAGCTCCGGCTCGCCGTGGGGCGCGGCGCCGGCATCGAAGCCGGGCTCGGTCTGCGTGTCGCGCTGCGCCTGCCGGGGCGCATTCTTGCGCGAAGTCCAGGTGCTGTGCGCCACCACGGCGGCCAGCACGAGGCCGCCGATGATGGCCAGGCCGAGGGTGAGGTTGCTCATGGAACGGCTCCTCAGACGGCTTCGGCCATGGAGACGGCGGACTCCATGTCCACCGCCACGATGCGCGAGACGCCCTGCTCCTGCATGGTAACGCCGATCAGCTGCTCGGCCATCTCCATCGCGATCTTGTTGTGGCTGATGAACAGGAACTGGGTTTCTTTGCTCATGGCGGAGACGAGTTTGGCATAGCGCTCGGTGTTGGCGTCATCCAGCGGCGCATCCACCTCGTCCAGCAGGCAGAACGGCGCGGGGTTGAGCTGGAAGATCGCGAACACCAGCGCGATGGCGGTGAGCGCCTTCTCGCCGCCCGAGAGCAGGTGGATGGTCTGGTTCTTCTTGCCCGGCGGCTGGGCCATGACCTGCACGCCGGAGTCGAGGATTTCTTCGCCCGTCATCACCAGTTTGGCATTGCCGCCGCCGAAAAGTTCGGGGAACATGCGCCCGAAGTGCTGGTTGACGATGTTGAAGGTGCCGCCCAGCAGCTCGCGCGTCTCGCCGTCGATCTTCTTGATCGCATCCTCCAGCGTCACCATGGCCTCGTTCAGGTCGGCCGATTGCGCATCGAGGAAGGTCTTGCGCTCGCGCGCCGTACTGAGTTCGTCCAGCGCCGCCAGGTTGACGGCGCCCAGCGCCGTGATCTCGCGGTGCAGGCGGTCGATCTCGCCCTGCATGCCGTTCAGGCGCACGTTGCCTTCCTGGATCGACCGGGCCACCGCCTCGAGATCGGCCTGGGCATCGGCCAGCAGCTGCGTGTACTGCTCCAGGCCCAGGCGCGCGGCCTGTTCCTTGAGCTGGAAATCGGTGATGCGCTGGCGCAGCGGGTCGAGCTCGCGCTCGAGCTGCAGGCGGCGCTCGTCGCTGGCGCGCAGCTTGGCGGTCAGGTCGTCGTATTCGCTGCGCTTGGCGCCCAGGGCCTGTTCGCGTTCGAGCTTCAGGGCCAGCGCGCTCTGCAGGCCGGCCTGGGCCGCTGCGTCGGTCAGGCGCGACAGCTCGTCGTGGGCGCGCTGCTCCTCGGCGCTGATGGATTGCGCCTGCTGGGTGGCGGTTTCGATGGCGCGCGAGAGCTCGCCGCGGCGCGCCTCCAGGCTGCGCTGCGAGAACGTGGCCTCCTGCGCCTGGCGCTCCAGGCTGCGCTGCTGTTCGCGGCATTCGGCCAGCTTGCGCTCGGCCTCGATCACACGCTCGTCGAGCTGGGCGTGGCGCTCCTGGCTGTCGGCGAGCTGCATGTCCAGCTCTTCGAAGCGCGCTTCGGCCGTGACGCGGCGCTCCTGCAGCTCATCAAGCTGGGCATCGACCTCGGCCAGGTCGCCGCCGATCTGCTCGCTGCGCGCACGGGTCTGCTCGGCGAGCTGCGTCAGGCGCAGCGTCTCCACCTGCAGCTCATGGGAGCGGCTCTGGCTCTCGGCCGCCTCGCGCCGCGCCGCGACCAGGCGCTGGGAGGCGTCGGAATACGCGGCCTCGGCCCGCACCAGCGCTGCGCGCGACTCTTCGCTGATCAGCGCCTGCGCCCGCAGTTGCTTGTCGAGGTTCTCGATTTCCTGCGCGCGCGCCAGCAGGCCGGCCTGCTCGGAGTCCTGCGCATAGAAGCTCACGCTGTGGGCCGTCACGGCATGGCCGGTCTTGACGTAGATGACTTCGCCGGCGCGCAGCTTGTCGCGGCTGGCCAGCGCGTCCTCAAAGCTCTGGGCGGTGTAGCAACCATGCAGCCAGTCACCCAGCAGGGCCTTCTGGCCCGCATCGTTGAGACGCAGCAGATCGGCCAGGCGCGGCAAGGCCGCGTTGCCTTCGGGGGCGCCGGCCTGCGGCGGGCTGTAGAACGCCAGCTTGGCCGGCGGCGCATCGGCCCCGAAGGCCCGCACCATCTCGAGGCGCGACACCTCGAGCGCGCCCAGGCGCTCGCGCAGCGCGGCTTCCAGGGCGTTCTCCCAGCCCTGCTCGATGTGGATACGGCTCCACAGCCCCTGCAGGCTGTCCAGCCCATGCCGGGCCAGCCAGGGCTTGAGCTTGCCGTCGGTCTTGACCTTCTCCTGCAGCGCCTTGAGCGCCTCCATACGCGCCGACAGGTCGGCCTGCTTGTGGCTCTCGGTGTTCACGGCCTGCTGCCGGGTGCGGCGCTCCTCGTCGAGCTGCGGCACCTGCTCCTGCAACTCGTGCAGGCGCGCATCGGCCACGCTGGCCGACTCCTGCGCCGCCGCCAACTGGTCTTGCAGGTTCACGAGGCGGGCCTCGTCGGGGGCTGCCAGCGCATTGCGGTCGGCCACCAGCTTCTCGCGGCGCAGGTTGAACTGGCGCGACTGTTCCTCGATGTTGCGCTGGTCGGCGGCCAGCACCTGGATCTGCTGCTGCACCTGGGCCACGCCGGTGCGCTGCTCGTTGGCCTTGGCCTGCGACTGGCGCAGCGCTTCCTCCAGATCGGGCAGTTGCTGGGCCTGCTCTTCGACCTGCGCGGCCAGCAGCACGGCCTTTTCCTCGGCGTCCACGCCTTGCGCGGCCAGGGTTTCGATCTCGGCCTGGGCATCGTCGCGGCGCGCCGCCCACTGCGCGGTCTGCTCCTTGAGCTGCAGCAGGCGCTGCTCGACGCGCTGGCGGCCTTCCACCACGAAGCGGATCTCGGCCTCCAGCCGGCCGACCTCGGCGCTGGCCTCGTACAGCAGGCCCTGCGCCTGGTTCACGTGGTCGCCCGCCGCGTAGTGGGCCTGGCGGATGGTTTCGAGCTCGGCCTCCACATGGCGCAGATCGGCCAGGCGGCTTTCGAGGTCGTTGACGGCCTTCTCGGCCTCGGCCTTGACCTTGGCCTGGTCGGCCTCGGCCTCGGAGCGGCGCAGGAACCAGAGCTGGTGCTGCTTGAGCGTGACGTCGGCCTGCAGCGTGTTGTACTTCTGCGCGACCTCGGCCTGCTTCTCGAGTTTTTCGAGGTTGGCGTTGAGCTCGCGCAGGATGTCTTCCACGCGCGTGAGGTTCTCGCGCGTGTCGGACAGGCGGTTTTCCGTCTCGCGGCGGCGCTCCTTGTACTTGGAGACGCCGGCGGCTTCCTCGAGGAACAGGCGCAGCTCCTCGGGCTTGGACTCGATGATGCGGCTGATCGTGCCCTGGCCGATGATGGCGTAGGCGCGCGGGCCCAGGCCGGTGCCCAGGAACACGTCCTGCACGTCGCGCCGGCGCACCGGCTGGTTGTTGATGTAGTAGCTGCTGGTGCCGTCGCGGGTCAGCACGCGCTTGACGGCGATCTCGGCGAACTGGCTCCACTGGCCGCCGGCGCGGTGGTCGGCATTGTCGAAAATCAGCTCGACGCTGGAGCGGCTGGCCGGCTTGCGGGTGTTGGTGCCGTTGAAGATCACGTCCTGCATCGACTCGCCGCGCAGCTCGCTGGCCTTGCTCTCGCCCAGCACCCAGCGCACCGCATCCATGATGTTGGATTTGCCGCAGCCATTGGGCCCGACCACGCCGACCAGTTGGCCTGGCAGCATGAAGTTGGTCGGTTCGGCGAACGACTTGAACCCTGACAGCTTGATGGAATTGAGACGCACGGAGAACCCTGTTTTCTTGTGACCTGAGCAGTGAATCTGGCTTATCGATTCAGGTGGATGTCCGGCCTGCTGCCAGAGGGCAGCGGCCATGCCGGCGGGGGCGGCGCGGAAGGTCCAATATTACCCGAGCCGCCAAGCCTCCCAGGGGGAGCCGGAAGCATTCCGCCCCATCGCCCCGGCCTCAACTCAGCAGTCCGTATTCGCCGCCGCGCTCGATGGCGCGCAGGTAGGCCGGCCGCGCATGGATGCGCTGCAGGTAGTCCATGAGCCTGGGCCGGCTGGCGTTCAGGCCCCCTCGAACGGCGGCGGCTTCGACTGGAAAGCTCATCTGGATGTCGGCCGCCGTGAATTCATCACCGGCGAACCAGGGGCTTTTCGAGAGCTCGCCCTCCAGGTAATCCAGGTGCTGCTTGATTTGCGGCTCGATGAAGCTGCTCTTGGCCTTGCCCGCGATGGCGCGCGCCACCGGCTTCACGAAAAACGGCATCGGCGCGCGCTCGATGCGGTCGAACACCAGCTTGAGCAGCAGAGGCGGCATCGCCGAGCCCTCGGCATAGTGCATCCAGTAACCGTAGCGCAACCGCTCCGGGCTGCCCTCGGCTGGCGCGAGCCGGCCGCCGCCGTGGCGCTGCACCAGGTATTCGAGGATGGCGCCGGATTCGGCCAGCGTCAGCTCGCCGTCGGTGATCACCGGCGACTTGCCCAGCGGGTGCACCGCGCGCAGCGAGGGCGGCGCCAGCATGGTCTGGGGGTCGCGCTGGTAGCGCTGGATCTCATAGGGCAAGCCCAGTTCCTCCAGCAGCCAGAGCACGCGCTGCGAGCGGGAGTTGTTGAGGTGGTGAACAGTGATCATCAGATGGTCCTTGGGCAGGCCCCGGGTGGATGGCGCTTGGCCCATGAATTTAACCGCAATCAGCAGCGCCTCCAAGTCGCATCATGAAATTTAAATTTCCTTTTGAATCAAACAGTTAAATGATCTTTCAAATCCATTGCCTTAACTTCAAAGCCGCAGCGACGGCGGCCGCCCGAACCGAACCGCGCCGGGCTTTGACCCTTGCGGGCCCGGTGCCGGCCCCCTTGCGCGCGGCTTTGCGGCGCATACTGGCTGGACAACGACAGGAGACCCACGATGACCCTCTGCCCCATCGCCATGGCCGTTGGCTGCAGCAAATGCCCGGCCTTCAGCGTGTGCCCGCTCAAGACGGTGATTGGCGACCAGCCCAAGGCGAAGGATGCGCCGCCCAAAGCCGCGCAGACAAAGAAGAAGCCGTGAAGCGCGCTGCCGGCGCCTGAAATCCGCGGAGCCCGGCTTCGCTCGGGGTCGATCCCGGATAATTCGGGAATGAATCCCCTGCTGGCCACCTTGCAGCCCTATCCCTTCGAGCGGCTGAAACAACTTTTCGCGGGCGTCACGCCCAACCCTGCGCTTCGCCCCATCAGCCTTGGCATCGGCGAGCCCAAGCATCCGACGCCCGATTTCATCAAGCAGGCCCTGAGCGGCGCGCTGTACGACCCCAGCAGCGACCTGACGGCCTACCCGCCCACGGCCGGCACGCCGAAGCTGCGCCAGGCCTTTGCCGCCTGGCTCAGGAACCGGTACGCGCTGGAGCTGGACCCAGCGACCCAGGTGCTGCCGGTCAACGGCTCACGCGAGGCGCTGTTCGCCTTTGCCCAGACCGTGGTCAACCCCGGCCCGAAGCCGCTGGTGGTGTGCCCCAACCCGTTCTACCAGATCTACGAGGGCGCGGCCCTGCTGTCGGGCGCGCAGCCCTACTACGCGCCCAGCGACCCGGCCCGCAACTTCGCGGTGGACTGGGGCAGCGTGCCCGCCGAGGTCTGGGCCCGCACGCAGCTGCTGTTCGTCTGCTCACCGGGCAACCCCACGGGCGCGGTGATGCCGCTGGACGAGTGGAAGAAACTGTTCGAGCTGAGCGACCGCCACGGCTTCGTGATCGCGTCCGACGAGTGCTACAGCGAAATCTATTTCCGCGACGAGCCGCCGCTGGGCGGGCTGGAAGCCGCCGCGAAGCTCGGGCGCACCGACTACCGCAACCTCGTGGCCTTCACCAGCCTGTCCAAGCGCAGCAACGTGCCGGGCCTGCGCAGCGGCTTCGTGGCCGGCGACGCGGCCCTGCTCAAGGCCTTCCTGCTCTACCGCACCTACCACGGCAGCGCCATGAGCCCGGTGGTGCAGGCCGCCAGCATCGCGGCCTGGGGCGACGAGCAGCACGTGATCGAGAACCGGGCGCAGTACCGGGCCAAGTTCGCCCGCGTCACGCCGCTGCTGGCCGAGGTGCTGGACGTGGCCCTGCCCGACGCCGGCTTCTACCTGTGGGCCCGGGTGCCCGGCAGCGACACCGGCTTCGCACGCGACCTGCTGGCTCAATACAATGTCACCGTGTTGCCCGGCAGCTACCTGGCGCGCGAGGCCGGCGGCTTCAATCCCGGCGCGCAGCGCATCCGCATGGCCCTGGTGGCCGAGACGGCGGAATGCGAGGAAGCCGCCCAACGCATCGTTCAATTTGTCCAATCCCAAAAGAAGTGATTCCATGACTCAACAGCTCCAGCAAATCATCGACGCCGCGTGGGACAACCGCGCCAACCTGTCGCCGAAGTCCGCCCCCAAGGAAGTGGCCGATGCCGTTGAGCACGTGATCGCCGAACTCAACAACGGCCACCTGCGCGTGGCCACCCGCCAGGGCGTGGGCCAATGGACCGTGCACCAGTGGATCAAGAAGGCCGTGCTGCTGTCGTTCCGCCTGAAGGACAACGAGATCATGCGGGCCGGCGACCTCGGCTTCTACGACAAGGTGCCCACCAAGTTCGCCCACCTCTCGCCCGAGGACATGGCCGCCACCGGCGTGCGCGTGGTGCCGCCGGCCGTGGCCCGCCGCGGCAGCTATGTCGCCAAGGGCGCGATCCTGATGCCCAGCTACGTCAACATCGGCGCCTACGTGGACGAAGGCACCATGGTCGACACCTGGGCCACCGTGGGTTCGTGCGCCCAGGTCGGCAAGAGCGTGCACCTGTCCGGCGGCGTGGGCCTGGGCGGCGTGCTGGAGCCGCTGCAGGCCAACCCGACCATCATCGAAGACAACTGCTTCATCGGCGCGCGCTCCGAAGTGGTGGAAGGCGTGATCGTCGAAGAGAACTCGGTGCTGGGCATGGGCGTGTACCTCGGCCAGAGCACCCCGATCTTCAACCGCGACACCGGCGAGATCAGCTACGGCCGCGTGCCCGCGGGCAGCGTGGTCATCAGCGGCAGCCTGCCCAAGAAGACCAAGTCCGGTCAGGACTACGCCACCTACGCCGCCGTGATCGTGAAGACCGTCGACGCCCAGACGCGTTCCAAGACCAGCCTGAACGACCTGCTGCGCGACTGAGCGGCGGCCCCGGGCGGACACCAGATCACAAACGAGAGGGAGACAGCATGGCGACGATGGGCACGATGGAGCGGATTCTCCGCCTGATGGCCGAAAAGAAGGCCTCGGACGTGTATTTGTCGGCGCACTCGCCGGCCCTCATCAAGATCAACGGCCAGTGCATCCCGATCAACAACCAGATCCTGCCGCCCGAGGCCACCAAGAACCTGCTGTCCGAGATGCTGCCGCCCACGCGTATCGAGGAGATGGTGGAGACCGGCGAGCTCAACATGGCCCTGCCCATCGAGGACGTGGGCAACTTCCGCATCAGCGCCATGCGCCAGCGCGGCAGCTATGCGGCCGTGATCCGCTACATCACCACCGAGATCCCGCCCCTGCCCACGCTCAACGTGCCCATGATCCTGGGCGACCTGATCATGGAAAAGCGCGGCCTGCTGCTCATGGTGGGCTCCACCGGCGCCGGCAAGAGCACCACGCTGGCCTCGATGATGGATTTCCGCAACGAGAAGGCCACGGGCCACATCCTCACCATCGAGGACCCGGTCGAGTTCCTATTCAGGAACAAGAAATCGGTGGTCAACCAGCGCGAGGTCGGCAGCGACACGCAGAGCCTGCAGGTGGCGCTCAAGAACGCGCTGCGCCAGGCGCCCGACGTGATCCTGATCGGCGAGATCCGCGACCGCGAGACCATGTCGGCCGCCATCGCCTATGCCCAGTCAGGCCACCTGTGCCTGGCCACCATGCACGCCAACAACAGCTATCAGGCGCTCAACCGCATCCTGAGCTTCTACCCGGTGGAAGTGCGCCCGACCATGCTGGGCGACCTCGCCGCCGCGCTCAAGGCCATCGTCTCGCAGCGCCTGCTGCGCACCGTGCACGGCGCGCGCACGCCGGCCGTGGAGGTGATGCTCAACACCAAGCTGGTGTCGGAGCTGATCGAGAAAGGCGATTTCTCGGGCGTGAAGGAAGCCATGGAGAAGTCCATGGCCGAAGGCTCGCAGACCTTCGAGCAGGACATCGCGCGCCTGATCGTCGAAGGCACGGTGGACCGCAAGGAAGGCCTGATCTACGCCGACTCGCCCACCAACCTGATGTGGCGCCTGCAGAACGACTTCGCCGCCGCCTCGCAGAGCCAGGAAGCGCATGAAGAGCCGGACGACGAGCCGTCGTTCACCGAAATCACGCTGGACGTGAAACACTGAAAGCCCTGGCCGCCCGGCCTGCCGCCACCCCATGAGCACCCGCACCCTGCACCTGACCGAACAGCTGATCTCGCGCCCCTCCGTCACCCCTGAGGACGCCGGCTGCCAGCAGATCATCGCCCAGCGGCTCGCCCCGCTGGGTTTCGCCTGCGAAACCCTGGCCAGCGGCCCGGACAGCTTCCGCGTCGTCAATTTATGGGCAAAGCGCCCGGGGGTCCAGGCGGGGCGGTCCTCGGATGCTACGAAATTGATAGTCTTCGCGGGCCACACCGACGTCGTGCCGACCGGCCCGCTGGAGCAGTGGAGCAGCGACCCGTTCACCCCCACGCACCGCGACGGCAAGCTCTACGGGCGCGGCGCCAGCGACATGAAGACCTCGCTCGCCGCCTTCGTGGTGGCGGTGGAGGAGTTCCTGGCGGCGCGCCCCGATCCGGCGCTCTCCATCGGCTTCTTGCTGACCAGCGACGAGGAAGGCCCGTCGGTGGACGGCACCGCGGTGGTGTGCCGGGCCCTGCAGGCGCGCGGCGAGCGGCTCGACTACTGCATCGTCGGCGAGCCCACCTCGGTCGAGCGCACCGGCGACATGATCAAGAACGGCCGGCGCGGCACCATGGGCGGCCGGCTCACCGTCAAGGGCGTGCAGGGCCACATCGCCTACCCGCACCTCGCGAAGAACCCGATCCACCTCGCCGCGCCCGCGCTGGCCGAGCTGGTGGCCATCGAATGGGACCGCGGCAACGACTTCTTCCAGCCCACCAGCTGGCAGATGAGCAACATCCACGGCGGCACCGGCGCCAGCAACGTGATTCCGGGCTCCGTGGTGATCGACTTCAACTTCCGCTTCTGCACCGAATCCACGCCCGAGGCCCTGCAGCGGCGCGTGCACGAGGTGCTGGACCGCCACGCGCTCGACTACGAGCTGCAATGGACCGTGGGCGGCCTGCCCTTCCTCACCACGCCGGGCGAGCTCGTCACGGCGGTGCAGGCCGCCATCCAGGCCGAGACCGGCATCACCACCGAGCTGTCCACCACCGGCGGCACCAGCGATGGGCGCTTCATCGCCAAGATCTGCCCGCAGACCATCGAGTTCGGGCCGATCAACGCCACCATCCACAAGATCGACGAGCACGTGGCGGTGGCCGACATCGAGCCGCTCAAGAACATCTACCGGCGCGTGCTGGAGAACCTCGAAGCGCAGCTCCAGACGGCGCACGGCGCATGACGACGGTCATCGAACTGATCGAGGCCGGCGCGCAGCAGCTCGACGCGGCCGGCGTGGCCTTCGGTCACGGCACGGCCAATGCGTTCGATGAAGCAGCCTGGCTGGTGCTCTGGAAGCTGGGCCTGCCGCTGCACGAGCTCGACGCGGTGGCCGGCCAGCCCGTTGCGCCCGCCCAGCAGGCGCAGGTGGCCGAGCTGCTGCGAACGCGCATCGACTCGCGCCGGCCGGCGGCCTACCTCACCCGCGAAGCCTGGCTGCAGGGCGTGCCCTTCTACGTGGACGAGCGCGCCATCGTGCCGCGCAGCTTCATCGCCGAGCTGATCGCCGACGGCGGCATCGACCCCTGGCTCGGCCAAAACACACGCCGCGTGCTCGACCTGTGCACCGGCAACGGCAGCCTGGCCGTGCTGGCGGCCATGGCCTGGCCCGAGGTGGCGGTGGACGGCGCCGACCTCTCGGCCCAGGCGCTGGAGGTGGCAAGGATCAACGTCGAGCGGCATGCGCTGCAGCCGCGCATCCGCCTGCTGGCCTCCGACGGGCTGCAGGCCGTGCACGGCCCCTACGACCTGATCCTGTGCAACCCGCCCTACGTCAACGCGCAGAGCATGGCCGCCCTGCCCGCCGAATACCGCGCCGAGCCGGAACTGGCGCTGGCCGGCGGCACCGACGGCATGGACTTCATCCGCGCCCTGCTGCGCGATGCGCCGGCCTGCATGAGCGAGCACGCCGTGCTGGTGCTGGAGATCGGCAACGAGCGCGCGCATTTCGAGGCGGCTTTTCCGAAGCTGGAGGCCGTCTGGCTCGAAACCAGCGCCGGGGACGACCAGGTGCTGCTGCTCACGCGCGAGGCTTTGCGGGACGGGGTGCAGCGGGGCTGAGATAATTCAGGGTTTCCCCCCTGCGCCAGCCTGCCGGCCTTTCCCACCTCATGAGCTCTTCCACGCCCCCGACCCCGCTGACCTATGACCAGGCCGGCGTCAACTACGACCTGATCGACCCGCTCAAGATCGCGGCCCAGCGCGCCGCGGCCGCCACCGGCGCGCACCTGGGCGGCCACGGCTTCGGCGAGGTCGCGGCCTCGCGCGGCGAATCGGCCTACGTGGTGGACGTGGGGCCGATGTACCTGGCCTCCATCGTCGAATGCCTGGGCACCAAGACCCTGGTGGCCGACGACATGGCGCGGCTCACCGGCAAGAGCTACTACTCGGCCATCGCGCAGGACACCATCGCCATGGCGGTGAACGACCTCATCACCGTGGGCGCCACGCCGCTGGTGGTGCAGGCCTACTGGGCGGCCGGCGGCTCCGACTGGTTCAACGACGCACAACGCTCGCAGGCGCTGGTCGAGGGCTGGAAGAAGGCCTGCGACACCTGCCGCGTGGCCTGGGGCGGCGGAGAGACGCCGGCGCTGGCCGGCATCGTGGCCGACGGCCGGGTTGACCTGGCGGCCTCCTGCACCGGCATCGTGAGCCCCAAGAGCCGGCTCTCGCTGGGCGACCAGCTCGGCGCGGGCGACGCCATCGTGTTCCTGGCCGCCAGCGGCATCCACGCCAACGGCCTGTCGCTGGCGCGCAAGCTGGCCGAGCGCCTGCCCCAGGGCTACCTCACCGACATCGGCAACGGCCAGAGCTACGGCGAGGCGCTCTTGGCGCCCACCGCGCTGTACTCGCCCGTGACCGAGGCGCTGGCCGCGGCCGGCATCGTGCCGCACTACAGCGCCAACGTCACCGGCCACGGCTGGCGCAAGCTGATGCGCCACCCCAAGGCCCTGACCTACCGCATCACCGCCGTGCCCGACAAGACGCCGGTGCTGGCCTTCATGCAGCGCGAATGCGCGCTCGACGACCACGAGGCCTACGGCACGCTCAACATGGGCGCGGGTTTCGCGCTGTACCTGGCGGCCGATCAGGCCGCGCGCGCCGTCGAGATCGCGCAGGGCCTGGGCGTCGCGGCCCTGGTGGCCGGCCATGTCGAGGAAGGCCCCAAGCGCGTGCTGATCGATCCGCTGGGCGTGGCGTTCGGCGGCGACGAATTAAGGCTTCGCTAACCCCCAGGCTCCGCTGCGCTGCGCCTCCCCCCTTGCAGGGGGCAACACCAGCGGACCGGCGAAGCCGGTTCCGCGGTGTTTCTGGGGCCTAACCCGCCCCTGAATTTTTGATTGCATTGGTTCCATGATCACCCTCAGAAACGTCATCCTGCGCCGCAGCGCCAAAGTGCTGCTCGACGGCGCCTCGGTCACCATCAACCCCGGCGAGAAGGTCGGGCTGGTGGGCCGCAACGGCGCGGGCAAGTCCACGCTGTTCGCGCTGCTCAACGGCTCGCTGCACGAGGACGGCGGCGACTTCTCCATCCCCAAGCAGTGGCGCATGGCGCAGGTGGAGCAGAACATGCCCGAGACCGAGGCCTCGGCCACCGACTTCGTGCTCGGCGGCGATACGCGCCTGGCCGACCTGCGCGAAGCCCTGGCCGCGGTCGAGGCCAGCCATGAAGCCAACCCTGACGATCCCGAGGTCGGCATGGCCCTGGCCCATGCCTACACCGACCTGGCCGACGCCGGCGAGCACGACGCCGTGCCGCGTGCCCAGGCGCTGATCCTGGGCCTGGGCTTCAAGCCGCACGAGCTCGACCTCCCCGTCAACAGCTTCTCGGGCGGCTGGCGCATGCGCCTGCAACTCGCGCGCGCGCTGATGTGCCCGAGCGACCTGCTGCTGCTGGACGAACCCACCAACCACCTGGACCTCGACGCCCTGGTCTGGCTCGAAGCCTGGCTGCAGAAGTACCCGGGCACGATGATCGTGATCAGCCATGACCGCGAGTTCCTCGATGCGGTAACCGATGTCACCCTGCACATCGAGCACGCCAAGCTCACGCGCTACGGCGGCAACTACAGCAAGTTCGAAGACATGCGCGCGCTGCAGATGGAGCAGCAGCAGCAGGCCTTCGCCAAGCAGCAGGACAAGATCGCCCACCTGCAGAAGTTCATTGACCGCTTCAAGGCCAAGGCCAGCAAGGCCAAGCAGGCGCAAAGCCGCGTCAAGGCGCTGGAGCGCATGGAGAAGGTGGCGCCGCTGCTGGCCGAGGCCGACTTCACTTTCGAATTCAAGGAGCCGCTGAACCTGCCCAACCCGATGCTGTCGATCAGCGATGCGGCCGTGGGCTACCGGGTCGAGGACGAGGCCCCCAAGGTCATCGTGCGCGGCATCAACCGCTCGGTGCTCGCGGGCCAGCGCATCGGCATCCTCGGCGCCAACGGCCAGGGCAAGTCCACGCTGGTGAAAACCATCGCGGGCGACATCCCGCTGATCAGCGGCACCGTCACCCAGGGCAAGGGCCTGTCGATCGGCTACTTCGCGCAGCAGGAACTCGACGTGCTGCGCCCGCAGGACACGCCGCTGGAGCACATGGTGCGGCTGGCGCGCGAGGTGACTGCGGCCGGCGGCCCGGCCTCGCGCGAATCGGCGCGCGAGCAGGACCTGCGCGGCTTCCTGGGCGGCTTCAACTTCAGCGGCGACATGGTCAAGCAGGCCGTGGGCACCATGAGCGGCGGCGAGAAGGCGCGCCTGGTACTGTGCATGATGGTCTGGCAGCGCCCCAACCTGCTGCTGCTGGACGAGCCCACCAACCACCTGGACCTGGCCACCCGCGAAGCCCTGAGCGTGGCGCTCAACGAGTTCGAAGGCACGCTGATGCTGGTCAGCCACGACCGCGCGCTGCTGCGCGCCGTCTGCGACGAGTTCTGGCTGGTCGGCCGCGGCATCGTCAAGGACTTCGACGGCGACCTCGACGACTACCAGCGCTACCTGCTCGACGAGGCCCGGCGCCTGCGCGACGAGGCCCGCGAGGCGGTGCGGGAAGCGGCCCGCCAGGACGAGCCGGCCGCTATCAAATCAGTAGCGCCCGTTGAGCCGCCGACGCGGACATCGGCCGCTTTTTCCCCTGAAAACTCGGCTCAGCAGCGCAAGCAGGAGGCCCAGCGCCGCCAGCAGGCCGCGGAGCGCTCGAAACCGTTCAAGCGCGAGCTTGAGCAGGCTGAGGCGCGCATGGCCGCCCTGAACAGCGAGAAAGCCGCCCTCGAAACCAGGCTCGCGGCGTCGCCCACCCCCGCCGACATTGCCGAAGCCGGCAAGCGGCTCAAGGCCGTGGGCGAGGAGCTCCAAGCACTGGAAGAGCGCTGGCTCGAACTCGGCGAGCTGATCGAGCAAGCCAACGTGGCTTGAGGGCCTGCCGATGCCGCTGGAGTCCCCACTCCACCGGGCGGCTGTGACTCGCGCTACAGTGGCCTGTCAACGCGAAAGGAGCCACCCCTCATGCCCACCGCTTTGCAACTGGCCGAAGGCCATGAAGCCCTGATCGCCGCCGTGCGCCGCAGCCGCAAGCTGCTGCACCGCCGCGCCCTGGTGGCCGGCGTGGCGAGCACCCTGCCGGTGCCGGGGCTCGACTGGGCCGTGGACGCCGCGCTGCTGTCGCGGCTGATCCCGGAGATCAATGCCGAGTTCGGCCTCACGCCCGGCCAGATCGACCGCCTCACCCCCCACAAGCGCGAGCAGATCCAGAAGGCCACGGCCCTGGTCGGCTCGGTGCTGATCGGCAAGTTCATCAGCCGCGACCTCATCCTCAAGGCCGCGCAGGCCGTCGGCATGCGCCTGACGGTGCAGCAGGCCAGCAAGTACGTGCCGCTGGCGGGCCAGGCCCTCTCGGCCGTGATCGGCTACACCGCCATCCGCTACCTGGGCGAAGAGCACCTCAAGGATTGCGTGCGCGTGGCACGGGCCGCGCAGCTGCTGCTGCCGGCCCCGCCATCGCCGCGCCACGCCACGTCGGACGCGGGCCTGGCGACCTCGTCGCCCTGAGCGCCTACTTGACCAGGACCACCGGCTGCGGCGCGGTCGCCAGCACGCGCTGGGCCACCGAGCCGAGCAGCAGATCGGCCAGGGCGCTGCGGCCCTTGGCCCCGAGGACGATCAGGTTGAACTTGCCGTTCCTGGCCAGATCGACGATTTCCTGCGAAACGTGCCCCGTGCGGATCACGATGTCGTGCTTGACCTCGGCGGCCTTGAGCAGCTTTCTCGCCGGCTTGAGTTCTTTCTCGCTGAGTTCGCGCAGGTAGTCCGCCACCTCGGTGCGGCCCACGAACGCCTTTGCGTGGCGCAGCCCCGTGTCGTCGTGCACGTTGACCAGCGTGACGCTCGAGGCCGGCCGGACCTGATGCACCAGCTCGATGGCGTACTTGACCGCGCGCAGGGCATGCTTGGAGCCGTCTGTCGCAACGAGGATTTTCATGAGGTGCTCCTTCGGGTGAATCGGGATCGGCCCAGTCTAGGGCCAAACACGGCCGGCATGGCCTGATCTGGATCAACAGACCGGCGCGGCACGGCCTCGCGCCCCGCCGAAACCGGCGCGTGAAATCGGGAACAATCACGGCTGCAACGACCGCCCTTGACCGATTCCCCCGCCATGCAGGACGCCCTCTTTCCCTCCGACGATGCCGCACCGCCGCCACCGCAGCCGCGCCGGCGTGCGGCGCGCAGCGGCGTCGATCCGGTGCCCACCGTGCCCGAGCTGGAGGAGCTGGCCCACGCATTGCCGCAGCGCCTGCGCATGGGCACCTCGTCCTGGCATTTCCCGGGCTGGGGCGGCCTGGTCTGGCAGGGCGACTACAGCGAGGCCCTGCTGTCCAAGCAGGGGCTCAAGGCCTATGCGCAGCACCCGCTGCTGCGCTCCGTGAGCCTGGACCGCTCGTTCTACCGGCCCCTGTCGGCCAGCCAGTACGCGGCCTACGCGGCCCAGGTGCCCGATGACTTCCGCTTCGTGGTGAAGGCGCCCAGCCTGGTGGCCGACGCCACGGTGCGCGGCGAGAACGGCCGCAGCGTGCAGCCCAACCCGGCCTTCCTGAGCCCCGACCTGGCGCTGCAGGAGTTCGTGCGGCCGGTGCTCGAAGGCCTGGGCGGCAAGGCCGGCGCGCTGGTGTTCCAGCTCAGCCCGCTGCCCCCGACGCTGCTGGGCCGGCTCGACGAGGTGCTGGCCCGCCTGGCGCAGATGCTGCAGGCCGTGCAGCCCGAGCTGCAGTCGTTCCGGGCCACGGCACCCGATGCGGTGGTGGCCGTCGAGGTGCGCAATCGCGAATTCCTGGCCCCGGCCTTCGCCGCCCTGCTGCGCGAGGCCGGCGCCACCTACTGCCTGGGCCTGCATGCCAAGATGCCGCCGATCGAGCAGCAGCTGCCGGTGCTGCGCGCGCTGTGGCCGGGCCCGCTGGTCTGCCGCTGGAACCTGCACCGCAAGCACGGCGCCTACGGCTACGAGGACGCCAAGGCCCTGTACCAGCCGTTCGACAAGCTGGTGGACCCCGATCCCGCCACGCGCGAGGCCCTGGCCCGCGTGATCGCCGGCACCACCGGCGCGGGCCAGTTGGCTTATGTGACGATCAACAACAAGGCGGAAGGCTCGGCGCCGCTGTCGGTGCTCGAACTGGCCCGGGCGACGCTACAGAAACCATAGCAACAAAGCACCACCGCACCTGGACATCGGGCCTGAAAGGCACTCAAAACCACTGGAAAGGCCGAAACGCCCCGCTTCAGCGCCGGCTGGCGCGGTGCTCCAGCTCGACGGCGCTGCCCGAGAGGTTGAAGCTGACGGTCGGCACGCTGAAATCGGAGAACGGCGCGCCCAGCGCGATCTCGCCGTTGCCGTGCAGCACGCATTCGTCGCGCCGCAGGGCCAGCTCGGTTTCGCTGCCAGCAAAGCGCACCCAGGTGCCGTAGCTGCTGACGTCGCTGAGCACGAAGGTGCCGTTGCGCCATTCGATCTTGGCATGCAGGCGCGACACGCGTTGGTCGCTCACCACGAATTCGGCTTCGGCCACGCGCCCGAGGTAGATCGGCAGGTCGGAGGCGCGGAATGCGGCATTCACGTCGAGCCACGACAGCTCGATCTTGCCCAGCACCGGGTCGCTGAACGAAGGCACCGCCTGCAGCGCCGCCGGCATGGTGAGGAATTCCGACATCACCTCTTCCTGCCACTCGATGCGGTAGATCACCCGTGCCTCGGCCTTGCCGCGGATGTTGATGGGGCCCAGGCTGCGGTAGCGCACGCCGGCCGCCGACGACACCGACAGCGGCTCGATCACCGAGTCGGTGGCCCAGATCTGGTCGGCGCCGGACAGGTCGCTCAGGCGCGAGGCCACGTTCACGGCATCGCCGTAGCAGTCGCCGTCAACCTCCACCACCTCGCCCGAGGCCACGCCCACCTGCAGCCGCATGCGCAGCTTGGGCGGCCAGTTGAGGATGCGCTTGTGGTGGTTGCGCTGCATTTCGACCACGGCGTCCACCGCGCCCGCGCTGTCGGGGAACACCGCCAGCACGCCATCGCCCAGCGTCTTGACCACGCGCCCCCCGTAGGCCTCGCAGACCTTGCCAATCCACTGGGTCAGCCGGGTCACGGCCTGGGTTGCCTTGGCATTGCCAAGCGTCTCGAATACACCGGTGCTTCCGGTGAGATCAGCAAATACGACCGTCTTGTTGGCGCCCATGCCCCGCTCGCCCTGGAGTTGTTGTGCCTCGCAGTTTAGAGCATCACACCCCGTTCAGGCAGCCTTGAATTGCAGGGCTTTGAGCTCCAGGAACTCTTCGAACCCGTAGACCCCGTTTTCGCGCCCGTTGCCCGACTGTTTGTAACCGCCAAACGGCGCGTTGCCGTTGAACGGGCCGCCGTTGATGTCGATCTGGCCGGTCCGGATGCGCCGCGCCACGGCCACCGCATGGGCCTCGTCGCCGCTCCAGACGGCGCCGCCCAGGCCGTAGATGGTGTCGTTGGCGATCTTTACGGCCTCGTCCTCGTCCTGGTAGGTGATGACCACCAGCACCGGCCCGAAGATCTCCTCGCGCGCCAACGTGTCACCGGGCTGCACGCGCAGGATGGTGGGCTGCACGAAGTAGCCGGGCGCCCGTGCCGGCGTGGTCGCGCCGCCAGCGATCACTTCGGCGCCCTCCTCGATGCCCTTGGCGATGAAGCCGAGCACGCGGTCGCGCTGCGCCGCGCTCACCAGCGGGCCGAGCTTGCTGCCTTCTTCCAGGCTCGGGCCGATGCCAAAGCGCGCCACCGCGGCCTGCGCCAGCGACTTGACCTCCTCGTAGCGGCTCTCGGGCACCAGCATGCGGGTGTGGGCCGAGCAGGTCTGGCCGCTGTTGAGCAGGCAGGCCGAGATCGTGCCCTTGACGGCGGCCTCGAAGTCGGCATCGGGCAGGATCACGCTGGCCGACTTGCCGCCCAGCTCCAGCGCCACGCGCTTGACGCTCTGGCTGGCCAGCTCGGCCACCCGCTTGCCGGCGCGGGTGGAGCCGGTGAAGCTCACCATGTCCACCTCGGGGTGCGTGGCCAGCACCTCGCCCACCACCGGGCCGGCGCCGTTGACCAGGTTGAACACGCCCGGCGGCAGGCCGGCCTCGTGGATGATCTCGGCCAGGATCATGGCGTTGACCGGCGCGATCTCGCTGGGCTTGAGCACCACGGTGCAGCCGGCCGCCAGCGCCGGCGCGACCTTGAGCGTGATCTGGTTGAGCGGGAAGTTCCACGGCGTGATACAGCCGACCACGCCGATCGGCTCGCGCACCACCAGCGAGTGGCCGACTTTCTCTTCCCACTCGAAGGCGCGCGCCACCTTGGCGAAGTTGGCCCAGTTCCAGACCGGCCCGCCCACCTGCACCGGCTTGGCCAGCTTGAGCGGCATGCCGACCTCGCGCGCGATCGCAGTGGCCATTTCGTCCATGCGGGCCTTCAGGCCGGCGGACACCTTGTCCAGGTAGGCGGCGCGCGTCTCCACCGGCAGCGCGGCCCAGGCGTCGAAGGCCGCGCGGGCCGCCAGCACCGCCTGCTCCGCCTCGGCGGCGGTGCCGGCCGGCACGGTGGCCATCACCTCCTCGGTGCTGGAGTCATGGACCGCGAACGTGTCGCTCGATCGGGCCTGGACCCAGGCGCCGTTGATGTAGTGGGAGGAATACGTTTTCATGAGATTTATTGCCTTGCGGCGTTAGATTATGAAGTAAACCGCAGTTTTCCGTATGCAAGAGCGAGAGGGCACTGACAACACTGTCATGAATTCTAAAGAACTAAGCGCCAAAATTGGTCACAGAAAACATCACATCTCGTTACCAAGTCGTTGATTTTTCCGTTGTTTTTCTTTGACTATTTGAACAAATGAATTTGCACTTTGCTGCCTGCCGCCTTAACTTGTCAGGCATCAAACAAGAATTGTTCAGATGATGGACAAAAGAGTCATGCGTTGGATCAAACCCAGCTTGCGCCACAGCGTCTACAGCCTGCTTGGCGGCACCCCTCCTCCGGTTTCCGAGTCCACGCTCGAAAGCCGGACCGAAGACATCCGCGAGCAGATGCTCGACAGCCTGGGCCAGGACGGCGCCCGGCAATTCACCCAGATCACGCGCCGCGTGCGCTACGCCGGCGACGTGCAGGCCCTGTGGTATCTGCGCGGCGAGCTGATGGCCGCGCTGGCCGCCATGCACGGCGAAGCCCTGGCGCGCGACACGATGGGCACGCTCACCGCAATGTTCCAGGGCCTGGTGCCCGAGGCGCAAGGCACCCGGCGGCGCTCCACCGGCTGAACCCGGCGGGCGCCCCCCCCGCCCGCGCCGCTCAGTGGTGGTGTCCCCACAGCAAGAACGCATCGCGCTCCTCGACCGACAGCGCTACCGGCGCCCCCACCGGCAGCAGCACCTTGGTGGCGACGTGGCCGAACGGCAGGTTGGTCAGCACCGGCACCTTCTTCAACTGGCCGCGCAGCCAGTCGATCACCGACTGCAGCTTGAAGCCCTTGTCGTGCGCCGAGAGCTTGTAGCCGTTGAACTGGCCGAACACGATGGCCTTCTGCTGCGCCAGCACGCCGGCGTGCAGCAGCTGCGTGAGCAGCCGCTCGATGCGGTAGGGATGCTCGTTCACATCCTCCAGGAACAGGATGCCGCCCTTGATGGCCGGCAGCCAGGGCGTGCCCACGAGCGAGGCCAGCACCGCGAGGTTGCCGCCCCAGAGCACGGCATCGCGCACTTCCAGCGCCGCCGGAACGCCTGGCGCCCCGCCCGCCCGCTTGGCCCGGCCCTGCGGCGGCGCGGTGTCAGGCGCCTGCTTCGCGGCCGGCTCGCGGCCCAGCCGCCAGCCCGCGCCCTCGCCCTGGCCGTAGAGCAGGTCGTCGAAGCAGGCCAGCATGATCTCGTCGGGCTCGTCCTCGGTGCCGAAATCGGCGCCCAGCGCCGGGCCGGCCCAGCTCACCGCGCCGGTCTGCGCCAGCAGCGCATTCTGGAACGCGGTGAAGTCGCTCACGCCGACGAACTGCGTGCCCTTGGCAATCGCCTTGGCCACGGCCTTGTAGCGGATGCCCGGCAGGATGCGCGTGAGGCCGTAGCCGCCGCGCGAGATCAATGCCACGTCGGCGCCGCTGGCGGCGGCACGGTGGATGGCGGCCAGCCGCGTCTCGTCGTCGCCGGCAAAACGCAGGTGGCTGGCCAGTGCCGCCTCGTCGATTTCCACCTCGTGGCCCTGGGCCTTGAGGCGCGCCACGCCGCGCTTGAACGAAGCCTTGTCGCGCACGGCGCTCGAAGGCGAGTAGATGTAGATATGTTTTTTCACGGACGCCAGTATGTCACTTGAAAACACGCACGGCGGCCTCGGCCACGGCCTCGCCATGCTCCTGCACGAAATGCCCGGCCTGGGCCAGCACCAGCGGCTCGGGGCAGCCGCGCAGGGTCTGGCGCAGCCCGTCCATCACGGCCGGGCCCAGCACCGGGTCCTGCGCGCCCACGGCCATGAAGGTCTGGCCCTGCCAGTCGCGGGCCCAGAAGTCGCGCGCCTGGCGTGACACCGCCGCGCCGTCGTCGCCGGGGGACTCGGGCACCATCGGCGGGAAGGCCCGCAGCGCCGCGCGGTGGCCGCGGTCGGGAAACGGGGCGTTGTAGGCAGCGCATTCGGCGGCGCTCATCTGCAGATTGCCGCGCGCGAACAGCCGCGCCACGTCGAACTCGGGATGCTGGGCGCACATCTCGCGCCAGGCCAGGAAACCGGGCGGCAGCGGCGCCTCGCCGGTGGCCAGCGTGGTGTTCATCACGAGCAGGCCGCGGTAGCGCTCGGGCGCGGCCATCGGCAGCGTCAGGCCCAGCAGGCCGCCCCAATCCTGCACCACCAGCACGACCCGGCGCAAGTCCAGCCGCTCGACCAGCTCGAGCAGCACCTGGCGGTGCCAGCCGAAGCTATGGGCGCTGTCCTTCTTGGGCTTGTCGCTCTTGCCGAAGCCCACCAGGTCGGGCGCCACGACGCGGCCGCCGCCGCGCAGGAACACCGGGATCATCTTGCGGTACAGGTAGCTCCAGGCCGGGTTGCCATGCAGGCACAGCCAGGTCAGCGCCGCATCGCGCGGCCCTTCGTCCAGGTAGTGCAGGCGCAGGCCGTCCAGGGACGGCAGATCGCTGAGGTAGTGCGGCTCCCAGGGATAGCCCGGCAGGCCGGCGAAGCGCGCCTCGGGCGTGCGCAGCGCGTCGTCGCGCACGGGCTGGCTCTGGCGGCGCGCCTGATCGCGCCGCTGGCGGAAGAAGTCGCTGAGCAGCGCGCCGCACTCGTCTGCCAGCAGGCCTCCCTGGATCCGAGTCTGGTGGTTGAGCTGCGGCTGGGCGAACAGATCGACCACCGAGCCGGCCGCGCCGGTCTTGGGGTCCGGGGCGCCGAACACGACGCGCTTTAGGCGCGCGTGCAGCATCGCGCCGCTGCACATGGCGCAGGGCTCGAGCGTGACGAACAGTTCGCAGTCATCGAGCCGGTAGTTGCCCAGCGCCTGCGCGGCGGCGCGCAGCGCCACCATCTCGGCATGGGCCGTCGGGTCGTGGCGGCCGATCGGCGCGTTGTGCCCGGTGGCGATCACCTGGCCGTGGCGCACCACCACGGCTCCCACCGGCACCTCGCCCTCGGCGCCCGCCTGCCGGGCCTGCGCCAGCGCCAGCCGCATGAAGGCGTCATCCGCCATGCTTGCTACTCATTTGATAGCACTCAATGACCGCTGCACCTGGACCTTGGGCCGATTTCGTTCTCATTTGTCGTCGGGCATGGGGCGCGCCTGCTGCATCAGGCCCTCGACCGTCTGCCGGACCTGCTGCTGCATCTGTTCGCTCTGCTGGCGCGGCGTGGCGCCTGGCGCCGCAGGCGCCACCGCGCCGGGCACGGCCACCGGGGTGGCAACCGCCGCCAGTTGCTTCTTGGCCAGCACGCCGATCACCGCCACCGCGATCAGCAGGCTCAATACGCCGAAGATCACGCGCATGTCAGCCTCGGGGCTTGAGTTGGTCCATCCAGTCCGCCAGCGCGCGCTCGTTCTCGTTGCCCTCGGCATACATCGCCTTCATCGCGTCGCGCGACTCGGGCCGGTGCTGGTTGAGCTTGAGCTTGCACTGCCAGTCGGTCACCTTGAGCTCGAAGCCCATGATGCCCGCCAGCATCTTGTGCGCGAACTCTTCGCCCAGCCCGCGCCACTGCTCGGCATACGCGGGCTCGTGGTCGCCGATCAGCGTCTTGAGCAGCCGATCCTTGGCCAGCGGGTCTTCGATTAGGGTCGCCTGCACCGTGCAGTGCACGGCCAGGTAGTTCCAGCTCGGCACCCGAGCCAGATCGGGATAGACCCTGGGCGACAGGTAGGCATGGGGGCCGAGAAACGTCACCACGGCGCGGGGCCGCGCCTGCAGGTAGCGCCAATGCGCGTTGGGCTTGGCGCAGTGGCCCAGCAGGACAAACTCCACCTGCCCTGAATCAGCCGAAGCGCGCTCTTCGAGGTGCAGCGGCAGGTGCGTAACGTAGGGCAGGCCGTCGTCGTCGTTGCTGATGAGGCTGGCGAACGGGTATTCGCGCATCAGCCGTGCGGCCGTGGCGCTGTCGGTGGTCTTGAAGTGCGGGGGCTGGTACATGGGCACATTGTGCCCGGCCTGAAGGGGCTTTGTCAGGCCTTGCGGGCGCTGCGGCGGGCGCTCATTCCCACTCGATGGTCGCCGGCGGCTTGCTGCTCACGTCATAGGTCACGCGGTTGATGCCGCGCACTTCGTTGATGATGCGGCCCGACACCTTCTTGAGCAGTGCATAGGGCAGCTCGGCCCAGTCGGCCGTCATGAAGTCGCTGGTCTGCACGGCGCGCAGCGCCACCACGTAGTCGTAGGTGCGGCCGTCGCCCATCACGCCCACGCTCTTCACGGGCAGGAACACGGTGAAGGCCTGGCTCGTGAGGTCGTACCAGCTCTTGCCCGTGGCCTCGTCCTTGAAGTTGCGCAGTTCCTCAATGAAGATCGCATCGGCACGGCGCAGCAGGTCGGCGTAGTCCTTCTTCACCTCGCCCAGGATGCGCACGCCCAGGCCCGGGCCGGGGAACGGGTGGCGGTACACCATCTCGGGCGGAAGGCCCAGCGCCACGCCGAGTTCGCGCACCTCGTCCTTGAACAGGTCACGCAGCGGCTCCAGCAGCTTGAGGCCCAGTTGCTCGGGCAGGCCGCCCACGTTGTGGTGGCTCTTGATGGTGACGGCCTTCTTGCTCTTGGCACCGCCCGATTCGATGACGTCGGGGTAGATCGTGCCTTGCGCGAGGAAGGTCGCACCCTTGTGACCGGCACCGCTGGCCTTGAGCTTCGCGGCTTCCTGCTTGAACACGGTGACGAATTCGCCGCCGATGATCTTGCGCTTGGCTTCGGGGTCGCTCACGCCGGCGAGCTTGCCGAGAAACAGCTCGCTGGCGTCCACGCGGATCACCTTCGCATGCAGCTTGCCTTCGAACATCTCCATGACCATGTCGCCTTCGTTCAGGCGCAGCAGGCCGTGGTCGACGAACACGCAGGTCAGTTGGTCGCCGATGGCGCGGTGGATCAGCGCGGCCGCCACGCTCGAATCGACCCCGCCCGACAGGCCGAGGATCACCTCCTCGTCGCCCACCTGCGCGCGGATCCTGTCCACGGCTTCGCTGATGTAGTCCCCCATGATCCAGTCGGGCCGCGCCTGGCAGATGCCGAGCACGAAGCGCTCAAGGATCGCCTTGCCCTGCCGGGTGTGCGTCACCTCCGGGTGGAACTGCACAGCGTAGAAGCCGCGCGCCTCATCGGCCATGCCCGCGATCGGGCAGCTCTCGGTGCTGGCCATGAGCTTGAAGCCGGGCGGCAGCTCGGTCACCTTGTCGCCATGGCTCATCCACACGGTGAGCATGCCGTGGCCTTCGGGCGTGGCGTAGTCCTGGATGCCGTCGAACAGCCTGGTGTGGCCGCGGGCCCGCACATCCGCATGGCCGAACTCTCGCTTGTGCCCGCCCTCGACCTTGCCGCCCAGTTGCCAGGCCATGGTCTGCATGCCGTAGCAGATGCCCAGCACCGGCACGCCGAGCTCGAACACGGCCTGCGGCGCCTTGTCGGTGGTGTCTTCATACACACTGGCGTGGCTGCCCGACAGGATCACGCCCTTGAGCAGGCCGTCCTTGGCGTAATCGCGCACCCAGTCGTCGCTGACGTCGCAGGGTTGGACTTCGCAGAACACATGGGCTTCGCGCACGCGGCGCGCGATCAGCTGCGTGACCTGGGAGCCAAAGTCGAGGATGAGGATTTTCTGGTGTTGCATGGTGGGCTCAGAAGTAGATACAGGAAATGCTGCAGGCTTGTGCGGCCGCCGCGAGCGCCCTGTCGCGCGACAGCAGCGTGCCGTTGAGGCGGACGACCAGTTCCAGGTAGGAGGCGTCGTAGTAGGTTAGCGCATGGGCCTCGGCCAGGCGCAGAACCTGGCTGCGCCGATGCAGGTTGGGGGGCATGTCGATCTCGACCATGGCCATGGAGATGATTTCCAGGCCCCGCTCGTAGTGGGCGCGCGGCAGGCGGTTGCGGCGATAGGCCATGGCCATCACATTGCCCACGTCCCACAGCCAGAGGGTGGGCGCATGGTAGATGCCGTCGCGGCTGCGGGCCTGGGCATAGTGGAAATCGGCCGTGTCGTGCTGCTCGTCCGGAATGCACCAGGCGGCGGCGGCCGACGCGTCAAGAACGATGGGCTTCAATATTTCCGGCCTTCATCACGCAGTTGCTGCCATGTGCTCTTCCCATCGCCTGTCGGTGCCGGGCTCCACAGCGAACGAAAGGCGCGCAGGTCTTCCAGGGCCTGGGCCGCGAGCTTGTCGCGCTCGGCCTCGGTCGGCTCGTCGTCCGTCGCCGCGACCAGCCGGATGACCTTCTTGCCATGGCGCGTGAGCACCACTTCCTCACCCTGCTCCACCGCATGGATCAGGGCGGACAGCCGGGTTTTGGCTTCGTTGATGGGAACGGTTTGCAAAATCTGGGCTTTTCAGGATTGATTTATGGCTATATTTTAAACCAGATCAAGAAAAAGGCCAGAATTTCTGGCCTTTTTCTAGTTGAAGAGGGTTTTGCTCAATCGGCCCGGTAGTTCGGCGCTTCCTTGGTGATCTGCACGTCGTGCACGTGGCTCTCGCGGATGCCGGCGGCGGTGATCTCCACGAACTCGGCCTTGTCCTTCATCTCCTCGATGGTGGCGCAGCCGCAGTAGCCCATGCTGGCGCGCACGCCGCCGGCCATCTGGAACACGATGGAGACCATCGAGCCCTTGTAGGGCACGCGGCCTTCGATGCCCTCGGGCACCAGCTTGTCGGCGTTCGGGTTGCCCGTGGTGGCTTCCTGGAAATAGCGGTCGGCGCTGCCCTGCTGCATGGCGCCGATGCTGCCCATGCCGCGGTAGCTCTTGTAGCTGCGGCCCTGGTACAGGATGACCTCGCCCGGCGCTTCCTCGGTGCCGGCGAACATGCCGCCCATCATCACGGTGCTGGCGCCCGCGGCAATGGCCTTGGCGATGTCGCCCGAGTAGCGGATGCCGCCGTCGGCGATCAGCGGCACGCCCGAGCCCCTGAGCGCCGTGGCCACGTTGTCGATGGCCATGATCTGCGGCACGCCCACGCCGGCCACGATGCGCGTGGTGCAGATGGAGCCGGGGCCGATGCCGACCTTGACCGCATCGGCGCCCACCTCGGCCAGCGCCAGCGCGGCCGCGCCGGTGGCGATGTTGCCGCCGATCACGTCCACCTGCGGGTAGTTCTGCTTGACCCAGCGCACGCGCTCGATCACGCCCTTGCTGTGGCCGTGCGCCGTG
Organism: Variovorax terrae; assembly: GCF_022809125.1. Classification (NCBI taxonomy): domain Bacteria; kingdom Pseudomonadati; phylum Pseudomonadota; class Betaproteobacteria; order Burkholderiales; family Comamonadaceae; genus Variovorax; species Variovorax terrae. The sequence continues at coordinate 1,761,707 of NZ_JALGBI010000001.1, read as the reverse complement.
TCGACCACGATCGCGTCCACCCCGGCCTTGACCAGCGCCTCGACGCGCTCCTCGGTGCCCTCGCCCACGCCCACCGCCGCGCCCACGCGCAGGCGGCCGGACGCATCGCGCGCGGCGTTCGGAAAGCTGGTCTGCTTGGTGATGTCCTTGACCGTGATCAGGCCCTTGAGCTCGAAGGCCTCGTTGACCACCAGCAGGCGTTCGAGCTTGTACTTGTTGAGCAGCGCCTTGGCTTCGGCCGGCGTGGTGCCGTCCTTCACCGTGATGAGCTTGTCGCGCGGCGTCATGATCTGGCTCACCGGCACGTCGTAGCGCGTCTCGAAGCGCAGGTCGCGCCCGGTCACGATGCCCACCACCTTGCCGCCGTCGCAGACCGGAAAGCCGCTCACGCCGAGCTGTTCCGACAGGTCCATGACCTGGCGCACCGTGTGCGTGGGCGTGATCACCACGGGGTCGCGCAGCACGCCGCTTTCGTAGCGCTTGACGCGGGCCACTTCAGCCGCCTGCTGCTGCGCGGTGAGGTTCTTGTGCACGATGCCCATGCCGCCTTCCTGCGCGATGGCGATCGCCAGGCGCGCTTCCGTGACCGTGTCCATGGCGGCCGACACGAGCGGAAGGTTCAGGTTGATGTTGCGGGAGAAGCGGGTCGCGAGAGAGGTGTCCTTGGGCAGGACTTGGGAGAACGCCGGCACCAACAACACATCGTCGAAGGTGAGCGCTTTTCCGAGAAGGCGCATGTGAAAGCTCCAAAAAACGGATTGTACCCGTGGGGCCGGTCCCGGCGGCGGCGCCAAAACCACAAACCAGGCCGCAAAAGCCGCCGGATCGATGTAACAAGGTCGCCACGCGCAGCCTGCGGCGCTAAACTGCCCGGCATGAATCCGCTTCGAGTTTTTCTGTTTGGCGCCCTCTGCGCCGTGTCGATGATGGCGTCGGCCCAATGGCAATGGATCGACAAGGATGGCCGCAAGGTGTACAGCGACCGGTCACCTCCCTCCGACATCCCGGAAAAGAACGTGCTCAAGCAGCCTGGCGGCAAGCGCAGCCTGCCGGCGGAAACGGCGGCGGCAGCACCGGCCGCATCCGCCCCCGCGGCCGGCGTCCCGAAGCTGTCGGGCAAGGACGCCGGGCTCGAGGCCAAGAAGAAGAAAGCCGACGACGACGAAGCCGCCAAGCGCAAGGCCGACGACGAGAAGCTGGCGAAGGCCCAGTCCGAGAACTGCGTGCGGGCGCGCCGCAACATGGAGGCGCTCAAGTCGGGGGCACGCATCCAGCAGTTCAACACTCAGGGCGAGCGCGAGTTCATGAGCGACGAAGCCCGCGCCGCCGAAAGCAGCCGGGTTCAGGGCATCATCGACAGCGACTGCAAATAGGCCGCCGGGCTCAGTAGCCGGCCTTGGCGCCCGGCCGCTTCTTGGCGAACAGGCCGGCCGCCCGCGCCCCCTGCTTCTGGAAGCGCTCGCGGCGCGCCACCTTCGGGTCCACCTGGAGCGGGCGGTAGATTTCCACGCGATCGCGCTCGCGCAGCACCTGGCCCGGCGCGGCCTTGCGGCCCCAGACACCAACCACGGCCAAACTCAAATCCAGCGCTGGAAAAGCCTGCTGCAGGCCGCTGGCCTGCAGCGCCTGCGAAACCGTGGAGCCCTCGGCGAGCACCAGGCTCTTTTCCCAGACTTCGCGCGGCCCGGGCGAGTACGCCACCGTCACGTGCAGGTCCATGGCGTCAGCCGTAGACCTGGCCGGCCCGCTTGACGAAGGCGTCCACCAGGCTGCCCGCGATCTTGTCGAACACCGGCCCCACCAGGGCGGCCAGCGCGGCGTTGTCGAACCCGTAGTGAAGCTGCAATTCCACCCGGCAGGCGCGCTGGCTCGCATCGCCCAGCGGAATGAAGCGCCACTGGCCGTCAAGCTTGGAGAACGGCCCGCTGACCAGCTTCATGCCCACCTCGCGGCCCACCACATGCTCATTGCGCGTGGTGAAGGTCTGGCGGATGCCGCCAAAGGAAATGCCGACTTCGGCGGTCATGCCCTCCTCGTCCGTGGACACCACCTTGGCGTGGTCGCACCAGGGCAGGAATTCGGGGTAGTGGGCCACGTCGGTCACCAGGGCGAACATTTCTTCGGCGCTGTACCAGATCAGGACGGACTTGTGGACGGTTTTCATTCAGGCGGGCAACAGGCTGCAGCGTAAAATTGGCGCTGCGGGCGCAATTGTATTGAGGCCATGCAGCCCCACTTCATATCCATGGCCAAAAAACCAGACACTTCCTCCCGCATTGCCGACAACAAAAAGGCCGCGTTCAATTATTTCTTCGAAGAGCGCTTCGAGGCCGGCATGGTGCTCGAGGGCTGGGAAGTCAAGGCGCTGCGCGAGGGCAAGGTCCAGCTCACCGACGGCTACGTGGTGATCCGCAACGGCGAGCTGTTCGTGATCGGCTGCCAGATCAACCCGCTCAAGACCGCCTCCACCCACGTCAACCCGGACGCGGTGCGCACCAAGAAGCTGCTGCTGCACAAGGAAGAAATCCGCCGGCTGATCGGCAAGGTCGAGCAAAAGGGCTACACGCTGGTGCCGCTGAACCTGCACTGGAAGGCTGGCAAGGTCAAATGCGAGATCGCGCTGGCCAAGGGCAAGGCCGAGCACGACAAGCGCGACACCATCAAGGACCGCGAAGGCAAGCGCGAAGTCGAGCGCGCCATGAAAAACCGGCACCGCTAGCCTCGCCGGCAGCGGCCCGCCGGGGCTCCCGCGCGGCACGAATCAGGCATAGACTGTGGGGCCGGACGCGGTCGCCCCGAAGCCACGCCCTCGTGTAACCCAACCGGAGATCACCATGAAACTGCTCCCTGTTTCACTGCTGTGCGCCGCGCTGCTCGCCGGATGCGGCAGCATGTCGTCCTCCGCGCCGCCCGACATGCCGACCCGGACCGCCGACGGCGTGCTGATCGGGCCGACCGGCATGACGCTCTACACCTTCGACCGCGACGCCGCCGGCAGCGGCAAGTCGGCCTGCAACGGGGGCTGCGCCACCAACTGGCCGCCGCTGACCGCGCCCGAGGCGGCCAAGCCGATCGGCGCCTACACCATCGTGATGCGCGACGACGGCCGCAAGCAATGGGCCTACCAGGGCTGGCCGCTCTACTACTGGTCCAAGGACGCCAAGCCGGGCGACCGCACGGGCGACGGCTTCAACGGCATCTGGAAGATCGCGCGCCCCTGAGTCTGGCGCCAACCGGCCTGGCGCGGTTCAGGCCAGGCTGCGCAGCGGATGCGCGTGCGCCGGCCACGGGCTGACGAAGAACGGCGCCACCATCGCCGGCGTCACGTCTTCGATGCTTGCGGGATTCCATTTCGGGCTGTGGTCCTTGTCCACGGCCAGCGCGCGGACGCCCTCGACCGTCTCCGACGCCACCCCGGGGCGCAGGTGAAAGCAGTGGCGCACGAGATCGCGCTCCATGCGCAGGTCGTCGGCCAGCGCCATGCCGCGCGCGCGGCGGATCTGCTCGAGCACCACGTTCAGCATCAGCGGCGAGCGCTTGCGCAGCAGGGCCGCGGTGTCACGCGCCCAGTCCGACCCGTCGGCCTGCAGCGCGGCGAGGATGCCAGCCACGCTCTCACGCGAGAAAACATCGTCCAACAGGCCGGAGGTCCAGGCAGGTTGGTCATTGTTTGCTATGAATTTTGAAGCGATCCGGGCTTTCAGGCCGGCTGTGGAATCGATTCCGCCCGAGGCCAGGCTGTCCCACAGCGCGGGCAGCGCGGCCGATGCCACCAGGCCATCGGCCAGCCCGACGGCAACCGCGTCAGCGCCTGAAATCACCTGCCCGGTCAGCGCCAGGTATTCGCCCACGCGCCCCGGACAGCGGCTCAGGAAGTAGCCGCCGCCCACGTCGGGAAACAGGCCGATGCCGGTTTCGGGCATCGCCATCCTGGTGCGCTCAGTCACGAGTCGCAGGCTCGCCCCCTGGCTGATACCCATGCCGCCACCCATCACGATGCCGTCCATGAACGCCACATAGGGCTTGGGGTAGGTGTGGATCAGGTGGTTGAGCGCGTATTCCTCGGTGAAGAAGTCTTCGAGCTCCGGGTTGCCCGCCAGCGCCGCCTGATGGAAGAAGCGGATGTCGCCGCCGGCGCAGAAGGCGCCGAATGGAAGGCCGTTGGAGCCGCCGGCGGGGTCCTTGCTGCTGCCGCGCACCGCCACCGCCGCCACGCCGGCATCTTCGCGCCAGGCCAGCAGGGCCGCGGTGAGCGCGCGGATCATGGACAGCGACAGCGCATTGAGCGCCTTCGGACGGTTCAGGGTGATGAAGCCCACGCCACCGCGGACCTCGGTCAGCACATCATGCATTTCTGTGTTTCCAGCCTAACAATTCGTTCATCACCAGCGCGCCGATCACCAGCGCGCCGCCGGTCAGCACCGTGGCACCGGGCGCCTCGCCGGCCCCCAGCCAGGCCAAGGCGATGCCGAAGATCACTTCCAGCAGCGCCAGCAGCGCCACCTCGGGGGCCTTGAGCGCGCGCGCGCACTGCACCGCCAGCACGCAGGGAATGGCGAGCTGCACCAGGCCCAGCATGGCCAGCAGGCCCACGTCGTGCGGCGTGGCCTGGAACGGCAGCGACAGCGGCAGCGTGGCCAGCGAGGAGATCGCGGCGCCCACCAGTACCGACGGGACGAGATCCACATCGTGCCCCTGGGCATGGCTGCGCTGCACCACGGTCCAGTTGACGGCGCCCGCGATGGGCACGCACAGCGCCACCAGCGTGCCCGCAACCTGGCCGCCCGCGATCTGGCTGCCGTACATGTAGGCGATGCCCAGCCCGGCCACCACGATGGCGCCCCAGGTGCGCGGCGCCAGCCGATGGCCGATGAAGATGCGCGCCACCAGCGCGGTGAACAGCGGGCCGACCGCCATGGTCACCAGCACATTGGCCACGCTGGTGAGCGTGAGCGCCACCATGAAGGCGGTGAACATCACGCTCCAGCAGACGCCCGAGATCCAGACCGCCGCGCCGGCGCGGCGGATCTTCGTGAACACTTCGCGCCCCTGCAGCAGCGGCAGGATCACCAGCAGCGACAGCAGCGTGAAGAAGCTGCGCCAGAAGGTGATCTCGAAGCTGCTGGCGTACTCGAGCCGGCGCGTGACCACCCCTGCGATCGACCACATCAGGGTCACGATCACCATCAGGGCGACGGCTTGGGGATGGCTGAGTTTCATGGCGGAGGCGGCGAGCGGGCAAGCTGCCGAGCTTACCCGCAAATCCGGCGGCCGGACGCCGTCAGCGAGGCCGGCTCAGGCGCCTTCGCGCGAGGCGCGCTTGCGCTCGTGCTCCTTCAGGAAGCGCTTGCGCAGGCGCACGCTCTTGGGCGTGATCTCGACCAGTTCGTCGTCCTCGATGAACTCCACGCCGTATTCGAGCGTGAGTTCGATCGGGGGCGTGATCTTGATCGCGTCTTCCTTGCCGCTGACGCGGAAGTTGGTCAGCTGCTTGGTACGCGTGGCGTTGACCACGAGGTCGTTGTCGCGGCTGTGGATGCCGACGATCATGCCTTCGTACACCGGGTCGTTCGCCTTCACGAACATGCGGCCGCGGTCGTCCAGCTTGCCCAGCGCGTAGGTGAAGATTTCACCGTCGTCCATGGAGATCAGCACGCCGTTCTTGCGGCCGCCGATGTCGCCCTTGTGCGGCTCGTAGCTGTCGAAGATGTTGCTGATGAGGCCGGAGCCGCGCGTCAGGTTCAGGAACTCGTTGGTGAAGCCGATCAGGCCGCGCGCCGGGATGCGGTATTCGAGGCGCACGCGGCCGCGGCCGTCCGGCTCCATGTTCACCAGCTCGCCCTTGCGCTCGCCCAGCGCCTGCATCACGCCGCCCTGGTGGTTCTCTTCGATGTCGGCCGTCACCAGCTCGATCGGCTCGTGGCGCACGCCGTCCACGTCCTTGAACACCACGCGCGGCTTGGACACGGCCATCTCGTAGCCTTCGCGGCGCATGTTCTCGAGCAGGATGGTCAGGTGCAACTCACCGCGGCCCATGACCTCGAACACGCCTTCCTCGTCGGTTTCCTTGACGCGCAGCGCCACGTTGGACTGCAGCTCTTTCTGCAGGCGGTCCCAGATCTGGCGGCTGGTGACGAACTTGCCTTCACGGCCGGCCAGTGGGCTGGTGTTGACGCAGAAGTTCATGGTCAGGGTCGGCTCGTCGACCTTGAGCATGGGCAGCGGCGCCGGGTTGAGCGGGTCGGTCAGGGTCACGCCGATGCCGATGTCGGCGATGCCGTTGATCAGCACGATGTCGCCGGGGCCGGCCTCGGTCACCTGCACGCGGTCCAGGCCCTGGAACGTCAGCACCTGGTTGACGCGGCCCTTGAAGGACTTGCCGTCCGGGCCTTCCATCACCACCACATCCATCAGCGGCTTGACGGTGCCGGCATTGACGCGGCCCACGCCGATGCGGCCGACGAAGGTCGAGAAATCGAGCGCGGAAATCTGCAGCTGCAGCGGCGCGGCCGGGTCGCCCTCGTGCGCCGGCACATGCTTGAGCACGGTGTTGAACAGGGCCGACATGTCGGGGCCCCATTGCTCGCCCGGAGCGCCCTCTTCCAGCGAGGACCAGCCGTTGATGCCCGAGGCGTAGACCACGGGGAAATCGAGCTGTTCATCGGTGGCGCCCAGCTTGTCGAACAGGTCGAACGCGGCGTTGACCACGTAGTCGGGCCGCGCGCCGGGCTTGTCGACCTTGTTCACCACCAGGATCGGGCGCAGGCCCAGGGCCAGCGCCTTCTTGGTCACGAAGCGCGTCTGGGGCATCGGGCCTTCCTGCGCGTCGATCAGCAGCACCACGCCGTCCACCATGGAGAGAGCGCGCTCCACCTCGCCGCCGAAGTCCGCGTGGCCGGGGGTGTCGACGATGTTGATGTGCGTGCCTTCCCAGCTCACGGCGCAATTCTTGGCCAGGATGGTGATGCCGCGCTCGCGTTCGATGGCGTTGTTGTCCATCACGGTGTCGACCACCTTCTCGTGCTCGGCGAAGGTGCCGGACTGGCGCAGCAGTTGGTCGACCATGGTGGTCTTGCCATGGTCGACGTGGGCGATGATGGCGATGTTGCGGATTTGCTTGTTGCTCATAGTTTGCTTTCCAAAATCTGTTGTATCTCGGGCGGGCTCAGCAGCCGCCCCGGAATCAGCTCGCCGGCCGTGACATGCGCCGTGCCCAGCAGGGCTTCGGGCTGCTGGCCGTAGACGGCCACCTGCGCCGTGTCGGGCCAGGCGCCGCGGCGGCGCAGGCCGCTCAGGAAACGCCCCGCATTGTCGGCATCCAGCGTGACACGGGTGTGATCGGCCAGCAGCGACGCCACGGGCTGCAGGCAGTCCAGGCGCTCAGCTTCGTCCATCGCTTCCAGGGCCGCGAGCGTCACGCACTGCGACACGTCGAAGCCGCCGGTGGCGATGCGGCGCAGCGAGGTCAGGTGCGCACCACAGCCGAGCGCCTCGCCGATGTCCTCGCCGAGGGTCCGGATGTAGGTGCCCTTGCTGCAGGTCACTATTATTTTGATAGCACGAAACGACCCAGGCGCCTGGACCTCCGCCACTTCCAGCTTGAAAATCTCGACATCGCGCGGCGCCCGCTCGATCTCGATGCCCTGGCGGGCGTATTCGTACAGCGCGCGCCCGTCCTTCTTGAGCGCGCTGTGCATCGGCGGCACCTGCTGGATGCGGCCGGTGAAGCGCCGGGCCACCTCGGCCAGCTGCGCGGCGGTGAACTGCACCGGGCGCTCGGCGATCACCTCGCCCTCGGCGTCGCCGGTGCTGGTTTTCACGCCCAGCCGGGCCACGGCCTCGTAGGTCTTGTCGGCATCGAGCTGGAGCTGGCTGAACTTGGTGGCCGCGCCAAAGCACAGCGGCAGCACGCCGGTGGCCAGCGGGTCCAGCGTGCCGGTGTGGCCGGCCTTTTCGGCGCGCAGCAGCCATTTCGCCTTCTGCAAGGCGTCGTTGCTGGAAAGACCCAGCGGCTTGTCAAGCAGCAACACCCCATGCACAGGGCGCCGCTGCACCCGTGTGCGTGGCGCGTTCATGCTCAGTCTTCTTTGGCGCGCGAGGAAACGGCCTTGGCGATCAAGGCGTTCATGTCGGCCGCGCGCTCGGTCGTGCGGTCGAACTGGAAGTGCAGCGTCGGCACCGTGTGGATGTGCAGGCGCTTGAACAGGCCGTTGCGCAGGAAGCCCGCGGCCTGGTTCAGCGCCGTCTCGCACTCCGCCGGATCGCCCACCAGCACGCTGAAGAACACCTTGGCGTGCGCGTAGTCGGGCGTGACCTCGACGGCCTGGATCGTCACCATGCCCACCCGCGGGTCCTTCAACTCGCGCGCGATCAGCTCCGTCAGATCGCGCTGGATCTGATCGGCGACGCGAAAGCCGCGATTGGGAACGGATGACTTCTTGGCTGGCATGGTTCGATCCGGGTCCGCAAGGCTGGCATCACGCCAGCGTCCGGGCCACTTCCTTGATCTCGAAGAACTCGAGCTGGTCGCCTTCGGCGATGTCGTTGTAGCCCTTGATGTTCAGGCCGCACTCGAAACCTTCCTTGACTTCCTTGGCGTCGTCCTTGAAGCGCTTGAGCGAATCGAGTTCGCCGGTGAACACCACCACGTTGTTGCGCAGCAGGCGCAGCTTCGCGGAGCGGCGCACCACGCCCGAGGTGACCATACAGCCGGCGATGGCGCCGATCTTGCTGACGCGGAACACCTGGCGGATCTCGGCCGTGCCGATGACTTCCTCCTTCTTGTCCGGCGTGAGCATGCCCGACATGGCGACCTTCAGGTCGTCCACAGCGTCATAGATGATGCTGTAGTAGCGGATGTCGACGCCGTTGTTCTCGGCCAGCTTGCGCGCGCCGGCATCGGCCCGCGTGTTGAAGCCGATGATCACCGCCTTGGAGGCGATCGCCAGGTTGACGTCGGACTCGCTGATGCCGCCCACCGCCGTGTACACCATCTGCACCTTGACCTCGTCGGTCGAGAGCTTGAGCAGCGACTGCGACAGCGCTTCCTGCGAGCCCTGCACGTCGGCCTTGACGATGATCGGCAACTTCTTGACCTCGCCGGCGGCCATGTCGGAGAACATGTTCTCCAGCTTGGCGGCCTGCTGGCGAGCCAGCTTGGTGTTGTGGAACTTGCCGGCGCGGTAGGTCGCGATCTCGCGCGCACGGCGCTCGTCGGTCATCACCATGAACTCGTCGCCGGCCTGCGGCACCTCGGTCAGGCCCTGGATTTCCACCGGAATCGACGGACCGGCCGCCTTGATGCTCTTGCCGTTCTCGTCGAGCATGGCGCGCACGCGGCCATAGGTCGAGCCGGCCAGCACCACGTCGCCGGTCTTGAGCGTGCCGGACTGCACCAGCACGGTGGCCACCGGGCCGCGGCCCTTGTCGAGCTGCGCCTCGATCACCAGGCCCTTGGCCATGGCATCGACCGGGGCCTTGAGCTCCAGCACCTCGGCCTGCAGCAGCACCTGCTCGAGCAGCTCGTCGATGCCCTGGCCGGTCTTGGCCGACACCGGCACGAAGGGCGATTCGCCGCCGTACTCTTCGGGCACCACTTCCTCGGCCACCAGCTCCTGCTTCACGCGGTCGGCGTTGGCATCGGGCTTGTCGATCTTGTTGACCGCCACCACGATCGGCACACCGGCCGCCTTCGCGTGCTTGATGGCTTCCTTGGTCTGGGGCATGACGCCGTCGTCGGCCGCCACCACCAGGATCACGATGTCGGTGGCCTGCGCGCCGCGGGCGCGCATGGCGGTGAACGCCTCGTGGCCCGGGGTGTCGAGGAACGAGATCATGCCGCGCGGCGTCTCGACGTGGTAGGCGCCGATGTGCTGCGTGATGCCGCCGGCTTCGCCCGACGCCACCTTGGCGCGGCGGATGTAGTCCAGCAGCGAGGTCTTGCCGTGGTCGACGTGGCCCATGACGGTGACCACGGGAGCGCGCGGCAGCGCTTCGGCGTGCTGCTGCGACACTTCCTCTTCGGTGAAGGCTTCCGGATCGTCCAGCGCGGCGATGATGGCCTTGTGGCCCATTTCCTCCACCACGATCATGGCGGTGTCCTGGTCCAGCGGCTGGTTGATGGTGACCATCTGGCCCAGCTTCATGAGGTGCTTGATCACCTCCGAGGCCTTGACCGCCATCTTGTGCGCCAGCTCGGCCACGGTGATGGTTTCGGGCACGTGCACCTCGATCACGCGGGCTTCCACCGGCGCGGACTGCACATGCTCCTCGCGGTCGCCACGGTCGTTGCCACGGCGGCCGCGCGGGCCTCCGCGCCAGCTGTTGCGGCCCACGCCGCCGCTGGAATCGCCGCGGGTCTTGATTTCCTTCTTCTTGGCCGGATCGCCGGCCCAGCTCGACGACAGCTTGGCGGACTTGACTTCCTTGCCCGCGCCCGCCGGCGCCGCAGCACCCGCTGCTGCCGGCCGCGCCGGGGCCGTGCCGGCCGCTGGCTTGTGCAGCGTGCCCTTCATGCCGGCCTTGGCCGCATCGGCGGCAGCCGGCTTGGGTTCTTCGGGCTTCTTCGCCACCAGCACGCGCTTGGGCGCGTTCATCATGGCGCGGATGGCCTCGGCTTCCGCCAGGGCCTTGCGGCGGCGCTCGTCGAGGTCCTTGGCGCGGGCGGCTTCCTCGTCGGCGCGGGCCTTGGATTCGGCAGCCGCCTTGGCTCGCGCCTCTTCCTTGGCGCGGGCTTCGGCGGCGGCGCGCGTTTCGGCATCGTCCGCGGCGGCCTGGGCCGCGGCGGGGGCCGGCGCTTCCTGGACGCTGGCCTGCTTCTTCTCGGAAGCAGCGGCCGCAGCCGCTGCGGCGGCGGCCTTCTCGGCCTGCTCCGCCTGTTCGCGCGCACGGGCCTCCTCGGCCTCGCGCTGGCGGCGCTTCTCGGCAAGCTCTTCTTCCTGGCGGCGGATCAGCTCGGCCTGGCGGCGGGCTTCTTCCTCGCGGCGGGCCAGTTCGGCCTCGTCGATCAGGGGAGCGGAAGGCGCGGCGTCGGCGGACGGCTCGTGCGCGGCATCGGCCGGCGCATCGCTGCCGTCTTCGCGCTTGACGAAGGTGCGCTTCTTGCGCACTTCCACCTGGATGGTGCGGGCCTTGCCGGTGGCGTCGGCTTGCTTGATCTCGCTGGTGGACTTCTTCACCAGCGTGATCTTCTTGCGCTCTCCCGTGGCAGTGCCGTGGCTGGACTGCAGGTAGGCCAGGAGTTTCTGCTTGTCGGGCTCGCTCAGGGCATCGGTGGAGGCCGATTTGGGCACGCCGGCGGACTTGAGCTGGTCAAGCAAGGTTTCGGTGGATTTCTTGAGTTCGCTGGCAAACTCGGCGACGGTCATACTGGACATGTGTTGTGTAACCTTTCATGACCGTTACTCTTGAGAAGCGGCGTCACTGGTGAACCAGTGTTCGCGCGCCTTCATGATCAAGGCCTTGGCTTCGTCCGCAGACTGGCCGGTGATATCAGTGAGTTCATCCACGGCCAGGTCGGCCAGGTCGTCGCGGGTGTGCACGCCGCTTTCGGCCAGCTTGGCCACCAGCTCGGGCGTCAGGCCCTCGAGGTCGCGCAGGTCCTGCGACACTTCCTCGACACTCTCTTCCCGGGCGATTTCCATGGTCAGCAGGGCATCCTTGGCACGGGTGCGCAGCTCGGTAACGGTTTCCTCGTCGAAGCTCTCGATCTCCAGCATTTCCTGCAGCGGCACATAGGCCACTTCTTCCAGGCTGGTGAAGCCTTCGGCGAACAGGATGTCGGCGATTTCCTGGTCGACATCGAGCTTTTCCATGAACAGCTTGCGAATGGTGTCGGTTTCCTCGGCCTGCTTCTGGGCCGATTCCGTGGCATCCATGATGTTGATCTTCCAGCCGGTCAGGTCGGACGCCAGGCGCACGTTCTGGCCGCCGCGGCCGATCGCGATGGCGAGGTTTTCCTCGTCCACCACCACGTCCATGGCGTGCTTCTCTTCATCGACCACGATGGAGGACACGTTGGCCGGCGCCAGCGCGCCAATCACGAACTGGGCCGGGTCCTCGCTCCACAGCACGATGTCCACGCGCTCGCCGGCCAGCTCGTTGGTGACGGCGTTGACGCGCGTGCCGCGCACGCCGACGCAGGTGCCGATCGGGTCGACACGCTTGTCGTGGCTCAGCACGGCGATCTTGGCGCGGCTGCCCGGGTCGCGGGCACAGCTCTTGATCTCGAGCAGGCCCTGCTCGATCTCGGGCACTTCCTGGCGGAACAGCTCGATCATGAACTCGGGCGCCGAGCGCGACAGGATGATGGGCGCGCCGCGCAGCGTCAGGTCCACCTCCATGATCATGGCGCGCACGCGGTCGCCGTTGCGCAGGTTTTCCTTGGGGATCATCTCGCTGCGGCGCAGGCGGCCTTCGACGCGGCCGGACTCGACGATGATGTCGCCCTTGTCCATGCGCTTGACGGTGCCCACGAAGATCTTGTCGCCGCGCGACATGAAGTCGTTGAGCAGCATCTCGCGCTCGGCGTCGCGGATCTTCTGCAGGATCACCTGCTTGGCCGCCATCGCGCCGATGCGGCCGATCGGGACCGACTCCACGCCTTCCTCGATGTACTCGTCGACCTCGATGTCGGGAATCTGCTCCTTGGCTTCGAACAGCAGGATCTCCTGCTCGGGCAGCTGCAGGCCGGCCTCGTCGGGCACCACGTGCCAGCGGCGGAAGGTTTCGTAGTTGCCGGTGTCGCGGTCGATCGCGACGCGGATGTCCACTTCACCTTCGTAGAGTTTCTTGGTCGCCTGCGCCAGGGCAGACTCGACCGCGCCAAACACCACGTCGCGCTCGACGTTCTTCTCGCGCGAGATGGCTTCCACCAGCATCAATAATTCGCGATTCATGTCACGACTCTCCTGAACACTCAATTCAAAAACTCAATCCGCCGAAGGGGCAGGCTTGGGCCTGCGGCCCTTGAAATCGACCATCGGCGCCAACCGGGCATCGCGCAGTTCGTCCAGGGTGAAGCCCAGCGCCTGCAGCGGCGCGGGCTCCCGCTTGCGGCTCACCTTCTGGCCCGGCTTGACGGCGGGCTCGTCGCGCCAGACGATCTGCCAGCCCGAGGCCTCGCCGGAGGACACGCGCTCCAGCGTGCCGCGGAATTTCTTGCGGTTGGCGCTGACCTGGCCGCCGGCGGCCGCGCCCATCGGGGCCTTCAGGGTGATGTCCACCACCTCGCCGGCGAAACGCTCGAAGTCCTTCTCGTGGCGCAGCGGCCGGTCGATGCCGGGCGACGAGACTTCCAGGCGCTTGTACTCGGCGCCGTCCACCTCCAGCGCGAACTGCAGCTGGCGCGTGACCTTCTCGCAGTCCTCGACCGTGACGAACTGCTCCACGCCGGGCGTCCAGGGCAGATCAATCGTGATGCGCAGCAATCCTCCGGCGGAGCGTTCGATCTCCACGAGGTCGTAACCGAGGCCGGTCACCGTTTGTTCAACAATCTGCTGTAGTGCCACGTTGGTCAGCTGCCACCCTAAATCCAAAATCGATCGACCAAAAAAAACGGGCGGTTGGTACCCGCCCGTTTGGTCGTGAGAAAAGGATTGTACCTCGTAAAGCCTTGATTTGCAAGGGTTTAGGCTGCTGCCGTCACCAGGGTCCGGGTGTATTCATGCTGCGGCGCGTCAAGCACCCGGTGCACCGGGCCGGATTCGACGATGCGGCCGTCCTTCATGACGAACACCTCGTGCGCCATGGCCCGGATCACGTCCACGTCATGGGTGATCAGCAGGTAGCTCAGGCCCCGCTCGCGCTGCAGGCGCTGCAGCAGCGTCAGCACCTGCTTCTGGATGGTCACGTCCAGCGCGCTGGTGGGCTCGTCCAGCACCAGCAGGCGGGGCCGGACGATCAGCGCCCGGGCGATCGCCAGCCGCTGGCGCTGGCCGCCGGAGAATTCGTGCGGGTAGCGCTGCGGCAGGCCGGGAAACGAGGCCTCGGCCAGCCCGACGTCGGCCAGCGCCTCGGCCACCCGCTGGCGCCGCTCGGCCGGCGGCAGGCCGGGCTCATGCACCAGCAGGCCCTCGCCCACGATTTCCTCCACCGTCATGCGCGGCGACAGCGAGGAATACGGGTCCTGGAACACCACCTGGACCAGCCGCCGGATGGCCTGGTTGTGCGCGCCCTGCCTGCGCCCGGCGCCCCAGGCCCGGCCGACCACCTCCAGCGCCCCGCCGTGCGGCAGCAGGCCCAGGGCCGCCAGGGCCAGGGTGGACTTGCCCGAGCCCGACTCGCCCACCACGCCCAGCGTGCGCCCCGCCGCGATGCTGAAATCCGCCCCCTCGACCGCCACGAACTCGCCCTTGCCAAACCAGCCGCGCAGGCCGGGCCGGCTTACCGGGTAACTCACGCGCAGCCCCTGGGCCTGCATCACGGTGTCGGCGGCGGGATCGGGCGGGCTGTCGGACACATCCCGCTGCGGGCGGCTGTCGAGCAGCTTGCGGGTGTAGGGGTGCTGCGGGTTGGCCAGCACCGCGGCCACCGGGCCGCTTTCCACGAGGTGGCCGTTTTCCATCACCGCCACGCGGTCGGCGAAGCGGCGCACCAGGTTCAGGTCGTGCGTGATCATCAGCACGGCCATGCCATGGCGGCGCTGCAGGTTGTCCAGCAAGTCCAGGATCTGCGCGCGCAGCGTCACGTCCAGCGCGGTCGTGGGCTCGTCAGCCAGCAGCAGCCTGGGGCGGCAGGCCAGCGCCATGGCGATCATGGCGCGCTGGCGCTGGCCGCCGGAAAGCTGGTGCGGCAGCGCGCCGGCGCGGCGCTGCGGCTCGGGGATGCCGGTGTCGGCCAGCAACTGCACGGCGGCCTCGGCGGCCTCGCGCCCGCCCAAGCCCTGCTTGAGCTGCAGCACTTCGGCGATCTGCTCGCCCACGCTCAGCAGCGGGTTGAGCGCCGTCATCGGCTCCTGGAAGATCATGGCGATGTCGCGGCCCCGGATGCCGCGCAGCTTTTGCTCCTGGATTGATAGCAGGTCAAGACCGTCCGACGCGGACTCCGGGCCAAAAAAGCGTGCAGAACCGGACAAATGGGCATTCTGGGCCAGCCGCAGCAGGCTCAGCGCCGTGACGGTCTTGCCCGAGCCCGACTCGCCGACCAGCGCGAGCTTCTCGCCCGGCTGGATCGTGAAGCTCACCCCGTGCACGACCTCCTTGCCGCCGAAGGCGATGCGCAGGTCACGCACCTCCAGCAGCGGCGCGGGGGCACCGCCCGGTGCCGGCGCCGTCCATGGCATGGCGGCACTCATTGGTCCGCCTTCCGGGGGTCGAGCGCATCGCGCAGCGCATCGCCCATGAAGGTCAGCAGCAGCAGCGTAACCACCAGCACGGCGAAGGTGGACAGCGAGATCCACCAGGCGTCGATGTTGGCCTTGCCCTGGCTCAGCAGCTCGCCCAGCGACGGCGTGCCCGGCGGCACGCCCAGGCCCAGGAAATCCAGCGACGTCAGCGCCAGGATGGCGGCGCTCATGCGAAACGGCAGGAAGGTCACCACCGGCGTCATGCTGTTGGGCAGGAGGTGGCGCCAGATCAGGCGCCCGTTGCCCACACCCAGGGCGCGCGCGGCGCGCACGTAGTCGAGCTGGCGGTTGCGCAGGAACTCGGCGCGCACGTAGTCGCCCAGCCCCATCCAGCCGAACAGGCTGAGCAGCACGACCAGCAGCAGCACGCTGGGCTCGAACACGGCCGAGAAGATGACCAGCAGGTACAGCTCCGGCATGGAGCCCCAGATCTCGATGAAGCGCTGCATGATCAGGTCGGTCTTGCCGCCGAAGAAGCCCTGCACCGCCCCCGCCACGATGCCCAGCGCCACGCCGATGGCGGTGAGCGCCAGCGCGAACAGCACCGAGACCCGAAAGCCATACAGCAGCTGGGCCACCATGTCGCGGCCGCGGTCGTCGGTGCCGAGCCAGTTCTCGGCGGTGGGGCCCGAGGGATTGGGCTGCTTGGCGAAGTAGTTCAGCGTGCTGTAGTGGTAGTGGTTGGGAGGAAACAGCATGAAGTTGCCGGGCTTGGCGAACTGGCGCTGGATGAACGGGTCGAGGTAGTCGGTGGGCGTCTGGAAGTCGCCGCCAAACACGGTCTCGGGCACGTTGTGGACGATGGGTGCGTACCACCGGCCTTCGTAGCGCGCCAGCAGCGGCTTGTCGTTGGACACCAGCTCCGCCCCCAGGCTCAGCAGCACCAGCAGGCAGAAGATCACCAGGCTCCAGAAGCCCAGCCGGTTGCGCCGAAAGCGCAGCCAGGCGCGCCGCGAGGGAGACAGGGAAATGGCGCTCATGCCGCCCCTCCCTGCGAACGAAGCAGCTCAACCCAGGAACGCCGTGGAACCGGCTTCGCCGGGCCACTGGCGTTGCCCCCCTTAGGGGGGAGGCCGCCACAGGCGGCAACGGGGGGGCTAGTCAAACTTAACACGCGGATCCACCCAGACATAACAGAGGTCGCTCAGGAGCTTGGTCACCAGCCCGATCAGCGTGAACAGGTACAGCGTGCCCAGCACCACGGGGTAGTCGCGCCGCATCACCGACTCGTAGGACAGCAGGCCCAGGCCGTCGAGCGAGAACAGCGTCTCGATCAGCAGCGAGCCGGCGAAGAAGGCGCCGATGAAGGCCGCCGGGAACCCCGTCACCAGCGGGATCAGCGCGTTGCGGAACACATGCTTCCAGAGCACCTTGCGCTCGCTCAGACCCTTGGCGCGCGCCGTCAGCACGTACTGCTTGCGGATCTCCTCAAGAAAAGCATTCTTGGTCAGCATGGTGGTCACCGCGAAGGCGCCGAGCACGCTGGCCGTGACCGGCAGCGTGATGTGCCAGAGGTAGTCCACGATCCGCGCGCCCCAGCCGAGCTGGTCCCAGTTGGGGGAGGTCAGCCCGCGCAGCGGAAACCACTGGAGCTGCCCGCCGAAGATCACCAGCAGCGCCACGCCGAGCACGAAGCCCGGGATCGCATAGCCCACCAGCACGACCAGGCTGGTCAGCGTGTCGAAGCGCGTGCCGGCGCGCACCGCCTTGGCGATGCCCAGCGGCACCGAGATCAGGTAGCTCAGGAAGAAGGTCCAGAGCCCGAGGCTGACGGAGACCGGCAGCTTCTCCTTCACCAGTTGCCAGACGTCCTTGGGGTAGAAGAAGCTCTTGCCCAGGTCGAAGCGCGCCAGTTGCCCGATCATCTGCCAGAAGCGCTCGTGGGCCGGCTTATCGAAGCCATACAGCGCCTTGATCTCCTCGAGCCGCTTGGCATCCACGCCCTGGGCGCCGCGGTAGCCCGAGCCCGAGCCGCCGGCCTCGCGCATGCTGTCGCGGCCCTTGATCTGAGCCACCATCTGCTCGACCGGCCCGCCCGGCACGAACTGGATCACCAGGAAAGTCATCAGCATCACGCCGAACAGCGTGGGCACCATCAGCAGCAGGCGGCGCGCGATGTAGGCGGTCATGGCTTGGCTCCCGTCGGGTTGGGGGCGGGCACCGCCGCCAGGTTTGGCTTCGAGCCCCACCAGGTACTGAGCGCCCAGAGCTCGGGCTGGTAGTACGGCGGCACGACCGGGGGCAGCTCGAACTTGGCCGGGCGGTAGGCCACGCGGAACACGCCCGAATACCACATCGGCACGCTGTACCAGCCGTTCAGCAGCACCCGGTCGAGCGCCCGGATGGCGGTGCGCAGCTGCTGGCGGGTCTGGGCCTGCGCCACCTTGGCGATCAGCGCATCGACGGCCGGGCTCTTCAGGCCCCACTGGTTGCTCGAGCCCTCGGTGTCGGCCGCCTTGCTGCTGAACATCTCCTGCAACGCGGTGGCGCTCGGGCTTGACGAGCCGGGAATGCGCATGCTGCCAAAGTCGAACCGGAAGGTCTGCAGGCGCTGCAGCAGGAGCGCGAAGTCGACCGGCCGGTAGGTCAGCTTGATGCCCAGCTTCTCGAGCGCCTTCATGTAGGGTGCCAGCAAACGCAGGATGCTCGGCCCCTGGCTGTCGATGAATTCCATGGTGAAGGGCTCGCCCTTGGCGTTGCGCAGGGCACCGTCGCGGTAGGTCCAGCCCGCGGCCTTGAGCAGGGCCTGCGCCTCGCGCAGGTTGCCGCGCAGGCCTTCGGGCGTGTCGGTGCGCGGTGGCTCCGGCGCGGGGCCGAACACCTCGGGCGGCAGCTGGGCGCGCAGGGGCTCCAGCAGGGCCAGCTCGTCCGGGCCGGGCAGGCCCTGCACGCCAAAGCCGTCGGGCGTGGTCTGGCCACCGAAATAGCCGCGGGCCCGGGTGTACGAGTTGTAGAAGAGCTGGCGGTTCATCCACTCGAAGTCCATCGCCAGGGCAATGGCCTTGCGCACCCGCACGTCCTGGAACTTGGGCTCCCGCAGATTGAAGACGTAGGCCTGGAAATCCGGCACGTTCTGGTGCGGAAACTCGCGCTTGACCACCTCGCCGCGCTCGAACACCTTGCCCGTGTAGGCGCGCGCCCAGTCGCGCGAGACCGACTCCTGGAAGAAATCGAACTCGCCGGCCTTCAACCCTTCGCGGCTGGCGGTCGAGTCCTTGTACATCCTGTAGGTGATGGTCTCGAAGTTGAACTGGCCGACGCGCACATTGAGTTGGCGGGCCCAGTAGTTGGGGTCGCGCCGGTAGGTGATGTCGCGGCCAAAGTCGCTGCGGTCGATCCGGTACGGGCCGCTGCCGATGGGCGTGTCCGTCACGATCTGGTCGAACGGCTTGCGCACGCCCTGGCTCATGCCCCACTGGCGCGAGAACACCGGCATGCTGCCCACCACCATGGGCAGCTCCAGGTTGAGCTTGGCGAAATCGAAGCGCACCTCGCGCGGGCCAAGCACGGTGGCGGCCTTCACGTCCTCGAAGATGCTGCGGTACTGCGGCGCCGCCTGCTTGCTGATCAGCGTGTCGAACGAATACTTCACGTCGGCGGCGAGCACCGGGTCGCCATTGTGAAAGCGCGCCGCCGGGTTGAGGCGGAACGTCACCGACATCCTGTCGGGCGCCACCGCCACATCCTCGGCCAGCAGGCCGTAGCCGCCGGTCGCATCGTCGGCGGCGCCGGTCAGCAGCGACTCGAACATCAGCTCGGCCAGCCCCGGCGCGGCCGTGCCCTTGAGCGTGAACGGGTTGAACTTATCGAAGGTCTGCACCCGCCACGGCGGCACCAGCACCATGCTGCCGCCCTTGGGCGCGTCCGGGTTGACGTAGGAGAAATGGGTGAAGCCGGCCGGGTACTTCAGCTCGCCATAGGGCTCATAGGCATACGCGGACCAGGCCGCGCCGCTCGTCGCCGCGCCCGCGGCGCACATCAGGAAAGCCAGCAAACATCGCATGCGACAATTCTGCAAGATTTTTCCTGAGGACTGAGCTATGGGTTTTCTCGCTGGCAAAAAATTGCTGATCACGGGTGTTTTGTCCAACCGCTCCATCGCCTATGGCATCGCCAAGGCCTGCCACGAACAAGGCGCGGAGCTGGCTTTCAGCTACGTCGGCGAGCGCTTCAAGGACCGCATCACCGAATTCGCGGCCGACTTCGGCTCCAAGCTGGTGTTCGACTGCGATGTGGGCGACGATGCCCAGATCGCCAAGCTGTTTGCCGACCTGTCGCAGGCCTGGCCCCGCTTCGACGGCTTCGTGCACAGCATCGGCTATGCGCCGCGCGAGGCGATCGCCGGCGACTTCCTCGAAGGCCTGAGCCGCGAAGGCTTCAAGATCGCGCATGACATCAGCGCCTACAGCTTCCCGGCCATGGCCAAGGCCGCTCTGCCCTATCTCAACGACAAATCAGCCCTGCTCACGCTGACCTACCTGGGCGCCGTGCGCACCGTGCCCAACTACAACACCATGGGCCTGGCCAAGGCCTCGCTCGAAGCCTCGGTGCGCTATCTGGCCGAGTCGCTGGGCCGGACCCCGGACGGGCGAGGCATGCGTGTGAACGGCATCAGCGCCGGCCCGATCAAGACGCTGGCGGCCAGTGGCATCAAGGGCTTCGGCAAGATCCTCTCGGTGGTGGCCGAGGCCTCGCCGATCCGCCGCAACGTGACGATCGAGGACGTGGGCAACGTGGCCGCGTTCCTGATGTCCGACCTGGCAGGAGGCGTGTCGGCCGAGATCACCTATGTGGATGGCGGCTTCAGCCATGTGGTGGGCGGCATCGCCGAGCCCGCCGCCCAGCATTGAGTTTTTCGACAGAAATTTGATCAAAAACGTCCGATGTCCTTGTTCAGTGGACCTCGGCCGCTATTGAATCAATAGCACTCCAAGCGGCGCTTCAGCTTCAGAGGGTGCGCGCAAACGGCCCGTCGTTGCCGACCTGCACCAGCACCGCCTCGCCCGTCGTCGCCGGTGCTGCCGACAGCACCGGGCCTTCGGCCACGCAGTCGGCGAAGTAGCGCACCTTGCCCTGGTCGTCCTGCAACTCCACCAGGCCGTGGATATCGGTCTCGAAGCCCGGGCACTGGGCGTTGAACTCGCGCGAGAACTTGAGGTAGTCGACGATCTTCTTATTGAACACCTCGCCCGGGATCAGCAGCGGAATGCCGGGCGGGTAAGGCGTCACCAGGCTGGTGGCGATGCGGCCTTCCAGGTGGTCGATCTCCACCCGCTCGGTCTTGCGGTGCGCGATGTAGGCAAAGGCATCGCTCGGCTTCATGCCGGGCGTGAGGTCGCTCAGGTACATGTCGGTGGTCAGCCGCGCGATGTCGTAGCGCGCGTACAGGGCGTGCACATGCTGGCACAGGTCGCGCAGGCCCATGCGCTCGTACACCGGGTGCTGCTGGCAGAACTCGGGCAGGATGCGCCACATCGGCTGGTTGCGGTCGTAGTCGTCCTTGAACTGCTGCAGCGCCGTGAGCAGGGTGTTCCAGCGGCCCTTGGTGATGCCGATGGTGAACATGATGAAGAAGCTGTAGAGGCCGGTCTTCTCCACGATCACGCCATGCTCGGCCAGGAACTTGGTCACGATGCTGGCCGGAATGCCCTCCTTGGCGAACTTGCCGTTGAGGTCCAGCCCGGGCGTGACGATGGTGGACTTGATCGGGTCCAGCATGTTGAAGCCATCGGCCAGCCGGCCGAAGCCGTGCCACTTGGCGGTGCGGGCCTCGCCCTTGATGATCCAGTCCTCGGCGCGGCCGATGCCTTCGTCCACCAGCTTCTCGGGCCCCCAGACCTTGAACCACCATTCGTCCTTGCCGAACTCCTCTTCCACCTTGCGCATGGCGCGGCGGAAGTCGAGCGCCTCCAGGATGCTCTCTTCCACCAATGCCGTGCCGCCGGGCGGCTCCATCATCGCGGCGGCCACGTCGCAGCTCGCGATGATGGCGTACTGCGGGCTGGTGCTGGTGTGCATCAGGTAGGCCTCGTTGAACAGGTGCCGGTCAAGCTTGCGGTTCTGCGAATCCTGCACCAGCACGTGGCTGGCCTGGCTGATGCCGGCCAGCAGCTTGTGGGTGGATTGCGTGGCGAACACCAGCGACTCCTTCGGGCGCGCGCGGCGCTTGCCCATCGCGTGGTACGGGCCGTAGAACGGGTGGAAGGCGGCGTGCGGCAGCCAGGCCTCGTCGAAGTGCAGCGTGTCGACGTAGCCGTCGAGCATGCCCTTGATGGTCTCGGTGTTGTAGATCACGCCGTCGTAGGTGGACTGCGTGAGCGTCATCACGCGCGGCTTCACGGTGTCGGCGTTCACATGCTGGAGCAGCGGGTTGGCGCGGATCTTGGCCCGGATGGCCGCCGGCTCGAACTCGCTCTGCGGGATCGGTCCGATGATGCCGAAGTGGTTGCGCGTGGGCTTCATGAACACAGGGATCGCCCCGGTCATGATGATCGCGTGCAGGATCGACTTGTGGCAGTTGCGGTCCACCACCACCACGTCACCCGGCGCCACCGTGTGGTGCCAGACCATCTTGTTGGAGGTGCTGGTGCCGTTGGTCACGAAGAAGCAATGGTCGGCATTGAAGATGCGCGCCGCATTGCGCTCGCTGGCGGCCACCGGGCCGGTATGGTCCAGTAGCTGGCCGAGCTCCTCCACGGCATTGCACACGTCGGCGCGCAGCATGTTCTCGCCGAAGAACTGGTGGAACATCTGGCCCACGGGGCTCTTGAGGAAGGCCACACCGCCCGAGTGGCCCGGGCAGTGCCAGGAGTAGGAACCGTCTTCCGCGTAGTCGAGCAACGCCTTGAAGAACGGCGGCTGCACGCCCTCGAGGTAGCTCTTGGCCTCGCGGATGATGTGGCGCGCCACGAACTCGGGCGTGTCCTCGAACATGTGGATGAAGCCGTGCAGCTCGCGCAGGATGTCGTTGGGCATGTGGCGCGAGGTCTTGGTCTCGCCATACACGTAGATCGGCACGTCGGAGTTCTTGCGACGCACCTCCTCGATGAAGCTGCGCAGGTTCAGCACGGCCGGATCGAGGTCCGGGCCCGGCGTGAACTCCTCGTCGTCGATCGACAGGATGAAGGCGCTGGCGCGCGACTGCTGCTGGGCGAACTGGCTCAGGTCACCGTAGCTGGTGACCCCCAGCACTTCGAAGCCCTCGCTCTCGATGGCCTGCGCCAGCGCGCGGATGCCCAGCCCGGAGGTATTCTCGGAACGGAAGTCTTCGTCGATGATGACAATGGGAAAGCGGAATTTCATGCAGGCCTCCAGGCAGACGGGGCAAAAAAAGCAAAACAGGCGCGAAGTGTAAGGAAATAACGCGACGAGCCTCTTGCCGCGGCCCCTTTTGCCCCAAAATGTGGCGCTACCCATACACGACCGAGGAGGTTTCATGACGGATTCAACCCTCTGGTGGCTGTTGACCGGCGGCGCCATCGTCGTCGAGCTGCTCACCGGGACGTTCTATCTCCTCATGCTGGCCATCGGGCTGGCCTGCGCCGCGCTGGCCGCCCACGCAGGCGCGAGCCAGGTGGTGCAGGTGCTGGTGGCGGCCGTGATCGGCGGTGGCGCCGTGGCGATCTGGCATTACAAGCGCACGAAGCAGCCGCCGGGCCCGCCGGTGGGTGCCAACCGCGACGTCAACCTCGATGTCGGAGAAACGGTCTTCGTGGAGGCCTGGCACGCGGACGGCACCGCCACCGTCAAGTACCGCGGCGCGAGCTGGACCGTGGTGCCGCGCACCGGCAGCACGCCATCGACCGGACAGCACCGCGTTGCGGAAGTCGTTGGCAACCGCCTGGTCGTCGACAAGATTTGATCACAAGCCCCCAGAAAGGCCAGACATGGAAATCGCCCTCGTCATCTTCGTCATTGCCGTCATCTTCATCTCACGCTCGATCAAGGTCGTGCCTCAGCAGAATGCCTGGGTGGTCGAGCGGCTGGGCAAGTACCACGCCGCGCTGGCGCCCGGCCTGAACTTCCTGATGCCCTTCGTCGACCGGGTGGCCTACAAGCACTCGCTCAAGGAAATTCCGCTCGACGTGCCCAGCCAGGTCTGCATCACGCGCGACAACACGCAACTGCAGGTCGACGGCATCCTGTACTTCCAGGTGACCGACCCGATGCGCGCGAGCTACGGCTCGTCCAACTACATCATGGCCGTCACCCAGCTGGCGCAGACCTCGCTGCGCAGCGTGATCGGCAAGCTCGAACTCGACAAGACCTTCGAGGAACGCGACATCATCAACGCCCAGGTGGTGGCCGCCATCGACGAGGCCGCGCTCAACTGGGGCGTGAAGGTGCTGCGCTACGAAATCAAGGACCTGACGCCGCCGAAGGAAATCCTGCACGCCATGCAGCAGCAGATCACGGCCGAGCGCGAGAAGCGCGCCCTGATCGCCGCCTCCGAGGGGCGCCGCCAGGAACAGATCAACATCGCCACTGGCGAGCGCGAAGCCTTCATCGCACGCTCCGAGGGCGAGAAACAGGCCGCCATCAACAATGCCCAGGGCGAGGCCGGCGCCATCACGGCGGTGGCCGAGGCCACGGCGCAGGCCATCGAGCGCATCGCGGCCGCCATCCGGCAACCCGGCGGCGAGCAGGCCGTGCAGTTGAAGGTCGCCGAAAAGGCTGTGGAGGCCTACAGCAAGGTGGCCAACGACTCCACCACTACACTGATTGTGCCCAGCAACATGACGGAGGTGTCCACGTTGATTTCCTCGGCCATGAAAATGCTGCAAACCAGCAAGACATCGGCCTGAGCCAGGCAAAACCCGCCTGCGGCGCTGCTACAATGGAGGGCTTCCGGAGAGGTGGATGAGCGGTTTAAGTCGCACGCCTGGAAAGCGTGTGAGGGTTAATAGCCCTCCGCGGGTTCGAATCCCGCCCTCTCCGCCAAGAATCAGTCTCTAGATGTTCAATAGCATCCGAGAATATCCATAAAAAAAGCCGACCCTCCTCTAGGGGCCGGCTTTTTTGTTTGCTAGCGTCCAAGATCGTCCGTTGACAGCCAGGATTTATTGCTGGTACGGTTGCTGGTATTGAGGCTCTACCGTGCTGGTATCGCCCGTTTCCCCAGCGGAGCTTTGCCCGTTATGCAGCCAGGGGTTTGTGGTGCCTAAGCACAGCAGATATGGGCCGTTCTATTCATGCAGTGCGTTTCCCCGATGCACCTACAAGCGCGGCTCTGGTCAACGCCGAACTCGAAGCTGAGCTTTTTGCTGCACCCCCTGAGCAGAGACATGCAAGCGAGCCGAGCAAGTCAGGCGCTTTCTTCGGGATAGAGCTGGTTGAGGATTTCTGCTACCGGCTATACGGTCCCCAGTACTTAGCCGCCGTGAGCCAGCTCGTTTCGCGAGGCTGGAATGGTCTCCAGCAGATCCCAACTTTGATCCACCGCACCCAGGATCGTCCATGCCGGGAAGTCGCGCGTGATGTCGCGCTCCTTGATCTCGCGAAACTGGAGGGGGGGGGCGGCTCCTCGATGTGCACGCGGTAAGACACCACCTCAACCAGATCCTCAAAGCCCAAACCCTCGTGCGCCAGAATCGCGCCCAGACGCTTGAAGGCCAGATCAATCTGTTCCTTGGCGCTGTCCGGAACGGTGCCGCCTAGGCGGATTCCAACTTGGCCCGTCTACCGCAAATGCGGGGGTACTTTCCGTTCCAGCAAGGTCACAAGCCCGGGTTGCATGAATTCATAGTTGTCCGGAATATCTAGGCATATGACCTTCTTGCCGTTCAGCGACCGCCTGAACTGCTGCATCAACTTGGTCCGATGCGCCCGCTCCATCACGAAGATGATTTCGGCCCATTCAACCTGGTCGACGCTCAGTTGGCATTCTGCATCGGGAGCCAGACCAGCCGAATCCACTTCAATGCCTGGGAAGGTCGAGAAAACTCTCTCGGCGGTAGGACTGCGAAGCCTGTTCCTGCTGCAGATGAATAGCACACGTAGCATGCGAGTCTCTGAATGTTCGCGGATGAGATTGGAGGGCCGGAAGTTTGCTGCAATTCTGCCAGCGCGAGCACGACAAAGCGACAATGACCGTCAGGTTGCTCAAGTATGGGGTGCCGTGAACCGCCGCTCGATGCGGTTTCATCCGCTCCTCAGGTTGTAATCACGGCTGCCTGCCCGCAAGAGCGCCGCGTGCGAGCTCAAGGCTCGACGCGCCGGCAACTCGTTTCGCGGTCACTGCAGTAGTAGGTCCGCCGGCCCGCGACGTCCACACCGGAGCTGCGGTCCATGCTGTTGGAGTTGTTCGTGGCACCGAAGCCGCAACCCCAAACGAGGTGGGTGCTCGAGGCCAGTCGCCGTGCGTCGGGGCAGGCGCTGCTCATGGAACTGACCATGCGCTCAGGCGTGGCCCACTCCGAAAGCCCGCTCTTCGGTCCGCCGCTCAGGCCTCCGGTCACTGGGGAATCGCATCCGAAATTGCCCACCTCGTTGGGCTTAGTGCAGACGAAGATGGCCTCCGGGAATGCCTGGCGCGTCGAACCAGCAGTATCAGGCTTGCTCGGTTCGGGAGGTCGCGATGGCGTTGCAATCATCACCGGTTGGGACGGAGCCGGGGAGCGGGCCGGAGCCAGAGCCGGTGCCGGCGAAGTGGGACGCATCGCGGTCGGTGGGGCCGTGGCTATCTGGGAGGCTGGGAGAGCCCTTCGGTTAGCGGCACTTTGAGCGGCGAGCCGTTCTCGCTCTTGGATAGCGGCAAGCTCGCGTTGTGCCATGTTCGACGCTTTGGATTGCGCCGCTTGTTGCTCGGAATAAGCTTGGGCAGCCGCCTGAGTTCCGATCAGCGCGCTCTGGGCAACGGCGCCCCAGAACTCACTGCTTTTTCGACTTTCCGCTCGGCGTGTTGCGGCTACCTCTTGTCTCGCTTCTTGAAAGAGGGCTTCGTAGCGTTCCGCAGTGACGGAAAAATACCTATTCTGCCTCCAAAGCCATTCATTGCGCTCCTTGTCATAGCTGCCGCCAAACACATCTTTGACAGTGCCATCAGCACTCACCGTCAGGCTCCGTCGCTTGACCCAGGAAGAAGACGACTGCGTGCTTGAGGCGAACTGGTACAGCGTTTTCTCCTCGGGATCGTATTCGATAATGCTGTCTATCTTGTCGCACTTCCCGCTATTGAAGGAGCAATCGAAGTCGGTTCTGCGAATAGACGCACCGGGCACCAACCAAACCGCATTCCAAAAGACAATGTAGTCCCCGTCGATGCTATAGCTTTCACGCCCGACCCAGTATTTCCCGGTCGCGTGAACGTAGTCACCCCAACGGCGAAAAAGTTCTGCGGAATCTGTCGTTTCGACCTTCTTGGCCCGTTCAGGATTGCGGTGATACATCTCGCTGTCTTTTACGACAGTAACGCAGCCAGTAAGCCAGGCGGTTGCGATCAGGAACGCACATGAAGCCGTTCGGCGAAAGATATTCGAACGCTGAGAATTTGAAAATATTGTGAAACCCATCAAAATTCCCTCACATATCAAATTGGAAGATTAATCGAACGATCTCAGGGGCAATTGCTACATGCACCGCCGGGCGTTGCTCTGATTGAGACAGAGTCACACGCCAAGCGAACTCCCGCTCGCTTCATCCAACGTGACGACGTGGTCCGAAGCATGCGCAACGGCAATGCCTGACATAGAGCGACGCAACTCGGGCTCAAATCCCTCCGCCCAAGTACGGTGCTTGCTTCAGGCAATGGAAACTTCGAGTTGGAGTCGATGTCTACGCGGTGGCTAAAGGCCCGGCCAGATCTAGCGGATCTCGAACCGATACTGTGCATTTTGGCCAGCCTGACGCTCATACCAAGACCGTGCCTGACCAAGCTTCGATGGCATGTCGTCCACATAGTTGGCTTGGGCATCCCCTTGCACACGACGATCGAGGGTACTGCATTGCTGCAATGCACGAGGCTTGTACGAATCCACAATGGACCGAACCTGGGTACGGTCATTGGATTCCAGGAATCCCGCCGGGCCAGGGACTGCGACAAGAACCCAACAGTTCGAATTGTTGGTGTCGCCCTTTCTATATTCCATTGGCACTTGATACAGGAACGTCAAGGCAGCTTGCCGCGTCGCACCGTCTCTGTTGCTTGCGGCTGACTCACTTGCGACGGGCGCCAGCGCCGTTTTTCTCTCTTGCCTCTCTGCAAGCGAACCGGCGGCAGCGACCTGCAGGGACGGTGCAGCAGATGGAACCAGTTGCTGCCCCCGGGAGGGCTGCTGAATCTGCGACACCTGTTGCCCCCCTTGTGAGCGACGTTCACTGGCTAGGCGTTCCCGCTCCTTGATCGCCGCAAGTTCGCGCTGCGCCGCGTTTGGCCCCGTGGGTCGCGATGCTTGCTGTTCCGCATAGGCTTGCGACACGCCCTGCGCTACTGCGCTGACGCCCAGAGCGAAGTTGTTCCAGAAAGCAGCACTTTTGTCTCTCTCAGACGCTTTCAGTTCCGTTCGCGCTATCACACTCGCTCTTTCGTAGTCCTCATTGCTCACAGACCGAAAGACTGTCGCATCCACTACGAGATACCCATCTTGGTTTAGCGATCTTTCTCGCCCTCGCCGTTCGTCAAGCAAGGAGCCGTTGGGTTGCATGGCCAAGTCCAACAGAAGATCGCCCGGAGAAGATGCAAGCTGCTGAGAGTTCGCTTCAATCACCTGGATGCGGCCGGACTCTGGATCGTATTGCAGGCGTTGGTCGATTAAGAAGATGCCTCTCCTAGACATAAGGGTCTCACCCATGGTGTCGCCTGTCGCCTTCATGATCACTCCCGGCAGGACCCATTCATATCTCCGGCGCTCCAGGCCATCATTGCTGTAACCGATCCAGTTTTTTTCAACAGCAGCAGCATAGGGACCCCAGCGCTTCTGCAGCACCACCGGGTCTGTCGTCGCCCAAGCCTGCATTTTTGAGACTCCACCCTCGGCGTGCTCGTACAGCCGATTCGTTCCGCAGCCGTACAGCAGGGCGACGATCAATCCCAAAATCCAGATTCTCATGTACTTCTCGTGCATAAAAAAGGGGGAAGTCTAGGAGATTCAGACTGAGCAGTGGGCCTCACGCGGGTGGTGTTTACCCTGCCCTGCCCGACTCGCTGGCAACAGAGAAAAAAGGGCCAAAGCGCGCGCAGCCTTAGCAGACACCATCGTCACGGCTCCTCATCAGCGAGGAGATTTGCCTCATTTACTCCACGCCACAGGACGCTGGGTTGTCAGCGTCCGGCGGGCCACGCAGCGATGGCCAGTGCTACGCGAAGGACCGGCCGCGCCGCTCCTGACAGCGCCGTAGCCGACTCATCGCGGAGACTGTGCTGAGTACCGGCCCCGCGCTCCTTGGGCGTCTGACCAGCGTGCATCAACGGCTACCCTAAAGGGTTCTCCTGCATCGAGCGCTCAAGGGCCTTCGCGCTCGTTTCCCATCCTTCCCGGATGGCGTATTGCAAGGGCGTTTCTCCATCGTCGCTGAGAGCGTGGGGATTCGCTCCGGCTTCGATTAGCGCGGCGATGTTGTCCGCCGAATACTCGACGCAGACGGCACGGTGCAGGACCGTGAGACCACCACAGCGGCGATCCATCTGCTCGGGAAACTCGCGGATGAACGCGCGGAGGATAGACGGCGAGCGCGATCGAACAGCATTCCCAAAGGCGGCACTCACATCCGGTGCACCAGGTTTCCACGGCAAGGCGATCAGGCTCCGCAAGGTCCCGTGAGCCGAGTCGTCGGTCTCGTCGGGTACCCGGCCAGACCACAAGTTAGCGAAGTGGAAAAGTACATCGCGCGGGTAGGCTGGACGGCTTCGTGCCGCCGCGAAAAGCTCCGGGTGCCGCTCGATAGCTTCGTCGCGCCAAGCTCTGCTCAGGAGCGCAGGCAATACCACGTCGATCCCCAGCTGCGCCTCGCAGCCCTGGTGCCAGCGTGCGATTGTGCTGAATAGGGCCAGCGCATCCTCGTGGTCCAGCACCGGTTGGGACAACACTTGAAGCAAGCGGTGCCGCTCGCGGTGATGCTCCTTTGGACGCAGGTCAAGCCGTGACAGATCGCCATCCAGGGTCCGCAGGCAGTCAACGAGCCTGGCAGGCGCGGCTTCCAGCCCGCTCGGCGTCGCAAAGGTCGCCACAGCCCTGGCGTGCGCTGCTGCTTCAGCCAGCGCGCGGGTGAACTGGGTGCGAAAGTCAACGATCACGGCCACTCCCGGAGAGCTCCCGCGCGCTTCCTGAAATCGAAGAAAGAGGGTCGAATGTCGTGGGGAGCACGAAATCAGGCTCCATGGCGACAAGAACGAGCACGGCGAATCGAACCCGGATCCGCATCATTTGCGCTCGTGCTGCTCACGCGCACGCATTTCGGCGGCCCGCTTCTCCGCCCGATAGCCCGGGTCGTACTCGTTGCGCACGTCGGCGTAGCAACGCTGCACCGCGGCGCGCGCATTGTCCCAGCACACAGGCAAGTCGGTACCCGGGCTCCGATCCAGGCAATGGCGCAGGCCGAGGGCACCGCGCGCGTGGCAGGCCTGGTAGTCGCTGGCTGTGGGCGAGGCCTGGGCGACGCCAGCCAGCAAGAAAAAGACCGCAACAACCAAACGCACGAAGTCCTCCGCCTTGTTTGCGCTGATGATACTGGCCGCGCTCTCGACGCGAGCCTCCGTCACGGGCGCCTGCGGGTCCGCACGCGCTTGCAACTGCTCCGTCAGTTCACCGAGCACAAGCGCACGTTCATGCCCCTGGAACTGGAAGCGGAAATCCCCCGGATGGGTCGACGCCTAGCACCCGTGATTGAAGGTGATCCACCTCACCTTGGACCCCTGCCGCTTCTCGGCAGCCTCGAGGTCGTCCAGGTAGTCATTGATCTGCCGTTTCGTGGTGAGATTCTGGCCCAGGATGTTCGACTGGATGTTGTTGTGCACAACAATGTTCCTGAAGACGTCAGGGAAGCGATTTTCCAGCAGATTGGCGTACTTGACCTTCGCTTTGGCAACGAAATCTGTCGACTTCCCGCAAGCGCTGTCGCCCTGGTACTGGATCGGGTCGCTGATGTAGGCGGTGCGGTCTGGCGTCATCACTCCGGAGACGTGCAGGACGATGGCCCGAGCCGGGTCTGCCATTGCCTGAGACGTGGCGACAACCAAGAACAGTGCGGCCGTGACAGCAGCCATGGGGGCGAGACTTTTCTTCAAAACCGAGCTCCTATGAGAATAGATGACGTGAAAGGCATGGACATGGTCAAGAAACCGGTGGCCGGCGCTCAAGCACCTCATATGGCCAAAGGCATCATTAATCAAGCAGTGGCCCCTAGGGGGCCCCCCTGAGGCCGACAACAGAAGGCCATGCTATTTTCATAGCAGCGGGCTTGGGGTGCCATGATCCGCCTTCCAGCTTAGCCAACAGGCTGACACGAGTCATGGGCTTTGCTGTTTCTGGCCGCTGCTCAGCCGCAGTGCGCGCTGGTGGCCTTTCCCTCGCCATCCACATTGATCGTCAGTCGCGTCGCGATGAACTCCATCGTCACCATCTGATTGGGCTTGAGCGTGCGGACCGTTTCCGCGCCCGACCGGACCCTGGCTTCCTCCTGCAGCGCCGCATCGATGCTGCGCCCGATGACGAATTGGGCCGCATCGGCCTTGCACCCTGCGGCGGCGGAAGGGGCTGCCGGCACCGCGCCGGCACCCCCGCCATCCATCGCGCCGCAACCCATGACCGCCACCGGCAGCAATACAGACATCGTCAAAGCCTTCCAGGACATGAACGCCTCCTCATGAATCGTGAACCCAAACAGGCCACCACGGTACCTCAAACCGAGCCCGCCTGTCTGTGACAAACAAGAAGGCAAAAAGCCACCGCGAGGTGGCTTTTTTGCGGGAGATCGACGCGATCAGTTCAGCGGGGACTTCTTGCCGTCCTTGTAGACGTAGAGCGTCATGGCCGGGTTCTTCAGTTCGCCATTGGGCTCGAAGGCGATGTTGGCCGTCACACCCTTGAAGTTGGTTTCGGCCAGCTTCGGGATGTAGACCTTGGGGTCCCAGGAGTTGGCGCGCTTCATGGCGTCAACCAGCACGAAGGTGGCGTCGTAGGTGTACGGGCTGTAGACCTGGAACTGGCCAGGGTACTTGGCGTCGTAGCGGGCCTTCCAGGCCGCGCCGCCAGGCATCTTCTGCAGCGAGGCGCCGCCTTCGGCGCAGACCACGTTCTCCAGCGTCTTCGCGCCGCCCGCGAGCTTGGCGATTTCGGACGTGCAGATGCCGTCGCCGCCGAAGAACTTGACGTTGGAAAGACCCAGTTGCTCCATCTGGCGCAGCATCGGGCCGGCCTGGGGGTCCATGCCGCCGTAGAAGATGCCGTCCGGCGCCTTGGCCTTGATGGCGGTCAGGATCGCCATGAAGTCGGTGGCCTTGTCGGTGGTGAACTGCTCGTCAACGATCTGGATGCCCTTGGAGGCAGCCGTCTTCTTGAACACGTCGGCCACGCCCTGGCCATAGGCCGTGCGGTCGTCGATGATGGCAACCTTCTTGAGCTTAAGCGCATCGGCCGCGTAGTAGGCCAGGCCGGCACCGAGCGCATTGTCGTTGGCGATGATGCGGTAGGTGGTCTTGTAGCCGGGCTTGGTCAGGTTGGGGTTGGTGGCAGCGCCCGTGATGTGGGGAATGCCGCAGTCGTTGTAGACCTTCGAGGCGGGAATGGTGGTGCCCGAATTCAGGTGGCCCACCACGCCGGCCACCTTGGCATCGCACAGTTTCTGTGCGGCCGCCGTGCCTTGTTTCGGGTCCGCCGCGTCGTCCTCGGCCTGGATTTCGAACTTGATCTTCTTGCCGGCAATCACGACGTTCTGCGCATTCAGATCCTCGATGGCCATGCGCACGCCGTTTTCATTGTCCTTGCCGTAATGGGCCTGGGCGCCGGAAATCGGTGCCACATGGCCAATCTTGATCACTTGGACATCCTGTGCAACAGCCAAACCAGCCCCAACGGCCATGGCAGCGGCAACAGTTAGTTTCAACTTCACTTGCATATAAGCCTCCAGATTAGGAAAAAAGGTTGAGATGTAAATTTATGACTCAACGGGCGCGAAGTTATCGCAATTTCCAGGCCCGAACCATAGGGAACACGCTAGGTTCCTACCGATCAAGTGGTTTTTCCTGCCAGCAGTTGCGCTAATGCAGCAGGCACCCCGTTCGACGGTACCGCCTCAGCGCGGCGCAGCCGCCAATTCCTCAGCCAGCGCCTCTGATACAGCCTGTCGAACGGCCTCTTCGATGTCATCCCGCAGGCGCGGTCCCAGCGCCTGGGTTTGCTCCAGCACGGCGCGCGTCACCGCCTCGCGCAGGCGTCGCTCGAGCGACAGATCGATCCGCTGCATCACGCGGTGCATGATCTGGCGCTGCAGCCCGGCCACATCCTGCAGCGCCGGCGCCGGCACGGCCGCCTCGGGACGGTGCACGACCTCGGTCAGCGTCGGAACGAAGCGCGGTGGCGTGCGCGGAGGGGTGGACATCAGGCGGATCCCTTCAGCGCCAGATCGTGCCGGGTGATGGCGTAACCCCGGTCGGCATAGTGCTTCCAGCGGTGGCGTGCGCCCTGGCGGTCATCGCCCTGCTGCGTCACCACCTCGATCAGCCGCTCGAAGCGCTCAAAGCCGTCGGGCACCTGCTCGCCCAGATTGAGCAGGACCTGCTGATGGGGCGTGCCATGCACCGAACCGGCCAGCACCACGGGAGAGGCCGCCAGCATGGGCGCGGCACTGGCGCTGCGGCAGTGCGGAACGAACTCCAGCGGGGCGAACGTCCACAGGGCCACGTCCAGCTTTTGCAGCACCTCCGGCTCCGCCGTCACCACGACCCGGGCGCCGCTGCCCACCGCCTTGCGCAGCAGCCGGCAGGCATAGGCCACCTTGTCGGGGGCGTTGAAGTGAAATGCAACTTCCGTCATGCCGGCCAGACCTTGAAGCTCACTTGCGCGCGGCCGCCGGCCTGGCTTTCGGCTTCTTCGCCGCAGCAGCCCCCGCCGGAGCCTGGGCCAGCAGGTATTCGACCAGCAGGCCCACCGGGCGCCCCGTGGCCCCCTTGGCCGCACCGCTCTTCCAGGCGGTGCCGGCGATGTCCAGATGCGCCCAGGCAAACTTGCCGGCAAAGCGCTGCAGGAACTTGGCGGCCGTGATGGCGCCGCCCGCACGTCCGGCGACGTTGGCCACATCGGCGAAATGGGTCTTGAGCCCTTCCGCATAG
Source organism: Variovorax terrae (assembly GCF_022809125.1). NCBI lineage: Bacteria > Pseudomonadati > Pseudomonadota > Betaproteobacteria > Burkholderiales > Comamonadaceae > Variovorax > Variovorax terrae. The sequence continues at coordinate 1,728,102 of NZ_JALGBI010000001.1, read as the reverse complement.
TCCTCATCCAGCGGCAGGCGCCAGCAGGGATCGAGCGCTGCCTCGCCCGCCGCCTGCAGGGCCAGGGCCAGTTCGTCGTCCGCCGAGAACATGCCGCTGCGCACCGCGCCCAGCGCGATCACGCAGGCCCCGGTCAACGTTGCGATGTCCACCACGGCACCCGGCTTGAAACGTTCGGCATAGGTGAGCGCGTCGCACAGGATGAGCCGCCCTTCGGCATCGGTATTGAGAATCTCGATGGTCTGCCCGCTCATGCTGGTCACCACGTCGCCCGGCTTGATCGCGCGGCCGTCGGGCATGTTCTCGCAGCTGGGAATGAGGCCCACCACGTTGATGGCCGGCTTGAGCTCGGCCAGCGCGCGGAACACCCCCAGCACGCTGGCGGCGCCGCACATGTCGAACTTCATTTCGTCCATTTCGGCGGCCGGCTTGATCGAGATGCCGCCGGTGTCGAAGGTAATGCCCTTGCCGACCAGCACGGTCGGCGCCACCGATTTGGCCGCGCCCTCGTACCTGAGCACCACGAAGCGCAGCGGCTCCACCGAGCCCTGGGCCACCGCCATCAGCGCGCCCATGCCGAGCTTTTCCACCTCCTTGGGGCCGAGCACCTCGCATTTGACCCCGGGGAACTTGGCCAACGCCTTGGCCGCGCCGGCCAGCATGCTGGGAGTGGCGTGGTTGGCCGGGCGGTTGCCCCATTCCTTGGCCAGCTCGATCCCGGCAACGGCTGCGGCGCCGCGCTCGAAGGCCGGCTTGAGCACGGAAGCATCCGGCGCGCCCAGCACCAGCTGCTGGATCTTGCGGCCTTCCGCCTTCGATTTGGTGGTGGTGTACACATAGCTGGCTTCGGCGCCCGCCAGCATCGCGGCCCGCAAAGCCTCGCCTTGGGTGGCCTCGGCAAAGCAGACCAGCAGCCGCTTGGCAGGGCTGGCCTTGAGGGCCCCGACAGCGGCCTGCACCGCCTGCCGCACCTGCCGGGGCGAGCCCTCGCCGATGCCTGCCAGCACCACGCGCACGGCCGTCAGCCCGGCCGGCCGGTACAGAGAGAGCAGCCGGGCCGGCTTGGCCTCGAAATCGCCGGCCTTGGCCGCCTCGGCCAGCACGCGCGACAAGGCGTCCTTGCCGGGCTTGAACGCCTGGGTGACCAGCACCACGAGGGCATCGCATTTTTCGGCGGCGGCGCCAGCCAGGTCCAGGGTCTTGAGCTCAAAGTTCATAATTCGGTTTTTCCTTGAAACCGATGTTATTCCATTCCTCCATCCGCAAGGAGCTGGCCCGCAGTTTCGGCGCGACGCTGGTGGTGCTGGTCACCATCGTCATGACCATGATGCTGATCCGCACGCTGGGCCAGGCCTCGCGCGGCAGCGTCAACCCGTCGGACGTGATGGTGGTCATGGCCTACACCGTGCTCGGCCATCTGCCCACCATCCTCACGCTGAGCCTGTTCATCGCCATCGTGGGCACGCTGTCGCGCATGTACCGCGACAGCGAGATGGTGATCTGGTTCGCCAGCGGACGCGGCCTGGCGAGCTTCCTGGGGCCGCTGTTCCGCTTTGCCTGGCCGGTGCTGCTGGTCATCGCCCTGCTCGCGCTGGTGGTCTGGCCCTGGTCCAACCAGCAGACCCAGGACATGAAGGACCGCTTCGAGAAGCGCGGCGACCTGGAGCGCATCGCACCGGGCCAGTTCCAGGAATCCGCCAGCGGCAGCCGCGTGTTCTTCATCGAAAAGGAATCGCCCAACAACAAGACCGGGCAGAACGTCTTCATCTCGGCCACCGAGCGCGGCAAGGAGGCCGTGACCTCGGCCCGCAGCGGCCGCGTCGAAATCATCGGGGAAGACAACTTCCTGCTGCTCAGCATCGGGCAGCGCCTGGAAAGCACCATCGGCGAAACCGATCTCAAGATCAGCGACTTCGCCGAGTATGGAACCAAGGTGGGCGCCGACAGCCTGGGCGCGCAGGAAGACGCCCCCGCCAAGTCGCTCTCGACGCTGGCCCTGCTGATGGCGCCCACGCGTTTCAACCTCGGCGAGCTGGCCTGGCGCATCGGGCTGGCCCTCGCCGCCATGAATTTCGTGGTGATCGCCGTGGCGGTTTCCAGCGTCAATCCCCGCGCCGGGCGCGGGGGCAGCATGATCTTTGCGCTGTTCTCCTTCGTGGTCTATTACAACCTGCTCAACCTCGGCCAGAGCTGGATCGGCGCGGGCCGCATCTCGTTCTCCGGCTTCCTGCTGGCCCTGCATGGCGGGGTGCTGGCCCTGGGGCTGCTGTGGCTCGGCAAGCGGCACAACAACTGGTTCCTGCGGCGCCCGGCCCGGCAGCCGGTGGCATCGGAGGCAGGCGCGTGAAGACCCTGAGGCGGCTGATCTACGGCGAAGTCCTGCTCTCGGTGGCCTTCGTCACCCTGGGCTTCCTGGCGCTGTTCTTCTTTTTCGACTTCGTCGACGAGCTGCAGTACGTCGGCAAGAACGGCCCCACGGGCTACCAGCTCGTCCATGCGCTGGCCTACGTCACGCTCATGATCCCCAGCCACTTCTACGAGCTGCTGCCGATCACGGTGCTGATCGGCACCATCTTCGTGATGGCGCGGCTGGCCCAGAGTTCGGAGTTCACGATCCTGCGCACCAGCGGCCTCGGGCCCTGGCGCGCCATGAAGGCGCTGCTGGTGCTGGGCCTGGGCTTCGTGCTGCTGACGTTCGCCGTCGGCGACTACCTGTCTCCGGTCAGCGACCGCACGGCGCAGTTGCTCAAGGCGCGCTACCAGGGCAGCATCACGGTCGGCCAGACGGGCGCCTGGCTCAAGGAAAAGCAGCTCTACAACAGCTACGCCGTCAATGTCGGCGCCCTCTCTCCCGACGGCAACATGCACGCGGTGCGTATCTTCGAATTCGACAGCCGCAGCTTCCTGGTCTCGCTGACCCAGGCCGCCCAGGCCCATTTCGGCGAGGACGATTCCTGGGTGCTGGAGAACGTGGAGCGCAGCGAGTTCGTCTCGCGCGGCGGCGACATGGCGAAGATCGAACGCTCCCACCTCGACCGGTTCCGCTGGCCCACCGAGATCAGCGCCGAAATGGTCTCCGTCGCCCTGCTCAAGCCCGACCGGATGGGCACGATCGACCTGTTCCAGTACATCCAGCACCTCAACGCCAACGGCCAGGCCGCCCAGCGCTACGAGATCGAGTTCTGGAAAAAGGTGTTCTACCCCTTGAGCTGCCTGGTGATGGTCGTGCTGGCCCTGCCTTTCGCCTACCTCCACTTCCGCTCCGGCGGCATTGCCACCTACGTCTTCGGCGGCGTGATGATCGGCATCAGCTTCTTCCTGCTGAACAACGTGTTCGGCTATGTGGGGAACCTGCGCAACTGGTGGCCCTGGCTCACGGCGGCGGCCCCGGGGCTGATCTATTCGCTGCTCTCGCTGGCAGCCTTCGGCTGGCTGGTGCTGCGCCGCTAGCGCCGGTGCAGCGCGAGGCGACCATGACGCAAGGCATCCTGCTGCTGGCTCACGGCTCGCGCGACCCGCAGTGGCAGCGGCCGATGGAGGCCGTGGCGGCCCGCATCCGCGCACTCGACCCGCAAGCCCGGGTCGGCTGCGCCTACCTGGAGCTCACCGCGCCCGACCTGCCGGCCGCGGCCGCGGCCCTGATCGCGGAAGGTGCGTGCACCATTCGGGTGCTGCCCCTGTTCCTCGGCATCGGCAAGCATGCCCGCGAAGACCTGCCCCGGAAGGTGGCCGAGCTGCGCCGCAGCCACCCCGAGGTGGTTTTTGAGCTTCAACCGGCGGTGGGCGAGGATGCCCGGCTGGTAGAGCTGCTGGCCCGGATCGCGCTCTCCTGAGCGCCTCACAAGCGGGCCAGGAAAACTCGGGGCAGCCCGGCGTTTTCTCGAAGAATCTCAATAGAAGTTTGATGCATAATGAATTTCATTGTTAGTAGAAATTCGATATGAATCTGCACCAATTTCGTTTCGTCCAGGAAGCTGCGCGCCGCAACCTGAACCTGACCGAAGCGGCCAAGGCCCTGCACACCTCGCAGCCCGGCGTATCCAAGGCGATCATCGAGCTGGAGGAGGAGCTGGGCGTGGAAATCTTTGCGCGCCACGGCAAGCGCCTCAAGCGCATCACCGAGCCCGGCGAGCATGTGCTGAAAAGCATCGAGCTGATCATGCGCGAGGTCGGCAACCTCAAGCGCATCGGCGAGCAGTTCAGCGCCCAGGACAGCGGCACGCTCTCGATCGCCACCACCCACACCCAGGCGCGCTACGTGCTGCCGGTGCCGGTGGCGAAGCTGCGCGAGGCCTACCCCAAGGTCAACGTGAGCCTGCACCAGGGTGCGCCCGATCAGGTGGCCAGGATGGTGATCGACGAGGTGGCCGAGATCGGCATCGCCACCGAATCGCTGTCGGACTACGCCGAACTCGTCACCCTTCCCTGCTATGAGTGGCAGCACGTGCTGGTGCTGCCCGCCGCGCACCCGCTGGCGAAGAAGGAACGCATTGCGCTGGAAGACATCGCGCATGAGCCGATCATCACCTACCACCCGTCGTTCACCGGCCGCACCCGCATCGACACCGCCTTCGCGCAAAAGAAGCTGACGCCGCGTATCGCGCTCGAGGCCATCGACTCCGACGTGATCAAGACCTATGTGCGCCTGGGCCTGGGCGTGGGCATCGTCGCCGAGATGGCCGTGCGCGACGATGGCAGCAACAACGACCTCGTGGTTCGCCCGGTGGGCCATCTGTTCGGCCAGAACATCGCGCGCGTGGCCTTCAAGCGCAGTGCCTACCTGCGCAACTTCGTCTTCAAGTTCGCCGAACTGCTGAGCGACCGGCTGGACCGCAACCTGATCGCCAAGGCCATGAGCGGGCATGTCAATGACTATGAGTTGTGACCCACCCCTGAAGCGGCCTGCGGCCGTGGTGCCGCTGCCAGAGGCAGCGGCTCTTCGAGGCCGTCCAGACCTGCGCAGGCAGGCCTGGAGCCGCGGCCTCTCAGCCCCCTCAGGGGGACGCCACCAGCGGCCCGGCGGAGCCGGTTCTGCGGTGGCCTTCGAATAAGCCCTTCCGTTCCTCCTTTTTCGTCCTTCCTGCCTGCCCATGAGCACGACCGCCCGCACACCCAGCATCCAGACCAAACTACCCGCCGTGGGCACCACCATCTTCACCGTCATGTCGGCGCTGGCCGCTGAAAAGGGCGCCGTCAACCTGGGCCAGGGCTTCCCCGATTTCGACTGCGATCCGCGGCTGGTGGACGCCGTCACCGAAGCCATGCAGCGCGGCTTTAACCAGTACCCGCCCATGACGGGCGTGCCCGCGCTGCGCGAGGCCATCGCCGCCAAGATCGAGCGCCTGCACGGCCGCCGCTATGACCCGGCGAGCGAGATCACCGTCACCGCGGGTGCCACGCAAGCCATCATCACCGCCATCCTGGCCGTGGTGCGGCCGGGCGACGAGGTGATCGTGCTGGAGCCCTGCTACGACAGCTACGTGCCCAACATCGAGCTGGCCGGCGGCACCGTGGTGCGCGTGCCCCTTACGCCGGGCACGTTCCGCCCCGACTTCGGCAAGATCGCCGCCGCCCTGACGCCGCGCACCCGCGCCATCCTGATCAACACGCCGCACAACCCCAGCGCCACCGTCTGGACGCGCGAGGACATGCTGGCGCTGCAGGAGCTGCTGGCCCCCACCGAGGTGCTGCTGATCAGCGACGAGGTGTACGAGCACATGGTGTTCGACGCGCAGGAGCACCAGAGCGCCGCGCGCTTTCCCGGGCTGGCCGCGCGCGCCTTCATCGTGAGCAGCTTCGGCAAGACCTACCACGTCACCGGCTGGAAGGTGGGCTACGTGGCCGCCCCGCCGACGCTGACCACCGAGTTCCGCAAGGTGCACCAGTTCAACGTGTTCACCGTCAACACGCCGGTGCAGCATGGCCTGGCGCGCTACATGGCCGACCCCGCCCCCTACCTGGAGCTGCCGGCCTTCTACCAGCGCAAGCGCGACCTGTTCCGCGAGGGCCTGCAGCGCACCCGGTTCAAGCTGCTGCCCAGCGAAGGCAGCTACTTCCAGTGCGTGGACATCTCGGCCGTGAGCGACCTCGGAGAAGCGGATTTCTGCCAGTGGCTGACGGCCGAGATCGGCGTGGCGGCCATTCCGCTGTCGGCCTTCTACGGCGACGGCTTCGACCAGCGCGTGGTGCGCTTCTGCTTCGCCAAGAAGGACGAGACGCTCAGGACCGCGCTCGACCGGCTGGCCCGGCTCTGAGCGCGGAGGGCCTCGCCCCCTCACGGCGCAGCCCCCGCCGCCTCAGCTGTTGATCTGCGCCCAGGCCTTGTCCAGCCGCTTCACGCTCACCGGCTGGGGCGTGCGCAGTTCCTGCGCGAAGAAGCTCACGCGCAACTCCTCCAGCAGCCAGCGGAACTCCTGCATGCGGTCGTCCACCGCGCCCTTGCGCTCGGCCACGAGGCGCCAGTAGCGCTGCTCCTGCGGCCGCAGCTCGGCCAGCCTGGCGGCATCGCGCGCGGGGTCGGCGCGCAGCTTGTCCAGCCTCAGCGTGATGGCCTTGAGATAGCGCGGCACATGCTGCAGCTGGGCCCAGGGCGTCGAGGCCACGAAGCGTTTGGGCATCAGGCGCTGCAGCTGCTGCGCCGCATCGGCCGTCGCCTCGGGCTGGTTCTTGGTGTCCTTGATCTTGCGCGCCGCCAGGGCGTATTCGGCCAGCACGGTGCCGGCCAGGCGCGCCACCTCGTTGGCGATCAGCGTGAGCCGGCCGCGGCCCTCTTCCACCCGGCGCTTGAAGTCGAACTCGTTCGAGGGCAGTGGCTCCAGCAGGAAGGCGCGGTCCAGCGCCACGTCGATGATCTGGTCGCGCAGTTCTTCCTGCGTGCCCAGCGGCATGAAGGCCACGGCCATCTTCTGCAGGTCCGGCAGGTTCTTTTCCAGGTACTTGAGCGCGTCGCGGATCTGCAGCGCGAACAGGCGGCGCAGGCCTGCGCGGTGCTTCGCCGCAGCCACCTCGGGCTCGTCGAACACCTCGATGGCCACGCTGTCGCCGCCGTCGATCAAGGCGGGGAAGCCGATCAGCGTCTGCCCGCCCTTGCGGATTTCCATCAATTCCGGCAGCTCGCCAAAGGTCCAGGCCGTGTGGCGCTGTTCGGCGCCCGGTGCCGGCTTTGCTATGTTTTTGATAGCTACCGATGACCGCTGCACCTGGACATCCGGCACATTCTTCTCATTTTTTGGTGCTGTGGCCGGTTGCGCCGGCAATTTCAGCCCCGCCAGCGCCTGGAACGCGCCGCGCGCCTGGGCACCCAGCTCCGCCTTCAGCGCGCCGAGGTTGCGCCCATGGCCGAGCTGGCGGCCATGCTCGTCCACCACGCGGAAGTTCATGAACAGGTGCGGGCTCAGCATGTCGAGCTTGAAGTCGGCGCGCTTCACATCCAGGCTGGTGGCCTCGCGCACCTGTTTGAGCAGCGCGTCGGTCAGCGAACCCGTGCCGAACCGCTCGGGCGCGCCCAGCGCCTCGGCCAGCCGGGCAGCCGACTCGGGCAGCGGCACGAAGCGCGACCTGGGCTTTTGCGGCAGGCTCTTGAGCAAGGCCTGGATCTTGTCCTTGAGCATGCCGGGCACCAGCCATTCGCAGCGCTCCTCGCCGACCTGGTTGAGGACGAACAGCGGCACCGTCACGGTCAGGCCGTCGCGGGCGTCGCCGGGCTCGTGCAGGTAGGTGGCGGCGCAGTCCACGCCGCCCAGGCGCAGGGTCTTGGGGAAGGCATTGGTGGTGATGCCGGCGGCCTCGTGGCGCATCAGCTCGTCGCGCGTGAGCAGCAGCAATTTCGGCTGGCGCTTGACTTCCTCACGGTACCAGCTCTCGAAGCCATGGCCGCTGCAGACGTCGGCCGGCAGTTGCTGGTCATAGAAGGCGTAGATCAGTTCGTCATCCACCAGCACGTCCTGGCGGCGCGACTTGTGCTCCAGCTCCTCCACCTGGCGGATCAGCTTCTGGTTGGCCGCGAGGAAGGGCAGCCTGGTGTCCCACTGGCCGCCCACCAGGGCCTCGCGGATGAAGATCTCGCGCGCCGCCACCATGTCCACGCGGCCGAAGTTCATGCGCCGGCCGTTGTAGATCACGATGCCGTAGAGCGTGGCGCGCTCCAGCGCGGTGACCTCGGCGGCCTTCTTCTCCCAGTGCGGGTCGAGCAACTGCTTCTTCAGCAGATGGCCGGCCACCTGCTCGATCCACTGCGGCTCGATCGCGGCGATGCCGCGGCCGAACAGGCGCGTGGTCTCCACCAGCTCGGCCGCCACGATCCAGCGGCCCGGCTTCTTGCTCAGGTGGGCACCGGGGTGGCGGTGGAACTTGATGCCGCGCGCACCCAGGTACACGTCCTCGTCGTCGAGCTTGCAGCCGATGTTGCCCAGCAGGCCCGACAGCATGGACAGGTGCAGTTGTTCGTAGCTGGCGGGCGCGGCAGAGGATGGCCCCCACGCTCCGCGCTTCGCGTCGTTGCTGCCCCCCGAGGGGGCCGCACCCGGCTTGGGGCGGCCCGGCGCCGGGTGGCGCCACCCGTGCTCGGCCACCACGGTGTGGAGCTGGCTGTGGATGTCGCGCCACTCGCGCACGCGGCGCACGCTCACGAAGTTCTGGCGCAGCAGCTGCTCGTACTGGCGGTTGCTGAGCTTGTGCTCCGCGCCATGGCCACCGCGCGCGTCACCCAGCCATTTCCAGAGCTTGAGGTAGCCGCTGAATTCGCTCTTCTCGTCGTCGAACTTCACATGGGCCTGGTCGGCCGCCTGCTGGGCCTCCATGGGGCGGTCGCGCACGTCCTGCACCGACAGCGCCGAGGCGATCACCAGCACCTCGTCCAGCGCCTGACGCTCACGCGCCTCCAGGATCATGCGGCCGACGCGCGGGTCCAGCGGCAGCTTGGCCAGTTCGGCGCCAATGGACGTCAGTTCATTGGCGTCATCCACCGCGCCCAGTTCGTTCAGCAGCTGGTAGCCGTCGGCGATGGCACGGCGCTGCGGCGGCTCGATGAAGGGGAACTGCTCCACGTCGCCCAGGTGCAGCGACTTCATGCGCAGGATCACGCCCGCGAGCGAGCTGCGCAGGATCTCCGGATCGGTGAAGCGCGGGCGGCCGGCAAAGTCCTTCTCGTCGTAGAGCCGGATGCAGATGCCGTTGGCCACCCGGCCGCAGCGCCCGGCGCGCTGGTTGGCCGCGGCCTGGCTCACCGGCTCGACCAGCAGCTGCTCCACCTTGCTGCGGAAGCTGTAGCGTTTGACGCGCGCCGTGCCGGCGTCGATGACGTAGCGGATGCCCGGTACGGTGAGCGAGGTCTCGGCCACGTTGGTGGCCAGCACGATGCGCCGGCCGCTGTGGCTGTCGAAGATGCGGTCCTGCTCGGCCTGCGACAGGCGCGCGAACAGCGGCAGCACCTCGGCGCTGCGCAAGACCGGCTGGTGCGACAGGTGCTTGCGCAGGTGGTCGGCGGCCTCGCGGATCTCGCGCTCGCCGGGCAGGAAGACCAGGATGTCGCCGCCCTGGCGCGGGTCGCTCCAGAGCTCGTCCACCGCGTCGGCGATGGCCTCGTCCAGGCCGTAGTCGCGCGACTCCTCGAACGGCCGCCAGCGCTGCTCCACCGGGAACATGCGGCCCGAGACATAGATGATCGGCGCCGGGCCTTTGGTTGAGGCAAAGTGCTGCGCGAAGCGATCGGCGTCGATGGTGGCCGAGGTCACCACCACCTTGAGGTCGGGCCGCCGGGGCAGGATCTCGCGCAGGTAACCCAGCAGGAAGTCGATGTTCAGGCTGCGCTCATGCGCCTCGTCGATGATGATCGTGTCGTAGGCTTTGAGTAGCGGGTCGGTCTGGGTCTCGGCCAGCAAAATGCCGTCGGTCATGAGCTTGACCGAGGCGTCGCGGCTGAGCCGGTCCTGGAAGCGCACCTTGTAGCCCACCACCTCGCCCAGCGGCGTCTTGAGTTCTTCGGCGATGCGCTTGGCCACGCTGGAGGCGGCGATGCGCCGCGGCTGGGTGTGGCCGATCAGCCGGCCCCGGCCCGGCGCGGCGTTGAGCTTGCCGCGTCCCATGGCCAGCGCGATCTTGGGCAGCTGCGTGGTCTTGCCCGAACCGGTCTCGCCGCAGACAATGATCACCTGGTGCGCCGCCATGGCGGCCATGATGTCGTCGCGTTTGCCCGACACGGGCAGCGACTCGGGAAACTCGATTTTCAGGGGCAGGACGGACAAAACGGCAACTTCGTAGAGAATCGCGGATTATCCCAGTCTTGCCGCCGCTCCCGCCACCCTGCCCCATCCCGCTGCCATGTCCGCCGTCTTCAATTTCACCTTCGTGCCCTGGTTCCGCTCGGTCGCGCCCTACATCCACACGCACCGCGGCAAAACCTTCGTGGTGGGCCTGGCCGGCGAGGCCATCGCCGCCGGCAAGCTGCAGAACATCGCGCAGGATCTGGCGCTGATCCAGAGCATGGGCGTGAAGATCGTGCTGGTGCATGGCTTCCGGCCCCAGGTCAACGAGCAGCTCAAGGCCAAGGGCCACGCCGCCAAGTACTCGCACGGCATCCGCATCACCGACGAGGTGGCGCTCGACGGCGCGCAGGAGGCCGCCGGCCAGCTGCGCTACGAGATCGAGGCCGCCTTCAGCCAGGGCCTGCCCAACACGCCGATGGCCGGCTCCACCGTGCGCGTGATCTCGGGCAACTTCATCACCGCCCGCCCTGTCGGTGTGGTCGACGGTGTGGACTTCCAGCACTCGGGCCTGGTACGCAAAGTGGACGTGGCCGGCATCACCCGCACGCTGGACTTCGGCGCCATGGTGCTGATCTCGCCGTTCGGCTTCTCGCCGACCGGCGAAGCCTTCAACCTCACCATGGAGGAAGTCGCCACCTCGGTAGCCATCGCCCTGCAGGCCGACAAGCTGATCTTCCTCACCGAAATCCCCGGCATCCGCATCAACCCGGCCGAGCCCGAGAGCGAAGACAACCCCATCGACACCGAGTTGCCGCTGGACAGCGCCGAAAAGCTGCTGGCCGCGCTGCCGCCCGCCCAGCACCCCACCGACAGCGCGTTCTACCTCCAGCACTGCGTCAAGGCCTGCAAGCACGGCGTGGAGCGCAGCCACATCCTGCCGTTCGCGCTCGATGGTTCGCTGCTGCTCGAGATCTACGTGCACGATGGCGTCGGCACCATGGTGATCGACGAGAAACTGGAGAGCCTGCGCGAGGCCACGGCCGACGACGTGGGCGGCATCCTGCAGCTGATCGAGCCGTTCGAGAAGGACGGCACCCTGGTCAAGCGCAGCCGCACCGAGATCGAGCGCGATGCCGACCACTACAGCATCGTCGAGCACGACGGCGTGATCTTCGCCTGCGCCGCGCTCTACCCCTATCCCGAGGCCAAGACCGCCGAGATGGCGGCGCTGACCGTCTCGCCGCAAAGCCAGGGCCAGGGCGACGGCGAGAAGATCCTCAAGCGCATCGAGCACCGCGCCCGCGCCATGGGCCTGCAAAGCATCTTCGTGCTCACCACCCGCACCATGCACTGGTTCCTCAAGCGCGGCTTCGTGCAGGTCGACCCGGACTGGCTGCCCGAAGCGCGCAAGCGCAAGTACAACTGGGACCGCAAGAGCCAGGTGCTGGTGAAGAAACTCAACGGATCCTGACCCCCCGAAAGGCCCGCGCCATGCTGCAACTGCGCCCCAACTGCGAATGCTGCAACCGCGACCTGCCGCCCGACGCCGCCGGGGCGTGCATCTGCAGCTTCGAGTGCACCTTCTGCAGCGACTGCGCCGGCCTGCGGCTCCAGGGCATCTGCCCCAACTGCGGCGGGGAGCTGGTCGCGCGCCCGCGCCGGCCGGCCGAAAAGCTGGCAAAGTACCCTGCATCGACCGAACGTGTCCACCGGCCCACCGGCTGCGAGCCCACCCCATGAACCTCTCCACCCTCCTCGTCTTTTCGCTGGTCGCGCTGATCGCCATCGCCACGCCCGGCCCCACCGTGCTGCTGGCACTGGCCAACGGCTCGCGCTACGGCGTGCGCCGCGCGCTGCCGGGCATGTTCGGCGCCGTCGCCTCCGACTTTGTGCTGGTGGGCGCGGTGGCGCTGGGCCTGGGCGCCCTGCTCGCGGCCTCGGAATTCTGGTTCTCGGTCCTCAAGTGGGCCGGCGCCCTCTATCTGGCCTGGCTGGGCCTGCGGCTGCTGCGCTCGCAAGGCGGCTTCGACCTGCCCGCCGCGGGCGCGCTGGACCCGCAGCGCAGCGGCCGCGCGGTGTTCGCCAAATCCTTCCTCGTCGCCGTCACCAACCCCAAGGGTTACCTCTTCTGCTCGGCGCTGATGCCCCAGTTCATCGATCCAGCCGCGGCGCAGGCGCCGCAGTACGCCGTCATCGGCCTGGTGTTCGCCGGACTGGATTTTTCGGTGATGCTCGGCTATGCCTTCGTTGGCGCGCGCGCGGTGCGTCTGTTCCGGGCCTCGGCCGTGAAGTGGCTGGACCGGGCCTGCGGCGGCGCCCTGCTGGCCCTGGCCAGCTCGCTCGCCGTCTACCGCCGCAGCAATACCTGAATCCGCGCGCGGGCACGCCATGCTGAACATCCGGCAGATCGACCACCTCGTGCTAAGGGTTGCCGACCTTCAGCGCATGCTGGATTTCTACACCGGCGTGCTGGGCTGTCCCATCGAGCGGGTCCAGGAAGACATCGGGCTGTACCAGGTGCGTGCGGGCAGTTCGCTGATCGACCTCGTGCCCGTGGACAGTCCGCTGGGCCGCGCCGGTGGCGCAGCGGCCGGCCCCGAGGGGCGCAACCTCGATCATTTCTGCCTGCGCATCGACCCGTTCGATGCCGGCGCGCTCGCGGCCTGGCTGCGCAGCCGGGGCGTGGAGCCCGGCGCGGTGGCCTCACGCTACGGCGCCGAGGGACAGGGCCCGTCGATCTACCTCACTGATCCAGAGGGCAACGTGGTCGAACTCAAGGGCCCGCCCTGGCCGGGCGGCCAAGCGCCTGATTGATCAGGCCGGCCGGCGCAGGGCCGTGCGCACCAGCACGCCCAGCAGCACCAGACCAAGCGCCACGAAGCAGACGAACGACCAGTTGGCGATGGAGCCGCCCAGGAATGTCCAGTCGATCGCGGTGCAGTCGCCGCTGCCCTTGAAGATCATGGGGATGGCGCGCTTGAGCGGGAAGGTTTCGATCATGCCGTAGAAGTCGCGTCCGCAGGACGCGATCTCGGGCGGGTACCACTGCAGCCAGCTCTGGCGCGCCGCCACGAAGGCGCCGCCGCCAGCCAGCAGCAGGCCCAGGGCGCTGCCGCCGATCTGCAGGCCCCGGCGCCCGCTGGCCGCCGTGAGGCCGGCCACCACGGCCACCAGGATGAGCGCATAGCGCTGCACGATGCACATCGGGCAGGGCTCGAGCCCGACCACATGCTGCAGGTACAGGCCGAATGCCAGCATGGCCACGCACACCAGGCTGACGGCCGCCAGCACGCGGCGGGGCGCTTCATCGAAATACTTCAGCAACATGGATCTCCTTCAAGCTCGCGCATCGGGCCGGATGCGCCTTGCAGCCGGTCAGGACGATGCATTCTCCACAAACACCCGGGCCTGGCGCGGCGTCACCACCAGCGTTTCACCCTCCCGGAATCCCAGGTCCCTGAATTGTTGCGCAGGAATCTGCGCCTCGATCAGGGACTCCCGGGGCCGATTGTCCGCTGGTTGGTGGTCGTCGGCGGCAATAAGTTCCAGCCGCGCGATCGGCCCGACCACGATGGCCCGGCTGAGCTGGGCAACGATGCCGGCCGCGCCAGGCGAATAGCGCTGCACGTCCAGGTCGTGCGGGCGCACATAGGCATAGGCCTTCGCGTCCTGCACGTCGCGGTGCTCGGGCGAGTCCAGGCGCAGGCCCTCCAGGTGCACCTGCCCCTCGTGCGCGCGGCCGTGGAACAGGTTGACGTCGCCCAGGAAGCCGTAGACGAAGGGGCTGGCCGGATGGTCCCAGACCTCCTGCGGCGAGCCGCTCTGCTCGATGCGGCCGCCGTTCATCAGCACCACGCGGTCGGCCACTTCGAGGGCCTCCTCCTGGTCGTGCGTAACGAAGATGCTGGTCACGTGCAGCTCGTCATGCAGCCGGCGCAGCCAGCGGCGCAACTCCTTGCGCACCTTGGCGTCGAGCGCGCCGAAGGGCTCGTCCAGCAGCAGCACCTTGGGCTCCACCGCCAGCGCGCGCGCCAGGGCGATGCGCTGGCGCTGGCCGCCCGAGAGCTGCGAGGGATGGCGGTCGGCCAGCCAGTCGAGCTGCACCAGGCTCAGCAGCTCATGCACCTTCTCCTTGATCTTCGCTTCGGAGGGGCGCTGGCCGCGCGGCTTGACGCGCAGGCCGAAGGCCACGTTCTCGAACACCGTCATGTGGCGAAACAGCGCGTAGTGCTGGAACACGAAGCCCACCTGGCGCTCGCGCACGTGCACGTCGGTCGTGTCCTCGCCGGCGAACAGGATGCTGCCGGCATCGGCCGTCTCCAGCCCGGCGATGATGCGCAGCAAGGTGGTCTTGCCGCAGCCCGAGGGGCCGAGCAAGGCGATCAGTTCGCCAGAATCGATGTCGAGGCTGACGTCGCGCAGCGCGTGGAAGTCGCCGAACTGCTTGCTGATGTTGCGGATTTCGATGCTCATGGAAAGAGTCCTTGGCCGGGCTTCAGCCGGCGACGGCGGCCGCGGTGGCGGCATGCGGGATGAAAGAGGATGCGCCCTGCGGGCGCTCGGGCGGCAGCGCGGCGCCGGCGGCCAGCTCGCGCTCGTGGCGCCACTCGACCACCGACTTGATCACCAGCGTCACCAGCGCCAGGATGGCCAGCAGCGAGGCCACGGCGAAGGCCGCCACCGACTGGTATTCGTTGTAGAGGATTTCCACGTGCAGCGGAATGGTGTTGGTCTGGCCCCGGATGTGGCCCGACACCACCGACACCGCGCCGAACTCGCCCATGGCGCGCGCGTTGCACAGGATCACGCCGTAAAGCAGGCCCCACTTGATGTTGGGCAGTGTCACGTGGCGGAAGGTCTGCCAGCCGCTGGCGCCAAGCACGATGGCGGCCTGCTCCTCGTCGTTGCCCTGCGCCTGCATCAGCGGGATCAGCTCGCGCGCGATGAAGGGAAAGGTCACGAACACGGTGGCCAGCACGATGCCGGGCACGGCGAAGATGATCTTGATGTCGTGCGCCTGCAGCCAGGGCCCGAGCCAGCCCTGCGCGCCGAACAGCAGCACGTAGATCAGCCCCGCCACCACCGGCGACACCGAGAACGGCAGGTCGATCAGCGTGGTCAGGAACGACTTGCCGCGGAACTCGAACTTGGCGATGGCCCAGGCGGCCGCGACGCCGAACACCAGGTTCAGCGGCAGCGCGATGGCCGCGGTGATCAGGGTCAGGCGGATGGCCGACCAGGCGTCGGGCTCGCGCAGCGCCTCCAGGTAGGCGCCCAGGCCCTTGCGCAGCGCCTCGGTGAACACCGCCGCCAGCGGCAGCACCAGGAACAGGCCGATGAAGCCCAGCGCCAGGCCGATCAGCGCGCAGCGGACCCAGGCCGACTCGGTGGTACCGGCGCGGGCGCGCCGCACAGGCCGCGCCCCCGCGGAGGCCTTCGCGCCGGCGCTCACTTGCGTGTGGGCCGTGCTCATGCCAATGCTCCCGTGCGGCGGCGCTGCCAGGCCTGCAATGCGTTGATGACGAGCAGCAGCACGAACGAGATCGCCAGCATCACCACGGCTACGGCGGTGGCGCCGGCGTAGTCGTACTGTTCGAGCTTGCCGATGATGATGAGCGGCGTGATTTCGGAGATCATGGGCATGTTGCCGGCGATGAAGATGACGGAGCCGTACTCGCCGATGGCGCGCGCGAAGGCCATGGCAAAGCCGGTCAGCAGCGCGGGCGCGATCGACGGCAGGATGACGCGGATGAAGGTCTGCAGGCGCGTCGCGCCCAGGCAGGTGGCGGCCTCCTCCAGATCCTTCTCGGCGTCCTCGAGCACCGGCTGCACGGTACGCACCACGAACGGCAGGCCGATGAAGATCAGCGCGATCACCACGCCCGCGGGCGTGAAGGCCAGCTTGATGCCGTGCGGCTCCAGGTACTGGCCGATCCAGCCGTTGCCGGCCAGCAGCGCGGTGAGCGAGATGCCGGCCACCGCCGTGGGCAGCGCGAACGGCAGGTCCACCAGCGCATCGACGATCTTCTTGCCGGGAAACTTGTAGCGCACCAGTACCCAGGCCACCAGCAGGCCGAACACCGCGTTGACCAGCGCCGCGAACAGCGAGGCACCAAAGGTCAGCCGGTACGAGGCCAGCACGCGCGGCCCGCTGATGGCGGCCCAGAACTGCTCCCAGCTCAGCGTGAAGGTCTTGAACAACAGGGCCGACAGCGGGATCAGCACGATCAGGCTCAGGTAGAACAGCGAATAGCCGAGCGTCAGGCCGAAGCCGGGCAGCACGCGCCGGGCGCCGCCGCGCCGGCGCGGCACGCCCAGCCCGAGCGGGGCGCCGGGCGGCGCCAGGGTGGTTGCGGCGCTCATCTACTTCGCGGCGGTGTAGAGCTTGTCGAACTGTCCACCGTCATTGAAGTGGACCTTCTGCGCGTTGCCCAGGCCGCCGAACAGCTCGTTCACGGTGAACAGCTGCAGCGGCTTGAAGGTCGCGGCGTACTTCCTGAGCACGGCCGGCGAGCGCGGGCGCAGCGCGTGCCGGGCAGCGATCTCCTGCGCCTCGTCGGAGTACAGGTAGTCCAGGTAGGCCTTGGCCAGCTCGCCCGTGCCCTTCTTGGCGACGGTGCGCTCGACCACCGCGACCGGGTTCTCGGCCACGATGCTGATCGACGGGTACACCGCATCGACCTTGCCATCGCCAAACTCGCGGTTGATGGCCACGACCTCGGACTCGAAGGTGATCAGCACGTCGCCGATGTTGCGCTGCAGGAAGGCCGTGGTGGCATCGCGGCCGCCGCGCGCCAGCACCGGCACGTTCTTGTAGAGCTGGCCCACGAACTCGGCGGCCTGCGCATCGCTGCCGCCCTTCTTCTTCACATAACCCCAGGCGGCCAGGTAGGCGTAGCGGCCGTTGCCGCCGGTCTTGGGATTGACCACCACCACCTGCACGCCGGGCTTGACGAGGTCGTCCCAGTCCTTGATGCCCTTGGGGTTGCCGTTGCGCGTGAGGAACAGCATGGTGGAGGTGGTCGGCGCCGCGTTGTCGGGAAAGCGCCTGGCCCAATCCCTGGCCACCACGCCCTTGTCGGCCAGGAAGTCGATGTCGGTCGAGGTGTTCATGGTCACCACGTCGGCATCGAGGCCGTCGGCCACGGAGCGCGCCAGCGCGCTCGAACCGGCATGCGACTGGTCGATCCTGACGTCCTTGCCGGTGGTTTTCTTGTAGTGCGCCGCGAATGCCGCGTTGTAGTCCTTGTAGAACTCGCGCGCCACGTCGTACGAGGCGTTGAGCAGCGTGGTCTGTGCGGCGGCCAGCCCGCTGGCGGCCAATGCGGCGGTGGCCAGGAGGGCCTTGATCTTCGAGGTCATGCGATGGTTTCCAGTACTTCAGGAAAAGGAGGCGCCGACGTTCCCAACGACGGGTCGCCCACCAGGGATTGCAAAAGGGCCAGGCCCAGCGGCCATTCGCCGTGGCCTGATTCGATGTTGATGTGGCCGGCCTGCTGCAGGCGCACGAACTCGCTGCCCCAGGCGCGCGCATAGGCGCCCGCCAGCCGGATCGGGCAGTAGGGGTCGTTGCTGCTGGCCACCAGCACGCTGCGGTAGGGCAGCTTCTGGAACGGCACGGGCGCAAAGTCGCTCAGCACGGCGCGGCGCTCCGGGTCGGCCGGGGCCACCAGCAGCGCGCCCTGGATGCGGCGGGCCGCCTCCTCGGGCAGGTGCGCGGTGGCGATGCAGCCCAGGCTGTGCGCCGCGATCACCACCGGGCCCGGCGCCTGCAGCACCAGCTTCGTCAACGCGGCCACCCAGGCCTGCCGGGACGGCGTGATCCAGTCGTCCTGCACCACCCGGCGCGCGCCCGGCAGCCGGTCGGTCCAGAGGCTTTGCCAGTGGCCCGGGCCGGAGTCGCGCCAGCCGGGAACGATGATGAGGTTGGCAGCGATCGGCACCGTGGCGTTCCGCTTACTTGTTCGGCTGCGGCGTCAGGCGCAGGTAGGGGCGCACCGCCGTGAAGCCCTTGGGAAAGCGCTGGGCGATCTCGGCCGGGTCCTGCAGGCTGGGCAGGATCACCACGTCGCCGCCGTCCTGCCAGTTCACGGGCGTGGCCACCTTGTGGCTGTCGGTGAGCTGCAGCGAGTCGATCACGCGCAGGATCTCGTCGAAATTGCGGCCGGTGCTGGCCGGGTAGGTCAGCGTGGTGCGGATCACGTGCTTGGGATCGATGATGAACACGCTGCGCACCGTGGCGTTGGCCAGCGAGTTCGGGTGGATCATGTCGTACAGCGTGGCCACCTTGCGGTCTGCGTCGGCCAGGATCGGAAAGTCCACCGTGGTGTGCTGGGTGTCGTTGATGTCGTCCACCCACTTGGTGTGCGAGTCCAGCGGGTCCACGCTGACCGCGATCGGCTTCACGCCGCGCTTGGCGAACTCGCCCGAGAGCGCGGCCGTCTTGCCGAGCTCGGTGGTGCAGACCGGGGTGAAATCAGCCGGGTGGGAGAACAGGACGACCCATGAATTGCCGGACCATTGGTGGAAGGAAATCGGGCCGGCAGTGGACTCCTGGGTGAAGTCGGGCGCGGTGTCGCCCAGTCGGAGAGTAGCCATGAGTTGCTCCTTGCATGAATGGATGAATCCATTGTGCGGAGCAAGTCTTAAAACTCAAACGAATATATCGTTCTTAATTTATCAATTATTTAGAATATAGAGACCCTCGGCAAGAGCCATGGCCCGAATGAGAGGGCGCCATGCGGGCGCGGCCCCCAGGAGCGCCGCGCCGGCAGGCATCAGGCCCGGCCTACCCGCGCCCTCCCCGCCTCAGCCAGCCGCCAGCGCCCTCGCCTCACTGCGCTCTGCCAGCTTGCGCCGGGCATACGGCACCAGCCCGCCCACGCTCAGGATGTCCAGCGCGCTGGCCGACAGCGGCGTGGCCTGCAGCGTCTGGCCCGTGGCCAGGTTGCGGATCGTCGCGGCCTGCAGGTCCACGCACAGCGGCTGCCCGGTCTGCACCGCCGCCGAAATGCCTTCGCACACCAGGATCGGAAAGCCGTTGTTGATGGCGTTGCGCAGGAAGTAGCGGGCGAACGAGTCGGCGATCACCAGCCGGACGCCCGCGCCGCGCAGCGCGAACACCGGCCCTTCGATGGTCTTGCCGCCGCCGCCGAAATTGCGCCCGGCGACCACGATGCCGTAGTCGCCCGCCAGCGCCTTCGCGGCAAAGCCGGGGTCGAGATCGGCGAACGCCGCCTGCGCCAGTTCCCCATCGGCCAGCGCATTCGAGCTCTTGAAGCGCGTGGGCATGATCTCCAGCGCCTTCACATCGTCGCCCACGCGGTAGGCGCCGGCCGTGAATTCAGTCTGCATGGGTCAGCTCCTTCGATGCGCCCTGGAGGGTGCGCGGGTCGGTGATCACGCCCTGCAGGGCGGAGGCCGCCACGGTTTCGGGCGAACCCAGGTAGACAAACGATTCCGCGCTGCCCATGCGGCCCTTCATGTTGCGGTTGCCCGAGCTGATACAGACCTCGCCCGCGCCGAGCACGCCGCTGTGTTCGCCCATGCAGGGGCCGCAGCCCGGCGGAAACACCAGCGCCCCCGCGTCGGTCAGCGTGGCCAGGTGGCCCGCCTTCATGGCGCGCTGGTACACCTCGCGCGAGGACGGCACCACGATGAAGCGCACGCCGGGCGCCACGCTGCGGCCCTGCACGATGGACGCCGCGGCCGCGATGTCCTCGAAGCGGCCGTTGGTGCAGGTGCCGATCACCGCCTCGTGGATGGCCTTGCCGGCCTGGGAGGCCACGCTGTGGATGTTATCGAGCGCATGCGGGCAGGCCAGCAGCGGCTCCAGCGCGCCGAGGTCGACGTCCAGCACGTCTTCATAGCGGCAGTCCGGGTCGCTGTAAACGGGGGTGAACGGGCGCTGCGCCCGGTCTTTCACGTAGGCCAGCGTGACGGCATCGGCCTCGATGATGGCCGACTTGGCGCCCATGTCGGAGCAGTAGTTGGTGAGCGTGAAGCGCGCGTCCATCGACAGGCCGGCCATGCCCGGCCCGCCGATCTCGATGGCGCGGTAGATCGCCCGGCGCTCGTACCCGAGCAGCTTCATGAGGTGCAGCGCCACGTCCTTGGTGGTGACGCCGGGGCGCAGCGCGCCGTGCAGGTTGATGCGCAGGGTGGCCGGCACCACCAGCCAGATCTCGCCCAGCGCCGCGGCCACGGCCGCATCCGTCTGGCCCACGCCGATCACCACCGCGCCGATCGCGCCGCCCGTGGGCGTGTGCGATTCGTTCATGATGACCAGCTCGCCCGGCAGCACCAGGCCACGCTCGGGCATCACCACGTGCATGATGCCGCTGCCCACGTCGAACAGGTTCTTCACCTCGAACTTCTTCGCCGCCTTGCGGATGGCCGCGTGCACGTCCGCGATGGCGACGCTGTGCGCCGGGCTGTGGTGGTCGAGCGTGAAGGCCACGCGGCCGGTGTCGAACAGCGCGTCGCTGCCCAGGCTGTCCAGCGTGTTGAACACCAGCTTGCCCTGCAGGTCCATGCTGGCGACCTGGTCGACCTTGCAGTCGAGAAACTGCCCGGGCTGCACCCGGTCCAGCCCCGCCGCGCGCGCCAGGATCTTTTCGGTGATGGTCATGCCCATGCGCTGCTCCGGCTACTGGGCCGTGATGTTGGCGCTCTTGATCGCCGCCGCCCACTTGGCCGAGTCGGCCTGGATCAGCGCGCCGAACTGGGCCGCGCTGCCGCCGCCCGGCTCCAGCCCCATGGTCTGGAAGCGGGCGCGGACGTCCGTGCTCTGCAGCGCCCTGGCCACATCGGCCTGCAGCTTGTTCAGCACCGGCTGCGGCGTGCCGGCGGGCGCCACCAGCCCGAACCAGTTGCTGAACTGGTAGCCCGGCAGGCCGGCCTCGGCCATCGTGGGCACCTCGGGCAGCAGGGCCGAGCGCTTGGCGCCCAGCACGGCGAGCGCCCGCAGCTTGCCCGAGTTGACGTGCGGCAGCACCTGCGAAGCGGCGTCGAAATCGAGGTTGACTTCGCCGGCCAGCACCGCGTTCACCGCATCGGCCGTGCCCTTGTAGGGCACCATCAGCAGCCTGACGCCCGCCGCGTCGTTGAACAGGGCGGCCGCGAGATGGGGCGCGCCGCCGTTGCCGGAGGTCGAGGTGCTCACGCCCTCGGGCTTGGCCTTGGCGGCGGCGGTGACGTCCTTGACGCTCTTGTAGGGCGACGACGCCGAGGTGACGAGCACGAAGTCCACCGCGGCGGTCTGCAGGATGGGCGCGAAGTCCTTGACCGGATCGAAGCGCATCTTGGGGTATAGGTGCTGGTTCACCGTCAGGTTGCCGGCCGTCGCCATCAGCAGCGTGTAGCCGTCCGCCGGCGCCTTGGCCACCTGCTCGGAGCCCAGCACGCCCGCCGCGCCGGGGCGGTTCTCCACCACCACCTGCTGCCCCCAGGCCTCGGTGAGCTTCTGCCCCAGCAGCCGCGCGACCACGTCGGTCGGGCCGCCGGCGGTGAACGCCACGACGATCTTGACCGGCTTGCTGGGAAAGGCCTCCTGGGCCGCCACGGTGCCGGCGGCGGCCAGGGCGAGGCCGGCCAGGCAGGTGCCAGCGAGGGTTCGACGGGTGAAATGCATGTCAGTTGTCTCCAGAGGTAGAAGGAATGAGAGAGGCCACGGCCGAGGCCTTGGCGGTGCAGGCCGCGAGCAGGAAGCCGAGGTCGGTGCCGGTGGACACGAAGCGCGCGCCCATGCGCACGAACTGCGCCACCAGGTCGGGGCGCGAGCCGAGGCCGCCCACGCCCACATGCTTGCCGTGCCGCGCGCAGGCGGCGATGGTGCGTTCGTAGGCCGCGGCCACCCGCGGGTCGTCGTACTGGCCCGGAACGCCCCACTCGGCCGTGAGATCGTTGGTGCCGATCAGCATCATGTCGACGCCCTCGACGGCCGCAATCTCCTCGACGCGCTCGAGCGCCTCCACGGCCTCCATCATCACGATCACCATCGTGGCCCGGTTCAGCGCCAGATTGGCCTCGGCCGTCGGGAAGCTGCGGTAGTGCAGGTGCGGCAGGCTGCCGTTGGCCGAGCGGTCGCCCTGGGGCGCGAAGCGGGCCGCGCGCACCACAGCGCGGGCCTGCTCCGCCGAGCGCACGTGCGGCGCGATCACCCCGCTGGCGCCGCCGTCCAGCACGCGGGAGATGTACTCCGGGGTATTGGCCGGCACCCGCACGAAAGCCGGGATGCCCGCCTCCAGCGCGGCCATGCAGATCTGGCCCGTCGCTTCGAGCGAGAAGCTGCAGTGCTCCATGTCGATGTAGAAGGTGTCGAAGCCGGCGGTCTTGGCGATCCGCACGATCTCGACGCCGCGCACCAGGCGCACCATCATCGAGGCGACCACCTCGCCGCGCGCCATTTTTTCCTTCACGGGGTTTCGAAGGATCTCGTTCAGGGAAGCTTTCATCGGGGCTCGCTCCATCGAGCGATATTTAAAATATTCTCACATTATAGGAGAATTTTTAAATCACAAACCCCTTGCCCGCCCTAGCCCAAGGCGCGTGCCGGCAGGTCCACAACGTTGGCGGCGCGCGAAATGCCGGCGGAAATCTGTGCCGCCGCTGCGATCAGATCAGGCGCCAGCGCCTTGAACGCCTCCAGCCGGGGCGATTCGGTGGAGGTGGCCAGCGCGATGCTGCCCAGCACCTCGCCGTCGCGGTTGAACAGGGGTGCCGCCAGTCCCGCGATGCCGGCCCGGTACTCGCCCATCGAGAAGCAGAAGCCCTGCTGCCGGAGCTCTTTCAGCGCGTCGCGCAGGCTGTTCCAGTCCTGTCCCAGGCCGGCCTCGGCGATCCGTTCGCGGTGCTTGTTGAAAACGCTGCGCAACTGGTGCGTGGGCAGGTGCGCGAGGATGATGTTCGCCGTGGCGCCGGCCACCAGCGGCCGCTGCTGGCCCCGGCCAAACAGGGTGGCGGGCGCGTCCCCCGTGGCCTCCTGCTGCACGCACATCACCGCGCCGCTGTACAGCACCGACAGCAGCGCGCTGAAGCCGGTGCGCTGCGACAGCTTGCGCACCACCGGGCTGCCGATGCTGTAGACCGGGTCGGACAGGCGCGCGATGCGGTCCATCTCGAGGATCCTCGGCCCCACGGCATAGGAGCCGCTGCCCACGCGCGCCAGCAGGCCCGCCTGGTGCAATGACTTCAGGTAGCGGTAACAGGTGGACGGCGCCAGGCCGGTGCGCGCGATCAGGTCCTCGGTGGACCAGACGGGGGACTCGACGCTGAACGCGCCCAGCAGGTCAAGCATTTTGTCCTGGCTGCTCATGGGGGATGGCTCCTTGAAAGCGGAGCGCCGATTGTGGACGCTCTTGGTGCTGCACTCCGCAGGTCCCCGGCGAACGGCCGCAGGCCTGCCACCCTGCAACTCCTGATCGCTACAAAATCAATAGCAACAAATGACCGCTGCACCTGGACATGAGGCCGTTTTCATTCCAAATTCAGCCCGATGGGACCTGCAAGCCCTGCGTCAGGGCCTCGCCCGTCAGATGCTCCCCGAGAAAATCCAGAAAGCGCCGCACCGCCGGCACCAGCCCGCGGCGCGACGGAAACACGGCGTGCACCACGCCCGGCGGCGGCGCCCAGCCCGGCAGGGCGTGCGCCAGGCGGCCGTCGCGCACCTCGTCGCGGCACATGTAGTCGGGCAGGTAGGTGGCGCCCACGCCGCACAGCACGGCGAACTTGAGCGTCAGCAGGTCGTCCGCCACGTAGCGCGGGCGGTGCGTGAACACGTATTCGGCGCCACCCGGCCCCACCAGGCGCCAGGTGGCGCGGCCGTCGGCGGCCGACATCGCCACGGTGTCGAGCCCGGCCAGGTCCTGCGGCCCGGCCGGCCGGCCCTGGCGCTCCAGCTGCGCCGGGCTGGCCACCAGCACGGTGCCGCCGCTGCCCAGTTGCTTGACCACCAGGCTGCCGCTGTCGTCCAGCGTGGGGCGCACGCGCAGGGCCACGTCCACGCCCTCCTCCACCAGGTTGACGACCCGGTTGCTCACCAGCATGTCCACACGCACCTGCGGGTGCTGGGCCAGGAAGCGCGGCAGGATCGGCCCCACCACGGTCTGCGCCAGCGTCACCGGGCAGCTCACGCGGATCGTGCCGCGCACCTCGGTCTGCACCTGCGCCACCGCTTCGGCCGCGGCCTCGGCCTCGTCGCGCATGGCCACGCAATGCCGGTGGTACAGCTCGCCCGCCTCGGTGAGCGAGAGCCGGCGCGTGGTGCGCTGCAACAGCCGCACGCCCAGGCGCGCCTCCAGCTCCGCCACGCGGCGCGACAGCCGCGACTTGGGCAGCCCCAGGGCCCGCCCGGCGGCGGCGAAACCGCCCCGGTCCACGACCTCGGCGAAGTACAGCATGTCGTTCAGGTCTTGCATGGCGCCCTCATTGTCCCATTGGCAGGACAATCTATCGCATTTTTACCGGCTTATCAAAAGATTCGTGCGTTCCCACAATACATCCATGGCCGCAATCCGCGGCCTCACACAGGAAAGATCACCATGAAACTGCTCCACATCGATTCAAGCGTCATGGGCGGCAACTCGGTTTCCCGCCAGCTCACGCAACGCATCGTCGCGCAATGGCAGGCCACGCACCCCGGCACCGAGGTGGCGTACCTCGACCTCGCCGTCGACGCCCCGAGCCACCTCTCGATCGACTCGCTCGGCTTCCGCCTGGGCCTGCAGGGCGAAGGCCTGAGCGAGGTGCAGCGGCGCGAGAATGCGCTGTCGGAAGCGCTGGTCACGCAGTTCCTGGCCGCCGATGTGGTGGTGGTGGGCGCGCCGATGTATAACTTCGCGATCTCAAGCCAGCTCAAGGCCTGGATCGACCGCGTGGCCCAGGCCGGCCGCACCTTCACCTACACCGACAAGGGCCCCGTCGGCCTGGCCAAGGGCAAGACCGTGATCGTGGCCTCGAGCCGCGGCGGTGTGTACTCGACCAGCGACGTCGGCCGCGCCCTGGAGCACCAGGAGAGCTATCTGCAGACCATCTTCGGCTTCTTCGGCATCACCGACGTGCGCTTCGTGCGCGCCGAGGGCGTGGCCATGGGCGAGGAGCCCAAGGCCAAGGCGCTGGCCGCCGCCGAACTGGAGATCAAGGCCGTGGCCGGCCTGGCCGCCAACCAGCCGAGCGCAGCGCTGGCCGCCTGAACGCGCCCGCTGGCGCCCCGCCAAAGAAAAGGCCTGCTTGCGCAGGCCTTTTTTCATGGCGACGGCACGGCGCTCAGCCGGTGTGCGTCTTGACCCAGGCCACGTACTGGTTCACCCAGCCCTGCAGGAATTGCCGGGTGGCCTCGATGCCGATGTTGCCGGCCTCGTCCAGCAGGCCGTCCTTGACCTGGACGAAGGCCTCGGGCTGGCCCAGCGTGGGCACATTGAGGTAGGCCAGGATGTTGCGCAGGTGCTGCTGCGCCAGCGCCGTGCCGATGGCGCCCACCGAGATGCCGATCACGCCCGCCGGCTTGCCGGCCCAGGTGTTCTGGCCGTAGGGGCGCGAGGCGTGGTCGATGGCGTTCTTGAGCACGCCGGGGATCGAGCGGTTGTATTCCGGCGTGACGAACAGCAGGCCCTGGGCCGCCGCGATCTCCGACTTGAGCCGCTTGACCGGCTCGGACGGGTGGCCGTCGTTGTCCTGGTTGTAGAGCGGCAGGTCGTCGATGCGCACATGCTCGAAGCTGAACTCGGGCGGCGCCAGCCTGGCCAGCGCCAGCGCGAGTTTGCGATTGAGGGAGTCCTTGCGCAGGCTTCCCACGACGACGGCGATTCGGTATTGGCTCATGACAGCTCCTTGTGAAGAAATGGGCCGGTCCATTATGGAGAGTTATGAAAAGGCTCGTGCGTTCGTGCTGGGCATCGCCCCGGAAACGGGTCGCCGCGCTCAGAACCCCGCGATCACCGAGCCCTTGAACTCGGTCTGGATGAAGCGGCGCACCTCGTCCGAGTGATAGGCCTTCACGAGCCTGGCGACCCAGGGCTTGTTCTGGTCCTGCTCGCGCACGGCCAGCAGGTTGACGTAGGGGCTCTTGGCGTTCTCCTGCGCGATGGCGTCCTTGCCCGGGTTCAGGCCGGCCGACAGCGCGTAGTTGGTGTTGATGGCCGAGGCGTCGAGGTCGTCGAGCGTGCGCGGCAGCTGGGCCGCGTCCACCTCCACGAAGCGGATCTTCTTCGGGTTCTCGGTCACGTCCAGCGGCGTGGCCTTGAGGCCGGCGTCGGCCTTGAGCTTGATCAGGCCCTTGTCCTGGAACACCAGCAGCACGCGGCCGCCGTTGGTCGGGTCGTTCGGGATGCCGACGCGCGCGCCCTCCTTCAGCTCGGCCAGGCTCCTGACCTTCTTCGAGTAGATGCCGATCGGGAAGTTGACGGTGTAGCCCACCGGCACGATCTTGTAGCCGCGGTCCTTGACCTGGGCGTCGAGGTAGGGCTTGTGCTGGTAGCTGTTGGCGTCCAGGTCGCCGGCGGCCAGCGCGGCGTTGGGCTGCACGTAGTCGCTGAACTCGACGATCTGGATCTTCAGGCCGTCCTTCTCGGCGATCTTCTTCACCTGCTCGAAGATCTGCGCGTGCGGGCCGGCCGTCACGCCGATCTTCAGCGGCGCGTCCTGGGCCAGCAGGTCGGCCGAGAAGCTGGCGGCCAGCGCCAGGGCCAGGGCGGTGTGCAGCAGGGTACGTTTGTTCATGAGGTTTCCTTTTGGGATGAAAAAAGACCGGATGGGTCGTTGAAAAAATGGTTTTTGAATGAAATCGCGCCAAGGTCCAGGTGGCGCGGTCGTTGTTTGCTATCAATTCGATAGCATCCGCGATGCGCCTAGCGATGGCTCAGGCGCCGCACGGCCCGGTCGCCCAGGCTCTGCACGGCCTGCACGAACAGGATCAGCACCAGCACCACGGCCGCCATCACCTCGGGCAGGAAGCGCTGGTAGCCGTAGCGGATGCCGAGATCGCCCAGGCCGCCGCCGCCGATGGCGCCGGCCATCGCCGAGTAGCCGGTGAGGCTCACCAGGGTGATGGTCAGCGCCGCCACGATGCCGGGCAGCGCCTCGGGCAGCAGCACCTTGAAGACGATCTGCCGCGTGCTCGCGCCCATGGCCAGCGCCGCCTCCACCAGGCCGTGGTCCACCTCGCGCAGCGCGGTCTCCACCAGGCGCGCCACGAACGGCGCGGCCGCCAGCGTCAGCGGCACCACGGCGGCGGCCGTGCCGATGGACGAGCCGGTGAGCAGCCGCGTGAGCGGGATGACGGCCACCAGCAGGATGATGAAGGGCGTGGAGCGCACGGCATTGACGAGGCCGCCCACCAGGCGGTTGAGCGCGGGGCTACGCAGCACGCCGCCGGCGCCGCTGAGGTGCAGGAACACGCCCAGCGGAATGCCGATGGCGCTGCCCGCCAGGCCCGACAGGCCGACCATGACCAGGGTTTCCCACAGCGAGGTGGCGAACAGCGCCAGCAGCGGCCCGCTGAAGGTGGCGAGGAGGCTCTCAGGCATAGGCCACCTCCTGCACCTGCACGCCGGCGCCGCGCAGGTGCGACACCGCCTGGCGCAGCGGCTCGTGCGCGCCGCGCGCGAACACCGCGAGCGAGCCGAACGGCCGGCCCTGGATCTCGTCGACCTGGCCGTGCACGATGGACAGGTCGATGCCGAAGCGGCGGATCACGTCCGACAGCAGCGGCCGGTCGGCGCCCTCGCCCGCGAACGCCAGCCGCAGCAGCCGCGCGCTGCCCTCGTGCGGCTGCGCCATCAGCGCGCGGATGCGCGCCAACACCGACTCCGGCAGCGCCTGCGGCGCGATGTCGTCGATCAGGCTGCGCGTGGTGGCGTGCTGCGGCTGCGTGAACACCTGCAGCACCGGCCCCTGCTCCACGATGCGCCCGGCGTCGATCACGGCCACGCGCTCGGCCACCTGCTTGATCACCTGCATCTGGTGCGTGATGAGCACGATGGTCAGGCCGAACTCGCGGTTGATCTGCTGCAGCAGGGCCAGGATGGAGCGCGTGGTCTCCGGGTCCAGCGCCGAGGTGGCCTCGTCCGACAGCAGCACCCGGGGCCGGCTGGCCAGCGCGCGGGCGATGCCCACGCGCTGCTTCTGCCCGCCGCTGATCTGCGCCGGGTAGCGCCCGCGCAGGCCGGACAGGCCCACCAGCTCCAGCAGCGGCCCGACGCGGGCGCGGATCTCGCCCGCCGGCAGGCCCGCCAGCTCCAGCGGCAGCGCCACGTTGCCGTACACCGTGCGCGAGGACAGCAGGTTGAAGTGCTGGAACACCATACCGATGGCCTTGCGCGCCTCGCGCAGCGCCGCGCCCGAGAGCTGCGTGAGTTCGCGTCCGTCCACCACCACCCGCCCCGCGGCGGGGCGGTTCAGCAGGTTGATGGTGCGCACCAGCGAGCTCTTGCCCGCGCCGGAGCGGCCGATGACGCCGAAGACCGAGCCGGCCGGCACATGAAGGTCAATGCCGCGCAGGGCCTCGACGGGACCACTCGGTCCGGGATAGGTCTGGAAAATGCCGCTGAGTTCGATCATGGAAGGGCACCCTGCGTTGGCGCCTGGGTCTGGTTGAACAGGCCTTCCATGCTAGGCAGAGCGCCTCGTTCGGCCAACGAATGAATGCGTCCTAGCAAGGTACGAAATCAGATAAGCGATCCGCCAAAAAAAAGCCAGCCGCTGGACAGCGGCTGGCTCTCGGCTCAACCCACCCGGCACTACCCTGCCGGGGCGGGACGCAGGATCAGATCAGGCGCGGCTCGCGCCGATTTCTGGGCCTCAGACGGCGGCCAATGCCTGCTCGAGATCGGCGCGCAGGTCGTCGATGTGCTCGATGCCCACCGACAGGCGCACCATGCCTTCGCTCACGCCGGCCTTGGCCAGCTCGCCGGCGTCGAGCTGGCGGTGCGTGGTCGAGGCCGGGTGCGTGGCCAGCGACTTCGCATCGCCGATGTTCACCAGCCGCGTGAACAGCTGCAGCGCGTCGAGGAAGCGCGCGCCAGCCGCGCGCGGGTCGGCGCCCGCCGCGCTCCTGAGGCTGAACGACAGGATGCCCGAGGCCCTGCCGCCCATCTGGCGCCGCACCAGCGCGTGGTCCGGGTGGTCGGGCAGGCCCGCGTAGCGCACCCACTCCACCTTCGGATGCTGCTGCAGGAACTCGGCCAGCGCCTGGCTGCTGGCGCAGATGCGGTCCATGCGCAGCGGCAGGGTCTCGATGCCTTGCAGCGTCAGCCAGGCGTTGAACGGCGACAACGCCGCGCCCATGTTGCGCAGCGGCACGACCCGCGCGCGGCCGATGTAGGCGGCAGCGCCCAGGGCTTCGGTGTAGACCACGCCGTGGTAGCTCACGTCGGGCTCGTTCAGGCGCGGGAAGCGCGCCTTGTGCTCGGCCCATGGGAACTTGCCGCTGTCCACGATCACGCCGCCGATGCTGTTGCCATGGCCGTTCATGTACTTGGTGAGCGCGTGCACCACGATGTCGGCGCCATGCTCGATCGGGCGGCACAGGTAGGGGCTGGGCACGGTGTTGTCCACGATCAGCGGCACGCCATGCTGGTGCGCCACCTGGGCCAGCGCGGCGATGTCGGTCACGTTGCCCAGCGGGTTGCCGACCGATTCGCAGAACACGGCCTTGGTGCGCGCATCGATCAGCGCAGCGAAGCCGGCCGGGTCGCGCGGGTCGGCAAAGCGCACCTCGATGCCCTGCTGCGGAAAGGTGTGCGCGAACAGGTTGTAGGTGCCGCCATACAGCGTGCTGGCCGAAACGATGTTGTCGCCCGCCTCGGCGATGGTCTGGATGGCAGCGGTGATGGCCGCCATGCCCGAGGCCAGCGCCAGCGCTGCGATGCCGCCTTCGAGCGCCGCGACGCGCTGTTCCAGCACGTCGGTGGTCGGGTTCATGATGCGGGTGTAGATGTTGCCCGGCACCTTGAGGTCGAACAGGTCGGCGCCATGCTGCGCGCTGTCGAAGGCATAGGCCACCGTCTGGTACAGCGGCACGGCCACGGCCTTGGTGGTGGGGTCGGGCGAGTAGCCGGCGTGCACTGAGCGGGTTTCAAACTTCCATTGATCGGACATGTCGATAGGTTTCAGGTTGAGGGAAAAACAATGAATGAAGAAAGGAGGAGGGCCATGGCGCAGCGCGCCACGACGGCCCTCGCTATCGTAGCGCCCTCACAGCTTGGCGATCGACACCTCGGTCGATTTGACGAGCGCCACCACCTCCGAGCCCGGCGCCAGGGCGAGCTCGTCCACCGAGCGCGTGGTGATGACGGAGGTGACGATGCCCCAGGGCGTCTCGACGTCGACTTCGGACACGACGTCGCCCCGGATGATTTCCTTGACCTTGCCGCGGAACTGGTTGCGGACATTGATGGCTTGAATGGACATGGTGAAGATACTCCTGGTTGAAATTCGGGTTTACTACTGAATTGATAGCAAAAAATGACCCCACGGCGCGGACCTCCGCCGGTTTTCATTCATTTCAGACGGCCCAGCGCAGGCCATGGGCCGGTGGCGCGGGCCATGAGGGATCGGCCGGCGGTTCGCGCCCGGGCTGCTGCAGCACGCGGTCGAGGATGCGTTTCTCGATCGCGGCGAAGGCGGCGTCGCCCTGCGAGCGCGGGCGCGCCAGGGCGATGGTTTCGTCCAGCGCGATCCGCCCGTCCTCGATCAGGATCACGCGATCGGCCAGCGCCACGGCCTCCTGCACGTCGTGCGTGACCAGCAGCGCGGTGAAGCCGTGGCGCTGCCACAGGCCCTCGATCAGGCGGTGCATCTCGATGCGCGTGAGCGCGTCGAGCGCGCCCAGCGGCTCGTCGAGCAGCAGCAGGCGCGGGTGGTGCACCAGCGCGCGGGCCAGGGCCACGCGCTGGCGCTGGCCGCCCGAGAGCCGGGCCGGCCAGTCGGCCTGGCGGTCGGCCAGGCCGACCTGCGCCAGCACGTCCGCGGCGGCCGCGCGCCGCCCGGGCGGCAGGCCCAGCGTCACGTTGTCGATCACGCGGCGCCAGGGCAGCAGGCGCGAGTCCTGGAACATGATGCGCGTGTCCTCGCGCAGGCCGTCCGCGGCCTGGCCGTCGATGCGCAGGCTGCCGCCCGTGGCCGGCTCGAGCCCGGCCACCAGGCGCAGCAGCGTGCTCTTGCCGCAGCCGCTGCGGCCCACGATGGCGACGAACTGGCCGGGCTCGATGGCGATCTGCGCCTGGCGTAGCACCTCGCGCGCGCCGTAGCGCTTGGTCAGGCCCTGGATCTCGATGCGCACGCCGCCCGCGGCGGCTGGCTGGGAAGCGGTGAGTGAAGTGGTGAGTGTCATGGCGGTTCCTCGTTTCAGGTGCCAACGGCCTGGTAGCCCGGGTGCCAGCGCAGCCACCAGCGCTCCAGCCCGCGGGCGAACATGTCGGCCAGCTTGCCGAGCAGCGCGTAGAGCAGGATGCCCACCAGCACCACGTCGGTCTGCAGGAATTCGCGCGCGTTCATCGTGAGGTAGCCGATGCCCGATTGCGCCGAGATGGTCTCGGCCACGATCAGGATCACCCACATCAGCCCGAGCGAGAAGCGCAGGCCCACCAGGATGGACGACAGCGCGCCGGGCAGGATGACCTGGCGGTAGAGCTGCCAGCGCGAGAGCCCGTAGGTGCGCCCCATCTCGATCAGCCCCGGGTCCACGTTGCGGATGCCGTGGAAGGTGTTGAGGTAGATCGGGAAGAACACCGACACCGCGATCAGGAACAGCTTGGCCGACTCGTCGATGCCGAACCACAGGATCACCAGCGGGATCAGCGCCAGCGCCGGGATGTTGCGCACCATCTGGATGCTCGAATCGAGCAGCGTCTCGAAGAAGCGCAGCGAGCCCGTGAGCAGCCCCAGCAGCAGGCCCAGCCCGCCGCCCACGGCCAGCCCAGCCAGCGCGCGGCCGGCGCTCACCTTCACGTGCGTCCACAGCTCGCCCGACAGCGCCAGCGCCCAGGCCGCCTTG
This sequence comes from Variovorax terrae, assembly GCF_022809125.1. Classification (NCBI taxonomy): domain Bacteria; kingdom Pseudomonadati; phylum Pseudomonadota; class Betaproteobacteria; order Burkholderiales; family Comamonadaceae; genus Variovorax; species Variovorax terrae. Next base: position 1,695,909 of record NZ_JALGBI010000001.1, on the reverse strand, counting down.
AGCACCTCCGCCGGCGCCGGCAGCACCCGCGTGGACAGCCAGCCCAGCGACGAGGCCGCCTGCCACAGCGCCACCAGGCCCACGGGCAGCAGCCAGGGCAGCAGGCGCAGCGCCACGGCCTGCCCGAACGCGGCCAGCGCGGCCCACGGGAACGGCCAGGCGGCCTTCAGGGGCAGGAAGCCGAAGCCCGGCGCCTCCACCACGTCGGGCAGGGGCGTCACCTGGATCTCACGCAGCGGCTGGGTCATACGGTACTCACCTGGAAAGGGTCGGGTTCAAGGAATTCAAGCTGGTTGCCGGCCGGGTCGCGCACGTAGAAGCGCAGGTAGCCCGGCAGCGGCCGGCTCTCTTCGAGGGCCAGTTGCGCGGCCAGCAGCCGGCTGCGCAGCTGCGGCAGGTCCTGCACCTCGAAGGCCAGGTGCGAGACGGCCGGCGGCGGACGCCAGTTCTCGGTCGGGATCAGGTCGACGCGCTGGCGGCCGGCGACGAAGCGCAGCGTGCCGGCGGCCGGCTGGCGCAGCTCGGTCAGGCCGACCAGCGTGCCGTAGAAGCGGCGCACCTCGGCCTCTTCGCCCGCGGGAAACGCCAGTTGCACATGGCTGATGGCATGGATGCTCATGAGTTGCTTCCTTTCGCTCAGCTTTGCGAGACCCGCGACGGCGCGTACTGGTGCGCCACCACCTCGCCGAACGGCCCGCTCAGGGCCTGGCCCGGCAGCGTCTCGCGCAGCCGGCGCGGCAGCCGCGGAAACACCAGCTCGGCGAAGCGGTAGGCCTCCTCCAGGTGCGGGTAGCCCGACAGCACGAAGGTGTCGAGCCCGAGCTCGGCGTATTCCTCGATGCGCGCCGCCACCGTCTTCGGGTCGCCCACCAGCGCCGTGCCCGCGCCGCCGCGCACCAGGCCCACGCCGGCCCACAGGTTGGGGCTGATCTCCAGGTCGGCCCGGGTTCTCTTCTTGCCGCCGGCGTGCAGCGCGGCCATGCGGCGCTGGCCTTCCGAGTCCATGCGCGAGAACGCGGCCTGGGCGCGGATCACGGTGTCGTCGTCGAGCCGGCTGATCAGGCTGTCGGCGGCCTGCCAGGCCTGCTCCTCGGTTTCGCGCACGATCACGTGCAGCCGGATGCCGAAGCGCACGCTACGACCGTGGCGTGCGGCGCGTGCGCGCACGTCGGCCACTTTCTTCGCCACCTCGGCGGGCGGCTCGCCCCAGGTCAGGTAGGCATCGACCTGCTCGGCCGCGAGCTCGTGCGCCGCGGGCGACGAGCCGCCGAAATACACCGGCGGATGCGGCGCCTGCACCGGCGGAAACAGCAGCTTCGCGCCCTTGACGCTCAGGTGCTGCCCCTCGTAGTCGAACGGCCGCCCCGCATGGCTGCGCGTGAGGATCTCGCGCCAGATGCGGATGAACTCGGCCGACTGCTCGTAGCGTTGCGCGTGGTCGAGGTAGACGCCGTCGCCTTCGAGCTCGGTCTGGTCGCCGCCGGTCACGAGGTTGATCAGCAGCCGCCCGCCCGACAGGCGGTCGAAGGTGGCGGCCATGCGCGCCGCCAGGCTGGGCTGGTGCAGCCCGGGGCGCACCGCCACCAGGAACTTCAGGCGCCGCGTCACCGGCAGCAGGCTCGAGGCGATCACCCAGGGGTCTTCGCACGAACGGCCGGTGGGAATCAGCACGCCCTCGTAGCCCAGGCTGTCGGCGGCCACGGCCACCTGCTTGAGGTAGTCGAGGTTGACTTCGCGGGCGCCCTCGGCGGTGCCGAGATAGCGGCTGTCGCCGTGGGTGGGAATGAACCAGAACACTTGCATGAGCACTCCTTAGTTGCTGCGTGCGGCCTGCGCCAGGCGCACGCCGTCGGGGCGCCAGACGATCTGCGCCACCGCGACGGGTTTGGGAATCAGGCCGAGCCGCAGGAAGGCGTCGGCCACGCGCTGCTGGTCAGCCACGGTCTGCGCGCTCAGGGGCCCGACCGGCGACTTCGGGCGGCGCTGCAGAAAAAGGCTGACCACGCCGGCGTCCAGGCCGCTGAAATCGGCGATCAGCTTGATCGCCTCCTTGCGGTTCTCCTGCACCAGGCGGTCGGCCCGCGTCAGCTCCTCGAACAGCACGGCAAGGGTCTGCGCGTGCCGCGTCGCGAACGGGCGCGAGGCCAGGTAGAACGAGTTGTTGCCCGACAGCTCGCGCCCGGTGGCCAGCGCGCGCGGCGCGATCGCGAGTTCGGTGGCGGTGTAGAACGGGTCCCAGATGGCCCAGGCGTCGACGCTGCCGCGCTCGAAGGCGGCGCGTGCATCGGCCGGCGCGAGGTAGACCGGCTGGATGTCGCTCCACTGCAGCCCGGCCTTCTCCACCGCGCGCACCAGCAGGTAGTGCGCGCTCGAGCCCTTCTGCAGCGCCACCTTGCGGCCCTTGAGGTCGGCCAGCGTGCGCAGCGGCGAGTCCTTCAGCGTCAGGATGGCCGAACTGTCGGGCTTGGGCGGCTCCGCGCCGACGTAGACCAGGTCCTTGCCAGCGGCCTGCGCGAACACCGGCGGCGAATCGCCAGTCAGCCCGAACTCCAGGCTGCCGACGGCCAGGGCCTCCAGCAGCTGCGGGCCGGCCGGAAACTCGATCCACGACACCCGGGTCTGGGGCAGCCGCTTCTCCAGCCAGCCCGACTGCTTGGCCACCACCAGGTTGACGGCCGATTTCTGGTAGCCGATGCGCAACTGCTCCGGCGGCTTCTCGCCGGCCAGCGCCGGCTGCGCCAGCGCGATGGGCGCCGACAGGCTCCAGGACGCGGCGGTCAGGGCCAGCACCTGCAGCAGGCGGCGGCGCACGGGCGTGTGGATCGGCAAGGGATGTCCTGCGTTCATGAAAAGCTCCTTGGGGAAATGGACCGGCGCGTCAGGCGAGGCCAGCCGGCGCGGCGTCCAGCACGTTGATCCTTCGGGGAATCAGCCGCAGCTCGAAGAAGACGTCGGCAATGCGCTGCTGCTCGGCCAGGATGGCCCGCGTGACCGGGCCCGTGCCGTAGGCCGAGCGCCCCACCGACAGCTCCACGATGGGCCGGGGAATGCCGAACAGCGGCGCCAGCTCGGCGGCCAAGTCGCCGCGGTGGGCCGCGGCCCAGTTGTCGATGCGGTCGATCTCCTCGATGACGATGGCCAGCACGTCGGGATGGCGCGCCGCGTAGTCGAGCGAGGAGAAGTAGTAGGCGCGGTTGTTCACCACGCCGCGGCCGTCGGCCAGGATGCGCGCGTCCAGCGTCTTCTCGGCCGCCGCGAGGAACGGGTCCCAGATCACCCAGGCATCGACCGCGCCTTTCTCGAAGGCGGCGCGCGCATCGGCCGGCGGCAGCCAGACCGGGTTGACCTCGCTGTAGGCCACATGGGCCTTCTCCAGCAGCTGCACCAGCAGGTAGTGCACGTTGCTGCCCTTGTTGAGCGCGATCTTGCGGCCCTTGAGGTCGGCCACGCTGCGCAGCGGCGAGCCGCGCGGCACCAGCACGGCCTCGGCCGAGGGGCGCGGCACGGTGGCCGCCACATAGGCCAGCGAGGCGCCGGCCGCCTGGGCGAAGATGGGCGGGGCCTCGCCCACGTCGCCGAAGTCGATCGAGCCGACGTTGAGCGCTTCGAGCTGCACCGGCCCGGCCGTGAACTCGGTCCACTTGAGCGAGACGCCGAGCGGCGCGAGGCGCTTTTCGAGCGTGCCGCGGCCCTTGAGCAGGCTCAGGAAGCCCTTCTGGTGGCCGATGCGGAGTTGGCGCTGGGGCGCCTGGGCGTGCACGGCCACGGCCGGCAGGGTGGCCGCGGCCAGGCCCGACAGGCCGCCGAGCAGCAGGTCGCGGCGCTTGCGAAACAGGGAGGTATTCATGAGGATTGGTCCTGAAAAAAAGAGGTACGCGCTCAGCGCGGGTCGGTCCAGGCGGCTTCGCGCACGGCGATGGCCTTGGGGATCAGGCGGAGGTCGAAGAAGGTGTCGGCGATCTGCTGCTGGTCGGCGATCACGCCAGCGGACACGGGCTGCACGTTGAACTCGTAGCGGCGCAGGCTCAGCTCGACCACGTCCACCGGTAGCCCCTGCAGCGGCGCGATCAGCTCGGCCGCCTGGCGCAGGTTCTTCTTGAGCCAGATGCCCTGCTCTACCGAGTCGTCGAACAGCGCCTGGATCACCCACGGGTGGCGGCCCACGAAGCGGCGCTCGCCCAGGTAGTACTGGTAGTTGTTGACCACGCCGCGGCCGTCGGCCAGCACGCGCGCGCCGATGGCCTTCTCGGCCGCGGCGGCGAACGGGTCCCAGATCACCCAGGCGTCCACGCTGCGGCTCTCGAAGGCGGCGCGCGCATCGGCCGGCGCGAGGTAGACGGGCTGGATGTCGCCGAGCTTCAGGCCGTGCTTCTCGAGCAGGCGCACCAGCAGGTAGTGCACGTTGCTGCCCTTGTTGAGCGCCACCTTGCGGCCCTTGAGCTCGGCCACCGAGCGGATCGCCGAATCCCTGGGCACCAGCAGGGCCTCGGCCTGCGGCGCGGCCGGGTCGTGGCCGATGTAGACGAACTTCGCGCCCGCGGCCTGCGCGAAGATCGGCGGCGCCTCGCCCACGTAGCCAACGTCGATCGCGCCGACGTTCAGCCCTTCGAGCAGCTGCGGGCCGGCCGGGAACTCGACCCACTTCACGCCCACGCCCAGCGGCGCCAGGCGCTTTTCCAGCGAGCCCTGCGCCTTCTGCAGCACGAACAGGCTGGCTGCTTTCTGGTAGCCGATGCGCAACTCGGCCGCCGGCTGGCCCTGGGCGCGCGCCACCGGCAGCAGCAGGAAGCTGGCGATCAAGGCCAGCGCGGCCAGCACCAGTGCACCAAGCGCGAGCCTGCGCAGGGCTTGCCACCAGCGGGCAGACGGCACGGCGGTTTCGATGCTGTCGGAAGTGATCTGGGTCATGGGGTCATCCTTGTCGGGGTTCGCGGGCAACGGCTTTCCTGGCCGCCCGCGAAAGCGGTGGTTCAACAATCTCAATTGGGGGAAACCGGGGGGCCGGCCCGCGGCGCGGACCGGCGAGGCGCGTCAGACGCTACATCGCACCCGGGAGAACGGCACGGGCTCGAAGCCGGCCGCGGGCGGCATTCGCAGGCCCTCGCTGAACAGCGTGGCCACCGCCTCGTCGAGCCGCGCGGCCAGCTCCGGGCTGAGCTGGTGGGCGCCCTCGGGCGTGAGCGTCACCTGCACGTCGGTGGCGTAGACGCCGGGCAGGATGTGGCGCGCCGACAGCGACTGCAGCACGGGCCGCAGCGCGTAGTCGAGCGCCAGCATGTGGTGGGGGCTGCCGCCGGTGGCCAGCGGCAGCACGGTCTTGCCTTTCAGCGCGGTCTGCGGCAGCAGGTCCAGGAACACCTTGAGCACGCCGCTGTAGGCTGCCTTGTAGACCGGCGTGGCCACCACGATGGCGCGCGCCCGCGCCACCTGCTCCACGGCCTGCTGGATGGTGCGGTGCGCCGTGTCGGCCAGCAGCAGCGCCTGGGGCGAGAGGTCGCGGATCAGCAGCCGCTCGACCTGGGCGCCGCGCCGCCCCAGCCGCTGGCTGACCGAATCGAGCAGCGCGGCCGAGCGCGAGCGCTCGGAGGGGCTGCCGGCAAGAAGCAGAACTGTCATGCGGATTCCAGTGCGATGCTCATCCTGCCCGGACTACTTGCGGGTGTAGATCTGGTCGAAGCTCGCGCCGTCGGCGAAATGCTCCTTGTCCGCCTTGGCCCAGCCGCCGAACGCCTGATCGATCGTCACCAGCGTGAGCTTGGGGAACTGGCCCGCGTATTTGGCCTTCGCCTTGTCGGCGGTCGGGCGGTAGTAGTTGCGCCCGGCGATGTCTTGGCCTTCATCGGAGTACAGGTACTTGAGGTATTCCTCGGCCACGGCGCGCGTGCCCTTCTTGTCCACCACTTTGTCCACCACGGCCACCGTGGGCTCGGCCAGGATGGACAGCGAGGGCACGACGATCTCGAACTTGTCGGCGCCGAACTCCTTGATCGACAGGAAGGCCTCGTTCTCCCAGGCCAGCAGCACGTCGCCCACGCCGCGCTGCACGAAGGTCACGGTGGCGCCGCGCGCGCCGGTGTCGAGCACCGGCACGTTGGCGAACAGCTTCGCGATGTAGTCCTTGGCCTTTGCGGCATCCCTGTTCTGGCCGCCGTACTTGCGCAAAGCGAACTCCCAGGCCGCAAGGTAGTTCCAGCGCGCGCCGCCCGAGGTCTTGGGGTTGGGCGTGATCACCTGCACGCCGGGCTTGACCAGGTCGTCCCAGTCCTTGATGCCCTTGGGGTTGCCCTTCTTCACCAGGAACACGATGGTCGAGGTGTAGGGCGCCGAGTTGTGCGGCAGCTTCTTCTGCCAGCCGGCCGACAGCAGGTTGCCGTGGCTCACCAGCGCGTCCACGTCGCCGGCCAGCGCCAGGGTCACCACGTCCGCGTCGATGCCGTCGATCACCGAGCGCGCCTGCTTGCCCGAGCCGCCATGCGACTGCTTAATGCTCACGTCCTGGCCGGTCTTGCCCTTCCAGTACTTGGCGAAGGCCGCGTTGTAGTCCACATAGAGCTCGCGCGTCGGGTCGTAGGAGACGTTGAGCAGGTTGACCTGCTGCGCCAGCGCCGGCACTGCCGGCAGGGCCAAGGCGCCCGCCAGGGCGGCGGCCAGGGGAAACTTGATAAAGTGGCGGCGTGTGCTCATGAATCTCTCTCTGTATGGGTTGAAAATCAACAGGGTTTGATTCTGGAAGCCCCTTCTCAAAACTGGAACCAATAAGATTTCAGTTTCTAATACCGAAAACATCTTAAAAATCTCCAAGAGGCGTCATATGGCTCGCATGATTCATTGCATCAAGCTCGGCAAAGAGGCCGAAGGGCTCGATTTCCCGCCCTACCCCGGCGAACTCGGCAAGCGCATCTGGGAAAACGTCAGCAAGGAAGCCTGGGCCGCCTGGATCAAGCAGCAGACCATGCTGGTCAACGAGAACCGGCTGAACCTGGCCGACCAGCGCGCCCGCGAGTACCTGAAGCGCCAGATGGAAAAGCATTTCTTCGGCGAAGGCGCCGACGTTGCGCAGGGCTACGTCCCGCCCAGCGCCTGACCACCCTGCGACACACATGGCCGAAGCCGTCGAATGGCTGGCCGACGGCTGGCCGCGCAGCCCCCGCTTCGACGACATCTACCGCAGCGAGGCCGGCGCCCTGGCGCAGGCCCGGCAGGTCTTCCTGCACGGTTGCGGCCTGCCGCAGGCCTGGGCCGGCCAGGCCCAGTGGCGCGTGCTGGAAACCGGCTTCGGCCTGGGCATGAACTTCCTGGCCACCTGGCTGGCCTGGAAAACCGATCCCGAGCGCCCGCGCCTGCTGCACTTCGTCTCGGTCGAGGCCTTCCCCGTGGGCGCGGCCGACCTGCTGCGCAGTGCCGCCGCCCATCCCGAGCTGCAACCGCTGGCCGAGGCCCTGGCCCGCCAGTGGCAGGGCCTGCTGCCGGGCTTTCACCGGCTGGCCTTCGAGGACGGGCGCGTGCTGCTCACGCTGTGCATCGGCGAGGTGCAGCCCATGCTGCGCGAACTCGCGTTCGAGACCGATGCGGTGTTCCTCGATGGCTTCAGCCCGCAGCGCAATCCGGCCATGTGGGAGGTGCACACGCTCAAGGCGGTGGCCCGCCTGTGCCGCCGCGGCACACGCATGGCCACCTGGACCGTGGCGCGCGCCGTGCGCGACGGGCTCGAGCAATGCGGCTTCGCGGTGGCCAAGGCGCCGGGCCTGCCGCCCAAGCGCGACAGCCTGAGCGGCGAATTCAACCCGCGCTGGGAGCCGCGCCGGCCCCGCACGCCCGAGCCGGCGCCGATGGCGGCCGCGCGCTGCGCGGTGGTCGGCGGCGGCATCGCGGGCGCGGCGGTGGCCGCCAGCCTGGCGCGCCGCGGCTGGCAGGTGCAGGTGCTCGACGCCGCCGCCCGGCCCGCGGCCGGCGCCTCGGGCCTGCCCGCCGGACTGCTGGCGCCGCATGTCTCGCCCGACGACAGCCTGCTGTCGCGCCTGACGCGCGCCGGCGTGCGCGCCACCCGGCAGCAGATGCAGGCCCTGCTGCAGGCCGGCTTCGACTGGGACGCCAGCGGCGTGCTTGAACACCGCGTGGACGGCTCGCCGGGCCTGCCCCCGGCCTGGCGCACGCCGGACCTGGCGGCCGCGGCGCGCGACTGGACACAGGACGCCACGCCCGGCCAGCGCCAGCAGGCCGGCCTGCCCGCCGCCGACGACAGCGATGACGGCACCGCCCCAGCCCTGTGGCACGGCAGCGCCGGCTGGCTGCAGCCCGCGCGCCTGGTCGAAGCCTGGCTGGCGCAGCCCGGCATCCGCTGGCAGGGCAAGGCCTGCGTGGCGCAGCTCGAGCACGACGGCGAAGGCTGGCAGCTGCACGATGCGCAGGGCGGGCTGCTGGCCCGCGCCGACCTGGTAGTACTGGCCGCCGGGCCCGCCAGCCGCACGCTCGCGGCGCTGCGGCCCGGCCTGCCGGCGCTGCCGCTGCAGGCCATTCGCGGCCAGGTGTCCTGGGCGCCGCACCAGCCCGGCGACCGTGAGGCCCTGCCGCCCTTCCCCGTCAACGGCCATGGCAGCCTGATCCCGGCGCTGCCCCTGGCCACCGGCCCGGTCTGGCTGACGGGCGCCAGCTTCGAGCGCGACAGCGCCGACCTGCAGCCCCGCGCGGCCGACCACCTGGCGAATCTCGAGCGCCTGCAGGCCCTGCTGCCGCAGGCCGCGCACCAGTTGGCCGCCGCCTTCAAAGAGGGCCGGGTGCAGGCCTGGACAGGCGTGCGCTGCGCCTCGCCCGACCGGCTGCCCCTGGTCGGCCCGCTGGACCCGGCGCATCAGCCCGGCCTGTGGGTCTGCACGGCCATGGGCTCGCGCGGGCTCACCCTGGCCGCGCTGTGCGCCGAGCTGCTGGCGGCCCGGCTGCACGGCGAACCCGCGGCCCTGGAACGCCAGTTGGCCCAGGCCCTGGCCGCCGGGCGCTGGATCAGGCCTTGAAGCCAAAAATTTGAATCAAATCGGCCCGATGTCCAGGCGCAGCGGTCATTTCCTGCTATATGTTTTGTAGCAACTGCTGCAGCTTGCCCGGGTGCATGGGCTTGCCGAGGCAGGCCTGCGCGTCGGCCAGCCAGGCGCGCACCTGGTTCACGACGGAGCGCTGCGCCCCGGTCACGATGATGCGCGGGCGCACCGCCTGCAGCGACGGAATCTGCTTGAGCAGTTGCCAGCCCGGCATGTCGGGCTGGCCGAGGTCCAGCACCACGAGGTCGTAGGCCCGCCGCTTGAGCAGCTCCTGCGCCTCGGCGCCGCTGGCCGCTTCGTCGGCCTGCAGCAGCCCGACGGAGGCGAGCTTGGTCCGCAGGTACAGCCGGCTCTCGCCCTGGGGATCGACGATCAGCACGCGCTTGGTCGCCGCCGGCGGGGCCGGCGCCGCGGGGCTTGCAGGGGCCGCGAAGTCGAGATCGAGGTCCAGATCGAGCGCCGGCGGCGGCAGGTACAGCTCGTCCATCGCCTGCACCACCACCGGCCACTGCAGCGGCCGCTCGAAGGTGCGCCAGGCCTGGGCCGGCGCCACCGCGCCGACCCAGATCAGCTTCATGTCGGGGTCGGCCTGCGGGGATTCGAGTTCGAGCCGGGCCTCGTAGCTCTGGCCGTCGATCAGGGCCAGCCGGGCCGCTTCGGGCGCGCCGGGCTGCCACAGCGCATAGGCCACATCGCGTGGCTCGGACAGCCTGAAGACCGTGTTGAGCGCATGCCGCTCGACATCGGTGAACCCCACCACCTTGACGAAGACGCGTTGTCCCATATGAGCCGCTTTGTTCTTGGGAATAAGCGGCAAATTATCGGGGCAAGCCGGCCCGGGCCGGCCGGCCGTCCAGCAATGGGCTGGGATGACCGCAGTTTTACAACAGTCGGCGCGGGCGGACCGCGGCGCCTACTTCATGGCCTCGGCCGGGCGGCGCGCCTTCACGTAGGCATCGCCGGGCAGGTAGTCCTTGCCGTCGGCGTAGCGCCACTGCACCATCGTGCCCTTGCCGCCGCGCACGTCGAGCTTGCCGACGTAGGCGCCCATGGTGGACTGCTGGTCGATGGCGCGGAACTCGGCCGGGCCGAACGGCGTGGGGAATTTCAGGCCGCGCATGGCCGCCACCAGCTTCTCGTTGTCGGTGCTGCCGGCCTTCCTGATGGCCGCGAAGATGGCCTGCATGGTGGCGTAGCCCACCACCGAGCCGACCTTGGGGTTCTCGTTGAACTTCTTGTAGTAGCCGGCCGCGAACGAGGCGTGCGCGGGCGTGTCGATCTGGTCCCAGGGGTAGCCGGTGACGATCCAGTTCTTCGGCGTCTCGTCCTTCAGCACCTCGAGGTACTCGGGCTCGCCCGACAGCATGGACACCACCGGCACCTTGGGGAACACCCCGCGCTGGTTGCCTTCGCGCACCAGCTTGGCGAGGTCGGCCGCGAAGGTCACATTGAAGATCGCATCGGGCCTGGTGTTCATGATGGCCGTCAGCGTGGTGCCGGCCTCGATCTTGCCGTTGGCCGGCCATTGCTCGCCCACGAACTCCACATCGGGCCGCTTGGCCTTGAGCAGCTCCTTGAAGCTGGCCACGGCGCTCTGGCCGTACTCGTAGTTGGGCGCGATGGTGGCCCAGCGGCGGGCGGGCAGCTTGGCGGCCTCTTCCACCAGCATGGCGGCCTGCATGTAGGTGCTCGGGCGCAGGCGGAAGGTGTAGCGGTTGCCCTTGTCCCAGACGATGGCGTCGGTCAGCGGCTCGCTGGCCACGAACAGGCGCTTGTTCTTGGCCGCGTGGTCGACCAGCGCCAGGCCCACGTTGGAGAGGAAGCCACCGGCCAGCACGTCGACCTTTTCCTTGGCCGTGAGCTCGACCGCGTGGCGCAGCGCCTCCTCGGGCTTGCCCGCGTCGTCGCGCGCGATCACTTCGACCTTGCGGCCCAGCAGGCCGCCAGCGGCATTGACCTCGTCCACCGCGAGCTGCCAGCCCTGCCGGTAGGGCTGGGTGAACTGCGGAATGGCGGAATAGCTGTTGATCTCGCCGATCCGGATCGGCACGCCCTGCGCCCCCGCCACACCCGCGGCCAGGGCCAGACATCCAACGACTGCACTTTTCATAAAAACTCCAAAGCTGCGCCAATGTAGCAGCGGATCGATGGACGCATCGGCCCAGGGGCCGGGCCGCCTTATCCGGCAGGCGCCCGGAAACGCCCTGAAACCCGCATGAATTCTGGTGAATATGCTTATCCGCATAAGGCGCTAACAAATAAATAGTTTGTTTTTATAAGTCGCACTTCTAAAGTCGCGCCCATGCATGACTTCGCGTTCATCTTCGCCGGCTTCTTCGTCGGCTTCGTCGTCGGCCTGACCGGCGTCGGCGGCGGCTCGCTCATGACGCCGCTGCTGATTTTCATGTTCGGCGTCAAGCCCTACCTGGCCATCGGCACCGACCTGCTGTTCGCCGCCTTCACCAAATTCGGCGGCTCGATCAGCCTGGCCCGCGCCCGCGCCATCGACTGGCCGGTGGTGCTGCGCACGGCCTCGGGCAGCGTGCCGGCCGCGCTGGCCACCCTCTATGTGCTGCACCGCATCGGGCCGGCCGGCGCCGCCGTGCAGCAGGTGATGACCACCACGCTCGGCGTCGCCCTGCTGCTGACCGCCGTGGCCACGCTCTACAAGGCGATTGCCGGCAAGTCGGCGCCGCGCGAGATCGAGCCGGCCGCCCTGGCACGGGCCGCCCAGCCCCGCCACTGGGCGCTGCCGGTGCTGTTCGGCGCGGTGATCGGGGTGCTGGTCACGCTCACCTCGGTCGGTGCCGGCGCCATCGGCGTGCTGGTGCTGATGCTGCTGTACCCGGCGCTGCCGCTGCCGCGCATCGTGGCCGCCGACATCGCCCACGCCGTGCCGCTGACGCTGGTGGCGGGCCTGGGCCACGCCTCCATCGGCTCGGTCGACTGGCCGCTGCTGGTCAAGCTGCTGGCGGGCTCGCTGCCCGGCATCTGGCTCGGCTCGCGCCTGGTGCTCAAGGCGCCCGACCGCGTGATCCGCTCCCTGCTGTCCGCGCTGCTGGCCTATGCCGGCGTCAAGCTGATGGCGATCTGATTCAAAGAAGAAGAGTCTCCCGCGATGTACCAATACACTTCCTTCGACAAGCAATTCATCCAGCTGCGCGCCGCGCAGTACCGCGACCAGCTCGAACGCAATCTGGCCGGCACCCTCGGCGATGCCGAATTCCGCCCGCTGCGCCTGCAGAACGGCTGGTACGTGCAGCGCTACGCGCCCATGCTGCGCGTAGCCGTGCCCTACGGCGAGCTGTCCAGCGAGCAACTGCGCGTGCTGGCCCGGGTGGCCCGCGAGTACGACCAGCCCGATGCCGCCCTGCTGGCCGACGCCCAGGCCACGCAGGACAAGCTGGGCCCGATCCCGCTGCGCAATGGCAAGCAGATCGGCTCGCGGCTCAAGCACGGCTACGGCCACTTCACCACCCGCACCAACGTGCAGTTCAACTGGATTCCACTGAACCGCAGCGCCGACGTGATGGAGCTGCTGGCCAGCGTCAACATGCACGGCATCCAGACCAGCGGCAACGTGATCCGCAACATCACCAGCGACGAGCTGGCCGGCATCGCGGTGGACGAGATCGCCGACCCGCGCCCGTTCTGCGAGATCCTGCGCCAGTGGAGCACGCTGCACCCCGAGTTCGCGTTCCTGCCGCGCAAGTTCAAGATCGCCGTGAACGGCGCGCGCGAGGACCGCACCGCGATCGGCTGGTACGACGTGGGCCTGCAGCTGCTGCGCGACGCGCAGGGCGAGCTGGGCTTCAAGGTGCTGGTCGGCGGCGGCATGGGCCGCACGCCGGTGATCGGCAGCGTGGTGCGCGAGTTCCTGCCCTGGCACCAGCTCATGAACTACCTGGAGGCCGTGATCCGCGTCTACAACCGCTACGGCCGGCGCGACAACGCCTGGAAGGCGCGCATCAAGATCCTCGTCAAGGCCGAGGGCCAGCGCTACATCGACCAGGTGGAAGAGGAATACCGGCAGATCGTCGAGGTGGACGGCGCGCCGCACACCATCACCCAGGCCGAGTACGACCGCGTGGCCGCCTCGTTCGTGCCGCCCAAGCTCGACTGCAACCGCTCGGACGCCGAGACCAAGATCGCCCACATCCTGCGCGCCGCCGCCGAGGACGACATCGAGTTCGGCCGCTGGCTGCAGCAGAACGTGGCGCCGCACAAGAACCCCGACCTGCGCGCCGTCACCCTGTCGTTCAAGCGCCTGGGCCAGGCGCCCGGCGACGCCACGGCCGACCAGCTCGACATCGCCGCCGACCTGGCCGACCAGTTCAGCGCCGGCGAAGCCCGCGTCACGCACGAGCAGAACCTGCTGCTGCCCTGGGTCCGCTGCGACCAGTTGCCCGAGCTCTGGAAGGCCGCGCGCAAGGCCGGCCTGGCACGCCCCAACATCGGCCTGCTGACCGACCTGATCGCGTGCCCCGGCGGCGACTTCTGCTCGCTCGCGAACGCGCGCTCCATTCCGGTGGCCGAGGCCATCACCGAGCGCTACCAGGACCTGGACGAGCTGCACGACCTGGGCGAGATCGACCTGCACATCAGCGGCTGCATCAACTCCTGCGGCCACCACCACAGCGGCCACATCGGCATCCTGGGCGTGGACAAGGACGGCCAGGAGTGGTACCAGGTCACGCTCGGCGGCGCCGACGGCTCGGCCCTGTCCGGCCCGGCCACGCCCGGCAAGGTGGTCGGCCCCTCGTTCAGCGCGGCCGAAGTGCCGGAGGTGATCGAGGCCGTGCTCGGCACCTATCGCGACCAGCGCCAGCTGGTGGACGGCCCCGGCGGCCCGAAGCACGAGACCTTCATCGCCACGCTGCGCCGCGTCGGCATCGAACCCTTCAAGGCGGCCGCCAATGCGGCGCGCTTCAGCCAGAAACAAGCAGCCTGAGACCCCCATGAGCCTGACACTGATCTCCCAGGAACAACACGCCGCCGCCGCACCGGCGGGCAGCGTTCTCCCGCTGGCCAACGACGCCGACCTGCAGGCCCTGGTGCTCGACGGCGTGGCGCGCATCGACCTCGATTTCCCGAAATTCACCGACGGCCGGGCCTTCAGCCAGGCGCTGCTGCTGCGCCGGCGCCTGCGCTTCGCGGGCGAGATCCGGGCCGTGGGCGACGTCCTGGTCGACCAGCTCGTGCAGATGCAGCGCAGCGGCTTCAGCAGCGCGGTGCTGCGCGCCGACCAGGATGCCACCCACGCCCAGCGCCTGCTCGACCACTACAAGGCCTTCTACCAGGGCGATGTGATCGATCCGCAGCCGCATTTCCTGAAAGCCGCCTGATGGGAGCCGTCGACCTGCACGCACGCGCCTCGGCCGGCTTCGAGGCCAAGCTCGAGGAAACCTCGCGCCTGCTGATCCGCGCCGCGGCCGAGTTCACGCCCGTGACCCAGGCCTCCAGCCTGGGCGCCGAGGATGTGGTCATCACCCACCTGATCAACCGCCTGGAGCTCGGCATCCCGGTGTTCGTGCTCGACACTGGCATGCTGCACCCGCAAACGCTGGAACTGCTGCGGCAGACCCAGGCCACCTCGAAAACGCCGGTCACGGTCTACCACCCGGTGAACGAGTCGGTGGTGCAGTTCGTGGCGCGCGAGGGCCAGGAAGCGATGTACCGCAGCGTCGAGCTGCGCAAGGCCTGCTGCCACATCCGCAAGGTCGAGCCGCTGGAGCGCGCCCTGCGCGGCCAGCGCGCCTGGATCACGGGCCTGCGCCGCGAGCAGTCGAACGCGCGCGCCGAGGTGCCGCTGATCGACACGAGCGACGAAGCGCAAACCGGCCGGGCCAAGCTCAACCCGCTGGCCAACTGGACCTGGGGCGACGTCTGGCACTACATCCAGCAGAACCAGGTGGCCTACAACCCGCTGCACGACGAGTTCTATCCCAGCATCGGCTGCGCGCCCTGCACGCGCGCCATCGCGCTCGGCGAGGACTTCCGCGCCGGCCGCTGGTGGTGGGAAGACGAAGCCGCCAAGGAATGCGGCCTGCATGTCAAGGGCGACAGCTCGCCCCTCGCAACGAATCTACCCAAGGAAGGGGTGGCCGCATGAACGCGCGCACCGAACCCGAACTGCTGCACCACCTGAGCAATGCCCACCTCGACGCGCTCGAGGAGGAAACCATCTTCATCCTGCGCGAAGTGGCCGCCGCGTTCGAGCGCCCGGCCCTGCTGTTCTCGGGCGGCAAGGATTCGCTGGTGATGCTGCGCTGCGCCGAGAAGGCCTTTGGCGCGGGCCGCCTGCCCTACCCGCTGCTGATGATCGACACCGGCCACAACTTCCCCGAGGTCACCGACTTCCGCGACCAGCGCGCCCGGGAGCTCGGCGCCGAGCTGATCGTGCGCAGCGTCGAGGACTCGATGAAGCGCGGCACCGTGCGGCTGGCGCATCCGGGCGAGTCGCGCAACGTGCACCAGTCGGTCACGCTGCTCGAAGCCATCGACGAGTTCCGCTTCGATGCGCTGATCGGCGGCGCCCGCCGCGACGAGGAAAAGGCCCGCGCCAAGGAGCGCATCTTCTCGCACCGCGACAGCTTCGGCCAATGGCAGCCCAAGGCCCAGCGCCCCGAGCTGTGGACCCTGTTCAACACGCGCCTGGCGCCCGGCGAGCATTTCCGCGTGTTCCCGATCTCCAACTGGACCGAGCTCGACGTCTGGCAGTACATCGAGCGCGAGCGCATCGCCCTGCCCTCGATCTACTACACGCATCCGCGCGAAGTGGTGGAGCGCCGCGGCCTGCTGGTGCCCGTCACCGAGCTCACGCCGCCGCGCGATGGCGAAACCGTGGTCACGCGCGACGTGCGCTTTCGCACCGTGGGCGACATCACCTGCACCTGCCCGGTGGAAAGCCTGGCCGCCACGGCCGGCGACATCGTGATCGAGACGCTGGCCGCCGACGTCAGCGAGCGCGGCGCCACGCGCATGGACGACAAGACCTCCGACGCTTCCATGGAGAAGCGCAAAAAGGATGGGTATTTCTAGGCACACGCATCGGGCCGCGCCCTTGATTGAGAAGTGACAACCATGACGATTGCTACAGAAAAAATAGCAGAAAACAACCAGCTGGTGCGGACCTCCGGCCAAAATGACTATCAATCGGCGCTGCGCTTCATCACCTGCGGCTCGGTTGACGACGGCAAGAGCACGCTGATCGGCCGCCTGCTGGTGGACAGCAAGGCCGTGCTGCAGGACCACCTGGCCGGCGTGCAGCGCCAGGGCGAGACCGACCTCGCGCTGCTGACCGACGGCCTGTCGGCCGAGCGCGAGCAGGGCATCACGATCGACGTGGCCTACCGCTACTTCGCCACCGAATCGCGCAAGTTCATCATCGGCGATGCGCCGGGCCACGAGCAGTACACCCGCAACATGGTGACCGCCGCCTCCAGCGCCGACGCCGCCGTGGTGCTGGTGGACGCGACCAAGCTCGACTGGCGCAACCCCGCGCTGGAGCTGCTGCCGCAGACCCGCCGCCATTCGCTGCTGGCCCACCTGCTGCGCGTGCCCTCCATCGTGTTCGCCATCAACAAGCTCGACGCGGTGGACGAGCCCAGCACCGCCTTCGCCCACATCAGCGCCGCGCTGAACGCCTTCGCGCAGGCCGCGCAGATCCCGGTGCGCGCCATCGTGCCGGTTTCGGCGCTCAAGGGCCACAACGTGGTCGAGGCCCGGCCCGGCTGGTGCGGTTACGAAGGCCCGAGCCTGCTGGAGCTGCTGGAGCAGTTGCCCGCGACGCCGGCCGAGACCGCCCTGCCGCTCAGCTTTCCCGTGCAATGGGTCGAGAAGTTCTCGTCCTCCGCCGACACCTCACAGGGCCGCCGCGTGTTCTGGGGCCGCGTGGCCACCGGCGCCGTGCAGCCCGGCCAGACCGTGCGGGTGCTGCCCGGCGGCCAGAGCGCCGTGGTGGCGCAGGTGCTGGACCATGCGCGCACCCCCAGGGCCATCGCCGCCGGCCACAGCGCGGGCCTGGTGCTGGACCGCGAGGTAGACGTGTCGCGCGGCGACTGGCTGCTCGCGCACGGCGGCGATGCGCCGGCCCTCGAAGCGCGGCGCGAGCTGAGCGCCACCATCGCCTGGCTCGATGAAGAGCCTCTGGTCGCCGGCCGCGCCTACTGGGCGCTGCACGGCCACCGCTGGGTCAAGGCCAAGGTCCGCCGCATCGTGCACAGGCTCAACATCAACACGCTGGCCGAGGAGGAAGCCACCGAGCTCGCCCCCAACGCCATCGGGCATGTGGAGCTCACGCTGCAGGAGCCGGTGGCGGCCCTGCCCTACGCGCAGTCGCGCGCGCTCGGCTCGCTGATTCTGGTGGACACCGCCACGCACAAGACCTCAGGCGCGGTGCTGATTCAGTAGCCCGGCCCGCCGGCCGCGATAAAACCAATAAAATCAAGGGGTCTGGCGAAACCTGGCTTCGCCTCGTTGCCACTGGCCCCCACTGCAAGAACCAAATGACTCACGTCGTCACCGAATCCTGTATCCGCTGCAAGTACACCGACTGTGTGGATGTCTGCCCCGTGGACTGTTTCCGCGAAGGTCCCAACATGCTGGTGATCGACCCCGATGAATGCATCGACTGCGCGGTCTGCATCCCCGAATGCCCGGTCAACGCGATCTATGCCGAAGAAGACGTGCCGGCCAACCAGATCGCCTTCATCAAGCTCAACGTCGAGCTGAGCCAGCAGGCGGGCTGGAAGAGCATCACCAAACGCAAGCCCGCGCTGCCCGAAGCCGAGGAATGGAAGGACGTCACGGACAAGATCGGCGAACTCGTCCGCTGAGTCTGTGCGCCTGCCGCTGCCGCCATGGAACCCCAGCTGAGCCAGGAAGTGGTCGATACCGCGCAAGCCCACGACGGCCCCATTGAAACCGATGCGGTGATCGTCGGGGCCGGCCCGGTCGGCCTGTTCCAGGTGTTCGAGCTGGGCCTGCTCGAAATCAAGGCCCATGTGATCGACTCGCTGCCCTACCCTGGCGGCCAGTGCATCGAGCTCTATCCCGACAAGCCGATCTACGACATTCCCGCCGTGCCGGTGTGCACCGGCCGCGAGCTCGTCGATTCGCTGCTGCAGCAGATCAAGCCCTTCGGCGCCACGTTCCACCTGGGCCAGGAAGTCACCACGGTCCAGAAGCAGGACGACGGGCGCTTCGCCGTCGAAACCTCCAAGGGCGCGCGCTTCCTGACCAAGACCCTGTTCATCGCGGCCGGTGTGGGGGCCTTCCAGCCGCGCAAGCTGCGGGTGGACGGCCTGGACCCGTTCGAGGGCTCCCAACTGTTCTACCAGGTCCGCAACCCGGCCGATTTCGCCGGCAAGCACCTGATGGTGGTCGGCGGCGGCGACTCGGCGCTCGACTGGGCGCTGCACTTCGCCACCCGGGGCGAGGACGGCACCCCGAAGGCCCGCAGCGTGACCCTGCTGCACCGCCGCGACGGCTTCCAGGCTGCGCCCGCCAGCGTGACCAGAATGAGGCAGCTGTGCGATGCGCACGACATGCAGTTCCTCGTCGGCCAGATCACCGGCTGCGAAACGCGGGACGGCCGGCTCAGCGGCGTCGAGGTCACCGGCGCCGATGCCACGACCCGCGTGGTGCCGCTGGACATGCTGCTGGTGTTCTTCGGCCTGAGCCCGAAGCTCGGCCCCATCGCCGAATGGGGCCTGGACATCGAGCGCCGCCAGTTGAAGGTGGACACCGAGGGCTTCGCCACCAGCGTGCCCGGCATCTTCGCCGTGGGCGACATCAACACCTATCCCGGCAAGAAGAAGCTGATTCTTTCGGGCTTCCATGAATGCGCGCTGGCCGCCTTCGCCGCCGCGCCCTTCGTGTTCCCCGACAAGAAGATCCAGCTGCAATACACCACCACCAGCCCCAAGCTGCACAAGGTACTGGGTGTGGAAACACCCGTGTTCGACTGAGCCCGGCCCACCCGCTGGCCAAGTCACCCAAGCCCGCTGCATGCGGGCTTTTTTCATGTGATTTACGGGTAAACCCTGAACAAGTGGGGCGTGATTCGATTCAAAATCTGGTTAAACCAATTTGGTTAGACCAATTTACCCATGTCCCAGGCCACCGACAGCACCCAAGTCCTCTCCCGCATCCTGCCCTTCATCCGGGAGCGCGGGTACGCCCCCGGCGAGCGCATCCCGTCGGAACGCGAGCTGGCCGAGCGCTTCAGCGTGAGCCGCGGCATCCTGCGCGAGGCGCTGTCGGCGCTCGAAGCCATGCGTGTGATCCAGCGGCGTCCGCAATCGGGCATCTACCTGCGCGATGTGGCGCGCGAGGCCTCGGTGGACATGCTGGTGCTGGAGTCCGACCTCGGCATGCCGGTCTCGCCCAGCGACGTGAAGGACCTCAACGAGTTTCGCTCCATGCTCGAGGTGCAGGCCGTCGGCCTGGCCTGCAGCCGCCGCACCGAGGCCGATCTCGCTCGCATCGATGAAGTCCTCGCGGTCTCCCGCGCCCGCCACGCGGCCGGCCAGACGCTCAGCGAACAGGACGCCGACTTCCACATGGCACTGTGCGCGGCCAGCGGCAACAAGCTGATCCAGCGCGCCGCCAATTCGTTCTGGCTGGCATCGCGGGCCCGGCGCGAACGCTACTTCGGCGATCCGGCCAATGGCCTGCGCTCGATCCGGCAGCACACGGCGCTGCGCGACGCCGTCGCCGCCGGCGACACCGCGCGCGCGCTCGATGTGCTCGGCGACCACCTCGGCAATGTCGAGCGCTACTGGCTGGCGAACCTGGTGCCCAATGCGGCGCCGGCACCCGGCCCGGCACGCTGATCCCGCCTTCGCCTTCCCCCTCGTCCGTTCCCTTTTCCGCCGGGCTCCGCCCGCCCCTGCCCGTGACCTCGCCCCTCTCCGTCCTGCTGACCCACCCCATCGATCCCGGCGCGGCCGCCCTGCTGGCGCAACGCCTGGACGTGCGCCTGGCCAGCGCCACCGACGCCGCCACGCTGCGGCATGAAGCGCGCGAGGCGAGCTTCATCATCGTGCGCGCGCCGCTGCCGCCGGACCTGTTCGCCCAGGCGCCGCGGCTGCGCGGCGTGGTACGGCACGGCGCGGGGCTCGACATGATTCCGCTGGACGAGGCCAGCCGCCATGGCGTGGCCGTGGCCAATGTGCCGGCGGTCAATGCGGGCAGCGTGGCCGAGTACGCCGTCGGGCAGATGCTGGCGCTGGCGCGGCAACTGCCGGCCATCGATGCGGCCTTGCGCGCCGGCCCCTGGGACGCCGCGCGGCAACTGGCCGACCGGGCCACCGACCTGCGCGGCAAGACCGTGGCCATCGTGGGCATGGGCGCCATCGGCCAGGCGCTGGCGCGAGCCTGCACACTGGGCTTCGGCATGTGCGTGCTCGGCGTGCGGCGCACGCCTGCCGCTTCCAATGACATGGTGCAGTACGCCACGCTCGACGAGGCCCTGCCGCAGGCCGACTACCTGGTGCTGGCCTGCCCGCTGACCCCGGACACGCGCGGGCTGATCGATGCACCGCGGCTGGCGCGCCTGCCGCGCGGCGCGCGGCTCATCAACGTGTCGCGCGGCCCGGTGGTCGACGAGGCCGCGCTCATCGAAGCGCTGCGCTCGGGCCATCTCGCGGGGGCCGCGCTCGATGTCTTCGCCACCCAGCCGCTGCCGGCCGATTCCCCGCTGCGCGCGCTGCCGCAGGTGCTGCTCTCGCCGCACCTGGCCGGCATCACGCAGGAAAGCATGCAGCGCATGAGCCAGGGCGCCGCCCGCCAGGTGCTGGAGATGCTCGACGGCCGCCTGCCCCTTCATTTCGTCAACCCCGAAGCGCGAGAGCTGATCCTCGAGCGCTGGTCCCAACTGCAACACCACCCATGAAAATCAAAAGCGTCACCGCCCGCTGGCTTCACGTCCCGATCCCCTACGAGAAGCAGCATGTCTCCGATTTCGGCCGCGTCGCCTCGTTCGACTCCGTGCTGGTCCGCATCGAAACCGAGTGCGGCCTGATCGGCTGGGGCGAAGCCAAGGAGGAGGTCGGCAGCGAGGGCAACAGCCACGGCCTCGTGGCCATCATCAACCAGAAGTTCGGCCCCGGCCTGGTCGGCGAAGATCCGCGCGACATCAACCGCCTGTGGGAGCTGATGTACAACGGCTGCCGCGGCCACTACGCGCTGGCGCACGGCCACGTGTTCCCCATCATGGGCCGGCGCGGCGTGTCCATCGCGGCCCTCAGCGGCATCGACATGGCGCTGTGGGACCTGCTGGGCAAACACCTCGACGCCCCGGTCTGGCGCCTGCTCGGCGGCCGCAAGGCCGAGCGCATGGCCGCCTACGCCTCGGGCGGCTGGGCCGATGCCGAGCACATCGGCGAGCAGCTGCTGGGCTATGTGGCGCGCGGCGGCTTCAAGGCCGTGAAGATGCGCGTGGGCGTGATCGACGGCGACCCGGTCAACTCCGCGCGCCGCGTGATCGCCGCGCGCCAGGCGCTGGGCCCGGACATCGGCCTGGCCTGCGATGCGCACGGCACCTACACGGTGGCCGAGGCCAAGCGCTTCTGCCGCCTGGTGGAAGACTGCAACCTGCTGTGGTTCGAGGAGCCGGTGACGGCCGATGACAAGCGCGGCGTGGCCGAGGTGCGCGCCGCCACCGCGATCCCGATCGCGGCCGGCGAGAGCGAGTTCAACCGCTTCGACTTCCGCGACCTCGCCGAACTGCGCGCTGCCGACGTGTTCCAGCCCGACCTCGCGATCTGCGGCGGCATCTCCGAAGCCATGCGCATCGGCGCCATCGCGGCCGCCTGGAACATCAAGCTCGCGCCGCACCTGTGGACCGGCGCCCTCGCGTTCGCAGCCGGCATGCATGTGGCGGCGGCTTCACCAGCTGGCTGGCTGCTCGAGTACTCGGTGGGCGCCAACCCGCTGCTGCAGGAACTGGCCGAGGAGCAGTTCAGCGTTCAGGACGGCCTGGTGGACATCCCGGACCGTCCCGGCCTGGGCATCACGATCCGCCAGGACTTCGTCGAGCGCTACGCCATTGCCTGACGCGGGGCCCGCCCCCTTCACTGCCTTCCATTCCAACACAGGAGACACACCCATGACCTTCCCTCGTTCCCGCGCCCTTTCGCGGCGGCTGGCCCTTGGCCTCTGCGGCGCCTCGCTCGCCCTGCTCGCGGGCGGCGCGCAGGCGCAGGCCGCCTACCCGTCGAAGCCGATCAAGCTGGTGGTGCCGTTCGCCGCAGGCGGCACCACCTCCATCCTGGCCCGCCTGCTGGCCGAGCGCATGGGCCAGGGACTGGGGCAGACCATCGTCGTCGACAACCGGCCCGGCGCGGGCGGCAACGTCGGCATGGACCTGGTGGCCAAGGCCGAGCCCGACGGCTACACGATCCTGATGGGCCCGATCGGCCTGGCCATCAACCCCGCGCTGTACGCAAAGATGCCGTTCGACCCGCTGAAGGATCTGGCCCCGGTGGGCCTGTACGCCGGCGTGCCCAACCTGCTGGTGGTGCACCCCGCGGTGCCCGCGGCCAACGTGAAGGAACTGGTCGCCTACGCCAAGGCCCACCCGGGCAAGCTCAACTACGCCTCCAACGGCAACGGCACCTCCAGCCATCTGGCGGCCGAAATGCTGAAGTCGGCCGCCGGCATCGACATCACGCATGTGCCCTACAAGGGCGGCGGCCCCGCCATGCAGGACCTGATCGGCGGTCAGGTCAACATGCTGTTCGACCAGATGCCCGCCGTGCTGCCGCAGGTCCAGGGCGGCCGGGTGCGCGCGCTCGGCGTCTCGAGCCTCAAGCGCTCCGCCGCGGCCCCGGAGATTCCCGCGATCTCCGAGGCGCTGCCGGGCTTCGACATGACGGTGTGGTTCGGCTTTCTCGCCCCCCGGGGCACCCCGAAGGACGTGATCGCACGGCTCAACGCCGAGATGCTGCGCGCGCTGAAGGAGCCGGCGTTCCAGGCCCAGCTGGCCTCGATGGGCGTCACGCCCATGCCCAGCTCGCCGGACGAATTCGGCAGCTTCATGCGCAGCGAGACCACGCGCTGGGCCAAGGTCGTCAAGGACTCGGGCGCCAAGCTCGACTGAGCCCTACAACCACCACAAGGAGCCATTCCCATGAAGACATTCACAAGCCTGGTGTGCCGCCTCGGCGCGGCGCTCGCCTGCACGGCCAGCCTGCTGGCGCCGGCACTGGCCCAGGCCGACTACCCCGCCAAGAGCCTGCGCGTGATCGTGCCGTTCCCGCCCGGCGGCGCCTCCGACACGCTGGGCCGCATGGTGGCGCAGCACCTGTCCACCGCCTGGGGCCAGAGCGCCATCGTGGAAAACCGGCCGGGCGCGGGCGGCAACATCGGCGCCGAAGCCGGGGCCAAGGCGCCGGCCGACGGCTACACCCTGACGCTGGCCGCGGCCGGCTTCATGGCGGTAAACCCGTCGATCTACCCCAAGCTCAACTACGACTCGGCCACCGACTTCCAGCCCGTGGCCCTGCTGGTGAAGGCGCCGCTGCTGCTGGTGGTCAACCCCAAGGTGCCGGCGCAGAACGCGCGCGAGTTCATCGAGCTGGCCAAGCGCGCGCCGGGCAAGATCACCATCGGCAACGGCGGCACCGGCACGGCGCAGCACCTGGGCGGCGTGAACTTCGGGCTGGCTGCGGGCGTGGACGTGGGCCACATCCCGTACAAGGGCAGCGCGCCGGCCACCACCGACCTGCTGGGCGGCGTGGTCGATGCGCAGTTCGACAACCTCGTCACGCTGGTGCCCTTCGTCAAGAGCGGCAAGCTGCGCGCGCTCGGCGTGTCGTCCCTGCAGCGCGTGGCCGCCCTGCCCGAGGTGCCGACGCTGGCCGAGGCGGGACTGCCCGGCTTCGAGGACGGCACCTGGTACGGCATCGTGGCGCCGCGCAACACGCCCAAGCCGGTGGTCGACAAGCTCAATGCCGAGCTGCTGCGCATGCTGGCCCAGCCCGAGACCCGGGACAAGCTGGTCTCGATGGGCTTGCAGCCCGCCGGCAACAGCCCGGCCGAATTCGGCACGCTGATCCGCTCGGAGATCGGCAAGTACGCCGCCATCGTGAAGGCGGCGCACGTGAAGGCCGAGTAGCCGCCGTGTCCCTATAATCCGCCCAGTACCCGCAAGGGTGCATCGCTAGGGGTGTCGCGTGTGTGGAATGCGCGACTGAGAGAGTCCCTTTGAACCTGATTGAGATCATCCTCGCGCAGGGAAGCAGGCATGGCAGGGCAGCGCCACCTCCCGGGTGGCGACAACGCCTTCCGCCACGCCACGCCCACCTGCCGCCAATCTGCTTGGAGCACATTGATGGCACACACCACCTCTTCCTCGGCCGCCACGGCCGCCGCGCCGCCCGGCAACCAGGCCCTCACGCCCGTGGCCGGGGCCGACCGCGCCTTCCGCTGGCACGACCACGCCTCGCTATGGTTCAGCCTCGGCGTCGGCCTGCTGGTGATGCAGGTCGGCGCCTACCTGATGCCCGGCCTTGGCACGCGCGAGGCCCTGCTGGCCATCGTGGCGGGCTCGGTGATCGGCGCCGGCCTGCTGGGCTGGGTTGCCAAGCTCGGCTGCGACAGCGGGCTGGCCAGCGCCGGGCTGATGCATGCGGTCTACGGCAGCGGCTTCGCGCGGCTGCCCGTCGTGCTTAACATCGTGCAACTGGTGGGCTGGGGCACCTTCGAGCTGGTGGTGATGCGCGACGCCACCGTGGCCATCGGGCGGCAGACCGGCGGCCTGTCGGCGAGCTTCTGGCCTTACGCGGCCACGCTGCTGTGGGGCGGGCTGATCGTGCTGCTGATCAGCGGCTCCATGGTGCGGCTGGTGCGCCGCGTGATCGCGCGCGTGGCCCTGCCGCTGGTGGTGCTGTCGCTGCTGTGGCTGAGCTGGCAGTTCCTCGCCCTGGCGCATGCGCAGGGCTGGGCCGCGCTCTGGCAGCGGCCCGGCACCGGCGGCCTGGGCGTGCTGCCGGCGCTGGACCTGGTGATCGCCATGCCGATCTCGTGGCTGCCGCTGGTGGCCGACTATGCCCGCCATGGCCTGAGCGGCCGCTCGGCGCTGCGGGGCACCTGGTTCGGCTACGCGCTGGCCAACATCTGGTGCTATGCGCTGGGCGTGCTGGTGGCGCTGGTGCTGCCGAGCGCCGACCTGGTCACCGCGCTGCTGCTGGCGCAGGGCGGCTTGCTGGCGCTGTCGCTGATCCTGATCGACGAGGTCGACAACGCCTACGGCGATGCCTACTCGGGCGCCGTGTCGGCGCACAGCCTGGCGCCGCGCTGGAGCATCCGCCGCTGGGGCCTGGGCATGGCGCTGGCCTGCACGGTGCTGGCGCTGCTGCTGCCCATGCACAGCCTGGAGCCCTTCCTGCTGCTGCTGAGCTCGGTGTTCGTGCCGCTGTTCGGCGTGATCCTGGGGCGGCTGGCCTTCGGCACCGACACGGTGGCGCTACTGGCCCGCGCGCAGCGCGCCCATGGCGGGCCGACCCTGATCTGGTTTGCGGGCATCGCCGCCTACCACCTGTGCCCGCTGGTGGCGCCCGATCTCGGCTCCGCCCTGCCCTCGCTGGCGTTCAGCTTCGCGCTGGCCTGGTTCACGCGTCCGCGCGCGGGCTGAGTGCTGCCAGCGGCAGCAGCCGCGCAGGCAAGGGCGCATGGCCGTGGTTCAGCGGGCCATGGCCCTGCCCGGTGCGCACGCCGGCGCCGCTGGCCAGGGCCTGCAGCACATAGCGGCGCGCCTGCGCCACCGCCTGCGACAGATCGAGCCCCACGGCCAACCCGCAGGCGATGGCCGAGGACAGCGTGCAACCCGTGCCATGGATGTTGGCGCTGGCAATGCGCCGGGCGTGCAGGCGCTCGAACGCCGGAGCGGCCCCGCCGTCCCCGGCCTGCGCCAGCACATCCACCACCTCCTCGCCCGGTAGGTGCCCGCCCTTGAGCAGCACGGCCCGGGCGCCCAGCGCGAGCAGATCGGCGGCCGCCGGCGCCAGCGCCTCGACGCCGGGCAGCTCGCGGCCCAGCAGCAGCGCCGCCTCGTCGAGATTGGGCGTGACCACCACGGCGCGCGGGAACAGCTCGCGCACCAGGCCCTGCACCGTCTCCTGCGCGATCAGCCGGTCGCCGCTGGTGGCGACCATCACCGGGTCGAGCACCACGTTGGGCAGCCGGTATTCGTCGATGGCCCAGGCCACGACGTCCACGATCTCGGGCGCATGCAGCATGCCGATCTTGACCGCATGTACGCCGATGTCCTCGATCACGGCCTGCAGCTGCGCCTTGAGGAAGGCCGGCGGCACGCCGTGGATGCCGCGCACGCCGCGCGTGTTCTGCGCGGTGAGCGCGGTGATGGCGGTCATGCCGTAGCAGCCGAGCGCTGAGAAGGTCTTGAGGTCGGCCTGGATGCCGGCGCCGCCGCCGCTGTCGGAGCCGGCGATCGACAGGACGCGCGGGTATTCATGTTCAAACATGCCCGGCCTCCATGCGTTGCAGGAAATCGCGCGCGGCGGCCCGCGGATCGTCGGCCGCGCACAATGCGCTGACCACGGCCAAGCCGTCGGCGCCGGCTGCCATCACCTCGGCCGCGTTGCCGGGATGGATTCCGCCGATCGCCACCAGCGGCAGCGAGGTCAGGGCGCGCACCCGGCGCAGGCCGTCAAGGCCCCAGGGCGCCTCGGTGTCGGTCTTGGTAGGCGTGGCGAACACCGGGCTCACGCCGAGGTAGTCCACCGGCAGCAGCGCGCTGCGCACCACGTCGGCGGACGACTCCACCGACCAGCCGATGAAGACATGCGCCGGCAGCAGGCGGCGCGCCTCGTCGGGCGGCATGTCGCTCTGGCCCAGGTGCACGCCGTCGGCATCGCAGGCCAGCGCCACATCGATGCGGTCGTTGATCACCAGCGGAATGCGCAGCGGCGCCAGCAGCGCCTTGAGCGCCAGCGCCTGCGCCAGGAAGTCGCGCGTGCCGAGCTGCTTCTCGCGCAATTGCACGCAGCTCACGCCGCCCTGCACGGCGGCGCCCACCACGTCGGCCAGCGCGCGGCCGCGCGTCAGTTGCGAATCGGTGACGAGGTAGAGCCGCAGCAGGCGGCGCAATGCCCCGCCATCGGGCTTCAGGTGGGCGGCTACCACGACGCCACCTCGAGCCGCAGGCGCCGCTCGAACGTGGCCTGGTCGATCAGCTGCAGCGCATCGAGCAGCCGCGCCTGCATGCTGCCCACGCCCTGGCCGGCGGCCCGGGTCTGCTCCGCCGCGATCTCGCCGGCCACGCCGAGCAGCGCCATCGCAGCCGTGGTGGCGCGCCAGGCATCGGGCTGCACGGCGCAGAAGGCCCCCACCAGCGCCGTGGCCGAACAGCCCACGCCGGTGATGCGGGTCATCCACGCGTGGCCGTTGGCCAGGCGGCTCCAGCGCCGCTGCGCATCGAGCACGTGGTCGGTGGCGCCGCTCACGCAGACGGCGCCGCCCGTGCGCTGCACCAGCGCCTGCGCCGCGCCCAGCGCATCGCCCGCGGCCGCGCTGCTGTCGACGCCGCGCGTGCGGATTGCGGCGCCCGCCGTGCTCATGATCTCGGAGCCGTTGCCGCGGATCACCGTGGGCGCGGCCGCGTCCAGCAGGCGCTCCAGCGTCTGGTTGCGGTAGGGCGTGGCGCCCGCGCCCACCGGGTCCAGCACGGTGGGCAGGCCGCGCGCCGCCGCGGCCTGCAGCGCCAGTTCCATGCTGCGCACCCAGTAGGGATCGAGCGTGCCGATGTTGACCACCAGGGCCTGCGCGATGGCCACCATGTCGGCCACCTCCTCGTGCGCGTGTGCCATCACGGGCGAGGCGCCGGCGGCCAGCAGCGTGTTGGCGTTGAGGTTGATCACCACGAGGTTGGTGATGCTGTGCACCAGCGGCGAGCGCTCGCGCACGGCGGCGATGTCGGCCCAGAGATCGGAGGAAGAAAGCGTGGCGGCCATGTCGGTCCTTGTCAGATGGAAGAACCTGGGCGCACCGTGGCGGGGAAAGGCGGCAAAGCCTGTGACGCTTCCCTACGCTGGCACGACCCAGATCAGGTTCAAAGAGTGTTTCTCAGTCCCGCCGCCCTGCGGCGCGGGACACCTCTAGCAAGCGGCCATTATGGCAGCGAACCAAACCGCTAGAATCCGCCCTGTCCCGCTTCGGCGGGGCTTCGCTAGGGGTGTTGCCGCGGTCCGGGAGGAAGGACCTGCGGCGACTGAGAAAGTCCCTTTGAACCTGACTGAGGTAATCCTCGCGCAGGGAAGCATGTTCCAGGACCGGGCCGATGCTCTCAAGCGGCCGCACCACGGTCCGCAGCAGGCCGACCTGCTATGACGTTGAAGGAGAACGTTATGGCAAATTCCAAACAAAACAGGCCGGAGGTCCGCATGCAGCGGTCTTTGGCAGCTACACTTTTCATAGCATCCACGGGCTGGGCCCAGACCGCGCCACCGCCGCAGGGCGCGCTCAAGCCGGTCACCATCAGCGAGCGCAGCGCCGCCCCGCAGGCCGACGTGAGCGGCTTCGGCGACCTGCCGGCGCGCGATCTTCCGCTGTCCACCACCGTGGTGGACCAGGAACAGATGCAGGCGGCCGGCGTGCGCCACCTGTCGGACCTGACGCGCATCGACCCCTCCACCACCGACAGCTACAACTCGGCCGGCTACTGGGACTTCCTCACGATCCGCGGCTTCACGCTGGACAACCGCTACAACTACCGGCGCGAAGGCCTGCCCATCAGCGCGGAAACCTCGATCCCGCTGGACAACAAGGAGCGCGTCGAACTGCTCAAGGGCACCAGCGGCATCCAGTCCGGCACCAGCGCGCCGGGCGGGCTGGTCAACTACCTGGTCAAGCGCCCGACCGACCGCGACCTGCGCGTGGTGCGCCTGGAGTACGGCGAGCGCGGCAGCCTGCTGACCGCCGCCGACCTGGGCGGGCGCTTCGGGCAGGACGCGCGCTTCGGCTACCGCTTCAACGTGGCGCATGAGGAGCTGCGGCCCGAGCTGCGTTCGGCCAACGGCTCGCGCGACCTGCTGAGCCTGGCCACCGACTGGCGCCTGACGCCGGATTCGGTGCTGCAGGCCGAGTTCGAGTGGTCGCGCAAATCGCAACCCAGCCAGGCCGCGTTCAGCCTGCTGGGCAACCGGCTGCCGGCCGTGCCCGACCCGCGCATCAACCTCAACAACCAGCCCTGGACGCAGCCCGTGGTGTTCGGCGCCCTCACCGGCACGCTGCGCTTCGACCAGGCGCTGAGCCGCGACTGGCGCTGGTCGGCGCAGTTGGGCACGCAGCGGCTCAAGACCGACGACCGCGAGGCCTTTCCCTACGGCTGCAGCGCCGAAGGCAACTACGACCGCTACTGCTCCGACGGCACCTACGATGTCTATGACTTCCGCAGCGAGGGCGAGCGGCGCCGCTTCAATGCAGCCAAGCTGCAGCTGCAGGGCAGCGTGAGCACCGGCGCCTTCAAGCACGACCTGAGCTTCGGCCTGCTGCGCAGCACGGTCACCGAACGCTACAATCTGCAGGCCTACAACCGCACCGATGCGCTGGGCAGCGCGCCGGGCACCGAAGACGGCATCGGCAACATCAATGGCACGCTGTTCACCCAGCCCTCGCCCGCGCTCACCGGCCAGAACACCAACCGCGACGAGCGCTCCACCGAGCTGTTCGCGTTCGACAGCATCAGCTGGAACGCGTGGCGCGGCTGGCTCGGCCTGCGCCACACGCAGATGCAGCGCGCAAGCGTGCGTACTGACGGCAGCCAGCCCGTGGACTACGCCCAATCCTTCACCACGCCCTGGCTCGCCCTGTCCTACCAGATCGCCGATAAAGTGCTCTACGTGAGCGCCGGAGAAGGCGTGGAATCACGCGTGACGCCCAACCTGCCCACCTACCTCTACGCGGGCCAGCCGCTGCCGGCCGTGAAGAGCCGCCAGATGGAAGCCGGCATCCGCGGCGGGAACGAACGCCTGGGCTGGGGCCTGGCGCTGTTCGAGATCCGCCGCCCGGCCGTCACCGACGACGGCGTGAACTTCCAGACCGACGGCGAAGCGCGCCACCGCGGTCTCGAAGGCCAGGTCAGCTATGCGCAGGGCCCCTGGCGCCTGGGCGCCGGTGCCATGCTGCTCAACGCCCGGCGCGAAGGCAGCATGCTGGACCCCACGCTCAACGGGCTGAAGCCGGTGAACGTGCCCAGCAGCACCCTGCGCGCCAGCGCGGCCTACCGGCTGGCGTCGATCCCCGCGCTCGAACTCGACACGCGCCTCACGCGCGAAGGCCCGCGCGCCGTGCTGCAGGACAATTCGATCATGCTGCCGGCCTGGACCCGCTGGGACGCGGGCGCCACCTGGCGCACGAAAAGCGGCGGCACCGACCTGACCTTCCGCCTCGCGATCGACAACCTGACCGACAAGCGCTACTGGCGCGAAGCCCCGCTGCAGTTCGGCCACTACTACCTCTATCCGGGCGCACCGCGCACCTTGCGCATTTCCGTGCAGGCCTCCTTGTGAAATGGTCAAAAAACACGCTATAATTTAAGTCTTGTTCCTCGATAGCTCAGTCGGTAGAGCGCCGGACTGTTAATCCGTAGGTCCCTGGTTCGAGCCCAGGTCGAGGAGCCACAAAAAAGCAAGGGCCCGCATGCAAATGCGGGCCCTTTGTCTTTTGGCGCGGCGCTGCTTTCGCCCTGCCCGGCAACGAATTTCGTGCGCCTGTGTTGCCAGCCCCTGGCGGGCTGGTTATTCTGGCCTCTCGCAGCCCCCGGTTGTCGAGGAGCTTGACATGGACATGCAAATGGCCGGCTACGGCGCACTGCTGCTGCGGGTGTCGCTGGGGGTGATGTTCCTGGCCCATGGCCTGAAGAAAGTTGCCGAGTTTCCTCCCGCCGGCACCCTGCGCTATTTCCAGTCGCTGGGCCTGCCCTCGTTTGTGGCGTATCTGTCCATCGCGGCCGAGATCGGCGGCGGGTTGCTGCTGGTGCTGGGCGTTGCCACGCGGCTCGTGGCGCTGCTCGAAATCCCTCTGATCGCCGGCACCATCGCCCTGGTGCACGGCAAGAACGGCTGGCTCTTCGCCAACCCGGGCGGCGGCTGGGAGTATCCGGCGTTCTGGTGCGTCACCCTGGCCGTGCTGATCCTGCTCGGCAGCGGGCCCTACGCGCTGCTGCCGCTCTTCGGTTAGGCTCTCATGCTGGCGGCTCTGCCGCTGATCGCCCCTCCCCGCCTGCCTGCCCCAGACCCGTGTCCGCCTCTCCCTCTCGACTGCCCTGGCTCGCACCGGGTGAGCCGTTTCCCGATCCCGCCTTGGCCTGGGGCCCGGCCGACCCGGCGCCGGGCCTGCTGGCCGGCGGTGGGGCGCTCGACGTGGACAGCCTGCAGCGCGCCTACGCGCAAGGCATCTTCCCGTGGTTCAGCGAGGGCCAGCCCATCCTCTGGTGGAGCCCCGATCCGCGCATGGTGCTGCACGCGGCCGAGTTCCGCCTGCACCGCTCGCTGCGCAGGACGCTGCAGAAATTCCAGGCCGACGCGCGCTGCGAGATCCGCTTCGACAGCGCCTTCGGCGAGGTCATCCGCGCCTGTTCGGCCAGCCCGCGCAGCGGCCAGTCGGGCACCTGGATCGTGCCCGACATGGTGGGGGCCTACGAGGCGTTTCACGCCGCCGGCTTGGCGCACAGCGTGGAAACCTGGATCGACGGCCGGCTGGCCGGCGGCCTGTACTGCGTGAATCTCGGGCATGCGGTGTTCGGCGAATCGATGTTCGCCCGCGTGCCCGACGCCTCGAAGATCGCCTTGGCCGCGCTGGTCTGTTTTTGCCGCCACCACGGCATCCGCCAGATCGACTGCCAGCAGAACACGCGGCACCTCGCCGGGCTGGGGGCGCGCGAGATTCCGCGCGGCGACTTCCTTGCCGAGGTCGCGCGCCGCCGGCTTGAGCCCGCTCCCCATTGGCGCTTCGAGCCCGTATACTGGCGCGAACTACTGTCCACCCCGGCCGAGCCAGCGTGACACACCTCAAGGATCTACCGCTCCAGACCTTGCAGTTCTATGCAACGGCGCCCTACCCGTGCAGCTACCTGCCGGGCAAGCAGGCCCGCTCGCAGGTGGCAACGCCCAGCCACCTGATCCACAACGACACCTACTCCGACCTGGTGACCAGCGGCTTCCGGCGCAGCGGCATGTTCACCTACCGGCCCTATTGCGACGGCTGCCGCGCCTGCGTGCCGCTGCGCGTGCTGGTCTCCCAGTTCCAGCCGGACCGCAGCCAGCGCCGCGCCTGGACGCGCCACCAGAACCTGCAGGCGCGCGTGCTCAAGCTGTGCTTCGTGCCCGAGCACTACCACCTCTACCTGCGCTACCAGAACGGCCGCCATGCCGGCGGCGGCATGGACCACGACAGCATCGACCAGTACACCCAGTTCCTGCTGCAGAGCCGGGTCAACTCGCGGCTGGTCGAGTTCCGCGAGACGCTGCCCGACGGATCGGCCGGCGCGCTGAAGATGGCCTCCATCCTCGACGTGCTGAACGACGGCATCTCGGCGGTCTACACCTTCTACGAACCCGACGCCGGCGCCAGCTACGGCACCTACAGCGTGCTGTGGCAGATCGAGCAGGCACGCCAGCTCGGGCTGCCCCATGTGTACCTGGGCTACTGGATCGGCCAGAGCCCCAAGATGAACTACAAGGCGCGCTTCGCGCCCCACGAAACCCTGGTGGCGGGCCAGTGGGTGAAGGGTTCGGCGCCCGCCTGAACGGCCGAAAGGCGATCACCGGTTCGTGCGGAACAGGATTTCACAAGGTAAAATCCTGGGACCGCAATCCCTCGATCGCCCCATGAGAAAATCAGACGCCAGCGTCCCGGCCACCCCCACCATCCAGGTCATCGAGCGCATGTTCGCGCTGATCGACGTGCTGGCATCGCGCGAGGAGGCCGTCTCCCTCAAGGAAATCAGCGAGAAGACCGGCCTGCACCCTTCCACCACGCACCGCATCCTGAACGACCTGGCCACCGGCCGCTTCGTGGACCGGCCCGAGGCCGGCAGCTATCGCCTCGGCATGCGGCTGCTGGAGCTGGGCAACCTCGTCAAGGGCCGCCTGAATGTGCGGGATGCCGCGCTGCTGCCGATGCGCGAGCTGCACAAGCTGATCCAGCAGCCGGTGAACCTGAGCATGCGCCAGGGCGACGAGATCGTCTACATCGAGCGCGCCTACAGCGAGCGCTCGGGCATGCAGGTGGTGCGCGCCATCGGCGGGCGGGCGCCGCTGCACCTCACGTCCACCGGCAAGCTGTTCCTCGCGGCGGACGACCCGCAGCGCGTGCGCACCTATGCCACGCGCACCGGCCTGAACGGCCACACCAAGAACAGCATCACGCAGTTGCCGGCGCTCGAGCGCGAGCTGTCGCGTGCCCGCCAGTACGGCATCGCGCGCGACAACGAGGAGCTGGAACTGGGGGTGCGCTGCATGGCCGCCGGCATCTACGACGACCAGGCCCGGTTGGTGGCGGGGCTGTCGATCTCGGCCCCGGCCGACCGGCTCGACGAGGGCTGGCTGCCCAAGCTGCAGGCCACGGCCAACGAAATCTCTGCGGCGCTGGGCTACAAGACGGCTGGCGCCCGCTGATTGATGGAAAAACCGGAGAAGGTCCGCGCCGGCTGGTCTTTTGATGCTACCGAAACGATAGCACCTCGAATCAGCCGCTGACTTGCTTGATGGCCGGGCTGCTGGTCACCGGATTCGACTCCACCCAGCGGCGCACGCGCTCGGCGTCGCCGATGCGGCTGAGCTTGCCCGCGGAATCGAGGAACACCATGATGAGCTTGCGCCCGGCGATCTTGGCCTGCATCACGAGGCACTGCCCGGCTTCGGAGATGTAGCCGGTCTTCTGCAGGCCGATGTCCCAGGCCGGGTTCTTCACGAGGCGGTTGGTGTTGTTGTACTGCAGGGTCCGGTTGCCCACTTCCACCTGGTAGCCCGGCGAGGTCGACAGCTCGCGCAGGGTCGGGTCGTTGTAGGCGGTGCTCACCAGCGTGGCGAGGTCCTGCGCGCTGGACTGGTTGTGGCTGGACAGGCCGGTGGGCTCGACATAGCGGGTGTCCTTCATGCCCAGCATCTTGGCCTTGGCGTTCATCAGGCTCACGAAGGCGGACAGGCCGCCCGGATAGGTGCGCCCCAGGGCATGGGCGGCACGGTTCTCGCTGGACATCAGCGCCAGGTGCAGCAACTCGCCGCGGCTGAGGATCGTGCCCACGCGCAGGCGCGAGCTGCTGCCTTTTTCGGTGTCCACGTCATCCTGCGTGATGGCGATCATCTCGTCCATCGGCAGCTTGGCTTCGCTGATGAGCACGCCCGTCATGAGCTTGGTCAGCGAGGCGATCGGCAGCACGGCCGAGTCGTTCTTGCTGAACAGCACCTCGCGCGTGTCCTGGTCGATCACCAGCGCCACGCTGGACTTGAGATCGAGCGCGTCCTGCGTGGAATGCAGGCCGGCGATCTGCCCGTAGGAAGGCCTAGCGGGCACCGCCGCCACACGGACCACGGATTTGCGCTTGGCCGTCAGCGTGACGCGCACCTTGCGCTTGGCGACGACCGAGGTCGTCTGCGATTGCTTCTTGACGACGACTTTTTTGCGCTGGGCCGCGTGCGCTTCAGGCAATGCCAAAGCGGCCAGAACGGCACAGATTCCAACAACTTGAAGGATACGTTTCAACGGCTGCCCCAACACAGGATTCATACGACTGGACATGAATTCATCTCCGGTGCGCTGCATGCGATAGGCCGGAGTGTATAGAAATGGAAAAAGTCGCGCAATATCAATTACTTGCGCGACCTTCCTCAAATGAGCTTTAAATTATAGGTGTTTACCCTAGCCTTGTGCAGCCACACGGTCAGCTTTGCTCTGTAACTTGTTGAGGGCACTCAGATAAGCCTTGGCCGACGCCACCACGATGTCGGGGTCGGCTCCCACACCGTTGACCACGCGCCCGGAGTTCTGCAGCCGCACCGTCACTTCGCCCTGGCTCTCGGTGGAGCCGCTGATCGCGTTCACCGAATAGAGCACCATTTCCGCCCCGCTCTTGACGTGGGTTTCGATGGCCTTCAGCGAAGCATCGACCGGGCCGTTGCCGTCCGATTCGCCCTTGACTTCCTTGCCGTCCACGGTGAACACGACGCTCGCATGCGGGCGCTCGCCGGTTTCGCTGTGTTGCGACAAGGAGACAAAGCCGTACTGCTCCTTCTCATGCGCGACGCTTTCATCGCTCACGAGCGCGAGGATGTCCTCGTCGAAGATCTCGCTCTTGCGGTCGGCCAGTTCCTTGAAGCGCATGAACGCGGCATTGATGTCCGACTCGCTTTCCATCGCCACGCCCAGTTCCTGCAGCCGCTGCTTGAAGGCGTTGCGCCCGCTGAGCTTGCCCAGCACGATCTTGTTGGCGCTCCAGCCCACGTCCTCGGCGCGCATGATCTCGTAGGTGTCGCGCGCCTTGAGCACGCCGTCCTGGTGGATGCCCGAGGCATGCGCAAAGGCATTGGCCCCCACCACCGCCTTGTTGGGCTGCACCACGAAGCCCGTGGTCTGGCTCACCATGCGGCTGGCCGCCACGATGTGCTGGGTGTCGATGCCGAGGTCGAGGCCGAAGTAGTCGCGGCGCGTCTTCACGGCCATCACCACTTCCTCGAGCGAGCAGTTGCCGGCGCGCTCGCCCAGGCCGTTGATGGTGCACTCCACCTGGCGCGCGCCGCCGATCTTCACGCCGGCCAGCGAATTGGCCACGGCCATGCCCAGGTCGTTGTGGCAATGCACCGACCAGACCGCCTTGTCGCTGTTGGGAATGCGCTCGCGCAAGGTCTTGATGAAGTTGCCGTAGAGCTCGGGAATCGCATAGCCCACGGTGTCGGGCACGTTGATGGTGGTCGCCCCCTCGGCGATCACCGCCTCGATCACGCGGCACAGGAAATCCACGTCGCTGCGGTAGCCGTCCTCGGGGCTGAACTCCACGTCGGACACCAGGTTGCGCGCGAAGCGCACCGCCAGCTTGGCCTGCTCGAACACCTGGTCGGGCGTCATGCGCAGCTTCTTCTCCATGTGCAGCGGCGAAGTGGCGATGAAGGTGTGGATGCGCGAACGCGCCGCCCCCTTCAGGGCTTCGGCCGCACGGCTGATGTCGCGGTCGTTGGCGCGCGACAGGCCGCAGATGGTCGAGTCCTTGATGACGTTGGCGATCGCCTGCACGGCCTCGAAGTCGCCGTTGGAGCTGGCCGGAAAGCCGGCCTCGATCACGTCGACCTTGAGGCGTTCGAGCTGGCGCGCGATGCGCAGCTTTTCGTCGCGCGTCATGGAGGCGCCCGGGGACTGCTCGCCATCGCGCAGGGTGGTGTCAAAAATGATGAGTTTGTCGGTCATGGGCGCTCCTTGTTCTCGATGCAGGGGGATCAGGCCACCACGCTGGCGGCACGGTCCGGTGAAACCGTGATTTTCGCGCGTTGCAGGCCCGAAATGATGGCCTTGAGCGACGCGGAGACGATATTTGCATCCATGCCCACGCCAAACAGCGTGCGCTCCTCGTTCACGCGCAGCTCCAGGTAGGCGACGGCCTGGGCGTTGGCGCCGCTGCCGATGGCGTGCTCGTGGTAGTCCAGCACGCGCACGGCCTGGCCGGTGGCCGCGTTGAGGCCGTTGATGAAGGCCTCGATCGGCCCCGTGCCCTGCCCGTCGACCTGCAGCCGCTGGCCGGACCATTGGACTTCGGCGCGCAACTGCACGGTCTTGCCATCCGCCTGGTCCTGCACGCGGTGCTGCGGTGCGGCGATCGCATTGACGCCGTACTCGCGCTCGAACAGTTGCCACAGGTCCTGCGCCGTCAGCTCCTTGCCGGTCGCGTCCATCACGCCCTGCACCACCTGGCTGAACTCGATCTGCAGGCGGCGCGGCAGCTCCAGCCCGTATTCGCTTTCGAGCAGGTACGAGATGCCGCCCTTGCCCGACTGGCTGTTGACGCGGATCACCGCCTCGTAGCTGCGGCCCAGGTCCTTGGGGTCGATCGGCAGGTAGGGAATCTCCCAGACGTCGCCCTCTCGACGCACGGCGAAGGCCTTCTTGATGGCGTCCTGGTGCGAGCCCGAGAACGAGGTGTAGACGAGGTCGCCGGCATAGGGATGGCGCGGGTGTACCGGCAACTGGTTGCAATGCTCGGTGGTGCGGCGCACCTCGTCGATGTCGGAGAAGTCGAGCTGCGGGTCCACGCCCTGCGTGTAGAGGTTGAGCGCGACGTTGACGAGGTCCAGGTTGCCCGTGCGCTCGCCATTGCCGAACAGGCAGCCCTCGACCCGCTGCGCGCCGGCCTGCAGCGCCAGTTCGGCAGAGGCCACGCCGGTGCCGCGGTCGTTGTGCGGGTGCACCGACAGCACCACCTCGGACCGGCCCTTGAAGCGGCGCGCCATCCACTCGATCTGGTCGGCGAAGATGTTGGGCGTGGCGTTCTCCACCGTGGTCGGCAGGTTGAGGATGATGGGGCGGCCCGGCCCCCAGGCGGCGATGGCGGTCTCGCAGGCCTGCAGCGAGACCTCGAGCTCGGCCATCGAGAAGGTCTCGGGCGAATACTGCAGCACCCATTCGGTCTGCGGCTGCGCGTCGGTCAGGCGCTTGACCAGGCCGACATGGTGCTCGATGAGCTGCATCACCTCGGGCACCTCGAGCCCGAACACCACGCGCCGCCACACCGGCGCCACGGCGTTGTACAGGTGGACGATGGCGCGGCGCGCGCCGGCCAGCGATTCGATGGTGCGGCCGATCAGTTCCTCGCGCGCCGGGGTCATGACCTGGATGGTCACGTCGTCAGGAATGCGGTCTTCCTCGATCAGCTTGCGCACGAAATCGAAATCGATCTGCGAGGCCGCGGGAAAGCCCACCTCGATCTCCTTGAAGCCGATCTCCAGCAGCATCTCGTACATGCGCAGCTTGCGTTCGCTGTCCATGGGCTCGATCAGCGCCTGGTTGCCGTCGCGCAGGTCGGTGCTGAGCCAGATCGGGGCCTGGGTGAGGACCGCGTCCGGCCATGTCCTGTCGCTCAGGCCGATGGGCTTGAATGCGCGGTACTTGCTGGCGGGTTGCTTCAACATGATGGATTCCTCTGTTTCAGTTAAGCCAGCAGCCCCAAAACAAAACGGCCCGCTGCTGGTGCAAACGGGCCGTTGATTCGGGTATACGCGTGCGCTACCGTCTCCGCCCGTCGGGGGATAGCAGTAGGGCCAGCGAAATTCGGTTCATGTTTTTGACTGTAGCACAAGTTCGGGGCGGTTCAGCCCGCATGCCGCGCGAAGCCCGGCGTCATTTGTGCAGGCCCCGCTCGTCGGGCTCGTCGGTGGAGGTGCTGATCACGCTGGTCTGCACGCCCTTGGCCTTGCGCCAGCCGTAGACCACGTAGCCGCTCACGCCATAGATCACGAACAGGCTGAACAGCACGATCGGCGGATGGATGTTGATGACGGCGATGCCCAGCGCGATCAGCACGATCACCGCGAAGGGCACGCTCTTCTTCATCTGGATGTCCTTGAAGCTGTAGAACGGCACGTTGGTGACCATCGTGAGGCCCGCGTACAGCGCGCAGACGAACATCGGCCAGGCGACGCTCGAGCCCTTGATGTCGGCCTCGGTCATGAGCCAGATGAAACCGGTCACCAGCGCGGCGGCAGCCGGCGACGGCAGCCCCTGGAAGTAGCGCTTGTCGACCACGGTGGTATTGACGTTGAAGCGCGCCAGCCGCAGCGCGGCGCAGGCGCAGTACACGAAAGCGGCGATCCAGCCCCAGCGCCCCAGGCCCTTGAGCGCCCATTCGTAGGCGATCAGCGCGGGCGCGGCGCCGAACGACACCATGTCGGACAGCGAGTCCATCTGCTCGCCGAAGGCGCTCTGCGTGTTGGTCATGCGCGCCACGCGCCCATCCAGGCTGTCGAGCACCATGGCGCAGAACACGCCCACTGCCGCCATGTCGAAGCGGCCGTTCATGGCCATCACCACGGCATAGAAGCCGCCGAACAGGGCCGCCAGGGTGAACAGGTTGGGCAGGATGTAGATGCCCTTGCGGCGCTTGCGCACCACGACCTCTTCTCCGGGCGCGGGAATGGAATCGGTGCCGTCATGCATGGGATGAGTCCCCTTGATGTGTCGAATGGTCGCCCGATGGCATCGCCGTCACGGCCTGGAGAAAGATGGAAACGGAATACTGGCGTGGCATGGACTGTGGAGTGTAAGCCAGCGCCTCCCCGAATCGCCACCCCCGGCAGACGGACCGCAGCCGGGCGCCTACGAGCGGCAACCTGCTGCGGTCAAGGCGGTGCTGGGTGCTGGCCCATCGGCTCGCCGAGCCGGACGGCCCGCGCGGCCTCCCAGTCGGGATTGAACGTGAATGCGCCTTCGGGAAACAGCAGCACGACGGTCGAGCCCAGCAGGAAACGCCCCATCTCCTCGCCTTGCCTGAGGATCAGTTGCCGGTCCTCGTAGCGCCATGTCCGGATCTCCTGCACGCGCGGCGGATTCACGATGCCATGCCAGGCCGTGGCCATGCTGCCGACGATGGTGGCGCCCACCAGCACCAGGACAAAGGGCCGGCCGGAAGACCCTTCCAGCGGTTCGAACACGCACACGACGCGCTCGTTGCGGGCAAACAGGCCCGGCACGCCGCGCGCGGTCTGGGGGTTCACCGAAAACAGAGCGCCGGGCACATGCGTCATGCTCACCAGGCGCCCGTCGCACGGCATGTGGATGCGGTGATAGTCCCTGGGGCTCAGGTACAGCGTGGCAAAGCTGCCTTCGGCAAACCGGGCCGCCAGTTGGCTATCGCCTCCCAGCAAGGCCTCGGCGGAGTAGTCATGCCCCTTGGCCTGGAAGATCTGGCCGGCACGGATCGCCCCGAACTGGCTGATCGCGCCATCGACCGGGCAGATCAGATCCGCCTTGGCCAGCGGGCGCGCGTCCGGCTTCAGCGCCCGCGTGAAAAATTCGTTGAACGTCGGATAGCTGCGGATGTCGGGCTGGGCCGCCTCGGCCATGTTGACGCCGTACCGCTTGATGAACCAGCCGATCAGCCAGGTGGTGGCCGCGCCGCCCCGGGCGCCAGCCACGAAGCCGCCGAACACGGTGAGCGCCCGTTTGGGCAAAAGGTATTGCAGCAGGACAGCGAGACGATCTGGCACGGAATCCACCCGTAAAAGCGGCAACCTCCAGGGTCGCCAACAAAACAGGCCTTGTGCGGGCACCCGCACAAGGCCTCTGCTCAAATCCCGAGGGGATCAGTTCCTCGTCTGGTCCACCAGCTTGTTCTTGGCGATCCAGGGCATCATGGCGCGCAGCTTGGCGCCCACCACCTCGATCTGGTGTTCGGCGTTCAGGCGGCGGCGGCTGATGAGCGTGGGCGCGCCGGCGCGGTTTTCCAGGATGAAGCTCTTGGCGTATTCACCGGTCTGGATGTCCTTGAGCACCTGCTTCATGACCTTCTTGGTCTCGTCCGTCACGATACGCGGGCCGGTGACGTACTCGCCGTACTCGGCGTTGTTGGAGATCGAGTAGTTCATGTTGGCGATGCCGCCTTCGTAGATCAGGTCCACGATCAGCTTGAGCTCGTGCAGGCATTCGAAGTAGGCCATCTCGGGCGCATAGCCGGCTTCCACCAGCGTCTCGAAGCCGGCCTTGATCAGCTCGACGGTGCCGCCGCACAGCACGGCCTGCTCGCCGAACAGGTCGGTCTCGGTTTCTTCGCGGAAGTTGGTCTCGATGATGCCGGCCTTGCCGCCGCCATTGGCCATGGCGTAGCTCAGGGCCAGGTCGCGGGCCTTGCCGGTCTGGTCCTGGTGCACGGCCACGAGGTGGGGCACGCCGCCGCCTTGCGCGTAGGTACTGCGCACGGTGTGGCCCGGGGCCTTGGGCGCGACCATCCAGACGTCGAGGTCGGCGCGGGGCACGACCTGGCCGTAGTGCACGTTGAAGCCGTGGGCAAAGGCCAGCGAGGCGCCCTGCTTGATGTTGGGCTCCACGTCGTTCTTATAGACGGTGGCGATCTGCTCGTCGGGCAGCAGGATCATGACCACGTCGGCGGCCTTCACGGCATCCGCCACTTCGGCGACCTTGAGGCCAGCCTTCTCGACCTTGGGCCAGGAGGCGCCGCCCTTGCGCAGGCCGACCACGACCTTCACGCCGCTGTCGTTCAGGTTCTGGGCGTGGGCATGGCCCTGGCTGCCGTAGCCGATGATCGCGACGGTCTTGCCCTTGATCAGGCTCAGGTCACAGTCCTTGTCGTAAAACACTTTCACGGGGTTCTCCTTCGATGAATGGGTGATGAAAATGGATCTGCGGAATGCTCAGACCCGCAGGATGCGTTCGCCGCGCCCGATGCCGCTTGAGCCGGTGCGCACGGTTTCCAGGATCGCGCTGCGGTCGATCGCCACCAGGAACGCGTCGTTCTTGGCCTGGTCGCCGGTCAGCTCGATGGTGTAGCTCTTCTCGGTCACGTCAATGATGCGGCCGCGGAAGATGTCGGCCATGCGCTTCATCTCCTCGCGCTCCTTGCCCACGGCGCGCACCTTCACCATCATG
The DNA here is from genome assembly GCF_022809125.1 of Variovorax terrae. Classification (NCBI taxonomy): domain Bacteria; kingdom Pseudomonadati; phylum Pseudomonadota; class Betaproteobacteria; order Burkholderiales; family Comamonadaceae; genus Variovorax; species Variovorax terrae. The sequence continues at coordinate 1,654,267 of NZ_JALGBI010000001.1, read as the reverse complement.
AGCTCGCGCTCGGTGTAGGCGCCCTCGGTCAGGTCGACCACCTTCACGACTTCGATCAGGCGGTTCAGGTGCTTGGTGATCTGCTCGATCACGTCATCCGAGCCGGTCGTCGTGATGGTCATGCGCGACAGCGACGGGTCTTCCGTCGGCGCCACCGTCAGCGATTCGATGTTGTAGCCACGGGCCGAGAACAGGCCCACCACGCGGGAAAGAGCGCCGGGCTCGTTTTCCAGCAGTACTGCAATGATGTGTTTCATGGGATGTGATTCCTCTTTTCGCTGCCCTCCCCTGGCGCCGGTAAGCGCCAGGCTCGGCAGGCAATAGATTCGTCCAGTTTGCTATTGATTCTGTAGCTGCCCGCGACCGCGACTCGCGGACCGGCGCCACATTTTAAGGGTCAAAGGTCTTCCGAGCCCAGCAGCATCTCGGTGATGCCCTTGCCGGCCTGCACCATCGGGAACACGTTCTCGGTGGGGTCGGTGCGGAAGTCCATGAACACCGTGCGGTCCTTGAGCTTGCGCGCCTCGCGCAGCGCCGGCTCCACGTCCTTCGGGTCCTCGATCAGCATGCCGACGTGGCCATAGGCCTCGGCCAGTTTCACGAAGTTGGGCAGCGCGTCCATGTAGCTGTGGCTGTAGCGGCCGGAGTATTCGATCTCCTGCCACTGGCGCACCATGCCGAGGTAGCGGTTGTTGAGCGAGACGATCTTGATCGGCGTGTTGTACTGCAGGCAGGTGGACAGCTCCTGGATGCACATCTGCACCGAGCCTTCGCCGGTGATGCAGAACACTTCCGAATCGGGCTTGGCCAGCTTGATGCCCATGGCGTAGGGAATGCCCACGCCCATGGTGCCCAGCCCACCCGAGTTGATCCAGCGGCGCGGCTCATCGAAGCGGTAGTACTGCGCGGCCCACATCTGGTGCTGGCCAACGTCGGACGTGATGTAGGTGTCGACGTCCTTGGTCATGTTCCACAGCGTCTCGACCACGTGCTGCGGCTTGATCACGTCCTTGTTGCCGCGGTCGTACTTGAGGCAGTCGCGCTGGCGCCAGCCCTCGATCGCCTCCCACCAGGCGCCGAGCGCGCCGGCGTCGGGGCGGGTGCCGCTCTCGCGGATCATGGAGATCAGCTCAGTCAGCACGTCCTTCACGTCGCCGACGATCGGGATGTCGACCTTCACGCGCTTGGAGATGCTCGACGGGTCGATGTCGACGTGGATGATCTTGCGCTCGTTCTGCGCGAAATGCTTGGGGTTGCCGATCACGCGGTCGTCGAAGCGCGCGCCCACGGCCAGCAGCACATCGCAGTTCTGCATCGCGTTGTTGGCTTCGATGGTGCCGTGCATGCCCAGCATGCCGAGGAACTTGCGGTCGCTCGCCGGGTAGGCGCCCAGGCCCATCAGCGTGTTGGTGCAGGGATAGCCGAGCAGATCCACCAGCGTGCGCAGCTCCTGCGTGGCGTTGCCCAGAATCACGCCGCCACCGGTGTAGATGTAGGGCCGCTTGGCATTGAGCAGCAGCTGCAGCGCCTTGCGGATCTGCCCGCCATGGCCCTTGCGCACCGGGTTGTAGGAGCGCATCTCCACGCTCTCGGGATAGCCGGTGTAGGCGGTCTTGTTGAAAGACACGTCCTTGGGCACGTCCACCACCACCGGGCCCGGACGGCCGCTCTTGGCAATGTGGAAGGCCTTCTTCATGATGTCGGCCATCTGCCGCACATCCTTCACCAGGAAGTTGTGCTTGACGATCGGGCGCGTGATGCCGACGGTGTCGCATTCCTGGAAGGCGTCGAGGCCGATGGCGGCGGTCGGGACCTGGCCGCTGATGATCACCATCGGGATGCTGTCCATGTAGGCCGTGGCGATGCCGGTCACGGCATTGGTCAGGCCCGGGCCGGACGTGACCAGCGCCACGCCCACGTCGCCCGTGGCGCGCGCATAGCCGTCGGCCGCATGCACGGCCGCCTGCTCATGGCGAACCAGGACATGCTGAATCGTGTCCTGCTTGTAAAAAGCGTCGTAAATGTGAAGCACCGCGCCGCCGGGATAGCCCCAGACGTACTTGACGCCTTCGGCCTGCAGGGCCTTCACGAGGATTTCGGCGCCCCGGAGCTCTTGCGTGGAAGTGCTGGAAGCGGCGGCTGCTGCCGATGCGATTTCGGCCTTTGAGATTTCCATGATCAACCTTTGTGAATTTCTCTGACGAAAAACCTTGGGTGCCCCTTGCCAGCTCTTGTGGAGCCGCGTCGGGACTTGAGGCCAAAGCCATGGGCGAGCTGCTTGCATCGCCGGACCGTGACCCGTTTGCCTTTTGACTTGCAACGTGCATTATCGCACTACAGCGCGCGCCGGCACCGGTCGTTACGGGAAAAAGCATGGCGCAATGCCATAATTCGAGCCGAAGTGAGCCGGAAATGCGAGAAAAAGTACAAAACGGCCCCTTGCAGCCGCGACACTTCCCACCATCACTCCCGCGATCCTCTTGGCAACCGAACGAGAACTCTCAGATTTCCTGAAAAGCGTTGAAAAACGAGCCTTCAAGCGCTCGGTCTATCACGTTCGCAATGAGGAAGCCGCCTTGGACATCGTGCAGGACAGCATGATGAAGCTGGCCGAGCACTATGGCGACAAGCCGGCCGCCGAGCTGCCCATGCTGTTCCAGCGCATCCTGTCCAACTGCACGCTGGACTGGTTCCGCCGCCAGAAGACCCGCAACGCGCTGTTTTCCAACATGAGCGACTTCGAGTTGCCCGGAGAGGACGGGGAATTCGATTTACTGGAAACTTATGAGTCCCTGGAAGACTCACAGCGCACGGAAAGTGCCGAAGACGCCACCCGCAGGGCCCAGATCCTGAGAGAAATCGAGGTTGAAATCCAGGAATTGCCGGCGCGTCAACGAGAAGCGTTTCTCATGCGTTACTGGGAGGAAATGGACGTCGCCGAAACAGCGGCGGCCATGGGGTGTTCGGAAGGCAGTGTCAAAACCCACTGTTCCCGCGCAGTCCAGGCTCTAGGCAAAGCGCTGAGGGCAAAGGGAATACATCTATGACTAATTCACTCCAATACCAGACTGACATGCTCCAGGACCGTTACGGCCTGAAGGTGGCCGCCCGTCTGTCGGCCGGCACGGGTGAATTGCCTCATGACATCTCCGAGCGCCTGCGCGCCGCGCGCGTGCGCGCCGTGGCCCAGCGCAAGGTGGCCCGCGTGCGCACGGCCTCGTCCGTGGTGGCCTCGGGCGGCAGCGCCGCCCTGACCTTCGGCGACGAAGGCCTGAGCCTGTGGAGCCGCATCGCCTCCGCCCTGCCCCTGATCGCCCTGGTGGCCGGCCTGGTCGCCATCAACATGGTCCAGAACGAAAACCGCGCCAACGAAGTGGCCGAAGTCGATGCGGCCCTGCTCACCGACGACCTCCCGCCCTCGGCCTACGCCGACCCCGGGTTTGCGCAGTTCATCAAGACCAGCAGGGACCAGAATTTCTGACGCCCGGATGAGCCTCCTGGAACCAGCGCCTGTCCTGAAGCTCCGCCCGCTCCTGACGGGCGCGGTTCTTTTCGCGGCCGCTTTTCTCATCGCACACGGCCTGCTGGCGCTGCCCGCCCGAGCCCAGCCGGCTCCCGGCGCGCCGGCCGCCCCGGCGTCCGCGGCCAAACCCGCCGGCAATAAGGCACAGCCGGCCACCGGCAGCTTCAAGCCCGCCTCCCGCCCGCTTTGGAACGAGCTCACGCCAGCCCAGCAGCAGGCCCTGCAGCCGCTGGCGTCCAACTGGAACGGCATCAGCGAGCTGCAAAAGCGCAAGTGGATCGTGCTGTCCAAGAATTACCCCAAGCTGCCGCCCGAGGAGCAGGCCAAGCTGCACAGCCGCATGACCGAGTGGGTCGCGTTGAGCCCGCAGCAGCGCAGCCAGGCGCGCCTGAACTTCGCCGAAACCAAGCAGCTCTCGCCCGACGAGAAAAAAGCCAAATGGGAGGCCTACCAGGCCCTCAGCCCCGAGGAAAAGCAGAAACTCGCCGCGGGCGCCGCCTCCAAGCCCGTGGGCGCGGCCCTGGCCGTCAAGCCGGCGCAGCAGCAACAGAAAATCGCGCCGATTCCCGGTCCGCGCAAGGACCAGCCGGCCAAGACCAGCCCGCCTCCCCGGGTGATCCCGGCGCCGCGCGCGGTGGACCACCACACCCTGCTGCCTCAGCCCGTCCCTGCCCCTGCTCCGCCCCCTGCCGACGCCGCGACCCCGCATCCGTAGTCGCCGCCGTTTTCGCCTCCCCATGCCGACGAATCGCACGCCCACGGGCGCCACCCTGCCTTCCGCCCCAGCGGCCACCGATCTCGTGGCCCCGAGCCTGCGCCGCCGCATGGCCTGCTGGCTGTACGAGGGCATGCTGATGTTCGGCGTGGTGTTCATCGCCGGCTACCTGTTTGGCACCCTGAGCCAGACCCGCAACGCCATGGACAACCGCCATGCGCTGCAGGCCTTCCTGTTCGTCGTGTTCGGCATCTACTTCACCTGGTTCTGGGCCAAGGGCCAGACGCTGGCCATGAAGACCTGGAACATCCGCGTGGTCGATGCCCAGGGCCGCCCCTTGAGCCAGCGGCGCGCCCTGCTGCGCTACCTGCTGAGCTGGCTGTGGTTCCTGCCGCCGCTGGCGCTGCTGGCCCTGTTCCCGGTGTCCGTGGGCGAGACCCTGGTGATCCTGCTGGGCTGGGTGGCGGTCTGGGCGGTGCTCAGCCGCTTCCATCCGCAACAGCAGTTCTGGCACGACGCCTGGGCCGGCACGCGGCTGGTGTCTTCGCAGCCGCTGAGCCGCTGATGCCGCCGCCAGCCCGTGACCGGGCTGTCATGAACCTCGGCGACAATCGCTGCATGTCGTCTCCAGACCCCGGCTCCCCGAACAGCGCTCCCGCCAACCTCCAGAAAACCCGCACCGGCTTCAGCCGCGTCTGGCACGCCACGGGCTATTCCATCGAGGGGCTGCGCGCCGGCTGGGGCGAGACGGCGTTCCGCCAGGAGGCCCTGGCCGCCATCGTGCTGGTGCCGTTGTCGTTCTGGCTCGGCCGCCACTGGGTCGAAACCGCGCTGCTGGCCGGCTCGGTGCTGATCGTGATGATCGTCGAGTTGCTCAACACCGGCATCGAGACGGCGATCGACCGCATCGGCCCTGAGTGGCACGACCTGTCCAAGCGCGCCAAGGACATGGGCAGCGCCGCGGTGCTGCTGAGTTTGTTGTTGTGCGCCGGCATCTGGGCCGCCGCCCTGTTTCAGAAATTTGCTGCATGACCCCCGATCCCGCTTTTTCCATCTGCGTGTACTGCGGCTCCCGCCCCGGCACCGACCCCCAATTCACCGAAACGGCCCGCCTGGTCGGCACCTGGATCGGCCAGCGCGGCGGCCAGCTGGTCTACGGCGGCGGCAAGAACGGGCTGATGGGCGTGGTGGCCGAGGCCACGCTGGCCGCCGGCGGCCGCGTGGTCGGCATCATCCCGAAGGCGCTGGTCGAGAAGGAGTGGGCCAACCACAGCTGCACCGAGCTGCACATCGTGGACACCATGCACGACCGCAAGCGCCTGATGGCCGAACGCGCCGATGCCTTCCTGTCCCTGCCTGGCGGCATCGGCACGCTGGAAGAGCTGTTCGAAGTCTGGACCTGGCGCCAGCTCGGCTACCACGACAAGCCGATCGGCCTGCTCAACACGGCCGGCTACTACGACGGCCTGGTGGCGTTCCTGCGCAGCAGCGTGCGCCAGCAGTTCATGAACGAGTGGCTGATGGATCTGGTGAAGGTGAATGCCGAGCCCGAGCCCCTGCTGCGCGATCTGGTGCAGGCGGCAGGCATGAACGCCACCGGCCTGGATCTCTCGGAAATCTGAAAGCCTGAAGCGCGGCCGGCTCAGACCGCCGTCTCGTCTTCTTCCCCGGTGCGGATGCGCACCACCCGCTCCACGCTGGTGATGAAGATCTTGCCGTCGCCGATCTTGCCGGTGCGCGCGGCCTTGACGACGGCGTCCACGCAGCGGTCCACGTCGCCTTCCTTCACCACCACCTCCACCTTCACCTTGGGCAGGAAATCGACCACGTACTCGGCCCCGCGGTACAGCTCGGTGTGGCCCTTCTGGCGGCCGAAGCCCTTGACTTCGGTCACGGTCAGGCCGGTGACGCCGCATTCGGCCAGCGCCTCGCGCACTTCCTCCAGCTTGAACGGTTTGACGATGGCGGTGATCTGTTTCATGGTCATGGGGAATTCTCCTTATGCGCGGAACTTGCTGGTAATAGGATAGCGCCAATCCTTGCCGAAACTTCGGTGCGTGACTCTGATTCCCACCGGGGCCTGGCGGCGCTTGTATTCGCTGATCTTGATCAGGCGCGTCACGCGCTCCACGTCGGCGCGCGCAAAGCCGGCGGCGACGATCTCCTCGATCGGCTGGTCGTTCTCCATGTAGCGCTCCAGGATGGCGTCCAGCACCTCGTAGGGCGGCAGGCTGTCCTGGTCGGTCTGGTCGGGGCGCAGCTCGGCGCTCGGCGGGCGCGTGATGATGCGCTCGGGGATCGGGCTGGCGCCCGTGCCGTAGGGGTCGTTCGCGTTGCGCCAGCGCGCGAGGCGGAACACCGTGGTCTTGGCCAGGTCCTTGATCACCGCGAAGCCGCCCGCCATGTCGCCGTACAGCGTGCAGTAGCCGGTGGCCATCTCGCTCTTGTTGCCGGTGGTCAGCACGATGCTGCCGAACTTGTTGGACAACGCCATCAGCAGCGTGCCGCGGATGCGGGCCTGGATGTTCTCCTCGGTCGTGTCCTCCTTGAGCCCCTGGAACTCGCCGGCCAGCGAAGACTTGAAGGCCTCGAACTCGGGCAGGATGGAAATCTCGTCGTAGCGCACGCCCAGGCGCGCGGCCATGTCGCGCGCGTCGATCCAGGAGATGTCGGCCGTGTAGGGCGAGGGCATCATCACCGTGCGCACGCGGTCCCGGCCGAGCGCATCCACCGCGATCGCCAGTACCAGGGCCGAGTCGATGCCGCCCGACAGGCCCAGGATCGCGCCCGGAAAGCCGTTCTTGCCGATGTAGTCGTGCACGCCCAGCACCAGCGCGTCCCACAGATCGGCTTCGGCGCTGCGCTCCGGTGCCACCTCGCCCGCTACCAAATCAATAGCACCCGATGACCGCTGTGCCTGGACCTCCAGCAGTTTTTCCTTGAAATTCCCGGCGCGGGCCACCAGCGCGCCGCTGGCGTCGAGCGCGAACGAGCCGCCGTCGAACACCACCTCGTCCTGCCCGCCCACCAGGTGCGCATAGACCAGTGGCAGGCCGACGGCGCGCACGCGCTCGGCCATGCGCGCCACGCGCTCGCCGCCCTTGCCCACATGAAAGGGCGAGGCATTGATCACGGCCAGCAGCTCGGCGCCGGCCTCCCTGGCCAGCCGCGCCGGCTCCTCGAACCAGGCGTCCTCGCAGATCAGCAGGCCCACGTTCACGCCGCCGGCCTGGAACACGCAGACACCCTGCCCCGGCGTGAAGTAGCGCCGCTCGTCGAACACCTGGTAGTTGGGCAGCTCGCGCTTGGCGTAGGTTTCCAGGATGCGGCCCTCGCTGATCACGCTGGCCGCATTGTGGCGCCGCTGCACCGCCACCGACTTGCTGCGCTCGTCGCCGCCGGTGGGATGGCCGACCACCACCACCATGCCCTTTAACCCGGCGAGTTCGCGGGCCACCGTTTTCACGGCATCATCACAGGCGGCGATGAAGGCGGGCCGCAGGAACAGGTCCTCGGCCGCGTAGCCGCAGATCGACAGCTCGGGCGTCAGCAGCAGGCGAGCCCCCTGCGCATGGGCCGTGCGGGCCGCGTCGATGATTTTTTGCGCGTTGCCGGACAGGTCGCCGACGACGAAATTGAGCTGGGCAACGCAGAGTTTGAGAGTCATACAAGCGATGGGAAACAAGCCAGTCGATTATGTCATCCGGGTCCTGGATTCACCGTTCGCGGTGGCGGCCGCCGACTGGAACGCCCTGCTCGCGCTGCAGCCGCAGGCCGGCCCGTTCATGCGGCACGAATACCTGGCGGCCCTGCACGAGAGCGGCAGCGCCACGCCGGCCACCGGCTGGACGCCGCGCTTTCTCACGCTGTGGCGCGGCACACAGCTGCAGGCCGCCTGCGCGCTCTACCTCAAGGACCACTCCTACGGCGAGTACGTGTTCGACTGGGCCTGGGCCAACGCCTACGAGCAGCATGGCCTGGCCTACTACCCCAAGGCGCTGGCGGCCGTGCCCTTCACGCCCGTGCCCGGCGCGCGGCTGCTGGCGCGCGATGCCGCCGCACGCGCGGCGCTGGTGCAGGCGCTGCTGGGCTGGTGCAGCAACGAAAAGCTCTCCTCGCTGCACCTGCTGTTCGGCGCCGACGAGGACGTGGCAGCCTGCGCCGATGCCGGCCTGATGCAGCGCCAGACCGTGCAGTTCCACTGGCAGAATGCGGCCCCCGCGCCTGGCGGCGACACCGGCTACCGCGACTTCGAGGCCTTCCTCGCCAGCCTGAGCCACGACAAGCGCAAGAAGATCCGCCAGGAGCGGCGCAAGGTGGCCGAGGCCGGCGTCAGCTTCCGCTGGGCCCGCGGCCGCGACATCGGCACCGCCGACTGGGACCTGTTCTACCGCTGCTACGCGCGCACCTACCGCGAGCACGGCAACCCGCCCTACCTCACGCGCGACTTCTTCCGGCGCATGGCCGACACCCTGCCCGAGCACTGGCTGCTGTTCGTGGCGGAGCGCGCCGGCCGGCCGATTGCTACCAGTTTGATAGCAGTCGATGACCCGCTGGCCTGGACCTTGGGCACTTTTGATGCCAAAACCCGGGACAAGGTGGCCTATGGCCGCTACTGGGGCGCGCTGGAGCGCGTGGACTGCCTGCACTTCGAGGCCTGCTACTACCAGCCACTGCAATGGTGCATCGCGCAGGGCTACCAGCGCTTCGAGGGCGGCGCTCAGGGCGAGCACAAGATGGCCCGCGCGCTGATGCCGGTGGCCACCACCTCGGCCCACTGGCTCGCGCACCCGGCCTTCGCCGACGCGGTGGAGCGCTTCCTGGCGCGCGAGGGCGAAGGCGTGGCGAACTACCTCGAGCACCTGGAGCAGCGCACACCGTTTCGCCAGGGCTGAGGCGCCCCGGCGGCGGTGCCGTCGTCAATGCGGCTTGGCGAACGACTCCAGCACCTCGGGCTGCACCTCCTGCACACAGGACTGGCGGCGCAGCCCGTCGGCGGCAGCCAGCGCCCGCTGCGGCGTGTCGAAGCCCAGGATCACCAGCGCCGGCGGCTGCGAGGCCAGCAGCACGCGGCCGCCGCTGGCCTGCGCCAGCGCCTCGGCCCGCCCGGCTTCGGCGCAGAACACCTTGAGCCGCGGCGCCACCAGCGCCGGCGCGCCGCTGCGCTGGTTGACGGCCACCAGGTAGCCCGGCGTGCCGCCTGAAGCCGCGCGGGCGGCACTGTCTGGTCCGGCCGCTGGGCCGCCGTCGAGCACGATGGCGTAGCCGCCCAGCCGCCCCACCACGCGCCCGCCGCTGCGCGCGGCGGCGCCAGCGGGTGCCAACATGCCGGAAGCCGGCGCCGCGCTGGCGTCGGCCTGGGCCTGCGGCTGCGCAGCGGCCCGCGGTACCAGGCGGTAGCTGGCGGTGCCTGCGGTGAAGCGGCTGCCGGTGGCGGCCTCACGCAATGCGGCGCGGTCGTCAGCATCGGCCGCCAGGACATAGGACGACGACGCCACAGCCAGAACGATGGCGGCGCGGCGCAGCGGAGTGGCGGCAATGGATACAGTCAAGAATGTCATGGTGCTCATCTCCCCAGAATGCGGATGGCCCAGCCCTGGAGCTGGGCGGTGGTGTCGCCGGTGGGCTGGGTCACGTCCACCACTTCCAGCTTCCAGGTGCCCTGGGAGGATTCGTCGAGAAAGGCGTTGGAACTCAGCAGCTCGCCCTCGAAGCCGCCCGGCGTGGGGACCAGCACGCTGAACGGCAGCAGCAGGTGGCTGCGCGTGCCGCGCGGCGAGGTCAGCACCAGCCGCAGGTTGGCCGGCGCCGTGTGGGTGGTGCCGAAGCTCACCTGCACCGACTCCACGTTCAGGTCGCCTGCCACGGCGATCGGGATCGCGCCGCGGCTGCCGTTGCCGTCGCGGTAGGGGATCGGCACCGCCGTCATGTTCTGCTGCCAGTTCAGCGTGCGCTGCGGTGCCAGCGGCTTGAAGCCGCGCGCCATGGCCACCGCCGCCGAGGCGTCCACTAGGCCAAAGCCGTACCAGTTGCTGAAGCGGCGGCCGGCGGCGTTTGTGGTCCAGCCCGGCTCCAGCACCACCGAGGCATACTGGATCGGGCCGTAGCCGGTGTCGGTCGGCCGCGCGGTGCGCGCCAGGATGTACTTGACGTCGCGCTGCGTCAGTGCTGGGTTGACCTGCAGCATCAGCGCGACCACGCCCGACACCGTGGGCGCGGCCGACGAGGTGCCGTTGAAGCTACCGGTGTAGCGGCAGTCCGGGTCGATGGCGGACTGGCCACCGGCGTCGATCGCGTTGCTCGGCGGGTAGGGGCCGCCGGCCCGGTTGTAGCCACGCTGGCAGCCCGACAGGTCGGTGGTGACCATGGCCGGCTCCAGCTTCGGGCCGCTGGCGCTCGGCTGGTAGCGGCTGTTGCCGCCGTACTCGCCGCCGAAGCCCGCCACCCAGAGCGTGGCGCCCGGCGTGGAGTAGGACGAGCGCCGCCCCGCCGCGTTGACGGCCCCGACGATGATCATTTCCGACAGCGCATTGCGGGGGTCGAAATTGGCATTCTGGCATTCCACACCGTACAGGTTGGCCGCGCTGCAGTCCTGCCCATCCAGGTCGAGGTAGCCGTTGCCCGAGGACTTGACGTAGATGCCGCCGAGGTTGTTGCGCGTGGCGCGCAGCAGCACCTCGCGCACCGTGAGCTCGCTGCGGGACAGCGGCGCCAGCGCGTTGGGCTCTACGCCGTAGCTCATGTTAAAGACCTGGGTGTCACGCGACAGCGCGCCCTGCCCCAGCGCCGCCAGCTCGTCGGCCAGCGCCTGGCTGGCCAGGAAGTTGAAGCCCTGCAGCCGCGCCTCGGGCGCCACGCCGCGGCCGCCCTTGCCGTTCCAGCCGGCGGCCGCGATGATGCCGGCCACACTGGTGCCGTGATCGCCGCCATTGCCCGTGGGCGTGGGGTCGCCGCTGCCGTTGATGAAGTTGTACGAACCGCCAGGCGTCACGTTGGGCGCCAGGTCCTCGTGCCCGATCTCCAGGCCGGAGTCGACCACGGCCACCCGCACGCCGCTGCCGCGCACGCCCTGCGCGTGCAGCTCGCCCATGTTGAGGTCCACGCCCGCCACCGGACGCACGCTGGCCAGCGCGTCCTGCCCCTTGTTGGACAGGTACCACTGGTAGGTGAACAGGGGATCGTCCTGGGCCACCGGTACGGGGGCTGGCGTGGGCGCCGGGGTGGGTGTTGGTGTCGGCGCGGGCGGCAGGCCGCTGCCGCCACCTCCACCGCATCCTGCCAGCACGGCCAGGCAGGCCGCCAGTGCGCCGGCGGCGCCATGCCGCGCGAGGCGGCCGGGCGCGCGCGCCCTCTTCCCGATTTCTCTTTTGTCGGATTGAGACATTCTTTTAACTCCTGGGTCCCTCATCAAGCGCGGCAACGATACACCATCTATCGCCGATATCGCAGGCGCCGCGAGTGTGATGGCCTCGGCACGCGCTGTGAATAGCACAAAACGACTAAGAAACAACGCTGCATTCTCGGCAATACTCGACTCATGTCACACGCCAGGACTGTCCTGCTGGTCGACGATCACGCCTTGTTCCGCGCGGGCCTGCAACTGATCGTCCAGGCGCACCCCGAGGTCGGCCCCATCCTGGAGGCCGGCTCGGTGCTGGCCGCGCGCGAGCATGCGGGCCGGCCGGTCGACCTGATCCTGCTGGACATCGAGCTGCCCGGCCTCAACGGCCTGGACGGCATCAAGCTGCTGCGCGAAATCTTCGCCCAGGCGCGCGTGATCGTGGTCTCGGCCAGCACCACGGAAGCGATGGCGCGCGAGGCCGCCGCGCGCGGCGCCGACGGCTTCCTGCCCAAGTCGTCGGGCGCCGACGACATCCTGCAGGCCATCACGCGCGTGCTGCGCGGCGAGCCTTCGTTCGAGGACGAGCTGACGGGCGCCGCCGCCCTGCCGCCGTCGTCCACGCTGACCGCGCGCCAGCTCGAGGTGCTGACGCTGCTGTGCACCGGCAAGCCCAACAAGGTGATCGCGCGCGGCCTGGGTCTGAGCGAGAACACGGTGCGCGTGCATGTCGCGGCGATCTTTGCGCACTTCGGCGTGAGCAGCCGCTCCGAGGCCCTGGTCGCGGCGCAGCGCAGCGGGCTGGTGCGGCTCTGATGTGCAAGCCCTGGCGCCTGCCCGAAGCCTGGGGGCCGGTGCTGCGCGAGGACCGCGTGCTGCGCGAGCAGGTGCTGCTGGTCGAGCGCAACCTGGGCATCGGCATGTTCGGCTCCCTGGCCGGCGGCCTGCTGTGCGTGGGCGCGCTGTGGAACACGCTGTCCACGCAGTTCCTGCTGGGCTGGCTGCTGCTGTACCTGGGCCTGATCGTGGCTGGCCGGGTGCTGCTGCTGCGCCGGGGCGGCACCGCGCGCATGGCGCCGCGCGCCGGCCTACGGGTGATCGTGGCGCACATGGCCATGGTCGGCGCGCTGTGGGGCCTGCTGTCGGTCTGGACCTGGCAACACGCCATGGACCAGCCCTGGCCGGTGTTCGCCATGCTGGCCATCATGGCCGGCGTGTCCGCCGGGGCCATGGCCTTCACCGCGCCCTGCGTGCCGGCCTACTGGGCCTATGCCTTCTCGGCCCTGCTGCCGCTGGCCTGGAACCTGCTCGCGCACGGCGGCCCGCAGTACGTCGCCATCGGGCTCGGCAGCCTGGTGTTCCTGGCGGTGACCTGCCTGTTCGCGCGCAACATCGACCTGGACGCGGCGCGCGGCATCGAACTGCGCTTCGAGAACCTGCAATTGCTCGAACGCGCCGAGGCCGCCCAGGCGCGCGCCGAGCAGGCCAACCGCGACAAGTCCAGGTTCCTGGCTGCGGCCAGCCACGATCTGCGCCAGCCGCTGCACGCCATGGGCCTGTTCCTCGAAGCCCTGGTGCGCACGCCGCTCACGCCGCACCAGCAGACCGTGCTCACGCACGCGCAGTCCGCCTCGGACGCCGCCGGCGAGATGCTGACCACGCTGCTGGACTACTCGCGGCTGGAAGCCGGCGTGATCCGCTCCCAGCCCAAGACCTTCGCGGTGCAGCCGCTGCTGCTCAAGCTGGAGCAGGAGTTCGGCGCGCAGGCCGACGCCCAGGGCCTGGTCTACCGCACGCGCGAAACCCAGGCCCTGGCGCTGGCCGACCGGGCCCTGGTGGACCTGGTGCTGCACAACCTGATCTCCAATGCGATCCGCTACACCCACCAGGGCGGCATCCTGGTGGCCTGCCGCGCGCGCAGCGGCATGCTGGCGCTGGAGGTCTGGGACACCGGCATCGGCATCGCGCCCGACCAGCAGCAGGACATCTTCAAGGAGTTCCACCAGCTCGGCAACCCCGAGCGCGACCGCCGCAAGGGGCTGGGCCTGGGGCTGGCCATCGTGCAGCGGCTGGCGCGCGAGATGGGCACGCGCGTGGAGCTGCTGTCGCGGCCGCAGCGCGGCTCGGTCTTCCGCTTCTGGCTGCCGGCCAGCCACGGCAGCGTGCTGGACGACCAGGACCGCGCCGCGCCCGAGGCCAACCTGCAGGGCCTGCGGGTGCTGGTGATCGACGACGACGACAGCGTGCGGCTGGCCATGCACGCGCTGCTCGGCGGCTGGGGCTGCCATTGCGCCACGGCCGACTCGCTGGAGCAGGCCTGGCCGCTGATCGAGGCCCAGGCGCCGCAACTGCTGATCACCGACTACCGGCTGCGCGAGAACCGCACCGGCGCGCAGGTGGTCACGGCCGTGCGGGCGCGCCTGGGCGCCGGCCTGCCGGCCATCATCATCACCGGCGACACCGCGCCGCAGCGCCTGCGCGAGGCCCAGCACAGCGACGCGCTGCTGCTGCACAAGCCGGTGTCCGCCAGGCTGCTGCACCAGGCCATCGCCAAGCTGGTCGGCTGAGCGGCTCGCCGCCCCCCGGCAAACCCCGATGGCTGGCGCCGCACCGGGTTGCTACCCTGCCATGAAGGAGAGACACACACCAATGAAATCCCTCAGCGGCCTGGACGCCACCTTCCTCTACCTCGAAACCCCCGAGACGCCCATGCACGTGGGCTCGCTCAACCTCTACGAGCTGCCCCGCGGCTTCAAGGGCAGCTTCCACAAGGCAGTCCAGCAGCACATCGCCAAGCGCATGCACCTGGCGCCGATCTTCAGCCGGCGGCTGGCCTTCATGCCGTTCGACCTGGGCCACCCGATCTGGGTCGAGGCCGACGCGGTGGACCTGGACTTCCACATCCGCAAGATCAAGGGCAGCCAGCTCAGCGTCAAGGCGGTGCAGGCGCTGGCCGCGCAGTTGCACGGCCAGCTCATCGACCGCGAGCACCCGCTCTGGGAGTTCTATGTTTTTGATAGCATCAAAGCACCGCCCGGCCTGGACATCCAGGGCAAACTGGTTGGTTTCTACTCCAAGATCCACCATGCCGCGCTGGACGGCAAGGGCGGCACGGTGCTGGCCAACGCGGTGCTCGACCTGAGCGCCACGCCGCGCGACGTGGCGCCGCCCGACCTCACGCGGCGCCGCCGCACCGCCAGCGACCTCAAGATCGGCGAGATGATCGGCGCGGTGTTCTCCAACTCGCTGGCGCAATACGCCAAGCTGGCCCGCTCCCTGCCCTCGGCCGCCACCTCGCTCGGCGGCACGGTCGCGCGGCAGACGTTCAGCGGGGGCGGCGCCGGCCTGAGCAGCCTGCGCCCCAAATCGCCGATCAGCCTCGCGCCCAAGACGGTGTTCAACACCGGCATCACGCGCGACCGCGTGTTCGCCACCGCCAGCCTGCCGTTCGCCGAATGCAAGGAGATGGCCAAGGCCGTGGGCGGCTCGTTCAACGACATCGTGCTGTGGATCTGCTCGACCGCGCTGCGCAGCTACCTCGCCCGGCACGCCAGCATCCCCAAGAAGCCGCTGATCGCCGCCATGCCGGTGAGCCTGCGCGAGGAAAGCAACAAGGAGCTCAACAACCAGGCCTCGATCACGGTGGTGGACCTCGGCACGCACCTCGCCCACCCGATGAAGCGCATGAACGCCATCCTGGCCTCCACGGCCAAGGTCAAGGAGGCGCTGGTCGAGCTCAAGTCGGTGCTGCCGACCGACTACCCCTCGTTCCTGGCGCCCTGGCTGGTGGGCGGCGCGGGCAAGGCCGCCTTCCGCACCTATGGCAAGAGCGGCATCGCCGAGCGGCTGCCGACCATCGCCAACCTCGCCATCAGCAACGTGCCGGGGCCGCAGGTGCCGCTGTACCTGGCCGGCGCGCGCATGCTGACCTTCCACCCCTTGAGCATCGTGATGCACGGGCTGGCCCTCAACATCACCATCCAGACCTACGCGGGCAGCGTCGACTTCGGCATCATCGCCGACAAGAAGGCGGTGCCGCACGTGCAGGACCTCGCGGATGCGCTGCAGGCCGCCTTCGAGGAGGCGCGGCGCCTGCACACCCTGGCGCCGGCCGGCGGCACCCCGGTAGTAACCCCTGCACCGCGCGTCGCCAAGGAGACGCAAAAACGGAAGCCTGCCTCTAAAAAGGCCCCGGCCCCAGCACCCCGCACCGCAAAAGCTGCTACCGTGGCAGGCACCAGAAAAGCCGTCAAGACCTCATCATCCCAAGCCCATGGCAAGCCCGAGACAACACCCCTCCAACGCCGACCTGCAACCGCCAAGCCTCGCCCTGCTCGCTCTTGAATTCCGGGCTCCCTGGGAGTTCGGCGCCCTGCTGCCCGCCTGGCCCGCGCTGCAGCGGGCCCCGCAGGGCGATGGCCACGCGGTGATCGTGTTTCCCGGCCTGTCGGCCAGCGACGCCTCCACCATCCCGCTGCGCCGCTACCTCGGCTCGCTGGGCTATCAGATGCAGGGCTGGGACCAGGGCTTCAACTTCGGGCCGCGCGCCGGCGTGCTGGAGCTGGCCAAGCGGCAGTTGACCGAGGCCTTCAACGCCAGCGGCCGCAAGGTCAGCCTGGTCGGCTGGAGCCTGGGCGGCGTCTATGCCCGCGAGCTGGCCAAGGAGCTGCCCCAGATGGTGCGCGGCGTCATCACGCTGGGCACGCCGTTCGCCGGCCCGCCGAAGTCAACCAACGCCTGGCGCATCTACGAGCTGACCAGCGGCCGCAACATCGACCGCGAATCCGAGACCTACAACCTGCCCGAGGCGCCGCCGGTGCCCACCACCAGCATCTACTCGCGCAGCGACGGCATCGTGGCCTGGCAGGGCAGCCTGCAGGCGCCCTCCAGCGCCAACCCGCAGACCGAGAACATCGAGGTGGTGGCCAGCCACATCGGCCTCGGCCTGAACCCGAGCACCTGGTGGGCCGTGGCCGACCGGCTGGCCCAGCGCGAGGGCCACTGGCGCCCGTTCGACCGCACCGGCCTGTTCGGGCTCAAGAGCCTGATCTATCCCGACCCGACACGGGCCTGAGCGCCCCGCCCACGGCTTGCAACTCGGCGGCAAACAAAAAGCGCCTGCGGCACGAGCCGGCAGGCGCTTTCATTTTGATAGCAGTCCACGACCACCCGGCGCGGACCTCGGGCCTGTTTGATCAGGAATTGGCCTTCTGGTAGTTGGCGATGCCGTCGCTGATCTCCTTGCGGGCCGATTCCGGGCCTTCCCAGCCGAGGATCTTGACCCACTTGCCCGGCTCCAGGTCCTTGTAGTGCTCGAAGAAATGCGCGATGGTCTTCAGGCGCAGCGGATTCAGGTCTTCGGGCTTTTGCCACTGGGTGTAGATCGACAGGATCTTGTCGGTCGGCACGGCCAGCACCTTGCCGTCTTCGCCGGCCTCGTCTTCCATCTTCAGGATGCCGATCGGGCGGCAGGTCACCACCACGCCGGGGATCAGCGGCACCGGCGTGATCACCAGCACGTCGACCGGATCGCCGTCGCCCGACAGGGTCTTGGGCACGTAGCCGTAGTTGGTGGGGTAGTGCATGGACGTGCTCATGAAGCGGTCCACGAAGATCGCGCCGGTTTCCTTGTCCACTTCGTACTTGACGGGGTCGGCGTTCATCGGGATCTCGATGACGACGTTGAAGGAATCGGGAGCGTTCTTGCCGGGAGAGACTTTATCGAGGGACATGGTGATGCGGAGATGACAGGAGGATGAAGATCAGGATTAACCCTGATTTTACTGACTCGCTCCTTGCTTTCCCCGACACCGGGAGGCTTTTGTCACGGTTTACGCTTATATTGCCCCCGTTGGCCAATCGTCTCCAAGTTGGGAGCCACGAGGAAGCAACGCAGCGGAAACACAACCGGTGCGTTGTGTTTCTTCCAAGCGAAACAACGAAGTAGGAGATCAACATGACAGGCAACTCGGCGCTGATTCTGGCGCTCGTCTGCGGGTTCGTGGCCGTCGCATACGGCTTCTGGGCGCGCAGCTGGATTCTTTCCCAGGACGCAGGCAATGCGCGGATGCAGGAGATCGCAGCCGCCATCCAGGCCGGCGCGGCCGCCTACCTGGCCCGGCAGTACAAGACCATCGCCTTCGTCGGCGTGGTGCTGGCCATCCTGATCGGCGTGTTCCTCGGCACCCAGACCGCCATCGGCTTCGTGATCGGCGCCGTGCTCTCCGGCGCCTGCGGCTTCATCGGCATGAACGTCTCGGTGCGCGCCAACGTGCGCACCGCGCAGGCCGCCACCCGGGGCATCGGCCCGGCGCTGGACGTCGCGTTCCGCGGCGGCGCCATCACCGGCATGCTGGTGGTGGGCCTGGGCCTGCTCGGCGTGACGGCGTTCTACTGGTTCCTGGCGGGCAACGGCAATCTCACGCCCGACCGCAAGCTGGCCGACCTGCTCAACCCGCTGATCGGCTTCGCCTTCGGCTCCTCGCTGATCTCGATCTTCGCGCGCCTGGGCGGCGGCATCTTCACCAAGGGCGCCGACGTCGGCGCCGACCTGGTGGGCAAGGTCGAGGCCGGCATCCCCGAGGATGACCCGCGCAACCCGGCCGTGATCGCCGACAACGTGGGCGACAACGTGGGCGACTGCGCCGGCATGGCGGCCGACCTGTTCGAGACCTACGCCGTGACGCTGATCGCCACCATGGTGCTGGGCGCGCTGCTGGTGACGGCAGCGCCCGGCAGCGCGGTGGTCTATCCGCTGGCGCTGGGCGCGGTGTCGATCATCGCCTCCATCATCGGCTGCTTCTTCGTCAAGGCCTCGCCCGGCATGAAGAACGTGATGCCCGCGCTCTACAAGGGCCTGGCGGTGGCCGGCGTGCTGTCGCTGATCGCCTTCTTCTTCGTGACGCAGTGGCTGATCCCCGACAACGCGCTGGGCGGCACCGGCGCGCAGATGCGGCTGTTCGGCGCCTGCGTAGTGGGCCTGGCGCTCACCGGCGTGCTGGTCTGGATCACCGAGTTCTACACCGGCACGCAGTATTCGCCGGTGCAGCACATCGCGCAGGCCTCCACCACCGGCCACGGCACCAACATCATCGCCGGCCTCGGCGTCTCGATGCGTTCCACTGCCTGGCCTGTGATCTTCGTGTGCATCGCGATCATGGCCGCCTACTCGCTGGCGGGCCTGTTCGGCATCGCCGTGGCGGCCACCTCCATGCTGAGCATGGCCGGCATCGTGGTGGCGCTGGACGCCTACGGCCCCATCACCGACAACGCCGGCGGCATCGCCGAGATGTCCGAGCTGCCCGCCAGCGTGCGCGACATCACCGACCCGCTGGACGCCGTGGGCAACACCACCAAGGCCGTGACCAAGGGCTACGCCATCGGCTCGGCCGGCCTCGCCGCCCTGGTGCTGTTCGCCGACTACACGCACAAGCTCGAAGCCTACGGCCGCACCATCAGCTTCGACCTGAGCGACCCGATGGTGATCATCGGCCTGTTCATCGGCGGCCTGATCCCCTACCTATTCGGCGCCATGGCCATGGAGGCCGTGGGCCGCGCGGCCGGCAGCGTGGTGGTCGAGGTGCGCCGCCAGTTCAGCGAAATCAAAGGCATCATGGAAGGCACGGCCAAGCCCGAGTACGGCCGCGCCGTGGACATGCTGACCAGCGCCGCCATCAAGGAAATGGTGATTCCCTCGCTGCTGCCCGTGGTCGTGCCCATCCTTGTGGGCCTGCTGCTCGGCCCGAAGGCGCTGGGCGGCCTCTTGATGGGCACCATCGTCACCGGCCTGTTCGTCGCCATCTCCATGTGCACCGGCGGCGGCGCCTGGGACAACGCCAAGAAGTACATCGAGGACGGCCACCACGGCGGCAAGGGCTCGGAGGCGCACAAGGCCGCCGTGACCGGCGACACCGTGGGCGACCCCTACAAGGACACGGCCGGCCCGGCCATCAACCCGCTGATCAAGATCATCAACATCGTGGCGCTGCTGATCGTGCCGCTGGTGGTGAAGTTCCACGGCGGCTGACGCAGCGCCCGCCGCTTCAACGATTCTCCAGCCCGCTTCGGCGGGCTTTTTGTTTGCTATCATTTCAGGAGCAGGCGCAGATTCCAGGCCGGGGCGGCTGGGCGGATGGTGCACCGGCGTGGCCCGGCTCGCGGCGGATAATCCCCTAGACTGGCCGCACGGGGGAAACGCCGCGGCAGGGGCCGGAGCGTTTTCATTCTCCAACGACACGGCGGGTTCAGGGACAACGACATGACAGCATCTTCTCGACGACGGGCACCTGCGGGGCTGTGCCTGGCCCTCGCCGCGCTGGGCGCGCAGGCCGAACCCATGAACTTCGACGCCGCCTGGCAGCGCATGCAGACCGGCTCCGACAAGCTGGCCGCGGCCCGCAGCGCGGTGGAGAGCAAGCAGCTGCAGGGCCGGGGCTTCAAGGGGCTGGGCGGGCCCACCGTCAGCCTGACGGGCGCGGCCTACGCCTACAACGCCAACCTCACCGTCAACCTCGATGCGGTCAACCAGCGCCTGCTGCAGCTCGACCAGCGCCTGCCGATTCCGCTGCAGAACCTGCCCATCCCGCTGCCGGTGCCGCAGTTCCCCTCGCGCTACACCTTCAACCACCACGACACGGGCAACACCTCGTCGGTCTCGGCGGTCTGGCCGATCTACGCCGGCGGCGTGAGCGACGCCGTGCGCGGCTTCGTGACGGCCCAGACCAGCGAGGCCCAGGCCGACGCCGACCAGGCCGGGCATGAACTCACCACCCTGCTGGTGCAGCGCTACTTCGGCGCGCAGCTGGCCGCGCGCGCCGCCGCGCTGCGCGAGGCCGCGCTGCAGACCATCGAGCAGCACGACGCGGCGGCGCAGAAGATGCTGGACGCCGGGGTGATCTCCAAGCTCGAGCGGCTGCAGGCCCGCTCGGCGCTCGAAGAGGCGCGGCGCAACGCGCAGAAGGCGCGCGACGACGCTGAGCTGTCGGCCGTCGCCCTGACCCGCACCGTCAAGGCCGACGAGCGCGTGAGCCCGACCAGCCCGCTGTTCGTGCTGACCCAGCCGGTCGAGCCGCTGCAGCATTTCGTGGAGGCCGCGCTGGCCCGCCACCCCGGGCTGGCCAAGGTGGCGGCCAAGAAAGCCGAGGCCGAGCAGCTGCACGCCGGCCAGGAGGCGCTGCGGCGGCCCCAGGTGTTCGCCTTCGGCCAGCGCGAGCTCAAGAGCACCAACGCCGACTGGGTGGCCGGCGTGGGCGTGCGCTGGACGCTGTGGGACGCCATCGACCGCAACGCGCTCGAAGCCTCGTCGCTCAAGCAGGTCGAGCAGGCCGAGCGCATCGGCGCCCAGGCCCGCAGCGACATCGCCCTGCTGGTGGAGAAGAACTGGCGTGCGCTCGACCAGGCACGGCGCCAGTACCTGGCCATGCAGCCCGGCATCGCGCTGGCCGACGAGGTGCTGCGCCTGCGCGTGGCCGGCCTGCGCGAAGGCACCAGCACCACGCTGGACCTGATCGATGCCCGGGTCAACCTCGCCAAGGTGCAGACCGAGCGGGCGCAGGCCGCGCACGACTATGCGGTCGCGCTGGCCAACCTGCTCGAGAGCTGCGGGCTGTCCGAGGAATTCAGCAATTACATGGCGCGCGCCGACGTGAAGGTGGAATGACATGAACAAGAAACAGATCGCAGGGATCGGGGCCGGCGCGCTGGTGGTGGCCTTCGTGGGCTACGGCCTGTGGCGCGCCTCGCAGCCCGCGCCCGAGGTGTTCCAGGGCCAGATGGAGGCCACCGAGACCGACATCGCCCCCAAGCTCAGCGCGCGCATCTCCGAGGTGCTGGTCAAGGAAGGCGACCAGGTCGCGGTCGGCGCCCTGCTCATGCGCACCAGCAGCCCCGAGGTCGCGGCCAAGCTCGAGCAGGCCACCGCGGCGCAGCAGGCGGCCCAGGCCGTGGCCGACAAGGCCCAGAAAGGCGCGCGGCCGCAGGAAATCGAGATGGCGCGCCTGACCTGGCAACGCGCCCAGGCGGCCGCGGACCTCGCGCAAAGCTCGCTCAAACGGGTCGAGAACCTGGCCAAGGAAGGCCTGGTGGCAGCCCAGAAGCGCGACGAGGCCGAGGCCAACTTCAAGGCCTCGCGCGACCAGGCGCTGGCCGCCCGGGCCCAGTACGACATGGCGCTCGCGGGCGCCCGGCCCGAGGACAAGGCCGCCGCCAATGCGCAGGCCCGCCAGGTGGCGGGCGTGGTGGCCGAGGTGGAGGCGGCCCAGGCCGAAACCGAACTCAAGAGCCCGGTCGCCGGCGAGGTAGCCAAGGTGCTGGCCAAGGTCGGCGAGCTGTCGCCGCAGGGCGTGGCCGTGGTCACCGTGGCGAACCTGAAGGATCAGTGGGCCGTGTTCAACGTGCGCGAGGACCACCTGCAGCGCTTCGGCATCGGCAGCGAGTTCGACGCCGTGCTGCCGGCGCTCGACAACCGGCGCGTGCGCTTCAAGGTCTACTACAGCGCCGTCCTGCCCGACTTCGCCACCTGGCGCGCCACCCGGGCCGGCCAGGGCTTCGATGCCCGCACCTTCGAGGTCCGGGCCCGGCCCCAGGCGCCGATCGAAGGCTCGCGCCCGGGCATGAGCGTCTTGGTGCACTGAGCCGCCGACGCCCTCTGCCCCTGCCACCGCACGCCACGATGGGTTTCGCCCAGGCCTTCCTCGCCAGCGCACGCCGCGAAGCCGCGCTGCTGCGCCAGCGCCCCTGGGACCTGGCCATGATCAGCTGGGTGCCGCTGCTGGCGGTGGCCCTGCTGTGGTGGACGTTCTCGGCCGGCCTGCCCAACCGCCTGCCGATCGGCGTGATCGACGATGACCACTCGGCCCTGTCGCGCCAGCTCACGCGCTTTCTCGACGCCACGCCCGGCCTGCAGGTCAGCCGCGCCTACGGCGACCCGGCCGCGGCGGCGCAGGCCCTGCGCCGCGCCGAGGTCTATGCGGTGGTGAGCATCCCGCGCGACTTCGCGCGCACCGTGAAGCTCGGCCGCGCCGCGCAGCTCACGCTGCTGCACAACGCGCAGCTGGGCACCCATTCGAGCCTGATCCAGCGCGACGTGCGCACCGCCGTGGGCACGCTCTCGGCCGGCGCCGAGATCAGCGCGCGCACCAAGCGCGGCGAGCCGGCGCTGGCGGCGCGCGTCAACATGGAGCCGGTGCGCGTGGGCATGATCACTTTGTTCAACGTGTCGACCAACTACGAGCAGTTCCTGGCCGCGGCCCTGATTCCGGCCGTGCTGCACATCCTGGCCATGACGGCCGGCGCCTGGGGCGTGGGCCGCGAGCTGCGCGACCGCAGCATCGCCGAATGGCTGGGCGCGCAGCCCTCTTGGGCCGCCACCGGCGGCGCGCTGCTGGGCAAGCTGCTCTGGCCGCTGCTCGGGCTGGGCTGCGTGGCGGCGCTGGCGCTGCTGTGGCTGACCTGGGGCCGCGGCTGGCACCCGCCGGGCTCGACTGGCTGGGTGGCGCTGGCGCTGCTGGTGTTCCTGGCGCTGTCGCTTGCCATGGGCGCGGCGGCGGCGGCCGGCTCGCGCTCGCTGCGCACCGCTCTGTCGGCCACGGGCTTCGTCACCGCCCCGGCCTTCGCCTTCGGCGGCGTGGGCTTTCCGCTGCAGTCGATGCCGGTGCTGGCGCGCGCCTGGGCCGAGCTGCTGCCCTACACGCACTACATCCGGCTGCAGATGGAGCAGCTGCAGATGGGCGCGCCGCTGCGCTACTCGCTGCCCACACTGGCCGGCCTGGCGCTAGCCGCCGCCGCGCTGCTGCTGGCCTGCGTGCCGCTGCTGCGCAGCGCCGTGGCCCGGCCGCAGAGCTGGGGGGGCCGCTGATGCCGCAGTGCCTGCGCAACCTGCTGCGCGCCTGGGGCGACACGCTGCGCGCCATCGGCGGCGACTTCGGCGTGCTGCTGATCCTGGCCGCGGCGCCGGTGCTCTACGGTTTCTTCTACCCCTGGCCCTATGCGCAGCAGGCGGTCACGCGCGTGCCGGTGGCGGTGGTGGACTACGACCACAGCAGCCTGTCGCGCCAGATCACGCGCTTTGCCCAGGCCAGCCCGCGCATCGACGTGCGCTGGGTCGGCGGCAACGAGCACGACGCGCAACTGGCGCTGTGGCGCGGCGAGATCGAGGGCTATGCCGTCCTGCCGCGCGACCTCAAGCGCGACGTGCTGCGCGGCAGCCCGGCCGTGGTCACGGTGCAGGCCGATGGCGCCTACGCCCTGCTCAACAAGGCCGTGCTCTATGGCTTTGCCGAAGCCGCGGGCACGGTCTCGGCGGGCATCGAGATCAAGAAGCTGCAGGCGCGCGGCCAGAGCGCACCGCAGGCGATGGCCAGCCGCAGCCCGATCAACGTGCAGATGGTGGCGCTGTTCAACCCGACCGAAGGCTACGGCAGCTACGTGGTGCCCGCGGTGGCGCTGCTCATCATCCAGCAGACCCTGCTCATGGGCGCGGCGATGCTGGTGGGCACCTGGGCCGAAACCGGGCGCCACCGCGCCGGCCTGTCGGCCTGGGCCGGCCGCCTGCTGGGCCTGTGCAGCGTGGGCTACCTGAGCGGGCTGGCCTATTTCGGCTGGATCTTCCTGGTGCAGGATTTCCCGCGCGGCGGCAACCCCGCCGGCGCGCTGGTGCTGCTGGCGTTCTATGTACCGGCCGTGTGCACGCTGGGCGCGCTGCTCGGCGTCTGGTTCGGCAACCGGGAGCGGGCCCTGCAGGTGCTGCTGTTCACGGCGCTGCCGATGGCCTTCGTCTCGGGCTTCTCCTGGCCGGCCGAGGCCCTGCCCGCGCCCCTGCAGGCGCTGCGCTGGCTCTTTCCCAGCACCGCCGGCATCCAGGCCTCGCTGCGCCTGAACCAGATGGGCGCGCCGCTGGGCGACGTGGCCGGCCTGCTGGCCGTGCTGCTCGGGCTGGCCGTCGTCTCGGGCCTGGCGCTGGCCTGGAAAACGCGGCCGGCACTGGCCTGAGCGCGGCCGGTGGGCGCTCGCCGGCAGGCCACCCGCGCGGCGACTTTGCGAGACAATCGCTGCCATGCAGCTCAATTACATTGCCAACGCATCCATCCCCTCCACCTCCGGCCGCACGATCCCGGTGATCGACCCCTCCGACGGCCTGCCCTTCGACGAACTGCAGCGCAGCAATGCGCAGGACATCGACACCGCGGTGCACGCGGCGCGCCAGTGCCTGGACGCCGTCTGGAGCAAGCTCAGCGCCGCCGAGCGCGGCCGGCTGCTGATGCGCCTGTCGGCCAAGGTGGCCGAGCATGCCGAAGAGCTGGCCGCGATCGAGCAGCGCGACTGCGGCAAGCCCACCAAGCAGGCCAAGGCCGATGCGCTGGCCCTGGTGCGCTACTTCGAGTTCTATGCCGGCGCCTGCGACAAGCTGCACGGCGAGACCATTCCCTACCAGGACGGCTACAGCGTGCTCACCTGGCGCGAGCCGCATGGCGTGACGGGCCACATCATTCCCTGGAACTACCCGATGCAGATCTTCGGGCGCAGCGTGGGCGGCGCGCTGGCGGCGGGCAACGTCTGCGTGGTCAAGCCGGCCGAGGATGCCTGCCTGTCGCTGATCCGCGTGGCGCAGCTGGCGGCCGAGGTCGGCTTCCCCGCGGGCGCCATCAACATCGTCACCGGCTACGGCCACGAGGTGGGCGACGCGCTGGCGCGGCACGAGGGTATCGACCACATCAGCTTCACCGGCAGTCCCAAGGTGGGCACGCTGATCCAGCAGGTGGCGGCCGAGCGCCATTGCCCGGTCACGCTGGAGCTGGGCGGCAAGAGCCCGCAGATCCTCTTCGCCGATGCCGACCTCGACGCGGCCATCCCCATGGTCATCAACGCCATCGTGCAGAACGCCGGCCAGACCTGCTCGGCCGGCTCGCGCCTGCTGGTCGACCAGGCCATCTACGAGCCCCTGCTGGAGCGCCTGGGCCAGGCCTTCGAGAACCTGCGCGTGGGCCCGGCCACCCTGGACCTGGACGTCGGCCCGCTGATCCGCGCCAGCCAGCAGCAGCGCGTGTGGGACTTCCTGAGCGATGCCCAGGTCGCCAACATCCCGATGGTGGCGCAGGGCCAGATCGTCGACGAGGCGCCCGAGACCGGCTACTACCAGGCCCCCACCCTACTGCGCGACGTGCCGGTGACGCACCGGCTGGCGCAGGAAGAAGTGTTCGGCCCGGTGCTGGCGGCGATGAGCTTTCGCGACGAAGACCATGCGGTGGAGCTCGCCAACGCCACCCAGTTCGGCCTGGTGGCCGGCATCTGGACGCGCGACGGCGCGCGCCAGTTCCGCATGGCCAAGCGCGTGAAGAGCGGCCAGGTGTTCATCAACAACTACGGCGCCGGCGGCGGCGTGGAGCTGCCGTTCGGCGGCGTCAAGTCATCGGGCTACGGGCGCGAGAAGGGCTTCGAGGCGCTCTATGGCTTCACCACGCTGAAAACCGTGGCGATCCGGCACGGCTGACCCGTTTTACCCGAAATTTTCAATCAAAACAGGCGAGAGTCCAGGTCCAGAGGACCTTTCTTGCTATCTATTCAATAGCACCAGGAGACCCCACACCATGCGCGTCAAGGACAAATCCATCATCGTCACCGGCTCCGGCGGCGGCATCGGCGAAGGCATCGCGAAGCGGCTGGCGGCCGAAGGCGCCCAGGTCATCGTCAACGACATCAATGCCGCGCTCGGCGAACAGGTGGTCGAGGCCATCCTGCGCGCCGGCGGCAATGCCTCGTTCTTCGCAGCCGACGTGACGAAATCCGCCGACGTCAAGGCGCTGGTGGACGCGGCCGTGCAGCGCCACGGCAAGCTCGATGCCATGGTCAACAATGCCGGCTGGACGCACCGCAACCGCCCCGCGCTCGAAGTGTCGGAAGACGAGTTCGACAAGTGCTATGCCGTGAACATGAAGAGCATCTACCTCGCCACCGTCCATGCGGTGCCGGCGTTCCGCGCCAACCAAGGCGGCAGCTTCATCAACATCGCCTCCACCGCCGGCGTGCGCCCGCGTCCGGGCCTGACCTGGTACAACGGCTCCAAGGGCGCCGTCATCACCACCAGCAAGTCGCTCGCGGCCGAGCTGGGCCCCGACAACATCCGCGTGAACTGCATCAACCCGGTGTTCAACCCCAACACCGGCCTGGCGGCCGAGTTCGCCGGCGGCCCGCTCACCGACGAGCGCAAGGCGAAGTTCCTCGCCACCATCCCGCTGGGGCGCTTCTCCACCGCGCTGGACGTGGCCAACGCCTGCCTCTACCTGGCCAGCGACGAGGCCTCGTTCATCAGCGGCGTCTGCATCGAGGTGGACGGCGCGCGCTGCGTCTGAGCCTGGATCACCGGCAGGCGGGTCTTTCGGACCCGGGCACAATCCTCACCATGGCCGAGCGCGTCATTCCCCTGGTCGATCAGCGCGCCGCTGCGCAGGCGGCGCCGCGCCCGGCGCTGCCCGTCGGCGTGCCGGCGCAGCCGGTCGCCTCCAGCGGGCTGCTGTCCGACCGCCTGGGCCGCCCCCTGCACGATTTGCGCATCAGCGTGACCGACCGCTGCAACTTCCGCTGCAGCTACTGCATGCCCAAGGAAGTGTTCGACAAGGACTACCCCTACCTGCCGCACGGCGCGCTGCTGAGCTTCGAGGAGATCACGCGCGTGGCGCGGCTGTTCGTCGCGCACGGCGTGCGCAAGATCCGGCTTACCGGCGGCGAGCCGCTGCTGCGCAAGAACCTCGAGGTGCTGGTCGAGCAGCTCGCCGCGCTGCGCACGGCGGACGGCGCGCCGCTGGACATCACGCTCACCACCAACGGCTCGCTGCTGGCGCGCAAGGCGAAGGCCCTGAAGGCCGCCGGGCTGCAGCGCGTGACCGTGAGCCTGGACGGGCTGGACGACGTGGTGTTCCGCCGCATGAACGACGTCGATTTCCCCGTGGCCGAGGTGCTGGACGGCATCGCCGCGGCGCGCGAGGCGGGCCTGGGCCCGATCAAGGTCAACATGGTGGTCAAGCGCGGCACCAACGAGCACGAGATCCTGCCGATGGCGCGGCACTTCAAGGGCAGCGGCATCGTGCTGCGCTTCATCGAGTACATGGACGTGGGCGCCACCAACGGCTGGCGCATGGACGAGGTGCTGCCCTCGGCCGACATCGTCCGGCTGATCCACGCCGCGATGCCGCTGGTGCAGCTCGGCCACAGCGCGCCGGGTGAGACGGCCGAGCGCTGGGCCTACGCCGATGGCTCGGGAGAAATCGGCGTCATCAGCAGCGTGACGCAGGCCTTCTGCCGCGACTGCAACCGCGCCCGCCTGACCACCGAAGGCCAGCTCTACCTGTGCCTGTTCGCCACGCGCGGGCACGACCTGCGCTCGCTGATCCGCGGCGGCGCCAGCGATGCCGACCTCGCCTCGGCCATCGGCCACCTCTGGCAGGGCCGCGACGACCGCTATTCGGAGCTGCGCGGCTCGCTGCCGCCCGAGGCGGCCGGCGGCGCGCGGCGCGTCGAAATGAGCTACATCGGAGGATGACGATGGCCCCCTCGGACATCACCGGCCTCGTGCTCGCCGGCGGGCGCGGCTCCCGCATGGGCGGGGTGGACAAGGGCCTGCAGAACTTCAACGGCCTGCCGCTGGCCCTGCACACGCTGATGCGGCTGGCGCCGCAGGTGGGCGAGGTGATGGTCAACGCCAACCGCAACCTCTCGGCCTACGAGGCGTTCGGCGCGCCGGTCTGGCCCGACGGGCTGGCCGACTACGCGGGGCCGCTGGCCGGCTTCCTGACCGGGCTGGAGCGCTGCGAGACCCGCTGCCTGCTCACCGTGCCGTGCGACACGCCGCTGTTCCCCACCGACCTGGCCGAGCGCCTGGCCGCGGCGCTGGCGCGCGACGACGCCGAGATCGCGATGGCCAGCGCGCGCGAGGACGACGGCCCGCTGCGCCCGCAGCCGGTGTTCTGCCTGCTGCGCGTGGAGCTGCTCGAAAGCCTGGTGCGCTTCACGCACGGCGGTGGCCGCAAGATCGACGCCTGGACCGCGCAGCACCGCACCGTGATCGTGCCCTTCGACGCGCCGGGGGACGACCCCAAGGCCTTCTTCAACGCCAACACCCTGGCCGAACTGCACGCCCTGGAGACCCGATGAAGAGCATCGCCCAGATCGCCGCCGAACTGCAGGGCTACGACCCGCAGGCGCTGGGCGCCGACGACGTCAACGAGTTCCTGTCGCGCCTGGTCGAGCCGGTCGGCGGCGTGGAGGAAGTCGGCATCTTCGACGCGCTGGGCCGGGTGCTGGCGCGCGACGTCATCTCCCCGTTCAGCGTGCCGCCGCACGACAACTCGGCCATGGACGGCTATGCGTTCGACGGCGCCCAGCTCCCCGCCGACGCGCCGCTCACGCTGGCCGTGGTGGGCACCGCGCTCGCCGGTAAGGCCTGGCAGGGCACGGTTGCCGCCGGCGAGTGCGTGAAGATCATGACCGGGGCCATCATGCCCGCCGGGCTCGACACCGTGGTGCCGCAGGAGTTCACCCAGGCCGAGGGCGAGCGCATCCGCATCCCGCCGAAGCTGCTGCAGCGCGGCGACAACCGGCGCCTGAGCGGCGAAGACCTCATGGCGGGCCAGCCGGCGCTGCGCCAGGGCGAGCGCCTGACGCCCGCGGCGCTGGGGCTGCTGGCCAGCCTGGGGCTGGCAACGGTGCCGGTGGCGCGGCGCCTGCGCGTGGCCTACTTTTCCACCGGCGATGAGATCTTGAGCCTGGGCGAGGCGCCGCGCGAAGGCGCGGTGTACGACAGCAACCGCTACACCGTGTTCGGCCTGCTCACGCGGCTGGGCTGCGACATCGTCGACCTCGGCGTGGTGCGCGACGACCCCGCGCGGCTGGAAGCCGCCTTCACGCAGGCCGCGCAGCAGGCCGACGCCATCATCACCAGCGGCGGCGTGAGCGTGGGCGAAGCCGACTACACCCGCGCCATGATGAAGAAGCTCGGCGACGTGGCGTTCTGGCGCATCGCCATGCGCCCGGGCCGGCCGATGGCGGTGGGCCGCCTCCCGGCGGCGGCGGGCCGCGACCCTGGCGAAGCGGGCAGCGCGGGGGCCATCCTCTTCGGCCTGCCCGGCAACCCGGTGGCGGTGATGGTGACCTTCCTCGCGTTCGTGCGCCCTGCCCTGCTGCGCATGATGGGCGCCCGGGCCGAAACGCCTCCGCTGCTCAGGGCCCGCAGCAGCACCGGCATCCGCAAGAAGCCGGGCCGCACCGAGTACCAGCGCGGCACCGTGAGCACGGCGGCCGACGGCAGCCTGCAGGTCGGCATCACCGGCAACCAGGGCTCGGGCGTGCTCAGCTCCATGGTGCAGGCCAACGGGCTGATCGTGCTGCACCACGGCCAGGGCTCCGTGGCCGCGGGCGATCTGGTTGATGTGATGATGTTCGATGGGGTGATCTGAGGATGGGGCTTGGCTGAGTCTTGAATTGGCTGATTTCGAGGCGAATCGGCCGGATGTCCTTGTGCTGCGGTCGTTTCTTGCTATTGATTCAGGAGTTCTTTGCTCTTTGTCTTGGGGGGCTGGTTCGCCTGCAGGCCGGGACTCGCCCCGGCAGGCGACTCACTTTTCTTTGCTTCGCCAAAGAAAAGTAAGCAAAAGAAAGGCGAGCCGCAGTCATGGCCCCTGCGGGGTTCCCTGCGCTGCTCGCGCCAGGTGGGGTCTGGCTAAACTCGCTTCGCTCAAACAACGCCAGCCCTGATCCACCTGCCGCTGCGCTGCTCGGCCATGCCAGGACGGCGTGGGGGAGAAAGACAAAAACCAAGCCCACAAGAACGCGCCATGGCGCGTCCTGTCAATGAGAGGGGGAGTTGGTTCCCCCCGCCGTTGTGAGGAGGCGAGCAACGCAGGGGTGGGCGGGAAAAGAGGCGAAGATGTTTGAGCCCGCAGGGCGAGTTTCTGAGCCTCCCGCCCGGCCCGAGTAGCGCAGCGTGCCCGAAGCGAAGCGCAGGGCCGACGAACCCGGCTCGCCTTCTCTTTGCTTACTTTCTCTTGGCGAAGCAAGAGAAAGTGAGTCGGCCGCCGGGCCGAGACCCGGCTTGCAGGCGAACCAGCCGCCCAAGACAAAGAGCAAAGAACTCCTGAATCAATAGCAAGAAACAACCGCAGCACAAGGACATCCGACCAATTTCACTCAGAAATCCCGCAGAAAACAGGCTGACGGCTCCCCGCCAGCCCCGCCCCCCTCACTTGGCCACGTAATCCTGCGGCAGATGCAGCCCCTCGGGCGTCTCCCTGGCCTCGGCCGTCTTGGCGCCTGGCACGGCCTGGCGCGCGAAGAACGAGTACATGGTGGGCACCACGAAGATGGTGAGCAAGGTGCCCAGCGACATGCCGCCCACGATCACCCAGCCGATCTGCATGCGGCTCTCGGCCCCGGCGCCGCGAGCCAGCGCCAGCGGGATCGCTCCCAGCACCATGGCGCCGGTGGTCATCAGGATCGGGCGCAGGCGCTGCGCCGAGGCCTTGATGAGTGCATCGGTCATTTCCATGCCGTGCTCTCGCAGCTGGTTGGTGAACTCCACGATCAGGATGCCGTGCTTGGTGATCAGGCCCACCAGCGTGATCAGGCCGATCTGCGAGTACACGTTGAGCGAGCCGCCCGCCCACTTGAGCGCCAGCAGCGCGCCGATCATCGACAGCGGCACCGACAGCATGATCACCAGCGGATCGACGAAGCTCTCGAACTGCGCGGCCAGCACCAGGAAGATGAACAGCAGCGCCAGCACGAACACGATGGCCAGCGCGCCCTGCGAGTTCTTGAACTCGCGCGAGGTGCCGTTGAGGTCGGTGCTGTAGCCGGGCTTGAGCACCTTGGCGGCGGTGGCGTCCATGAACTTGAGCGCCTCGCCCAGCGAATAGTCGGGCGCCAGGTTGGCGGTGATGGAAACCGAGCGGCGCTGGCCGAAGTGGTTGAGCTCGCGCGGCGACACGCTCTCGCGCACCTTGACCAGGGCCGACAGCGGAATCATGGTGTCGCTGCGCCCGCGCACGTAGATGCCGTCGATGTCCTCGGGCGTGGTGCGGCCGGTGGCCTGGGTCTGCACGATCACGTCATACTGCTCGGCGTCGCGCTTGTAGCGCGTCACCTGGCGGCCGCCCAGCATGGTTTCGAGCGCCTTGGCCACCACGTCCACGCCGACGCCCATGTCTGCCGCCTTCTCGCGGTCGACGTCGATACGCAGCTCGGGCTTGTTCAGCCGCAGGTCCACGTCGGGCGAGACGATGCCCGGGTTCTTGGCGATCTCGTCGAGGAACTGCCGCGTCACCAGGTTCAGGTTCTGGTAGCTGTCGGAGGTCTGGATCACGAAGTTCAGCGGCCGGTCGCGAAAGCCCTGGCCCAGCGACGGCGGCGTGATGGTGAAGGCCGACACGCCGGGCAGCGCGTTGAACTTGGGCTGGAGCTCGCGCGCCAGCTCCAGCGTGCTGCGCTTGCGGTCTTCCCAGTCCACCGTGCGGTAGACCACGCTGGCCTGCGACACCGTGGGATTGCCCACGTTGCCGAAGATGCGGTCGAACTCGGGGTACTGCTGGCCCATGGCCTCCAGCGCCTTGGCATAGCGGTTGGTGTAGTCGAGCGTCGAGCCGTCCGGGGCGTTCACGGTGGCCAGGATGGTGCCGCGGTCTTCCAGCGGCGACAGCTCCTGCTTCATGGTCGGCAGCACCAGGTAGATGGCCAGCGCGCTGCACAGCATCATGCCGATCACGAGCCAGCGCGCCTGCAGGAAGAAGCGCTTGAGCGCCAGCCCCGCGCCGCTTTCGCCGGGCCGCGGCTGGTAGCGCGTCGTCACCACCCAGCGCAGCACGCGGCCGTAGCCGTCGGACAGCGCCGTCAGGAAACGCTCCATCGAGCGGTCGAACAGGTTGGGCTTGGGGTTGTGCTTGAGCAGCAGCGAACACATCATCGGCGTGAGCGTGAGCGCCACGAAGCCCGACACCACCACCGCGCCGGCCAGCGCCAGCGCGAACTCCACGAACAGGCGCCCGGTGCGCCCCGGCGTGAAGGCCAGCGGCGCATACACCGCCACCAGCGTCAGCGTCATGGTGACCACGGCGAAGCCGATCTCTCGCGCGCCCTTGATGGCGGCCGAGAACGGGTCGAGCCCCTCCTCGATGTGGCGGAAGATGTTCTCCAGCATCACGATGGCGTCGTCCACCACCAGGCCGATGGCCAGCACCAGCGCCAGCAGCGTGAGCGTGTTGATGGTGAAGCCGGCCAGCGCCATCAGCGCGAAGGTGCCCACCAGGCTCACCGGAATCGTGACGATCGGGATGATGGAGGCGCGGAAGGTGCGCAGGAACACGAAGATCACCAGCGCCACCAGCACGATGGCCTCGCCGATGGTGTGGTACACGTTCTTCACCGAGCGGTCGATGAACTGCGAGTTGTCGTTGGCGATGTCGATGTTGATGTCGCCCGGCAGGTCGAGCTTGAGCTTGGGGATCATCTCGCGCACGCCCTGCGAGAGCTGCAGCGGATTGGCCGTGGCCTGGCGGATCACGCCGGCCGAGATCGCCTCGCGGCCGTTCAGGCGCACCGAGCTGCGCTCGTCGGCCGCGCCCTCCTGCACCCGGGCCACGTCGCGCACCTTGACCGGAAAGCCGTTGACGTTTTTGACCACGATCTCGGCGAACTGGCCGGGCCGGATCAGGTCGGTCTGCGAGGTCACGCTGAACTCGCGCTGCTGCGACTCGATGCGCCCGGCCGGCAGCTCCAGGTTGCTGCGCCGGATCGCGTCTTCCACGTCCTGCGTGCTCAGGCGGTAGGCGGCCAGCTTGTCGGCATCGAGCCAGACGCGCATGGCGTACTTGCGCTCGCCGAAGATGCGCACGTCGGCCACACCGGTCACGGTCTGCAGGCGCGGCTTGACGATGCGGTTGACCAAGTCGTTGATCTGCAGCGGGCTCATCGTGTCGCTGGTGAAGGCCAGCCAGATCACGGGGAAGGCGTCGGCCTCGACCTTGGCGATCACCGGCTCGTCGATCGCCTGCGGCAGGCGGTTGCGCACGCGCGAGGTGCGGTCGCGCACCTCGGCCGCGGCGGCATCGGCATCCTTCTCCAGGCGAAAACGCACCGAGATCTGGCTCTGCTCGGCGCGGCTGATCGAGGTGATCACGTCCACCGCGTCGATGCCGGCGATCGAGTCCTCCAGCGGCTTGGTGACCTGCGACTCGATCACCTCGGCCGAGGCCCCGGCGTACTTGACGCTCACGGTGACGACGGGTTCGTCGATCTTGGGATATTCGCGCACCGACAGGCGGTTGAAGCTCACCGCGCCGATCAGCACGATGAGCAGCGACAGCACGGTGGCGAACACCGGCCGGCGGATGGAAACTTCAGCGAGCTGCATGCGGGGCTCTCCGGAAACTGGGGACGGTCACGTTCAGGCGGGAAGGCGGCCCGTGCCGCGCGGCCCGCGCGGCGCGCCTTCCGAGGCGCCGCGGCCGCGGGCCGTGTCGGCGGCCACCGTCAGGCACGGATTCGGGCCGCTGGCCGGAGCCTGCGCCACTGGCAGGGCCGCGGGCACCATCACTGGGGCAGAAGCGGCCGCGGCCGCCGCGGCGGGTGCCGCAGGCGCAGAGGGCGCGGGCGCATTGCCGCCGCCCGGGCGCGCCGGCTCAGCCCGGCTCAGCTCCGCCACGCGCACCACGGTGCCATCGCGCTGCACGCGCTGCTGGCCCGCGATGATGATGCTGTCGCCCTCTTCCAGCCCCTCGACGATTTCCACGCGGCCGGGCCGGCGGATGCCGACCTTGACCTCCACGCGCTGGGTGGTGCGGGTGTCGGCATCGGGCCCGGGCTTGAGCTTGAGCACGAACTGGCGCCCGCCCTGCGGCACGATGGCTTCCTCGGGAATCACCTTGGCGCGCTCGCGCTCGCCGAACACCGAGGTCACGCGCGCGAACATGCCGGGGCGCAACTGGAGTTGGCGGTTGTCGATGCAGCCGCGGATGCCGACCGAGCGGCCGTTGGCGTCGAGCAGCGGGTCGATCGCCTGGACCATCGCCGTGAACTTGCGCCCGGGCAGCGCGTCGATGTCGACCATGGCCTTCTGGCCCTTGCGCACCTTGGTGTGAAAACGCTCCGGCAGCCGGAAGTCGACGTAGATGGCCTCGATGTCCTCGACGTTGACGATGTCGGAGCCGTCCTTCAGGTAGTCGCCCACGTTGACCGTGCGGATGCCGGCGATGCCGTCGAACGGCGCCACGATCCTGAGCCGCGCCGCGGTGGCCTTGGCCAGCGCCAGCTTGGCCTGCGCCACCTCCAGGTTGGCCGCGCTTTCGTCGACCGAGCGCTGGCTGATGAAGCTCTGCGCCACCAGGTCCTGGTTGCGCTTGTGGTTGGCCTGCGCGATCGACAGCTCGGCCTGGCTTTGCTGCACCTGCGCCAGCGGCAGCTGGTCGTCGAACTGCACCAGCAGCTGGCCCTTGCGCACGCGGTCGCCGTCGCGGAAGTTGAGCTGCGTGATGCGGCCGCTGACCTCCGGGCGCAGCACCACGCTCTGGCGCGAGCGCAGGCTGCCCACGGCCTGGGCGTCATCCGCCAGCCTCATGGTTTCCACGCGGGCCGCTTCCACCAGCGGCGCACGGCCGCCCCCCGGCGCGCTGGCCGGCCCCTGGGCGCCGACGGCGGCCGGACCCGGGCCGCTGGCGGCCGGCGCGGCCGCGGGCTTGTTCTGATACCACCAGGCGGCGCCGGAGGCAGCCGCGATGCCAACGACGGCCACGACGGAATAGATTGCTTTGGATGCCATGAAGAAGACAACGACTTGGAGTTGATGCGTGAGGAATCGGTTGAATGTAACAACCAACCTGCCAATGTATCAGCAGCCGGTGTCCGTGGCATGCGCAAAGCCCCTAGGTCGGCGCCTTCGCCGGCCCATTTTCGGCCGCCTTTACGAAGTCTTTACATTCGGCCGCCGCACCGGCACGGCAGCCGCTCACCGGCGCCCGAGCGCCCGCTCCACGCCCATGTTGGCCAGGGCGTCGGCGCGTTCGTTGCCAGGGTCGCCCGCGTGCCCGCGGACCCAGCGCCAGTCGATCTTGTGGCCGCTCGAGGCGACCAGCGCGTCGAGCTTCTGCCACAGGTCGGCGTTCTTCACCGGCTGCTTGGCCGCGGTGCGCCAGCCCTTGGCCTTCCAGCCCGGCAGCCACTCGGTGATGCCCTTGAGCACGTACTGGCTGTCCAGGTGCAGCGTCACCTCGCAGGGGCGCTTGAGCGCCAGCAGGGCCTCGATCACGGCCGTCATTTCCATGCGGTTGTTGGTGGTGCCCAGCTCGCCGCCGAACAGCTCCTTTTCGGTGGCGCCGGATTTCAGCAACACGCCCCAGCCGCCCGGGCCGGGGTTGCCCTTGCAGGCGCCATCGGTGTAGATTTCAATGTGATTCAAAACGATTTACCTTGCTTGTCCTTGTCGGGTGGACTTTGTTTGCTACAGAAACAGGAGCAGACGCCATGCTCTTGGAAGATTTCCAGGCCGGCCCCAGCAGCCGCATGCCGCGCACCCGCTTGACCGCCACCACGAAGTACGTGGCGCCGAAGATGGGCCACCAGCGGTCGCCCGCCGCGTCCATCCAGTCGAGGCGCTCCAGCCACTGCTCGCTGCGCACCGCCGGGCGGTAGCAGCCGAAGCGGCCCGATTCCACCTCGAAGCTCAAGAGCCGCAGCCAGTCGCGCAACCGCCAGTAGCCGATGAAGTCGCCCATGTCGGGCAGGAACAGCTCGCCGAAACCCAGCCGCTGGTACAGCCTGGCGCGCCGCTGGCGCAGCCCCCACAGGCTGGTCGGGTTGAGGCCGCAGATCACCACCTTGCCCTCGGGCACCAGCACCCGCTCGACCTCGCGCAGCGTGGCATGCGGGTCGGCGCTCAGCTCCAGCGAATGCGGCAGCAGCACCAGATCGAGGCTGCTCTCGGGGAACGGCAGGGCGGCGAAATCGGTCATCAGCACCGCGTAGGCCGGCGCGTCCTGCGCGGCCAGCCAGCGGTGCGGAATGCGGCTTGCCTGCAGGCCGTCGAGCTCGGGCAAACCGAGCTGCAGGGCGTGGTAGCCGAAGATGTCGGCCACCGCCCGGTCGAACTGCGCCTGCTCCCAACCCAGCAGATAACGCCCGGGAGGGGTTTCAAACCACTCGTGCAAACCTATAATTTGACCGCTCATGAAGTTAATTCCGCTGCCCGCCTTTACCGACAACTACATCTGGATGTTGCACGACGGACGCCGGGCGCTGGTGGTAGACCCCGGCGATGCGCAGCCCGTGTTCGATGCCCTGCAGGCCCATGGCCTGCAACTGGACGCGATTCTAGTCACGCACCATCACCCTGACCATGTCGGCGGCGTGGATGCCCTGCGCGACGCCACCGGCGCCGTGGTCCACGGGCCGGCGCGCGAACGCATCCCAGAGCCGCTGAACCGCCTCGCCGGCGGCGACGTCGTGACCGCGCTGGACCTCAGCTTCGAAGTGATCGACGTGCCCGGCCACACCGCAGGCCACATCGCCTACTACTGCACCAACCTCGATGGCGCGCCGCTGCTGTTCTGCGGCGACACGCTGTTCTCCGGCGGCTGCGGCCGGCTGTTCGAAGGCACGCCCGCGCAGATGCTGGCCTCGCTCTCGGCGCTGGCCTCCCTGCCGGGCGACACCCGCGTCTGCTGCACCCACGAATACACCCTGAGCAACCTGAAGTTCGCACGCGCGGTCGAGCCCGACAATGCCGCGCTGGCCCATTACGCCGCACAGTGCGAGGTGGTCCGGGCCAACCACCAACCCACTCTGCCGTCGAGCATGGCGCTGGAGTTGCAGATCAACCCCTTCCTGCGCACCCGCGAGCGCGGCGTGATCCGTGCCGCGCGGGGCTTCGACCCGTCCGCGGCGCAGGACGAGGTCGGCGTGTTTGCCGCCCTGCGCCAATGGAAAAACGAGTTCAAATGAAACTGCTTCACATCGCCTGCATGGCGACACTGCTCTGGCTGGCCGGCTGCGCCAGCACCGGCACCCCCTCCTCCGTTCCCTCCCCCGTCCTCGCTTCCCCCACCTCCTCTCCCCCCGGCACCACCGCACAGCGCCCCGCCATCATTCCCGGCGGCCCGCTGCAGCCGATCACGGCCGCCGAGGCCGCATCCCTGGGCGTGGCCCGGCTGGCCCCGCCGGCCGACCTGTGGGAGCGCATCCGCCGCGGCTTCGCTATGCCCAACCTCGAGGGCGATCTGGTGCGCGACCGCGAGCAGTGGTATGCCTCGCGGCCCGACTACATCCAGCGCATGACCGAGCGCTCCAGCAAGTACCTGTTCCACATCGTCGAGGAGCTGGAGCGGCGCGGCATGCCGAGCGAGCTGGCCTTGCTGCCGTTCATCGAGAGCGCCTTCAACCCGCAGGCGGTCTCCAGCGCCAAGGCCGCCGGCATGTGGCAGTTCATCCCCAGCACCGGCAAGCATTTCGACCTGAAGCAGAACGTGTTCCGCGACGACCGGCGCGACGTGCTGGCCTCCACCCGCGCGGCGCTGGACTACCTGCAGAAACTGTATGGCATGTTCGGCGACTGGCAGCTCGCGCTCGCGGCCTACAACTGGGGCGAGGGCAACGTGGGGCGTGCCATCGCCCGCAACCAGCGCGCCGGCCTCGGCACCGGCTACGCCGATCTCAACATGCCGGCCGAAACCCGCCTGTACGTGCCCAAGCTGCAGGCCGTGAAGAACATCGTGGCGAGCCCGCAGAGCTACCGGGCCGAGCTGCCACTGATCGAGAACCACCCCTACTTCCAGAGCGTGCTGGTCACGCGCGACATCGACGTCGCGCTCGCGGCCCGGCTCGCCGACGTCAAGATCGAGGATTTCAAGGCGCTGAACCCGTCGGCCCACCGGCCCGTGATCCTGGCCGCCGGCACGCCCCAGATCCTGCTGCCCTGGGACAACGCCGCCGTGTTCCAGCGCAATTTCGAGGCCTACTCGCAGGGCCAGTACGCGAGCTGGACGGCCTGGACCGCGCCCGCCACCATGAGCGTGAGCGAGGCCGCCAGGCGCGTCGGCATGAGCGAGGGCGACCTGCGCAGCGTCAACAGCATTCCGCCGCGCATGCTCATCAAGACCGGCTCCACGCTGCTGGTGCCGCGCTCCGTCAAGACGCAGGACGACGTCACCGAGCATGTGGCCGAGAACGGCCAGCTCAACCTGGCGCCCGAAATCATCACGCGCCGCACCGTGGTGAAGGCCGGCAAGCGCGACACCGTGGCCAGCATCGCCAAGCGCTACCGGCTGAGCGCGGCCAGCGTGGCTGAGTGGAACGACGTGAAGGCCACGTCCTCGTTCCACGCCGGCCAGCAGGTCGTGGTGTTCCTGCCGGTCAAGCTCAAGACGGCCACCGCCCGGGCACCCGCCAAGTCGCCGGCGCGCTACGCCAAGCGCGGCGGCAAGCCGACGCGGGTCGTCAAGCGCTGAAGCCCGCGCTCAATAGGTGGCGCGCCCGCCCGACAGGTCGAATGCCGCGCCGGTGCTGAACGAGCATTCGCGCGTGCACAGCCAGGCCACCATCGCGGCCACCTCGTCGGTGGTGCCGAAGCGGCCCATCGGAATCTTGGACTTCATGTAGTCGATGTGCTGCGCCGACATCTGCGCGAACAGCGGCGTCTCGACCGCGGCCGGTGCCACGCAGTTCACGCTGATGCCCTGCGTCGCCAGCTCCTTGCCCAGCGACTTGGTCAGCGCGATCACGCCGGCCTTGGACGCGCTGTAGGCGCTGGCGTTCGGGTTGCCCTCCTTGCCGGCCACCGAGGCGATGTTGACGATGCGGCCATAGCCCTGCGCCCGCATCTGCGGCAGCACCGCCTGGCAGCACAGGAAGGTGCCCGTCAGGTTGACCTGCAGCACCTGCTGCCAGGCACCGAGTGGGTAGTCCGCCACCGGCGCGTTGGGGCCGGTCACGCCCGCGCTGTTGACCAGGATGTCGATGCGGCCCAGCGCCTGCGCCGCCTGCAGCGCCGCCTCGCGCACGGCAGCAGCTTCCGTGATATCCACCGGCCAGGCCGTGAGCCGCGGCTGTGCGGCCGCCTGCAGGGCCGTGGCATCCCGATCCCAGAGCATGACGGCGGCGCCGCTGGCAAGCAGCCGGCGGGCGATGGCCAGGCCAATGCCCGACGCGCCACCCGTGACGACGGCGCACTGGCCGTCCAGGTCGAGCCGGTTCATGCGGCCTCCTCGCAGGCGATGGCGGGCTGCCGCCCACGCTGCGCGGCGGCCATGCGCACGCAGAGGTTGAAGGCCTGCTGCAGGCCCTCGATGTTGGCCAGGCCCTGGCCCGCGATGTCGAAGGCGCTGCCGCTGGCCGAGGTGGCCACGGGCACCGGCAACCCGCCGTGCAGCGTGACGCCCTGCTCGAACCCCATGAGCTTCATCGCGATCTGGCCCTGGTCGTGGTACATCGACACCACGGCATCGACGTCGCCGCGCCGCGCGCCGATGAACACCGTGTCGGGCGAATAGGGCCCGCGCGCATCCAGCCCCTGGGCCTGCAGCAGGCGTACGGCCGGCGCGATGACGTCGATCTCTTCCCGGCCGATGGAGCCGCCGTCGCCGGCGTGCGGGTTGAGGCCCGACACCGCGATGCGCGGATGCGCCACGCCGGCCTGGCGCAGAGCCGCATCGATGATCCGCACCGCGTCGCAGACGCCCTGCTGCGTGATCTGGCCGGCCACGTCCTTCAGCGGAATGTGCGAGGTCACGCGCGAGGTCCAGAGCTGCTGCGTGAGGTTGAACTCGCAGACGAAGCCCGTCACGCCGAAGCGCTCCTGCATGTAGCGCAGCTCGTCCTCGTGGGTGAGCCCGCCCAGCCGCAGCGAATGCTTGTTGAGCGGTGCGAACAGGATGCCGTCCACGCAGCCGCGCCGGGCGGCCTCGGTCGCCAGCGCCAGCGCCTGGAACGAGGCCCGGCCCGATTCGGCGTTGGACTCGCCCAGCACCGGCTCGCGCCCGCCCATCCAGTCCTGCGCCAGCAGCGACACGCGGCCCGGCGCCAGGCGCAAATGCTCCAGATCGCCGGCGGCCAGCGCATCGAGCTGCACGCCCGCGATGCGCTGGCCCTGCGCGAGCACGGCGGGGTCGGCGATCAGCAGCACATCGGCCGCCTCCAGGTTATGCGGCCGCGCCAGCAGCTTGACGGCCATCTCGGGGCCGATGCCCGCCGGGTCGCCCAGCAGCACCGCCAGGCGGGGTCGTTGCGTCGTCATGGATGCAGGTCCTTGGTTATTCTTGGGAGGTCAGGGGGATGGGCCTCATTCGGCCTTGATGCCGGCTTCGCGCACGAGCCTGCCGTAGCGCTCGTACTCGGCCTTGTTCATGTCGGCGAACTGCTCCACCGTCAGGATGCTGATCTCGCCGCCCAGGTCCTTGATGCGGGCCTGGACCTCGGGCAGCCTGAGCGTGCGCGTGAGCTCGGCGCTCAGGCGCTCGACGGCGGCCTTCGGGGCGCCGGCCGTCGTGAAC
This sequence comes from Variovorax terrae, assembly GCF_022809125.1. Classification (NCBI taxonomy): domain Bacteria; kingdom Pseudomonadati; phylum Pseudomonadota; class Betaproteobacteria; order Burkholderiales; family Comamonadaceae; genus Variovorax; species Variovorax terrae. Next base: position 1,613,177 of record NZ_JALGBI010000001.1, on the reverse strand, counting down.
AGGCCGTACCAGGTGGACACATCGGCGCCGCGCACGCCCTCCTCGGCCAGCGTCGGCGTGTCCGGCAGCTCGGCGGAGCGCCGGGGCGAGGTCACCGCGAGCGCCCGGAACTTGCCGCCCTTGATCTGCCCCATGGCCGACGAGGTGGAGTCGAACATCATGTCCACCTCGCCCGCGATGATGTCGATGTGCGCGGCGCTGCTGCCCTTGTAGGGCACGTGGATCGACTTCAGCCCGGTGCTGAGGTTGAAAGCCTCGCCGCCGATGTGCTGCGTGCTGCCCACGCCCGAGGAGGCGTACTTGAAGGAGCCCGGCTTCTCGGCCATCGCCTGCGCCAACTGGCGCACTGTCTTGTAGGGCCCGCTGGCCGAGACCACGAGCACGTTCGGCATCACCGCCACCAGGCCGATCGGCTGCAGGTCCTTGAGCGGGTCGTACTTGAGCTTGAGCAGGTGCGGCGCCACCGCTTGCCCGGTGTTGGTGGCCAGCAGCAGCGTCGAACCGTCGGCCTGCGCGTGGGCCGTCATGTCGGCCGCGATGGTGTTGGAAGCACCGGGCCGGTTTTCCACCACCACGGGCTGCCGCAGCCCGCCCGCGAACTTCTCGGCCAGCACGCGCGCGAGGATGTCGGTGCCGCCGCCGGGCGAGGCCCCGACCATGATGCGCACGGGCTTGTCCGCCGGGGATGGGGATTGGGCCTGCGCCGCCAGGCCGAAGCCGGCCAGCATGCAGGCAAACCAGGCCCGCCGTTGAAGCCGCGCAAATGAAACCATGGGTGTTATCTCCTGTAGGTATATGCCGCCCGGTCTGTGCATGCAGGGCTGCCGGCAAGGGTACGGGGGAATCGAGCGTCTTTCCAATCCCGTTTCGCCAGGAAACCATATACATTTGTATATCAAGCACCGCCTCTCCACCCCGCATGCCCGCCCCCTCCGCCGACCTGTCCCTGCTGCTGCGCGTCCGCCCGCGCCAGCTGATGCTGCTGGCACTGCTGGACACGCAGCGCAACCTCGGGCGCGCCGCCGCGGCCATGAACATCAGCCAGCCGGCCGCCACCAAGCTGCTGCTGCAGCTCGAGGACGCGCTGGATGAGCGCCTGTTCGAGCGGCTGGCGCGCGGCATGGAGCCCACGGCCTACGGCGAGGTGCTGATCCGCTACGCCAAGCGCGTGCTGACGGACTTTGGCGGCGCACGCGAGGAGATGCAGGCGCTGCGCTCCGGCCTGCACGGCGCCCTGCGCATCGGCAGCGTGCCGGGCGCCGTGCCCGAACTGCTCACCCCTGCGCTGATCGAGTACCGGCGGCGCCATCCGCAGGTGGCGGTCTCGGTGGTGGTGGAGACCAGCGACGTGATGCTCGCGCAACTGGGCCGCGGCGACGTGGACCTGATGCTGGGCCGGCTCACCGACGGCCACAGCGCCGAGGAGTTCTCCTGCATCCCGCTGCTCGACGAACTGCAGGTGGTGGTGGTCGGGGCCGGCCACCCCGTGCTGGAGCGCGCCTCGGTCACGCTGGAAGACATGGCGCAGTGGTCGTGGGTGTTGCAGCCGCCGGGATCGCCGCAGCGCGTGCGCTTCGAGGCCGCGCTGCGCGAAGCCGGCATCCACGCGCGGCTCAACATCACCGAGACGGCGTCCACCATCGTGACCACCGCCCTGCTCGAAGCCTCGGACATGGCGGCCGTGATGCCGGCCTCGCTGGCCGCGCACTACGCCCGCCTGGGCGTGCTGCGCGTGCTGCCGCTGGAACTGCCGGTGCGCGTGCCGCCGGTCTGCCTGATCACCCGGGTCGACCGCGCGCTTGCGCCGGTCGCCATCCACTTCAGGCGGCTGCTCGCCGGCGAGGCCTGACAGGCTTCAGAGTTCAGAGCTTTTCGGTCTCGCCCTGCCGGGGCTGCCACTTCATGAGCCGTTTTTCGAGCTTGCCGACGATGCCGTCGAGCACCAGCGCAAAGGCGGTCAGCACCACGATGCCGGCGAACACGGTGTTGACGTCGAAGGTGCCCTCGGCCTGCAGGATCAGGTAGCCCACGCCGCGCGCCGAGCCCAGGTACTCGCCCACCACCGCCCCCACGAACGCCAGGCCCACCGAGGTGTGCAGGCTGGAGAACACCCAGCTCGTGGCGCTGGGCAGGTAGACCGTGCGCAGCAGCTGGCTCTGGTTGGCGCCCAGCATGCGGGCATTGGCCAGCACCACCGGGCTGACCTCCTTCACGCCCTGGTAGACGTTGAAGAACACGATGAAAAACACCAGCGTCACCGCCAGCGCCACCTTGCTCCAGATGCCCAGGCCGAACCACAGCGCGAAGATCGGCGCGAGGATCACGCGCGGCATCGAATTCGCGGCCTTGATGTAGGGGTCCAGCAGCGCGCTGGCCGTGGGCGTGAGCGCCAGCCACAGGCCGCAGGCCAGGCCCAGCACGGTGCCGATCACGAAGGCCAGCACGGTTTCCAGCAGCGTCACGCCCAGGTGCAGGTAGATGTCGGCATTGCCCGGCAGGCCGTCGGGAAACAGCAGGCTCTCGCCGAAGCCGAACGGCAGGAACCACGACCAGATGCGGCCGGCCACCTTGATCGGCTCGCCCATGAAGAACGCGACCTGCTGGTTGCGCGAGGCGACATGCCAGGCCAGCAGGATCAAGATCAGCAGGGCCACCTGCCAGAAACGCAGGTTCTTGTCGGAAAGCCTGAGGGCGCGCCACATGGTCAGGCCGCCTTCTTCAGTTGCTGGGCGTAGCCCTTGAGCACCTCGTCGCGCAGCACGCCCCAGATCTGGCTGTGCAGTTCCACGAAGCGCGGCTGGTTGCGTACCTCGGCCACGTCGCGCGGCCGCGCCAAGTCGATGCCGAACTCGCCGATCGGGTGCGTCGCCGGCCCGGCCGAGAGCACCACCACGCGGTCGCTCATGGCGATGGCCTCGTCGAGGTCGTGCGTGATGAACAGCACGGCCTTCTTCCTGGCGGCCCAGAGGTCGAGCACCTCGTTCTCCATGAGCTGGCGGGTCTGGATGTCGAGCGCGCTGAAGGGCTCGTCCATCAGGATGATGTCGGGGTCGAGCGCCAGCGTCTGCGCCAGCGCCGTGCGCTTGCGCATGCCGCCCGAGAGCTGGTGCGGATAGCGGTCGCCGAACTCGCCGAGGCCCACGCGCTCGAGCCAGGCTTGGGCCTGGCGGCGGGCACGCCGCGGTACTGCAGGCCGACCATCACGTTGTCGATGGCGCTGCGCCAGGGCATCAGCGCCTCGGTCTGGAACATGTAGCCGGCGCGCGCGTTGATGCCCTGCAGCGGCTGGCCGAACACCTTCACCTCGCCCGAGGAAGGCTCCAGCAAGCCGGCGCCGATGTTCAGCAGCGTGGACTTGCCGCAGCCCGTGGGGCCGACCACCGAGACGAACTCACCGGCGCGGATGCGCAACGTGGTGTCGGCCACCGCGGTGTAGCGCTGGCTCTTGTCCTCCTTCGAGCGGAAGGTGACGCTGATGTTGAGGAGTTCGAGTGCGAATTCGGACATGGGCCGAGTTTAGGGCCTGGGTAGCGCTCGAACGCGCTCAGGCCTTGAATTTCTCTTTGGCGCGGCGGGCGAATTCGTTGGTGTAGGTCTTGGCCAGGTCGATCTTGTCGGCCTTGACCGTGTTGTCGAAGCTGGCCAGCGCCTTGAGCGCGGTCTTGGGGCCATCGTCGGGCACCAGGCCGTCCAGCGCAATCGCCTCGCGCACCTTGTTGAACGAGGCCAGGTACAGCGCGCGGTCACCCAGCAGGTAGGACTCGGGCACGGTCTTGATGATGTCGCTCGGACCGGCGGTCTGCAGCCACTTGAGGCCGTGCACGATGGCATTGGCCAGCGCCTGGCAGGTGTTGGGGTTCTTCTGGATGAACTCGGTCGAGGCGTACAGGCAGGCCGCCGGCATGGAGCCGCCGAACACGTCGAGCGTGCCCTTGAGCGTGCGCGTGTCGCTGACGATCTTCACGTCGCCCTTCTGTTCGAGCATGGTCATCACCGGGTCGGTGTTGCTCATGGCGTCGATCTGGCCCGAGCGCAGCGCGGCCAGCGCACCGGCGGCGGTGCCGACGCCGATGTAGCTCACGTCGCTGGCCTTGAGGCCGGCGCGCGACAGCACGAGGTTGGCCACCATGTTGGTGGACGAGCCAGGGGCCGACACGCCGATCTTCTTGCCCTTGAGATCGGCCAGCGTCTTGTAGTTGGGCATGGCCTTGGTGGAGATGCCCAGGGCGATCTGCGGCGCGCGGCCCTGCAGCACGAAGGCCTGGAAGAACTGGTTCTTGCTCTGCAGGTTGATGGTGTGCTCGAACGCGCCCGAGCAGACGTCGGCCGAGCCGCCCACCACGGCCTGCAACGCGCGCGCGCCGCCGGAGAAATCGCTGATCTCCACATCGAGGCCCTCGGCCTTGAAATAGCCAAGCTGTTCGGAGATGGTGAGGGGCAGGTAGTAGAACGCGGCCTTGCCGCCCACGGCGATGGCGATCTTGCTTTTTTCGAGCTTGGGCTGCGCGCGCAAGGCGGGCACGGCCACGGCTGCGGCACCGAGCGCGGCCAGCGATGCGAACGTCCTGCGATTGAAGGTTATGTTTTGCATGGAAGACTTCTCTCTTGACGGATTGCCTCGAAGCTTAGTGAGGCATGAAAAAACCCGCATCGGGAACATCCCCGTGCGGGTTTTTACGTAAGCTGCGCGGCTCAGCGATAGCCGACGAACAGGATGCCCACATTCACCGCGAAGGCCAGCGTCCAGACGAGGGTGCGCAGGCTGGGCAGGCCGGCCACGTACATCATCACGTAGACCAATCGCAACACAATGTAAACAAAGGCCAGGATGTCGAGCTGCGTCTGCGGCGCGCCGAGCTGATGCGCAATGACGACCGCGCCGATGAAGAACGGCAGGCTCTCGAAGCCGTTGGCCTGCGCCGCATTGGCGCGGGCGCGCCAGTCGGTCTGCCGGGCCAGCCAGCCGCGCGGGTCGCTGTTGTCGAAGCCGCCTTCGCGCCGCGGCGTCCCCACGGCGCCGTACTTGGCCAGGCCCGCGCAGACGATGGGCAGCACGGCGGCGATCAGAACGCACCAGTAGGCGATGGTGAAGTGGGTGGAGGTCATGGCAGGCATCATGTTGAAGGTTTCGTGCCGGAGGTCCGCACGCTGTGGACGCCGGCAGCTATCAAAACTGTAGCAGAATTTTCTGCCGCCCCGCGCGTGGCCTTAGCGCCGATCGACCAGCGCATGCGCGATGGTGCCGAGGTCCACGTACTCCAGCTCGCTGCCCACGGGCACGCCGCGCGCCAGCCGCGTGACCTGCAGGCCGCGGCTTCTCAGCGCCTCGCCGATCACGTGCGCGGTGGCCTCGCCTTCGGCCGTGAAGTTGGTGGCCAGGATCACTTCCTGGACCACGCCGTCGGTCGCGCGGTCGAACAGCTTCTGCAGGCCGATGTCCTTGGGGCCGATGCCGTCCAGCGGGCTGAGCTTGCCCATCAGCACGAAGTAGCGGCCCTTGTAGGCGGCAGTGCGCTCCACCGCCGACTGGTCGGCCGGCGTCTCCACCACGCACAGCTTGGCCGCATCGCGCTGCGGGTCCAGGCAGGTAACGCAGACCTCGGCCTCGGTGAAGGTGTGGCACAGCGCGCAGTGCCGCACGCTGTCGGTGGCCTGCCGCAGCGCCTGCGACAGGTGCAGCGCGCCCTCGCGGTCGTGCTGCAGCAGGTGGAACGCCATGCGCGAGGCCGACTTCACCCCCACGCCAGGCAGGCGCCGCAGCGCCTGGATCAGCGCGTCGAGGGAATTGGCGTTAGACATGGCGGATCAAGCCCATCACGGCCACAGGCTTTCGTGCGGACACCGCGGAACCGGCTTTGCCGGGCCGCGGGTGTCGCCCCCTGCAAGGGGGGAGGCGCAGCGAAGCGCAGCCTGGGGGTGTGCCACTAGAACGGGAATTTCATGCCGCCAGGCAGGCCGGGCATGCCCGCGGTGAGCTTGCCCATCTTCTCCTGCGAGGTTTCCTCGGCCTTGCGCACGGCCGCGTTGAAGGCGGCGGCCACCAGGTCTTCGAGCATGTCCTTGTCGTCGGCCAGCAGGCTCGGGTCGATGGTGATGCGCTTGACGTCGTGCTTGCAGGTCATGGTGACCTTGACCAGACCGGCGCCGGATTCGCCAGTCACCTCGACGAAGGCCAGTTCTTCCTGCGCCTTCTTGAGGTTGTCCTGCATGGCCTGGGCCTGCTTCATGAGGCCGGCGAGTTGTCCTTTGTTGAACATGGAAGGTCCTTTATGGGTTCTGAATGGATTTGATGCTGCCTGGCACGATTTTCCCACCGTATTCACGCACCATCTGCTGCACGAACGGATCGTTCAGGATGATTTCCTCGGCGGCGCGCTGCCGCTCGGCCTGCGCGGCGGCGTTGCGGCGCGCCGGCGAGTCGGTCACGGCGCCCACTTCGACGCCGATCTTCACATCATGGCCGGCGTTGCGCAGCGCCGCCTGCAGCCGTTCGCGGCTGACGGGCTGGTCGAGCGACGAGCGCTCGACGCGCAGCAGCCAGTGCGAGGCGCCCTCGCCCGCGTCGCGCGCCACCAGTTGCGACTGCAACGCCAGCTCGCGCACCAGCGCGGTGATGGCTTCGGCCTCCACCAGCTGCTGCACCGTGGCGTGCCAGAAGTCGCCTTCCTCGGTGGGCGTGAAGTCCGTGGCGGGCGCGGCCGGCGCGGCGCGCTCCACGCGCTGCTCGGTGCGCGCGGTGGGCTCGGGCTGCACGCGCACCGGAATTGCTACGAAATTGGTAGCACCCGATGACCGCTGCGCCTGGACCTCAGGCGGTTTTTCCTCTGAAATCACGGTGCGGGGCGCTGCGGCGGCCGGAGCCGGTGCCGCGGGCTCGGGCCGCACCTCCGCCGACACCGGCACCGGGGCCGCCACGGCCGCGGGCGGCGCTTCCTGCACCGGCGGCGGCACGCGGGGCGCGGCAGCGGGCCGGGAAACGGCGGGCTCAGCCGGCGTCAGAGTTTTTTTTTCCACGGCGGCGGCGCTACGCTGCGCATTCGCCGGCTTGAAGGCCAGCAGCCGCAGCAGCACCATGGTCAGCGCCGCATAGTCGTCGGGGGCCAGGCCCAGCTCGGCGCGGCCGTGCAGGCACAGGCTGTAGAGCAGCTGGGTTTCGTCGGCCGGCATCGCCTGAGCCAGGCGCGCGGTCTCGGCCGCCTCGGGGTCGGCGTCGTCGGCGCCCATGCCGGGCACGGCCTGCAGTACGGCCATGCGCTGCAGCACCGAACTCATTTCCTCCAGCGTGGAGGCCGCGCTCAGGCCGTTCAGGCGCAGGGCCTCGGAGGTCTCCACCACCGTCTTGCCGTCACCTTGCGCCAGCGCGTCGATCAGGCGGAACACGTAGGAGCGGTCCACGCTGCCCAGCATCTGACGCACCGCGGCCTCTTCGAGCGTGCCGCTGCCGAAGGCGATGGCCTGGTCGGTCAGCGACAGCGCGTCGCGCATCGAGCCGCGCGCAGCACGCGCCAGCAGGCGCAGGGCCTGCGTGTCCGCGGCCACGCCCTCGGCCTGCAGCACACCCACCAAGTGCTCGAGCACGGTCTCGGGCGCCATCGGCCGCAAGTTGAACTGCAGGCAGCGCGACAGCACCGTCACCGGCACCTTCTGCGGATCGGTGGTGGCCAGCACGAACTTGAGGTACTCGGGCGGCTCTTCCAACGTCTTGAGCATCGCGTTGAACGCGGTGTTGGTCAGCATGTGCACTTCATCGATCATGAAGACCTTGAAGCGGCCCTGCACCGGCTTGTAGACCGCCTGCTCGAGCAGGCTCTGCACCTCGTCCACGCCGCGGTTGGAGGCGGCGTCGAGCTCGGTGTAGTCGACGAAGCGGCCGCTGTCGATGTCGGTGCAGGCCTGGCACACGCCGCAGGGCGTGGCCGTGATGCCGCCATTGCCGTCCGGGCCCTGGCAGTTCAGCGACTTGGCCAGGATGCGCGAGACCGTGGTCTTGCCCACGCCGCGGGTGCCGGTGAACAGGTAGGCGTGGTGCAGCCGCTGCGTGTTGAGCGCATTCGTGAGCGCCTGCACCACGTGCTCCTGGCCCACCATCTGCGAGAAGGTCTTGGGACGGTACTTGCGGGCGAGCACGAGATAGGACATGCGGGGATTCTAAGGGCCGCCTCCCGGGTGCCGGGGCCGCCGTCCGATATACACGGAACTTCGAACACAGGAATTGCACCCGCAAAACCTTGCAGACCCGAAGCCTTGGGTCTGCTCGCCTACAATAGCGGCTGACGGGCCTCCCCGCATGGTGAAGCGGCCAAACGGGTCAGGTGGGGAACCAAGCAGCCCTAACTGTGGAGTCAGTGCCGGGGGTAAGGCTCGTCAACCTCCCTTCTTCTTTTTCCTCCCGATGCTCCGGGTTGGCGCAGCCCTGCACGCCGCCGTCGTGCAACGGCGGACGGGAAGTCAGTGCAGGTTCTGGCGCGCCACGAAATTCACGGCCTGGGCGCGTGTGTGGACGTTGAGCTTGCGGAAGATGCTCTTGATGTGCGCGCTGACCGTCTCGTTGCTGATCGACAGCGTCGATGCGATGTCCTGGTTGACCTGGCCTGCCGCGACCAGCTTCAGCACCTGGCGCTCGCGCGCCGAGAGAACGTCCTCGATCGGATCATACGCGGGCGCCGCCTTCGGCAGGTCTTCCGACAAACGCTTCAGCAGGACTCGGCGCGCCAGATCGGGCGAGATCGCGGCGCCGCCATTGACGACCTGCAGCACGGACTGCGCCATGTCGCGGAACCAGGAGTTCTTGACGAGGTAGCCCGAAGCCCCCGACTCGAAGGCCTGGAGAATCTGGCTTTCGTCGTCCAGCGCGGAAAGCACGATGACCTCGATCGTGCCGCGATGCTTCTTCGCGGCCTTGATGAGCTCCAGCCCATAGCCATCGCCCAGCCGCACATCCAGGATGAGCACATCGAAGTCGGCTTGCGTGACGAGCCGCCGGCCCGTGGCGAGGCTGTCGGCCTCACCCACCACGCGGATGCGGTGGTCGGCCAGCAGTTCCTGGATGATCGTGCGCCGCATGCAGGGATCGGCATCGACCAGGATGACCCGCACGGGAAAATCCTTCTGCCCCGTGAGGAACTCCGGCCAGGGCCCCATGTGCGGGCTGGACCGCGCGGAAGATTCAGCAGCGTCCGCCTGGCGTTCCCCTGTCACAAGCACTCTGTCCAGCGATGAATTCGGATTGGTGATCACGTCTTCTTCCTCGCGAACATTGATCCGGACGAGGCCTCTCGATGAAGGAAATTTCATAATAGTTGATCCCCATCGTTTGAGAGAAACGTGCACGCTCCGTTTGCATTGATCTCGTGACATTCTGCTCAGCTCCCTCTGTTTTGAGGTAAAGGCATGGATGAGCCCACGATTCACAGACAGCACCAAGCACGGCGCATGCGCACGACGCACAGAGCACGGCGCGCGCATCGGCCCGATGGCGCGGGCCGGCAATGAAGCGATGCAGGGAGTGGTGAGTCAGACAGAAGTCAGCCTCCCCGCAACGCAGGGAGGCTGACGCGACATGCAGGCGCGAAGATGGTGGCCTATTTCCGCACGGGCCGGAAGAACAGGTACTCGCCGCGGCCCATCTCCGGGGTGATGTAGTAGCCCTCGCAGAACTCATCCGTGCAGCGGACTTCCACCACGCGGGGCCAGATGGTGGCCGCGGTCGGGTACCCGGGCATGTACTGGGGCACATGCCAGACATCGAGGTCGCCGACGGGGGAGGCATTCTCAAAGCCTTCGGCATTCTGCAGCCCGCTGCCCAGCGGGACACGCTCGATCTGCAAGTCCGCGGCCGCCACCGAACCGGCAAAACAACCGAGGAGTGTGAGGGTGTAGAAAATTTTCATCATGGACGGCTCCTGACGCTTGCGGGCGCTTTGTGGAAGTGGCAATGCCTTCCGGGCAAGCATCGCTTCACCCACCTAAAAATTCTGACCGTAGTCGACGCCGCCGCTGGAGACGACTGCAGCATCGCTGGTTTTGGCCTCAGGCGCGGGCATCGCTGCCGGTACTGCTGCTGGCGTCGGGGTTGCTTCAGGGGCTGGAGCCGGCGCCGGTGCTGGAGCCGGCGCTGGTGCGATCGCCTTCTGCGGTACCGGGCTCGCTGCGGCGGTGGCCACGGGGCCGAATGCCGCTGCCCGTTCTTCCGCCGTCATCGACTGCGGGCACTTGGTTCCCGTCATCTCCAGCGCCGCCTTGGCCGCCGGGTCCATGCAGTCCATGGCCAGCGAAGCCGCCTTCATGCCCTTGTTCCAGAGCTCGCGGCTCATTTTCAGGCGCTTGCACTGCTCGTCGGTCCAGGTGGTGCCGAAGCTCAGGCCGATGCCGGGCCCGTTGGCACTGCCGCTGCTGCTGCCCATGCAGGTGTCGTTGCTGGTGATCAGGTTGGGGCCGTTGACCGAGGGCACGTTCTTGACCGTGTAGCTACCCTGGTATTGCACGATGCCGGTGGATGTCCCGCTGTTGATGATGTTTTCGGTGCCGTTGGTGAACGAATTGGTCGTGACATTGCCCGGGCTCGAAAACGTGATCGACTGTGCATTTCCCTGAGCCGACGTGACCGCTGAACTGTTCGAACTGTTGTTGGCACCACTCTGCTGTTGCGTCTGCTGCGCCAAGGCAGCGAAGGAGGCGCCGAGCAACACCGTAAAGACTATATTTTTCATTTTGGCGTCCTTTCACACTGATGGAGAGCCCCCCGGGGCTCTCTCACTGAATGGAGAGAGCCCCCCGGGGGCCCTCCCCATGGAACCGCCATCGCTAGTTCGTGGCGGCGCTGGAGCCGGCGCCCGCAATGCCGCCGGTGCCCCCGCCGTTGCTGAACGAGCCGGCATTGCCGAAGTGCACGTTGGTCACGCCCGTCGAGCCGCCCATGGAGCCGGCCGAGGAGCTCGTGCCCGTCCCGGTGATGGGGCCGTTCAGCGCGCCAGCGCCGGCGCTGTAGTCTGCCGTGGTGCCCGAGGTACGGGTCACGAGCGCGAAGCCGCCGCCGGGGCCGGCCCCCGTGGCCGCCACGTTGTTGGTACCGGAAGCTGCGCCGCCAGACGCCGACCCGTTCACCGGATGGGAGTTGTCGACATCGAAGCCAGCAGAAGCACCCGACGTGGCACCCGCCTGGGCCTGGGCCGCGCCGCCCGCGGCGCCATTGCCGCTGGTGGCAGCCAAGCTCGTGACGGAGCCGACAGTGGAGGCGGAACCTCCTACCGTGGCGAGTCCGCCGCTGCCGACACTGTTGCCGCCGCTGATGGCGTGGGCATTGGCGGTGGCATTGGCCCCTGACGTGGCCGCGTTGTAGCTGAGAGCACTCCCGGTTCCGGAGCTGGCGGCGCCGGAGACGGTGGAGGATGAGGCGTTGGTCGTCGTCGCGGTAGCGGCGATGGCCGAGCTGCCCACGGTTGCAGATGCGATACTGGCAACGAGAGCAACAGCCATGGCGATTACTGTCTTCTTCATGTCATTTCCTTCAATGAAAAATCTCGGAGCCGCCGAGCGCGGGTTGGAGTCGTGGCATCTTGTGGATTCACCCCGGATCCATTTGACAGAGCGAACTTCTTGAACATTGCTCTTCACGAATTCCTCTCTGTCCGGGCCCAGTTTCAAAGTGCCCGCACATGCAACCAATCCCTGTGGGCCGGTACCCGATTTGGGGGAGGCGGCCACGGCGGCTTTCATGCGCCGGCTGCGCCAGAAAACACCCCGGCCCGCCTGATTCAAGAGCGGATCGAGGCCTGAAGAAACCGTGCCGGGACGAAGAAATGGCTGATGCCCCGATGATTTATCCGGGTTAGTTTCCAGGCGTAACTTGAGCAAGACAATTCACACGGTTTTACGGTTCTGCCAAGTCCGTCACACTCTGTCATCCCGGCTTTTTTGACACCCCCACATGCAACGGCTCCTGCGCATCCTGCTGACGGCTCTGGCCGTGTTCGCCATCGCGGTCTTCGCACTCAACACCTCGCTCTTCACCGAGCGCGCTCCCGGCGAACCCGTGCTGCTGGCGCACCGCGGCGTGGCGCAGCGCCATGACGGCAGCCCCGTGGGCCGCGACGACTGCACGGCCACGCGCATCGTGCCGCCCACGCACGATTTCCTGGAGAACACCCTGCCCTCCATGCACGCCTCGGTGGCCGCCGGCGCGGACGTGATCGAGCTCGACGTGCACCCCACGAGCGACGGCACCTTCGTCGTGTTCCACGACTGGACGCTGGACTGCCGCACCAATGGCCACGGCGTGACGCGCGAGCAGCCGCTGAGCTACCTGAAAGCGCTGGACGTGGGCTACGGCTACACCGCCGATGGCGGGCGCAGCTTCCCGCTGCGCGGCAAGGGCGTGGGCCTCATGCCGACGCTGGACGAAGTGCTGGCGGAATTCCCCTCGCAGCGTCTGCTGATCAACGTGAAGAGCCGCGACCCGCAGGAAGGCGTGAAGCTGGCCGGCGTGTTGAATGCGCTGCCGGCGCAGCGGCGCGCGCAGCTCATGGCCTACGGTGACGCTGCGCCCATCGACGCCTTGCGGCGCCTGGCGCCCGATGTGCGCGTGTTCTCCCGCGAGTCGCTCGAAGCCTGCCTGAAACGCTACATCGCCACGGGCTGGTTCGGCCTGATGCCCGAGGCCTGCCGCCATACGGTGGTGCTGGTGCCGATCAATGTGGCGCCCTGGCTGTGGGGCTGGCCGGACCGTTTCATGAACCGTTTCAAGGACGTCCGCAGCGAGGTGTTCGTGCTCGGCCCCTACCACGGCGGCGGCTTCTCCACCGGCCTTGACAGCGCCGAGGATCTTGCACGACTGCCCGAGGGCTTCAGCGGCGGCGTCTGGACCAACGAGATCGAGCTGGTGGGCAAGACGCTCAAGCCACGCGGGCGGCATTGAGGGTCTATTTTTGGCTTTTGCTGATATGCGAGCGCAGCCAATCGGCAAACTGTTCTTCGCTGATGTCGCCCGCAGCCACGGCAAGCATGGTCAGCACGCAATCTGCGTCCGCAGCTTCCAGCAAGTAGCCATTCAGCCGCAGAAATAATTCAGCTGCCACGAAGCCCGTGCGCTTGTTGCCGTCGATAAATGCGTGATTGCGCGAAATGCCGTAACCGTAGGCCGCGGCCAGAGAGGCTGCATCAGGATTGCCGTAGGCCTGCAAATGGCGCGGCCTGGCGAGCGCGGATTCAAAAAGCCCTTCGTCCCGCACGCCTGCACCGCCGCCATGCTCGGCCAACTGCGCCTCATGCACGGCCACCAAAACGGCTCGGTCCAGCCAGATCCAGCGGGTCATTTGGCGAGTTCACGCAGAACGGCGCGGCGCTCTTTCATGAGGTCACGCGCGATGCGCATCTGCTCCTCAAACTCCGGATTGTGGGTGGTCAGGCGCATGCCGTCCGGCGAGTCCGTGAGATAGACCTCCTCACCCTTTTCAAGGCCCAGCTTGATCAGAACTTCCTTGGGCAGGATCACGCCGAGTGAGTTGCCGATTTGGGTAAGTTTGAGCGTATGCATGGTCAAATTAACGTTATAATGACTGTTATACTAACTCTTCAGCCCAGATATTTCAAGCCTCTCCGTCACGCCGCCCGCCCTGAAACCGCTCACTCCACCCCAAGCGGACAAGGCTGGAAGCGCACGCAGGGCGCCACCTTGCGCAGCCGCGTCAGCACGTTCTCGCCCCCTTCGGCGCGGGCCGTGAACTCCACCTCGTCGCCGACGCGAATGCCTGCGAGCAGAGCCGCGTCGCGCACCTGGAAGGTCAGTGTGGAAAAAGGCATCTTGGCGCGCGGCCGGATCTTCAGCCGCAGCAGTCCCGAATCCGGCCCCGAGGCCGCAGGCAGAGCCCGCACCTGTGCCCGGGTGTAGACCACCTGGGAGGTTGGCGCAGGGGCCGGTGGCTCACTCGCCGTCGCCAGCAGCGGCAACAAGGCGGCCACGGCCAGCAGGGCCAGCCGGCGCCCCCGTTCACCCATACATGCAACGATCAGGGCGCTCTTCATGACGGCTGCCTCCCGATGCGGCGATCCTGGCCCGCAGCGTCGCGCCAGCGCAGCACGCCCTCGGCGGCGCGGCGGCCGCTGGCCATGCAGGCCGTCAGCAGGTAGCCGCCGGTCGGCGCCTCCCAGTCCAGCATCTCGCCCGCGCAGAACACGCCGGGCAACTGCTTCAGCATCAGGCCCTCGTCCAACGCCTCGAAGGGCACGCCGCCAGCACTGCTGATGGCTTCGTCGATGGGACGCACAGCCGCCAGGGTGATGGGCAGGGCCTTGATGGCCGCGGCCAGCTTTGCCGCATCGGCCAGCACGTCCTTGCCGCACAGCTCATGCAGCAGCGCCATCTTGATGCCATCAAGCCCGAGCCGGCTCTTCAGGTGGCTGGACAGCGAGCGCGAGCCGCGCGGGTGCGCCACCTCGGCCAGCACGCGCTCGGGCGTGCGGTCGGGCAGCAGGTCGAGCGTGAAACTGGCGCTGCCGCTGCGCATGATCTCGTCGCGCAGCAGGGCCGAGGCCGCGTAGACCAGGCTGCCCTCCACGCCGCTGGCGGTGGCGACGAATTCGCCCTTGCGATGAAACGGCTCGCCCTGCGCAGGCGCCACGTGGATCGCCACCGATTTGAAGGGCTGGCCGGCAAAGCGGCTGGCGAAATGCTCGCTCCAGCCGCCACGCACGTCGAAGCCGCAGTTGGCGGGCTGCAACGGCGCCAGCGCCACGCCGCGCGCCTGCAACAGCGGCGCCCAGGCGCCGTCAGAACCCAACCGCGCCCAGCTGGCGCCGCCGAGCGCCAGCACCACGGCGTCAGCCCGCACGGCCCGCGCGCCCTGGGGCGTGTCGAAGCGCAGTGCGCCGTCGGCATCCCAGCCGGTCCAGCGGTGACGCATGTGGAACTGCACGCCGGCCGCGCGCAGCCGGTGCAGCCAGGCGCGCAGCAGCGGCGCGGCCTTCATGTCGACAGGGAACACGCGGCCCGAGCTGCCGACGAAGGTGTCCACGCCCAGGCCCTGCGCCCAGGCGCGCAGCTGCGTGGGGCCGAAGGCCTGCAGCAGCGGCTCGATCTGCGCGCGCCGTGCGCCGTAGCGCGCGGCGAAGGCCTCGAAAGGCTCGCCGTGCGTGAGGTTCAGCCCGCCCTTGCCGGCCAGCAGGAACTTGCGCCCCACCGAAGGCATGGCGTCATGCACCTGCACGGCCACGCCGGCGGCGGCCAGCACTTCGGCCGCCATCAGCCCGGCGGGGCCGCCGCCGATCACGATCACTTGTTGATTCATTCCACTTCCAGTAATTCGCCCTGCCCGGTCAGGAAGGCGGCCCGCACCACCTCGCCGGGATGAACCGCCTGCAGCGCTTCGCGGTAGCCGCGCAGCTGCGCCATCAGCTCGGGCTGGCGCTGCGGCTGCGCGGCGGATTTGTAGTCCAGCAGCCACCAGGCCTGTGTGTCGCGCCGGCGCACCAGCCGGTCCAGCCGCAGCAGGCTGCCCTGCCACAGCAGTTCCACCTCGTTGCCCTGCCAGTCGATCAAGTCCGGGTTCCAGGCCCAGGCGCCAGCGCCCTGCAGGATACGCTGCGCCATGGCCGCGGCCTGCTGCGCCTGCGCGGCGGACAGCTCGAACTCGCGCGCCACCGATTGCAATTGCGCCGGCGTCAAGCCGGCCGCGCCAGGCTGTGCCCACTCCAGCAGCCGGTGCATGGCCTGGCCGATGCGCGAGACCAGCGAGTCCGGCCCCGGCTCCACTTCATTTTTGATAGCAGAAGACGCCCGCTGGACGCGGACATCCGGCAGAACCAGCATTGAAAACTCGGGTGCAACGCCTTCCACTGCCGCCGCGGCTGCCGGCGCTGGCACATCGGCCATCTCCAGCAGTTGCGCCTGCGGCGCGAGGCGCTGCCACCAGCTCCCCTCGGCCGCGCGATACGGCTGCACCGACGAGGCCGCGAGTTGCCCGCGTGCCCGCGTCATGGCCACGTACAAGGCATTGAGTTCCTCGCGCCGGCGCTCGGCCTGCTCGGCCTGCAGCAGCGGCACGGCGCAGGGCGGCGGGTTCGACTCGCTGGCCAGGAACACGAAGCGCCTCGGCTCGGCGGCCTCGCCCGGCCAGTCCACCAGCACGCCCATGGTTTCGGCGCGCGGCGGCGCGGCGTCGGTGTCCAGCAGCAGCACCAGCGGCGCCTCCAGCCCCTTGGCGCCGTGGATGGTGAGCAAGCGCACGGCGTCGGCGTCAGCGCTGGCCGGCGCCCGGGTGCCGCCGGCCTTGAGCGCGCGCACCAGCGCATAGGGCGTGGCGTAACGCGCACCGTCGATCTGCAGCGAAGCCGCCAGCAGCGCGCGCAGCCGGGCCAGCACGGTGCCGCGCAGCGCGGCGGGCGCGGCGGCGGCAAAGCGCGCGAGCACGTCGCCGTCGTCGTAGATGGCGGCCAGCGCGTCATGCGGCGGCAAGGTGTCGATCCAGCCCTTCCATCGCCTCAGAATGGCCGGAAGTCCAGGCAGCACGGGCGCTGGCAGCTCCTGTTTCTGTAGCAGATCAAACCACGATCCGTCGCCGCGGCGCTGCAGCAGGGCCAGTTGCACCAGGTCGTCGTCGCTGGCGCCGAACAGCGGCGAGCGCAGCGCGCGGGCCAGCGAGAGGTCGTGCGCGGGCGAGACCAGCACGTCCAGCAGCGCCATCAGGTCCTGTACCTCGGGTGCGTCGGCCAGGTCGTTCTTCTCGGGCTGCTGGGTCGGGATATGCAGGGCGCGCAGTTCCTCCTGCATCGCGGCCAGCCGGTCGCGCTTGCGCGCCAGCACCATGATGTCCTTCGGGTTCAGGCCGCCTTGCAGTTGCTGCGCGAGCCACTGCGCGGCTTGGCGGCATTCGAGCGTGCGCAGCGTTTCCTCGGGCAGCTCGCGCGGCGTGCTCAGGCTGTCGCGCCAGTGCAGCGGGTCGCTTGCGGCCTCGCCGCCTTGCGCGGCCTCGCGCGCGATGGGCGGCAGGCACAGCACCGCGCCGGCCTCGCGCGACTCGGTGGTGTGGGCGCGAAAGCCCGGGTATTCGCCCGCGGCCTGCGCCGCGCCCATGACGGCATTGACGGTGGCGATCACCGCGCGTGCATTGCGGCGCGTGTGGTCGCAGCTCAGCAGGTCGCCGCCCAGGCCGTCCACCACGAAGGCCTGCGCAGCGCGGAACACCTGCGGCTCGGCGCGGCGAAAGCGGTAGATGCTCTGCTTGGGGTCGCCCACGATGAACACGCTGGGCGCCTGGCCCGCGCCCGCGTAGCCGCTGAGCCAGGCGTACAGCGCCTGCCACTGCAGCGGGTTGGTGTCCTGGAACTCGTCGATCAGCAGGTGGCGGATGCGCGCGTCCAGCTTCTCCTGCACCCAGCCCGCGAGCACCGGGTCGCTGAGCATCACCAGCGCGGCGCGCTCCACGTCGTTCATGTCGACCCAGCCGCGCTCGCGCTTGAGCGCGGCGAACTCGTCGATCAGCCGCCGCGCCAGGCGTGCCATGCGCTGCTGGTACTGCCAGGCCGCGTGCTGGCGCTCGGCCGCGGTGATGCGCAGCGCGAGGTCTTGCGCCACGCGCACCTGCTCGATGCCCGCCAGCTTGTCGCTGAACTTGCGCGGCTCGCCCTTCTGCGTGAGCAGGGCCGCCAGCGCCCCCGCCATGTCGCCGGCCGTCAGGGCCTGCTCCAGCTCCACGCCCTTGGCCGAGAACGTGGGCGCGCTGGCGCGGCCCAGGGCCACGGCCGCCTCGCGCAGTTTCTGGCGGTGGTCGCGGTTGCTGCTGAGCAACTCACCCGGTGTATCCAGCCCCGCGAATTCGGTGAATTGCTCGCCGAAGGCCTTGACCGAGGCATCGACCACGCCCTGGGCGTCGGCCAGCGTGAATTCCACGCGCTTGGCCAGCGCGGCCTCCAGCGCCTTGTGCGCCTGGAAGCGGCCATGCGCGGCCACCACGGCCTCGAAGTCGGCACGCGCGGCGGCGTCGGCCGCCACGGCCGCGTGAAAGCGGCGCCAGACCTGGCGCACAGCCTCGGCGTCGTCTTCCAGCAGCTCGTAGCTCGCCGGCAGGCCCAGCGCCTGCAGCACCGCCAGCGGCGCGGTGCGCAGCAGCGCCGCGAACCAGCTGTGGAAGGTGCGGATTTGCACCGGCCGGCCGGCCGCAAGCACCGTCTGGTATAGATTTTGTAGCGCGAGGCGCCCTTCCCGTGCGGCCTGCGGGCCGACTCCCCTTGAAATCAGCTCCTGTTCGAGCTGCTCGGGCGCGGCCTGCGCGAACTCGGCCAGCCACTCCTGCAGCCGCTGGCGCATCTCGCCCGCGGCCTTCTTGGTGAAGGTGATGGCCAGGATCTCGTGGGGCTGCGCGCCCTCCAGCAGGGCCCGCACGATGCGCGAGACCAGCATCCAGGTCTTGCCCGCGCCGGCGCAGGCTTCCACCGCCACGCTGCGCGCGGGGTCGCAGGCGATGGCGTAGAACTGCTCGCAGCCGACCGGGCGGCCGTTGTGTTCGTAGGCGGCAGCGTTCATGACCAGAAATCCTTGCGGCACAGGCCGCGCGCCGCACAGAACTCGCACGCCATCCCCTCGCCGAGCGCCGGCAAGACCGCGCCCTCGGCAAGGCGCCCCATGTCGTGCAGGATGCCTTCGACCAGCGCGTCGCGCGCCGCCACCACGTCCTCCTGCTCGAAGGTCTGCGTGCCGTCCTCGCCCACGTTCACATAGGCCGCGCGCACCGTGTCGTGCGGCAGCAGCGCGGCGTAGAAGGCCAGCTGCGTGTCCTCGGTGGGCGTCTTGATGCGCTCGCGCGTTGCGGCGGACGACTCGGTCTTGTAGTCGATCACCAGCGCCGGCCCGCCCTCGGTCTGGTCAACGCGGTCGAGCCGGCCGACCAGGGTCAGCGCTCCCAGCGGCGTCTCCTGCCAGCTCTCGGCCTGCTCGAAGCGCGCACCGCCGGCCTCGTGTCGGGCCAGCCAGTCCAGGTAGCCCTCGCGCACCTGCGGCCAGGCCGCGGCAAACGGCAGGAACTCGCCGTCGTCCAGGTGCATGGCGCGGGTCGTGGCCTCGGCGGCCTGCTCCAGCAGCGCCAGGCGCGCGGGGGCCTCGGGCGTGGGCGCCGCCTGCAGCGCTTCGTGGAACACCTTGAGCACGGCGTGCAGCCAGTTGCCGAAGTCGCGCTTGTCAACCTCGCTCTCCAGTTCCTCGGCCTCCTGCAAGCCGAGCTGGCGCAAGGCAAAGAAACGGTACGGGCAGCGCCGCAGGTCTTCGTAGGCGCTGGCCGACAGCTTGAGCACCGGCAGGGCCTGCCCCCGCGGCAGCGGCCGGGGCGTGGGCTGCGGCGCCAGCTCGCGCCAGGCGCGCGGGTCGGGCGCCGCCTGCGCCAGCCCTTCGAGTTGCAGGGCCTGCACGCGCGGGCTGGGCAGCAGCGGCTCGCCGCCCTCGTCGCTCTGGCGCCAGAGCACGTCGCAATGCGGCGTCTGCAGCGCATGGCGCCAGGCGGCGCGCTCGGCGGCCTCCAGTGCCTCGCGCGAGGGCAGGCCCAGCGCCAGGCGCTGCGCCGCCGTCCAGGGGCCGGGCGGCTCGGGCGAGGCCGGCAGCCGCACCTCGTCGCAGCCCGGCAGCACCAGCGCCGCGAAGGGCCGGCCCAGCAACTGGCTGAACGGCAGGATCACCACCTGTTCCTGGCGCGGGTGCTCCGGCACGAAGCTGGCGGCTTCCAGCGCGCCGTTGACCCAGGCCGTGAACTCCACCAGGCTGATGCGGCGCGCGGCCCAGCCGCCCGCGCCGCCGGCCGCCAGGCCCGACTGCGCCAGCCGCTGGGCGAATTCCGCCTGCCGGGCTTCGTCCAGGCGTAACGCCGCCAGCAGCTTGCCGCCGGCCGCATCGGCCACCAGCGCCTGCCACTGGCCACCGGCGGCCAGCAGCTCGCGCAAGCCCGCCAGCCACTGCGGCAGCGGCCGCGCCTGGCGCATGCCGTCGCGCACCGCCTGGGCCTGCTCGGCCAGTTGGGCGGCCGGCTCAAGCGCTATGGAATCCGTAGCATGCAGTGGGCGCCACTCGCGGACTCCGGCCTTTCTCAGCCATTTTTCCAGGGCCTGGACCGCACCCGCGTCGAAGGCCGGGGCGTTTTTCAGCCAGTCCAGCACGCTGTCGCTGGAGGCCTGCCAGGCGCAGGCCCGCAGCGCACCCATCACCTGCGCTGCGGCGCGGGTGGTGGAGAGTTTCCAGCCGTTCTCGTCGCGCACCGCCACGCCCTGCGCGTCCAGCATGGCGCGGATGCGGCGCGTGAGCGCGCGGTCGATGGCCGCCAGCGCGACCGGCGCGCGGCCGGCCTCGAGATGCCGCAGCACGCAGGCCGCGGCGCGGGCTGCTTCGTCCTCGGCGTCGCGCGCCGCGTGCAGCCGCACCTGGCCGGCCGGCGCGGGCCGGTCCAGCGGCAGGAACACGGCCTTCTCGCCGAGCTGGGTTTGCAGTGCCTGGGCCAGCGGGTCGGACTGGAAGCCGTCCAGCACCACCAGCGCGTCGAGCGTGTCGGCCTGCGCGGCGCTGAACAGCGCATCCGAGGCGTGGCCGGAGGCCACGGCCCACTCGACGGCCAGACGCGCCACGGCAGACTCCAGCGCCATCACGGGCGCTTCGAGCCCGGTGGCCACCAGCGCGCGCGCACGTGCTGCCCAGGCCGGCCGCTCGGATGGCGGAACCGCTGCCACCAGCCGTGCCAGCTGCTGCGCCGCCTCCATGAGCCGGGCTGCCAGCACCTCGCGCTGGGCGCCCAGGCCGGCCTGCTCGACCAGCGCCCGCGCGGTCAGGATGTCATGCGCGGCGTCGAAGCTGATGTCGTCGGCCGCCGGCACGAAGCCCCCCAGGCCGCGCGCCCAGTTCATGCTGCTCTCGAAGCGCGGCACGAACGCGGCCGCGGGGCCGTCCTGCCGGGCGGCCCATTGCGTCCAGAGCTGGCGCGCCAGCGGCATGAGCTGGGCATAGGGCACCAGCACCACGCTGCGCGCCGGATGCGCGCCGCGCCGCGCCAACTCGGCCGCGATGCGAGAAATCAGGCCCTGCGCGGGGTCGAGCCAGGTCTGGACTGCGGGGTGGCCGAGAGGGAGTTCATGGGTTTTTGCTATCTCATTCATAGCAACCCTGCGCCCGACGATAGGGGTTGGTTTCTGTCACAATGCCGCAACTTTAGCTGTTACCTGCCAAGCCCATCCAAAGGAAACATCATGGCCAGCGACCTGATCAAACACATCTCCGACGCCAGCTTCGAAACCGACGTTCTGAAATCCGACAAGCCGGTGCTGGTGGACTACTGGGCCGAGTGGTGCGGCCCCTGCAAGATGATCGCACCGATCCTCGATGAAGTGTCCAGCACCTACCAGGACAAGCTGCAGATCGCCAAGATGAACGTGGACGAGAACCGCGACATCCCCGCCAAGTTCGGCATCCGCGGCATCCCCACGCTGATGTTGTTCAAGGATGGCCAGCTTGCCGCCACCAAGGTCGGCGCCATGAGCAAGGCCCAGCTCACCGCCTTCATCGACCAGCAACTGGCCTGATGCCTCCCCGCGGCTGAAGCCAGCTCCTGCTTCAGCCGCTCCCGTTTTCCTGTCATAATCCCTCCCAGTTCACCGATTCGCTACCGCGGTCCGGTTCGAGTTCCCGGTGGGTGAAGCACATCTCGCTTCGCACCCAACCTCCCCCCGATTTTTCATCGAACTCCCTTCAAGGGGTCATCCCATGCACTTAAACGAACTCAAGGCACTGCACGTGTCTGAAGTCTTCAAGCAGGCCGAAGAGCTTGAAATCGAGAATACCGGCCGCATGCGCAAGCAGGAGCTGATGTTCGCCATCATCAAGAAGCGCGCCCGCGCCGGCGAACAGGTCTTTGCCGATGGCGTGCTGGAGATCCTGCCCGACGGTTTCGGCTTCCTGCGCAGCCCCGACACCAGCTACACCGCGAGCACCGACGACATCTACATCTCGCCCAGCCAGGTGCGCCGGTTCAACCTGCACACCGGCGACATGATCGAGGGCGAGGTGCGCACGCCCAAGGACGGCGAACGCTACTTTGCCCTGACCAAGCTCGACATGGTCAACGGCGGCCCGCCCGAGCAGAACAAGCACAAGGTGATGTTCGAGAACCTGACGCCGCTGTTCCCCAAGGAACAGATGAAACTCGAGCGCGACAACTTCAAGGGCGAAGAGAACATCACCTCGCGCGTGATCGACATCATCGCCCCGATCGGCAAGGGCCAGCGCGCCCTGCTGGTGGCGCCGCCCAAGAGCGGCAAGACGGTGATGATGCAGCACATCGCCCACGCCATCGCGGCCAACTACCCCGATAGCTACATGATGGTGCTGCTGGTCGACGAGCGGCCCGAAGAAGTGACCGAAATGCAGCGCTCGGTGAAGGCCGAGGTGATCGCCTCCACCTTCGACGAACCCGCCGCGCGCCACGTGCATGTGGCCGAGATGGTGATCGAGCGCGCCAAGCGCCTGGTCGAACTCAAGAAGGACGTGGTGATCCTGCTGGACTCCATCACCCGCCTGGCCCGCGCCTACAACAACGTCGTGCCCTCCTCGGGCAAGGTGCTGACCGGCGGCGTCGATTCCAATGCGCTGCAGCGCCCCAAGCGCTTCCTGGGCGCGGCGCGCAACGTGGAAGAAGGCGGCTCGCTGACCATCATCGCCACCGCGCTGGTCGACACCGGCAGCCGCATGGACGAAGTGATCTTTGAAGAATTCAAGGGCACCGGCAACAGCGAAATCCACCTGGACCGCCGCCTGTACGAAAAGCGCGTGTTCCCCTCGATCCAGCTCAACCGCAGCGGCACCCGCCGCGAGGAACTGCTGCTGGCCCCCGAGATCCTGCAGAAGACCCGCATCCTGCGCCAGTTCATGTACAACATGGACGAGATCGAGTCCATGGAAATGGTGCTCAAGAGCATGAAGGCCACCAAGACCAATGTCGAGTTCTTCGACATGATGCGTCGCGGCGGGTGAGCCCTCCCTGCGCGCGTTCACGGCCGGTAAGTCCTTGATTTCTATGTATAATTGAGGGCTTTTTCGCGGAAAGTACGCCGGATGGTCTGGCGCGGCTCCCGCAAGTGACCCAAGGAAGATCATGAAAGAAGGCATTCACCCCAACTACCGCGAAGTGCTCTTCGTGGACCTGTCCAACGGTTTCAAGTTCGTGACCCGCTCCTGCGTGAACACGAAGGAAATGGGCAAGACCGAAGACGGCCGCGAGCTGCCGCTGTTCAAGCTGGACACCTCCAGCGAATCGCACCCGTTCTACACCGGCACGCAGAAGTCGGTCGACAACATGGGCGGCCGGGTCGAGAAGTTCCGCAATCGCTTCGGCAAGACGGCTGCCAAGTAAGCCGCGCGTCGTCCCCCCAAAGGGCAGCCCGGGCAACCGTGCTGCCCTTTTGTTTTGCGTCTAAACTCCATCGGTTTTTCATCACCGCGTGAACCAGCCCACTCCTGCCATCGTTGCGCAAAGCGCCGTGCGCCGCCTGCCGCGCATGGCCCTGCTGCTGTTCTGCCTGGCCTATGTGCTGCCCGGCTTCATCGGCCGCGAGCCCTGGAAGGGCGCCGACATGACGGCCTTCGGCTACATGGCCGAGCTGGCCTCGGGCACCGGCCACTGGCTCAAGCCCCAGTTGCTGGGCCTGTCGTCCGATGCCGATGCGCTGCTGCCCTACTGGCTGGGTGCCTGGGCCCTGCAGATCGCCCCGGCCTGGGTGCCTGCGGACGTCGCCACGCGCATCCCGTTCGGCCTGCTGCTGGCACTCACGCTGGTGGCCACCTGGTACGGCGTCTACTACCTGGCCCGCAGCCCGCAGGCCCAGCCCGTGGCGTTTGCCTTCGGCGGCGAGGCCAGTCCCATCGACTACGCGCGGGCCATGGCCGATGGCGGCCTGCTGGCGCTGATCGCCTGCCTGGGCCTGGCGCAGCTGTCGCACGAAACCACGCCGGCGCTGGCCCAGATCTGCTTCACCGCCCTGACCTTCTATGCCGTGGCAGCCACCGCGTCGCGCAACGTGGGGCCCGCCATCGGCCTCGTGCTGGGGCTCACCGGGCTGGTGCTCAGCGGAGCGCCCACCATGGCCACGCTGTTCGGTGCGGGCAGTGCGCTGGTCTGCCTGCTGGACCGTTCCCGGGACGACGCCGCAGCGGCGACGGACTCGCAGTGGCGCAATCTCCTGTGGGCAGCCGCCATCGCTGGCGTCACCGCGCTCGCTGCCGCCCTGGCCTGGCAGCTCGACCTGTGGCGCTGGCGCATCGAGTTGCCCGAGGACGGCTGGCACGAGTGGCGCGGCTACGCCCGGCTGCTGGTCTGGTTCACCTGGCCGGCCTGGCCGCTGGCCCTGTGGACGCTGTGGCGCTGGCGGCGCCAGCTGTTGAGCCGCCATGTGGCGCTGCCCCTGTGGTTTGTCCTCGTGGCCGTGGGCACCACGCTGGTCACGCAGTCCTCGGACCGCTCGCTGCTGCTGGCCTTGCCGGCCCTGGCGACGCTGGCCGCCTTCGCGCTGCCCACGCTCAGGCGCAGCGTCGCCGCGCTGATCGACTGGTTCACGCTGCTGTTCTTCACGGGCTGCGCCATCATCATCTGGGTGGTCTGGATCGCCATGCAGACCGGTTATCCCAAACAGCCGGCGGCCAACGTGGCTCGGCTGGCACCAGGTTTCGAGCCCAGCTTTTCCCTGGTGGCGTTCCTCGCGGCGCTGGCCGCCACGCTGGCCTGGGCCTGGCTGGTCCAATGGCGCGTGGGCCGCCATCGCGCCGCCATCTGGAAAAGCCTGGTGCTGCCGGCCAGCGGCGCCGCGCTGAGCTGGCTGCTGCTCATGACGCTGTGGCTGCCGCTGCTCGACTTCGCGCGCAGCTATGCGCCGCTGGTGCACCGCGTGGCCGTGCTCGTCGACCCGTCCGAGTGCGTGGAGGTCTATGGCCTGAGCCGCGGCCAGATCGCCGCCTTCCAGTACCACGGCCAGCTCACGCTCAAGCCCGCCGCCATGCGTGCGCAATGCCCCTGGCTGCTGGTGGACGCCGACACCCTCCCAACGCTGCAGAAGTCGGTGGACACTCGCCAGTGGCAGCTGCAGAGCACGGTGCGCCGGCCTTCGGACAACAACGAAGACGTGCTGCTGTACAGGCGGGCCCGCAAAAACAAGTGACCGAGCTGAGAACCATCACCCGCCATGCCGCGACCGTGCTGGTGGGCCAGCTCGCCGTGATGGCTTTCGGGGTGACCGACACCATCGTGGCCGGGCGCTACTCGGACGCCGCCCTGGCCGCGCTCTCGGTCGGCTCGGCCATCTTCATCAGCGTCTTCGTGGCCTTGATGGGCATCATGCAGGCACTGTTGCCGGTGTGGGCCGAGCTGCACGGCGCGCGCCGCTTTGCGGAAGTCGGCCGCTCGGTGCGGCAGTCGCTGTACCTGTGCGCCCTGACGATCGCGGTGGGCCTGGCCGCGCTGCTGTTCCCGGGCGCGTTGCTGCGCTGGACCGAGGTGCCCGCCAGCCTGCAGGGCGAGGTGGAGCGCTATCTGGCGGTGCTGGCCCTGGCGCTGCCGCCGGCCCTGCTGTTTCGCATGTACAGCACGCTCAACCAGTCCCTCAGCAAGCCTCTGCTGGTGACTTGGCTGCAGATCGGCTCGCTGCTCGTCAAGGTGCCGCTGTCCATCTGGTTCGCCTTCGGCGGCCTGGGACTGGAGCCGCAAGGCGCGGTCGGCTGCGCCTGGGCCACGCTGGTGGTGAACTACGCCATGCTGGGCCTGGCCCTGTGGATGCTGCGCACGCAGGAGCTGTACACCCCCTACCGCATCTGGCAGCGGCTGGAGCGGCCTGACTGGCCGAAGATCGCCGAGTTCGCCCGCCTGGGGATCCCGGGCGGCCTCGCCATCATGGTCGAGGTCACCTCCTTCACCCTGATGGCGCTGTTCATCGCACGGCTTGGCACCGTGGCTTCGGCCAGCCACCAGATCGCCTCCAACATGGCGGCCGTGCTCTACATGATGCCGCTGTCGACCGCCATCGCCACCAGCGCGCGTGTGAGCTACTGGCTGGGCGCCGGCGACCCGGGCCGTGCCCGGGCCGTGATTCGCACGGGTTTCAAGCTCGTGGTCCTGATGGCTGCGTGCTCGGCCGCTCTTCTTTTGATAGCACGCGACGAATTGGCTGCGGTCTATGCCAGCAACCCCACCATCATCGCCCTGGCCAGCGCCCTGCTCGCCTGGGTCGCGATCTACCACCTGGCGGACGCGGTGCAGGCCCTGTGCGTGTTCGTGCTGCGCTGTTACCGGGTGACGGTGGCCCCATTGCTCGTGTACTGCGTGCTGCTGTGGGGCCTGGGGCTGGCGGGCGGCTATCTGTTCGCCTACCAGGGCCTGGCTGGCGTGCCGCCGATGGCCACACCCACGGCCTTCTGGGCCACCAGTGCCGTGGCGCTGGCGCTGACCGCGCTTATTTTTGTAGCGATTCTGTGGCGGGCCGCGAAGCGGCGGCGCCCGATGAACTGAGACCTCGCAGTGCCGCTGCGGGCCGCAGCCGGCTGGCCGGGAACTGGATGCAGAACGTCGAGCCGGCGCCGGGCGTGCTCTCGATCCGCAGTTCGGCACCATGGCGCTGCACCACATGCTTGACGATGGCCAGGCCCAGTCCGGTGCCGCCGGTCTCGCGCGAACGGCTGCGGTCCACCCGGTAGAACCGCTCGGTCAGGCGCGAGAGGTGCTCCGGCGCAATGCCGGGGCCGGAATCCTTCACCGAGAATTCGGCCCGCCCGTCCGGCAGGGATTGCCACTTCACCTCGATGCTGCCCCCCGGCGGCGTGTAGCGGATGGCGTTGCTGACGAGGTTGGACATGGCGCTCAGCAGCTCGGTCTGCGAACCGGTGATGTCGCTGTCGGGCGCCGCCCCGAAATGCAGGCGATGCGGCTTGGCCCCCGCCGGCATCAGCACCCCCGACAGGGCGCGCCCTTCCTGCTCGCACTGGGTCATGAGCACATGCACCGGCGTCCATTCGCTCATGCCGGGCAGCGGGCTGCCTTCGAGCCGCGACAGCGTGAGCAGGTCATTGACCAGCGTCTGCATGCGGCTCGACTGCTGCGCCATGAGGCCGAGGTAGCGCGCCCGGTCCTGCGGATCCAGCGGCAGCGTCTGCAGCGTTTCCACGAAACCGGTCAGCACCGTCAGCGGCGTGCGGATCTCGTGCGACACATTGGCCACGAAGTCGCGCCGCATGGTCTCGGCCTGTTCCAGCGCCGTGATGTCGCGCGACAGCAGCAGCTTGCGGCCCTCGCCATAGGGGTGCAGGTGCACCGAAATCTTGACCGGACGCGCCGCCGTGCTGTCGCGTCCCTGCATGACGGCATCGTGCGTGAAATCGTTGCCGGCGTAGTAGGCGGCGAACACCGGGTCGCGCACCAGGTTGCCGATGAGTTGCAGCATGTCGCGCTGGGCATCGATGCCGAGCTGGTCGGCGGCCGTCTGGTTGCACCATTCGATGCGGCCCTGTGCGTCGAGCAGCACCACGCCGTTGGGCGAAGCCTGGATCGCCGCCAGGAATTCCTGCAGCCGCAGCTGGCTCTCCTGGGTTTGCTGCTCGCGTGCGCGCAGGGCGCGCCGCGTGCGGTCGGCAATCTCGCCCCACAGGCCGTTCATGGCCGGGGCGCCCGTCGCGTCGCCGCGCCGCAACCATTGCAGGATGCGCAGGCCGCGCCACAGGTCCATCGCGAACCAGACCAGGCCCGAGACGGCGACCCCGATCAGCGCGCCCTGGTCATGGCCCAGCCACCAGCCGGCCAGGCCGCCTGCGAGCTGAAACAGGACAAAACTGGAAAAACGCCAGAACATGCAGCAATTGTGGCGTCTGCCGGGCAGCCAGCGGGAGCGGCCCGCTCAGGCCTGCACCGCCACCGGGGTCGTGGCCTGGGACTGCGCAGTCAGGCGGTAGCCTGCGCCGCGCACCGTTTCGATCATGGCGCCGGCGCTGCCCAGGGCTTCGCGCAGGCGCTTGACGTGCACGTCGACCGTGCGCTCCTCGATGAACACATGGTCGCCCCAGACCTTGTCCAGCAGCTGCGAGCGGCTGTGCACGCGCTCGGAATGCTTCATCAGGTAATGCAGCAGCTTGAATTCGGTCGGCCCGATCTTGAGCGCCTGCCCCTGCCAGGACACGCGATGGGTGGCGGCATCGAGCATCAGCTCGCCGATGGTCACGCTGTCGCTGACCTGCTCCGGCGCACGGCGGCGCAGCACGGCGCGGATGCGGGCCAGCATTTCCTGGGTGGAAAAGGGCTTGGTGATGTAGTCGTCCGCGCCGGCATCGAGCCCGGCCACCTTGTCCGGCTCGTCGCCGCGCGCCGTCAGCATCAGGATGGGAATCGCCTTGGTGCGCGGATCGGCGCGCCACTTGCGCGCCAGCACGAGGCCGCTCTGGCCCGGCAGCATCCAGTCGAGCAGGATCACGTCGGGCAGCACGGCATCAAGCTCGCGCTGGGCCGATACGCCGTCTTCGGACCAGGTCGGCTGAAAGCCGTTGTGGCGCAGGTTGACGGCAATCAGCTCGGCAATGGCGGGCTCGTCTTCGACAATCAGGACGCGTGGCTGGTTCTTCATCGTTACTTGGATTGAAGGGCTGACTCGATCTGCTCCATCGAGGTGTGGCGCACATCGGCGCCCTTCACGATGTAAATGATGAATTCTGCAATGTTCTTGGCATGGTCGCCGATCCGTTCGATGGCTTTGGCCAGGAACAGCAGGTCGAGGCTGGCGGAAATGGTGCGCGGGTCTTCCATCATGTAGGTGATGAGCTTGCGCACGAAGCCGTCGAACTCCTGGTCGATCAGGTCATCTTCCTTGAGGATGGACACCGCCACCGCCGTGTCCAGCCGCGCAAACGCGTCCAGCGCCTTGCGCAGCAGGCCGGAGGCCAGGTCGGCCGCCACCCGCAGCTCGGTCGACGGCAGCGCCCGGGCTGCACCGCTCTCGATGATGGACTTGACCATGCGCGCGATCTTCTCGGCTTCGTCGCCCACGCGCTCAAGGTTGGCCGTGGTCTTGGAGATGGCGATCAGCAGGCGCAGATCGCGCGCCGTGGGCTGGCGCCGCGCAATGATGGAGGACAGCTCGCGGTCGATCTCGACTTCCATCGCGTTGACGCGCGTCTCGGTCTCGATCACCTGGTCGGCCGCCTCGGCGCTGAACTGCGACAGGGCATAGATGGCCTGGCGGATCTGGGATTCGACCAGGCCGCCCAGTTCCATGACGCGCGAAGACACGCCATTGAGCTCGCTGTCGAACTGGGTGGAGAGATGTTTGTCGGGCATAAATGCTCCTAACTCGATTTTCAACGAAATACCTTTCCGGGAGACACCACGGAGCCGGCTTTGCCGGGCCGCTGGTGCTGCCCCTTCAAGGGGGAGGCGGCCACAGGCCGCTTCGAAGGTGTCATCCAAATCTGCCCGTGATGTAGTCTTCGGTCTCTTTGCGCTGCGGCTTGAAGAACATCTGCTCGGTCGCGCCGAATTCGACCAGATCGCCCAGGTACATGTAGGCGGTGTAGTCGCTGCAGCGCGCGGCCTGCTGCATGTTGTGCGTCACGATCACCACGGTGTACTCGTTCTTGAGTTCGGCGATCAGCTCCTCAATCTTGGCGGTGGAGATCGGGTCCAGCGCTGAGCAGGGCTCGTCGAGCAGCAGCACTTCGGGCTTGATCGCGATGCCGCGCGCGATGCACAGGCGCTGCTGCTGGCCACCCGAGAGGCCGGAGCCGCTCTGGTTGAGCTTGTCCTTCACCTCGGTCCACAGCGCCGCCTTGCGCAGCGCCCATTCGACGCGCTCGTCCATGTCGGTGGCACTGAGGCTTTCGAACAGTTTCACACCAAAGGCGATGTTGTCATAGATCGACATCGGGAACGGCGTCGGCTTCTGGAACACCATGCCGACTTTGGCGCGAATCAGCGCCACGTCCTGCCGCGAGGTCAGCAGGTTTTCGCCGTCCAGCTCGATGACGCCTTCGGCGCGCTGCTCCGGGTACAGCTCGTACATGCGGTTGAAGGTGCGCAGCAGCGTGGACTTGCCGCAGCCCGAGGGGCCGATGAAGGCCGTGACCTTCTTCTCCGGAATCTCCAGGTTGATGGCCTTCAGCGCATGGAACTTGCCGTAGTAGAAGTTCAGGTTCCTGACCGAGATCTTCGACGGATTGCCGCGGGAGGTGATGGTTTCCATCGTCACACTTTCATCAATTCTTGTTGCGGGTCAGCACGCGGGCGAGGATGTTCAGCCCCAGAACCGCCACGGTGATCAGGAACACGCCGGCCCAGGCCAGGTGCTGCCAGTTTTCGTAGGGGCTCATGGCGAACTTGAAGATCGTCACCGGCAGGCTCGCCATTGGCTCGCTGAGCGACGAGGTCCAGAACTGGTTGTTCAGCGCCGTGAACAGCAGCGGGGCCGTCTCACCCGAGATCCGCGCCACCGCCAGCAGCACGCCCGTGACCACACCGGCGCGCGCGGCGCGCAGCGTGATGCTCAGGATGACCTTCCACTTGGGCGCGCCCAGGGCATAAGCCGCCTCGCGCAGGCCCGCCGGCACCAGTTGCAGCATGTTCTCGGTGGTGCGGATCACCACCGGGACCACGATCAGCGCCAGCGCAATCACGCCGGCCCAGCCCGAAAAGCTCCTGAAGCGCGCCACCACCACGGCATAGACGAACAGGCCGATCACGATCGACGGCGCCGACAGCAGGATGTCGTTGACGAAGCGCGTGACCGAGGCCAGCCAGCCCTTGGTGTCGTACTCGGCCAGGTAGATGCCGGCCATGATGCCGATCGGCGTGCCCACGAAGGTCGCCAGCATGACCATCAGGAACGAGCCGTAGATGGCGTTGGCGATGCCGCCCACCTCGTTGGGCGGCGGCGTCATCTGGGTGAAGGTGGCCAGCGCCAGGCCGCCGACGCCCAGGCGGACGGTTTCCCACAGGATCCAGATCAGCCAGAACACGCCGAAGGCCATGGCCAGCAGCGACAGGGTCAGCGCGAGCTGGTTGACGCGCTTGCGGCTGGCGTACTTGGCCTGCCGGGCCTCTTCCTGCAGGGCGGCGTTCACGAGGCGTTGGCCGGTATTCACGCTTTCGCTCCTTCATTCTTCTTCAGGCGTGCCAGCAGGATCTTGGACAGCGACAGCACCACGAACGTGATGAAAAACAGCACCAGCCCCAGGTAGATGAGGGCCGCCTGGTGCAGGCCGCTGGCCGCTTCGGCGAACTCGTTGGCCAGGGCCGAGGTGATGCTGTTGGCCGCCTCGAACAGGCTGGGCGAGTTGAACTGGTTCATGTTGCCGATGACGAAGGTCACGGCCATGGTCTCGCCCAGGGCCCGGCCCAGGCCCAGCATGATGCCGCCGATGACGCCGGCCTTGGTATAGGGCAGCACGACCTTGAACACCACCTCCCAGGTGGTCGAGCCCAGGCCGTAGGCCGACTCCTTGAGCAGCGCCGGGGTGACTTCGAACACATCGCGCATCACCGAGGCGATGAACGGGATGATCATGATCGCCAGGATGATGCCGGCCGACAGGATGCCGATGCCCACCGGCGGGCCGGACACCAGCGCGCCGAGCACCGGCACGCCGTTGAACAGGCTCTGCAGCGGCTGCTGCACGTAGGTGGCCAGGATCGGGCCGAACACCAGCAGGCCCCACATGCCGTAGACGATGGACGGCACCGCCGCCAGCAGCTCGATGGCCGTGCCTAGCGGGCGCTTGAGCCAGGCCGGTGACAGCTCGGTCAGGAACAGCGCGATGCCGAAGCTCACCGGCACGGCGATCAGCAGCGCGATGAACGAGGTGGCCAGCGTGCCGTAGATCATCACCAGGCCGCCGTAGTCGTTCTGCACCGGGTCCCAGACGCTGCGCGTGAGAAAGCTCAGGCCGTACTTCTCGATGGCGGGCCAGGCGCCCACCACCAGGGACAGCAGGATACCGACCAGCAGCGCCAGGGTCAGCAGGGCCGCGCCCTTGGCAGCCCAGCCGAACAACCGGTCGGCCCAGGGCCCCAGGCGCACCGATTTCACGGGGGGAGGATTGGTCATGTCGCGCGGCTGCCCCCGCCCGGCGGCCGCGCCGGGCAAGTTGAAAGGGGCCTCATTGGCCGGGAGTGTAGAGGACACGTGAAACCCCTTGTTGCTCTGGGAAGAATGTGGCCGCGATTACTTGAAGGCGATGGCCTTGCCCGAAGCGTCCTTGATCTGCGTTTCCCACATCTTCTCGATGGCCTGCTTCACGCTGGCGGGCATGGGCACGTAGTCGAGGTCGTCGGCCGTCTTGTCGCCATTCTTGTAGGCCCAGTCGAAGAACTTGAAGACCTGCGCGGCCTGCGCGGGCTTGTCCTGCGCCTTGTGCATGAGGATGTACGTGGCGTTGGAGATCGGCCACGACGTATCGCCCGGCTGGTTCGTCAGGATCTGGTAGAAGGTCTTGTCCCAGGTGGCGTTCGCTGCCGCGGCCTTGAACGCGCCCGAGTCGGGCTGGACGTACTTGCCCGCCGCGTTCTGCACCAGCGCGTAGGTCATCTTGTTCTGCTTGACGTAGGCGTATTCCACGTAGCCGATCGAATTGGGCAGGCGGTTCACGAAAGCGGCCACGCCTTCATTGCCCTTGCCGCCGGCGCCCGTCGGCCAGTTCACGGCCGTGCCCTCGCCGACCTTGCTCTTCCACTCGGTATTCACCTTGGACAGGTAGTTCGTGAAGATGAAGGTCGTCCCCGAACCGTCGGCGCGGCGCACCGGGGCGATCAGGGCGTCCGGCAGCGCCAGCGAGGGGTTCAGCGCCTTGATCGCGGGATCATTCCACTTGGTGATCTTGCCCAGGTAGATGTCGCCCAGCACCTGGCCGTTCAGCTTGAGCTGGCCCGGGGTGATGCCCTTGACGTTGACCACGGGGATCACGCCGCCGATCACCGTCGGGAACTGCACCTGGCCCTTCTTGGCCAGGTCGTCGTCCAGTTGCGGCATGTCGGACGCGCCGAAGTCCACGGTCTTGGCGTCGATCTGCTTGATACCCGCGCCAGAGCCGACGGACTGGTAATTGATCCGCACGCCGGTGGCCTTGTTGTAGTCGGCCGCCCACTTGGCGTAAACGGGCGCCGGGAAGCTGGCGCCGGCGCCGGTGGCTTCCTGCGCAGCGGCCAGGGTGCCGAAAGAAAAGGCGGCCAGGCCGGCCAGGCTGATCGTTGCAATCTTGAAGCTCAGTTTCATCGAAACACCTCTTGGGTTGATTGAAGGTTGGCGCCACTTTAAAAATGTTTTGTGACAGAGATGTGACATGACAGACTGTCATCCGGCCGGCTTTCAGCGACGCTTTCCCGATAGACCAGGGTTTTCAGTCATGAAAATGTCATCAATCATTCACATGACAGTCACACACGCCCCCTACGCTCCTGCCATCTTTTCAAACAGGAGAACCTCCGATGCTGAACCGCCGAATTCTGTTCATTGCCGCCACCGCGGCCTTCATGGCCGGCTGCGCCACCCAGCCCGCGCCGGTCTCGGTGGCCGACACCATCGCCGCCACGCCGTCGCTGAGCACGCTCAACGGCCTGATCGCCAAGGCCGGCCTGACCGACACGCTCAAGGGCACGGGCCCGTTCACCGTGTTCGCCCCCAGCAATGACGCCTTCAAGGCCGTTCCCGCCAAGACCCTGGACGATCTCGCCAACAATCCGGCCAACCTCAAGGCCGTGCTGAACTACCACGTGGTGCCGGCCAAGCTGATGGCCGCCAACATCAAGACCGCCTCGGTCAAGACGGTCAACGGCGCCGACGTCTCCCTGGCCAAGGCCGGGGATTTCGTCACCGTCGAAGAAGCCATGGTGCAGACCCCCGATGTCGCCGCCACCAACGGCGTGGTCCACGTGGTGGACCGCGTGCTGATGCCGCCCCGCCGCTGAAACCGGCCGGCCGTCCCGCGGCCGTGTATTTCAAGCATCTTTCAGGCCTCCAGTCCGCAACAGGTGGACCGGAGGCGCTATCAATTTCGCAGCAACTTGTTCACCCCTCTTCCTTTCGCGACGGAGAATGCCTTGGCTTTGCACCTACAGCCCCTGAACCGGCGCAAGCTCCTGCAATGCGCCGCCGCGATGGCCGCCGGCACCGCGGCCGCCGTCCGGGCCCAGCCGGGCAAGACGCCCCCTCCTTCCCGCCAGGCGATCGTGGCCCAGATCGTCGACATGTCGCCCGGGCAGCAGGACGTGTCGCGTGACTTCCTGGTCGGCTCGCGTGCCGCCTGGCAGGACATCAATGCCCGGGGCGGCCTGCGCGGCCGTCCCGTCCAGCACCTGTCGATCGAAACCGACGGCAGCGCCGCCGGCGCGCGCGCGGCGCTCGGCCAGATCCGGGACAACCCGGCCTGCGTGGCCCTCTCGGGCACCGTCGGCGATCCGCTGGCCGGCCAGGTGGCGGCGCTGCTGCGCCAGGACAACCTCGGCATCGCGCATGCGGCGCCCTGGCTGCAGAACTCCAGCGTGGAGGTTGACGAGCGCACCTTCCCCATCTTCGCGGCGCGCCAGGAGCAGATCGGCCACGCGCTGAAATCGCTCTCCATCATGGGCGTGCAGGAGCTCGGCGCCATCTACGCCTCGGCCCACGAGCAGACGCTCTATCGGGAAGACGTGGAGCGCATCGCTGCCAGCATGAAGCTCAAGCTGTTGTCGCTGCGGCCCGAGAGCGACCTCAAGGCGCTGGGGCAGCGCCTCAAGCAGGACACCCCGGCCATCCTGCTGTTCGTGGGCGGCACGCCGGAGCTGGTGCAATTCACCCAGGGCCTGGAAAAGCAGGCGCGCCAACGCTATGTGGTGGCGCTGGCCGACGTCAACCTCCAGACCATGGCACAGATGGGCGCGGCCCGCAACACCCCGGTCATCGTGACGCAGGCCGTCCCCATGGTCACGGCCAGCCTGCCGGTGGTGCGCGCCTACCGCGAAACGCTGGCGCGGCTGTTTGACGAAGCCCCCACTTCGCTGAGCCTGGCCGGCTTCATCGCCGCGCGCTACACCTACGAGGTGCTGAACGACCTGGACGGCGCCCTCACGCGCCAGAACGCACTGGCCGCCTTCCAGCGCCGCGCCAGCCTGGACGTAGGCGGCTACCGCATCAGTTTCAACCCCCAGCGCCGCAGCGGCACCTACGTCACGCAGAGCATGCTGACCACGGACGGCCGCGTCGTCGGCTGAACGGCTCTGTCTCGGCCATGCGAATTCCGCGTGAATGCTATGCTGCCTCCGGCAAACGAAACTCATTCATGCAAAACGGAACTCGCCTCGCCGCTGTGGACCTGGGCTCCAACAGCTTTCGCCTCGAAATAGGCCGCCTGGATCACGGTCAGATCCACCGCACCGAGTACCTCAAGGAAACCGTCCGCCAGGGCAACGGGCTCGACGCCGAGCGCAACCTCACCCTGGATGCCATGCAGCGCGGCTGGGATTGCCTGGCCCGGTTCGGCGAGCGCCTGGCGGGCTTTCGCAAGTCGCAGGTGCGCGCCGTTGCCACGCAGACCCTGCGCGAAGCGCGCAACCGCGATGAATTCCTGGAGCGCGCCCACCAGGTGCTGGGCTTTCCGATCGACGTGATCCCGGGCCGGGAAGAAGCCCGGCTGATCTACCAGGGCGTGGCCCACCTACTGCCGCAGTCGGACGAGCGCCGCCTGGTGGTGGACATCGGCGGACGCTCGACCGAGCTGATCCTGGGCCAGGCCTTCGACGCGCGCGTGATGGAGTCCTACCGCGTCGGCAGCGTGGCCTGGTCCATGAAGTATTTCCCCGACGGCCAGTTCACCCCGCATGCCTTCCAGATGGCGGAAATCGCCGCCAAGGCCGTGCTCGACGAAGCGCTCAGCGTCTACCGGCGCGACACCTGGGACGTGGCCTACGGCTCGTCCGGCACCATCGGCGCGGTCGGCGATGCGCTCACGGCCGCCGGCTGGCCCGAAGGCGCCGTCACCCGCGACGGGCTGAACTGGCTGCTCGAGCGCCTGCTCGCCGCGCGCAGCGCGGACCGGCTGCGCCTGGACGGCGTGAAGGAAGACCGCCGCGCCGTCATCGGTGGCGGCCTCTGCGTGCTGCGCGCGGTGTTCGACCTGCTCGGCATGGACCAGATGCAGGCGGCCCAGGGCGCCCTGCGCCACGGCGTGCTGTACGACCTGCTGGACCGCGACCAGGAACAGACCGATCTGCGCACGACCACCGTTCAGCGGCTGGCCAGCAAGTTCGACGTCGACGCCGCCCAGGCCCAGCGGGTCGGCCGGGTCGCCCACCAGTTGCTCCGCCAGCTGCGCGCCGGCGATACGGCGAACGAACTGGCGCGGCTGCAGCGCAAGCTCGACTGGGCAGCGCAGCTGCATGAGATTGGCTGCCTGATCTCCCATAGCGACTACCACAAGCATGGCGCCTACATCCTGGACAACGCCGATGCGCCGGGCTTCGCCCTGCCCGAGCTGCACCACCTCAGCCTGCTGGTGCTCGGCCACCGCGGCAAGCTGCGCAAGCTGATCGTGGACTTCGAGGACGCC
The DNA here is from genome assembly GCF_022809125.1 of Variovorax terrae. Lineage (NCBI taxonomy): Bacteria > Pseudomonadati > Pseudomonadota > Betaproteobacteria > Burkholderiales > Comamonadaceae > Variovorax > Variovorax terrae. Next base: position 1,576,630 of record NZ_JALGBI010000001.1, on the reverse strand, counting down.
GTGTTCGTAGGCCAGTTGCTGTGCCTGCGGCTCGCCGTCATCCTCTGCCATGCGCGGCGCGACCCTGACCTTAAGGGCCTGCAGCTCGAAGCAACCCCGGGCGCCGACCACCGGCTGCTGCTGACCTGCCGGCCGGGTTGGGCCGACACCTATCCGCAATCGGCCCACCTGCTGCGCGAAGAGGTGCTGGCCTGGCAGAAGACACCCTGGACACTGCAGCTCGCGGGCTGCTGAGTTGCCCCGTGGATTCAAACGGTATAAACTGTATATACCGTTTCACCAAGGACCCTTTCCATGCCCGCAGCCAAACAGCCCGTCGCCCGCAAACTCCCGGCTCCCGCAAAATCCACCAAGGCGGCCCCCAAGGCCAGCGCACCGGCCAAGCCTGCCGCGGCTCCGGCCAAAGCCAAGGCCCCGCTGGCCAAGGCCTTTGCCGAGCCCAAGGCCGACAAGCCCGCCAAGGCCAAGAAGCCCAAGCTGGTGCGTGACAGTTTCACCATTCCCAAGATCGAATACGGTGTGCTCGACGAACTGAAGCAGCGCGCCGCCAAGCTGGCGCACCCGGCCAAGAAGAGTGAAGTGCTGCGCGCCGGCATCAAGGCGCTGGCCGCCATGTCCGACAGCGCCTTCCTCGCGGCGCTGCAGGCCGTCCCGGCCATCAAGACCGGCCGCCCCAGCCAGTCCTGAGCGCGGCGAACGGACGCCCTGCCCTACAGCACCTCGGGCGACTGCACCGTCACCACCACCGTCTGGGACGAGCCCTCGCGGTCGCGGTTGCGCAGCCACCAGACGGCGCCCTTCTTGACCGAGCATTCGGACTCCTGGAGCGCCAGCAGCTGCGCAATGACCTGGCCGAGCGTGGGCTGGTGCCCCACCACCAGCACCGTTCCCTTGCCGGCCGGCCATTGAACCAGCTCCAGCAATTGAGCCGCCGTGGCATCGGGCGCCAGCTCCGGCCGCAGCTTGTACTTGCGGCCCAGCGCGAGGGCCGTCTGCTCGGCGCGGCGCGCCGGGCTGACCAGGATGCGCGCGCCTTCGGGCAGTTGCCGGTCCAGCCAGCCGGCCATGCGCGCGGCCTGCTTCTCGCCGCGAGAAGTCAGCGAGCGCGCCCGGTCATCGCAGCCTTCGGCCCACTCTTCGGCTTCCGCGTGGCGCCAGAGGATCAGATCCATGAGGCTTCGTCGCCCGCGCCCTCGCGGGCGCCATAGCGGTCCATCAAGGCGGCCTGCGCGCCATGGCCCGGCTGCCGGTCTCCGGAACCAACCCGCGTGTAGGTGCCGTCGGGCCCGAGGTCCCAGGCGTCCAGGCCGTCGTGCAGGTAGGCCACCAAGCATTCGTCGATGATGCGCTGGCGCAGCGCAGCGTCGGTCACGGGCCAGGCCAGTTCGACGCGACGTAGCATGTTGCGGTTCATCCAGTCGGCGCTGGAGAGGTACAGGTCTTCCTGATCCGCGCAGCGGAAATAGAACACGCGCGAATGCTCCAGGAAGCGCCCGATCACCGAGCGCACCCGGATGTTGGCGGTGATGCCCGGCAGTTGCGCGGGCAGCATGCAGGCGCCACGCACAATCAGATCGATCTTCACGCCGCGCTGGCCCGCGCGCACCAGCGCGAGCATCAGAGCCTCGTCGGTCAGGGCATTCATCTTGGCCACGATGCGCGCCGGCTGGCCCTGCGCGGCGGCCGCACCCAGCGCGTCGATCTTCTCGATCAGCTTGCGGTGCAGGTGAAACGGCGCCAGCCACAGCCGGTTGAGCCGGGGCAGCCGGCTCTGGCTGGCCAGGTGCACGAACACATTCTCGATGTCGGCCGTCAGCAGCGGATCGGCCGTGAGATAGCTCAGGTCGGTGTACAGCCGGGCCGTGCGCGGGTTGTAGTTGCCGGTGGACAGGTGGGCATAGCGCCGCAGCTGCCGGCCCTCGCGGCGCGTGACCAGCAGCATCTTGGCATGGGTCTTGAGCCCCACCACGCCATAGACCACCTGGGCGCCGATCGACTCCAGCATCTCGGCCCAGTTGATGTTGGCTTCCTCGTCGAAGCGCGCCTTGAGCTCCACCACCGCGGTGACCTCCTTGCCGCGGCGAACGGCTTCGCGCAGCAGGTCCATCAGCGCCGAGTCGGCGCCGGTGCGGTAGATGGTCTGCTTGATCGCCAGCACCTGCGGGTCGTTCACCGCCTCGCGCAGGAAGGCCAGAACACCATCGAAGCTCTCGAACGGCTGGTGGATCAGCACGTCGCCCTGCGTCAGCTGGTCGAAGAACGACTGGCCCGGCATCAGCTGCACCGGGTAGCAGGGTTTGTAGGGCGCAAAGCGCAGCCGCGGCTCGTCGACCAGGTCCACCAGCTGCGTCAGGCGCACCAGGTTCACCGGGCCGTGCACGCGGTACAGCGCCTGCGCGGGAAGATTGAACTGCTTGAGGAGAAAGCTCGACAGGTGCTCGGAGCAGCCGGCCGAGACCTCCAGCCGCACGGCCTGGCCGTAGTGGCGGTGCTGCAGGCCCTGGCGCAGCGCGGTGCGCAGGTTCTGCACGTCGTCCTCGTCGACGGCCAGGTCGGAATGGCGCGTCACGCGGAACTGCGAGAACTGCCCGACCTCGCGGCCCGGGAACAGCTCGGCCAGATGCGCCCGGATGACGCTGGACAGGGAGACGAACAGCGTCTTGTGGTCCGACACCTTGTCGGGCATGCGGATCAGGCGCGGCAGCACACGCGGCACCTTGACGATGGCGATGTCGTTCTCGCGCCCGAAGGCGTCGCGGCCGCTCAGGCGCACGATGAAGTTCAGCGATTTGTTGGCAACCTGCGGGAACGGGTGCGCCGGGTCCAGGCCCACCGGGATCAGCAGCGGGCGCACTTCGCGTTCGAAGTAGTCCTTGACCCAGCGGCGCTGCGCCAGATGGCGCTCGCCGTGCGAGACGATCTTGATGCCATGCTTCTCGAACGTGGGCATCAGGTCGTCGTTGTACAGCGCGTACTGCCGGTCCACCAGCTCGTGGGCCGCGGCGGCCAGCGCGGTGAACGACTCGACCGTGTACAGCCCCTTGCGGTCGTTGTTCTGCAGCGCCGTCAGGTGCGGCGCGGCGCGGACCTCGAAGAACTCGTCGAGGTTGGACGACACGATGCACAGGAAGCGCAGGCGCTCCAGCAAGGGCACGTCGGGGCGATGCGCCCAGTCGAGCACCCGCTCATTGAAGGCCAGGATGCTGTGATCGCGATCCAGAAATGGAACCGTGACAGGTGCGGCCGCGGGCGGCTGGACAGCGTTGGGAGCAGGCATTGTCAGCACAGACTACAGGAAATGTATTTGTGACAGATTTTTTACCGATTTGATGACAGTGGCGTGACAGTGCCATGCTCCTGGACGGGCGCGCCCGCGTGCGCACCCCGGCGAGCCGGCACCAGATGGTCCCGGAACAGCTGGGCCGCCTGGGCCCAGTTGAAGTCCAATGCCCTGGCCCGGGCCTCGTGCCGGGGGATCGCCAGCGCGCTGTAGCAGGCCTGCAGCAGGTCCTCGTGCATGGTGCCGCCGCGGCTGCCGCCCTCGGCCTGCCCCAGCACCTCCAGCGGCCCGTCCACCGGGTAGGCCGCCACGGGCGTGCCGCTGGCCATGGCCTCCAGCATCACCAGCCCGAAGGTTTCGGAGCGGCTGGGAAACACGAACAGGTCTGCCGCCGCATAGACCCGGGCCAGCTCGTCGCGCGGCAGCACGCCCAGCCAGCGCACCTGCGGGTAGCGCTCGCGCAGCGAGGCTTCCAGCGGCCCGATGCCGCACACCACCTTGGTGCCGGGAAAATCCATCTGCAGGAAGGCCTCGATGTTCTTCTCGTAGGACACCCGGCCCACGAACAGCGACACGGGCCGCGCCAGCGCGCCCATCGGTCCCTGCGCGCTGGCCTGTGCCTCGAACGAAAACAACCGGGTATCGACCCCGTGCGTCCAGCTGCGCAAATGGCGGAAGCCGCGCCGCTCGAGCATGCGCAGCACGCCCTGCGTGGGCACCATCACGCCCGAGGACGGCCGGTGGAAGTGCCGGAACAGCGCGTAGCCCCAGGACAGCGGCACCTTGAGCGCCGCGTTCAGGATTTCCGGAAACTTCGTGTGAAAGGCCGTGGTGAACGCCAGGCCGCGCCGCAGGCAGTAGCGGCGCGCCGCCCAGCCCAGCGGCCCTTCGGTCGCGATGTGGATGGCCTCGGGCTGCAAGGCGTCGAGCTGCGCCGTGAGCTGGCGCGCCGGGCGCACGGCCAGGTCGATGCCGGCATAGCCGGGACAGGGCCGCGTGCGGAACAACCCGGGCTCGATGACCTCGACCTGGTAGCCTGCCTGCGCCAGCTCGCGCACCAGCTCCACCAGCGTGGTCACCACGCCGTTGACCTGCGGCATCCAGGCGTCGGTGATCAGCGCGATCTTCATAGCGCCGCTGCGGCCGTCTTGCCGCGGCGCTCCAGGCTGTCCTGCGCGGCGGCCCACTGCAGCAGCTCCAGCCGGCCGTCGAAGTGCTCCACCAGCGCGGTGCGGCTCTCCACCCAGTCGCCGTCGTTGCAATACAGCGTGCCGCCGATCTCGCGCATCTCGGCGCGGTGGATGTGGCCGCAGACCACGCCCTGGTGGCCGCGCCGGCGGGCCTCCTGGGCCACCGCCACCTCGAAGTCGGTGACGTAGTTGAGCGCCTTCTTGACCTTCTGCTTGAGGTAGGCCGAAAGCGACCAGTAAGGCAGGCCGAGGCGCCCGCGCAGGTGGTTGAGGTAACGGTTGAGCTTGAGCGTGAACTCGTACAGGTTGTCGCCCAGATAGGCCAGCCATTTGGCGCACTGGATGACGCCGTCGAAGTAGTCGCCGTGGATCACCCACAGGCGGCGGCCATCGGCCGTGGTGTGCACGGCCTCGTCGATCACTTCGATGCCGCCGAACTGGTGGCCAATGAATTCACGCGCAAACTCATCATGGTTGCCCGGCACGTAGACCACGCGGCAGCCCTTGCGCGCGCGGCGCAGCAGCTTCTGCACCACGTCGTTGTGCGACTGCGGCCAGTACCACTTGCGCCGCAGCTGCCAGCCGTCCACGATGTCGCCCACCAGGTACAGGTAGTCGCTCGGGCAGGCCTTCAGGAAGTCCAGCAGCGCGGCGGACTGGCAGCCCGGCGTGCCCAGGTGCAGGTCCGAGATGAAGACGGCGCGGTAGCGCCGGCGCACCCGTTCGTCGTCCTGGTCGTGGGCTTCGTCGGGCATGAAACTGCCGCTCCAGGCATCCAGGGCATCGAAGGTGGTCCGCATCACACCCCCAGGAAATGCTTGCGGTAGCGCGGCGGCAGGTCGGCGATGCGCATCAGCATGGGCAGGTCGGCCGTGTTGAAGTCCGGGTCCCAGGCCGGCGCGCCCAGCACCTTGGCGCCCAGGCGCAAGTAGCCCTTGATCAGCGCGGGCGGCTCCACCTCCAGCGTGCCGTCAAGCTCCGCCACCGGCAGCGCCAGGCGCGGCAGCACGTGGTATTCGATCGGCGCGAGGTGGGTCTGGCGCACCTGGTTCCAGATGCTGGCCGCGGCCTGGCCGCTGACCACGCCGTTGTGCAGCATGGGGATGCTGGCGCAGCCGATCATGGTGTCAAGCTGGTTGCGCACCATGAACTCGGCCAGCGCCCCCCACAGCGCCAGGATCACGCCGCCGTGGCGATGCTCGGGGTGCACGCAACTGCGGCCCAGCTCCACCATGCGCGCGCGCAGGGAGCGCAGGCGGGTCAGGTCGAACTCGGTGTCGCTGTAGGTGCCGCCCACGCGGCGGGCCTGGGCCGGCGTCAGCACGCGGTAGGTGCCCACCACTTCCTGCGTGAGCTCGTCGCGCACCAGCAGGTGCTCGCAGTAGTCGTCGAACAGGTCGATGTCGTGCCCGGCCAGCGTCGTTTCCAGCCGTGCGCCCATCTCGCCCGCGAAGACCTCGAACCTCAGACGCTGCGCTTGCCGGACTTCGTCGAGGTGCTTCGCCCATGAAACCTGAATACCGCCGCGCCCACCTTGAGCGAGTGCCGGGCTGCCCGCAGGGTCAGGTCGGTGAAGTGACCCCCTGGGCAGGGACACGGGCGAGAGCGGGAAGGTCGGGTTGGGCAGTTCTTTCATCGTTCACTCCTTCATCAATTCGGTGTTGTGTTGCGTATTCGTGCAGTTCATTTGTGAAGAAGCCCCGGCGGGCGGGGCTTCCTCTGAGGGGTTCTAGGTGCCGACGAGGCCTCCGTCCTTGCGCCGGATCGCCACCGTGGCCGAGCGCGGGCGGCTGCCCTGGCCGTCGGGCCAGGTGCTCACCGCCGCCGGTTTTGCGGGATCGCTGCGCTCGCTGGCGGTTTCGCCGGGGTGCTGGATGTTGATGAACACCGTGCGGCGGTCGGGCGTGAAGGCGATGCCGGTGATCTCGCAGCCCGACGGGCCGGTGAGAAAGCGCTTGGTTTCGCCCGTCAGCGGGTCGGCGCACAGCATCATGTTGTTGCCCATGTTCCGGTAGGCGCCCTGCAGCAGGGTGGAGGTCGACACGTCGGTCTGGATCCAGAGCAGGCCGCCGGCGTCCACCTTCAGGCCGTCGGGGCTGCCGTAGATGTCGCCGCGGATGTTGCCGCGGTGCTCGGGCTTGTCGGCCTGCGGATCGCCGGCCAGTGCGAAATGCATCCAGCGGAATTCCAGCGCGGCGGCATCGCCGGCCTGGGCATCGCCCTCGCGCCAGCGGATGATGTGGCCCATGATGTTGTCGGCGCGCGGGTTGGCGTCGGACACCGTCTCGCCCTGGGCCCGGCCCGGCTGGCCGCGCTGGCTGTTGTTGGTGAGCGTGACGAACACCTCGCCGGTCTGCGGGTGCACAGCGATCCACTCGGGGCGGTCCATCTTGGTGGCGCCGGCCACGTCGGCCGCCTGGCGGCAGCGGATCAGCACCTCGGCCTGGCTGGCGAAGCCCCGGTCGGCCGTCAGTCCGTTGTCGCCGTGCACCAGGGGCAGCCAGCGGCCATAGCCCTGCGCGTCGAAGCGCGCCACGTACAGCGTGCCGTGGTCCAGCAGTTCGCGGTTGGCCCGGTAGCCGCCGGGCCGGACCTTGTCGCGGCTGACGAACTTGTAGATGTACTCGAAGCGCTCGTCATCCCCCATGTAGACCACCGCGCGGCCGTCGCGGCTCAGCGTGGTGGTGGCGCCTTCGTGCTTGATGCGTCCGAGCGCCGTGCGCTTGACCGGCGCCTGGGCCGGATCGAACGGGTCGATCTCGACCACCCAGCCGAAGCGGTGGGGTTCGTTTGGATGGCGGGCGGCATCGAAGCGCTCGTCGTGCTCGTGCCAGCGGTAGCCCCAGCCGCCATGGCGCAGGCCGTAGCGCTGCTCGTCGGCGCCGGGCTTCTCGCGCGCCGAGAAGTAGCCGTTCCAGTTCTCCTCGCAGGTCAGGTAGGTGCCCCAAGGCGTCTGGCCGGCCGCGCAGTTGTTGATCGTGCCCTGCACCCGGGTGCCCGAGGCGTCGGCGTCGGTCTTCAGCAGCGCATGGCCGGCGGCCGGGCCGGCCAGCACCATCGGGGTGGTGGCCGTGATGCGCCGCGCATAGCGCGACTGCGGCACCACGCGCCACTGGCCCTGCCGCTCCGCGATCTCGATCACGCTCACCCCGTGCGCGGCCTGCGCCTTGCGCACCTTGTCGGCACTCCAGGTCTTCATGCCGTCGGGGTGGAGCAGCCCGTCGTCGGTGTATTCGTGGTTCACGGCCAGCAGGCCGTGGCGCGGGTTCTTGTCGAGCGGGAAATACTCCATGCCGTCGTGGTGCATGCCCGACTGCAGCGCCTGCTCCTGCCAGCTGTTGGAGGCATCGGCGCGGAAGGCGGGCGCGCCGGCCGCCGAGCCCACCGGATCGCCCCAGCGGTACAGCACCTGGGCTTCGTACTCGGGCGGCACCACCACGGCGTCCGCCACCGAGACCGGCACGCCGGTGAAGCCCAGCGGCTTGCCCTTGCCACCGCTGGCACCCCAGGCGTGCGACCCGATCAGCAGCGCCACCGCCGCCGAGCTGCATTTCAGGACATGGCGCCGGCTGCCATCCACCTCGTGAATGGAGGGATTGGGCGCCTGGTTCACGCCGTCTTCCCGTTCGTAGCCTTTGCCGAAACCTTTGCTCACGGAGGACTCCACTGCATTTCCAATGCCGCGAGTCTGGTGGGCCGTGATGACGCCTTTGTGGCCATTTCATGACATTTGAGTGACAAAAACCCATGGATGTCCTTGTCGGGTGGTCATTAGCAGCTATGGATTTGATAGCAATGGCAGGTGCGGCTTGGCATCTCAAAACATTTCAACTATCATTGAAATATAAAAATGAAACCATGACTGAAACAGAAACCCTCCTCGCCCTCGCCGCGCTGGCCCAGGCCCAGCGCCTGCGCGCCTTCCGCGCGCTGGTGGTCGCCGGGCCGCAGGGCCTGCCTGCCGGCGCGATCGCCGGGCAGCTCGGCATTGCGCCCAGTGCCTTGTCCTTCCACCTCAAGGAGTTGAGCCACGCTGGCCTGGTCAGCAGCGAGCCGCGCGGCCGCCACCTGATCTACCGCGCCGACTTCACCCGGATGAACCGCCTGCTGGGCTACCTGACCGAGCATTGCTGCCAGGGCGAACCCTGCGAGGCCGGCCCCCCCGCCGCCTGCTGCCCAGAGGCCGCGGCCGGCAGCATGGAGCTGGGCTCATGAGCGCCGCCCGGCCGCCCGAAGACGACCGGCACGGCAGCGCGCCAGAGGCGCACCTTCCCATGAACGAGCGCCCCCTGCGCGTGCTCTTTCTGTGCACCCACAACTCGGCGCGCAGCATTCTGGCCGAAGCCATGCTCAACCACATCGGCCGGGGCCGCTTTCGCGCCTTCTCCGCCGGCAGCAGCCCGCGCGCGAACCAGCAGCCCCACCCCCTGGGCCTGCAGGTGTTGCGGGACGCCGGCCTGGCCACCGATGACCTGCGCAGCAAGAGTTGGGACGAGTTTGCGCAGGCGGATGCGCCCACCATGGACCTGGTGATCACCGTGTGCGACAGCGCCGCCGGCGAGGCCTGCCCCTACTGGCCCGGCCGCCCCGCGACCGCGCACTGGGGATATGCCGACCCGTCCGCCGCCGAGGGCACGGAGGCGCAGCGGCTCGAAGCCTTCCGCCAGACCCTGCAGGCGATCCGCCGCCGGCTGGAGCGGCTGGTTGACCTGCCGGCCGGCCCTCTGGACACGGCGGCGCTGCAGCGCCACGCCCGCGCGGTCACCGGCTCATGACGCTGCCCCGCCAGGCCCTGGCCGAGTTCACCGGCACCGCCGCCCTGCTCTGCGCCGTGATCGGCTCCGGCCTCATGGCCGAGCGGCTGGCCGGCGGCAACATGGCGCTGGCGCTGCTCGCCAACACGCTGGCCACGGCCGCCGCGCTGTATGTGCTGATCGAGCTGCTGGGCCCGGTCAGCGGCGCCCACTTCAATCCGCTGGTCACCCTGGTTTTGGCCTTCAAAGGGCCGCAGGTCCAGGCGCAGCGGACGCGGGTTGCTCTTTATTTCATAGCATCCCAGTTGCTCGGCGCCGTCGCCGGCGCCTGGCTGGCGCACGCGATGTTCGATCTCGACATTCTGCAGGTGAGCCACCGGCTGCGCGGCGGCTGGTCGGCTACCGGCCAGTTCACGGGCTGGGGCCAGTGGCTGGCCGAAGCCGTGGCCACGGCGGGCCTGATCCTGGTGGTGCTGCGCGCTTCGGCGAAGCGGGCCGGCGCGCTGGTGGCCTGTTACATCGGCGCGGCCTACTGGTTCACCGCCAGCACCAGCTTCGCCAACCCGGCGGCCGTGCTGGGCCGCATGCTGAGCGACAGCTTCGCGGGCATCGCGCCGGCCAGCGCCCCGGGCTTCGTGCTGGCGCAGGGCCTGGGCGCGGTTGCGGGCCTGGGGCTGTCGCGCTGGCTCGGCCCACTGCCGGGCGCCGAGCCGGCTCAGCGCCCCAGCGCGTAGGCCGCCACGCCGAAGCCCAGCACCGCCACGGTGGCGGCCACCACGGCCAGCAGGTAGGCGCGCTGCAGCTTCTTTTCCAGCGTCGTGGCGGCGGCCTGCAGGCCGTCGATGGTGCCCTGCATCTGGGTGGCCAGCAGCTTGATCGCCTCGGCGTTCTGGGTGGCCGCGGCCTGCAGCTCCGCGATCTGCTGGGCCATCACCTCGGGCGACTTGTCGGGCGATTTGGCGCGCGTGAACAGCGGCTGGGCGAGCTTGATGATCTCGGGCAGGTACGGCGCCGCAATGGAAAGCCAGGCACTCATGTCAAATCCTTCATTCGCATCGGGAACCCGTGGGCAGCACAGGCAGCGCGGGCCGCACGGCGAACTCGCCGCCAGCGGCCACGGCCGCTCCCCTCAGCCGGCACGCAGCGCCTCGGCCAGCCGCTGTGCGCTGGCCTGGGCCTGCTGCGCGTCACGCGCCTCGACCATCACGCGCACCAGCGGCTCGGTGCCGCTGGCGCGGATGAGCACGCGGCCGGCGTTGCCAAGCGCGGTTTCGACAGCCTGGGTTTCCGAAGCCAGCCGGGCGCTGGCCTTCCAGTCCTGCCCCGGCTGCAGGCGCACATTGATCAGGGTCTGCGGGAACAGCGTCACATCGGCCAGCAGCTGGGCGAGCGTGCGGCCGCTGCGCACGCAGGCCTGCAGCACCTGCAGGGCGCTGATGAGGCCGTCGCCCGTGGTGTGCTTGTCCAGCGCCAGCAGGTGGCCCGAGCCCTCGCCGCCGAGCAGCCAGCCGCGCTTGTCCAGCTCTTCGAGCACATAGCGGTCGCCCACCTTGGCGCGCACGAACTGCACTCCCCTGGTCTTGAACGCCACTTCCACGGCCATGTTGGTCATCAGGGTGCCCACGGCGCCGGGCACCGGCTCGCCGCGCGCCAGGCGCTCGGCCACCATCAGGTACAGCACCTCGTCGCCGTTGTAGAGGCGGCCCTCGGCATCCACCAGCTGCAGGCGGTCGGCATCGCCATCGAGCGCGATGCCGTAGTCCGCGTGGTTCGCCCGCACGGCCTCGATCAGGGCCTGCGGGTGGGTCGCGCCCACCTCGTGGTTGATGTTGAGCCCGTCCGGCGCGCAGCCGATCGCCACCACCTCGGCGCCGAGTTCGTGGAACACCTTGGGCGCGATGTGGTAGGCCGCGCCATGGGCCGCGTCGACCACGATCTTCACGCCCTTGAGCGTGAGATCGTTGGCAAAGGTGCTCTTGCAGAACTCGATGTAGCGGCCCGCCGCGTCATCGAGCCGGCGCGCCTTGCCCAGGGTGGCCGAGTCGGCCCACACCGGCGGCTCGTCCAGCGCGGCTTCCACCGCCTGCTCCCAGGCATCGGGCAGCTTGGTGCCCTGGGCGCTGAAGAACTTGATGCCGTTGTCGGGAAAGGCGTTGTGGCTGGCGCTGATCACCACGCCGAGGCTGGCGCGCAGCGCGCGCGTGAGGTAGGCCACGCCGGGCGTGGGCAGCGGCCCGAGCAGGATCACATCGACGCCGGCGGAGTTGAAGCCCGACTCCAGCGCACTCTCCAGCATGTAGCCGGAGATGCGGGTGTCCTTGCCGATCAGCACGGTCGGGCGCGCCTCGGTGCGCTTGAGCACGCGGCCCACGGCATGCGCCAGACGCAGCACGAAGTCCGGCGTGATCGGGGCCTGGCCCACCGTGCCGCGGATGCCGTCGGTCCCAAAGTATTTTCTTGTCATGTTCCCTCGTCCTTGTGGTTCAGTTTTCCGAATTCATGGCCGACCAGACCTTGAGCCCCGCCACGGTTGCGGCCACGTCGTGCACGCGCACGACCCGGGCGCCGCGCTCCACCGCGAGCACGGCCGCCGCCACGCTGGGCACCAGGCGCTGCCCCACGTCCAGCCCGGTCACCGCGCCCAGGGAGGACTTGCGCGACCAGCCCGCCAGCAGCGGATACCCCGCGCCCAGCAGTTCGCGCTGGCGTGCCAGCAGCGCAAAATTCTGCGCCACCGTCTTGCCGAAGCCCGTGCCGGCATCCCACACGATGCGGGAGGCCGCGACGCCCCGCGCCAGCAGGGCCGAGGTTTGCTGCGCCAGGAACGACAGCACCTGCGGCACCACGTCGCCCTCCATCGGGGCCACCTGCATGGTCTGCGGGTCGCGGTGCATGTGCATCAGGCACACGCCGCAGGCCGGGTGGCGCGCCACCACCTCGGCCGCGCCATCGCGCCGCAGGGCCCAGATGTCGTTGACGATGTCAGCCCCCAGGTCGAGCGCGGCCTGCATCACCTGCGGCTTGTAGGTATCGATCGACAGGGGCACACCCAGCGCCACGGCTTCGCGCACCACCGGCAGCACCCGGGCCAGTTCCTCGTCCAGCGGCACGGCCGGGCTGCCCGGGCGCGTCGATTCGCCGCCAATGTCGAGGATGTGTGCGCCTTGCGCCAGCAGTTGTTCGCAATGCCGCAGCGCCGCGGAAACGCCGGCATGCTGCCCGCCGTCCGAGAAGGAGTCCGGCGTCACGTTGACGATGCCCATCACCCGGGGCGTTGCCAGGTCGATCTGGAAGCGGGAGGTTTGCCAAAGCATGGTCGATATCAAAAAACGGGGCCTCGCGGCCCCATTTTTCATCAGTTCACCCCGGGCCGTCAGGCCACCGTGGGCGCCGGATCCGGCTTGACGGGCGTGGCGCCGCCACTGCCCCCACCGCCCGAGGAGGGAGTGCGAGGCGTCCAGTCCTTGGGCGGGCGCGGCTCGCGGCCGGCCATGATGTCGTCGAGCTGTTCGCTGTCGATGGTTTCCCACTCGAGTAGCGCCTTGGCCATGGCGTGCATCTTGTCGCTGTTGTCCTCGATCAGCTTGCGCGCCAGTGCGTACTGGTCGTCGATGATCTTGCGCACCTCGGCATCCACCTTCTGCATGGTGGATTCGCTCATGTTGGTGGTCTTGGTGACCGAGCGGCCCAGGAACACCTCGCCCTCGTTCTCGGCGTAGACCATCGGGCCCAGCGCCTCGGTCATGCCGTAGCGCATCACCATGTCGCGCGCGATCTGGGTGGCGCGCTCGAAGTCGTTGGAAGCGCCGGTGGTCATCTGGTGCATGAACACTTCCTCGGCGATGCGGCCGCCGAACAGCATGCTGATCTGGTTCAGCATGTACTCGCGGTCGTAGCTGTAGCGGTCCTGCGCCGGCAGGCTCATGGTCACGCCCAGGGCGCGGCCGCGCGGGATGATGGTGACCTTGTGCACCGGGTCGCACTTGGGCAGCAGCTTGCCGATCAGCGCATGGCCGGACTCGTGGTAGGCCGTGTTGCGGCGCTCTTCCTCGGGCATCACCATGCTCTTGCGCTCGGGGCCCATGAAGATCTTGTCCTTGGCCTTCTCGAAGTCCTGCATCTCGACCACGCGCGCATTGCGGCGCGCAGCCATCAGCGCGGCTTCGTTGCACAGGTTGGCGAGGTCGGCGCCCGACATGCCGGGCGTGCCGCGGGCGATGATGCTCGGGTTCACGTCCTGGCCGATCGGCACCTTGCGCATGTGCACGTTGAGGATCTGCTCGCGGCCGCGGATGTCGGGCAGCGTCACGTAGACCTGGCGGTCGAAGCGGCCCGGGCGCAACAAGGCGGCGTCCAGGATGTCGGGCCGGTTGGTGGCCGCCACCACGATCACGCCGAGGTTGGTCTCGAAGCCGTCCATCTCGACCAGCATCTGGTTCAGGGTCTGTTCGCGCTCGTCGTTGCCCCCGCCCAGGCCCGCGCCGCGCTGGCGGCCGACCGCGTCGATTTCATCGATGAAGATGATGCAGGGCGCATTCTTCTTGGCGTTCTCGAACATGTCGCGCACGCGGGCCGCGCCCACGCCGACGAACATTTCAACGAAATCGGAGCCCGAGATGCTGAAGAACGGCACCTTGGCCTCGCCGGCGATCGACTTGGCCAGCAGCGTCTTGCCGGTGCCCGGGGGGCCGACCAGCAGCAGGCCGCGCGGGATGCGGCCGCCGAGCTTCTGGAATTTCTGCGGGTCCTTGAGGAAGTCGACCACTTCCTTGACTTCTTCCTTGGCCTCGTCGCAGCCGGCCACGTCGGCGAACGTGACCTGGTTGTTGTTCTCGTCGAGCATGCGGGCCTTGCTCTTGCCGAAGCTGAACGCCCCGCCCTTGCCGCCGCCCTGCATCTGCCGCATGAAGTAGATCCAGACGCCGATCAGCAGCAGCATCGGGCCCCAGCTCACCAGCAGCGTCATGAGCAGCGAGCCCTCTTCGCGCGGCTTGACGTCGAACTTGACGTTGTTGTTGATCAGGTCGCCGACCAGGCCGCGGTCGAGGTAGGTGGCGGTGGTGCGCACCTTGCGGTCGTCGGTGGTCATGGCCACGATCTCGGTGCCGCCCTGGCCTTCCTGGATGATGGCGCTCTTGATGCGCTTGCCGCGCACTTCTTCCAGGAAATCGGAGTACCCCATGCTGGTGGCGCCGGCCACGCCACGCGCATCAAACTGTTTGAACACGGTGAACAGCACCAGGGCGATCACCAGCCAAACGGCAATTTTCGAAAACCACTGATTATTCAAGCAAGACTCCGGTTGGGGCTGCAGAGGGCAGACTGATGCATACTTGCGCCCCATTTTAGGCGTTTCAAGGCGTGAAGTACCGCCTTTTCACGGTTTCAGCCACAGCTGCAGCAAGGGCTTGGCCGCCTGGATGGCCCGGAAACCCGGGGCTTTCAGGCCCGTTTCACGCCTTTTTCAAGCCGATGCCGACGAGGAAGGTCTCCGACGACTTGTCGCGCGAGGCCTTGGGCTTGACCGGCTTCACCAGCCGGAAGCTCTGCTTGAACAGCTTCACCAGCTCGCCATAGCCGCTGCCATGGAACAGCTTGACCACCAGCGCCCCCTCGGGTTTCAGGTGGGCCTGGCTGAATTCGACGGCCAGCTCCACCAGGTGGGCGATGCGCGCCGCGTCGGCCGACTCGATGCCCGAGAGGTTGGGCGCCATGTCGGACACCACCACGTCCGCCGAGCGGCCCTGCATCTCCTGCTGCAGCCGGTGCAGCATGTCGGGCTCGCGGAAATCGCCCTGCAGGAAGACCACGCCCTCGATCGGCTCCATCGGCAGCAGGTCCAGCGCGATGATGGTGCCGTTGAGCCCGCCCACCGCCGCGCCGCCGGGCGACAGCCGCCGCCGCACGTACTGGCTCCAGGCGCCCGGCGCGGAGCCCAGGTCCACCACGAGGTGGCCGGGCCGGATCAGGCCCAGCGTCTCGTCGATCTCCTTGAGCTTGTAGGCCGCGCGCGCCCGGTAGCCCTCTTTCTGGGCCATCTTGACGTAAGGGTCATTGACATGGTCGTTCAACCACGCCTTGTTGACCTTTTTACTTTTGGTTTTAACTTTCATCGTTCCATACCCGTGCGGGGATAATACTGCCCATGCCTGCAATTCAACTCACTCCCGCCCAGCGCAAGGAGCACCGCGCCGAAGCCCACCATCTCGACCCCGTGGTGATGATCGGCGGCGACGGCCTGACTGCCGCCGTCAAGAAGGAAACCGACGCCGCCCTCAACGCCCACGGGCTGATCAAGGTGCGCGTGTTCTCGGATGACCGCGCCGCGCGCGAGACCATCTTCCAGACCCTGGCCGAGGACCTCAACGCCGCGCCGATCCAGCATATCGGCAAGCTGCTGGTGCTGTGGCGGCCGATGCCCCCGAAGGAGCGCGCCGAGGACGAGGACCGCAGGCCCGGCCCGCGCGACGTCAAGGTGCTCAAGTACAGCAAGCGCGGCGGCCAGCGCCCCGAAGTGCTGACCCTGCGCGTGCTGGGCAACCAGCGCCTGACGCCCGGCGGCCAGGTCAAGCGCGCCAAGCCCAAGCAGAAAAGCATCAAGAAACGCAGCCAGGCTTGAAGGCGGCCCCCGGCCTGCGGCAGCGGGCCAGCATCCACTCTCAAGAAAAGAAAAGCCAGGACCGCCCCGGCCCCGGGGGCGCTCAGGACGAACGGGCTTCGCGGCTCAGCCGCCACAACGCCGCACCGGCAGACAGCCACTGCAGCAGGTACATGGCGCTGCCCACGGCATGCCACAGCTTGAGGTTCTCGCGCGCCACGATCCGGGGCGCCACGCCGAACTCGGCCAGCAACGCCAGCAGCAGCCCGCCCACTATAAAAACCATAGCATCCGAGGACCGGGGCGCCTGGACATCCGGCTCTTTTGGCCTCAAAACCAGCAACAGCAGCAGGCCGCAGCCGACGGACACCCAGGTTTGCGCCGTGAACAGCTTCGCCGCCATCCCGCCGGCCAGCGCTGGGGTCGGCAGGTTAACGAACAGCAGCGGCACCACCAGGAAGCCGATGGCGCTCAGGCTGCCCCACCAGAGGGCCGCGGCGAAGATCGGCAGGCGCTGTTTCAAAGGTAGCTGACGGCGAC
Organism: Variovorax terrae; assembly: GCF_022809125.1. Taxonomy (NCBI): domain Bacteria; kingdom Pseudomonadati; phylum Pseudomonadota; class Betaproteobacteria; order Burkholderiales; family Comamonadaceae; genus Variovorax; species Variovorax terrae. The sequence goes on along the minus strand of NZ_JALGBI010000001.1, from coordinate 1,560,268 downwards.
GATTTCGTAGCGCTTCACGCCACCGGGCGCCTGCACCTCGGCGGTGTCGCCCTCTTCCCGGCCGATCAGCGCCCGCGCGATCGGGCTGCCGATGTTGATCAGGCCGAGCTTCAGGTCCGCCTCGTCCTCGCCGACGATCTGGTATTTCACGACCTCGCCCGAGGTCTCGTCCTCGAGTTCGACCGTGGCGCCGAACACCACCTTGCCGCCCGGTTCGAGCGTGGACGGGTCGATCACCTGGGCGGCCGACAGCTTGCTCTCGACCTCCTGGATGCGGCCTTCGATGAAGCCCTGGCGGTCCTTGGCGGCCTCGTACTCGGCGTTTTCGCTCAGGTCGCCCTGCGCGCGCGCCTCGGCAATCGCATTGATCACCCAGGGGCGATCCACGGTCTTCAGGCGGTGCAGCTCCTCCTTGAGCTTCTCTGCCCCGCGCTTGGTGATGGGGATGGTGGCCATTTTGTCTTTCTCCAAAAGGAAACCGCCGAGCGTTGCCGTTCGGCGGTGTCTTGAGGCTGCAATTATGCCGTGATCGGCCGTGAAATCCAAGGCCGGTCCGCCCAGGCGTGCGCGAACGGGGCCGTGGCCCCCGCGCAGCGCCCGGCGCGGCCTCTCATGCGGCCTGGCGCTCCAGCTGCGCGTGCAGCTCCTGCACCGAATACACGTCGAGCTGGTCGCGGTATTTCATGCCCTCCACCGCGGCCTCGGCGCCGAAAATGGTGGTGAAGGTGGTCACGCGGGCCAGCAGCGACGAGGTACGGATGGCCCGCGAATCGGTGATCGCGTTGCGGCGTTCCTCCACGGTGTTGATGACCAGCGCAATCTCGTTGTTCTTGATCATGTCCACCACGTGCGGGCGGCCTTCCGTGACCTTGTTGACCACCGCGCAGGCCAGCCCGGCCTCGCTTAGCGCCGCGGCCGTGCCCTTGGTGGCGAGCAGCTCGAAGCCCATGGCGGCGAGTTCCCGCGCAATCGCCACGGCACGCGGCTTGTCGCTGTTCTTGACCGTCAGGAACACCTTGCCCGCGCGCGGGAACTGCGTGCCTGCGCCGAGCTGCGACTTGAAGAAGGCCTCGCCGAAGGTCTTGCCCACGCCCATCACCTCGCCGGTGGACTTCATCTCGGGGCCGAGGATGGTGTCCACGCCGGGGAACTTGACGAACGGGAACACGGCTTCCTTGACGCTGAAGTACGGCGGCGTCACTTCCTCCGTGATGCCCTGCGCGCGCAGCGTCTGGCCGGCCATGCAGCGCGCGGCCACCTTGGCCAACTGGATGCCGGTGGCCTTGCTCACGAAGGGCACGGTGCGCGAGGCGCGCGGGTTGACTTCGAGCACGTAGATCACGTCCTGGCCGTCCACTTCCTGGATGGCGAACTGCACGTTCATCAGGCCCACCACGTTGAGCGCGCCGGCCATCGCGGCCGACTGGCGCTTGAGCTCATCGACCGTGGCCTTGGACAGGTAGTACGGCGGCAGCGAGCAGGCGGAGTCGCCCGAGTGCACGCCGGCCTGCTCGATGTGCTCCATCACGCCGCCGATGAAGGTCTTGCCTTCGGGGTCGCGCAGGCAGTCCACGTCGCATTCGATCGCATCGTTCAGGAAGCGGTCCAGCAGCACCGGCGAATCGTTGCTGACCTTGACGGCCTCGCGCATGTAGCGCTCCAGGTCGCGCTGCTCGTGCACGATCTCCATCGCGCGGCCGCCCAGCACATAGCTGGGGCGCACCACCAGGGGGTAGCCCAGGGCGGCGGCCTTCTCCAGCGCCTCGGCCTCGGTGCGGGCCGTGGCATTGGGCGGCTGGCGCAGGCCCAGCTCATGCAGCAGCTTCTGGAAGCGCTCGCGGTCTTCCGCCGCGTCGATCATGTCGGGGCTGGTGCCGATGATGGGCACACCATTGGCCTCCAGGTCGAGCGCGAGCTTGAGCGGCGTCTGGCCGCCGTACTGCACGATCACGCCCAGCGGCTTTTCCTTGTCCACGATCTCCAGCACGTCTTCGAGCGTGAGCGGCTCGAAGTACAGGCGGTCGGAGGTGTCGTAGTCGGTCGAGACAGTTTCGGGATTGCAGTTGACCATGATGGTCTCATAGCCGTCCTCGCGCATGGCGAGCGCGGCATGCACGCAGCAGTAGTCGAACTCGATGCCCTGGCCGATGCGGTTGGGGCCGCCGCCGAGCACCATGATCTTCTTCCTGTCGGTCGGCTCGGCCTCGCACTCGTCCTCATAGGTCGAGTACATGTAGGCGGTGTTGGTGGCGAACTCGGCCGCGCAGGTGTCCACACGCTTGTAGACCGGGCGCACCTTCAGCGAGCGGCGGGCTTCGCGCACGGACTGGTCGCTGGTCTTGAGCAGCTTGGCCAGGCGGCGGTCGGAAAAGCCCTTCTTCTTGAGCGTGCGCAGCGTGGCCGCGTCGAGCGAGGCCAGGGCGCCTTCGCCCTTTTGCTCGGTCAGCCGGTCCAGTTCGAGCTCGATCTTCACGATCTCCTCGATCTGCACCAGGAACCAGCGGTCGATCTTGGTGAGCTCGAACACTTCATCGATCGACAGGCCCATGGCAAACGCATCGCCCACGTACCAGATGCGCTCGGGGCCGGGCTCGCCGAGTTCCTTCTCGAGCACTTCGCGGTCCTGCGTCTTCTCGTTCATGCCGTCGACGCCGACCTCGAGGCCGCGCAGCGCCTTCTGGAACGATTCCTGGAAGGTGCGGCCCATGGCCATCACCTCGCCCACCGACTTCATCTGCGTGGTGAGGCGCGAATCGGCCTGCGGGAACTTCTCGAACGCGAAGCGCGGAATCTTGGTGACCACGTAGTCGATGCTGGGCTCGAAGCTCGCGGGCGTGGCGCCGCCGGTGATCTCGTTGCGCAGCTCATCGAGCGTGTAGCCCACGGCCAGCTTGGCCGCGACCTTGGCGATCGGGAAACCGGTGGCCTTGGAGGCGAGTGCGGACGACCGCGACACGCGCGGGTTCATCTCGATCACGATCATGCGGCCGTCCTTCGGATTGACCGAGAACTGCACGTTGGAACCGCCGGTGTCCACGCCGATCTCGCGCAGCACCGCCAGCGAGGCGTTGCGCATGATCTGGTATTCCTTGTCGGTCAGCGTCTGGGCCGGCGCCACCGTGATCGAGTCGCCGGTGTGCACGCCCATCGGGTCGAGGTTCTCGATCGAGCAGACGATGATGCAGTTGTCCGCCTTGTCGCGCACCACTTCCATCTCGTACTCTTTCCAGCCAAGCAGTGACTCCTCGATCAGCAGCTCGTTGGTCGGCGAGGCCTCGAGGCCGCGCTTGCAGATGACCTCGAATTCCTCCGGGTTGTAGGCGATGCCGCCGCCGGTGCCGCCGAGCGTGAAGCTCGGGCGGATCACGGTGGGGAAGCCGACGCTCTTCTGCACGGCCCAGGCTTCGTCCATGCTGTGGGCGATCCCCGAGCGCGCCGAGCCCAGGCCGATCTTGGTCATCGCGTCCTTGAACTTCAAGCGGTCTTCGGCCTTGTCGATGGCCTCGGGCGTGGCGCCGATCAGCTCGACCTTGTACTTGTCGAGCACGCCGTTGCGCCAGAGGTCGAGCGCGCAGTTGAGCGCGGTCTGGCCGCCCATGGTCGGCAGGATGGCGTCGGGACGCTCCTTGGCGATGATCTTCTCGACCGTCTGCCAGGTGATGGGCTCGATGTAGGTGACGTCGGCCGTGGCCGGGTCGGTCATGATCGTCGCGGGGTTGCTGTTGATCAGGATGACCTTGTAGCCCTCCTCGCGCAGGGCCTTGCAGGCCTGCACGCCGGAGTAGTCGAACTCGCAGGCCTGGCCGATGATGATCGGGCCGGCGCCGATGATGAGAATGGATTTGAGGTCTGAGCGCTTAGGCATTCTTGTGTTTCTCCATGAGCGCCGTGAAGCGGTCGAACAGATAGCCGATGTCGTGCGGGCCGGGCGAGGCTTCCGGGTGACCCTGGAAGCAGAACGCGGGCCGGTCGGTGCGGGCCAGGCCCTGCAGCGTGTTGTCGAACAGGCTGACGTGGGTGGCACGCAGATTGGCGGGCAGGGTCTTCTCGTCGACCGCGAAGCCGTGGTTCTGGCTGGTGATGCTGACGCGGCCGTTGTCGAGGTCTTTCACCGGGTGGTTGGCGCCGTGGTGGCCGAACTTCATCTTGAAGGTGCTGGCGCCCGAGGCCAGCGCCATGATCTGGTGGCCCAGGCAGATGCCGAAGGTCGGGATGCCGGTCTCGATCAGTTCGCGCGTGGCGCTGATCGCGTAGTCGCAGGGCTCCGGGTCGCCGGGGCCGTTGGACAGGAAGATGCCGTCGGGCCGCAGCTTGAGCACCTCGGCGGCCGGCGTCTGCGCCGGCACCACGGTGACCTTGCAACCGCGCGAGCTGAGCATGCGCAGGATGTTCTTCTTGACGCCGTAGTCGTAGGCCACCACATGGAACTTCGGCGCGGCCTGCGTGCCGTAGCCGGCACCGAGCTGCCACTCGGTCTGGGTCCAGTCGTAGGGCTGTGCAACCGACACCACCTTGGCCAGGTCCAGCCCGGCCATGCTGGGCGCGGCCTGGGCCGCAGCCACGGCCTGGTCGATCACCGCCTGGGTCACGGCCTGGCCCGCGGCGAGGCCGACGATGGCGCCGTTCTGCGCGCCTTTGGTGCGCAGCAGGCGCGTGAGCTTGCGCGTGTCGATGTTGGCGATGGCCACCGTCTTTTCCCGGACCAGGTACTCGGACAGGGTCAGGGTCATGCGGAAGTTGGACGCGAGCAGCGGCAGATCCTTGATGATCAGCCCGGCGGCATGGACTTTTTCAGCTTCGATGTCTTCCTCGTTGACGCCGTAGTTGCCGATGTGCGGATACGTGAGCGTCACGATCTGCTGGCAGTAGCTGGGGTCGGTGAGGATTTCCTGGTAGCCGGTGATCGCGGTGTTGAACACCACTTCACCCACGGTGGAGCCGGTGGCTCCGATCGAATCGCCGAGAAAGACCGTGCCGTCTGCAAGCGCCAGGATGGCGTGGGGGATGGTTCCCTGTTGAGACAAAAGCACTGGGTTCTCCGAATGGTTAGCGGGTACGCCCAAACGCGCTCAAGAGGAGACTCTCGATGGCTGCTTTTGTGAGGGAGGTGGCTTGAATGCGCTAGGCGTACAGGGGTTTGCGGGAAAGCCCCTGATTATAGCCGACTGCGGCTTTTCCCCTGGGAGCCAGGGCCCATGGCGCAGCGTCAGCGCGGGCGCCCGATGGCGCTGGCGTGCAGGCAGATCGCGGCCGCGGCGGCCACGTTGAGCGACTCTTCGCCGCCGGGCTGGCCGATGCGCACCGCCAGGCCGGCGCGCGCTGCCAGTTCGGCACCCACGCCCTGCCCTTCGTGCCCCAGGGCCCAGGCGCAGGGATCGGGCAGCACCTGCTGCTGGATCAGCGCGCCCTGGTGAGAGCTGGTCACGATGATGGGCACAGCCAGCGCTTCCAGCGCCACCGGCTCCAGCCCCTCCAGCAGTTGCAGGCCGAAGTGCGCCCCCATGCCGGCGCGCAGCACCTTCGGGCTCCACAGCGCGGCCGTGCCCTTGAGCGCGAGCACCTGACGAAAACCGAAGGCCGCCGCACTGCGCAGGATGGAGCCCACGTTGCCGGCGTCCTGCACCCGGTCGAGGATCACGGAGGGCGCGCCGGGCGCCAGCGCCGGCGCGCCCGGCAGGTCGAGCACGAAGCCCATGCGCGCGGGCGACTCCAACCCGCTGATCTCGGGTAGCAGGGCCTCCGCGATCACTATGTTTTTGATAGCAGCGCGCGTCCATTCGACGGGGACCTCGGGCCAGAATGACTCCGAAAAGACGGCCAGGGACGGTTTCCAGCCGCGCGACAGCGCCGCGCGGCACAGGTGGTCGCCTTCGAGCCAGACCCGGCCGAGCTTGCGGTAGGCGGTGCTGTCCTGCGACAGGCGGCGCAGTTCCTTGACCAGCGCGTTGTCGCGCGAACTGATGTGGACGGTGGCCTCGGACGTCATCGCAGCACCTGCGCCACCGGGCTGAACGATCTGCGGTGCTGCGGACAGGCCCCGTGCTCGCGCAGCGCCGCCATGTGCTCGGCCGTGCCGTAGCCCTTGTGCCCGGCGAAGCCGTACTGCGGGTACTGCCGGTGGAATTCGGCGCACCAGCGGTCGCGGTGCACCTTGGCCAGGATGGAGGCGGCCGAGATCGCCGGCACCAGCGCGTCGCCCTTGACGATGGCCTCGGCCAGCACGTCCAGCGTCGGCAGACGGTTGCCGTCCACCAGCACCTTGACGGGCTTGAGACGCAGGCCCTCGACGGCGCGGCGCATCGCCAGCAGCGTGGCCTGCAGGATGTTGAGGCGGTCGATCTCCTCCACGCTGGCCTCGGCAATGGAGCAGCACAGCGCCTTGGCGCGGATTTCGTCGTACAGCCGGTCGCGCCGCAGCGCCGTGAGCTTCTTGGAATCGGCCAGCCCCTGGATCGGGTGCAGCTCGTCCAGGATCACGGCCGCGGCCACCACCGGGCCGGCCAGCGGGCCGCGGCCGGCCTCGTCCACGCCCGCCACCAGGCCCGGCGTGTCCCATGCCAGCGGGGCCTGCTCAGCCTTCAAGAACTTTCTGGATCGCATCGGTGGCGAGGGTCGCGGTGTCGCGCAGCAGCTCGTGGTGCAGCGCGGTGAATCGTTGTTGCAGCGCCGTGATTTTCTCAGGTGCGCCGAACCAGCCCAACACGGCCTCGGCCAGCGCCTGCGGCGTGGCCGCATCCTGCAGCAGCTCGGGCACCACGAAATCGCGGCACAGGATGTTGGGCAGGCCGACCCACGGCTGCAGCTGCTTGGCGCGCGTGATCCGCCACGACAGCCAGTTCATGTTGTAGGCGATCACCATCGGGCGCTTGAACAGCGCGGCCTCCAGCGTGGCCGTGCCGCTGGCGATCAGCGTCACGTCGCAGGCAGCCAGCACGGTGTGCGACTGGCCGGCGACGATCTGCAGGCCCTCGCGCAGGCCGGCGGCGCGCGCCGCGCTTTCGATCGCCGGCTGCAGCGCCGGGATCGCCGGAACCACAAATTTGATCGCAGGCTGCGCCCGCTGCATGCGGACTGCCGCCTCGAAGAACCTGGCGGCCAGGTACTGGATCTCGGATGTCCGGCTGCCGGGCAGGATCGCGACCACGCGGTCCTGCGCTCCCAGGCCCAGGCTGGCGCGGGCGGCCGCCTGGTCGGGTTGCATCGGGATCGTGCCGGCCAGCGGGTGGCCGACATAGGTGGCCGCAATGCCGTGCTGCGCCAGCAGTGCGGGCTCGAACGGGAAGATGCACAGCACGTGGTCGGCGCTGCGCCGGATCTTCTCAACGCGGTCGGCGCGCCAGGCCCAGATCGAGGGGCAGATGAAGTGCACGGTCTTGATGCGCTCGGCCCGCAGCGCGGCCTCGAGGTCGAGATTGAAATCGGGCGCGTCCACGCCGATGAAGGCATCGGGGCGCTGCCGCAGGAGCCGGTCCCGGAGTTGGCTGCGGATGCCGACGATCTCGCGGTAGTGGCGCAGCACCTCCACGTAGCCGCGCACGGCCAGCGTGTCGCTCGGCCAGTGCGCCTCGAACCCCTGCGCCGCCATGCGTGCCCCGCCGATGCCGTCGGCCGCCAGGGCCGGCCAGCGCCGGCGCATGCCCTGCAGCAGCAGGCCGGCCAGCAGATCGCCCGACGCTTCGCCGGCCACCATGGCGAAACGAGGTTCCGCGGTCATGGCCGGCTCAGCGGACAATGCCGCGCTGCGGTGTCGTCTGCGCCAGGAACGAGAGCATCATCTCGACGTCCGGCGCGGACTCGGGGTGCTTTTCAGTCAGGCGCCCGATCTGCGCGCGCGCCTCCTCCAGCGTCAGGTCGTCGCGGTACAGCGCCTTGTGCATGGCCTTGATGGCGGCGATGCGGTCGGCCGAGAAGCCGCGGCGGCGCAGGCCCTCGTAGTTCATGGAGCGCGCCTGGGCCGGCTGGCCCTGGCTCATCACGAACGGCGGCTGGTCGGCGAACAGCAGCGAGCACATCGCCGTCATGCCGTGGGCGCCGATGCGCACGAACTGATGCACCACGGTGAAGCCGCCCAGGATCACCCAGTCGTCCACGGTCACGTGGCCCGCGAGCTGCGAGTTGTTGGCGAAGATGGTGTTGTTGCCAACGATGCAGTCGTGCGCCAGGTGCACATAGGCCATCAGCCAGTTGTCGTCGCCCACGCGCGTCACGCCGCCCCCACCGGGCGAGCCGATGTTGAAGGTGCAGAACTCGCGGATGGTGTTGCGATCGCCGATCACCAGCTCGCAGGGCTCGCCCGCGTATTTCTTGTCCTGCGGAATCGCGCCCAGCGAGTTGAACTGAAAGATGCGGTTGTCGCGCCCGATGGTGGTGTGGCCCTCGATCACGCAGTGCGCGCCGATCGTGGTGCCTGCGCCCACCTTCACATGGGGGCCGATGACCGTGTAGGGGCCGACGCTGACCGAGGCGTCCAGCTCGGCACCGGGATCCACGAGGGCCGTGGAATGGATGTTCGCCACTTTGCCGCCGCCCTCACGCAATGGTGCGCATGGTGCACATCAACTCGGCCTCGCAGGCCACCTCGTCGCCGACCTTGGCGCGGGCCTTGAACTTGAAGATGCCGGCCTTCATGCGATCGAGCTCCACCTCCAGCACGAGCTGGTCGCCCGGTTCCACCGGGCGCTTGAAGCGCGCACCGTCGATGCCGGCGAAGTAATAGACCGTCTTGTCGTCGGGCGTGACGCCCAGCGTGTCGAAAGCCAGCAGCGCGGCGGCCTGCGCCAGGGCCTCGAGCATCAGCACGCCCGGCATGACCGGGCGATGCGGAAAGTGGCCGGTGAAGAACGGCTCGTTGATCGTCACGTTCTTGAGCGCCTTGATGCTCTTGCCCTTTTCAAGCGCCAGCACCCGGTCCACCAGCAGGATCGGATAGCGGTGCGGCAGTTGCTTGAGGATTTGGTGGATGTCCATCATGATTTGATTGTTTTCTCGAGTGCTTTCAGGCGTTCGCGCAGCGTATGCAGTTGCTTGAGCGTGGCCGCGTTCTTTTCCCAGACCGCATTGTCGTCGATGGGAAACAGGCCGCTGTAGTGCCCGGGCTTCAGGATGGAGCGCGTGACCACGGAGGCGGCCGAGATGTGGACGTGATCGGCCAGCGTCAGGTGCCCCAGCACGATGGCGCCGCCGCCCACCGTGCAGTGGGCGCCGATCGTGGCGCTGCCGGCCACGCCCGCATTGCCGGCCATGGCGGTGTGCTTGCCGATGCGCACGTTGTGGCCGATCTGGATCAGGTTGTCGAGCTTGACGCCGTCCTCGATCACCGTGTCCTGAAGCGCGCCGCGGTCGATGCAGGTGTTGGCGCCGATCTCCACGTCATTGCCGATGCGCACCGCGCCCAGCTGCTCGATTTTTTCCCAGGCGCCCTCGTTGGGCGCGAAGCCGAAGCCGTCGGCGCCGATCACCACGCCCGGATGCAGCAGGCAGCGTTCGCCGATCACGCAATCCTCGCCCACCGTCACGCGCGACTTGAGCACGGTGCCGGCGCCAATGCGCGCGCCGCGCTCGACCACGCACAGGGCGCCGATGGCGGCATCGGGTGCAACGAAGGCTTCGGGATCGATCACCGCGCTCGGGTGGATGCGCGGGCCACCCGCGCGGACATGCTGCCGCTTCCACAGCTGCGTGACGCGGGCGAAATACAGGTAGGGCTCTTCGGCCACGATGCAGGCACCGCCTGCCGCTCGGGCCAGGGCCGCCTCGCGCATGGACGGCGCCACGATGACGCAGGCCGCCCGGGAGGCGGCCAGCTGCGACTGGTACTTGGGGTGGCTGAGAAAGCTCAGGGCGCCGTCGCCGGCAGACTCCAGCGGCGCGAGGCTCTCGATCTGCAGCGCCGGGTCACCATGCAGCTCTCCCCCCAGCGCATCGACCAGCGAGCCTAGACGGAGTGCCACACCCTGCTTGCCTGGGCGCAGCTTACTTGCCGCCGCCGTTCAACGCCTTGATCACCTTGTCGGTGATGTCGTGCTTGGGATTGATGTAGACGGCTTCCTGCAGGATCACGTCGTACTTCTCGGTCTCGGCCACCTGCTTGACGACCTTGTTGGCACGCTCGAGCACCTGTTGCAGCTCCTCGTTCTTGCGGGAGTTCAGGTCTTCCTGGAATTCACGGCGCTTGCGCTGGAAGTCGCGATCCTGCTCGACCAGCTGCTTCTGGCGTGCAACACGCTGGGACTCGGACAGGGTAGGCGCTTCGCGTTCGAACTTGTCGGAAGCGGCTTTCAGGGCGTTGCCCTGGTCGGCCAGTTCCTTGTCGCGCTTGGCGAACTCCTGCTCCAGCTTGGCCTGCGCCGCCTTGGCGGTGTTGGCTTCACGGAAGATGCGGTCGGTGTTGACGAACCCCACCCGGAATTCCTCGGCCTGCGCCTGGGCAGACAGGGTCAGGACAACCATCGCCAGGCCAAGCCAGCATTGACGGGACAGATATTTCATTAGAAGGATGTTCCAATTTGGAATTGCAGTTTCTGGATTCTATCGCCAGGGAACTTGCGGATCGGGTTGGCGATGGCGATGCGCAAAGGCCCCACGGGAGAAATCCAGCTCAGGCCCACACCCACCGAGGTGCGGAGTTCCTGCGTGCGCACCGGGTCATTTTCGCCGAACACGTTGCCGGCGTCAAAAAACCCGAACAGCCGCAGGGTCCGGTCGTTGCCGGCCCCGGGGAACGGCGCAATGATCTCGGCATTGAGCGTGACCTTCTTCGCGCCGCCAATGGTGAAGCCCGTGACGTCGCGCGGGCCCAGCGTGCCCTGCTCGAAGCCGCGCACCGAGCCAAGACCGCCGGAATAGAAGTTCTTGAACACCGGGAACGATTTCCCGTTCAACCCCTTGCCCAGCCCCAGCTCGCCATTGAGCGCAATCGTGAACTGCTTGTTCAGCGGGATGTATTGCTGGTACTGGTAGTTCGCCTTGACGTAGCGTGCATCGCCGAACGCCGCCCATTCCGAGCCCAGCCGCTGGTAGAGGCCACGCGTCGGCGCCAGCGTGCTGTCGCGGTCGTCGCGCGCCCAGCCCAGCGTGAGCGGGAACGTCGCGCTGCTGTAACCAAACTTGTCGGCGTAGGCCAGGTAGGCCGCCGGGATGTTGGTGCCGGGCCGGATGGTGGTGCGTTCGGCGTTGAGGCCGAAGTACACCCTGTCAACCTCGGTGAACGGCACGCCGAAGCGCAGGCCCGCACCGGTGGTCGCCAGCGAATAGTTGCCGCCCATGTCCTGGTAGGGCTTGGAGACGCGGTGGTACAGGTCGATGGTGCGCGACACGCCATCCGCCGTGAAATACGGATCGGTGGTGCTGAGAATGATCGCCCGGTTGTACTTGCTGGTATTCACCTCGATGCCGAGGTAGTTGCCGGAGCCGAACGCGTTTTCCTGCTTGATGTTGAAGGACAGCGCGAGCTTTTCGGCACTGGAGAAGCCGGCGCCCAGCTGCAGGCTGCCCGTGGGTTTTTCGGCCACGGTCACCAACAGGTCGACCTGGTCGGGCGCACCCGGCACCTCCTGGGTATCGACGCTGACTTCCTTGAAGTAGCCCAGGCGGTCGACCCGGTCGCGCGACAGCCGGATCCTGTCGCCGTCGTACCAGGACGACTCGAACTGCCGGAACTCGCGGCGGATGACTTCGTCGCGCGTGCGGTTGTTGCCGCCAATGATCACCCGGCGCACATAGGCGCGGCGCGACGGATCGGCCTGCAGCACGAAGGCCACCCGGTTGTTGACGCGGTCGATCTCGGGCCGCGCCTCCACGTGGGCGAAGGCGAAGCCGAAATTGCCGAAGTAGTCGGTGAAGGCCTTGGTGGTCTGGGCCACCTCGTCGGCGTTGTAGGCCTCGCCGGGCCGGATGGTGACCAGCGACTTGAATTCGTCTTCCTTGCCGAGGTAGTTGCCTTCGAGCTTGACGCCGGAAACCACGTAGCGCTCGCCCTCGGTCACGTTGATCGTGATGGAGATGTCCTGCTTGTTGGGCGAGATCGACACCTGGGTCGAGTCGATGCGGAACTCGAGGTAGCCGCGCGCCAGGTAGTACGAGCGCAGGGTTTCCTGGTCGGCATTGAGCTTGGCGCGCGAGTAGCGGTCCGACTTGGTGTACCAGCTCAGCCAGCCGCCGGTGTCCAGGTCGAACAGCCCGCGCAGCGTCGATTCGCTGAACGCCTTGTTACCAACGATACGCAGGTCCTTGATCTTGGCCGGCTCGCCCTCGGTCACCGTGAAGGTCAGGTTGACGCGGTTGCGCTCGACCGGCGTCACCGTGGTCACGACCTCGGCGCCATAGAGGCTCTTGTTGATGTACTGGCGCTTGAGCTCCTGCTCGGCCCGGTCGGCCAGGGCCTTGTCGAACGGACGGCCCTCGGCCAGCCCCACTTCGCGCAGGGCTTTCTTGAGCACGTCCTTGTCGAATTCCTTGGCGCCGACGAAGTCGACGTCGGCCACCGTGGGCCGCTCCTCGACGATCACCACCAGCACGTCGTCGTTGACTTCGAGCCGCACGTCCTTGAACAGGCCGAGCGCGAACAGCGCCCGGATCGCCGCGGAACCCTGCTCGTCGCTGTAGGTGTCTCCCACGCGGAAGGGCAGCGAGGCGAAGATGGTGCCGGGTTCCACGCGCTGCAGGCCCTCGACACGGATGTCGCGCACCTTGAAGGGGTTGACCGCCCAGGCCGCATTCGCTGCGAAGGCCATGACCACCAAGGCCGAAATGGTGCGCACGCGAAAGCGGTTGAATTGTTTTTTCATGCGATGTTGGGTTGCCGGCACCGCGCGCAGCGCCGGGCAGAAAGTTAACCGAAGAGCCGGGTGACGTCGTTGAACAGCGCGATCGACATCATGACCAGCAGTACTGCCACGCCACCGCGCTGCAACCGCTCCATCCATGCATCGGATACGCCCTTCCCCGTCACGCCCTCCCAAAGATAATACATCAGGTGCCCCCCATCGAGGACGGGCAGCGGCAGCAGATTCAGCACGCCCAGGCTGACGCTGATCAGCGCCAGGAACACCAGGTACTGCGTGAGTCCCAGGCTGGCGGACTTGCCGGCGTAGTCGGCAATGGTCAGCGGGCCGCTGAGATTCTTGAGCGAAGCCTCGCCGATCACCATCCGGCCCATCATGCGCAAGGTGAGCACCGACACCTCCCAGGTGCGCACCACGCCGTTCCACAGCCCGTCGAGCGGGCCACGCCGCACGGTCACGAACTCGGGCGGGGCGCCGACGTAGGCACCGATCTTCCCGACCCACTGGCTGCCCTCGGCCCGGACCTCGGGCACCACGTCGATCACTTGAAGAGCGCCATCGCGTTCGATGCGCCAGGGGCGCGGCAGCGGCTGGCGCTCCCGCACCGAGGCGCGGATGGTTTCGCGCAGTTGCAGGCCGTCCACGATGCGGGTGTCGCCCACCTGCAGCACCAGGTCGCCCTTGCGCAGGCCGGCCTTCTCGGCCGCGCTGCCGGCCATCACGTCGCCGATCACCGGCCGCGTCCAGGGCGCCACGATGCCCACCTTGCGGAACAGCTGGGCGTCGGCATCAGTGCCCTGCAGATGGCTGAGCTCGAGCAGCGCCTCGCGGCTGGCGCCATTGGGAGAGGAAGCCGCCAGCTCCAGGCGCACGTTGCGCCCGTCCAGCGCGCCGCGGGTCAGCAGCCAGCGCAGCTCCTCGAACGACTGCAGGGGCTCCAGATCGTCGCCCTCGAAGCCGGCGCGGCGCACCGTCTCGCCGCCGCGCAGGCCGGCGGCCTCCGCCACCGAACCGGCCACCGGGCTGGCCAGGATGGGCCGGGGCTCCTGCACGCCGAGCCAGTTCACCACCGCGTACAGCAGCACCGCCAGCAGCAGGTTGGCCACGGGCCCCGCGGCCACGATGGCGGCGCGCGACCTCAGCGGCTGGGTGTTGAAGGCGAGATGGCGCTCTTCGGGCGCCACCGGCGCCTCGCGCTCGTCGAGCATCTTGACGTAGCCGCCCAGCGGAAAGGCGCCGATCACGAACTCGGTGGTCTGGCCGTGCTTCTGGTGGCGCGGCTGCCAGCGGAACAGGGTCTTGCCGAAGCCCACCGAGAAGCGCAGCACCTTGACGCCGCACGCCACCGCCACGCGGTAATGGCCATACTCGTGCACGGCGATCAGCAGGCCCAGCGCGACGATGAAAGCAACAACGGTCAGCAGCATGCGTCAGACCTCCGGCATGTCAGGGTTTCAGGCGGCCGATCTGCTGCTGCGCGGCCTCGCGCGAACGCGCGTCCAGCGCCAGCAGATCGTCGAGCGTGTGGGGCTTGGAGGGGGAAACCGCCGCCAAAGTTGCAAGATTGGTCTGGTGAATCTGGTCGAAACGGATGCGTTTGTCCAGAAACGCCGCCACGGCCACCTCGTTGGCCGCATTCAGCACGGCGGTGGTGCCCGGCACGGCGCGCAGCGCGTCCCAGGCCAGTTGCAGGCCGGGAAAGCGCTCGGGGTGCCCCTGGCTGTCGGTGGCCTCGAAGGTCATGGCCGCCAGCGCATGGAAATCCAGCGCCGCCGCGCCCGAGGCCACCCGCTCGGGCCAGGCCAGGCCGTAGGCGATCGGCACCCGCATGTCGGGCGTGCCGAGCTGGGCCACCACCGAGGTGTCGCGGTACTGCACCATCGAATGGATGATGCTCTGCGGGTGGATCACCACCTCGAGCTGCTCGGGCGCCAGCCCGAACAGGTAGCGCGCCTCGATCACCTCGAGAGCCTTGTTCATCATGGTGGCCGAATCCACCGAGATCTTGCGCCCCATCACCCAGTTGGGGTGGGCGCAGGCCTGCTCGGGGGTGACGTCGCGCAGCGAGGCCGGGTCGCGCGTGCGGAACGGGCCGCCCGAGGCCGTGAGAATGATCTTCTCCACGCGGCCGGCCCAGGTGGCCGGGTCTTCCGGCAGCGACTGGAAGATCGCCGAATGCTCGCTGTCGATCGGCAGCAGCGTGGCGTTGCCTTCGCGCACGGCGTCGAGGAACACCTCGCCGCCGACCACCAGCGCCTCCTTGTTGGCCAGCAGCAGCCGCTTGCCCGCGCGTGCCGCCGCCAGGCAGGGCGCCAGCCCGGCCGCGCCGACGATGGCCGCCATGACGGCATCGACCGACTCGTGGGACGCTATCATTTCAATAGCATCCGATGACCACAGCACCTGGACATCGAGCCCATTTGCCTTGATTTTCTCGGCCAGGGCGCGGCCATGGGGCTCGCTGGCCATCACGGCGTAGCGCGGCTTGAACTGGGCGCACTGCGCCAGCATCAGGTCGACCTGCGTGGCCGCGCTCAGCGCAAACACCTCGAAGCGATCGGGATGGCGCGCGATCACGTCCAGCGTGTTGGCCCCCACCGAGCCGGTGGAGCCGAGAACCGTCAAGCGTTGTTTCATGTCGAAGCGAAGGAATCGGAGGGCGCCAAGCACAACAGCACGGCAACCCGCCCGAAGATCATAGGGAGGCCAGCATCAGGGCCAGCGGCAGCGTCGGCAGCAGCGCGTCGACCCGGTCCAGCACGCCGCCGTGGCCGGGCAGCAGGCCGCTGCTGTCCTTCACGCCCACGCTGCGCTTGACCAGGGACTCGACCAGATCGCCGACCACGCTCATGGCTGCCATGAACAGCACCGCGATCAGCAGCAGCCACCAGCCGCGCGCCGCCAGCCGGGTGTAGAAGCTGGCCACACCGGCCTGCAGCGCCGCATCGGCCGCCACCCAGGCGAAGGCCAGCAGCACCACCCCGGCCATGCCGCCCCACACCCCTTCCCAGCTCTTGCCGGGGCTGATGGACGGGGCCAGCCTGGCCCGGGTGAATTTCAGGCCGAACGCACGCCCGGCGAAGTACGCGAAGATGTCGGCCACCCAGACCAGCAGCAGCACCGAGAGCAGGAAATTGATGCCGATCACGCGCGCCTGCGCCACCGCCAGCCAGGCCAGCCACAGCGCCAACAGCCCGCCCACCAGGCGCACCGGCTTGGGGATACGCGGCCAGCCGGCCACACCGGCCCGCAGCAGCCAGGCGCCGGCCAGCACCCAGGCGCCGCCGGCCACGGCCCACAGCAGGGGCTGCGGCCGCACCAGCAGGCCCAGGCGCCACGACACCAGGCACAGGGCCAGGCAGTCGAACGCCATGAACAGCGCGCCCTTGTGGCCATAGCCGTTCAGGCGCCCCCATTCCCAGGCGCCCGCGACGATCAGGAGCAGCGTGATCGCGCAGAACGGTTCGGGCGATGGGTAGAACAGCGCCGGCAGCAGGATGGCCAGCAGGATGAGGGCCGTGATGATGCGCTGCTTGAGCATGGCGGTTTCAGGCGGCCCGCTGGCCCGGCGTGGGTGCGGCCACCTGCTCGGAGGTCTTGCCGAAGCGGCGTTCGCGCTGCTGGTAGGCGGCAATCGCCTCGTCCAGCGCCGCTTCGTCGAATTCGGGCCAGAGCCGGTCGCTGAAATACAGCTCGGAATAGGCGGCCTGCCAGAGCAGGAAGTTGCTGATGCGCTGCTCCCCGCCGGTGCGGATCAGCAGGTCCGGGTCGGGCGCATGGGCCAGCGCCAGCGCACGGTCCAGGCTGGCCTCGGTGACGGGTTCGCCGGCCGCGGCCAGCCGCGCCGCCGCCTGCGCGATGTCCCAGCGGCCGCCATAGTTGAAGCACACGTTGAGCTCCAGGCGGCTGTTGTGCGCCGTCGCCGCCTCGGCGCTCTGGAGGCTGGCGTTGACCTTGTCGGACAGGCCGGAGCGCTCCCCCGCGAAACGCAGGCGCACGCCGTCGGCCTGCATCTGGGGCACCTCGCGCCCCAGCGCGAAGGCCAGCAGGTCCATCAACCCGGACACCTCTTCGACCGGCCGGTTCCAGTTCTCCGAGGAAAAGGCAAAGACGGTCAGGATCTTCACGCCGCGCTCGCTGCAAGCCCGCACGCAGCGGCGCAGCGAATCGACGCCCTGCTTGTGCCCCGCCACGCGCGGCAGGAAGCGGCGCGTGGCCCAGCGGCCGTTGCCGTCCATCACGATGGCAATGTGGTGGGGAATCTGGCTCATGGTGTGGGGCAGCGAGGAACTGTGGCGCCGTCCACCCGCTGCGGGCCGCAACGGCAGCCCGCCAGGCGGCCGGCCCGCCAGCGCGTCATACCGCCATGATCTCCTGCTCCTTGCCCGCCACCAGCTTGTCGACCTCGGCGATGTGCCGGTCGGTGACTTTCTGGATGTCGGCCTCGGCGCGCTTCTGGTCGTCCTCGGAAGCCAGCTTGTCCTTGACCAGCTTCTTGACGGCTTCGTTGGCGTCGCGCCGCAGGTTGCGCACCGCGATCTTGGCGCTCTCGCCCTCGTTGCGCACGAGCTTGGTCATTTCCTTGCGGCGCTCCTCGCTCATCGGCGGCATCGGCACGCGGATCAGGTCGCCCATGGAGGCGGGGTTCAGGCCCAGGTCGCTTTCGCGGATGGCCTTCTCGATCTTGGCGCCCAGGCCCTTTTCCCAGGGCTGCACGCTGATGGTGCGCGCGTCGAGCAGTGCCACGTTGGCCACCTGGCTGATCGGCACCATGGAGCCATAGTAGTCCACCTGCACCGTGTCCAGCAGCGCCGGGTTGGCGCGGCCGGTGCGGATCTTGGTGAGGTTGTTCTTGAACGCGCCGATGGACTGGTCCATCTTCGCTTCAACGCTGTTCTTGATGTCGGCAATCGTCATGTCTTTTCCTCAACGCAATGCTAGGTGCGCGCCGGTCAGGCGTACACCAGGGTGCCTTCGTCTTCGCCCATCACCACGCGCTTGAGCGCACCGTGCTTGAAGATGGAGAAGACCTTGAGTGGCAGCTTCTGGTCGCGGCACAGCGCGAAGGCCGTGGCGTCCATGATGCCCAGATTCTGCGCCATGGCCTCGTCGAAGGTGATCTGGCCGTAGCGCGTGGCCGTGGGGTCTTTCTTGGGATCGGCCGTGTAGACACCGTCGACCTTGGTGGCCTTGAGCACCAGTTCGGCGCCGATCTCGGCGCCGCGCAGGGCCGCGGCCGTGTCGGTGGTGAAGAACGGGTTGCCGGTGCCGGCCGCGAAGATCACGACCTTGCCCTCTTCCAGGTACTGCAGCGCCTTGGGGCGCACATAGGGCTCGACCACCTGCTCGATGGCGATCGCCGACATCACGCGGGCGATCAGGCCCTGCTTGTTCATGGTGTCGGCGAGCGCCAGCGCGTTCATCACGGTGGCCAGCATGCCCATGTAGTCGGCGGTGGCGCGGTCCATGCCGACCGAGCCGCCGGCCACGCCACGGAAGATGTTGCCGCCGCCGATCACGACGGCCACCTCGACCCCCATGTTCACGACCTCGGCAATCTCCTCGACCATGCGCACGATGGTGGCGCGGTTGATGCCGAACTGGTCGTCGCCCATCAGGGCCTCGCCGGACAGCTTCAACAAGATGCGCTTGTGGGCTGGCTTGGGCGATGACATGAAGGGGCTCCTTGAATTGGTGTGAGTGTAATGGTCTTGTGAAACGGAAATTCCGGGGCGCCCGGGCCGGCGCGCCCCGCGGGGCCTCAGGCGGCGCCCTTGGCGGCGGCCACCTGCGCGGCCACTTCGGCCGCAAAGTCGTCGACCTTCTTCTCGATGCCCTCGCCCACCACGTAGAGCGTGAAGCCCGCGACGCGGGTGTTGGCGGCCTTGAGCATCTGCTCCACGGTCTGCTTGTCGTTCTTCACGAAGGGCTGGTTGAACAGCGAGACTTCCTTCAGGAACTTCTGCACGCCGCCCTCGATGCGCTTGGCAACGATGTCGGCCGGCTGCACCGGCTTGCCGGCCGCTTCGGCGGCCTTGCGGTCTTCCTCGGCCTTGCCCGCGGCCACGGCGCGTTCCTTCTCGATCAGGTCGGCCGGCACGTCGGCGCTGGTCAGCGCCACCGGCTTCATGGCGGCCACGTGCATGGCCACGTCCTTGGCGGCCACTTCGTCGCCTTCGAACTCGACCACCACGCCGATGCGCGTGCCGTGCAGGTAGGCTGCCAGCTTGTTGCCGCCGGCAAAGCGCTTGAAGCGGCGGAAGCTCATGTTCTCGCCGATCTTGCCGATCAGGCCCTTGCGGACATCTTCCAGCGTGGGGCCGAAGCTGTCCTGCGTGTAGGGCAGCGCGCCCAGGGCAGCCACGTCGGCCGGGTTGTGCTTGGCGATCAGCGCGGCAGCGGCGTTGGCCAGCGCGATGAAGCTGTCGTTCTTGGTCACGAAGTCGGTTTCGCAGTTGACTTCGAGCAGCGCGCCCGTGGTGCCGTCGATCGACGCGGCGACCACGCCTTCGGCCGTGATGCGGGCGGCCGCCTTGCCGGCCTTGTTGCCCAGCTTGACGCGCAGCAGCTCTTCGGCCTTTTCCAGGTTGCCTTCGGCCTCGGTCAGGGCCTTCTTGCATTCCATCATGGGGGCGTCGGTCTTGGCGCGCAGTTCGGCGACCATGCTTGCGGTGATTGCAGCCATCAAAATTTCTCCGTATTCAGTTCAGTTCAACTCAAAAATGGGGCTAAAAAAAAGGGGCAACAAAGCCCCTCTTTCTGTGCGACGCCTGGGCGTCACCCGGGACTCAGGCCGCGGCCTCTTCCACTTCCACGAATTCATCGCTGCCTTCGGCGGTGGCCTTGACCACGTCGTTCATGGCATTGGCACGGCCTTCGATGATCGCGTCGGCGATGCCGCGGGCGTACAGCGTGACGGCCTTGGAGGAGTCGTCGTTGCCGGGGATCACGTAGTCGATGCCTTCGGGCGAGTGGTTGGAGTCCACCACGCCGATCAGCGGGATGCCCAGCTTCTTGGCTTCGGCCACGGCGATCTTGTGGAAGCCCACGTCGATCACGAAGATGGCATCGGGCAGCGCGGTCATGTCCTGGATGCCGCCGATGTCCTTCTCGAGCTTCTCGATTTCACGCGTGAACGTGAGCTGTTCCTTCTTGCTCAGGCTGTCGAGGCCGGCTTCCTGCTGGGCCTTCATGTCCTTCAGGCGCTTGATCGAGGTCTTGACGGTCTTGAAGTTGGTCAGCATGCCGCCGAGCCAGCGGGTGTCGACGAAGGGCACGCCGGCGCGGCGGGCTTCGGCGGCGACGATTTCGCGGGCCTGGCGCTTGGTGCCGACCATCAGGATGGTGCCGCGGTTGGCCGTGAGCTGCTTGGCGTACTTCATCGCGTCCTGGAACATCGGGAGCGACTTTTCCAGGTTGATGATGTGGATCTTGTTGCGGTGGCCGAAGATGAACGGGGCCATCTTGGGGTTCCAGAAGCGGGTCTGGTGACCGAAATGGACACCGGCTTCCAGCATTTCGCGCATGGTGGTCGACATAGAGATAACTCCAAAGGTTGGGTCTAAAATCCAGCCCGCTGATTGCAACTTTCGTGACTTTTTGTGGTGTTTCACAAAAGCCGCAACACCTCGGTGGGACTGGTTTGCGATTTGTTCCGCCACAATCACCGAAAACGGTGACCCGGCAAAACCCAAAGAGTATAGCACAGCCCCCTCTCCAATCCGATGCTTCCAGACCTCCACGCCACCCGGCAGCGCCTGCTGTCCGGCCAGACCAGCGCCCCGGCCGAAATCGACCTCGCCATTGCTGCGGCGCAGTCGCCGGCCTGCGCCGCCGCGTTCGTGCGGCCGCTGTTCGACGAGGCCCGCGCCGCCGCCGCGCAGCCGGCCCAGGCCGGGCGGCCGCTGGGGGGCTTGAGCGTCTCGGTCAAGGACCTGTTCGACATCGCCGGGCAGACCACCGCGGCCGGCTCCGCCGTGCTCGCCGAGACCCCCGCCGCGCTGCACGACAGCCCCGCCGTGGCGCGCCTGCGGGCCGCCGGCGCCGCGCTCATCGGCCGCACCAACATGACCGAGTTCGCGTTCTCGGGCGTGGGCGTCAACCCGCACCACGGCACGCCCGCCAATGCCTGCGATGCCGCCGTGGCCCGCATCCCGGGCGGCTCCTCGTCCGGCGCCGCCGTCTCGGTGGCCACCGGAGCGGCCTTCATCGGCCTGGGCTCGGACACCGGCGGCTCGATCCGCATCCCGGCCGCGCTCAACGGTATCGTCGGCTTCAAGAACACCGCGCGCCTGGTGCCCACCGGGGGCGCGCTGCCGCTGTCGCCCACGCTGGACACGGTCTGCGCCATGACGCGCTCGGTGCGCGATGCCATCACCGCCCACGAGCTGCTGGCGGCGCGCACCGTCACGCGCAGCCAGGCCCCGCTGCCGGCCTACCGCCTCGCCGTGGCGCGCACCCTGATGCTGGACGGGCTGGAGCCCGCCGTGGCCCGCGCCTTCGAGCGCACGCTGCAGGCGCTGCGCCGCGCTGGCGCCCGCATCGACGAGATCGCCCTGCCCGAGCTGGCCGAGGTGGCCGGCATCAATGCCACCGGCGGCTTCTCGCCGCCCGAGAGCTACGCCTGGCACCGCCCGCTGCTCGAACGCGACGCGGCGCGCTACGACCCGCGCGTGGCGGCCCGCATCCAGCGCGGGGCGGCCATGGCCGCCTGGCAGTACCTGGACCTCGTGCGGGCGCGCCGCGACTGGATCGCGCGCATGGAAACCGCCCTCGCCGGCTACGACGCCGTGCTGTCGCCCACCGTCCCGGTGGTGGCGCCGCCGATCGCCGAGGTGGCGCCCGGCGCGGCGCGGGACGAGGCGTTCTTCCGCCTCAACGGCCTGCTGCTGCGCAACCCCAGCGCCATCAACCTGCTGGACGGCTGCGCCCTCTCGCTGCCCTGCCAGGCGCCGGGCGAACTGCCGGTCGGCCTGATGGTCTGGCAGGGCGCGCTGCGCGACGACACGGTGCTCAACATCGCGCTCCAGATCGAGCAAATGCTACAAAAACAATAGCGAAAGATCACCGCAGCACCTGGACCTGCGGCCCTTTCGACCATCCACCAGGGATTTCATGAAAATCGCAATCGTTGGCGCCGGCATCATCGGCGTCACCACGGCCTACGAACTGGCCGCCGACGGCCACGAGGTCACGGTGTTCGAGCGCCGCGGCGCGGCGGCCGAGGAAACCAGCTTCGCCAATGCCGGCGTGGTCGCGCCCGGCTACGTCACGCCCTGGGCCGCGCCGGGCATGCCGGGCAAGGTCATCCGTTCGCTGTTCAGCCGCCATGCCGCGGTCAAGGTCGGGCTGCCACTGTCGGGCGACGAGCTCGGCTGGATGTGGAAATGGTGGCGCGCCTGCCGGCTCGACAGCTACCTCGCCAACCGCGCGCGGCTACAGCGCCTGGCGTTCTACAGCCGCGCGCGGCTGCGCCAGATCACGGCCGGGCTGCAGCTCGAGTACGACCGCAGCGACGGCTACATGGTGCTGCTGCGCTCCGAGAAGGACAGCCGCCTGGTGCAGCCCGGCCTGCAGGTGCTGCGCGACGCGGGCGTGAAGTTCCGCGAGATCAACGCCGGCGAGGCGCGCCTGATCGAGCCCGCCCTCAACCCCGACACCGAGTTTCTCGGCGCCGTGCACCTGCCCGACGACGAGGCCGGCAACTGCCGCCAGTTCGCGCTGCTGCTCAAGGGCGAGGCCCAGCGCCTGGGCGTGAATTTCGAGTTCAACACCGCGGTCGAGCGGATCGACCCGTCCGCGCCGGCAACGCTGCAGGTTGCGGGCGAACCCGCGCCGCGCCGCTTCGACGCGGTCGTGATGTGCGCCGGCCTGGCCTCGGCGCAGCTGCTGCGCCCGCTGGGCCTGAAGATCCCGATGGCGCCGGTCTACGGCTACTCGATCAGCGCGCCGATCCGCGAGCCGCTGAACGCGCCGCGCAGCGCGCTGATGGACGAGCGCTACAAGGTCGCCATCACGCGGCTGGGCAACCGCGTGCGCGTGGCCGGCAGCGCCGAGATCGGCGGCTCGCCCGGCAGGAAGCGCGACGCCTCGGTGCAGACCCTCTACAAGGTGCTGCACGACTGGTTTCCCGGCGCGGCGCAGATCTCCAGCGCCGGCGGCACCCGCGTGCAGGAGTGGAAGGGCGCGCGGCCCATGCTGCCCGACGGCCCGCCCCTGCTGGGCGCCAGCGGCCTGCCCGGCCTGTGGCTCAACCTGGGCCACGGCTCCAGCGGCTGGGCCCTGAGCTGCGGCAGCGCCCGCGCCGTGGCCGACCTGATCGCGCAGCGCCCGCCCGAGGTCGATCTCGAGGGCCTGGGCATCGAGCGCCTGGCGCGCTGACGCCCGCCGGCGCCGCGGGCACAATGCCCGCATGCACCGCGTCACGTCCGAACGCCCCTACCCGCTGCTGGACACGGCCGCCACGCGCCGCCTCGAGCAGGCGGCGATGGCCAGCCTGCCGCCGCACACGCTGATGCAGCGAGCCGGCCTGGCCGTGGCGCGGCTCGCGCTGGCCGTGGCGCCGCACGCGCGCAGCGTCTGGGTTGCCTGCGGGCCCGGCAACAACGGCGGCGACGGGCTGGAGGCCGCCCTGCACCTGCAGCAGTGGGGCAAGGCGCCGGTGGTGACCTGGCTCGGCGATCCGGCCCGCGCGCCCGCCGATGCGCGGGCCTCGCTGCAGCGCGCGCAGGCCGCCGGCGTGCGCTTCAGCGAGACACCGCCTGTGCAGCCCGAGCTGTGCATCGACGCGCTGCTGGGCCTGGGCGCCACGCGCCCGCCCGAGGGGCGCATGGCCGACTGGCTGGCCCGCATGAACACCGGCGCGGCGCCCGTGCTGTGTGTCGACCTGCCTTCGGGGCTGAGCCCGGACACGGGCGCCTACGCTATTCATTTGATAGCAGACAATGACCATCCGGCAAGGACATCGGCCCGATTCACCTTGAGCCTGCTGGCTTTGAAGCCCGGACTGTTCACGGCCGGCGGGCGCGATGCCGCGGGCGAGGTGTGGCTCGACGACCTGGGCGTCGCGCCGCAGGACGGCGCGGCCTGCGCCTGGCTCAGCGGCGCCAGTGCGGCGCGCCAGCGGCCGCACGCCTCGCACAAGGGCAGCTATGGCGACGTGGCCGTGCTTGGCGGCGCCCCGGGCATGGCCGGCGCCGCGCTGCTGGCCGGCTCGGCCTCGCTGCATGGCGGAGCCGGGCGCGTCTTCGTGGCCCTGCTGGACGGCGGCAGCCTCGGGGTCGACCCCGGCCGGCCCGAGCTGATGCTGCGCGCGCCCGACGCGCTGGACCTGCGCGCCATGACCGTGGTGTGCGGCTGCGGCGGCGGCAAGGCCGTGCGCGCCGTGCTGCCGCGGGTGCTGTCGCTCGCGGCCCGCGCGGTGCTGGACGCGGATGCGCTCAACGCCATCGCCGCCGACCCGCAGTTGCAGATGCTGCTGCAGGCGCGCACGCGCCGGGGCCTGCCCACGGTGCTGACGCCGCACCCGCTGGAGGCGGCCCGCCTGCTGGGCCTGTCCACCGCCCAGGTGCAGGCCGACCGGCTCGCGGCCGCGCGGCGGCTGGCCGGGCAGCATGGCGGCGTGGTGGTGCTCAAGGGCTCGGGCACGGTCATCGCCGCGCCCGGCCGGCTGCCCTCGATCAACCCGACGGGCAACGCGAGGCTGGCCACGGCCGGCACCGGCGACGTGCTGGCTGGCCTGCTCGGCGCACGCCTGGCCAGCGGCCTGCCGGCCTTCGAGGCGGCCTGCGAGGCCGTCCACGACCATGGCCTGGCGGCCGACCGCTGGCCGGTGGGCCAGGCGCTCACGGCCACGCATCTGGCGCAGAAAATCAGCTGAATCGGCCGGAGGTCCGCGTCGCACGGTCGCGGGCAGCTATCAATTCAGGAGCATCCTTGGTGCTGCCCCTTCGCCAACAGCGTGCCCGCGCTCGGCTCAGCCGCGCCCGACGAAGGGCATCTTGGTCGCCATGACGGTGTGAAACAGCACGTTGGCCTCCGGCGGCAGGTTGGCCATGTAGAGCAGAGACTGGCCGACGATGGCCACGTCCATCAGCGGCTCGATGGCGATCTCGCCGTTGGCCTGCGGCACGCCCTTGGCCATGCGCGCGGCCAGCTCGGTGGCGGCGTTGCCGATGTCGATCTGGCCCACCGCGATGTCATGCACGCGGCCGTCCAGCGAGGCGGTCTTGGTCAGCCCCGTGACCGCGTGCTTGGTGGCGGTGTAGGCGATCGAGAACGGACGCGGCGCATGCGCCGAGATCGAGCCGTTGTTGATGATGCGGCCGCCCTTGGGGCTTTGCGCCTTCATCACGCGAAACGCCTGCTGGATGCAATAGAACATGCCGTTGAGATTGATGTCGACGACGCTCTTCCACTGCTCGATGCTCAGCTCGTCCAGCGGCACGCCGGGTGCGCCGACGCCGGCGTTGTTGAACAGCAGGTCGACGCGGCCGAAGGCCTGCACCGCGGCATCGAACAGGGCCCGCACCGAGGCCGGATCGGCCACGTCGGTGGGCACGGCCAGGGCCGCGGCCCCCGCGCCCGATTCGGTAATCACCTGCTGCAGCGGCTCGGGCCGGCGCCCGGCCAGCACCACGCGCCAGCCGTCGTTGAGCAAGGCCAGTGCGGCCGCCTTGCCGACGCCGCTGCCGGCCCCCGTGACGACGGCGACCTTGTTGTGGGAACTCATGAAACTCATCTCCTGTGGTGAATGGCCCGCGGCGGCACGCTGCCGGCCGCGGTGCCCGCGCCGCTCAGCGCCGGGCCTTGCGGCCCTTTTTCTTGACCGCCGCCTTCTTCACGGCGGCCTTCAAGGCCTGGATCGGCGATTTTGGCGCACGCTCGGAGGCCGGCGCCGCCTTTTTCGCGGCCCGCTTGACCGAGGCCTTGGCCGGCACCCCGCTGGGCGAGGCGCGCCCTCCGGCCGCCACGGACGCACCCTTGTCCTTCATGGCGGCGCGCAGGGCGAGGTCGTCTCCGTCCCGCACCAGGCGGAAATCGATCTTGCGGCCGTCCAGGTCGACGCGGCTGACCTGCACCCGCACCCGCGTGCCGATGGCATAGCGGATGCCGGTGCGCTCGCCGCGCAGTTCCTGGCGCGCCTCGTCGAAGCGGAAGTACTCGCCGCCCAGCTCGGTGATGTGCACCAGGCCCTCGACGTACATCGCGTCCAGCGTGACGAAGATGCCGAAGCCGGTGGCCGCCGTGACCACGCCGCCGTATTCCTCGCCGAGGTGCTCGCGCATGTACTTGCACTTGAGCCAGGCCTCGACGTCGCGGCTGGCCTCGTCGGCGCGGCGCTCGTTGGCGCTGCAGTGCAGGCCGGCGGCTTCCCAGGCCTGGATTTCCTTGGTCGGGGCGATCACCGCCTTCCTTGGCTTGCTGGTGGGCGCCTTCACGCGCAGGGCCAGCCGGCGGGCCAGCTTCTCGTGCGCCTCGCCTGGCGTGGGCAGCACGGGCAGTTGGTACTTGGTCTGCGCCAGCACGGCCTTGATCACGCGGTGCACCAGCAGGTCGGGGTAGCGCCGGATCGGGCTGGTGAAGTGGGTGTAGGCCTCGTAGGCCAGCCCGAAGTGGCCGCTGTTGATGGGCGTGTAGATCGCCTGCTGCATCGAGCGCAGCAGCATGGTGTGGATCTGCTGCGCGTCGGGCCGCTCCTTGGTGGCCTCGGCGATGCGCTGGAACTCGCCGGGCGTGGGCTCGTCGCTGATCGACAGCCCCACGCCGATGGCCTTGAGGTAGTTGCGCAGCAGGTCCTTCTTCTCGGGCGTCGGGCCCTCGTGCACGCGGAACAGGCCCGGGTGCTTGCTCTGCACGATGAAGTCGGCGCTGCAGACGTTGGCCGCCAGCATGGCCTCCTCGATCAGGCGGTGCGCGTCGTTGCGCGTGCGCGGCACGATCTTCTCGATGCGGCCGTTCTCGTCGCAGATGATTTGCGTTTCGGTGGTTTCGAAATCGACCGCGCCGCGCACGTTGCGCGCCGCCAGCAGCGCGCGGTAGACGTCGTGCAGGTTCAGCAGGTCGGGCACCAGCGCCTTGCGCCGCTGGGCCTCGGGGCCACGCGTGTTCGCCAGGATGGCCGCGACCTCGGTGTAGGTGAAGCGTGCATGGCTCCACATCACGGCCGGATAGAACTGGTAGGCGTGGATCTCGCCCTTGGCGGTGATCAGCATGTCGCAGACCATGCACAGGCGCTCGACCTCGGGGTTGAGCGAGCACAGGCCGTTGGACAGCTTCTCGGGCAGCATCGGGATCACGCGGCGCGGGAAGTAGACGCTGGTGGCGCGGTCGTAGGCGTCGATGTCGATGGCGCTGCCGGTCTCCACGTAGTGGCTCACGTCGGCGATCGCCACCAGCAGGCGCCAGCCCTTGCCGCGCCCGACCCGGGCCGGCTCGCAGTAGACGGCGTCGTCGAAGTCGCGCGCGTCCTCGCCGTCGATGGTCACCAGCGGCACGTCGGTCAGGTCGATGCGGTGCTTCTTGTCCTGCGGACGCACCTTGTCGGGCAGCGTGCGCGCCAGCGCGATGCAGGCATCGGAGAACTCGTGCGGCACGCCATACTTGCGCACCGCGATCTCGATCTCCATGCCGGGGTCGTCGATCTCGCCCAGCACTTCCTTGACGCGGCCCACGGGCTGGCCGTAGAGGCTGGGCGGCTCGGTGAGTTCCACCACCACCACCTGGCCGGTCTTGGCCAGGCCGGTCGCGCCCTTGGGGATCAGCACGTCCTGGCCGTAGCGCTTGTCTTCGGGGGCCACCAGCCAGATGCCGCTTTCCTGCAGCAGCCTGCCGATGATGGGCTGCGGCGGCCGCTCGACGATCTCGACCACGCGGCCCTCGGGCCGACCCTTGCGGTCGTAGCGCACGATGCGCACCTTGACGCGATCCTTGTGCAGCACCGCGCGCATTTCGTTGGGGGGCAGATAGATGTCGGGTTCGCCGTCATCGCGAACCACAAATCCGTGGCCGTCGCGATGCCCTTGAATAATTCCCTCAACTTCATCCAGCATTGCGCTGGGTTGGTTCAAATTTTTGATATACAATCGCTTTCTTTCCTGAGATGCCCAGGTGGCGGAATTGGTAGACGCACTAGTTTCAGGTACTAGCGAGTAACATCGTGGAGGTTCGAGTCCTCTCCTGGGCACCAAGTTTAAATAAAACCTCTCGGGTTTGGTAAATAAAAAGCCGCTGTACATCCAGCGGCTTTTTTATTGTCTGCATGCCGGATGCGGCCGCTCAAACCGGCAGGGCCACGAGGTCGTGCCCCTGTGTCCCGACGATCCGCGCTCGCGTGAACTCACCCACTTTCAGCGTCTTGCTGATCTTCTCGGGCGGCAGCAGCTGCACGGTGCCGTCGATCTCCGGCGCATCGGCATAGGAGCGGCCCACACCGCCCTTGCGGCCCAGCGCCGGCGCCGAATCCACCAGCACCTGCATGGTCGCGCCGATGCGCTTTTGCAGCTTGGCGGCAGACACTTCTTCGGCCACGGCCATGAAGCGCGCGCGGCGCTCCTCGCGCAGCTCCTGCGGCAGCATGCCGGGAATCTCATTGGCCACGGCGCCCTCCACCGGGCTGTAGGCAAAGCAGCCCGCGCGGTCGATCTGCGCTTCGCGCATGAAGTCCAGCAGATGCTGGAACTCCTCTTCAGTCTCGCCGGGGAAGCCGGCGATGAAGGTGCTGCGGATCACGATCTCGGGGCAGGCCTCACGCCAGCGCTGGATGCGCTCCAGGTTCTTCTCGCCGCTGGCCGGACGCTTCATGCGCCGCAGCACGTCGGGATGGCTGTGCTGGAACGGCACATCGAGGTAGGGCAGCACCCGGCCCGTGGCCATCAGCGGAATCACGTCATCCACCGAGGGATACGGGTAGACGTAGTGCAGGCGGACCCAGGCGCCGTAGGGCTCGGCCAGTTCGCCCAAGGTCTGCACCAGTTCGAGCATGCGCGTCTTCACGGGCTTGCCGTCCCAGAAACCGGTGCGGTACTTCACGTCCACGCCGTAGGCCGAGGTGTCCTGGCTGATCACCAGCAGCTCCTTCACGCCGCCTTCGAACAGCGCCTTCGCTTCGGTGAGCACGTCGCCGATTGGCCGGCTCACGAGGTCGCCGCGCATCGACGGAATGATGCAGAAGGTACAGCGGTGGTTACAGCCCTCGCTGATCTTCAGGTAGGCGTAGTGCCGCGGCGTGAGCTTCACGCCGGCCACGCCGAAGGCATTGGGCACCAGATCGATGAACGGATCGTGCGGCTTGGGCAGATTGGCGTGCACCGCGTCCATCACCTCCTGCGTGGCATGGGGCCCGGTCACGGCCAGCACGCTCGGATGCATCTGCCGCACCAGGTTGCCTCCGCCCTCGCCTGCCTTGGCACCCAGGCAACCAGTGACGATGACCCGGCCGTTCTCGGCCAGCGCCTCGCCGATGGTGTCCAGGCTCTCCCTGACCGCATCGTCGATGAAGCCGCAGGTGTTGACGATCACGAGGTCGGCGCCCTCGAAGGTCTTGGAGGTCTGGTAGCCCTCGGCGCTCAGTTGCGTGAGGATCAATTCGGAATCGGTCAGGGCCTTGGGGCAGCCCAGGCTGACGAAGCCGACCTTGGGGGCGGCGGTGGCAGGGGAAAGAACTTCGCTCATCCCCGTATTGTCCCCGCAATCGCCTGACTTATTTCTTTAATCCGAAGGCTCCGAGCATTTGTTCGGTCTGCTTCTGCATCTGTTCCTGCATCTGCGTGAACATGTTCTTGGACTGCTCGACGTAGTTGCCCATCATGCCCTGCATCATGGGCGACTGCATGTTGATGAACTGGGCCCACATCTCGGGCGTCAGCCCCTTGGACTGCTCGCCCAGCTTGGTCTGGATGTCCATGAAGGCCTGCACGTTCTTCTCGAGGTACGAGCCCATGAAGCCCTGCATGGCGTGGCCGTAGAAGCGGATGATGTTGGCCAGCGCCGCCTCGGTGAACATCGGCGCGCCGCCGGCTTCTTCTTCCAGGATGATTTGCAGCAGGATGCTGCGCGTCAAATCTTCGTTGGTCTTGGCATCGCGCACCACGAAGGACTCGCTGTCCATCACCAGCTGCTTGACCTCGGCGAGCGTGATGTACGTGGAGGTGTCGGTATCGTAGAGCCGCCGGTTCGGGTATTTCTTGATGACGCGCTGCGCCGGTTTGGCGCCGCTGGATTTCTTGCTTTGCACTCCGGGACTCCTCGAATCTGGCACGCTGGGCCGACGATACTGCCTGTATTGCGCCGCAGCACATTCTAGGCAGCGGACTCCGGCCAATCCCCTAGGTTTACCCTGAGGATATGTCACACGCGGTTAACCGGATGAGGAGATGGATTGGTAGGCGCGATTGGACTCGAACCAACGACCCCCACCATGTCAAGGTGGTGCTCTAACCAGCTGAGCTACGCGCCTAAGGATGTTCGAGAGGTGAGATTGTAGCAGGCTTCTTGCGCATTTCCGCCCGCATGCATCGTCATCTCATCAAATGCATGGCGCCGTTCAGCGCCGCCGCGCCGAGCGCACGCCCGACACCTCGGCCACCGTGCCCAGCACTTTGGCCAGGCGCGCCGAGTCGGCCACCTCCACCGTGAACGTCATCCAGGCCGTGCCCTTGACCGACTGGGTCTGCACGCCGATCACGTTCATCTTCTCTTTGGCGAACACTTCCGAGATGTCGCGCAGCAGGCCCTGCCGGTCGGCCGCCTCCACCGCCACGTCCACCGGATAGACTGCAGCATCGGCCGCCTTCGGATGGCCCCACTGCACCTCGATGACGCGCTCGGCATTGCGTGCAGCCAGCTCGCGGAAGTTGCTGCAGTCGGCGCGGTGGATGCTGACGCCCTTGCCGCGCGTGACGAAGCCGCCGATGGCATCAGGCGGCGCGGGCTTGCAGCACTTGGCCAATTGCGTGAGCAGCGAATCGATGCCCACCACCAGCACGCCGCCCTTGGGCGTCTTCTCGACGTTGCGCGACTTCCTGAGCAGCAGGAATTCGTCGGGCGGCAGCACGGGCTCCGGCGGCCTGAGCAGTGTTTCGATGTTGCGCAGCGAGAACTCGTCCTTGCCCACCACCTCGAACAGGTCGTCGGCCGACTTGAAGCCCAGTTGCGAGGCCAGGTCGTCGAGCTTCATGGCCGTCCGGCCTTCGCGCTGCAGCAGCTTCTCCACCGCCTCGCGCCCGCGCGCCACCGTTTCATGCGTGATCTGCGCGTTGAACCAGGCGCGCACCTTGGCCTTGGCGCGCGAGCTGACCAGGTAGCCCAGATCGGCGTTGAGCCAGTCGCGCGAAGGCCCGCCTTCCTTGATGGCGGTGACCTCCACGGTCTGGCCGTTCTGCAGCGGTGTGTTGAGCGGCACCATCGCGCCGTCCACCTTGGCGCCGCGGCAGCGGTGGCCCAGGCTGGTGTGCACGCTGTAGGCGAAATCCACCGGCGTGGCGCCCTGCGGCAGCTCCACGATGGCGGCGTCGGGCGTGAGCACATAGATGCGGTCGTCGAACAGCCCCTGGTTCTGCACCTCGCCCGCGAGGTCGCGCTCCCAGGCCAGCAACTGGCGCAGCACCGCGATCTTGGCGTCGTAGTCGCTGCTGGCCGAGACACCGGCGTAGCCCTTGCTGCCCGCCTCCTTGTAGGCCCAGTGCGCCGCCACGCCATGTTCGGCATGGTCGTGCATGGCCTGGGTGCGGATCTGGATCTCGATGGCCTTGCCCGCATCGTCGCGCACCACGGTGTGCAGCGACTGGTAGCCGTTGGGCTTGGGCTTGGCGATGTAGTCGTCGAACTCGGACTCGATCGGCTTGAAGCGCTCGTGCACCCGGCTCAGCGCGGCGTAGCAGTCCTTCACCGTGGGCACGATCACGCGCAGCGCGCGGATGTCGAACACCTGGTCGAAGTCGAGCGACTTGCCGCGCATCTTGCGCACGATGCTGTAGATGTGTTTGGGCCGCCCCTGCACGCTGGCGCTGATGCTGTGCGCGCGCAGGTCGGATTCGACCTGGCCGCGCAACTGCTCCATGAAGACCTCGCGCTCGGCGCGCTTCTCGTCAAGCAGGTGCGCCACTTCGCGGTAGGTGTCGGGCTCGAGGAAGCGGAACGCCAGGTCCTCCATCTCCCACTTGACCTGCCAGATGCCCAGCCGGTTGGCCAGCGGCGCGAACACCTGCAGCGACTCGCGCGCCACGCTGGGCGGCGCCGCGATCTTGCTGGCCGCGTGGTAGCGCAGCGTCTGCAGCCGGGATGCGAGGCGCAGCATCACCACCCGCAGGTCGCGCGAGAACGCCAGCAGCATCTTGCGCACGTTCTCGGTCTGCACCGCGGGCGCATTGACCCGCTGCACCGAGGCCTGCGCCATGCGCGCCTGCCGCTGCACATGCACCAGCTTGGTCGTTTCCACCGCCAGCTCGGCGAAGCTGTCGCCAAAGGCCTTGGCGATCACCTCGCGCGGCTTGTTCAGGTGCTCGCAGGCATAGACCAGGTAGCTTGCGGCCTGCATGGCCTCCGAGCCGCCGATGACCTTGAGGATGGCGGCCACCGCATCGGCATGGGCCAGCGTGTTCTCGCCGGTGTCCAGG
This sequence comes from Variovorax terrae, assembly GCF_022809125.1. Taxonomy (NCBI): domain Bacteria; kingdom Pseudomonadati; phylum Pseudomonadota; class Betaproteobacteria; order Burkholderiales; family Comamonadaceae; genus Variovorax; species Variovorax terrae. The sequence goes on along the minus strand of NZ_JALGBI010000001.1, from coordinate 1,527,873 downwards.
GTTTCGCCGGCGATCAGCGGCTCGGCGAAGGCGCGCGCCCGCACCAGCGCGTGGGCCTGTTCGGGCAGGCTCTGGGCCGTGGCGGCAATCAGTTCGGGAACAGGAGAGGAACCCGAGGGCTCCACCGTCAGGCTTTTCATTCGCGTGTCAGCCCCTTCTCAATCCAGCAGGAAGGACGCCACGGTCTCCACCTGGTCCGGGGCGATCAGCGTCGGCGCGTGGCCGATCCCGGCGAACTCCACCAGCCGTGCCTTCGGTCCGCGCTGCGTCATGGCCAGCGCCGTCTCGCGCGACAGCAGATCGGACACGGCACCGCGCAGCAGCAACGTCCTGGCCTGGATCTGGTCATAGAGTTGCCACAGCAAGGCCTCGCCCTGGCGCGTCGATTCCTCGGTCGCGGCGCGCACGGGCACGGCCAGGGCCGGGTCGTAGTGCAGCGTCACCCCGCCGCCCTCGGCCGGCTTCACCATGGGCCGCGACAGCGCCAGCCACTGCTCGGGCGTGTGCGGCCCGAAGGTGGTGGAGATGGCCCACATCGCGTCGGCCGCCTGTTGCACGTCGGCGAAATGACCCGTGTTGCCCAGGTAGGCCGCAATGCGCTGGATCGAGGCCCACTGGATCACGGGCCCCACATCGTTGAGCACCAGCCGGCGCACCAGTGCCGGGGCCGCCGCTGCGTTCATGCCGCACACCGTCATGCCGATCAGGCCGCCCATGCTGGTGCCCAGCCAGTCCAGCGTGGCCGGCTTGAGCTGCGCCAGCAAGGCCATCATGTCGGCGACATAGGTCGGCATCTGGTAGCCCATCGGGTCCTTGAGCCAGTCGCTGCGGCCGCGCCCCACCACATCAGGGCAGACCACGCGCACGCGGGGGCTCAGGGCACGCGCCAGCGTGTCGAAATCCCGCCCCTGGCGCGACAGGCCATGCACGCACAGCACCACGTGCGGATTGGCCGGGTCGCCCCACTCCCAGTAGGCCATGCGATGGCCGCCGGAAGGGTCGGGACAGGATACGTAGTTCAGCGTAGGTTCAGACATGGTGCAATTGCCGGATTGATAATGGCATCGTAAATCAAGTGCCATCACCTCACTGGAGAAACTTCATGCTGAAAGGCAAGACCGCCCTCGTCACCGGCTCCACCAGCGGCATCGGCCTCGGTGTCGCCAAATGCCTGGCCGCCCAGGGCGCCAACATCGTGCTCAACGGCTTCGGCGACGCCGAAGGACCCAAGGCGGAGATCGCCGCGCTCGGCGCCAAGGTGGCCTACCACGGCGCCGACATGAGCCAGCCCGCCGAGATCGAGGACATGATGAAGTTCGCCGCCTCGCAGTTCGGCCGCGTGGACATCCTGGTCAACAACGCCGGCATCCAGCATGTGGCCAGCGTGGAGGATTTCCCGGTGGCGCGGTGGGACGCCATCATCGCCATCAATCTTTCCAGCGCCTTCCACACCACGCGCCTGGCGCTGCCCGCGATGAAGGCCGCGAACTGGGGCCGCGTGATCAACATCGCCTCCACCCACGGGCTGGTGGCGTCGGCCGGCAAGTCCGCCTATGTGGCGGCCAAGCATGGCATCGTGGGCTTCACCAAGGCCACGGCGCTCGAAACCGCCACCACCGGCGTGACCAGCAACGCGATCTGCCCCGGCTGGGTGCTGACGCCCCTGGTGCAAAAGCAGATCGACGATCGCGCGGCGCGCGAGGGCATTCCGGTCGAGCAGGCCCAGCGCGAACTGCTGGGCGAGAAGCAGCCCTCGCTGCAGTTCACCACGCCGCAGCAACTCGGCGAGCTGGCGGTGTTCCTGTGCTCCTCGTCCGCCGACAATGTGCGCGGCGTGGCCTGGCAGGTGGATGGGGGCTGGACGGCCCAGTAGTAGCACGCGGGGCGAAGGCCTCGCCGCTGCGGCACGAGCCCGGCCCCGGCACTTGCGCTACTTGAGCTGCACGGAGCCGTTCACCGTGACGACCACGGTGCTCTTGCCGGCCTCCGCCGGCACGGCCATGTCGGAGGCGGCGGCCTTGGCCTCCATCGCCATCATGCGCGGACGCGGCACGAATCCCTGGTCGTTGGCATTGACCGAGACTTCGCGCAGCGTGTAGCTGCCAAAGCCGAAGCCCTTGGCGATGTCGCCCGCCTTCGCCTTGAAGCGGTCAATGGCGATGCTTTGCGCCTCGCCCTCAACCTTGGCGCGCTGCTCGCGGCTCAGGCCGAAAGCCACGTTGCCCATGGTCAGCGTCTGGATCCGGCCTGCGGTGGTGCTGATGCGCGCGAAATCACGGCCTTCCAGCACCAGCTCGGCCGTGCCCTGCCAGCCGCTGATCTTGCCGTCCTTGGCGTAGCGCGGGTACAGGCTGAAGTTGCCGGTGCGAACATCGAGCTGGCCCGGCTGCGCGGCCTTCTTCGCCTCGGTCAGCGCGGCGTCCAGCGCCACCTTCAACTGATTCTGCACCGTGCCCGCATCGGGCCCCTCCTTGGTGGTGTTCAGGCTCATGCTCAGCAGATCCTGCTGCACCTCCACCGAGCCGCTGGCCGACAGCTGCACCACGTTCTGCGGCGGCTGGTACGGTATATTCTGGGCAAATGCGGCGGAGGTCCCCGCCAGCAGGACAACCGTAGCTATTATTTTTGTAGCACTCTTCATTCATCTTCCCTTTCAGGTTCTTAAAAAACCGACCGGCTCGAACCGGCCGCGCACTACATTGTCGGGGTTGACTCCCCACCAGTCCCGCGCCACGGTGGCATAGAGCTGGCGGAAGTCCGTGCTGTAGTACAGATTCTGCGTGCCATCCAGCCGCGTCAGCTCGGGCGCGGGGCCATACAGGCCGCCGCGCACGGCACCGCCGGCCACGAAATGAGGCGCCACGGTGCCATGGTCGGTGCCATTGCTCTGGTTCTGGCGCGCCCGGCGCCCGAACTCCGAGAAGGTCATGACCAGCGTGCGGTCCCAGGCGCCGAGTTCCGTCAGGCTGCTCCTGAGCGCCGCCAGGCCCTCGCCCAGTTGCCTGAGCAGGCCCGCCTGGATGCCCAGCTGGCCCTGGTGCGTGTCGAAGCTGCCGAGCGTGAGCACGATCACCGGCACCCCCGCCTTGCCGCGCTGCGTGGCCACCACTTGCGCCGCGGCGCGCACGCTGCTGCCAAAGCCATTGGCCGGAAATTCCGTGGCGAACGCAAATTTCTCGCCGCGCAGCGCCTGCGCGGCCTCGCTCACGTCGTTCTCCACCCGCAGCAGATGCTGCAAGGCCGGGTTGCCGCTGGCATGGCCGGGCATGGCGAAGCGGGCTTGGTTGACGAACGCCTCCGGGTTGTAGAGCGTGACCGCGCGCGCGCCCGCCAGGGGCCCGAAATCATTCAGGCCGATCAGCACGCCCTCGGCGGCGAAATGGACGTCGCGGCCGTAGCCGGCCTTCATGGCCCGCGCCACCCAGCCATCGGCCAGGTATTCGCCGGACCGGGACGCGGTTTCCCAGATCTCGATCGAGCGGAAGTGCGACAGGTTGGCCTGCGGGTAGCCCACGCCCTGCACGATGGCCAGCTCGTCTTTCTCCCACAGCGGCACCAGGGCCTGGAGATCGGGATGCAGGCCCATGCGCGAGTCGATGCGGATCACGCTGTCGCGCGCAATCGCGATGCTGCTGCGCAGCTGGTAGTAGGTGTCGTCGGTATAGGGTACGACCATGTTCAGGCCGTCGTTGCCGCCCTTGAGCTCGATCAGGACCAGGATGCGGTCGGTCGCGCCGGTCGCGCGCTGCTGCACGGCCTGTGCCCAGCCGGGCGCATGGGTGCCCAGCAGGGCCGCGCCGGTGGCGCTGGAAAACAGGTTCAGGACGTCGCGGCGTTTCATGTCAGCACCTCATGGCTCATTTGAGCTGGTAGGCGGGATCGAGCGTGAGCGTGCGCAGGTAGGCCACGCCCACGGTGCCGGGCGCGATGTCGTGCGTTGCGGGCACGGCCAGCAGCGTCCGGGCCAGGCGCGCTTTCAGCTCATCGGACGGCTCGCGGTCCGCATGGCCGCCATACTGGGACAGCCACTGCTCCGGATCGAACGTGATCTTCGCCATGCCCTCGGCCACCCGCATGATGCCGTCGCGGCCCGGCAGGCGCGGCGCGCCGGGGCCGGCCGCAGCGTTCTGCATCATGGCGCTGCCATCGCCCGGCAGCATCCGCCCGCCCGGCCCCATGGCGATCGGCGGCTCCTTCGATTCGCCGCGCAGCTCCACGGCGCGGAACAGCTGCTCGGTGAAGCGCTTGCGCTCCAGCAGGGTGGCGGTGTTGATCCATTCGGTGTAGCCCGGCCAGCCCTTCACGTTGGGCGGCACCAGCAGATTCTGGCCGAGCTGCGCCGACTTCAGCACGAAGGGCATGGTGTCGGTATAGCTGAAGCCGAACTGCCGCACCGTTCCCACCACCAGGTCGACCGGCGACTTGATCAGGCTGCCGCGGTTGGCCGGGGCCCAGAACGCGGGGCTGAGCAGCAGCTCGCGCACGGCGGTCGCGATGTCATAGCCGCTGGCGCGAAAATCCTGGGCAATGCGCTCCACCTCGCGCGCCTCGGGCACCGGCGAGACGAACTCCTTCCAGAGCTTGGCCGTGATGAAACGGGCCGCGGCCGGCTGCTCGAGCATCACGTCGAGCACGGCATCGCCGTCGAAGTTGCCGCTCTGCCCCAGCACCGTCTTGTTGCCGTTGTCGTGGAGTGCCGGGCGAAAGCGGTACGAGAAATCGGCGTACTCGATGCTCCAGCCGGTGAAGGCGCGCGCGGCTTCCTTGATGTCCTGCTCGCTGTAGCCGCCGCCCTGGCTGGCCTCGCCGAGGGTGAACAGCTCCATCACCTCGCGCGCGAAGTTCTCGTTGGGCGCTTCCTTGCGGCTGTTGGCGCCGTCGAGGTAGACCAGCATCGCCGGGTCCTTCGCCACGCCGTGCAGCAGCCGCCGGAAATTGCCGAGGGCCTCGGCGCGCAGCACCTGGTGCTGGTGCCACATGGCCTGCGAGCGGAACACCTTCTGCTGCGAGGTGGCAAAGTGGTTGTGCCAGAACAGCACCATGCGCTCGGCCAGCGGCGTCGGCGTTTCGATCATCTCGCGCATCCACCAGGTCTTGAGCTCCAGGCTTTCGCGCAGCTGCTGCTGGCGCATGGCCAGCTGCTCTTCCTTGCTTTTGAGCAGCGTGTTGGGAATCGGCGGCGGCTCGGACACGAAATCCGGCGGCGGGTACAGCGGCCGGGCGGCCTGGGCGCGGGCCACCAGATCGGCCACCACGCGCTGCGCATCCTGCCCGGCGATGCGGTCGACCTCGGCCTGCGTCGGTGCAAACCCGGTGCGCACGAGCAGGTGGCGGGCTTCCGCCTGAGTCATGGCCCGGGGAGCGGCCTGCGCCGCCGCCATGCCGGCGGCCAGCAGCAGCGCGGCCATGACCCGGGCCGGCGTCACGGCCGCCCGCCTCTTCTGAGCGGCGGCGCCTGCTCCCTCAATTGCTGGCGCAGTTCGGCGCGCTGTTCCGACGACAGGTGGCGGCTCGCGCCCGGGTCCTTGGCCTGCCGCTGCTCCTGGATGGCGTTGCGCAGTTCGATCCGGCGCTGCTCATCCTGCTGCTGGCGGTCCAGCGGCTCGGCCTTGCTCACCTGATCCTGCGCCCATGCCGGAACTCCCGCCACGACACATGCCAACAACACGAAGATTTTTTTCATGATCAATACCTCAACGGGTGCAGATTCTCCTGCGTTCACGTCGCGCCGGTGAAGGTCCTGCGTGCACCCGCAATATTTGTAACAGTGTGTCATGGCACCCGGGGAATCGTGGTTTTCAAGCGCCAAAATCGGCTCTGTTACAAATACCTGAGTGAACGTCATGACCCAAACTGCAACCCGCACCGACAAGATTCTGGTGGTGGACGATGACGCCCGCATTCGCGACTTGCTGCGCCGCTACCTGACGCAGGAGGGATTTGAAGTCATCCTGGCCGAGGATGGCAAGGCCCTGAACCGGATCATGTTGCGCGAAACCGCCGATCTGATCGTGCTGGACCTGATGATGCCCGGCGAAGACGGCCTCTCGATCTGCCGCCGCCTGCGTGCCGCCAACGACCGCACGCCCATCATCATGCTCACCGCCAAGGGCGAGGACGTGGACCGCATCGTGGGCCTCGAAGTCGGCGCCGACGACTACCTGGGCAAGCCGTTCAACCCCCGCGAGCTGCTGGCCCGCGTGCACGCCGTGCTGCGCCGCCGCCCGCCGCAGGAAGCGCCGGGCGCGCCTTCCACCGACAACGAGGTGGTCAATTTCGGCCCGTTCGCGTTCGACCTGGGCGCGCGCACGCTGCGCAAGAACGGCGAGGAGCTGCCGCTGACCACGGGCGAATTCGCCATGCTCAAGGCGCTGGTGCGCCATCCGCGCCAGCCGCTGTCGCGCGAAAAGCTGGCCCAGCTGGCGCGCGGGCGCGAGTTCGAGCCGTTCGACCGCAGCCTGGACGTGCAGGTCTCGCGCCTGCGCAAGCTGGTCGAGCTCGACGCCGCCTCGCCGCGTTATATTCAGACCGTCTGGGGCGTCGGCTACGTGTTTGTTCCGGACGGTGCGGGCTGACCCCTTCTCTGTGCCGTCTCCAAGGCGCCGGTTCGCCCGCGCCGGGTGAACCCGATTGATCCACACCGCCTCAACCCACATCGACGCCACCGGACCGGCTCCGCTGGAGACGGCGCCTGCGCCGCTCGAATCGCGGCCCCGCGTCGGCCTGAGCCTGTTCTGGCGCACCTTCTTCCTGCTCGCCCTGCTGCTGATCGGCAGCATCGTGGCCTGGCTGCAGACCTTCCGCGCGCTCGAATTCGAGCCGCGCGCGATCCAGACCGCGCACCAGATCGCCTCGCTGGTCAACCTCAGCCGCGCCGCGCTGGTGCACTCGGACGCGATTGCCCGGGTGTCGCTGATCAAGACGCTGGCTGACCAGGAAGGCGTGGGCATCGTGCCGCGCGAGCCCGGCGACAAGTTCGCGCCGTTCGACAGCGATGCCCAGGAGCAGCGCATCACCGAGGAACTCACCGCGCGCCTGGGTCCCGGCACCGTGGTCTCCAGTGGCGTCAATGGCGTGCCCGGCCTGTGGGTCGGCTTTGCCATCGACGGCGATGCCTACTGGCTGCTGATGGACCGCGCCCGCTTCACGCCGGTGGGCGGCAAGACCTGGCTGATCTGGCTGATGACGGCGGCCGCGCTGTCGCTGGCCGGCGCGGCCCTGATCGCGCGGCTGATCAACCGGCCGCTCAAGCAGCTCTCGTTCGCCGCCAGCCGGGTGCGCGACGGCGACTTCGACGCCAGCCGGCTCGACGAGCGGGCCGTGACCAGCGAAATCCGCGAGGTCAACATCGGCTTCAACCGCATGGCCCAGCAGCTCGCCAAGATCGAGCAGGACCGCGCCGTGATGCTGGCCGGCATCTCCCACGACCTGCGCACGCCGCTGGCGCGCCTGCGGCTGGAAACCGAGATGAGCGTGGCCGACCCCGATGCGCGCGACCACATGGCCGCGGACATCACCCAGCTCGACGCCATCATCGACAAGTTCCTCGACTACGCACGCCCCGACCACACCGAGCTCAAGCCGGTGCCGCTCAACGAGGTGATCGAGGCCTGCCTCTATTCCATCCAGGACCACGAGGACATGCGGATCAACCTCGACGTGTCCCCCGGCCTCCATGTGCTGGCCGACGAGGTGGAGCTGGCGCGCGTGATCGCCAACCTGCTGGAGAATGCCCGCCGCTACGGCAAGACGCCGGAGACCGGCATCGCGGTGGTGGACATCGCCGCCAAGACGCGCGGCGACTGGGTGCTGCTCAAGGTGCGCGACCACGGCATGGGCGTGTCGCAGGAGGCCCTGCCGAACCTGGTCAAGCCGTTCTTCCGCGGCGACGCGGCGCGCACCGCCGCCACCGGCGCCGGGCTGGGCCTGGCCATCGTCGACAAGACGGTGCAGCGCATGGGCGGCATTTTCGCCCTGGTCAACACCACCTCGGGCGGGCTGGCGGCGCACATCAAGCTGAAGAAGGCGGTTTTGCCCAGTTCATGAGCCAAAACGGCCCGATGTCCAGGCGCCCTGGTCATTTCATGCTATCAAAACAATAGTGCAACGGCACGCGCCTCGATGCTCAGGCCCTGCCCCACGGGCCCCAGCTTCTCGGCCGTCTTGGCTTTCACGTTGACCTGGCCCGGCGCCAGCCCCAGCGCCTGGGCGATCGCCGCGCGCATGGCCGGGATATGGGGCGCCAGCCGGGGCGCCTGCGCCGTCACCGTGCTGTCGATGTTGCCGATGCGCCAGCCCGCCTCGCCCACGCGCCGCGCGGCCTCGACCAGCAGCGCCACGGAATCCGCGCCGCGGAAACGCTCGTCGGTGTCAGGGAAATGGGTGCCGATGTCGCCCAGCGCCGCCGCGCCGAGCAGCGCATCGGTGATGGCGTGCAGCAGCACGTCGGCATCGGAATGGCCGAGCAGGCCCAGCGGATGGGCGATCTCCACCCCGCCGATGACGAGCCGGCGGCCCGGCACCAGGGCATGCACGTCCCAGCCCTCGCCGATCCGGAAATTCAAGGGGGTGTTCATGGCTGTCGGCTCCTCAGCACGGCTTCGGCCAGTGCGAAGTCCTCAGGATAGGTCACTTTGAAATTCTGGGCGCCGCCGGGCACCAGCCGGGGCTGCAGGCCGGCGGCCTCCATGGCGCCGGCCTCGTCGGTCACGGCCGGGCCGGCCTGCTCGAGGGCCGCCGCCAGCGCGCCGAGCCGGAACATCTGCGGCGTCTGCGCCAGCCACTTGTCGCTGCGGTCGATGGTGGCCGCCACGCGCCCGCCAGCCTCGCGCTTGAGCGTGTCGGGCAGCTTGTGTGCGAGCAGCCCGCCCACGGCGTCATGCTCGCAGGCATCGATCAAGGCCTCGATCTGCCGTGGCGTGACCAGGCAGCGCGCGGCATCGTGCACCAGCACCCAGTCCTGCGGCTCGGCGCCCAGCGCCGCCAGTTGCCCCAGGCCGTTCAGGACGCTCAGGGCGCGCGTTGCGCCGCCGCAGTCCGCGATCGAAAACGAGGCGTCCGGGTGGTCCAGGAAGCGGTCGCCGGGGGCCACCACCACCAGGCAGCGCGCCAGGCGCGGCACGGCCGCGAACGCCGCGAGCGTGTGCAGCACCATCGGCAGGCCGGCCAGCGGCTGGTACTGTTTGGGCTGCGCGGTGCCCGCGCGCGAGCCCGTGCCCGCGCAGGGAATCAGGGCAAAAAAACGGGGGGATGCCGGGGTACCGGCGACTGTTGCAAGCAAGGACATGTGTTCACATTTTAAAATCAGCACCTGACAAGCTTTTACACCCCCCGCCATGTCAGGCGGGGGGTGTTTTGTATTTGTGTTTCTGATGGACTTACCAAAACTTACGGCCGGCAAACGCTACACCCTGCCCCGCCCCGCGGGCTCGGCGGATGCCCTGCTGCTCGCGGCGCTTGGCGAGCGCGAGAAGGCTGCGCGCAAGCGCACCGCCATCGTCACGGCAGACGCCATTGATGCGCAGCGGCTGATCGACGAAATCGCCTTCTTCGCGCCACAGCTGCGCTGCGCGCTGTTCCCCGACTGGGAGACGCTGCCCTACGACACCTTCTCGCCGCACCAGGACCTGATTTCCGAGCGGCTGGCTACGCTCTGGCGCATCAGCCAGCACGAGGCCGACGTCGTGATCGTGCCGGCCACCACCGCGCTGTACCGCCTGGCGCCGCCGGCCTTCCTGGCGGGCTACACCTTCCATTTCAAGGCCCGGCAGAAGCTCGACGAGGCCCGGCTCAAGGCCCAGTTGACCCTGGCCGGCTACAGCCACGTGACGCAGGTGGTGAGCCCCGGCGAGTACGCGGTGCGCGGCGGCCTGATCGACCTGTTCCCGATGGGCTCGCCCGTGCCCTACCGGGTCGACCTGTTCGACGACGAGATCGACAGCATCCGCACCTTCGACCCTGACAGCCAGCGCAGCCTCTACCCCGTGCCCGAGGTGCGCCTGCTGCCCGGGCGCGAATTCCCGATGGACGACGAGGCGCGCGCCAAATTCCGCGGCCGCTGGCGCGAGCTGCTCGAAGGCGATCCGACCAAGAGCCGCATCTACAAGGACATGGGCAACGGCGTGGCCACGGCGGGCATCGAGTATTACCTGCCGCTGTTCTTTGACGACACGGCCACGGTGTTCGACTACCTCGGCGCCGACGCCACCGTGGTGCTGCACGGCGACCTGGAGCCGGCCTTCCAGCGCTTCTGGCAGGACACCCGGGACCGCTACCGCCTGGTGCAGGGCGACCCCGAGCGCCCGGTGCTGCCGCCCGAGGCCCTGTTTCTCGGCACCGAGCAGTTCTACGCGCGGGCCAATGCCCATGCGCAGCTCGCGATCCGGCCCGCCGTCGAGGACGTGGCCGACAACGCCCATTTCCAGAAGCTGGGCGAGCTGTCGGTGCTGCGCGGCGCCGAGGAGCCGCTGGCGCGCCTGAAGGAGCATGTGCGCAACACCGCGCACCGCGTGCTGCTGCTGGCCGAGAGCGACGGCCGGCGCGAGAGCCTGCTCGACTTCCTGCGCGCCAGCCATGTCGGCCCGCCGGCCTTCGACTCGCTGGCCGAGTTCCAGTCCAGCGACGAGAAGCTCGGCATCGCCACCGCCGCGCTCACGGTCGGCTTCAGCTGGCTCGAGGACGGCATCGACTTCGTGACCGAGACCGAGCTCTTCGCCGCCGGCCCAACCACGCGCCGGCGCAAGAAGCAGGAGCAGGTCAGCGACGTCGAGGCCCTGATCAAGGACCTGTCGGAGCTCAACGTCGGCGACCCGGTGGTCCATTCGGCCCACGGCATCGGCCGCTACAAGGGCCTGATCAACATGGACCTGGGCCAGGGTTCGAGCGAATTCCTGCACCTGGAATACGCCGACAAGGCCACGCTCTACGTGCCGGTGAGCCAGCTGCACCAGATCAGCCGCTACACCGGCGTCAGCGCCGACGAGGCGCCGCTGCACAAGCTCGGCTCGGGCCAGTGGGAGAAAGCCAGGCGCAAGGCCGCCGAGCAGGTGCGCGACTCCGCCGCCGAGCTGCTCAACATCTACGCGCGCCGGGCCGCGCGGGAAGGCCACGCGTTCCGATACTCGCCTCAGGACTACGAAATCTTCGCCAACGATTTCGGCTTCGACGAAACCGCCGACCAGCGCGCCGCCATCCATGCCGTGATCCAGGACATGATCTCGCCGCGCCCGATGGACCGGCTGGTCTGCGGCGACGTGGGCTTCGGCAAGACCGAGGTGGCCCTGCGCGCGGCCTTCGTTGCCGTCACCGGCGGCCGCCAGGTGGCCTTCCTCGCGCCCACCACGCTGCTGGCCGAGCAGCACTACCAGACGCTGGTGGACCGCTTTGCCAAGTGGCCCGTGAAGGTGGCCGAGGTCTCACGCTTCCGCTCGGGCAAGGAGATCAGCGCCGCCATCAAGGGCATCGCCGACGGCGGCGTGGACATCGTGGTGGGCACGCACAAGCTGCTGTCCGAATCCACCAAGTTCAAGAACCTGGGCCTGCTCATCATCGACGAGGAGCACCGCTTCGGCGTGCGCCACAAGGAAGCCATGAAGGCGCTGCGCGCCGAGGTCGACGTGCTCACGCTCACCGCCACGCCGATCCCGCGCACGCTGGGCATGGCGCTCGAAGGCCTGCGCGACCTCTCGGTGATCGCCACCGCGCCGCAGCGCCGGCTGGCGATCAAGACCTTCGTGCGCAACGAAGGCAACGGCGTGATCCGCGAGGCCGTGCTGCGCGAGCTCAAGCGCGGCGGCCAGATCTACTTCCTGCACAACGAGGTCGAGACCATCGAGAACCGGCGCCAGAAGCTCGAAGAGATCCTGCCCGAGGCCCGCATCGCCGTGGCCCATGGCCAGATGCCCGAGCGCGAGCTGGAGCGCGTGATGCGCGACTTCGTGGCGCAGCGCCACAACCTGCTGCTGTGCTCCACCATCATCGAAACCGGCATCGACGTGCCCACGGCCAACACCATCGTGATCAGCCGCGCCGACAAGTTCGGCCTGGCGCAGCTGCACCAGCTGCGCGGCCGCGTCGGGCGCAGCCACCACCAAGCCTACGCCTACCTGATGGTGCCCGACACCGAAGGGCTGACCAAGCATGCCAGCCAGCGGCTGGATGCGATCCAGCAGATGGAGGAACTGGGCTCCGGCTTCTACCTCGCGATGCACGACCTGGAGATCCGCGGCGCCGGCGAGGTGCTGGGCGAGAACCAGAGCGGCAACATGATGGAGGTCGGCTTCCAGCTCTACAACGAGATGCTGTCCGAAGCCGTGCGCTCACTCAAGGCCGGCAAGGAGCCCGACCTGCTGAGCCCGCTGTCGGTCACCACCGAGATCAACCTGCACGCGCCCGCGCTGCTGCCCGACGACTACTGCGGCGACGTGCACCTGCGCCTGTCGTTCTACAAGAAGCTCGCCACGGCGAGGACCACCGACCAGATCGACACGCTGCTCGAGGAGATCGTGGACCGCTTCGGCAAGCTGCCGCCGCAGGCGCAGACGCTGATCGACGTGCACCGCCTGCGCGTCATCGCCCGGCCCTACGGCGTGGTGAAGGTCGATGCGGCGCCGGGGCTGATCAACATCACCTTCCGGCCCAACCCGCCGATCGACTCGATGCGCATCATCGAGCTGATCCAGAAAAACCGCCACATCAAGCTGGCCGGCAACGAAAAACTGCGCATCGAGCGCGAACTCAAGGAGCCCAAGGACCGCGCCCAGATGGTGCGCGACGTGCTGCGCTCGCTCGGACAACCCCAAACGGAAACCACCACCGCATGACCTCCTCCCGCGAAATTGCCCCGGGCCTCGTGATCCAGGGCTTCACCCCGCCGCTGAACCTGAAGGACTTCAAGCTGATCGCCTTCGACATGGACTCCACGCTGATCAACATCGAGTGCGTGGACGAGATCGCCGATGCCGCGGGCCGCAAGGCCGAGGTGGCCGCCATCACCGAGGCCGCGATGCGCGGCGAGATCACCGACTACAAAGAAAGCCTGCGCCAGCGCGTGGCCCTGCTCAAGGGTGTCACCGTGGCCCACATGCAGCAGGTCTACGAGCAGCGCCTGCAGCTCAACCCGGGCGCCGCCGAGCTGGTGGCTGCCTGCCAGCGCGCCGGCCTGAAGGTGCTGCTGGTCTCGGGCGGCTTCACCTTCTTCACCGACCGCATCCGCGACCGCCTGGGGATCGACTACACGCGCTCCAACGTCCTGGAGGTGCAGGACGGCGCGCTCACCGGCCAGATGGTGGACCAGCCCTGGGGCGACATCTGCGACGGCGCGGAGAAGCGCAGGATGCTGCTCGAAACCTGCACGCGGCTGGGCATTGCACCGAAGCAGGCCATCGCCATGGGCGATGGCGCCAACGACCTGCCGATGATGGGCGAGGCCGGCCTGTCGGTCGCCTATCACGCCAAGCCCCGGGTGCGCGAGCAGGCCATGGTGGCCATCAACAGCGGCGGGCTGGACCGGCTGCTCGAGATCGTGCGCTGAGGTTTTTCGCCGCGCAACGTGCGGTTGGGGGCGCGAGGCCACTAAACTTGGCCCCATGCCCCTGGAATTTCTCATCGCGCTGCCTTTCATCGGCAGCGCCCTCGCCGCCCTGTTGCCCACCCATGCGCGCAACACCGCGTCCACCTGGGCGGCCCTGGTCTCGCTGGCCGGGCTGGTGCAGATTGCGCTGCTGTTCCCCGAGGTGCAGGGCGGCGGCGTGCTGCGCCAGGAACTGCAGTGGCTGCCCTCGACCGGGCTCAACTTCGTGGTGCGCGTGGACGGCTTCGCCTGGATGTTCGGCATGCTGGTCACGGGCATCGGCGCGCTGGTCGCGCTCTATGCGCGCTACTACATGTCGCCGAGCGACCCGGTGCCGCGCTTCTTCTCGTTCTTCCTCGCCTTCATGGGCGCCATGCTGGGCGTGGTGCTGTCGGGCAACCTGATCCAGCTGGTGTTCTTCTGGGAACTCACCAGCCTGTTCTCCTTCCTGCTGATCGGCTACTGGCACCACCGCCGCGATGCGCGGCGCGGTGCGCGCATGGCGCTCACCGTCACCGGCGCGGGCGGCCTGTGCCTGCTGGCCGGCGTGCTGTTGCTGGGCCGCATCGTGGGTAGCTACGACCTGGACGCGGTGCTGGCCGCCGGCGACACGGTGCGCGCGCATCCCCTGTACATGACGGCGCTGGTGCTGGTGCTGCTGGGCGCCCTCAGCAAGAGCGCCCAGTTTCCATTCCATTTCTGGCTGCCGCATGCGATGGCGGCGCCCACGCCGGTGTCGGCCTACCTGCACTCGGCCACCATGGTGAAGGCCGGCGTGTTCCTGCTGGCGCGGCTGTGGCCGGTGCTGGCCGGCACCGAAGCCTGGTTCTGGATCGTCGGCGGCGCCGGGGTCTGCACGCTGCTGCTGGGCGCCTATGCCGCCATGTTCCAGAACGACCTCAAGGGCCTGCTCGCCTATTCCACCATCAGCCACCTGGGCCTGATCACGCTGCTGCTCGGGCTCAACAGTCCGCTGGCCGCGGTGGCCGCCGTGTTCCACATCATGAACCACGCGACCTTCAAGGCCTCGCTGTTCATGGCCGCCGGCATCATCGACCACGAAACCGGCACGCGCGACATCCGCCGGCTCAACGGCCTGCGCCGCGCCATGCCCATCACCGCCGCGCTTGCCATGGTGGCCAGCGCGGCCATGGCCGGGGTGCCGCTGCTCAATGGCTTCCTGTCCAAGGAGATGTTCTTCGCCGAGACCGTGTTCATTTCGTCTCTGCCCTGGGTCGAGCGCGGCCTGCCGCTGGCAGCCACGGTGGCGGGCGTGTTCGGCGTGGTCTATTCGCTGCGCTTCAGCTACGACATCTTCTTCGGCCCGCCCTCCACCGACCTGCCGCGCCAGCCCCATGAGCCGCCGCGCTGGATGCGCGTGCCGGTCGAGCTGCTGGTGCTGGCCTGCCTGGTGGTGGGCGTCGCGCCGGCCCTGTCGGTGGGGCCGGCCCTGCAGACCGCCGCACGGCCGGTGGTCGGCGGGGATCTGCCGGCCTACAGCCTGGCGGTCTGGCATGGCTTCAACGCGCCGCTGATCATGAGCCTGGTGGCCATGGCCGGCGGCATCGTGGGCTATCTGCTGCTGCGCGAGCAACTGCGGCGCGGCCGCTTCGCGCACCCGCCGTTGACCGGGCTGCTGGACGGCAAGCGGCTGTTCGAGCGCCTCATCGCCGTGCTCAGCGCGCTGGCACGGCGGGCCCTGCGCTGGCTCGGCACCCGGCGGCTGCAGACGCAGCTGCTGTGGCTGGTGCTGGTCTCGATGGCGGTGGCGCTCCTGTCGCTGTCGGAGCAGGGCCTGACCTGGGGCGACCGGCCGCGCGTGCCGGCCACGAGCGAGTTCGCGCTGCTGTGGCTGATCGGCATGGTTTGTGCCGTCGGCGCGGCGGTGCAGGCCAAGTACCACCGCCTGGCTGCCCTGATGCTGATGGCCGGCGCCGGCCTCGTGACCTGCCTGACCTTCGTGTGGTTCTCGGCGCCGGACCTCGCCCTCACCCAGCTGGCGGTGGAGGTCGTGACCTCGGTGCTGTTCCTGCTGGGCCTGCGCTGGATGCCCAAGCGGCTGGAGGCCGAGGCCCCGCGCACCGATGCGCGGGCCCGCGTGCGCCGCGTGCGCGACCTGCTGGTCGCCCTGGGCGCCGGGGCCGGCCTGGCGGCGCTGGCCCATGCCATGCTGACCCGGCCCGCGCCGCAAAGCATCTCGCCCTTCTTCCTGAGCCGCGCGCTGCCCGAAGGCGGCGGCAACAACGTGATCAACGTGATGCTGGTGGATTTCCGCGGCTTCGACACCCTGGGCGAGATCACCGTGCTCGGCGCCGTGGCGCTGACGGTGTACGCACTGCTGCGGCGCTTCCGGCCGCCGCGCGAGAGCATCGCGCTGCCGCAGCAGCAGCGCATCCTCTCGCGCGACCTCGTCACCGACCTCATCAACCCGCGCATGGCGCCCGACACCGCACTGGGCTACCTGCTGGTGCCGGCCGTGCTGGTGCGGCTGCTGCTGCCCGTGGCCTTCGTCGTGGCCTTCCACCTCTTCATGCGCGGGCACAACGAGCCCGGCGGCGGCTTCGTGGCCGGGCTGGTGGTGGCCATCGCCTTCATCGCGCAGTACATGGTGGCCGGCACGCAATGGGTCGAGGCGCACCTGAGGCTGAACCCGATCCGCTGGATCGCCTGGGGGCTGCTGTTCGCCGTCATCACCGGCCTGGGGGCGCTGCTGCTGGGCTACCCCTTCCTCACCACCCACACGGCCCACCTCACGCTGCCGCTGTTTGGCGAAATCCATGTCGCCAGCGCCATGTTCTTCGACATCGGCGTGTTCTCGGTGGTGGTCGGCTCGACCCTGCTGATCCTGACCGCGCTGGCGCACCAGTCGATCCGCAGCCACCGCAAACCCGCGCAAGCGGTGGACGAGGAGGCCAAATGAAACAACCCCCACGCTCATCGCTTCGCGTATCGCTGCCCCCCAAGGGGGCGCTTCAGCGCCTTCGGGCGGCCGGGCGGCGCTGACATGGAAATCATCCTCTCCCTGGCCATCGGCGTGCTCGGCGCCTCGGGCGTGTGGCTGCTGCTGCGCCCGCGCACCTTCCAGGTCATCATGGGCCTGTCGCTCCTGTCCTATGCGGTCAATCTGTTCATCTTCGCCATGGGCAGCCTGTCGGTCGACCAGGAGCCTATCGTGGTGCCCGGCCTGCCGCCGGACCTGCTGCACTACACCGACCCGATGCCCCAGGCCCTGGTGCTGACCGCCATCGTGATCGGCTTCGCCATGACCGCCCTGTTCCTGGTGGTGCTGCTGGCCTCGCGCGGCCTGAGCGGCACCGACCACGTGGACGGCGAGGAGGATCCGCGATGAGCTGGAACCTGCCGCACCTGATCATCGCCCCGATCCTGCTGCCGCTGCTGACGGCGGCGCTCATGCTGCTGCTGGGCGCGCAGCGCCAGCGCTGGAAGGCCCTGCTCAACGTCGTCTCCTGCGTGCTCGGCCTGGGTATCGCCGTCGCGCTGCTGTGCCAGGTGCAGCGCCAGGGCGCGCCGGACACCATGGGCATCTACCTGCCCTCGAACTGGCACGTGCCGTTCGGCATCGTGCTCGCGGTGGACCGGCTGTCGGCATTGATGCTGGTGCTGGCGGCCTGCATCAGCCTGGCCGCGCTGCTGTTCTCGCTGGCGCGCTGGCACCGTGCGGGCGTCCATTTCCACACGCTGTTCCAGATCCAGCTGATGGGCCTGAACGGTGCGTTCCTGACGGCCGACCTGTTCAACCTGTTCGTCTTCTTCGAGGTCATGCTGTCGGCCTCCTACGGCCTGCTGCTGCACGGCTCGGGCTGGGCCCGGGTGCGCTCGGGGCTGCACTACATCGCGGTGAACCTGTTCGCCTCGTCGTTGTTCCTGGTGGGCGTGGCCATGCTCTACGGCGTGACCGGCACGCTCAACATGGCCGACATGGCGCGCAAGCTGCCGCTGGTGCCCGCGGGCGATCTGGGGCTGCTGCATGCCGGCGCGGCCATCCTGGCCGTCGCCTTCCTGGCCAAAGCCGCGATCTGGCCCCTGAACTTCTGGCTGACGCCGGCCTACTCGGCCGCCAGCGCGCCGGTGGCCGCGCTGTTCGCCATCATGACCAAGGTCGGCATCTATGCCTTGCTGCGCCTGTGGACCCTGTTCTTCCCGGCCGGCGCGGACGCCGCCGCCCCCTTCGGCACCGACGCCCTGGTCTGGGGTGGCCTGGCGACGCTGGCCTTCGGCGCCCTCGGCGTGATGGCCTCGCAGCACCTGGGCCGGCTGGCCAGCTACGCCATCATCGTGTCCTCGGGCACGCTGCTGGCCGCCATCGGTTTCGGCCAGGTGGCGCTGACCGGCGGCGCCCTGTTCTACCTCGTGAGCTCGACGCTCGCGGGCGGCGCGCTGTTCCTGCTGGTCGAGCTGATCGAACGATCGCGCCAGGCCGACGCGCACGCCCTGGAGGCGGATGACGACGACGGCGAAGCCATCCCGTTCCCCGTCGATCTGCCAGAGCCGCCTCCGGGCACCAATCTCGACGACGACGAGGAAGCGCTGATCGGCCGGGCTATTCCCGCCGCCATGGCGTTCCTCGGCCTGAGCTTCATCCTGTGCACGCTGCTGCTGGCCGGCCTGCCGCCGCTGTCGGGCTTCGTCGCCAAGTTCAGCATGCTGACGGCGCTGCTCAATCCCGGCGGCCTGGGGGCCGAGGCCGCGCCCGTGCCGACGGCGGGCTGGACCCTGCTGACGCTGATGATCGCCTCGGGCCTGCTCTCGACCATCGCGCTGTCGCGGGTCGGCATCCGCCATTTCTGGGCCCCGCAGAACCGCCCGCCGCCGCGCCTGCGTGTCATCGAATGCCTGCCGGTCGCCGCGCTGCTGCTGGGCTGCGCGCTGCTGGCGCTGTATGCCGAGCCGGTGCTGCGCTACACGCGCGCCACGGCCGCCGAGCTGCACCAGCCTTCGCTCTACATCGATGCCGTGATGGCGGCCCGCCCCGTCCCCAATCCGCAAGGCGGTGCGCGATGAAGCGGCTGCTGCCCTCCCCGCTGCTGTCGGCCTCGCTGTTCGCGCTGTGGCTGCTGCTCAACCAATCCGTCAGCGCCGGGCATCTGGTGCTGGCAGCGGCCGTCGCCGTGGTGATGCCGCTCCTGGCTGCGCCGCTGCGGCCGTCGCCGGCCCGCCTGCGCCGGCCCGGCACGCTGCTGCGGCTGATCCTCATGGTGGGCGGCGACGTGGTGCGGTCCAACCTCGAAGTCGGCTGGGGCATGCTGCGCTCGTGGCGGCGCATGCCGCGCAGCGCCTACGTCGCCATTCCCCTGGCGCTGCACGATGCGCACGGCCTGGCGGCGCTCGCCGTCATCACCACCGTGGTGCCGGGCACCGTGTGGCTGGAACTCGCGCCCGACCGCAGCGCCGTGCTGCTGCATGTCTGGGATGTCGATGACGAAGCCGCGTTCATTGCGCACTACAAGGCGCGCTATGAGCGCCCCCTGATGGAGATTTTCGGATGACTCCCGTGCTGTCCCATGCGATTGTCGCGGCGCTGGCCTGCCATGCGCTGGCCATGGCCCTGATCCTGTGGCGCCTGCTGCGCGGCCCCTCGGCCCAGGACCGCGTGCTGGCGCTGGACCTGCTCTACATCAACGGCATGCTGGTGATGCTGGTGCTGGGCATCCGCCATGCGAGCAGCATGTATTTCGAGGCCGCCCTGCTGATCGCGCTGTTCGGCTTCGTGAGCTCGGCGGCGCTGGCCAAGTTCCTGCTGCGCGGCGAGGTGATCGAATGAGCGCCGGCGTGCCGCTGTGGGTGGAATGGGGCGCGGCCGCGCTGCTGGTCGCCGGCGGGCTGTTCTCCCTGGTCGCCGCGCTCGGCCTGGTGCGGCTGAAGACCTTTTTCCAGCGCATGCACCCGCCCGCGCTGGCCTGCACCTTCAGCAGCTGGTGCGTCACGCTGGCGTCCATCCTCTACTTCTCGGCCAGCGGCAAGGGGTTGGCGCTGCACACCTGGCTGATCATCATCTTCTTGTCGATCACGGTGCCCGTGACCACCTTGCTGCTGGCGCGCGCCGCGCTGTTTCGCCAGCGCCAGGCCGGCGACCAGGACACGCCGCCGCCGCTGCAGCCCCGGCTCTGACCGCCGGCCGCCTCAGGCCCGCTCGACCACCGGCCGGCCGGCCTGCACCTCGAACCGCGCCAGGGTGTGGATGCCGCTGTCGGGCAGCCGCACGTCGTCCACCGCGCGCAGCGTGGTGCTCACCCGCTGCGGCGTGAATTCGACCACACCGTAGCCCCGATGCTCCGCATCGGCGAACACGAAATGCGGATTCTCGGCCAGCACCTGGGGCACCTTGCCCGCGCCGCCCGCGCGCGAGGTGATGCTGGTGCCGCAGAACTCCACGCCGATGCTGGGGCTGGCCGCCTCGGCAAAGTCGGCCTTCACATGGCCGACCCAGTTCTCGTGCACGTCGCCGCTCAGCACCACCGTGTTGGCCACGGCATGCCGGCGCAGCGAGTCGGTCAGCCGCGTGCGCGCGGCCGGGTAGCCGTCCCAGCCATCGTTCCAGAGCGACTGGCCGGGGCCGGTGCGGAAGTCGCGCCGGCCGAGCAGCGTCTGCTGGCCCAGCACGTTCCAGCCCGGCCCGGCCTGGGCCAGCGCGGCGTCCAGCCACTGCTCCTGGGCCGCGCCCAGGAAGGTGCGCCGGGGGTCATTCCAGAGCGCGCAGGTCTCGGGGTTGAGCGTGGCCGAGCCCGGCCGGCCGCCCGGCGTGCAGGCCTGGCGGTCGCGGTACTGGCGTGCGTCCAGCCGGTACAGCGTGGCCAGACGGCCGAACCGCGTGCTGCCGTAGATCCGCATCTCGGCGCCGCCCGCCAGCCCCGCCATTGCCTGCGTCAGCACCGCGGCGCGCAGCGGCATGTGCTCGTAGTAGGCCTGGTAGGCGGCCGCGCGCCGGGCCGCGAAATCCGCCACGCGGGGGCCGCTGTTGCCCGGCTCCATTCCGACGTAGTCGTTCTGGACCTCGTGGTCGTCCCAGGTCACCAGCCAGGGGCAGGCCGCATGCATGGCCTGCAGCGCCGCCTCGCCCTTGTGCAGCGCATAGCGCTGGCGATAGTCGTCCAGCGTGATCACCCAGCCGCCGGTGGGCAGGCGCACGGGATTCGAGGTTCCGGCGTATTCGTAGATGTAGTCGCCCAGGAACAGCACGGCATCCAGGTCTTCCTGGATCATGTGCCGGTAGGCGCTGAAGTAGCCGTGCTCCCAGCGCTGGCACGAGGCGTAGGCCAGCCGCAGCTTCTGTGCTGGCGCGTCGGGCGCGGGAAAGGTGCGGGTGCGCCCCACCGGGCTGGCCGCCTCGCCCACCATGAAGCGGTAGAAGTACCAGCGGTCCGGCTCCAGGGCCGGCACCTCCACGTGCACCGAATGCGCCAGCTCCGGCAGCGCCTGGGCCTGGCCGCTGTGCACGATGCGCGAGAACCGCTCGTCGTGCGCGACTTCCCAGCGCACGGTCACGGGCCGGCCGTCCGCCAGCGCCGCCTCCGGCCGGTCGCCCGCCATCAGCCGGGTCCACAGCACCACGGAGTCGTGGGTGGGCGAACCGCTGGCCACGCCCAGGGTGAACGGGTTGCCGCCGAAGCGCGGCTGGCTCCAGGCGCTGCGCGGCAGGCAGAGCGTCGCGGCGCCGGCCGCGGCCAGCTGCAGAAACTGGCGCCGCTCGGTGGACAGGTTCAGGGAGGAAGAGGGCTTCATCCCCGCTATTGGAACCGATAACACAGGCCACGGTACCCCCAGGAACCCCACGGTATTCAGGCTTGCCGCACACTGGGCGCCCATGATCCCCTTCTCCGTCCTCGACCTCTCTCCCATTGCCGAAGGCAGCGACGCGGCGCAGTCGTTCCGCCATACGCTGGATCTGGCGCAGCATGCCGAAGCCTGGGGCTACCAGCGCTACTGGCTGGCCGAACACCACGGCATGCCCGGCATCGCCAGCGCGGCCACGGCCGTGCTCATCGGCCATGTGGCGGGCGGCACCCGCACCCTCCGCGTGGGGGCCGGCGGCATCATGCTGCCCAACCATTCGCCGCTGGTGATCGCCGAACAATTCGGCACCCTCGAATCGCTCTACCCCGGCCGCATCGACCTGGGCCTGGGCCGTGCCCCGGGTTCCGACCAGCGCACCGCGCACGCCCTGCGGCGCAACCTGGACTCGGATGCCGACGCGTTCCCGCAGGATGTGATGGAGCTGATGGACTACTTCTCGGCCACGCCCAGGCAGGCCGTGCGCGCCGTGCCCGGCACCGGCCTGGACATCCCGATCTGGATCCTGGGCTCCAGCCTGTTCGGCGCCCAGCTGGCGGCGGCACTCGGGCTGCCCTATGCGTTTGCCTCGCATTTCGCGCCGGCCCAGCTGATGCAGGCGCTCGAGGTCTACCGCGCCCGTTTCCAGCCTTCGGCCCGGCTGGCCAAGCCCTACGTGATGCTGGGCTTCAACGTGTTCGCGGCCGACACCGATGAAGAGGCGCGGTTCCGCGCCAGTTCCTGGCAGCAGTCCTTCGTGAACCTGCGCAGCGGCCGCCCGGGTCGCCTGCCGCCGCCGCAGGCCGGCTACTACGAGCGCAGCGGCCCGGCCGAGCGGGCGCTGCTCGACAGCGTGCTGTCCTGCTCCGCCGTCGGCTCGGCCGACACCGTGCGCGCCGCCCTGCGGGCCTTCATCCAGCGCACCGGTGCCGATGAGCTGATGATCACCTCCAACATGTTCGACCATGCAGCGCGCCTGCGTTCCTATGCCATCACGGCCAGCCTGCGCGACACGATCGCTGCCTGAGCGCCGCGCCCCGGCGGCAGGCGCCGGGCAAAGCGGTACAGTGAAGCCTTGCAATGAATGGCAGGATGGTGCAGATGTCGCGCGCAAATGAATGGGCTTCCAAGGTGCTGGCGCTTCTCAGGAGCAACAACGCCGACGCGGCCATCGCCCAGATCAAGGTGGCTCCGAGCGTGAAGGACCTGCGCCAGCTCGGCACGGCGCTGGCCGCGGCGGGGCTCGCGGAGCGCTGGCCCGCCGTCAACGAAGCGATCTCCGACAACATCGACGCACTGTCTGCACCACGGCTGCACCGGTCGCCCTGAGCCTCGGGCCGGCGCCTTGAGCAGGCCGCAGCATGCCTCTCTCTGGCGCGATGAGGCTCGCTATATTTTTGATAGCAAACTATGACCACAGGACGAGGACATCCGGCCAATATTCCTATAAAAATGGTCAAAAAACCGCCGCAACGGCCGTTTCGCACTACGGCAACGTCCCCTCCGCCACCCGCTGGTAGCGCACCTCGCGCCCGCGCACATGGTCGATGCCGGTGAACTCGTTGCGCGACTCGAAGCGGATCTCGAAGGTGGCGTAGGGCATGGCCGGCGCCGACGGCGGCTTGCCGTCCACGCGGGTGTAGCGGCGCTTGAGGTTGGTGCCGTCGAAATGCCATTCACCGGCATGGTGGTGCTCGACCACGGTTCCATCGGACTCGACGATGCGCGCCGACTCCTCGAAGTGGCCGTCGGGCGCCAGCACCAGCACACGGCGCACCTGGGTGCCGTCTTCCTCGTACTCGCGCAGCCAGGTGCCCAGCAGCCGCTGCTCCGCGTCCTGCACCGGCGAGTCGTCGGGCGGGTGGTCGCAGGCCACGCACAGCGTGGCGGCCAGCACAGCGGCCAGCCACCAGCGGAATGCGGACACCCGGTGCATCATGGCCTCCACTTTAGCCGTGGCCGCGCGGCCACGCTGCTTTCGCGCGGGATTTGACGCAGCGCAAGCAGCCCCGCCCCGGCTGCCTTAGGATGGAAGTTGATCAACCACTCCAGCGAGGCCTCCATGTTCAAGCACATCCTGTTGGCAACCGACGGTTCCGCCGCTTCCGGCAATGCATCCGCGCTCGCGGTGAGCCTTGCGCGCCAGCACGGCGCCAGGCTGACCGCGCTCTATGTGGTCGACCCCTACCCCTATCTGGGCATCGGCGAAGCCAACCCGCTGGGCTTTCAGGCCTACATGTCGGCCGCGCAGAATGCCGCGGCCCAGGCGCACGCCCAGGTGGCGGCGCTGTGCGAGCAGGGCGGCGCCCCGGTGGCGCTGCAAACGCGCACCGTCGAAGACGTCACCGCGGCGGCCGGCATCGTGCAGACGGCCCAGGACGAAGGCGCGGACCTGATCGTGGTCGGCACCCACGGCCGCACCGGCGTGGCCCGGCTGATGCTCGGCAGCGTGGCCTCCAAGGTGGCGGCGGAGTCCCCGGTGCCCGTGCTGCTGGCGCGCTGACGCTGCCGCCCGGGGTCGCCGGGCTACCCCTTGGCCTGCACCGCCTTGCGGTCCGCCACCACCCTCTGCGCCGCCGGCCGTTCGCCGATCAGCTTGAGGTAGGGCTTGTAGTCCAGCCCGGCGGCCAGCAGCAGGTCTTCGCCATACACGGCCTTGCTGGCCATTCCCACCAACGGCAGGCTGGCGAAGGCGGCGCAGTCGGCCTGGGTGAACCGATCACCCGCCACGTAGGGCGAGAACATCACCAGCCGCTTGAAGGCGGCGATGTTCCTGGTCAGCAGCTTGCGGATGCGGGCCTGGTTGCCCTCGCTCACCGTGCCGCCAAAGAAGGCCTGGGGGTAGAGCTCCCGGGCCACCAGCTCCAGGTGCAGGTCGATGAAGGCGATCAGCTCGCGCACCTTGGCGGCCGCGTACGGGTCCGCCGGCACCAGCGGCGGGTTCGGGCAGATGGCTTCGAGGTAGTCGAGAATGACCTGGCTTTCGCACAGCCCGCCCTGCGGGGTGCGGATGAAGGGAATCTTGGCCAGCGGCGAGCAGCCCAGCACCGCCTCGTCCGTGCTGTGCGTGTCCACAGACTCTTCGGCGAACGGCATCCCCTTCTCCAGCAGCGCGAGCTTGACCTTGTTGTAGTAATTGGAAATCGGCGAGCCGCAGAGGGTGATCATCGAGACATCTCCTGTCGAAAAGGTGCCTCAAGTCTAGAGGGCAGGCGCTGGCGGCACAGGCACGCCGGCGACAAGCGTCCGTTAAACTGGCCGAAAGCTCCCACACCATGCCCTTTTCCTTTCCCGGCCTTTCTCCTGCGCTCGCCCGCGCTGCCAGCGCTTCCGGTTTTGCTGCACCCACCCCGATCCAGGCCGAAGCCATTCCCGTCATCCTGCGCGGAGCCGACCTGCTGGCCTCGGCCCAGACCGGCTCTGGCAAGACCGCGGCCTTTGCCCTGCCCCTGCTGCAGCATCTGCTGGATGGCCCGCAGCACACGCCCCGGCGCGTGCGCGCGCTGGTGCTCGTGCCCACGCGCGAGCTGGCGGCCCAGGTCAGCGAGGTGCTGCGCTCCCTGGCACAGCACCTGGCGCAGCCGCCCCGGGTGGCCGTGGTGTTTGGCGGCGTCTCCATCAACCCGCAGATGATGGGCCTGCGCGGCGGTGCCGACGTGGTGGTGGCCACGCCCGGCCGCCTGCTCGACCTCGTGGGCCAGAATGCCCTGCGGCTCCAGTCCGTCGGCCTGCTGGTGCTGGACGAAGCCGACCGCCTGCTCGACCTCGGATTTGCCGACGAGCTGGCCCGTGTGCTGGCCCTGCTGCCGGCGCAGCGACAGAACCTGTTCTTCTCGGCCACCTTCGCGCCGGCCGTGCAGGCCCTGGCCGCGAGCCTGCTGCGCGATCCGGTGCACGTGGAAGTGGCCGCCACGCCGGCCAACGAGCCCGCCATCCTGCAGCGCGTGATCCAGGTGGATGCCGGACGGCGCACCCAGTTGCTGCGCCACCTCGTCCAGCAGCATCATTGGGAGCGGGTGTTGGTGTTCGTGGCCACCAAGTACGCGGCAGAACTCGTGGCCGACAAGCTGTACAAGGCCAGCGTGTTCGCCACCGCCTTCCATGGCGACCTGAGCCAGGGCGCGCGCCGGCAGGTGCTGGACGAATTCAAGGCCAAACGCTGGGACGTGGTGGTCACCACCGACCTGGCCTCGCGCGGCATCGACATCGCGCAACTGCCCGTGGTGGTGAACTACGACCTGCCGCGCTCCGCCGTGGACTACGTGCACCGCATCGGCCGCACCGGCCGCGCCGGTGAAAGCGGCTTGGCCATCAGCTTCGTGAGTGCAGGCACCGAGGCGCATTTCCGGTTGATCGAAAAACGCCAAGGCCTGAGCCTGCCGCGTGAACAGATCGCCGAATTCGAGCCCACTGAAGCAGCAGCGCCGCCCGCGCCCGGCACCGGTGGCATCAAGGGCAAGCGCCCGAGCAAGAAGGACAAGCTGCGCGCCGCAGCCGCGCGCAGCGCCTAGTCTTCGGAGTCCACAGCGCCGCCAGGCTCCGCTGGCCGGGCTTTGCGGTGGCCATGGCGGGCATGGATCTCGATGTAGAAGGCGTCGGCCGATGCCTTCGCCGCGGCATCGATCAGGTTCGTGATCTCGCCGAAATGGACGGTCTCGGCGGCGTCTTCGGTCGCCCCGAACCGGCAATCGAAGTCCCAGTAGTCCACGCCTTCGGGCAGCGCCCGCCGCCGTTCACGCTTGACGTACTTGCGGATCTCGTGCTTGACGGCGTCGAGCACGCGGTCGCGGTTCTTGCCTTCGACGGTCAATTGAAATGTCTTTTTCATGGCAGTCCTTCATTGGTGGTGTCGCCCATGATGGACGTGATGTGCAAGGGCGAGATTATGCGGGGGGCGCGGGCCGCAAGAATCCGGCACCGGTCTCGCCGGCGGCTCCACTCCGTAGCTGTGCAGCCCCCTCCTAGGTACTTGACGCAAGGGCAAGACCTTCTCGCAAAAGCCGCTTGCTGCACCAGATGCGCGTTGTTACCATGAATTTGCAGGGGGAAAACAAATGTGTGTTGACCGTCGTACCCGTTCACCCGTCGCAGGCGTCATTGAACCCGCCTGTCCCGCCTTTGCGGCAAGTGCCGCGCAGCCTCTGAATCGGACATCGAACACCAGAGCGCGGCAGTGAGTACCTTGCCGCACCCAGCGACGATGCGCTTCGCCATCATGGGGCTGAATGCGCGCGATGCCATGCTGTTCAAATCCATGGTGCGCCTCCTGAGCCACCGCCTGCGCTATGCATGGGTGTATGACGATGGCCAGCCCGACCTCGCCGTCGTGGGAGCGGCCCCGGTCCAGGCCCACCACCCCTACGTGCTGCACGTGAGCGCCGACGGCCACAGCCGGCCCCATCACGTTGCATTGCCGCTTCACGCCAATGCGCTGGAGGCCGCGCTCAACGCGGCTGGCGATGCCATCCTTGCGCTCAAGGCCTCGGTGACGAGGCACCACGCGCCCGCGCCTCCCCCTGACGCGCCCATGCAATTGCTGCGCTGGCCGCCGGCCAGCGTGCTGGCCGGCCAGCCGGCGCGGCTGCGGCTGGCCACGCTGATGACGGGCAAGCCCTTCACCATCGCGCAGTTGCACGAGCGCTCCGGCATCGAGCTGCCGGCCTGTGAGCGGTTCTGCCAGGAAGCCCTGGCGGCCGGCATCCTCCAGCCCCTGTCCACGGCACCGCCCGCACGGCCGGCGGAGCGGCATGCGCCCGCGCATTCGCGTGGCCTGCTGGCCCAGATCCGCGCCAAGCTCGGACTGGGGACCTAGGGCCTGTTCACACTATTTTTACCAGATGCGTTGCGGAGCAAAAAGGTCATGCGCAAGGCGCGAAACGCAGCCGGGGTTGGCCCCCGGCAAGGCTTCGCAACGCGGCGCATGGCCTTTTTGGCCGCAACCCGTAGGGAACGGGGTGAAAACAGCGCCACTCGGCGTTGCCCTCCTAGCCCAGCCGTCCAGGCTGGGCGTCGTCAGGCGCCTTGATTGGCGCTGTTTTCACCTCGTTCGCACTGGTAAAAATAGTGCGAACAGGCCCCAGCGAACATGACCGAACACAAACTGCTGTTCACAGGCACCGTGGGTGCAGGCAAGACCACCGCCATCGGCGTCGTCAGCGAGATTCCTCCGCTCACCACCGACGTGCGCAACCATGACACCTCGGTGTCCAAGGCGCTGACCACCGTGGGCCTCGACTACGGTGAACTCACGCTGTCCGGCGGCGACAAGCTGCGGCTGTACGGCACGCCAGGGCAACTGCGCTTCGGCTTCATGTGGCAGATCCTGGGGCAGGGAGCGCTGGGCCTCGTCATCCTGATCGACAACCGCCGGCCCGACCCCCTGGCCGACCTGGACGTCTACATCACCGGCTTCGCCGACCTGATCGCCCAAACGGCCTGCGTGGTCGCGGTGGGCCGCATGGAGACGCACCCCAGCCCCGACATCGAGCAGTTCGCCGACCGGCTGGCCAGCCGCGGCGTGCTGTGCCCCGTGTTGCCGGCCGACGTGCGGCGCCGCGACGAAGTGGTGCAGTTGCTGGATCTTTTGCTCACACAACTCGAAGTCCGAACGGAGTAGCCCCGCAATGAACCAGACCGACCTGTCTCCTGCGCTCAAGAGCGGTGCACAACGTGTCGTTGAAGACCTGATGAACGAACTGCGCGCCGCGCTGGCCGTGGTCGTCGCCACGGAGGATGGCTTCGAGGTTGCAGCACATGCGCAGAACACCGCGCAGGTGTCCCGGCTGTCGGCCATGGCCAGCTCCATGGCGGCACTGGGCGCCATGGCCGGCGAGGAAAGCGATCTCGGCGCCTGCGGCAGCATCGTGGTGGAGGCCGAACGCGGCTTCCTCGTGATGATGCAGGCCCGCCACGCCCAGGCCACGCTGATCCTCAGCGTGGTCACCAGCCGCGACGCCGTCATGGGACAGGCCCTGTATTTCTGCCGCCAGGCTGTGCAGACGCTGGAGCAGCTATGACACAGCCCCCCGGCAAGGTCGGGCTGCTGCTGCAACGGCTGGCCGAGTTCCCCGGCCTGGACGCCTGCGCACTGGTCGATGCGGATACCGGCATGACCTGGCACCACGCCGGCCGCCTGCACGACATGGACCGCATCGGCGAAGTGGCTGTGGAATTCTGGCGCGTGCACGGCCGGCTGGCCATGCACTTCAAGGATTTCGGAGGCTTGAACTCGGCCGCCTATGCCTTCGCCCATCGCGTGGTCGCCCTCTTCCCATGCAGCGAAGCACCTCCGCTCGTTCTGGTGTGCGTGGCGCAGAAAAAGAACGTGGCCTGGAGCGAATGGGCGCCCCATGTGCTGGCGCTCAGGCAGGCGCTTGCGGCCGCCCCCTTGCCTTGAAGCATGCACCGCCCCGGCCGGCCTCGACGCCCCGGCCATGGCGTTTTTCAACCGGCGTCTGTGACAAGCGAGAGGGATATGGCGAATATCAAACAATCAATGGAAGAAGTTCTGACTCTGGATGGCGCGATGTGCGCTTCGCTGGTGGACTCGAACAGCGGCATGATCCTGGGCCAGGCCGGCAGCGGCGTGGACATGGAGGTGGCCGCCGCGGGAAACACCGAGGTCGTGAAGGCCAAGCTCAAGACCATGCGTTCCCTGGGCCTGAACGACGTGATCGAGGACATCCTCATCACACTCGGCAAGCACTATCACATCATCCGGCCCATGGGCCGCAAGGAAGGCCTGTTCCTCTACGTGGTGCTGGACAAAACCAAGTCCAACCTGGCAATGGCCCGGCGCAAGGTGCTGGACATCGAGCGCGAATTGATCGTCTGATGGCAGCACCGTCGTTCAGCCTCTGCGGAGGCGGGCTGGACGACGGTTTGCCGGATGCGCCCTCACAACGGCGGCGGGCCTCCCAACTCACCCGGCCCTATTGGCGCCAGTGCACCAGCGGGCCAGACTCGCTGTTCCTGATCTCGATGAGGTCATCGAACGCCTGGACCATGGACTGGAAATCGGCGTGGCCATGCTCCCTGGGGTCAAAGGCGGGATCCAGCCGCTTGATCATGGGCCAGATCGCCGCCAGTTCGACCCAGGCATCGCCCTTGGTTTCGGCCAGCAGGCGCACCGCCCGCTTGAAGAGATCGGCCGCCGGCCCGGCCTGCGGCACCGGCGCAAGCGAAAGAGGTTGTGCGGGGCTGGCAGGCAGCGCCTGCACACCTGCACCCTCCACCAGATTGTCGTAGTAGCGGAACTCATGGCAGCTCCTGGCCCAGTGCCGGTTGGTGGACTTGCGCGTCCCCACCCCCACCAGCGTACGGCCCGCCGCCTTGATCTTCTGCGATACCGGCATGAAGTCGCTGTCACCGCCCACGATGATGACCGTGCCGATGTGGCCGAAACGCCCGATGTCTTCCATCGCATCGAGGCACAGCTTGATGTCGGCACCGTTCTTGGCCGCGCCCCCGGGCGGAAACAGCTGGATCAGCTCGACCGCGT
Source organism: Variovorax terrae (assembly GCF_022809125.1). Lineage (NCBI taxonomy): Bacteria > Pseudomonadati > Pseudomonadota > Betaproteobacteria > Burkholderiales > Comamonadaceae > Variovorax > Variovorax terrae. Next base: position 1,498,015 of record NZ_JALGBI010000001.1, on the reverse strand, counting down.
TCTGCAGCAGCGCATCGCGGTAGCGGCCGAAGAACTGCCAGTTGCAATAGGCGCGGTTGATCGCCACCGGGCCGAACGACGCGGCCAGTTCGGCCACAGCCTGCACGTCCACCAACGGTTCCTGAACCTTGAAGCGGTTGTCCTGCCGGCCGTAGTAGCCCTCCTGCCGGTCTTCGCACAGGCTGGCATGCAGGTTCTCGAAATCCCAGTACAGGGCAACGGAGGCGTCTTGTTGGTGAATGTGCTTGGGCATGGGCCTCTCGGGCAATCGCCCGATCCTAACCCGGCCGCGGACGGACGCCGTCGATCAGCATCCGCATCAATGCATGGGCCGTCGCCTGCAGATCGCCCGGCATGGCCGCCGCCAGAAGACCATCGGCATGCAGTGATGCCAGCCCGTGCGACAGCGACCAGCCGGCCAGGGCCACCTGCTGCACGTCGGCATCGCCGATGAGACCGGCGGCCTTGCAGGTGGCCACGGCCTCGATCAGCACGGTCAGGGCCTCATGCCCTGCGGCCATCAGGTCCGGATGCGCCGCCTTGTCGCACTCAGCCCCGAACATCAGGCGGTAGATGGCCGGGTGGTCGGCGGCAAACCTCACATAAGCCAGGCCCACCGCCATCAGGCCCGCCATCGCGTCGGATGCGGCCCGGCGATCCTCATCGGTCCGGTGCGCAAGCTCGCGAAAGCCCTTGGCAAGAACGGCCGCAAGCAGGGCTTCACGGTCCGCGAAATGGCGATAGGGCGCGGCGACGCTGACGCCAGCCGCCTGCGCCGCCTCCCGCAGCGTCAGGCGCGCGCCGCCGCCTGCTTCGATCAACTGCTGCGCCGCATCGACCAGGGCACGCGGCAGATCACCGTGGTGGTAGGCGGACTTGGGAGCGTTTCTTCTGCGGCCTGGGCTTGCCATGTTGACAATCATAACATTGCACATCACACTGATGTGAACAACCATAACTTCATGCCATTCGCGGCACCTGCGGCCGCACGTCCACAGCTTCCTTTATCCACTCTGGAGAAACCCTGATGAACCTTCCCTTGTCGATAGAACCCGGTAGGGCGGGCGATCCGCGCTTCGGCCCCACCGCTGCCGCCTTGCTGGGCGCCGGCGCCCTCGGCCTCATCGCCACCAGCATCTGCTATGCACTGGCCGGGCCGGCAGCGGCCCTGCCGGGCGGTGCCGGCAACCTCGAGTTGGCACGTGCAGCCACGGCCCCGGTAGCCGGCTGGATGCGCGCCGCCGGGCTGATCGGCATGCCCAGCGATGTGCTGCTCGCGGTCGGCGCACTGATGATGGCCTTCATGAAGCGCGGCGAAGGCGCAGGCCTGGCCATGGCCGGCTGGCTCGCACTGGCGATCGCTGGAACCTTGTTCGTCATCGTCGATGCGATGGTGGCGCTGGTGCTGCCGCCCCTGGCGGCACTGGAACACGGCGAAGCGGCCTATTCCGGCCTGCGCTCGCTGTTCGATGGACTGTTCGCGATCGGCGCCTGGACCACCGGCCTGGGGGCCCTGGCCGCCGCCGGGTCGGCACGATGGCCGGAATACCGCCGGCGTGGCGTGCTGTGGCTGATGCGGGCAGCGGGCGCGGTCTGCGTGGCGGCGAACACCGCCTACCTGCTGGGCCTGCCCGGCTCGCGGCTGATCGGGCCTGGCATTGCGCTCGAAGCCGTGGCGCTGCTCGCGTTGTCGATTGCGCTGCTGCGGAGCCCGCCCCCCTACACCCGGGCATCCATCGGGTAGGCCGGGTCGGTATAGCCCGGCGTGGAGGGGTGGCCGGGCCTGACGAGCGAATCCACCAGGGCTTCGTCCTCGCCGGTCACCACATAGTCCAGCGCCGGCCGGTAGTCCTGCCACTGCCCGAGCGTGCGCGGCCCGGCAATCACCGCGCTGACCGCACGATGGGCCAGCACCCAGGCCGTGGCGAACTGGGCCAGGCTGATGCCCTGGGCTTGCGCATGCACCTTGAGCTGCTGGGCGATCTGCAGCGACTCTTCACGGAATTCGGTCTCGGCAATGCGCTTGTCACCCCGGCCGGCGCGCGAGTCGCCGGCGGGTGGCTGGCCCGGGGCATACTTGCCCGTGAGCACGCCGCGCGCAACCGGGCTGTACGGCACGACGCCGATGCCATAGTTCGAGCAGGCCGGCAGGATCTCCACCTCGGGCATGCGGTTGAGCAGGTTGTAGTACGGCTGGCACACCACCGGCCCGGGCATGCCCAGCGCGCTGGCCACGCGCATGATCTCGGCAATGCGCCAGCCCCGGAAGTTGGACACGCCCCAGTAGCGGATCTTGCCCGCGCGCAGCATCTCGTCCAGTGCGCGCAGAGGCTCTTCGAGGTTCATGCCGATGAAGTCGCGGTGCAGATAGAGAATGTCCACGTGGTCCGTCTGCAAACGCTGCAGGCTCGCCTCCACCTCGCGCAGCATCCAGGTGCGCGAATAGTGGCTCTCGTTGACACGGGCCGACATCCTGTTGCCCAGCTTGGTGGCCAGCACCCAGTCATGGCGCCGGCCCTTGAGCAGTTCGCCGAGCATCGCCTCGGACGCACCCTGGGTGTACACATCGGCGGTGTCGATGAAGTTCACGCCGTGCTCGTGCGCATCGGCGACGATGGCGGCAGCTTCTTCCCGCCCGGTCTGGTCGCCGAACATCATGGTGCCCAGGCACAGGGCGGAAACTTGCAGATTGCTTTTGCCTAGAGAGCGGTATTGCATGAGGAACCTTTGACGGCTGAAATGAGTCCACCCCAGTCTATGTCAAAGCCGCCTTGGCCGCGCTGAGCCCCCCCTCTCCCGGAGCCACCATGCACCAGCCCACTCGACGCGCCGCCACCCTGGCCCTGTGCCTTGCGGCCATCGCCCTCCCCCTGTCGTCCATGGCGCAGCCGGCCAACCCCGCCGCCTTCCGCCTGCGCGGCACCATCGTCAGCGCGACAGCCGCCAGCGTGACCGTCAAGGACCGCAGCAGCCCTGAGGTGATCGAGATGGCCATCACAGACGCGACCGAGGTCATCGAGGTCTACCCCATTGCCCTGGCGGACATCCGGGCGGGCAGTTTCATCGGCACGGCCGCCCTGCCCCAGGCCGACGGCAGCCTGCGCGCCATCGCGATCACGGTGTTCCCTGAATCGGCGCGGGGCCGGGGCGAAGGCCATCGCCCGTTCGACCTGCAACCCTCCAGCACCATGACCAATGCCACCGTGGCCGATGTGATGGCCGCGCCCAGCGGCCAGACCCTGCGGGTGAAATACAACGGCGGAGAGAAAACGATCGTCGTGCCGCCTGACGCGCCCGTGATCACCTTCCGCCCCGGCGATCGCGGCCTGCTGGTGCCCGGTGCGAGCGTGTCCGTGATGGCGGCCGAGGTCAACGGCAAGCCGACCGCCCTGCGCATCAACGCGGGGAAGAACGGGTTTGTTCTGCCGTACTAAAGCGATATCGCGATGAGGGCGACAGGCCGTATGCAGGAAATGCCCGCGCCCTCACAGGGAAAGAGTCTCCGTCGCACCACCGGAGCACTGGTCACCGACAGGCACCACATCGCCGTTGCCCGGCGTGGCGCTCTCATGAAAGATGTCGAACAGGTATTGGCCCAGTTCGTCTTCAGCCACGAAATCCGGCACCACGATGCCCAGCGGCCCGCGCTTGCCGTCTGCGCCCACGGCAAAGGCGTTCCATCCGGTGGGCGTGCGAACCACGGCAACCAAACGGCCAAAGACGTTGAAGCGGAATTCTTCTTGCATGGGCCTGCAATTCAATCCGGCACGAAATTGGCATTGAACTTGGCCGCGTCCGCTGCGAGCTCGAAGGTCACCAATTGCCCCATTTTCCGGTCAGCCAGCCGATAGGCGGCAAACAGACTGTGCTTTCCCTGGAGGCGGAAGCTCGGCAGGTCGATCAGGGCATAGGGGTGCGGAACGAACACCTCGTGCAGAAACACCTCGCGATGCACGTTGCGCGGCGAGGGGAACAGCTTGTAGCTGTCGGTGGTGATGGTGGTTTCGGCCATGACCTTGCATGGTACAGGCTGGCGGTGAGCCGCCGGTCAGCGCCGCCATGCGTGCATGGGCAAGACCCGGCGAGGCGCTCACCAGACATCCCGCGCTGGTGCGCCGGACTCAGAGCGCCTTGCCCAGCCTGGCCACGCCTTCCTCGATCCTGGCCACGTCGGCCGTGGCAAAGCTCAGCCGCAGCGTCGCAGGGTCGGGGTTCGCGCAGAAGAACGGCGCACCGGGGACGAAGGCCACGCCCTGCTCGATCGCTCGCCTGGCAAATTCGTTGCCGTCCTTCACCTTGCCACCTGCACCCGTCAGGCGGGCCCAGACGAACAGGCCGCCCTGGGGCTGCACGAACTCGATGGCATCACCCAGCTCCTGGCGCAAGGCCTCGCCCATGGCCAGGGCGCGCTCGGCGTACACCTTGCGCACGTGGGCCAGGGTGGCCGGCATGCGGCCCGCCTTCAAGTACTGGGCGGCAGTGGCCTGGGCAAAGGTGCTGGTGTGGGCGTCGCTGAACTGCTTGCACATGGTGGCCTTGGCCAGCAGCTCCGCGGGGGCGATCATCCAGCCCACGCGCAGGCCGGGGCTCAGCACCTTGCTCATGCTGCCGCAGTGGGCGATCCATTCGCGGCTGCCGGGCACGCTGTCGCTCAGCGCCAAGATGGACGGCGGCGGCGCCTCATTGAAGTACAGATCGCCATAAGGATCGTCCTCCACGATCAGGGTCTGGTACTTCACGGCCAGTTCCAGCACCTTCTTGCGGCGCTCCAGATTCAGTAGACCGCCGCTGGGGTTGCCGAAGGTGGGAATCAGGTAGACGAACTTGGGACGGTGCTCGGCGATCAGCTTTTCCAGTTCGTCGGTCTTCACGCCGTTGCCATCGATCGGCGCGCTGATCAGCTCGGCGCCGTACAGGCGAAAGCACTGGATCGTGGCCAGGAAGGTCGGGCCTTCGACAATCACCTTGTCGCCCGGGCTGATCAGGGTCTTGCCCAGCAGGTCCAGCGCCTGCTGGCTGCCGGTGGTGACGATCAGGCCCTCGGGGTTCAGGCCCTTCACGCCCTTGGTACCCATGAAGGCCGCCAGCTGCTCGCGCAGCGGGTTGTAGCCTTCGGTGGCTCCGTACTGCAGCGCGCCGCCGGGCTCCTCGGCCAGGGCCTTGGCGCTGGCCTCCTTCAGGCCCTCCACGTCGAACATGGCGCTGTCAGGGAAGCCCCCGGCGAAGCTGATGATGCCGGGCTTGCCCAGCAGCTTGAAGAGTTCGCGGATGGCGGAGGTTTCGACGTTGTTCAGGCGGCCGGCGAATTGGATGGACATGGTCTTGATATCTCTGTAAAGGCAATCAACGAATTGCATTCTCGCGCAGTTGGCTGCTGGCATTCTGTACGAACTGTTGCCGCGCCGTGTCAATCGCGCGCTGCGCCGCCGCAGACAACGGCAGCGTGCGGTGCGTGTCCGAGATGATCTCGATGCCCCAGGGGCCGTCAAAGCCTGTGGCCTGCAGCGCCTGGATGAACCCTCGCAGATCAAAGCCACCTTCGCCGCATAGGCGGCGGCGATGGATGGTGTCAGCCCACACGTCGCCCTCGGGAGGGCCCGCGTCGCTGAGTTCGGCAGCCCTCACCCAGCGCGGCGGCAACGCCGCCAGGCTCGACCAGGGCACGCCCGCGCGCTGCAGGTGCCACACGTCCAGCAGCAGCCCGGCATTGGAGGCCTGCGCCTGTTCCAGCAGCGGCAAGGCCTGCGCCGGCGTCGCCAGTTGGGTCCAGGGCAGCAGTTCCAGCACGATCGCCGTGCCGTGGCGCGCCGCCTCTTCACACAGGCGTGCAAAGCTGTCGACCAGCTGTGCCAGCGGCCAGTGCGCGCCGTAGCGGTCGCCGCCTATCTTGATGTGGCGTGCTCCCAAGGCCTGTGCAGCGGCCAACAGCTCGGCGCGTGTGCGGTCCGATGCGGCACGGCGCTCGCTGTCTGCAAACCAGTCCCCCAGAAACTCCAGTTCCAGGTGCCGCAAGCCGTGGTCGTCCAGGCACCGCCGCATCGCAGAGAGCCCCATGCGCCGAGTCGTGGCGGCCAGATCATCGTTCATCAACCCCAGGCCGGTGTAGCCGGCCTGGGCCGCGGCGCGGACGCGGCTCTCGAAACTGTGGGGGCTGATCTGGCTGGGCGAGCGAGGCAGCACATCGCCCGCCAACGTCCAGTAGCTGGCCAGGAAGCCAGGCTCGCCTATTGCAGTTCCCACCCCGACTCCTTGACCACGGGCGCCCAGTGCCGCGTGGTCGAGACAACCCAATCGCGCTGCAGTTGTTCGGGCGTGGCATACAGCACTTCGTTGCCAATCTTGGCCAGCTTCTCATTCATGTCGGGCTGGCGCAGCACGGCGGCCACGGCCTTGGTGAAGCGGTCCACGAACTCGGGCGGCATGCCCCTCGGGCCGAAGAAAGCCAGCCACGGATTCTTGTCCAATCCCTTGAGCCCCAGCTCGGTGAAGGTCGGCACCTCGGGAGTGGCCTTGGCACGCGCGGCGCCCGACACCGCGACGATGCGCAGCTTGCCCGCACGATGATGCTCGATGGCGTCCGTCAACGACACGATGCCCGCCGGGATCTGCCCGCCCAGCAAATCCTGCACCAGCGGCGCCCCGCCTTTGTACGGAACCGCCACCATCTTGACGCCCAGGGACTGGCCAAGCAACTGGCCGGAGAACTGCGCAACGCTGCCGGCGGCACCCACGCCGTAGTTGGCCTGCCCGGGATGGGCCTTGAGCCAGGCGCCGTACTCGGCCATGTTCTTCACATTCAGGCTGTTGGCGACCACCAGGGCGTTGTAGTAGTTGGCGACACCGGCCAGCGCGGTGAAATCGGCGGCCGGGTCGTAGCCCGGCGCCTTGAAAGTCAAGGGCACGATCAGGTGCGTATGGTCGATCGTCAGCATGACGGTGGAGCCGTCGGCCGGCGCGGCCTTGAGCTGTTGTGTCGCAATCATGCCGCCAGCACCGGGCTTGTTCTCGACAATCACGACCTGGCTCAGCAGGTCCTTGAGCTTGTCGCCGATCTGGCGCGCCACCACGTCGGTCGCGCCGCCAGGATTGAAGCCCACCAGGATCCTGATCGGGCCCGTGTAGTCCTTCGCCTGCGCATACGCCTGAGGGAACCATGCGGCCCCCAGTGCCGCGCCGGCCAGGGCGGCCAGGCTGCTTCTACGATTGAACTTCATGCATCGTCCTTTCAATGGAGTCAGTGGAAACAACCGGCCCCTGCGGCACCGGAGCCTGCGGATGCAACAGGTGCCGGTCGCGCAGCGCAGCCCACAGGCCGGGGGGAATGGGATGGTGCAGCGCACGCAGGTTGTCTGCCTGCTCCTGCGCGCTGCGCGGGCCGGGCAGCACCGCAGCGACGGCCGGATGCGCCAGCACGAACTGCAGCGCAGCGGCCACCACGGGTACGCCGAAGGCGGCGCAGACATCGCGGATGCCTTCGGCACGCGCCGCCACGGGCGGCGGCGGCGCCTTGTAGTTCCACAGCCCGCCTCCCGCCAGAATGCCGCTGTTGAGAGGGCTTCCCACGATCAACGACACGCCTTGCGTCTCGCATGCAGGCAGCAAGTCCATCAAGGGTTCCTGCCCCAGCAGCGTGTAGCCGCCCGCCAGCAGAAAGGCATCCCAATGCCCCCATTGCATGGCCTCCAGACACACGGCGGTTTCAAACACGCCCAGGCCGATGGCGCGAACGGCGCCACCGCTGCGCAGGCTGTCCAGCGCCCGATAGCCGCCGCGCTCCAGCGCCTGCATGTGGCCGGCATGCGCCGCGCCATGCACGTAGGCGCCAATGTCATGCACGAACAGCATGTCGATGCGGTCCAGCCCCAGACGCTGCAGGCTGGCCTCGAACGAGCGCATGACGCCGTCGTAGCTGTAGTCGTACACCGCGTCAAACGGCATGGGCCTAGGCGTGCCGCCAGCGCCGGCAGGCGGGTTGGCGCAAGGCACCAGCAGCCGCCCGACCTTGGTGGACAGCACCCAGTCGCCGCGCGGCATGGCGCGCAGCGCATCGCCCACGCGCCGCTCGGCGGCGCCGTAGCCGTAGAACGGCGCCGTGTCCACGTAGCGCACACCGTCGTTCCAGGCCTGGTGAATGGCGCCCGCGGCCACCTGCGGGCTGACGGGAAAGCGGCTGCCACCCAACGTGGCACAGCCCAGGCCCAGCACGCTCACACGGAGGCTACTGCGGCCAACAGGCCGCGTAGGCAATGCGGGCTGGCTCATGCGTTGCGCACCTTCATATGCAGCGCCAGAAAGCCCAGGCTGCGCTCCCATGCCTGCGCCGCACTGGGTGCGTGATAGCTGCCGCGTTCGTCGCAGTTGAAGCCATGCTCCGCTGGATAAATGTGCACAGTTGCAAGGCCGGGGTGTGCGACGCGCACGGCTTCAGCTTCGGCCAGGGAAATATGATCGTCATGCTCGGCAAAGTGCAGCAGTACCGGGCAGCGCGGCGCCTCGGCTGCAAAGTTTCCAATGCCGCCGGGGTAGTACGGCACGGCTGCAGCAAAGCCGTCCAAGCGCGTCGCCGACAGCCAGGCGACCAGACCGCCCCAGCAAAATCCCATTACCGCCACCGGCAGGCCCTGCGCCGCGTGCGCACGGGCGGCATCCACATCGCGCAGCGCGTCGTCCAGGCTGGCGCGCTGCATCAGCTCCACGCCCTGGCCGATGCCCTCGGCGTTGTAGCCCAGTTCCACCTCCGGCATGGCGCGGTCGAACAGCGCAGGTGCCAGTACATCGTAGCCCTCTCCCGCCAGGCGCTGAGCAACGCTGCGGATGTGGCTGTTGACGCCAAAGATTTCCTGCACCAGCACGATGGTCCCCCGTGGAGCGCCGGTGGCCTCCACCTGCCATGCGGACAGAACGAACCCATCCGAAGCCTTGACCTTGATCCACGATCCCATTCGATTACTCCTGTGTTCCATGCGGCAAAGTATCCGCAGGATGGAGTCAATTCGTCGTATCCGGGGATACAAGTCGTGCGCAGAATTTCAGCGCGGCCCCAGGAGGGCGATCAGGCCTTCGCGGTCGATGATTTCCACGTTCTTGGAGCCGGTGGCGATCAGCCCCTTGTCCGCCAGCGACTTCAACGCTCGCGTGACAGACACGCGGCTGAGCGCCGTCATGGCGCCAATCTGCTCATGCGTCAGGTGGATGGAGCGGGCATGCGTCGTGTCCGCGGCTGTGTCACCGGGGTATGGATCATCTCGCCAGGTCTGCGCCACCCGCGCCAGCAGCTCCACCAAGCGCTCTTCGGGGTCGGATGACGTGAAGCGGGTCAGCTTGTTCAGAAGCAGCCGGTTCTTGGTGCCCAGCAACTTGATGAGCGACACGGCCAGCTCGGGCTGCGCCGCGAATGCATCGGCGATCTGGGCGGGATGGTATTGGCTCAGCACCACGGGCGTGATGGTCGTCGCCGTGGCGGAACGCACAGGCCCCGTGAAGGATGAGCCTTCGCCAAAGATGGCACCGGGCCCGAAGATGTCCAGCAGCAGGCTGGTGCCGTTGGGCCTCTGCAGAGTGGTATGCACGAAGCCGGAGCGGATCAGATAGAAAAAATCATGCCGGCTCGCTTCGCCGTACAACACCTGGCCCGCTCCACGCCGCACGATGGTCCCCAGTTCCACCGCGTGCAGCCAGGGCCCGGACACGGTCAGCGATGCATCCCACGACGCATAGGCCGGTGAACGGCGGATGGAGGCTCTGCTTCTCATGGGCCTTATTCTCATCCAATCGATGAAACCATCGCGCACACTGTAGCGCCGATGCGGCGGGCCCTTCATGGCGGCATCGCGACGCGCGCACAATCGCGCCATGCCGCGCCGCCACCCAGCCTCGATCCCCGTCGATCCCATCGCCTCGCCTGCCTATGCGTCGTGGGACGCTTCGCTCGCCCTGGGCTCGCTCTGGCTCGAAGCCACGACGCTGGGCGAGGTGATGAAGCTCGAGGCAGGCCAGACGCTGTACCGGCAAGGCGAATCCCACCGCTACTTCTATCTGCTGCGCGCCGGCTTCGTGCACACCACGATCCTGCGCGGCAACGGCTCGCCACTGCTGCTGGAGATCTTCGGGCCCGGTGCCATCTTCGGTGAAGGACCGGCCTACTCCGGACTGCCACGCACCGTCACGGCCCTGGCGGTGACCGATACCGTGCTGAGCCGCTACCTGCCGGCCGACATCGAGCCCACGCTGCGTGAGCAACCCGCGCTCGCCACATCGCTGCTGCGGCTGCTGGGCTGCAAGAACCACTTCCTCGTGCGCAAGCTCACGCGCTTTGCTTCGGCGGATCCTCAAGAACGCGTGCTGGAGTTGCTGGCACGCGTGGCGCGGTTGGATGCGCCCGGCGCCACCAGCGCCACTGCGCTGCCGGCCGTGGAACTGACGCATGAGCAGATCGCCTCGATGATGGCGCTCAGCCGGGTCACGGTCACGCGCGCGCTCAAGTCGCTCGCGGCACGCGGCCTGCTGGAAACCGCCCCGGGCCGCGTGCACATCCGGGACCGGCAGGCCGTGCTGGCGCTGCTGCGAAGCGCGTAGAAAACACCGCTCGTCTGTATCGCGCGATACAGGCCGAATGGCCGTGCCGGCCGCAAGCTCAGGAGCCTCATTCATCAGGAGACTCCCCATGCAACGAAGAACCGCCTGCGCGGCCCTGCTCGCCGCAGCCAGCGCCACTATGCCCTTGCGGTCCGCCCACTCGCAGAACCGCCCACTGCGCATCATCGTTCCGTTCACCGCGGGCGGGCCGACCGACGTGACCACGCGGCTGCTGGCCGACAAGGCCCGCGAACGCCTGGGCACCATCATCATCGACAACAAGCCCGGCGCGGGGGGTGGCATCGGCGTGGAAGCAGTAGCCAAGGCCGCGCCCGACGGACTGACGCTCGGCATCGCGGCCGTGGCCATGCATGCGATCAACCCCTGGCTGTTCAGCCGCCTGCCCTACGATCCGGTCAAGGACTTTGCCCCGATCACGCAGATGGTGCGTGTGCCCAATGTGCTCGTGGTGAATGCGGACACGGCACGCCGCCTGCGCATCGCCACCCTGCGCGACTTCCTGACCTTCGCGCGCGCCAATCCCGGCCGCCTCAACTACGCGAGCGGCGGCAACGGCAGTGCAGGGCACCTGGCGGGCGAGATGTTCAAGCAGCGGGCCGGCTTCTTCGCAGTCCACGTCCCCTACAACGGCGGCGGGCCGGCCCAGTTGGCGCTGCTGGCCGGGCAGGTCGATTTCACGCTGGACAACCTGGCCACCGCCGCGCCCAACATCCGTGCCGGCCGCGTGGTGGCACTGGGCGTGACCACGGCCCAGCGCAGCCCCTTGTTGCCCGAGGTCCCCGCCATCGCCGAGACTTTTCCCGGCTTCGCGATCGACACCTGGTGGGGCCTGATCGCACCGGCCGGCACGCCGCCGGACGTCGTGCAGCGGCTCAATGCCGCCTTTACCGCCGCCTTGAACGAGCCCGACACCCGCAGCCGGTTCACGCAATTGATGGCAGAGCCCGTGCCGAGCACGCCCGAGCAGTTTGCAGCGCTGATCCGCAGCGAACTCCTGCGGTACGAGGCTGTGGTCAAGGCCAGCGGCGCCAAGGTGGATTGACACCATGGCCGCCAACACGCCTTTCGTCTTCGCCACGCTGGGTCCCGAGGGCAGCAACCACGAGATCAATGTGCGCCGCTACCTTGCATTCCACGGGCTGTCACACGCTCGCGTGGACTGCCTTCCGAACTTCGACCTCGCCTTCGAGCATCTGCTGGACGGCCGCGCCGATTTCGTCGTCCAGGCCTGCCTGCACCCCCAGGTCGGCGCCTGCATCGGCCGCCACCACCCTCGCTGCCGGCTGGTCGACTGCTTCCTCGGTCCGACCGCGCCCATGGGCGTGCTCACCCATGCGCAGCGGGAAGCACCGCGGACGCTGGGCCTGATGCCCGCCACGCGCGTCTACTTCGACGCGAGCCGCTGGCCCACGCAGGTCGAGCTGCCCTCCGGGCCCGAGGTCGCACGCCTGCTGCTTGCAGGCGACATCGATTCGGGCTTCACCGATCTCTCGCTGGCCGACCAGCATCCGGGCCGGTTCCGCATCGAGCTCGATGTCGGCGCGGTTGACATCGCCTGGCTCGTGTATGGTCGCGAGGGGGTCTGCGGCGGCGCGCTCGTGGCCAGTGCCGAGACACCGCTTGCGCAACGGTGCTTCCGATGAGTGCCGCCCTGCTTCCCCTTCATGCCGTGCTGGTCACCGGTGCCGGCCAGGGCAATGGCGAGGCGCTGGCGCTGGGCCTGGCCCGGCATGGCGCCCACGTGGTCGCGACCGATGTGCGTGCCGATGCCGCGCAGCGCACCGCTGAGCGGATCCGCGCGGATGGCGGCTCGGCCGAGGCACTCGCGCTGGATGTGTCCGACGCCCGCGCCTGCGAGGCGGCCGCCGCGGCCTTGCAGCTCCCCGCGGGCCATCAGTTCGTTCTGGTCAACAACGCAGGCATCCGCCCCCGCCACCCTTTCGACGGCGCCGACCGCGATCAGCTCTGGCGCGATGCGATGGCCGTGAACCTGGACGGGGTCCGCAACACGATGCTGGCGTTCCTGCCGTTGCTCGAAGCGTCGGGCGGCAACGTCGTCAACATCAGCTCCATCTCGGCCGCAAGAGCCTCCCCATTTTCCGTGGCCTATTCGACCTCGAAGGCCGCGGCAGAAATGCTGACCAAGGTCATGGCCCTCGAACTCGCGGCGCGCGGCGTACGGGTCAACGCCGTGGCCCCTGGCGTGATGGAAACGGCCATGACAGCCGCCTCGCGCGGCGACCCGGCGCGGCGCGCTCTGCTGCTGGCGCGCATCCCGCTGCGCCGCTTCGGCCGGCCCGACGAACTCGTGGGCCCGGTGGCGTTCCTCGCGTCGCCGCTCGCAAGCTTCGTGACGGGCGCGGTTCTTGCCGCAGACGGCGGCTACCTGGCCGTGTAGCGCCTGCGGGGTGCCTGCCGATACGGGCACGCCAGCCCCCTGGCACGAATACACTACGCGGCATGAAAGCCGCCGCCATCGAACCCTTCTTCGCCACCCTCAAGGCCGCCAATCCGCAGCCGAACACCGAGCTGGAATACACCAGCGTGTTCGAACTGCTCGCGGCCGTGCTGCTGTCGGCGCAAGCCACCGATGTGGGCGTGAACAAGGCCACACGCCGGCTGTTTCCCGTGGCCCACACGCCACAGGCCATCCTGGACCTCGGGCTCGACGGACTGGAGGGTTACATCAAGACCATCGGCCTGTACCGCAGCAAGGCCAAACACCTGATGGAGACCTGCCGCATCCTGGTAGAACAGCATGGCGGCCAGGTGCCGCGTACGCGCGAGGAGCTCGAAGCCCTGCCCGGCGTAGGCCGCAAGACCGCCAACGTGGTGCTCAACGTGGCCTTCGGCGAGCCGACGATGGCGGTGGACACGCACATTTTCCGCGTGGGCAACCGCACCGGCCTGGCTCCCGGCAAGACCCCCTACGAGGTGGAGATGCAACTCCTGAAGCGCATCCCGCCCGCCTACATGGTGGACGCGCACCACTGGCTGATCCTGCTCGGGCGCTACGTGTGCCAGGCGCGCAAGCCGCTGTGCTACCAGTGCGTCGTGGCCCCCTACTGCGATTTCAAGCCGAAGACGGCGGCGCCCTGAGCCCGGCGTTCATGCGGGCAGCCATCGGATGAACCTGTCGATCGAACCCATTTCGAACGGGCATTTCGAGGGCTTTCGAGCCGCCCTCGATACCGTGGCACGCGAGAAGCGGTTTCTCGCGTTCACGCAAGCGTCATCGGTTGAAGATGCATGGGCCTTCCACGCCGCCATCATCGCCAACGGATGGTGCCAGAGGGTTGCGCTCATGGACGGCGTTGTGGTGGGCTGGTGCGACGTATTGCCGACCCACGGCCAGGCGAGGTCGCATGTGGGCACACTCGGCATCGGTCTCGTCCCGGCGGCACGGCACCAGGGCATCGGCGCCCAACTGATGCGCGCAACCATCGATGCCGCATGGGCCACAGGCTTGACGCGCATCGAGTTGGCGGTGCGTGCTGACAATGCCAGGGCCAAGGCCCTGTACGAACGCTTCGGGTTCAACGTCGAAGGGCTGCTGCGCCAGTCGTTTCGAGTCGACGGAGCGTACTGCGACAGCTATGCAATGGCCCTGCTGCGCGACGCTTAGCGAGCCTGCGGGTTCTGCACAAAAGACGCGCCCACCTGGGCAGCCGGATCAGCTGGTTTTGCGGCTCGCCAGCTCCTGAAACCTCGCATCCAGGCCGAACGCGATGATCTTCGGGTGCTGGGTGATGTACGCCCAGACCGCATCGCGCGTGGGCAAGGGGCTGTGCCCGTAGACCTTGTCCAGCGCCTTCAAGGTGCCGGTGATCAACTGGTTCTTGCAATACGTGCGGATGGTGCCGGAGGCCTCGTAGCGCTCCTGCTGCAGTTGCCCGATCATCCACAGCACGGGCCGCCACCAGTCATACGAAAAATCGCAGTGCTTGATGACGGTTGCTGAAGACTCGCGCTGGGCCAGCAGCGCGAAGAAATTGAGCATGTTGTCGAGCATGAGGCGGTCGGCGCGGTCCGCGTGGATGATCTGCTCGTCGCTTTGCTCCTTCTTGGCGTCATCCAGGCCGCGCAGGGTTTCAGCGGCGGCGGGCGGAAACGGCAACTGCTCGACCACGAACAAGCGGCTCGCGAGGTAGTCCGCATAGTCGCGGTTCTGCACCGCTGCCAGCAACGCGCGAAACGCGCTGTCCTTGACGTGCTGAAAATCCAGGCTGGTGAAGGTCTGGAACAGTTCAAAAATGGAGCGCTCGATCTCCTCGCGCCGGGCGATTCTCGATTCTTCCGCCTGAAACAGCAGCGTGGTGACCACGCCGCCAAAAGCCAGCGCGGTGAAGAGCACGTTGAGGCCGTTGTACACGGGCCCGAATGGGTCGCTGAAGGCATCGTGGGGAAGCTGCTTGGCGATGGGATAGGCCACCAGCCAGATCAGGATGATCACGATCATGACCAAGAAGGCCCGCCTTGCGGGTTTGGATGCCATCACTGGAAGCTCCTTGTGTGTTTTGTCGTTGAAGTGGTGTGTGGTCTTGCTGCCGATTCCATCACGGCTTGACTGTACCGCCATGGCGCTGCACCCCGGCCCGCGGGGAGACCCCATGCCCGTCCACCCAACCGGCCCCGCCGCGGCCTGCCTTCATCCTTGCACCCGGAATTGACCAGCGCTTGCTACTGAGGTCAATTTCTTCCCAAACCGCCCCGCGGATCTCGCCAAAGCGGGCGGCTGTGAGAACGGTGAACTCGAAGGCCAGACGCACCGCTTCAGTTGCAGCACTTGCACGGATGTCCCGGATGCATTGACCAAAGGCGCGATTTTCCGTTGATCGAAGCGCGAGAATACGAGCAGCACCACAGGAGCACTCTTTTGACCACCGTCGCCATCAATTCCGCAATCAACGTCGGCAACAGCGATGGCTTCGTCCTGTTTGGCGGCGTGAACGTACTCGAGTCGAAGGACATGGCCCTGCGTGCTGCAGAGGAATACGTCCGAGTCACGCGAAAGCTTGGCATCCCATACGTCTTCAAGGCCAGCTTCGACAAGGCGAACCGCTCGTCCATCCATTCCTTTCGGGGGCCCGGGTTGGAAGAGGGCTTAAGAATCTTCGAGGCCGTCAAGGCAGCGTTCGGCGTGCCCATTCTCACCGACGTGCACGAGCCATGGCAGGCGAATCCCGTGGCCGACGTTGTGGATGTTCTACAGCTGCCTGCGTTTCTCGCCCGCCAGACTGACTTGGTCGTTGCTCTCGCCAGGACAGGCAAAGTCATCAACGTCAAGAAACCCCAGTTCCTGAGCCCGCCGCAGGTGCTCAACATCGTCGAGAAAATCAGGGAGGCAGGAAGCTCGCCCGTCATTTTGTGCGACCGCGGCACCTGTTTCGGCTACGACAATCTGGTGGTGGACATGCTTGGCTTCGGTGCGATGAAGAAGGTCACCGGGAATCTGCCGGTCATCTTCGACGTAACCCATGCCCTCCAGCAGCGCGAGGCGAACGCTGCCGTCTCTGGCGGGCGACGCGAGCAAGTGGTTGAGCTGGCACGTGCGGGTCTGGCGGTGGGCTTGGCCGGCCTCTTTCTTGAAGCCCACCCAGACCCAACGCAGGCCAAATGCGACGGCCCCAGCGCTCTGCCGCTGGACCAACTGGAGCCTTTCCTCGCGCAACTGAAGGCGTTGGACGATTTGGTGAAGTCGTTCGCGCCCCTGCATATTCGCGCCTAGTCAGAGCAAAGCTCCGCGACCCGACGCACCTACATGGGCGGCAATTTGGACCAGGTTGCAAAGTTCAAGGTAGGTTGAGAACCGGCGGGAGGCTCACGTCCTTTGTGGAATTGGAGGTCAGGGCTGAAGGTCGGTTTTTGGCCGAGAGCCGCCCTCCCACCCAGTGACGTTCTTTTGGTTAGTACAGAAGACCATTAATCCTGGCAAACCGACCTATCCAGCCCTCTGCGACACCCCCGCCGACTCAAAACTCGCCATCTCCTGCAGAATGCGGCAGGCCGAATCGAGCAGCGGCCAGGCCAGCGCGGCGCCCGAGCCTTCGCCCAGGCGCAGGCCCAGATCGAGCAACGGCTCGGCTCCGAGCTGAGCCAGCATCAGCGCATGGCCGCGCTCGCCCGAGCAATGGGCGAACACGCAGCGCTGCAGCACGTGCGGCTGCAGCCGCTGCGCCACCAGCACGGCCGCCGAGGCGATGAAGCCGTCCACCACGATCACGCGGCGCTCCTGCGCGGCCTGCAGCACCACGCCCACCAGCGTGGCGATCTCGAAGCCGCCAAAAGCCGCCAGCGCGGCCAGCGGCTCGGTCGCCGCGCCGTGCAGCGCCAGCACCTCGCCCAGCACCGCCACCTTGCGCTGCAGGGCCGCCTCGTCCAGGCCGGTGCCCGTGCCGGTGCAGCCGGCGATGTCCAGGCCAGCCAGCCGCGCCAGCAGCAGTGAGGCGGCGCTGGTGTTGCCGATGCCCATTTCACCGAGCAGCACCGCATTGCCGGGCAGCGCCTTCAGCACGGCCTGCCCGTTGGCAAGGGCCTGGCGGCACTGCTCGTCCGTCATGGCCGGGCCGCTGCCGGCATCGGCCGTGCCGGCGGCGATCTTGCGGATCAGCAGGCCCTCGCGCGGCGCGAAGTCGTGCCGCACGCCGCAGTCCACCACGGTGAGCGCCAGCCCGTGCTGGCGCGCCAGCACGCTCACGGCCGCTCCGCCGGCCAGGAAGTTCTCCACCATCTGCCAGGTCACGTCGCTCGGGTAGGCCGAGACGCCGCGCGCCGCCAGCCCGTGGTCGCCCGCGCACACCAGCATCTGCGGCTGGCGCAGCGCGGGCGCTTCGGTGCCGAGGATCAGGCCGAGCCGCAGCGCCAGCGCCTCGAGCCGCCCCAGAGCGCCCAGCGGCTTGGTTTTGTGGTCGAGCCGGTGCTGCAGGCGCTGCGCCAGTGCGGCATCATGGAGGTCTTCAATGGTCTGGAGTTCAAACATCATGGCTGAAGTGCACGTCGCCGCGCAGCAGGGTTACACAAGAGAAGCGCAGGCCTATGCGCGTGGCCGGCCGGAGTACCCGGCGGCGCTCGCCGGCTGGCTGGCCGGGCCGATGGGCCTGGCCGCGGGCCAGACCGTGGCCGACGTGGGCGCCGGCACCGGCAAGTTCACGAGGCTGCTGGTGCCCACCGGCGCCAGCGTGGTGGCGGTGGAGCCGGTGGAAGCGATGCGGGCCCGGATCGGGCCGGAGCTGCCCACGGTGCGCGTGCTGGCCGGCACGGCGCAGGCCATTGCGTTGCCCGGCGCGGCGCTGGATGCCGTGGTCTGCGCCCAGGCCTTCCACTGGTTCGCCAGCCGCGAGACGCTGGACGAATTCCAGCGCGTGCTCAAACCCGGCGGCCGGCTCGGGCTGGTGTGGAACGTGCGCGACGAGTCGGTGGACTGGGTGGCCGAGCTGACGCGCATCGTCACGCCTTACGAAGGCGATGCGCCGCGTTTCTACAAGGGCGACTGGCGCCGGCCGTTCCCGCATCCGGCGTTCAGCGAGCTGGTGGAAAGCCGCTTCGCGCACCAGCACACCGGCGCGCCGCAGCAGGTGATCGTGGACCGCTTCATGTCGGTAAGCTTCATCGCGGCCCTGCCGCCCGAAGGCCAGGCCGAGGTGCGCGAGCGCCT
The DNA here is from genome assembly GCF_022809125.1 of Variovorax terrae. Classification (NCBI taxonomy): domain Bacteria; kingdom Pseudomonadati; phylum Pseudomonadota; class Betaproteobacteria; order Burkholderiales; family Comamonadaceae; genus Variovorax; species Variovorax terrae. Next base: position 1,479,765 of record NZ_JALGBI010000001.1, on the reverse strand, counting down.
GGAAGCGCTGATCGCCACCCACCCCGCGCTGCGCGGGCGCGAGATGGTGAGCTTTCCCTATTACACGCTGGCGTTCCACTGCGTTCGTCACTGAACCAGCGCCTCCAGCACGCCCGGCGCGAAATGCGCGCCGATGTAATCTGCCAGGCCATCGAACACGCTGTCCAGCGTCGGCGCCGCGGCGCCGAACAGCGCGCGCAGCGCGGCGGGGTCTTCGAACAGGCCGTGCAGATACAGGCCCAGCACATTGCCCGCGGCATTCTGCCAACCCAGCGCCTGGCCCCCGCCCTCCAGCAGCACGGCCTGCGCCAAGTCGCCGGCAGCGGCCATGGCCGGGTGCTGCGCGGTCTGCCCATGGTGGATCTCGTAGCCGCTCAGCGCCACGCCCGAGAGCGCGGCCCAGGCACCGGCCAGCAGGCCGAAGCGGGCCTGCGTGCGCTGCACCGTCTTGTCGGCCTCGAACACCGTCACCAGCGACAGCAGGCCCAGGCCGGGGGCGTTGCCGTCGATGCCGTGCGGATCGATCAGCGCCTCGCCCAGCATCTGCAGGCCGCCGCAGACACCGAGCACCGCCCCGCCCCGCGCGGCATGCGCGGCGATGGCACGGTCCAGGCCCTGCGCGCGCAGCCAGGCCAGGTCGCCGCTGGTGTGCTTGGAGCCGGGCAGGATGAGCCAGTCGGCACCCGCGCAGTCTGCGGGCGTGCGGGCCCAGACCAGGCGCACGCCGGGCACGTTCTTCAGCGGCTGGAACTCGTCGAGGTTGCTGATGCGCGGGTAGGCGACGACGGCGATGGTGGTGGTGACGGCACCCGTGGCGCGCGCGCGGTCGTCGAAGACTCCATCCTCCTCCGGCAGGCCATGCTGCCACCACATCGGCAGCGTGGCCACGGTGGGGATGCCGGTGAGGTCCTGCAGCATCTGCGGCGCCGGCGCCAGCAGCGCCGCATCGCCGCGGAACTTGTTGAGCACGAAGCCCTGGATCAATGCACGCTCGGGCTCGGGCAGCAGCGCCCAGGTGCCGTAGAGGTGGGCGAAGGCGCCGCCGCGGTCGATGTCGGTCACCAGCAGGCAGCGCGCCTGGGCGTGCAGCGCCACGCGCATGTTGACGATGTCGCTGGCATGCAGGTTGATCTCAGCCGGCGAGCCCGCGCCCTCGATCACCACCACGTCGTTTTCCGCACGCAGCCCGTCCAGCGCCTGCGCCAGCACCGGCCACACGCGCTCGCTGCGGCCGCGCCAGGGCATGCGCGAGAGTTCCGCATCGACCTGCCCCATCAGCACCACCTGGCTGTGGGTGTCGCGCTCGGGTTTGAGCAGCAGCGGGTTCATGCGCACCTCGGGCAGCGCATTCGCAGCCAGCGCCTGGAAGTACTGAGCACTTCCGATCTCCGCCCCCACGGTCGCCCACTGCGTGGGACTCCCTGCCCCCCGAGGGGGCCGCGTTTCGCCTTGGGGCGGCCCGGCGGCGAAACCACTCGCCACAACGGGCGTTGCCACCACACGGGCGTTGTTGCTCATGTTCTGCGCCTTGAACGGCGCCACCTTGAGGCCCTGGCGCGCATACCAGCGGCACAGGGCCGTGGTGAGCCAGCTCTTGCCGGCGCCGCTGGTCGTGCCCAGCACCATCACACAGCGGGCGGTCATGTCGTTTCCTGTTCGTGTTGAATCTGCTGCCACGCGCCGGCCAGCGCATCCTGCGCCGCTGGCGGCAGCACGGCCAGGCGCACCTGGCCGGCCAGGCCGAACGAGGTGCAGTCGCGCAGCTTGATGCTTTGCGCGCGCAGCGACCGCAAGGCCGGGCCCAGGTCCGGCACGCCGGGCCGGGCGCAGAAGAAATTGGCATCGCTGGGCAGGCAGGCCCAGCCCAGCGCCTCACACAGCGCGATTTGCCGCGCCTTCCACTCGCGCAGGGTGGCCAGGCTGCCGGCCAGCCAGTGCTGAACGGCCGGCTCACACCAGGCCTGCAGCAGCGCCACGCCGTGCGCGCCCAGCGGCCAGGACGGCGCGAGGCGCTCCAACTGCGCAGCGGCCTCTTCGCTCCCGGCCGGGGCGATGGCGTAGGCCGCGCGCACGCCGGTCAGGCCCAGCGCCTTGTTGGGGGTCCAGAGCTGCCAGACGCGCCGCAGCCCTGCCTCATCCAAAGCCGGCGCGCCCTGCAGGCGCAGCGGCTCATAGGCGCGGTCCAGCACCACGCTGGCGGGCGCCGCGGCGGCCACGAGGGCAGGCAGGCCCGGCTGCGCCGCGCCCAGCGGGCTCGAGGGCTCGCAGCACCAGGCCAGGGCCGCGTCCTGCGGCAGCGCCGTTGGCCGCAGGCCCCAGGCCTCGGCCGCCTGCGCGTAGTCGCCGTAGTGGTGCGGCGGCAGCCACACAGCCTCACCGCCCTGCTGCGCCACGCTGGCCGTGATGCGGAAGATGAACTCGCTGGCGCTGGCCGCCAGCACCACGCGCGCCGCGGCCACGCCGTGGAAGGCGGCCAGTTGCGCGCGCAGCGCGGCGTAGCTTGCATCGGGGTAGCGCGTGGCGTCGGCCTGCTGCACGGCGGCCAGCGCCAGCGGGCACGGGCCGCCGGCATGGCTGTTGCTGGAGAAGTCGTGGCGCGGCACGCCCTGCGCATCGGGGCCGCCATGCGTGCGAGCCAGGGCGGTCAGCGCAGCCATGAGCCTTCCATCGCTATCAAAACAATAGCTAGAAACGACCACAGCACCTGGACATAAACCGCTTTTGATGCATAAATCAGCGCCTGGGCCGTGTCGGCGGCCTGCGGCGCCCGTCCGGCGGCGTTCAGCGCATAGACGCCGGGCTTGCGCAGGCAGACGCCGAGCTTCAGCGCCATGGCGGCCATTGGCCAGCCGCTGTTGGGCGACGGCGTGCGGGCCGCCTCGCGGCGCAGCGCCTGCAGCGGCAGACCGCGGCTCAGCCCCTTGAGCAGCAGCGCCGTGAGGCGCGCCGGCAGCCACGACAGCGCATCGTCGGCGCGCGCAGCCCACTTGCCGGCCCACTCCCAATTGCGCCCGCGGTACACGCCGCGGTAGCCCCACATGGCGTCGGCGGTGTTGGCGAAACGGTAGACCGCGGCGCCCGGCAGCCCCAGCAGCACGAACCAGAAGATTGGCGCCACCACCGAGTCGTTGAGGTTCTCGGCCAGCGACTCGATGGCGCTTTCGCGCACCGCGCTCTCATTGAGCTGGGTCGTGTCGCGGCTCACCAGCCACGACAGCCGCTCGCGTCCGGCCGCCAGCGACTGCTGCAGCGCCGCCTCCACCGCCGCCACCTCGTCGCGCAGCATGCGCCACGCCAGCAGCGGCTTGAGCAGACAGCCCAGCAGCAGCCCGCCCGCCACCAGCGGCAGCCCGGCCATGGCCTGCTGGGCCAGCCAGGCCAGCCCGCCCACCAGCGCCGCGCCGGCGCACCAGGCCAGCGCACCGGCACCGAAGGCGCGCCAGTCGGGCGCCGGCTCCCGCTGTGGATGCTGCCGCGCGGTGATGAGCCCGCCGATCCAGCCCAGGTAGCGGCCCATGCCCACCACCGGGTGCAGCCGGGCCGGCGGTTCGCCCAGCAGGCGATCGATGAGCAGGGCCACGGCCAGGCCGGACGCCATGAGCGCCGCGTTCATGGCCCGAACCAGCGCAGCAGCGTGGTCAGGATGAGGGCGTTGGCGGTGTCGGTGAACAGCGATGCCGCCAGCGTGATGGCCAGCAGCGCGCGCGGCGTCTCGCCGACCTTGGTGTTCAGGCGGCGCATCACCGCCAGCCCGACCGGCATGGCGCCGAGGCTGAAGCCGATGAAGCCGCCGCAGGCCGCCGCGCCGTCGCGGCCGCGCCCGAACAGCGTGTAGACCACGAGCAGCCCCACCGCCACGGTGAGCAGCGTCTGCGCCACGGCACCCGTCAGCAGCAGCGGCAACTGGGCCGCCAGCGCCACCCAGTCGAGCGAGAGCATGGCAATAGCCAGGAACAGGCGCAGCGCCAGCGTGCCGACGAGATCGGTCGCCTCGGTGTCGAACGGCTTGCGCAGCGCGTCCGCCAGATTGGTGAGCAGCACAGCCGAGAGCAGCACCGTCAGGAAGCCCGGCACCTGCAGGCCTGTGGCCGCCAGCGCCTCGCGCAGCAGCGGGCCCACCGCCACGCAGGCCGTCAGGCACAGCAGCGGCAGCAGCCAGCGGTCGGAGGAGAACGGCGATTCGCGCGGGGGCGCCTCATCGGCCCCCGGCGCGGCCGCCTCGGCCGGCCCCGCCCCGCCCTGGCTGCGCCGGGCCAGCCAGGCCGCCACCGGGCCGGCCACCAGGCCGCCCAGCACCAGGCCCAGCGTGGCGCTGCCCAAGCCCACCTCCAGCACGCCGGCCAGGCCCGCGACCTGCGGCACACCGGCCCAGGCGGTGGCGGTGCCATGCCCGCCCAGGTAGGCGGCGCTGCCGATGAACAGGCCCATCGCCGCCGGCTCGCCGAAGGCGCGTGCGAGCGCAGCGCCCACCAGGTTCTGGCCCAGGGCCACCAGCACGATGGCGAGGCAGATCACCAGCGCCCCCTTGCCGGCCGTGGCCAGCCGGCCGAGGTGCGCGCCGAAGCCGAGCGACGAAAAGAACACCAGTAGCAGCACGTCGCGCGGCACGGTGGAGAGGCGCAGGTCGAGCACCCCGCCCGCACGCAGCACGGCCAGCAGCACCGACAGCAGCAGGCCCGCCGTCACCGCGGGCGGGATGCTGGCGCGCTCCAGCGCGGGCAGCGCGCGGTTGAGGCGCTGGCCCAGCAGGATCGTGGCCAGTGCCGCCACCAGCGTCCAGGCACTATCGAGTTCAAGCGTCATCATGTGCAAGGCCTCCGATCCCGCATGATGCCGTATCAGTCCTCGATGCCGCGCTGCGCCGGGATGCCGGCGTTGAAGGCATGCTTGATCTTGGTCATCTCGGTCACCGTGTCGGCCAGCTCGATGATCTCGGGCGGGCAGCGCCGGCCGGTCAGCACCACGTGCACATCTTTGGGCCGCTCGCGCAGCGTGGCCAGCACCTCATCCAGGGGCAGCCAGCCGTAGATCAGCGGGTAGGTGATCTCGTCGAGCACCACCAGGAAATGCGCGCCGCCCAGGATGGTGGCGCGCGCCTTCTGCCAGCCGTCGCGCGCGAGCTGAGCCGAGTGCTCCAGGTCCTGGCTCTTCCACGAAAAGCCGTCGCCCAGCCCCTCGATCGGGATGCCGATCTGCTCGAACATGCGGTGCTCGCCGAAGCGCGCCGTGGGCACCTTCATGAACTGGTAGATCTTCACGGCCTTGCCGCGGCCATGGGCGCGCAGCGCGAGGCCAAAGGCGGCCGTGCTCTTGCCCTTGCCGTCGCCGGTGTTGACGATGACTAGGCCGCGGCGCTCGCCTTCCGGCTTCTCGTAGGGCTTGGTGCTGGGCGGGGTTTCGATCTGCATGGGGAAATCCTTGGAAGGTGTCTCAGGGGCGCGGTAAAGCCACCCAGTGGTCGTCGACGCGGCGCACGGCCAGGCGCTGGTCGAACACGGCTTCGAGCGCGCGGTGCGTGGCCGCATCGGCGCAGGCGCCCTGGTGCACGACGCGGCCCGCCGCCATGATGACCATCTCATCGGCCTGCAGCGCCAGCGAGCTTTCGTGCAGCACGCTGACCACGGTGCGGCCCTCGGCCACCAGCGCGCGCACCGTGAGCAGCCAGTCGGCCTGGTGCGGCGGGTCGAGGTTGGCCAGCGGCTCGTCCATCAGCAGCACCTCGGCCTCGACCGCCAGCGCGCGCGCCAGCAGCACGCGCTGGCGCTCGCCGCCCGAGAGCTGGCCCAGCGGCCGGGCGCGCCAGTCCCAGGCCTGGGTGGTGCGCAGCGCGCGCTCCACGGCGGCGCGGTCGGCGGCGCTGGGCGCGGCCAGCCAGGGCTGGTGCGGCAGGCGGCCGAGCATGGCCACGTCGTAGGCCGTGAGGTCCTCGGCCGAGCCTTCGTTCTGGCCCAGCCAGGCGAGCTGGCGCGCACGCCGGCGCGCCGGCAGCGCGGCCAGCGGCTGGCCGAGCAGCGCCACCTCGCCGTGGTGCGGCAGCAGGCCGGCCAGGGCCTTGAGCAGGGTCGACTTGCCCGCCCCGTTGGGGCCGACGATGCAGCTCCAGCGGCCCGCGGGCAGGTCCAGGTCGATGCCGTGCAGCACCTCGGCCTGGCCGAGCGAGGCGCGCAGGCCGCGGGCCTGGAGGGCGGGCGGCCTCACAGCAGCGCCCCCCCGCGGCCGCGCCGGTGCATGAGCCACAGCAGGTAGCTGCCGCCGAGCACGGCCGTGAGCACGCCCACGGGCAGCTCCTGGGGCGCGATCAGCCAGCGCGACAGCAGATCGGCCGCCATCAGCAGCAGTCCGCCCATCAGGCCGCTGAGCAGCAGCAGGCGGTCATGCGTGGTCTTGACGATGGAGCGCACCAGGTGCGGCGCCGCCAGGCCGACGAAGCCCACCAGCCCGGTCTGCGCCACCGCGGTGCCGGTGGCCAGCGCCAGCACCACCACCAGCGCCACGCGCAGGCGCGCCAGCGGCAGGCCCAGGCTGCGCGCGGTGGCCTCGCCCAGCGTCAGGCCGTCGAGCACGGGGCTGAGCACCCAGCCCGCGACGCTGCAGGCCAGCCAGGTCGCCAGCATCAGCAGGCAGCCCTCCCAGCCGACGAAGCCGGTGCTGCCCAGCATGAAGCCCTGCAGCGCCTGCAGGATGTCGGGCACGCTCAGCGCCACCAGGTCCTTGATGGCGCCCAGCACGAAGCCCACGATCACGCCGGCCAGCAGCAGCCGCAGCGTGTGCTGCACGCCCTTGGCGAGCGTGAGCGTGAGCACCACGCCGGCCACCGCGCCCAGGAAGGCCGCGCCCGTGAGTTCGAGCCGCACCAGCCACTGCATGGCGAACGGCGAGACGCCGAACAGCGCGAGCGCCACGGCCACGCCCAGGGTGGCCCCCGAGGCGCTGCCCAGCAGGAAGGGATCGGCCAGCGGGTTGCGGAACAGCCCCTGCGCCACTGCGCCCGCCAGCCCCAGCAGCGCGCCGGCCACCCAGGCGCCCAGCGTGCGCGGCAGCCGGATGTCCCAGACGATCTGCCAGGCCACCGGGTCGTGCCGGGCGCGCAGCACGCTTTCGAAGCCGGTGCTGCCGATGCCCGCGCCCAGCATCAGCAGGGCGCCGCCGAGCGCCAGCAGCGCCAGCGCCAGGGCCCATGCGCGGCGCGCCGAGGCATGGACGATGTCGGCCGGGGCCGTGCGGTGCGTCATGGCGCCCGGGCTCCGCCCTTGTCCTGCAGGCAGCGCGCCATGATGCGTGCGGACTCGGCCATGCGCGGGCCGGGCCGCACCAGCACGTCGGACTGCTCGGCCGTGAAGACGCAGACGCGCTGCTCGCGGATCGCGCGGATGCCGCCCCAGCCCGGGCGCTGGGCGAGGCCTTGCGCGTTGCGCTCGCCGATCATGATGAGGTCGGGGTTGGCACGCACCACGAACTCGGGGTTGAGCTTGGGAAACGGCCCGAGCTCGGGCGGCACGATGTTGCGCACGCCCAGGCGCGTCATGATCTCGCCGATGAACGAGCTCTCGCCCGCGCCATAGGGGCCGCGGCTGACCTCGTAGTACACGCGCAGCCGGCGCACCTCGGGCGGCAGCGACTGCGCCGCGGCCGAGACGCTGGCGTCGATCACGCGCCACACGCGCTGGGCGTCGGGCACGTCCAGCACCTGGCCGACCTTGCCGAGCACGCGCCGCACGTCGGCGCCACTCTTGGGTTCGAGCGCCACCACCTTGAGGCCCAGCGCCTCCAGCCGCTGTGCGCCGCGCGAGGAGGTGGCCATCAGCACCAGATCGGGCTTGAGCGCGACGATGGCCTCGATGTTGGGGTCGATGCCGCCGCCCACCTGGGGCAGCGCGCGCACCGAGGCCGGGTGGTTGGAGTAGCGGTCCACGCCCACCAGGCGCGCACAGGCGCCGAGTTCGCACACGGTCTCGGTCAGCGAGGGCAGCACGCTCACGATGCGCTGCGGCGCGCGCTCGAAGCGCACGGTCACGCCGCGGTCGTCGGTCACCTCCAGCGCCTGCGCGCGCAGGGCTGCGCCCAGCAACAGCAGCAGCACCGTCCAGGCCAGCCGCCGGGGTCTTGCGATCATGCCTCGTCCTTCAGTGTGAGCGGCAGTCCGGCCGCCATCAAGGTCACGCGCGCGCAGCGCTGCGCCACGTCCTGGTTGAGCCGGCCCAATGCATCGACGTAGGCCCGCACCTCGCGCCCGAGTGGCACCACGCCCAGCCCGATCTCGTTGCTGACCAGCACCACGGGGCCGGCGGCCGCGCCGATTGCTTCCAAAAACATAGCAACCGATGACCGCTGCGCCTGGACCTGCGGCCGATTTGATTCAAAATCTGCGCCCTCGCCGGCCGGCATCAGCCAATTGGTGAGCCAGAGCGTGAGGCAGTCCACCAGCACCAGCGTGTCGGCGCGGCTGTGCTCGCGCAGCGCCTCGGCCAGATGCAGCGGCGCCTCCACCGTGGCCATACCGGGCAGGCGCTCGGCCCGGTCCTGGCGATGGCGCGCGATGCGCTCGCGTATCTCGGCGTCCCAGGGCTGCGCCGTGGCGATGAACACGGCGCGGTGCACGGGCGACTGCGCGAGCCAGGCGGCCGCCAGCTCTTCGGCGCGGCGCGACTTGCCGCTGCGCTGGCCGCCAAGGACCAGTTCGCTGCGGACGACGGCGCGCTCAGCGTCCATGCCTGTCGCTCCAGTCCACGACGATACGGTGCAGTTGCTCCACGCCGTCGCTCAGCGCAGCCGGGCCGGGCTGCAGGATGTCGGCCGACTTGATCTCGTGCAGCTCGCCGTGCCGGACCGCGGCCACGTCCTGCCAGCCCGCGCGTGCCGCCACCTTCTCGGGCCGGAACTTCTTGCCGCACCAGGAGCCAATGATGATGTCGGGGTTGCGCCGCACGATCTCGGCACCGTCGGCGATGATGCGCTGCTTGCCCAGGGGCTCGCGCGCGAGTTCGGGAAAGCAGTCGTCGCCGCCGGCGATGCCCAGCAGCTCCGAGACCCAGGCGATGGCGCTGATGTGCGGCTCGTCCCACTCCTCGAAGAACACGCGCGGGCGGCGCGGCAGAGTTGCGGCCGCCATGCGGATGGCGTCCAGCCGCGCCTGCAGGGCCGCGATGCGCGCCAGCCCCTGTTCGGCCTGGCCCACCATGGCCGCCACCTGGTACAGCATGGAGAAGATCTGCGCCACGCTGCGCTGGTTGAACACCGTGACCTGCACCCCGTGGCGGATGAGCTGGCTCGCGATGTCGGCCTGCAGGTCCGAAAAACCGAACACGCAATCGGGCTCCAGCGCCAGGATCTTGTCGATCTTGGCGCTCAGGAAGGCGCTGACCTTGGGCTTCTCGTCGCGCGCGCGGCGCGGCCGCACGGTGTAGCCCGAGATGCCGACGATGCGGCGCTCTTCGCCCAGCAGGTAGAGCCACTCGGTGGTCTCTTCCGTGAGGCAGACGATGCGCTGCGGGCCCAGGCTGGCCGTGCTCATGCCACACCCCCGGCACTGAACAGCCGCGCCACCAGGGCCGGGTTCGAGGGAAAGTAGGCGTGGAAATAGCTCGCGCGCACCGGGCCTTGCACATAGAGCGCCTCGCCCTCACCCGCTGCGTTCGGTGCGCCCGGCCGGCGGCTGCGCGCAGCGGGCCGCAGCGCCGTCTCGCAGCGCGAGTAGTGGAAGGTGTGGCCGCGCAGCGCCTGGCCGTCCAGGTCGAGTTGCTGCGGCCCGAGGGCGGCCAGGCGTTGCTGCATGGTGACGCGGCCCGGCAGCAGGCCCCACATTGCGTGCACGGTGCCGTCGGCCGTGGCCAGTTGTTCAAAGAGCGCCATCATGCCACCGCATTCGGCCCAGATGGGCCGGCCCTGCGTCGCATGCGCCCGCAGGCTGTCGCACAGGCCGTGGTTGGCGCCCAGGGCCGCGGCATGCAGTTCGGGGTAGCCGCCGGGCAGCCAGACGGCATCGCAGGGCGGCAGCGCCGCATCGGCCAGCGGCGAGAAGAACACCAGTTGCGCGCCCAGCGCGCGCAGGCAGTCCAGGTTGGCCGCATAGAGAAAACAGAAAGCTGCATCGCGCGCCACCGCAATCGTGGTGCCGACCAGCGGCGCATCGACGGGCGCTGCAGTGGGAACAGCGGGTGCAGGGAACTCGACGCCCCAGTCTTGCAGTTCAGCCACGCCCATGCGCCCCAGCGGCGTGGCCGCCAGCGCGTCGGCGGCGGCATCGAGCCGCGCCAGCGCGTCGCCCACCTCCGACGCGGCCACCAGGCCCAGGTGGCGTTCGGGCAACGAGAGCGCCGGGTTGCGCATCAGCGCCCCCCGCCATTGATCGGGTTCGCGCAGGCCCTCCTGCAGCATCTGCGCGTGGCGCTCGCTGGCCACGCGGTTGGCCAGCACGCCGGCCCAGCGCAGGCCGGGCCGGTAGTGCTGCAGCCCGTAGGCCAGCGCGCCGAAGGTGCCGGCCATGGCCGAGGCATCGATCACGGCCAGCACCGGCAGGCCGAAGCGCTGCGCCAGGTCGGCCGCGCTCGGCGTGCCGTCGAACAGGCCCATCACGCCTTCGATGACGATCAGGTCGGCCTCCTGCGCCGCCGCATGCAGGCGCGCCATGCAGTCGGCCTCGCCGGTCATCCACAGGTCGAGCTGATGCACCGGTGCGCCGCTGGCCAGCGCGAGCCAGTGCGGGTCCAGGAAGTCCGGCCCGCACTTGAAGACGCGCACGCGCCGCCCCTGGCGCGCATGCAGCCGCGCCAGCGCGGCCGCCACCGTGGTCTTGCCCTGGCCGGAGGCCGGGGCCGCCACGAGCACGGCCGGGCAGCATGCAGTGATGGAGCTCATGCCACAAGCCTACTGCGCAACGAGGCCCAGCCGGGGAACGCCGCGGAACCGGCTTCGCCGGGCCGCTGGCGTTGCCCCCGGCAGGGGGGAGGCGCAGCGCGCACCGTGCGCGCAGCCTGGGGGCGAGCCACGGTTACTGAGGAGCCCACTTCAGGCCGACATACAAGGTGCGGCCCGCGGTGGCGTAGGTGTTGGCAAGCTGGTAGGTCTTGTCGGCCAGGTTGTCCACACGCGCCAGCAGCGTCCAGTCCTTGGCCAGGCGGGTGCTGGCGCTCAGGTTGATCAGGCTGTAGCCGCCCAGCACCGTGGTGTTGGCCACGTTGTCGTAGCGCTTGCCCGAGAGCTGCGCCTCGGCGCCCAGCAGCCAGTTGCCCACGCGCGTGTCGGCGCCCAGCGTGGCGTGCTGGCGCGAGCGGCGCGCGAGCTGCTTGCCGGTGTCGAGGTCACGCGGGTTCTGCACGTCGAGCGAGGCGCGCAGGCTCACGCCGGCCAGCTGGTAGCCGCCCGAAAAGGTCATGCCTTCGTACTCGGCGCGCGCGGTGTTGGCGTAGCAGCCGAAGGACGACTGGCAGGTGCCCGCGCCCACGAAGCTGATGAGGTCGCTGACCCGGTTGCGGTAGGCCACCACGCCGAAGCTGCTGCTGCCCTGCGCATAGCGCAGCCCGAACTCGACGTTGCGGCTCGACTCGGGGCGCAGGCTGGACACGCCATAGATGCTGAAGCGCTGGTACAGCGTGGGCGCGCGGAAGGCGTTGCCCACCGAGGCCGTGGCGCGCCAGCCCGGCGCGAAGGCGTAGCCATAGGCCAGGCTGCCGGTGTTCTTGCCGCCGAACTCGCTGTCCTGGTCGTGCCGCAGGTTCACCTGGACGGTGTGCTGCTGATAGGTGTAGCCATAGCCCAGCGCCAGCGCGTCCTGCGAGCGCTTGCGGTCGATCGGGGCGTTCTCCAGGCGGTCCTCGCGGCGCTCGAGCGCGGCGGTGACCAGGTGCGCGCCCAGGCGGATCTCGTTCTGGAACAGGTAGTTGCGCAGCCGGGTGATGGACAGGTAGGGCGACGGCGTGGTCTCGTAGAGCTCGCGCGATTCGGACACGCTGACCTTGCTGCTCCAGACCTCGGACCATTGCGACTGCCAGTTCAGGCCCATGGCCTGCAGCTTGTGGTGGTTGCGGTCATCCAGCTTGAGCGAGTTGTCGTACTGCGAGTTCAGGTCGTTGGCCAGCAGCGTGGCGTCGAGCTTCTGCGTCGGGCTCAGGCGCAAGCCCAGGCGCGCATTGCCCGAGGTGCTGCGAAAGCCGTCGCGGTCCGGGTTCATGGTGGGGATGGGACGCGCGTTGAAGCCGTCGCTGCTGTCGCGCGCCACGCCCACCGAGTAGTCGAAGTCGCCCTGGCTGCCGCTGAAGCCCGCCTCGAGGCGCCGGGTGCCGAGCGAGCCCAGCCCCAGGCCGACGTAGGGCGCGAAAGCGCCCTCGCCCTTCTTCGTGAACAGCTGGATCACGCCGCCGAGCGCGTCGGAGCCGTAGACCGCTGCAGCCGGGCCGCGCAGCACCTCGATGCGGTCGATCAGCGCCAGCGGAATGCTCTCCCAGGCCGCGCCGCCGGTGGACTGGGTGTCGATGCGGATGCCGTCGATGTAGACCGCGGTGAAGCGCGACTCGGCGCCGCGCACGAACACGCTGGTGGTGGTGCCGGGGCCGCCGTTGCGCGAGATCTCGATGCCGGGCACGCGGGCCAGCACGTCGGCCACGCCGGTGACGCCGCTGCGCTCGATGGTCTCGCGGTCGATGATGGACACGTCGGCCACCAGGTCCGACAGCGGCTGCGCCACGCGGGTGGCGGTGACCACGGTTTCCTTGAGGGCGGATGAGGAGGACTGGGCCTGTGCGGACCAGGGCAGCGCGCAGCTCAGGGGCAGCGCAAGCGCGGCCAGGCGCGCGGGGGACATGCGGATTGTCATGGGTAGAAGCATCAACAGAATACCCTTGCCGGCTTCCCCGCCGGCGTGTGGGCGTCAAGGCCGCCGCCTCTCTCGCGAGAGGACGTGCGGCCACCTTGTTGGCCGGTATCCGGGCTGGCGGAGCGATTCCCATCGCCTTCCCAGGCGCTTGTTCAGGACGCCCAGTGGCTGGATGATGGAAACGGAATCAGGCGATTCGTCCGCTTGACCGTTGCGGGGGCAGCGCAGGTTGGGTCGGCCCTGGACGGGCTCTCTCTCCTGCTTCCCGTTGAACTGCGGCATGTGAACCACACCGCGAGCACCAACAGCGCTGATTCTAAGTTGAAATCTGTCACAAACCCTACAATCAAACACTGTATGGCCCAATCGTCCCAAATCGACCGGATTGCCGAACGCGTGGAACGCCTGCTCGTTCGCTACGAGGAACTGCAGCGCACCAACGCCCTGCTGGCCGAGCAGGTGGAGGTGCTGACGCACGAGCGCGATTCGCTCAAGTCGCGCCTCAGCGCCGCGCGCACCCGGGTCGAGGCCCTGCTGGAGCGCCTGCCCGAAGCGGCGGCCGGCCCCGCGCCGCAGAAAGACCCGGCATGAAGCAGCTCGAGGTCCAGATCATGGGGCAGAGCTACCTGCTGGGCTGCCCCGAGGGCGGCGAGTCCCGGCTGCTGGAAGCCGTGGAGAAGGTCGACTCGGCCATGTGCCGCATCCGCGACGCGGGCAAGGTCAAGGCGCGCGACCGCATCGCGGTGCTGGCGGCGCTCAATCTCGCGTTCGACCTGTCCGACCGCAACGCGGGCTTCCAGGCCTCGGGCTTCGGCAGCGCCGAGCCCCTGCCGCTGGGGAGCGCGGACGACGGCAGCACCGATCCGCGCCTGGCCGCGCTGCTGCAGCGGCTGGACAACGCGCTGGGCGGCGACGGCCGCCTGCTCTGACTGCGCCATCGCGCCGGCCCCGCCTTCGCGTGGCGTCCCGAGCGCCTACAATGGAGGCGTCTGCAGTGCACGCCGGGCTTTATATTTCCTTGAACCAATGCTCTTAGAGCCCGGGCTTGGTACATCACCTGATGAGCGTGATCGTCTCGCGTCAGATGAACCCAACGTCAGGTTGCCCTCGCCCACCTGAACCCCCGGTTCAGGATGCCGGTCCGGTGGCACTTGCAGACACCTATCCTGTCGCGCCTCGCGCAGCGGCGCCACCCGCAGTAGAACAACAATCCATGAATCTCGAACCCCAGCTCATCATCGAACTCGCCCTGCTGGGCATTGGCACGGGCTTTCTCGCAGGCCTGCTGGGCATCGGCGGCGGCATGCTGATGGTGCCTTTCATCACGCTCATCATGTCGGCGCGCGGCGTCGGCCCCGACCTCGCGGTCAAGATGGCGATCGCCACCTCGATGGCCACCATCATCTTCACGTCCATCTCCAGCGTGCGCGCGCACCACAAGCGCGGCGCGGTGCGCTGGGACCTGGTCAAGGGCCTGGCGCCCGGCATCGTGATCGGCAGCATCGTCGGTAGCCTGGGCGTGTTCGCGCTGCTCAAGGGCTCGTACCTGGCCATCTTCTTCGGCCTGTTCGTGGGCTTCTCGGCCACGCAGATGTTCCTCGACAAGAAGCCCAAGCCCACGCGCCAGATGCCCGGCACCGCGGGCCAGCTCGGCGCGGGCGGCTTCATCGGCTTCCTCTCGGGCCTGGTCGGCGCGGGCGGCGGCTTCATCAGCGTGCCGTTCATGACCTGGTGCAACGTGGCCATCCACAACGCGGTGGCCACCAGCGCGGCGCTGGGCTTTCCCATCGCGCTGGCCAACGTGCTGGGCTACATCATCAGCGGCCAGTCGGTGCAAGGCCTGCCGGCGGGCTCGTTCGGCTACATCTGGCTGCCGGCCCTCGCGGTGATCGCCGTCTTCAGCGTGTTCACCGCGCCGCTGGGCGCCAAGGCCGCGCACAGCCTGCCCGTGGGCAAGCTCAAGCGCGTGTTCGCGAGCATCCTGTACGTGCTGGCCGCCTACATGTTCTATAAGGGCCTGCGCGGCTGAGCCCCCGCGCGGCATGGCCATGCCGCGCACCCCCATCCCGGTATGATGGACCACGCGGGCCATCGCGGCCTGCTGCGCTACCGGGGCTCCCATGGAATTCAAGGACTACTACGCCACCCTCGGCGTCGAACGCGCGGCAACGGAAGACGACGTGCGCAAGGCGTACCGCCGGCTGGCGCGCAAATACCATCCCGACGTCAGCAAGGAAGCCGACGCCGAAGCGCGCATGCGCGACCTCAATGAAGCCTACGACGTGCTGCGCGACCCGGAAAAGCGCGCGGCCTACGACGGCTTGGCCGACCGCGTCGCGCGCGGCGGCGACCCGCAGGGCGACTTCCAGCCGCCGCCGGGCTGGGACCAGGGCTTCGAGTTCCACCGCGGGCCGGGCGCGGGGCCGGCCGACCATGCCGACTTCAGCGAGTTCTTCTCCTCGGTGTTCGGCGCGGCAGAACGCCGCGGCGCCGCCCGGCACAACCCCCGGGCGCGCGGCGAAGACCATCATGCGGCCATCGAGATCACGCTGGAAGACGCGCTGGCCGGCGCCGAGCGCGAGATCAGCCTGCAGTCGGTCGAGCCCGACGCCGAGGGCCGCTTCGCCCGGCGCACCCGCACGCTGCAGGTGAAGATTCCGCCGGGCGTGCATCCCGGCCAGTACATCCGCCTGGCGGGCCAGGGCATGCCCGGCAGCGGCGGCGAACCGGCCGGCGACCTGTACCTGGAGGTGCGGATCGCGCCGCACCCGCGCTGGCGCATCGAGGGCCGCGACCTCTACATGAACCTGCCGGTCACGCCGACCGAGGCGGCCCTGGGCGCGCAGGTGCAGGTGCCCACGCCGACCGGCGGCGTGGTGGAGGTGAGCGTGCCCGCCCGGGCGCGCGGCGGCATGAAGCTGCGCCTCAAGGAGCGCGGCTTTCCCGGCAAGCCGCCGGGCCACCTGTACCTGCTGCTGGAGATCGCGCTGCCGCCGGCCGACAGCGATGCCGCCCAGGCCGCCTACCGCCAGCTGGCGCAGGCCGCCCCCTTCAATCCGCGCAGCCATCTGGGAGTGTGACCGCCATGCACCCTGTCTCCGTCACCACCACCGTCGTGTCGGCCAGCGCATCGATCGATGCCGGCGACCTCGCCCACGCCTGCGGCGCCGACATCGGCTGGATCGTCCAGCTGGTCGAACTCGGCATCGTCGAGGCCCCTGCTGCTGCCACGCCGCCCGAGCAATGGCGCTTCCACGACACCGACCTGCAGCGCGCGCTCGATGCGCGCCGGCTGGAGCGCGACTTCGGCATGGCCCTGGACAGCGCCGCGCTGGTGCTCGACCTACGTGCCGAGGTGCGGCGGCTCAAAGCCCTGCTGCGGGCGCACGGCCTGCACGACGGGCGCTGAATACACCGGAACCTCCCGGCCCGGCATCAGCGGTCGTCGCGCACGGGCGGCGCCGCAGGCCGCACGGCCGCCGCGGCCTGTCCCGGGCTGATGCCATACAGCCACTCGCGCCAGATCGCCACCAGCAGCGCCATCAGCACCGGCCCCACGAACAGGCCGACCAGCCCCAGGGTCTTGACCCCGCCGACCAGGCCGAAGAAGGTGGGCAGGAACGGCAGCTTCACCGGCCCGCCCACCAGGCGCGGGCGCAGCGTCTTGTCGACGATGAACAGCTCCACCGCGCCCCAGACGAACAGGCCCGCCCCCGCCGCCGCGTGCCCCGAGCCGACGAGGTAGAGCGACACCAGCGTGAACGACAGCGGCGCGCCGCCGGGAATCAGCGCCATCAGCCCCGTGGCCGCCCCGAGCAGCACTGGCGACGGCACGCCCGCGACCCAGTACGCCAGGCCCAGCACCACGCCCTCGCCCAGCGCGATCAGGCCCATGCCGGTGACGGTGGCGCTCACGGTGGCGGGCACCACGCGCGAGAAATGCTGCCAGCGCAGCGGCAGCACCCGCTCGCCCACCACGTCGAGCTGCGCGGCGATGCGCGCGCCGTCCTTGTAGACGAAGAACAGAGTGATCAGCATGAACAGCATCGTCAGCGCCAGGTTGAACAGATTGCCGGTGGCGGCCAGCAGCGTGCGGTAGATGTTGCCCACGTGCTGCCCGCTGAGAAGCTGGATCCACTCGCCCAGCGCTCCGGGCTCGCCCAGGTGCTCGCGCCAGTAGGTAGCCAGCCGCTCGCCCGCCAGCGGCAGCGCCTCGATCCAGCGCGGCACGGGCGCGCCGTTGCGGTTGGCCTCGAGCAGCCAGGTGACGTAGCTGCCGGCCTCCTGCAGCGCATAGTGCAGCGCCAGCGTGAGCGGCACGACCAGCACGACCACCACGAGGAGCAATGCCAGGCTCGCCGCCAGCGTGGTGTTGCCGCGGCACCGCGCCACGCCGCGCCGGTACAGCGGCCAGCTCGCGAACCCGATGATCAGCGCGGCCAGCACCGGGACGAGGAATCCCCGGAAGAAATAGACCCCGGCGGCCAGGAGCAGGAGCAGAAGGCCGCGGGCGACGAGGGGAGCATGCAGGACAGGAGGCATAGGGAAATTTTGGCATGAGGCGCGTGCCGCCCGGCCGACCTGCGCGCTGCGGCGCCACTGGCGCCGACCCGGCGACGCGGTTTTGCCCCTCCGCCGCCGGGCCGCGCCGGCCCGCAGGCGCACAATGCACTCAGGCCGCGGCCCCGGGATCCAGCGCAGGCACCAGGCGACCGAATGCGCCCGACGCTTTCGCCCTCCGCGGCCAAGGAGAACGCCCCATGACTCTTCAGTCCGCCCGCGATTTTCTGCTGTGGTGCCTCGTCCTCAACTACGCCATCCTGCTGCTGTGGTTCATCGCATTCCGGTTCGCTCATGCCTGGCTGTTCGAGTGGCACGGCCGGTGGTTTCGCCTGTCGGTGGAGCAGTTCGACCGCCTCCACTACGCCGGCATGACGCTGTACAAGGTTGGCATTCTCCTGCTCAACCTCGTGCCCTTTCTGGCCCTGTGCCTCCTGGGCAGCGCGGGCCGTTGACGGCGCGCGGCCGCGGCCCGGCGCGATGCAGGGACGTCATGCGAAAACCTCCCCTGCTCCTTCGGCCAGACCAGGCACAGACCCGGGTTGGCACCCAGAATGCTATATTTTCAATAGCAACAGATGACCACCCGACGCGGACATCGGGCCTATTTTCCTTCAAATTCAGGTGTAGCGGCGCTCCAGCGCATCCCACTCGGGCTTGCCCACCAGCCGCTGGCGCTCGGCGAAGGGCGTGACCAGCGCCGGGTCTTCGTCCAGGCGTTTCGTGTCGCGCAGCACGGTCAGCGCCTTGCTCATGCCGGCCACGGCGCCCTGCAGCGCCGCGTTGGCATACAGCACGATGCCGTAGCCCAGGCCACCCAGTTCTTCGGCGCTGAAGATCGGCGTCCTGCCGCCGATCACCATGTTCATGAGCTGGGGTTTGCGCAGGCGCTGCGGCAGCGCTCGGATTTCGTCGGCCGTGGTCACGGCCTCGACGAACAGGATGTCGGCGCCGGCTTCGCTGAACTTTTGCGCGCGCTCGACGGCGGCCTCGAAGCCGTGCACGGCGGCGGCGTCGGTGCGCGCCATGATGAGCAGGTCGGCGTCCTGGCGCGCATCGGCGGCGGCCTTGATCTTGCTCACCGCCTCCTCGGTGGAGATGACTTCCTTGCCCGAGAAATGGCCGCAGCGCTTGGGCGCCACCTGGTCCTCGAACTGGATGCAGTCGGCGCCGGCGCGCTCCAGCGTGCGCACCGTGTGGCGCACGTTGAGCGCGTTGCCGAAGCCGGTGTCGGCGTCCACGATCAGCGGCAGGGCCACGGCGTCGCGGATGCGTGCCGTGTGGTCGGCGATCTCGGCCAGGCCCATGAAGCCCTGGTCGGGCAGGCCGAACCACATGTTGGTGACGCCGGCGCCGGTGATGTAGATCGCCTCGAAACCGAGGTCTTCGATGACCTTGGCCGACAGCGCGTTGAACGCGCCGGGCACCAGCACGCCGCGGCGGGCCTCGGCCAGGGATTTGAGTTGCTTGCGAGTCGACATGTCGTTTCCTGTGTTCAGAAGCTGTTGCCGGGGACGCGCACCCAGCCTTCCATCAGCACGCGCACGCTGCGGCTCATGACGGCCTTGGTCACTTTCCATTCGCCGCCATCCTGTACGGCTTCGGCACCCACGCGCAGGGTGCCCGAGGGGTGGCCGAAGCGCACGGCGCTGCGCGCGCCGCCGCCGGCCGCCAGATTCACCAGCGTGCCCGGAATCGCCGCGGCCGTGCCGATGGCCACCGCGGCCGTGCCCATCATCGCGTGGTGCAGCTTGCCCATGGACAGCGCGCGCACCAGCAGGTCCACGTCGCCGGCGGCGATCGGCTTGCCGCTGGATGCGGTATAGGCCTTCGGCGGGGCGACGAAGGCGACCTTGGGCGTGTGCTGGCGCGTGGCCGCCTCGCCCAGGTGTTGGATCAGGCCCATGCGCAGGGCGCCGTGGGCGCGGATGGCCTCGAAGCGGGCCAACGCCTGGGCGTCGCCGTTGATCGCCTCCTGCAGCTCGGTGCCGGTGCAGCCGACGGCCTCGGCATCGACGAAGATGGTCGGGATGCCCGCGTTGATCAGCGTGGCCTTGAAGGTGCCAACGCCAGGGACCTCGAGGTCGTCCACCAGCCGGCCGGTCGGGAACATCGCGCCGCCCTCGCCTTCCTCGGCCGGGTCCATGAACTCCAGCTGCACCTCGGCCGCCGGGAACGTGACGCCGTCGAGCTCGAAGTCGCCGGTTTCCTGCACTGCGCCCTCGGTGATCGGCACATGGGCGATGATGGTCTTGCCGATGTTGGCCTGCCAGATGCGCACGGTGCACAGGCCGTTGCGCGGAATCCGTTGCGCCTCGACCAGGCCGTTGCTGATGGCGAACGGGCCCACGGCGGCCGAGAGGTTGCCGCAGTTGCCGCTCCAGTCCACGAAGGGCTGATCGATCGAGACCTGGCCGAACAGGTAGTCCACGTCGTGGCCGGGCCGGCTGCTTTTGGCGAGGATCACCGTCTTGCTGGTGCTCGAGGTGGCGCCGCCCATGCCGTCGGTCTGCTTGCCGTAGGGGTCGGGGCTGCCGATCACGCGCAGCAGCAGCGCGTCGCGCGCCGGGCCGGGCACCTGGCAGGCCTCGGGCAGGTCCTGCAGGCGGAAGAACACGCCCTTGCTGGTGCCGCCGCGCAGGTAGGCGGCGGGGATCCTGATTTGCGGTGGATGCAGTGCGGCAGGCATGGTCAGGCGGCCTTGTTTGATTCGAGAAAATCCTGCGCGAAGCGCTGCAGCACGCCGCCGGCTTCGTAGATGGAGACTTCCTCCGCGGTGTCCAGGCGGCAGGTGACGGGCACCGCGAGCTGCTGGCCGTCGCGGCAGTGGATGCGCAGCGTGAGGTCGGCGCGCGGCGTGCGCTCGCCGAGCACGTCGTAGGTTTCGGTGCCGTCAAGGGCCAGGGTCTTGCGGTCGACGCCGGGCTTGAACTGCAGCGGCAGCACGCCCATGCCGATCAGGTTGGTGCGGTGGATGCGCTCGAAGCCCTCGGCCACGATCGCCTCCACACCCGCCAGCCGCACGCCCTTGGCCGCCCAGTCGCGCGACGAGCCCTGGCCGTAGTCGGCGCCGGCGATGATGATCAGCGGCTGCTTGCGCGCCATGTAGGTCTCGATGGCCTCCCACATGCGCACGACCCGGCCTTCGGGCTCGATGCGCGCGAGCGAGCCCTTCTTCACCTGGCCGTCGACCACGGCCATTTCGTTGACCAGCTGCGGGTTGGCGAAGGTGGCGCGCTGGGCCGTCAGGTGGTCGCCGCGGTGCGTGGCATAGGAGTTGAAGTCTTCCTCCGGCAGGCCCATCCGGTGCAGGTACTCGCCGGCGGCGCTGTCCGGCAGGATCGCGTTCGAGGGCGACAGGTGGTCGGTCGTGATGTTGTCGGGCAGCACGGCCAGCGGGCGCAGGCCCCTGAGCGTGCGCTCGCCGGCCAGCGCGCCCTCCCAGTACGGCGGGCGACGGATGTAGGTGCTCTGCGGGCGCCACGCGTACAGCGGGCTGACCGGCTCGCCCGCATCGGCGCGAAGGGTGAACATCGGGTCGTAGACGCGGCGGAAGTGCTCGGGCTTCACGCTGCGCGCGACGATGGCGTCGATCTCCTCGTCAGAGGGCCAGAGGTCCTGGAGCCGGACCGGCTGGCCATTGGCGTCGGTGCCCAGCACGTCCTTCTCGATGTCGAAGCGGATGGTGCCGGCGATCGCGTAGGCGATGACCAGCGGCGGCGAGGCCAGGAAGGCCTGCCTGGCATAGGGGTGGATGCGCCCGTCGAAATTGCGGTTGCCCGACAGCACGGCGGTGGCGTACAGGTCGCGCTCGATGATCTCCTGCTGGATCGCGGGGGCTAGCGCGCCGCTCATGCCGTTGCAGGTGGTGCAGGCGAAGGCCACGATGCCGAAGCCCAGCTTCTCGAGTTCCGGCAGCAGCCCGGCCTCTTCCAGGTACAGCTGCACGGCCTTGGAGCCGGGCGCCAGCGAGCTCTTGACCCAGGGCTTGCGGGTCAGCCCGCGGGCATTGGCGTTGCGCGCCAGCAGCCCGGCGGCGATCACGTTGCGCGGGTTCGAGGTGTTGGTGCAGCTCGTGATGGCGGCGATGATGACGGCGCCGTCGGGCATCCGGCCAGGCTCCTGTTGCCAGGC
The DNA here is from genome assembly GCF_022809125.1 of Variovorax terrae. NCBI lineage: Bacteria > Pseudomonadati > Pseudomonadota > Betaproteobacteria > Burkholderiales > Comamonadaceae > Variovorax > Variovorax terrae. The sequence continues at coordinate 1,458,263 of NZ_JALGBI010000001.1, read as the reverse complement.
TCCCGCGATCCCTCGGGCGGCCAGCTCGCTGGTCGCCACGCGGGCGTGGGGGTTGGAAGGCCCCGCCATGCTGCGCACCACGGACGAGAGGTCGAACTGCAGCGTGCGCTCGTACTCGGCACCAGCCAGCGCATCGGCCCACAGGCCCGCCTGCCGGGCATAGGTCTCCACCAGCGCGACCTGTTCCGGCGCGCGGCCCGTGAGCCGCAGGTAGGCCAGGGTCTGGTCGTCGATAAAGAACATCGCGGCCGTGGCGCCGTACTCGGGCGCCATGTTGGAGATGGTGGCGCGGTCGCCCAGCGTGAGGCTGGCCGCGCCTTCGCCGCGGAACTCCAGGTAGGCGCCGACCACCTTGGCCCGGCGCAGGAACTCGGTGAGCGCCAGCACGATGTCGGTGGCCGTGATGCCGGGCCGGGCCCGGCCTGACAGCGTCACGCCCACGATTTCCGGCAGCCGCATCCAGGAGGCGCGCCCCAGCATCACGTTCTCGGCCTCCAGCCCGCCGACGCCGACGGCGATCACGCCCAGGGCATCGACGTGCGGCGTGTGGCTGTCCGTGCCCACCAGCGTGTCGGGGAAGGCCACGCCGTCCTGCGCGTGGATCACCGGACTCATCCGCTCCAGGTTGATCTGGTGCATGATGCCGTTCCCCGGCGGAATGACCTCCATGTTCTTGAAGGCCTGCTGGGTCCAGTCGATGAAGTGGAAGCGGTCCTCGTTGCGCCGGTCCTCGATGGCACGGTTCTTCGCGAACGCATCGGGGTCGAAACCGCCGCACTCCACCGCCAGCGAGTGGTCGACGATGAGCTGCACCGGCACCACCGGATTCACCTGGGCCGGGTCGCCGCCCTGGCTCGCAATCGCATCGCGCAGCCCGGCCAGGTCCACCAGCGCGGTCTGGCCCAGGATGTCGTGGCAGACCACGCGCGCCGGAAACCATGGAAAGTCATGCTCGCGCCTGCCTTCGACGATCTGCGTCAGGCTTTGCTGCAGGATGGCCGGGTCGCAGCGGCGCACCAGGTTCTCGGCATGGACGCGGGAGGTATAGGGCAGCGTGGCCCAGGCGCCGGGCTGCAGTTCCTCGACCGCCGCGCGGGCATCGAAATAATCCAGCGCCGTGCCGGGCAGGTTCTTGCGGTATCGGGTGTTCATCGGTCTCAGGTGCGTGCCTCGATGGGAACGAAGGTCTGATCTTCCGGCCCGACGTAGGTGGCGCTGGGGCGGATGATCTTGTTGTCGATGCGCTGCTCGATGATATGCGCAGCCCAGCCGCTGGTGCGCGATGACGAACAGCGGGATGAGCGTATAGACCGGGTGGCCGAAGCCGACCACGCAGGCCGGCTCGGCGCGGGCCGGCCCCAGCGTCACTCGGCCCGGATGCCGGCGTCGCGGATGACCTTGCCGTAGCGCACGATCTCCGCCTGGATCAGCGCGCCGAACTGCTCGGGCGTGCCGCCAGCCGCGCCCACGCCGGTGGGCTCCAGCCGGTCTTCCATGTCCTTGGCCTTGAGCACGGCATTGAGGTCGGCGTTGAGCCGGGCCAGCACGGCCGGCGGCAGGCCCTTGGGCGCCACCAGGCCATGCCAGGCCACCACGTCGTAGTCGGGCAAGCCACTTTCGGCCACGGAAGGGATGTCGGGATAGGCCGGCAGCCGCTTGGCCGTGCCCACGGCCAGCGCGCGCAGCTTGCCGGACTTGACGTGCTGCATCATGCCTTCCGTGCCGCCGAAGAGCATGTCCACATTGCCAGCCAGCAGGTCGTTGATGGCCGGGCCCGTGCCCTTGTACGGGATGTGGGTGGCCTTCACCTTGGCCATGTCGAGCAGGTACTCGGTCACCACGTGCAGGTGGCCGCCGGGCCCGCTGGAGGCGAAGGTGAGCTTGCCCGGGTCCTTGCGCGCCAGGGCGAGCAACTCCTGCAGGGTCTTGACCGGCAGCTTGGCATTGACGCACAGCACGTAGGCCCCGCGCGAGAGCTGGATCACCGGCGTGATGTCGGCCACCGGGTCGAAGCTGAGCTTGTACAGCGCCGGGTTCACCGTGTAGCTGCCGGCCACCAGCAGCAGCGTGTAGCCATCAGGCGCGGCCTTCACGCCGAGCTCGGAACCCAGCGTGCCGCCGGCGCCGGGCCGGTTCTCCACCACCACCGGCTGGCCGAGGCGCTCGGCCAGCCGCGTCGCGGCCACGCGGGCGATGAAGTCCGACCCGCCGCCCGGTGCGAACGGGCAGATGATGCGAACCGGTTTGCTCGGGTAGGCCGCCTGGGCCCGGCTGGACAGCGGGCCGGCCAGGCTGCCGAGCGCGAGGGCGTGGGTGAAGGTTCTGCGGTCGAGGGTCATGGGTGTGTCTCTGGGTCTGTTGTGGTTGACGGACCATGCGCTGCGCGCGGCCCCAGGGCATTGCACCTCAGTCCGCCGGGCTTGTCCTCGGGATTTACGTGGAGAGGGCTCACGCAGGGACTTCAGAGGCAGATGATCTTGTTGCGCAGATCGCTCGCGATGCGGCCGCCTCGTTGACAATTTCCATTTAAAGTCAATAAAATAACTTTTATCCTGCTTAATAGGCAAATTATTGATGACAAGAAGCTCCTCCTCGCTCGCCGGCGCCCCCCCCGAGTCCCTGCGCATGCTCGCCGGGCTGGGCCAGCGCCTGCGCGCGCACCGGCTGCAGCAGGTGCAGACGATCGAGGAGATGGCGGCCCGGCTGTTCTGCTCGCCCACCACCTACCGGGCGCTCGAAGCGGGCAAGCCGGGCACCAGCATGGGCATCCTGGCCCACGCACTGTGGCTGCTCGGCCAGCTCGACACGCTGGACAACGTGGCGCCCCTGACGACGGGTTTCGCCGCCGGCGTGGCCGCCGGCAAGCGCGTGCGCCGGCGCACGGGCCAGGCAGCGCCCGGCACCATTTCGGAGCCCGAGCGTGATTTCTGAACGCCGTCTCTATGTCGGCTTGGCGTCACACAGCGACGCCGCGGTCACACCGGCCGGGCTGCTCAAGCTGGCGCGCCAGGGCGTCATGGAGTCGGGTGAATTCGCCTACGGCCGGCACTACCTGCAAGACGGGAGCGCGCAGGCGCTCAACCCTGGCTACCTGCCCTTGCAGGAGGCGGTCTTCTCCCTGCCCGGGCGCCGCCTGCGCGATGGCGGCGCGCTGCCGCTGACGTTTCGCGATGCCCTGCCCGATGCCTGGGGACGCCGCGTGCTGGAGGCCCAGCACGGCCGGGAACTGTCCGACCCGGACGTGCTGCTGCTGACGAACGAGGACCGCATCGGCGCCATGGTGTTCGCCGAAGGCCTGCCGATCGAGCCGCAGGCCCCGGCAACGGAGCTGTTCGAGCTGCAGGCGCTGGCCGAGGCGGCCCGGCAACTGGAGGCCGGCAAGGAGCCCGACCGGGCCATGAAGCGCCTGCTGCAAGGCGGCGGCAGCCTGGGCGGCGCGCGGCCCAAGGCCAGCTTCGTCCATGAGGGCCGGCGCTGCATCGCCAAATTTCCCTCGCGCGGCGATGAGCATCCGGTGGAAATCCTGGAGGCGGCCACGCTGGGCCTGGCCATGCAATGCGGCATCGAGGTGCCGCCGTTCTTCCTGCAGCCGCTGCGCCGCGGCCAGGCGCTGGTGCTGCGCCGCTTCGACCGCGAAGGCCCCATCGACGCGGAACGCCGCCACCACTACCTGTCGGCCGCCGCCGTGCTGAATGTGCGCTACGAAAGCAGCGACGGCAGCTATGTCGAGCTGGCGCAGGCCATCCGGCAGTGGTGCGCCGCCCCCCTGCCCGACCTGCGGCAGCTGTACCGGCGCATGGTCTTCAACCTGGTGGCCGACAACAGCGACGACCACGTCAAGAACCACGGCGTGCTGCTGCAGGCCAACGGCCGCTACCGGCTGGCGCCCGCGTTCGACCTGGTGATGCAGCTCACCAACCTGGGCTACCAGGCACTGGCCATTCTTCCCGGCCGGCTGGAGGCGCACCTGGACCTGGCGCGCGAGGCAGCCCCGCAGTTCGGCCTGCCCGCGGCCGAAGCCGAGGCGATCATCGAGCAGGTCTCGGACACGGTTCACCTGCAGGCAGCCCTGATGCTGCAGGCCCATGGCGCGGACGCGGCGCTCATCAGCCACGTGCGGGCCTGCCTGGACAAGCAGGCCCGGCTGATCGGGCTTTGAGCCCAGTCAGGCCCGCGCTCAGCCGTGCGCGGCCCGCGAATCGGCCGGCGCCTGCTCGCGCTCGTTCAGGCCATAGTCGCGGATCACCTCGGCAATGCGCAGGCGGTACTCCTTGAACATGGTGGCGCGCCCGGCCGCCTGCGCCGCGCGGTGCGCTTCCAGATTGCGCCAGGCCGTGAGACAGGACTCGTCGCGCCAGAACTGCAGCGACAGCAGCTTGTCCGGCTCGGTCAGGCTCTGGAAGCGCTCGATGGAAATGAAGCCGTCCATCTTCAGCAGCTCGTTCTTGAGCTGCGCGGCCCAGTCGAGGTAGCCCTCGCGATGCGCCGGATGCGGCCAGACTTCAAAGATCACGGACACCATGGCATGGACTCCTTGTTTCCATTCAATCGACAGAAAAAACCGGGATGCGCACGTTGGACAGCGGCCGGTAGCCCGTGCAACGCCCGAAAAATGAATCAAAACCGCCGGAGGTCCAGTCCAGCTGGACGCAGGACGCTACGATTTCGATAGCAATCGCCTCCCCCGGGCAAGCATGCGCCGCCGCGCCGAAGGTGAAGCTGCGGCGGTGGGCGCGCTGCGCCTCGAAGCGTTCGGGCTGCGGGTTCAGCGCTTCATCGCGGTTGGCGCTGGCCACCACCAGCAGCACGCCCTCGCCCTGGCGCAGCGGCTGGCCGGCCAGCACCGTGTCCTGCGCCGCGTAGCGCCGAGTGTTCTGCACCGGCGCATCCCAGCGCGCCACCTCGGCCACCAGAAGCCGGGCCTGGTCCATCGATGCCGCGAGCGTTTCGCCCAGGCCGGGCTGCTGGCGCAGCAGGCAGGCGGTGTTGCCCAGCAGGCCCGCCGTCGCGTCCAGCGACTGCTGCATCAGGGCCACCCGGTTGGCCGCCTGCACGCGATCCAGGCCCAGAGCCTGGCCCTGCGCCATCAGGTGCTGCGCGGCCGCAACGCCCTGCGCCACCGCTTCGGCGGACGCCCCCGGCGCGATGCCGCGCGTGAAGTCGTGCACCCACTGCACGGTCAGGCCCTGCTGTGCCGTGGGCACGCCCAGCAGCCTGGCCATCACGGCGACCGGCAGCGCCGTGAGAAAGTCGTTCACGTCCAGCGCCTCGCGCAAGGCCGGCACCGCCGCGCGGCTGGCCTCGTGCACCTGCGGCAGGCTCCAGCGCGCTGCCGCGGCAGCCACCGCAGGCCGGTGCTGCGCATGGAAGGCGCCGTCGTTCATGCGCACCAGCAGCGCGAAGACCTCGCGCGCCGCCGTGCCCGCCAGCGCGCGGGGCACGGGCTCCTGCGGCGGCCGCACGCGCAGGGCCGGGTGGGCGAAGGCCTCGGCCACCACCTCGGCGCGGCTGGCGATCCACAGGCGGTTGTGCGTGTCGAAGTGCAGCGGCGGCTGCCGGCGCAGTTGCTGGTAGAACGGGTACGGGTCGGGGTGCGTGACCGCGTCGAGTGCATGAAGAGGGGCAGGCATGGACTGAAGTGTGTCGAGGCCGCCCCGCGTTGTCGAGCATCAACGGTTTGGCCTTGGACAAACCATGCCTGCATGCGCCTCTCGGATTCCATGGTTTGGCCCAGGCCAAAGCATTGCTGCTCGACAGCCCGCCGCCGCGGCGCTACCGTCACGGCATGCTCTGCACCTCTGCCATGCCCTGCGCGCTCCTGCCATGACTTCCTCGCCTGCCCATCGCAGCGGCCACGCGATCGAGCTGGCCTGGCTGGCCGTGCTCGCCACGCTCTGGGGCGGCTCCTACACGCTGATCAAGCTCGGCGTGGCCACCATCCCGCCCCTCACCCTGATCGCGGGGCGCACTCTGGTGGCCGGCGGCCTGCTGCTGCTCATCCTGCGCTGGCGCGGCATGGCGCTGCCCCGCGACGGCGCGACCTGGCGCCGCTTCCTGTTCCAGGCCTGCCTCAACAGTGTGGTCCCCTTCACGCTGATCGCCTGGGCCGAGCAGTCGGTCGACGCCGGGCTGGCCACGATCCTGAACTCCACCTCGCCGGTGTTCGCCTTCCTGCTCACCCAGGCCTTCACGCCGGTGCCGCCGACGCGCCGGCAACTGGCGGGCGTGGCCGCCGGCCTCGCGGGCATCTGCCTGATCGTCGGCCCGCAGGCGTTCGACGGGCTGGGGCGGCAGCTTGCGGCGCAACTGGCCATCGTCGCCGCCACGGTCTGCTTCGCGGGCGCCGCCGTTTTCGGGCGCAACTTCCAGGCGCTGGACCCGATGATGCCGGCCACCGGATCGCTGCTGTGCGGCGCGGCGATCCTGGTGCCGCTCAGCCTGTGCTTCGAGCGGCCCTGGACGCTGACGCCCTCGGCCGGCTCCGTGTTCGCGCTGCTGGGGCTCGCCGTGTTTTGCACCGCCCTCGCCTTTGTGCTGTATTTCCGCCTGGTGCGCACACTGGGCCCGGTCGGCGTCACGGCGCAGGCCTACCTGCGCGTGCCAATCGGCGTGCTGATCGGCGCGCTGTTCCTCGGCGAAAGCCTGACGCCCGGCGTCTGGGCCGGGCTGGCCTGCGTGGTCGCCGGCGTGGCGGCCATGGCCGCGCCGGCGCGGCGGGTGCGGGCGCCTCGCTGAAACCCTTCGCCACTATCATCCCGCCATGAACGCAGCCCCCGACCTGTCACGCCTGGCCGCCGCCGTGGGCGATGCCCGGCGCATCCAGATGCTGGCGCTGCTGATGGAGGGCCGGGCGCTCACGGCCAAGGAGCTCGCCTTGGGCGCGGGCATCGAACCGGCCACGGCCACGGCCCATCTGCGCCGGCTGCTCGACGACGGCCTGCTGGCCGTCGCCTCGCAGGGCCGCCACAAGTACTTCCGCTTCGCCAGCGACCAGGTGGCTCAACTCGTCGAGACCATGATGCGGGTGGCGCCGCGCGTGCGCGAGGCCCCGGCCGCCGCGCGCACCGACGACCCGATGCGCCGCGCGCGCTACTGCTATGACCACCTGGCCGGCAGCCTGGGCACCGGGCTGCTGGCACTGCTGCTCAAGCGGCAATGGCTGCAGGACGACCCGGCAGCCACGCTGCGGCAGCTCGAACTCACCCCGCGCGGCACCCGGGCGCTGGCCGCGCTGGGCATCGACGTCGAGGCGGCGCGGGCGCGCCGGCGCCAGTTCGCCTGCCGCTGCCTCGACTGGTCGGAACGGCGCGACCACCTGGGCGGCTCGCTGGGGGCGGCGCTGGCCGAGCACGCCGCGGCCGAACGCTGGATCGAGCGGCGCAAGCACAGCCGCGCGGTGAGCGTCACGCCGCAGGGCGAGCAGGCTTTCGCGCAGCTCGGGCTGCGCCTGCCCGATTCCTGAGCGCGCTACAGCCCTGCGCACCACGGCCTACAATGCCAGCCATCCCGGGGCCACGCGACAGCGGCCCCTCCTCCCACGGCCTCCAGGCCGTTTTTCATTGGCGCAGCACGGCTCAGATGCAGGTTCAGGATGGTTTGCCCGCGACCCAGCGCCTGCGCGCACTGGGGGTGATCGTTCTGGGCATCGCGGTGTCGGTGCTTGACGGCACCATCGTCAACCTGGCGCTGCCCGGCATCACACGCGACCTGCAGGCCAGCGCCGCGACCTCGATCTGGGTCATCAACGCCTACCAGATCGCCACGCTGGCGCTGCTGCTGCCGCTGGCCACGCTGGGCGACATCGTCGGCTACCGCCGGGTCTACCTGACCGGCATGGCGCTGTTCACCCTGGCCTCGCTGGGCTGCGCGCTGTCCACTTCGCTGCCGATGCTGGCCGCCACGCGCGCGCTGCAGGGGCTGGGCGCGGCTGGGCTCATGAGCGTGAACGCCGCGCTGGTGCGCCAGATCTATCCCAAGCGGCTGCTGGGCCGCGGCATCGCGATCAACTCGATGGTGGTGGCGGCGTCCTCGGTGGCCGGCCCGTCGATCGCGGCGGCCATTCTCTCGGTGGCGTCCTGGCCCTGGCTGTTCATCATCAACCTGCCGCTGGGCCTGCTGGTGCTGGCGCTGGGTTCCCGCGCCCTGCCCCGCAATCCGGTGGCCGCGCCCGGCCGCGTGCGCTGGTCGCCGGTGGACATCGTGCTCAACGCGCTGATGTTCGGGCTGATCTTCCTCGGCGCCGACACCCTGGGCACGCATGGCGGCGGTATGCCCTGGCTGGCTCTGGCCGAACTTGCGGCGGGCGTGGCGGCGGGCGTGGTGTATGTGCGGCGCCAGTGGAACGAGGCGGTGCCGCTGTTCCCGCTGGACCTGCTGCGCATCCCGGTGTTCGCGCTGTCGATGTGCACCTCGGTCAGCGCCTTCTGCGCCCAGATCCTGGCATTGGCGGGCCTGCCTTTCCTGCTGCTGGACAGCTATGGCCGCACTCATGTGCAGGCCGGCCTGCTGCTCACGGCCTGGCCGCTGGGCATCGTGGCGATGGCGCCGCTGGCGGGCCGCCTCATCGGCCGCTACCCGGGCGGCCTGCTCGGCGGCATCGGCCTGGGGACGATGGCCGCCGGCCTGCTGTTGCTGGCCACGCTGCCCACGCAGCCGGGCAATGCCGACATCGTCTGGCGCATGGCGCTGTGCGGCCTGGGCTTCGGCATGTTCCAGTCACCCAACAACCACACCATCATCACCTCGGCGCCGAGCCACCGCAGCGGCGGTGCCAGCGGCATGCTGGGCACCGCGCGCCTGACCGGCCAGACCCTGGGCGCCGTGCTGCTGGCCACCATCTTCAGCATCTACAGCCCGAGCGACGGCCAGGGTCCGGTGATCGCCTTGTTCCTGGCCGCCGGCTTCGCCGCGGTGGCCGGGCTGTTCAGTGCGCTACGCATCCGGGAGCAGGTGGCGGCGCGCTGAGCGGGGTGCACCGCATCGGCACCAGTCCGCCAGAGGCTCCGAGTCGGCAGACCATTCTTCATGGCTCGTGGCGCAGAATGGCGGCCATGGATGTTTTCAAGACTCTCGGGCTCTTCATCGTGACCGCGCTCGCGGAAATCGTTGGCTGTTATCTGCCGTACCTCTATTTGAAAGAGGGCAAATCAGCCTGGCTGCTCGTCCCGGCCGCGCTGAGCCTGGCGCTCTTTGCGTGGATGCTGTCCCTTCACCCCACAGCCGCAGGCCGCGTGTACGCTGCCTACGGAGGCGTCTACATCGGGGTGGCCATCGTATGGTTATGGGCCGTGGACAAGGTCACGCCTTCGGCCAGCGACTGGGTGGGTGTCACCGTCTGCTTCATTGGCATGGCCATCATCATGTTTGGTCCGCGCGAGGCGAACGGCTGACCTGCCTTGTACGGCCGTAGCGACGTGGCCTGTCCGTCTTCATCGCCGGATATCCAGCGATTGCTCCGCATCATGAGGGCCTCGAAACACGCCAGCGCGCAAGTTCATCTTCTACAGGCCAAAAGAAAAATCATGTCAACAAGCATGGCTGACGTATGGCTGTATTGGAGCACCGGGGCGCTTCCCATATCGCGCGAGATATTCATATTCGGCACGAACCAGCTAGCGTCGAACGCAGGCGGCGTCTGCACCTGCCACGTAGAGTTGCGTGAGTGGCGGACCAGATCATCCTGGAGTTAACCAGTTCTCCAGATGCGGTCGCAGGTGGCGGCACAACAGAAGCCAAGAAAAAAATACCGGTGCGAGTCCGATGAGTGAGATCAGTACAACCGAGGGCATGGGCTACAGGATGCATTCAGGCGGACACAAGGCTGTTGACAAGATGTCCATCCACCAAGCCTGGGCCAGGCACTGGGCGTGTCCCGGCTTCAAAGCCCTCCTAAGCTTCCGGCCAAGGTAGACAGACTTGGCCGACGAAGGGCGTGCGGGTCGATACGCTTGGTGTGACGGCAAGCGACGACTCGCCGCGAACGTCTCCAGACACCCCCGTTTTTCCGAACACCGGAAATACTTTAAAAATAAATACTTGACACTTAAATTATTTAAACTAGTATTACCTCACCCTTGAAAGATTTGGGTGCGGCTTTCAAAGGCGTTCCTCCATCGCACTTTCGTGTTTCAGCGCGCATATGCGCGCAGTAGGAGTCTCAAATGTCTATGTTCAAGTCCTCCAAGTTCGTTTCCATCGCCATGAGCGCAGCCCTGCTTGCCACAGGCGGTGGCGCGGCGGCCGCAACGCCTGCCAATGCGGCCAAGCCGAGCATCGTCCTCGTGCATGGAGGGTTCGTTGACGGGTCGGGTTGGGAAGGCGTCTACAAGATCCTGAAAAAGGATGGCTACGAGGTGACCATCGTCCAGAACCCGACGATTTCGCTGGCCGACGACGTGGCCGTCACCAAGCGTGCGATTGCGGCGCAGCCCGGGCCCGTCGTCCTGGTCGGGCATTCCTATGGGGGCGTCGTGATCACCGAGGCAGGGAATCACGACAAGGTCGCGGGCCTGGTCTACATCGCCGCGTTCGCTCCCGACAAGGGCGAATCCGTCAACACGCTGATCAAGGACCCGCAACCCGGCGCGCCGGTGCCCCCCATCCTGCCTCCGCAAGATGGCTTCCTGCTGCTGGACAAGGCAAAGTTTGCCGCCTCGTTCGCCGCCGACGTGAACAGTGACACCGCGGCGTTCATGGCCAACTCGCAAGTGCCCTGGGGTGTCGATGCACTGGGTGGCGCGGTCTCTGATCCGGCATGGAAGTCAAAGCCGAGCTGGTACCTGGTCGCTGCCGACGACAAGATGATCCCGCCGCCCGCGCAACGCCTCATGTCCAAGCGCGCCGGCGCCACCGTCGTGGAAACCGGGGGCAGCCACGCGGTCTACGTATCGAAACCGCAAGCCGTCGCCGAGTTGATCGAACAGGCTGCCTCGAACGCGAAGGTCGCAGCCAAATAGGCGACAGTGCGAACGCTGCCCTCCCGAGCGATCGGGAGGGCAGCGTTTGCGTCGGTGGACAAAGGCCGCATTCAATTTCTTCAAATGCTCCGCCGCCGAGTGAGCACCCCAGGCCGCAGCGGATGCCAACGCCCCAAGCATCCCTTGGCTGACCGTTCTTCGCGGGAGGACGGATTGAGAATGAGCATCGAAGGCCGCAGCGGGTCGGCGCAACAATGAAGTCTTCGGCACCTAATCTAACCAAGCGGATGTCGAAGATGGATCGGGCATCGTCAGCGGCAGCGGCCCCTGGCATGATCGGAAACAGCCGTCTTCGGCGCGCCCTACTAACTCACAGTCCCGGCTAGGAGGCGTTGCCGGCCAGAGCCCGCTTCAGCCACACCAACAACTTGGCTGGCCGTCCAGTTGCATGCTCAAATGTTGCGCAGCGCCGGGGCAGTGATGGCGCAGCCCCTTCCCCCTGATCCTCATATTGTTCTGCCAGGTCGCACGATGCACATATCGCTTATTGGGACGTATCACGAGGAGTGCGGCGCCGTGACTGCTTCGGCGCTTCTTGAAATTCTTGAGCGCATTCAGCCCGAGGTCGTCTTCGCGGAGATTCCGCGAACGCATATTGATGCGTGGAGGGACGGCTCCCACGAAACGGTAGAGTCGATCGCTATCGCGCGCTACGCCGACACCCACTCGTTCGACACAGTCGCGGTCGACTCGCCAAAGCCAGATGACTCCTTCTTCCAAGGTTGGAAGGAGGTAAGTCGCGCCATCGAGCGCACGAGTCCTGAGTTTCGTCGCCTGATGGACCTCGAAACGGACCGGGCGCGCCAAGGAGGGTTTACCTACCTCAACAGTGACGAGTGCATCCAGGCATGGGCTGACATCTATCGTGAGATGCTGGGAACAATCGAGTACATCGGTAATTCGCGCTTACGCAAAATCTACGCACAAGCGCGAGACTTGATGGAACGGCGCGATCTGGAGATGCTCGGGAACATTCGTGCGTACTGCGCCTCCACGGCTCGCACCTGCGGTGTGTTCCTTGTGGGTACTGCACACCGCAAGTCGCTCATTGAGAAGCTCCACGCAGCCGGTAAGGCCGCAGGCCCTCGCATAGAGTGGGACGTGGGCGGGTCGGTCCATGCGCAATCCGCTGGGCAGCAGTAGGCGCTGCAGCCATCTGTTAGCATCTTCCCCATGATCTGCTCGTCGCCCAACACCCTGATTCGTGCCATTCAACGAATGGTGGGTTAGGACGCCGGCTGAGCAGCCATCACAACCCGCCCCACGAGGCGGGTTTTTTTGTGCCTGCCTCCAGGAGTTTTCACTTCAAGAAGAAGCAAATGCAATCGAGCGAACCCGCGCCGCATGCCGCCGCCGCAGCAACCGAACCGGCGGTGCTCCACATCGTCTGCGGCAAGATCGGCTCCGGCAAATCGACACTGGCCGCGCACCTGGCCACCGGGCCGCGCACCGTGCTCGTCAGCGAGGATGACTGGCTCTCGCGCCTGTACCCTGGCGAGATCCAGGCGCTGCCGGACTATGTGCGCTGCGCCGCCAGGCTGCGCAGCGCCATGGCCGGCCACCTGGAGGCGCTGCTTCGCGCTGGCGTGAGCGTGGTGCTCGACCTCCCCTCCAACACGCCGCAGAGCCGGCAGTGGGCCAGAGGTGTGTTCGAGAGTGCAGGCGCGTCCCACCAGTTGCACTTTCTCGATGTGCCCGACGGCATCTGCAAGGCACGCCTGCAGGCGCGCAACGCGTCGGGCCTGCATCCGTTCCAGACGACGGATGCCCAGTTCGACGAGATCACCCGCCACTTCACGCCCCCGCTGGCGCAGGAGGGCTTTCACGTCATCCGGCACGCGCCCGCCGAGCGCAAAGGCTAGCCCTCAGGCGTCGACCTTGACGTTGGCGTCCTTGATGACGCGGGCCCACTTCTGCTGCTCGCTGCGCATGAACTCACCAAAGCGCTCGGGCGTGCCGCCGCCGTCCTCGGCGCCGTACTGGTCGAATTTCTCGATCACATCGGGCATGGCCATGACCTTGTTCACGTCCTCGTTCATGCGGCGCGCCATGGCGGCGGGCAGCTTGCCGGGGCCGACCAGGCCGTACCAGGTGGTGGCGTCGAAGCCGGCGAAGCCCTGCTCGTCCATGGTCGGCACGTTGGGATGGCCCTTGGCGCGCTTGACGCGCGTCTGCGCCAGCGCGATGGCCTTGCCGCTTTTCACATGGGGCGTGGCCGAGGTCATGGTCTCGAAGCAGTAGTTGACCTGGCCGCCGATCAGGTCGGTCAGCGCCGGGCCCGAGCCCTTGTAGGGCACGTGCAGCGCGTCGATGCCGGCGCGCAGCTTGAACATCTCCAACGCCAGATGCTGGGCCGAGCCGCCGCCGGCCGAGGCGAAGCTGATCTTGCCGGGCTGGGCCTTGCACAGCGCCACCAGATCCTTCACCGTCCTGGCCGGCTGCTGCTCGTTGCAGATCAGCAGGTTGGGCGTCACGCCCACCAGCACGATGGGCACGAAGTCGCGCTCCACGTTGTAGCCCAGCCTGGGCACCAGGCTGGGCGCCAGCGCATGGCTGTTGATGTGCGCCATCAGCAGCGTGTGGCCGTCGCTGGGCTGCTTGGCCACGTAGTCGGCGGCGATCACGCCGGCCGCGCCGGCCTTGTTGTCGATCACGATCGACATCTTCCACATCTCGGTAAGCTTTTGCGCCACCACGCGGGCCAGCGCGTCGGTGCCGCCGCCGGGCGGAAAGCCGACGACGATGCGGATCGGTCCGCTGGGCAGGGTCTGGGCCCGGAGCATCGGGGCGGCCAGCGTGGCGGCGCTGGCCGTCGTTGCGGCGATGAAAGTTCTGCGTTGCACGGTTTGTCTCCTGTTTTTGAATAAAACCGCCCGGAGGTCCAGGCCAGGCGGTGACGGAACGCTACGAAATCAATAGCACCCGGCTCACGCCGCGCGGCGCAGGTCCAGGCTCGCCGGATGGCCGGCGAAGTAATCCATCGCCGCCTGCACGCCCGAGCCCGCGAGCTTCACGCCTGCCAGACGGAAGCCCATCTCGCAGCCGGCCAGCGCAGCCATCAGCGTGAGGTCGTTGCAGTCGCCCAGGTGGCCGATGCGGAACATGCGGCCCCGGACCTTACCCAGGCCTGTGCCCAGCGAGCAGTCGAAGCGCTCGTAGACGATCTTGCGCACGGCATCGGCGTCCACCCCCTCGGGCATCATCACGCCGGTGAGCACGGGTGAGTACAGCGCCGGGTCGGCGCACTGGATCTCCAGGCCCCAGGCCCGCACCGCCGCGCGCACGCCCTCGCCCCAGCGCCGGTGGCGCGCGAACACCGTGTCCAGCCCCTGGCTCAGCAGCATGTCGCAGGCCTCGTTCAGGCCGTACAACAGGTTGGTGTTGGGCGTGTAGGGCCAGTAGCCGGTCTGGTTCATCTCGATGATCTCGTCCCAGGCCCAGAACGCCTTGGGCAGGCGCGCCGTTCGGCTGGCTTCGAGGGCCTTGGGCGAAACGGCGTTGAAGCTGATGCCCGGCGGCAGCATCAGGCCCTTCTGCGAACCGCTCACGGTGACGTCCACGCCCCACTCGTCATGGCGGTAGTCGGCGGAGGCCAGGCCCGAGATGGTGTCCACCAGCAGCAGCGCGGGGTGCTTCGCGGCGTCGATGGCGCGGCGCACGGCGGCGATGTCGCTGGTCACGCCGGTGGAGGTTTCGTTGTGCACCACGCACACGGCCTTGATGGCGTGCTGCGTATCGGCCTTCAGGCGCTCTTCGATCATGCCGGCCTGCACGCCGTGGCGCCAGCCTTCGGCGCCGGGCAGGCCCAGGAACTCGGGCTTCAGGCCCAGGCGCGTGGCCATCCGGTTCCACAGCGAGGCGAAATGCCCCGTCTCGAACATCAGCACAGAGTCGCCCGGGCTCAGCGTGTTGGCGAGCGCGGCCTCCCAGGCCCCGGTGCCCGAGGCCGGATAGATCACGACCGGATGCCGGGTCTGGAAGATCTGGCGGATGCCTGCGAGCACCTTGAGGCCGAGCGCGCCGAACTCCGGGCCGCGGTGGTCGATGGTGGGCAGGCTCATCGCGCGCAGGATGCGGTCGGGCACCGGCGAGGGCCCCGGAATCTGCAGGAAATGGCGTCCCGTGGGATGGAAGTCGAGCGTCAGCATGTCAGGGTCCTTTCGTGAATTTTTGGAGATTTTTGCATACAAAATTCATTTGTCAAATTTTTTATCTCTGAAATTTGCATTTCTTTGAAGAAATTTTGAATACAATTCTCCGCATGAGTGCTGAAATCATTTCCATCCCACGTGCCGCCCTGCATGAGCAGGTGGCGCATCGCCTGCGCCAGATGCTGGTGGAAAACCGCATCGCGCCGGGTGCCAAGCTCAACGAGCGCGAGCTGTGCGAGGTGCTCGCGGTCTCGCGCACGCCGCTGCGCGAGGCGATCAAGATGCTGGCGGCCGAAGGCCTGGTGGAACTGCTGCCCAACCGCGGTGCGATCGCGGTGGAGCTGTCCGAGGCGGACGTGCGCAACACCTTCGAAGTCATGGCCGGGCTGGAAATGCAGTCGGGTGAACTCGCGGCGCAGCGCATCACGGAGGAAGAGCTGGCCGAGATCAAGGCCATGCATTTCGAGATGCTCGCGGCCTGGACGCGGCGCGACCTCTCCAACTACTACCGGCTCAATGCGCTGATCCACCGCGCGATCAACGCCGCCGCCAAGAACCCGGTGCTCACCGCCACCTACAACCAGGTCAATGCGCGGCTGCAGGCCCTGCGCTTTCGCTCCAACCAGGACGAAGGCAAATGGCGCGATGCGGTCCGCGAGCATGAACAGATGGTGGCTGCCCTGAGCGCGCACGACGGCGCCGCCATGCGCGCGGTGATGGCCTCGCACCTGGACAACAAGCTCAAGGCGGTGGTCGCGCAACTGCGCGCCTCGCACGACACGGCCCCCGCCCAGGCCTGACACCCCTCCCACCCCTGCCCATGAACGCCCCCCTCCCCCTGAAGATCGCGCGGGACACTGCCGACCGCGCCTACGACCGCGTCTCGCAAGCCAGCAACGAAGTCGCGGGCCGCCTGGCCGCGCGGCTGGCCGCCGAAACGCAGGGCGAAGTCCTGTTCTCGCCGGCCGACCGCGGCCGCTATGCCACCGATGCCTCGATCTACCAGGTGATGCCGGTCGGTGTGTTCGTGCCGCGCAGCGCCGACGAGGTGGCGACGGCGCTGGCCATCTGCCGCGATCTGCGGGTGCCGGTGATCGCCCGCGGCGGCGGCACCAGCCAGTGCGGGCAGACCGTGGGCGCGGGGCTGGTGATCGACCATGCCAAGCATGTGCGCCGGATCCTCGACCTGGACGCGGCCCGGCGCAGCGTGGAGGTGGAGCCCGGCATCGTGCTCGACCACCTGAACACCGCGCTGAAGCCGCATGGCCTGTGGTACCCCGTGGACGTATCCACCAGCGCACAGGCCACGCTGGGCGGCATGGCGGGCAACAACTCCTGCGGCAGCCGCTCCATCGCCTACGGCAACATGGTGCACAACGTGCTCGGCGCCACGGCCTGGTTGTCCGATGGCGGCCCGCACCGCTTCGGCCGCTATGACGACAGCAGCGGAACGGCGAGGCAGATCGGGGACTTCGTGCGCCAGCTCGCCGACGATCTGGCACCCGAGATCGAGCAGCGCTGGCCCAAGGTGCTGCGCCGCGTGGCGGGCTACAACCTCGACATCTTCCGCAACCAGAACGAGAAGCCCTACACGGCCGACGGCTCGGTCAACCTCGCCCACCTGCTGATCGGCAGCGAGGGCACGCTGGCGCTGACCCGCTCGCTCACGCTGCGCCTGGCCGAGCTGCCGCGCGCGAAGGTGCTGGGCGTGGTGAACTTCCCCACCTTCTACAAGGCCATGGACTCGGCGCAGCACATCGTCAAGATGGGCGGCGCCGCGCTCACCGCGGTCGAGCTGGTGGACCGCACCATGCTCGAGCTGGCGCTGCAGAACCCGGCCTTCGCGCCCACCATCCGCACCGCGCTGTCGCCCCGCATCAACGGCGGCAAGCCCGACGCGGTGCTGCTGGTGGAATTCTCCGGCGCCTCCAAGGCCGACATCACGCCCAAGATACGGCAGCTGGTCGAGCTGATGGGCGACCTCGGCCTGCCCGGCTCGGTGGTCGAGATGATCGACGACGCCCCGCAGAAGAACCTGTGGGAGGTACGCAAGGCCGGCCTCAACATCATGATGAGCCTCAAGGGCGACGGCAAGCCGGTGAGTTTCATCGAGGACTGCGCCGTGCCGCTGGAGCACCTGGCGGAATACACCGACGCGCTGACCCAGGTGTTCCGCAAGCACGGCAGCAAGGGCACCTGGTATGCCCACGCCTCCGTCGGCACGCTGCACGTGCGCCCCATCCTCGACATGCGGCGCGACGGCGCGCCCAAGATGCGCGCCATTGCCGAGGAAGCCGCGGCCCTGGTGCGAAAATACAAGGGCGCCTACAGCGGCGAGCATGGCGACGGCCTGTGCCGCGGCGAATGGATCGAGTGGCAGTTCGGGCCGAAGATCACGCAGGCCTTCGCCGAGATCAAGCAACGGCTCGACCCGATCAACCTGCTGAGCCCGCAGCGCATCGTCAACCCGCCGAAGATGGACGACACGCGGCTGATGCGCTTCCCGCCGAGCTACCGGGTGATCCCGCTGCAGACGGCGCTCGACTGGTCGGCCTGGAACGTTCAGAACGACCCGGCCACCGAAAAGACCACCGCCCCCGGCACCGGCGGCGACCCGGCCCAGGGCTTTGCCAAGGCCGTGGAGATGTGCAACAACAACGGCCATTGCCGCAAGTTCGACGCCGGCACCATGTGCCCGAGCTACCGCGTCACGCGTGACGAGAAGCACCTCACGCGCGGACGCGCCAACACGCTGCGCCAGGCGCTCAGCGGGCAGCTCGGCCCCGAGGCCTTCACCGGCGAGGCCGCCTACGAGGCCCTGGACCTGTGCGTGGGCTGCAAGGGCTGCAAGCGCGACTGCCCCACCGGCGTGGACATGGCGAAGATGAAGGTGGAGTTCCTGCACCACTACAAGGCGCGGCACGGCCACACGCTCAAGGACAGGCTGGTCGCCAGCCTGCCCGACTACGCTGGCCTGGCCAGCCGGCTGGCTCCGCTGCTGAACCTGCGCGACCGCCTGCCCGGCCTGGCCTGGACCAGCGAAAAGCTGCTGGGCTTCTCGGCCAGGCGCACGCTGCC
This sequence comes from Variovorax terrae, assembly GCF_022809125.1. Lineage (NCBI taxonomy): Bacteria > Pseudomonadati > Pseudomonadota > Betaproteobacteria > Burkholderiales > Comamonadaceae > Variovorax > Variovorax terrae. The sequence goes on along the minus strand of NZ_JALGBI010000001.1, from coordinate 1,440,058 downwards.
ACAGTGGCAGCGGCGAACCTTCTTCAATGCGCCGCCCAAGACCGCCACGCGCGACGAGCTGCTGGCCGCCGACAAGCCCGTGGTGCTGTTCGTGGACACCTTCAACGGCCATTTCGAGTCCGGCAACGCATTTTCGGCCTTGAAAGTGCTCGAGGTCGGCGGCTACACGTCATTTGTTGCTACAAAAAAAGTAGCAAACGGCAAGGCGCTGTGCTGCGGCCGCACCGACCTGTCCGGCGGCCGCGTCGACCAGGCCAGGGCCCGAGTGCGCGAACTGGTGGAGGCCCTGCTGCCCTTCGCCGAGAAAGGCATCGCCATCGTCGGGCTGGAGCCCTCCTGCCTGCTGACCCTGCGCGACGAGGCGCTGGCGATGGGCCTGGGCGAGGCGGCCCAGACGGTGGCCCGGCACGCGCTGCTGCTGGAGGAGTTTCTGGCGCGCGAGGCAGCCGCCGGCCGGCTGGAAACACTCAAGTCGCGGCTGCGGCCCGTGACGCAGCCCGTGCTGCTGCACGGCCACTGCCACCAGAAAGCCTTCGGCGCGGTCAGCCCGATCCTGGAGGTGCTCAAGCTCATTCCGGGCGCGCAGCCGGAACTGATCGAGTCCAGCTGCTGCGGCATGGCCGGCAGCTTCGGCTACGAGGCCAGCCACTACGAGGTGTCGATGCAGATGGCCGAGCTGAGCCTGCTGCCCGCGGTGCGCGCCCGGCCCGACGCGATCGTGGTGGCCGACGGCACCAGTTGCCGGCACCAGATCCGCGACGGCGCGCAGCGCGAAGCCATTCACGTGGCGCAGCTGCTGGCACGGCAGCTGTAGCCGGGCAGCCGTCCGTTACCATGCCGGCATGCCAAGAACGCTTGTCCGCCCCGCCCTCGCGTCCGATGAAGCGGCCTGGCGCCTGCTCTGGCGCGGCTACTGCGATTTCTACCAGGCCAGCATCAGCGAGGCCGTGACCGCCCACACCTGGGCGCGCATCTGCGACCCCACCTCGCCGGTGAAGTGCGCCGTGGCCGAAGCCGAGGGCCGGGTCTGTGGCTTCGCCAACTACGTGGTCCACGACAACACCTGGGAGACCCAGCCGGTCTGCTACCTGGAGGATCTGTTCGTCTCGCCCGCCGCACGCGGCAGCGGCGCGGGCAAGGCCCTGCTGCAGTGGCTCCAGGACGCCATGGCCCGCCAGGGCTGGGCCCGCCTGTACTGGGTCACGCACCGCGACAACGCCACGGCGCGCCGCCTGTACGACCAGTTCAGCCAGGCCGACCCCTTCGTGCGCTACGTGGTGCGGCGCTGAAGGCTGGCGCCACGGAAAGATCGCGCCAATTTCCTACAGAAGCGAGGCCCGCCGCAGCCTAGCATGGTCGGGTGCACTCCAGGAGCCGCTCTTGCTCTGTTTTCAGGCCACCGCCAGGATCGCCCTTCTTGCAGCCCTCTCGGCCGCGCTCTGCGGCGTGTGCCTGACGGCGAGCGCGCAAAGCGGCGGCGCGCTGCCGCAGATCACGGTCACTGCCAAGGCCAACCCCGATCCGGTGGAGAAGTCCTACCGGCGGATGATCCGCGGCATGGACTACTTCGAGGCGCACCGCGCGCTGGCGCCGGCCGCCGCGCTGCGCTTTCGGCTCTACCCGCGCGCCCGCGGCACGGACATGGCCGGCATCTCGCTCGACGTCGTCGGCACCACGGCGGACTTTCCCGTCGAGCTGGCAGCCGACAACACGTTCACCCTGGCACGCAACCAGAAGGCCTTGGACGAAAACGCGCAGGTCATCCCCGACCGCAAGGCCCGCAGCATGACCTGGCGCGCCGACATCCGCACGCCGGGCCTGCCGCCCGGCAGCCGGCGCCTGGGCGACCTGCGGCTGGAATGCCAGGTGGGCATGGAGGCCGGCCTGGTGTCGGACACCGACAGCTTCCTGGGCCGCCTGGCGAGCGCGGTGATGGACACGCCAGCCTATTGCAGCCGCAAGAACCCGCGCTACCTCTTCTTCGCGGACCGCCCGTTGTTCAGCGTGACGCTGGTCCACGGAGCGCGGCGGGAGGTGCTGCCCGTCGACAAGCTGTATGCCGGGGCAAGCGACGACCCCGCGCTGAAAAACGAACTGCCCTATTGCGACTGCGAGGCGCTGGTCGACCGGACCTACTTCGTGCCGCTGGAAGACGGCAGTTGGCCGGACGACACGCGGGTCGAATTCGAGTACATGGAGGGCGCGCCATGAGAGGCGGCACGGCGCGCCCGCGCACCGCCTGCGCCGCGGCAGTCGCGGCCTGCTGTTGCCTCTGGCTCGCCGGCTGCGCGGCGCCCTCGCCCGCCGCCGACGGCCGGCCCGAGCCGGTGTTCCGTGACCCGGCGATGTCGATGCAGGAGGCCAGCGGCCTGGTGCCACCCGGCACCACCAGGGCCGAAGTCCTGGCCGCCCTGGGCAGCGCCGGCATGATCCGCTTTGACAGCGGCTTCGAGGTCTGGGTCTATCCGGCGGCAGCGCGGCAGCGCGCGGCCGGCCAGGCGGAGTTCGTGGTGCTGTTCGATCCGGCCGGCATCGTCCGGAAAACGCGCCTGCGGCCGGCCACCCCGCAGCTTCCGCCGCTCGGCAGGTAAGTGCCACGCGGCGTCCGGTGGGCGCTACTGGGTATCGACAAGGCAGCCCGACGCCTCATGCCAGTAGAGCCGCCGGATCGGCTGCCACAGGCCTTTCGCGCCGCGCGCCACGGTCAGGCATGCGAGCTGGGTCGCCCCCTCGGGAACTGGCGCCTGCGCGGGGTTCTTCACACGGGCCGTCGTGACGCCGCAGGTCATGAGCCAGGTGGCCTGCGACACGTCGGAGCCGAAGAGCCGGCCCACGCCATCGGTCCGGGTGGTGGTGTAGGCCAGGCTGAACACCTTGCCCGGCGTGAGCGGGAAGGGCTGCCCCTGCACGCTGTCGATGCGCGTCACCTGCGACGCGGCCTTGCCGGAATAGCCCCGCGCGGAGGACGCCACGTCGAAATTGACGAGCCCGCCCAGCAAGGTGCTGCCCTCCGTGGTGCTCTGCCCGCCATCGACCACCTGCGACAGCGCGAAGACCTGCCCCGCGCGCGCGCATGTCTTGCTGAACGTCACGCGCAGGTCGGTCGCCGTGTGGTCGAACGACAGCTTCTCGCTGCCGCCGGGCACGGCAAAGAATGGATCGCTCGCCACGAAAGCCTTCACCGCCTCGAAGCCGGTGATGTTGACCTTGCGCTCGTTGTCGCCGGGCAGCCGGGCCAGGATGTCGCTCACGACCGCGACGTCGGCGGGGTGACGCCCCTTGGCCAGCGGGCCGAGCTTGAAGCTGGCGGCGACGCTGCCCGCGGCGGCGGCCTTCTGGTACCAGCCGTCGGCTTCGGCCTGGCTGGCGGCCTGGTCGCCCAGCGCGAGCATGGCCGCGACGTCGCCGTTCGCCGCGGCTTGCGCCAGATCGCTGGCCGGCTCGGCAGCGCGCGCGGGCGGCGCCGGCTGGGCGGGCGGCGCGGCGGTGGCGGGCGCGATCGCAACGGTGGCGGCTGGCTGGCCGGCCGCCGGCGCGAAGAAGTAGAAATTGCCGCGCGCCTCGTTGTAGATCGCGGGCCGCTGGTCATGGCCCACGGTGCGGGCCAGCGTCTCGACCGAATCCTGCACCTGGCGCACCACCTCCTCGATGCGCACGCCGGGCTGGCGCATGCGGGTGATGAACTCGCGCGTGAACACGCCGTTGGGGTTCCTGTCTCGGTCGTTCAGGCTGTCCAGCGCCTGCTGGCCGCGGCTGGCGGAATAGACCACCATCTGGCCCTTGGGCGGCTCCACGGCCGACAGGCCGCGCGTGCCGCCGATGCTTCGGCCGTTGGACTTGAGCGGGTTGTCTCGGCAGGCGTCCACCAGTACCAGGGTGAAGGCCGGTTTGGCCTCTGCCAGCTTGTCGGTCAGGTCGGCGAGGCCGTAGGCGGTCTTCTCGATCTCGCTCTCGCTCGCGGCCTCGATGTCCACCGGCAGCAGGTAGCTGCCCGAGCGCACCTGCACGCCGTGGCCCGCATAGAACACGACGACCTGGTCGCCGCCCTTGAGGCTGGCGGTGAAGGTTTCCACCGCCCGGACCATGGCGCGGTAGTTCACGTCCTTCGCCAATGTGACCTGGAAGCCGGCGCTCTTCAGCTCGCGCGCCATCGCCGTGGCGTCGTTGCCGGCCTTCTGCAGCTTCGTAACGTTCTGGTAGGCGTCGTTGCCGAGCACGAGCGCCATGCGCCGCGGCTGGCCCTGCGCCATGGCGCCCGCGGCAGCGAGCACCATGGCTGCGGCCAGCATGAATCGGGCGAGAAAGAGGATTGCGCGCGCGGTCGATACGGTGGAGGGCATGGTCGGGTTCAATTGAAATTGCCGGCCGATTCGTAGGTCTGCACGAAGCAGCCGGTGGATTCGCTCCAGACGTAGCGGGCCAGGAAGTACCGCGAACGCGCCTCGTCGTGACGGTACAGGCACAGCAGCGGCATGCCTTCCGCCACCGGGGCTTCGGCCGTGCAGGACATGCTGGCGGGGTAGTTGTATTGCCGCCGCGCAAAATCGTTGCGGCGCTTGAAATTCATGCCGAAGCGCTTGCCCGGCGTGAGCGGAAAGGGCTGGCCGTAGACGCTGTCGACCTGCGTCAGCTCTGTCACATAGCTGCTCAGCATGCCCGTGCTCGTCTTGTCCTCCAGCGGCAGCAGACCGCCGAGCAGGGACGTGCCCTGGCGCTTGAACTCCGTTCCTCCGTACCCGAGGTGGCGGTATTCGATCTGCGACAGCCTGCCGTTGCGCGTGCAGCCGACCTCGTGGGGCTGCGTTTCCAGCGTGTGATGGCCGAAGAATTGCATGTGGTCGCCGATCGGTGACTTGTATGAAAAGCTTGCCTTGCCGCTGCCCGCCGGCGCGTCGAAGAACGGATCGGCCTGCACGAGGCGGGCGACGGACTCCTTGCCGGCAGCGGACACCGTGCGGAGGTTCTCCACGGGCAGCGCCAGGATCTTCACCACGTCGCGGGCATAGTCCTCCGTGCCCAAGCGGTAGGAGTCGCTGGTCTTGAATTCGGCGACGACATTGCCTTCGGCCGCCGCCTTCATGTACCAGTTCTGCGCTTCGCGAGGATTCTTCGCGGCGCCGTTGCCGGCAGTGAGGCGGTCGCCCAGTTCCAGCATCGCGACCACGTCGCCGCCACTGGCGGCTTTCCTGAGTCCAGCCAGCGAGTCGGGCGATACCTCTGGTGCGGCCATGGAAGCGGGAACTGCGGTTGGAGCCTCCGGTCGGGCCATCGCCACCTGGACAGCCTGCGACTGGGGGGATTGCGGTTGCGTGCCGGCCGGCGCCACCACGGGCGCGAAGAAATAGAAGCTGCCGCGTGCCTCGTTGTAGATGGCCGGCCGCTGGTCGTGGTTGATTGTCCTGGCCAGCGTCTCCACCGAGTCCTGCACGTCGCGCACCATGTCCTCCACGCGCACACCCGGCTGGCGCATGCGGGCGATGAATTCGCGGGTGAACACGCCGTTGGGATTGGTGTCCTTGTCGCTCAGCCGGTCCAGCGCCTGCTGGCCGCGGCTGGCCGAATACACCACCATCTGGCCGCGCGGCGGCTCGATGGCGGCCAGCCCGCGCGTGCCGCCGACGCTGCGGCCGTTGTTGGTGCGCAGGGGGTTGTCGCGGCAGGCATCCACCACCACCAGCGTGAAGGCGGCCTTGGCATCGGCCAGCTTCTCGGTCAGGTCGTTCAGGCCGTAGGCGGTCTTCTCGATCTCGGCCTCGCTGGCGGCCTCGATGTCCACCGGCAGCAGGTAGCTGCCGGCGCGGATCTGCACGCCGTGGCCGGCGAAGAACACCACGACCTGATCGCCGCTGCGCACGCTCCCCGAAAAGGTCTCGACCGCCTTCACCATGGCGCGGTAGCCCAGGTCCTTCTGCAACACTACGTTGAAGCCGGCCGCCTTGAGCTCGCGGGCCATCGCCGAGGCATCGTTGCCGGCCTTCTGCAGCTTGCTGACATGCTGGTAGCCGTCATTGCCCATCACCAGCGCCATGCGGCGGGCGGGCTGGGATTGAGGCTGGGGCTGCGCCTGGGCATGCAGGAACAGGACCGACAGGACGCAGGCCAGCAGGACCCTGGCGGCCCGCACCAGGAACTTCTTTTCTCTCATGCCGAAACGCTTCCCCTCATGAACGAACGCGCGTGCGCGCGGGACCTCAGAGGATTATCAGCCACCCACGCCGCCTGCGGCCTCCCATGAATCGGTGAGGGCGGCGGCCGGCGGGCCGGGGTTCAGTGCGTCAGGCACCAGGGAGCCGTCTGCTCCACCAGGCCCATCCAGATCGCCCAGGCCGACAGCACGGCCAGGGCCAGGCCCGCCAGCCGCACGCCCCAGGCGCCCTGCCCGGCGCCGCGTCCGCGCAGGCGCTGCCACAGCCAGGGTCCGGCGGCCAGCATCGCGCCGCTGCCCAGGGCGAACAGGGCCATTACGCCCGCACCCTGCAAGGCGCTGCCCGACAAGGCCGCCACCAACAGCGCCGAGTACAGCAGGCCGCAAGGCATGAGAGCCCACAGCGCGCCAAAGCCCGCGGCCAGCGCCCCGCCTGGGACACGGCCTCCCGTCGCCCCGGCCGTGCCCACCCGGGAGCGCGCCGCGGCCCAGATGCGCCGCCCCGTGCCGCCGATCCATGCCGGCTGGCGCGCCTGCCAGAGCATCACCAGGCCCAGCAGCAGCGCCGCCACATGGAACAGCGTCCACACCGGCCGCAGCGCCGCGACCTGCGTGCCGAGCCAGCCCATGGCCTGCACCGAGGCCGCCGCCAATGCGCCCAGCGCGCAGTAGCCGGCCATGCGCCCGGCCTGGAACAACATGAGGCCGCGCGCCGTGCTGCGTGCGTCCAGCCGCGCCACCCCACCGCAGGCCGCGCCGCACATGGCCACGCAGTGCGGGCCGCCGGCCAGGCCCATCAGCAATGCGGTGGCGGCCAGTCCGGCAAGCATCAAATGATCTTGGAAAACCGCGCCCGGTTGCGGTCGGCCTGCAGGTAGCGGTCGAACACCATGGCCACGGCGCGTACGAAGAACCAGCCGCTGGCCGTGACCTGGATGCCGGTGTCGTCCAGCTCCACCAGGCCCTGGTCGGCCAGCGCCTTGAGCGCCTCGAGTTCGGCCGCGAAATGGTGGCGGAACTCGATCAGGTAGGCCAGTTCCACCGACTCGAACTGCAGTTGCCCCTGGCACATCAGCGCCATGATCACGGCGCGGCGCGCCAGGTCGTCGCGCGACAGCGCCAGGCCGCGCACCACCGGCAGGCGGCCCTGGTCCAGCAGGTCGCCATACTCGGCCAGCGTCTTGGCGTTCTGGCTGTAGCTGGCGCCGACCCGGCCGATGGCCGACACGCCCAGCCCGATCAGGTCGCAATCGGGCTGCGTGCTGTAGCCCTGGAAATTGCGGTGCAGCCGGCCCTGGCGCTTGGCCACGGCCAGCGCATCGCCCGGCAGCGCGAAGTGGTCCATGCCCACGTAGACATAGCCCGCGCTCAGGAAGGCCGACAACGAGCGCGACAGCATGGCGATCTTGGCGCCGCCGCCCGGCAGCTCGGCGGCCGCAATACGGCGCTGCGGCTTGAAACGCTCCGGCAGATGCGCATAGGCGTAGAGCGCCACGCGGTCGGGCCGCAGCTGCGCCACCTGGGCCAGCGTGCGGTCGAACGACTCCGGCGTCTGGCGCGGCAGGCCGTAGATCAGGTCCACGTTCACCGAGTCGAAGCCTTCGGCGCGGGCGGCCTCCATCAGCTCGAACACCTGCGCCGCAGGCTGCACGCGGTGCACGGCCTTCTGCACATCGGGATCGAAATCCTGCACGCCGAAGCTCAGGCGGTTGAAGCCCAGCTCGGCCAGCAGCGCCAGGCGCGCGGCGTCCACGGTGCGAGGGTCGATTTCGATCGAGTATTCACCCCCCGGCACCAGCGAGAAACTGCGGCGCAGCATGGCCATCAGCTCGCGCAGCTCGGCATCGCTCAGGAAGGTCGGGCTGCCGCCGCCCAGGTGCAGCTGCGTCACCGCCTGCCCGGCGCCCAGCTGGGCCACGTGCAGGTCGATCTCGCGGCCGAGGTAGCGCAGGTAGGGCGCGGCCCGGTCGTGGTGCTTTGTGATGATCTTGTTGCAGGCGCAGTAGTAGCACAGCGACTCGCAGAACGGGATGTGCACGTACAGCGACAGCGGCAGGCTCAAGGCGGCCGCGCCGGTGCGCCGCTGGGCCAGGGCCTGGGCGTAGTCCTCGCCGGTGAAGGCCTCGACGAAGCGGTCGGCCGTCGGGTAGGAGGTGTAGCGCGGCCCCGGCACGTCAAAACGGCGCAAAAGATCGGGCGAAACGACACTCATCAACGGCTCTCCTGGTGCATATCGGCACTTTGCCGCCAAATTCGCGGAGCTTCCTTGATCTGGGTCAAGTCCGGACCATCCGCCGGCACCGACAATTTGAGCCATATCAGGAGCCCCCATGTTTGACACTGTCATGGATCAGACCGGACCAAAGGCGGTAAGCTTCCCCACTGAACTCCCGCCACGCCGCATGAAACCCGAAGCCATCAAAGTCGCCTGCTCCAATTGCAACCTGCGGGAACTCTGCATGCCCCTGGGCCTGAGCACCGAGGAGCTGAACCGCATCGATGACGTGGTGGCCACCCGGCGCAAGGTCAAGCGCGGCACTCCGCTGTTCCGCAATGGCGAGAAATTCACCTCGCTCTATGCCATCCGCACCGGTTTCTTCAAAACCTGCATCGCCACCGAGGATGGCCGCGACCAGGTGACGGGCTTCCAGATGGCCGGCGAGATCATCGGCCTGGACGGCATCGTGAACGACCAGCACACCTGCGATGCGGTCGCGCTCGAGGATGCCGAGGTCTGCGTGATGCCATTCGACCGCATCGAGGAACTGTCGCGCGAGGTCAACGCGCTGCAGCACCACGTGCACAAGATCATGAGCCGCGAGATCGTGCGCGAGCACGGCGTGATGCTGCTGCTGGGCAGCATGCGCGCCGAGGAACGGCTGGCCGCCTTCCTGCTGAACCTGGTGCAGCGCCTGCATGCGCGAGGCTTCTCGCAATCCGAGCTGGTGCTGCGCATGACGCGCGAGGAAATCGGCAGCTACCTCGGCCTCAAGCTCGAAACCGTGAGCCGGACCTTCTCCAAGTTCGTGGAGGACGGCATCGTCGAAGTCCGGCAGCGGCACGTGCGCATCCTGGACACCGACGCGCTCAAGCGCATCGTCAACGCCCAGTCCTGCCACTGACGTCCGAGGCCCGCGACAGCAGCAGCGTCAGGCCGCCCGAGGCCATGGCCACGATCCAGAAGACGAAGAACGCGAGCGTGTAGACGCCCAGCCGCGACAGCCCGAGCGCCGCGCCGGGGCCGCCCAGGTCCTGGGGATCGACCAGCGCGAACACCCCCGCCTCCAGCAGGCAGGCCGCCAGAAAGGCAGGCCAGGCCGTCCACATCAACCATGAGCGCCACATGCAGGCCTCCCTTGCGTGTTATTTGGCCGGTACCGCATCGGCCGGCGTGGCGGCATGGTTGCGCGCCTGCATGGCCGGCAGCGCCCCCTTGGGGGCGGCCAGCGTCTTGTTGATCTCGAGGCCCCGGCGGTAGTAGTCGGGGGCCACCACGGGGTCGGGGTGCCGCATGGCGATCCAGGCCGTGGCCAGGCCGGCGACCACCACGGCCAGCGGGCCGGCGATCACCAGCCAGACATGGCCGTAGGTCCACCAGGGTTTCGGGTTGTTCTCGACCGGCATGCGCTTCTCCTGCGTTGTCAGCGGGGCACTAGGAAGGCGGATTTTTCGATGACATGCGCATCGCCGCCCAGCCCCTGGATCTCGAAATGGATTTCATGCGAGCCCGGCGCGGCCGAGCCATAGGGAATCTGCAGCCGCAGCGCCACCCAGCGCGACTGCGCGGGCCCGACCTCGACTTCGTCCTCCGAAGCCACCGCCAGCCCCGGCAGCCCCGAGGCGCTGATCCGGTAGCGCTGCACGGCTTCGGTGGCGTTCATGAGCTGCAGGCGGTAGATGTTCTCCAGCCGGCCGCCGGCCACGATACGCGACAGGGCCGCGCGGTCGCGCACCACGTCCACCTTGAGCGGCGTGCGCAGCGCCAGGCTGGCCAGCATCGCCACGCACAGCGCCAGCAGCACCAGCGAGTACACCAGCACGCGCGGGCGCAGCACGCGCCGCCACAGGGCCCGGCCCGCCAGTTGCTGCGCCATGCCGTTCTGCGTGGCATAGCGGACCAGCCCCCGGGGGTAGCCCATCTTGTCCATCACGCCGTCGCAGACGTCCACGCAGGCCGCGCAGCCGATGCACTCGTACTGCAGGCCGTCCCGGATGTCGATGCCGGTGGGACAGACCTGCACGCACAGGCTGCAGTCCACGCAGGAGCCCAGGCCGCGCGCGGCGGGGTCCTCGCGGCGCGAGCGCGCGCCCCGCGGCTCGCCGCGCTCTGCGTCGTAGTTCACGATCAGCGTGTCGCGGTCGAACATCGCGCTCTGGAAGCGCGCGTACGGGCACATGTACTTGCAGACCTGCTCGCGCATGAAGCCGGCGTTGCCGTAGGTGGCGAAGCCGTAGAAGAACACCCAGAACACCTCCCACGAGCCCATGCGGGTCTGCAGGAACGCCAGGCCCAGGTCGCGGATCGGCGAGAAGTAGCCGACGAAGGTGAAGCCGGTCCACAGCGCCAGGCCGATCCACACCACGTGCTTGAACCACTTCTTGACCAGCTTCTCCAGGGACAGCGGCGCGCCGTCGAGCCTCATGCGCGCGCCGCGGTCGCCCTCGATGCGGCGCTCGATCCACATGAAGATCTCGCTGTAGACCGTCTGCGGGCAGGCATAGCCGCACCACAGCCGGCCGGCAACGGCCGTGAAGAGAAACAGCGCCAGCGCCGAGATCACCAGCAGGCCCGTGAGGTAGATGAAATCCTGCGGATACAGCACCAGGCCGAAGATGTAGAAGCGGCGCGCCCCGAGGTCGAACAGCACCGCCTGGCGCTGGCCCCACTCCAGCCAGGGCAAGCCGTAGAACACCGCCTGCGTCAGGAACACCAGCGCCCAGCGCCAGCGCGCGAACAGGCCGTTGACCGAGCGCGGGTAGATCTTCTTCTGCGCCTCGTACAGCGACACCCCTTCGCCATCATCCGGCGCTGGCACGGGCACGATGGGAATCACCGGGCGCGCCAGCGCGTCCGGCCCGCGGGGGTTGCGCCCACCACTCATGAAGCCTTACCGGGCCGCCACGGGCTTGTTCGACAGGCCCCAGACATAGGCCGTCAGCACCTGGATCTGCGCTTCGGTGAGCTTGCCCGCCTGGGCCGGCATCTGGTTGGTCTTGCCGTTGTTGATCATCGCGGCGATGGCCTCCTCGCCCCAGCCATGCAGCCAGATGTCGTCGGTGAGGTTGGGCGCGCCCAGGGCCGGGTTGCCCTTGCCGTTGGCGCCGTGGCAGGCGGCGCAGGCCGCGAACTTCGGCTTGCCCAGGGCAGCGCGCAGCGAATCGTGCGGGCTGCCCGACAGGCTCAGCACGTACTGGGCCAGGTTCTTCACGTCGTTGGGTGTGCCCACCGCGGCGGCCATCGGCGGCATCACGCCGGTGCGGCCCTGCATGATGGTTTCGTGGATCTGCTCGGGCGCGCCGCCATGCAGCCAGTCGCCGTCGGCCAGGTTGGGAAAGCCCTTGCTGCCGCGCGCATCCGAGCCGTGGCACTGGGCGCAGTTGTTCATGAACAGGCGCTCGCCGATGGCCATGGCCTGTGCATCGCCGGCCATCTGCGGCGCGGGCATCGCGGCAAAACGCGCATACAGCGGCTCGAGCTCGCGCCGGGCCTGGGCCATCTCGGCCTCGTACTCGCCGCGCGTGCTCCAGCCGAGCTGGCCAGCATAGGTGCCGAGGCCCGGATAGGCCACCAGGTACAGCAGCGAAAAGATGATGCTCAGGACGAACATCCACATCCACCAGCGCGGCATCGGGTTGTTCATCTCCCGCAGATCCTCGTCCCAGACGTGGCCCGTGGTGTTGTCGCTGCTGGCGGCCACCTTCTTGCGGGCCGTGACCCACAGCAGGATCAGGCAGCCGAGGATGCCGGCCAGGGCCAGGCCGGCCACGTAGACCGACCAGAAGTTGCTTGTGAAATCGCTCATGCTTGGGAATCCCCGATGGTGTGGCTCAGTCCTGCTCGAAAGGCAGGCGGGCGGCCTCGTCGAAGCGGGCGGTGTTGCGGCGCGCGAACGCCCAGATCAGGATGCCGATGAAGGTGGCGAAGCACGCCACCGTGGCGATCACGCGCAGGCTGGTGATGTCCATGGGCTTCTCCTTATTTCAGTGCGCGGCCCAGGGACTGCAGGTAGGCCACCAGGGCGTCCTGCTCGGTCCGGCCCTTGACGTCGGCCGCCGCGGCGGCAATCTCCGCATCGCTGTAGGGCACGCCCACCCGGCGCAGCGCCTGCATGCGGGGCGCCACCTCGGCCGGATCGACCGCCGCCTTCTCCAGCCACGGATAGGCCGGCATGTTGGATTCGGGCACCACGTCGCGCGGGTTGTTCAGGTGGATGCGGTGCCATTCGTCGCTGTACTTGCCGCCCACGCGGTGCAGGTCGGGCCCGGTGCGCTTGCTGCCCCACTGGAACGGATGGTCGTAGACGAATTCGCCGGCCACCGAGTAGTGGCCGTAGCGCAGCGTCTCGGCGCGGAAGGGCCGGATCATCTGCGAGTGGCAGTTGTAGCAGCCCTCGCGCAGGTAGACGTCGCGCCCCATCAGCTGCAGCGCGGTGTAGGGCTTGACGCCCGTCACCGCCTCGGTGGTGGATTTCTGGAAGAACAGCGGCACGATCTCCACCAGCCCGCCGATGGCGACCACCAGCAGGATGAGCACGATCATCAGGAAGTTGCTGGTCTCCACCTTCTCGTGCGAGAAGCCGGGCGTGGCCTGGGTGTTGTCGGTCATGGTGTCTTCTCCTCAGGCGTGGGCCGCAAGGGCGGGAATGGGCACATGCACGGAGCGCCCCGAGACCGCCGTCATCCAGGTGTTCCAGGCCATGACCAGCATGCCGCCGAGATACAGCACACCGCCCAGCACGCGGATCACGTAGAACGGATAGGTGGCCTTGACCGACTCCACGAAGGTGTAGGTCAGCGTGCCGTCGGTGTTGACGGCACCCCACATCAGGCCCTGCATCACGCCGGCAATCCACATGGCGGCGATGTAGAGCACGATGCCGATGGTGGCGATCCAGAAGTGCAGCTCGATGGCCTTGGTGCTGTACATCTTCTTCTGCCCGAACATGCGCGGGATCAGGAAGTACAGCGAGCCCATCGAGATCAGGCCAACCCAGCCCAGGGCGCCGGAGTGCACGTGGCCGATGGTCCAGTCGGTGTAGTGGCTCAGCGCGTTGACGGTCTTGATCGACATCATCGGCCCCTCGAAGGTGCTCATGCCGTAGAACGACAGCGAGACGATCAGGAAGCGCAGCACCGGGTCGTCGCGCAGCTTGTGCCAGGCGCCCGACAGCGTCATGATGCCGTTGATCATGCCGCCCCAGCTCGGCGCCAGCAGGATCAGCGAGAACATCATGCCCAGCGACTGGGTCCAGTCGGGCAGCGCGGTGTAGTGCAGGTGGTGCGGGCCGGCCCACATGTAGGTGAAGATCAGCGCCCAGAAGTGCACGATCGAGAGCCGGTACGAGTAGACGGGCCGCTCGGCCTGCTTCGGGATGAAGTAGTACATCATCCCGAGGAAGCCGGCCGTGAGGAAGAAGCCCACCGCGTTGTGGCCGTACCACCACTGGATCATCGCGTCCTGCACGCCGGCATAGGCCGAGTAGCTCTTCATCCAGCCGGCCGGCACCTCGGCGCTGTTGACCACGTGCAGGACGGCCACGGCGAGGATGAACGCGCCATAGAACCAGTTCGCCACGTAGATGTGCTTGACGCGCCGCCGGCCCACGGTGCCGAAGAACACGATGGCATAGGACACCCACACCAGCGTGATCAGGATGTCGATCGGCCACTCCAGCTCCGCATACTCCTTGCCGGTGGTGTAGCCCAGCGGCAGGCTGATGGCCGCGGCCACGATGACGGCCTGCCAGCCCCAGAAGGTGAACGCGGCCAGCGGCCCCGCGAACAGGCGGACCTGGCCGGTGCGCTGCACCACGTAGTAGCTGGTGGCGAACAGCGCGCAGCCGCCAAAGGCGAAGATCACCGCATTGGTGTGCAATGGCCTCAGCCGGCCGTAGCTGAGCCACGGGATGCCGAAGTTCAGGTCGGGCCAGGCCAGCTGCGCGGCAATCACCACGCCGACCAGCATGCCCACCACGCCCCAGACCACGGCCATGATGGAAAACTGCCGCACCACGGTGTCGTTGTAGACGGCCTGCACCCCGGGATCATTCATCTCGCACCTCTTTGCTTGAACGGTGCCAGTGTCGGCCTCAAGGCGCAGCGGCGTATTGACCTGCGTCAATCGCCGCGAAGAATGCGCTCCCCTTCGGACTCGACGTCCTCGAACTGCCCATGCTCCACGGCCCACCACAGGCCGCCGAGGATCAGCAGCACCAGGGCCACCGACAGCGGAATCAGCAGGAACAGGATGTCCATCAGCCCCCGCCCTCCGCTCTGGCCAGCCGCAGGGCATTCAGCACCACCAGCAGGGAGCTGGCCGCCATGCCCAGGCCCGCGGCCCAGGCCGGCAGCCAGCCCATCAGGGCCAGCGGCACGCATAGCGCGTTGTAGAGCGCCGCCCACAGCAGGTTCTGCCGCACGATGCGCAGCGTGCGGCGCGCCTGCCTCAGCAGATGGGGCACCTCCAGCAGCTGCCCGCCCTGCACGACGAAATCGGCCTGGGCCTGGGCCAGCGGCACGCCCTGCCCCATGGCGACCGACACGTCGGCGCAGGCCAGCACCGGCCCGTCGTTCAGGCCGTCGCCCACCATGGCCACGCGGCGGCCCTGGCGCTGCAGGGCCTGCACATGGGCCAGCTTGTCCTGCGGCAGGCATTCCCCGAACGCCTGCGCGATGCCCGCGCAGCGGGCCATCCGCTGCACCGGCCACTGGCGGTCGCCCGACAGCAGCTGCACCTGCACGCCCGCTTCGCGCAGCGCCTGCACGGCCGCCAGCGCCTCCGGCCGCAGGGCCTCTTCCAGCTCGAAGGTCGCCAGCCAGCCCGCGTCACTCGACAGATGCACCTGCAGCACGCCGCCGGGCCGCGGCCCGGCCGGCAGGCCGCAGAAGCCGGCGGAGCCCAGCCGCAGCCGCAGCGGCGAAGCCGGCTGGCTCGGGTCGAGCACCTGGCCCGACAGCCCCTGCCCCATCGTCTCCTTCACGTCGGTGGCCTGCAGCGGCATCGCGGCGGCCGCGGCCAGCGCGCGCGAGGCCGGGTGCAGCGAATGCCGGGCCAGCGCCGCGGCCAGGCACAGGGCCTTGTCCGGCGAAACGCCGGCGCGTGCGCGGATGGCGTTCAGCGCCATGCGGTCCTGCGTCAGCGTGCCGGTCTTGTCGAACACCACGGTGTCGATGCCGGCCAGCGCCTCGAGCGCCTGCAGGCGCCGCACCAGCACGCCGCGCCGCGCCAGCGAGCCGGCGGCCGCCAGCATGGCAGCCGGCGTGGCGAGCGACAGCGCGCAGGGGCAGGTCACGATCAGCACCGCAACGGCCGCCATCACGGCGCGGGCCGGGTCGCTCGGCCACCACCAAGCGGCAGCCGCCGCGCCGGCCAGCAAAACCAGCGCCAGGAACGGCCGCGCCACCCGATCGGCCAGCACGGCCAGGCGCGGCTTGTCGAACGAGGCCTGCTCCATCAGCGCCACGATGCCGGCATAGCGCGTGTCCTGGCCCACGCGCTCGATCCGCACCCGGGCCGGCGCCGACAGGTTGTAGCTGCCGGCGATGACCGGGGCACCGGCGAACTTGGGCACCGGGCGCGACTCGCCCGTCAGCAGGGCTTCGTCCGCCAGCGTCTCGCCGTCCGTCAGCACGCCGTCGGCCGGGAACGCCTCGCCGGGCAGCACGCGCACCACATCGCCCGGCGCGAGCCGGTGGATCGCCACGCGCCGGAAGCTGCCGTCGGCCTCCAGGCGCTCCACGCTGAGCGGCAGGCGCTGCATCAGGGCATCGAGCGCGCCCGCCGTGCGATCCTTCAGCCGCTGCTCCAGCCAGCGGCCGGTGAGCAGGAAGAACACGAACATGGTGAGCGAGTCGAACCAGACCTCGCGTCCCCACCAGCCATCGGGCGAAAAGGTGGCAGCCGTGCTGGCCGCGAACGCGATCACGATGCCCAGGGCCACCGGCAGGTCCATGCCGATGCGCCGCTGCGCCAGGTCGCGCGCGGCGCTGGCAAAGAACGGGCCGCACGAGAACAGGACCACTGGCAGCGTCAGCACCCAGGAAGCCCAGCGCAGCAATTGCTCGATGTCGGGCGTAATCTCGCCGGGCGCGGCCACATAGGCCGGCACGGCGTACATCATGACCTGCATCATGCAAAAGCCCGCAACCAGCCAGCGCCACAGCATCAGGCGCTGCTGCCGGCGCCGCCGGTCCTGCGCAAAGGCATCGGTGGCAGGCCAGGCGCGGTAGCCGGCCCGGCGGATGGCGCCAAGCCAGCCGGCCGGCTGGACCTCGGCGCTGCGCCAGACCACGCGGGCCCGGGCGCCAGCGGCGCTCACCTCGGCCGACTCGACGCCCGGCACCCGGCACAGCGCCTGTTCGATGGTGATGGGGCAGGCCGCGCAATGCATGCCTTCGATAACGATCTGCGACTCCCAGCGCTGGGGCTGGCCCGCCTCCCCGATCGGCCGGCTGAAGGCGGTCCAGTCGGTGGCGTCGTCCTGTGGCCCGGAAAGCGCGCCTGCGCCCGGAGCGATCGCGGGCGGAGCGGGAAGGCGGACGGCTTGCATCCCGCAAGGCTAGTGGCATGCTTCGCCGCGAGCCTTGATCTGGATCAAGCAAAGCCCCCCGGAATCGGCTAATCTGGCGCCACCCAACCCAGGAGACACGCCATGTACCAACGCATCCTCATCGCCACCGACGGTTCCACCCTCTCGAAGAAAGCCGTGCAGCACGGCCTCAAGCTGGCCAGTCTGGCGGACGCGGAAATCGTGGCCCTGACGGTGATCCCGCGCTACCCGCAAAGCTATTTCGAGGGCTCGCTGCCGGTGCCGGTGAAGGAAGTCGCGGCGGTGGAGAAGCAGTGGGCCGACCAGGGCCAGGCCGTGGTCGACGCGATCAAGAAGACGGCGGAAACCAAGGGCCTCAAGGCCAAGGCCGTCACGGCCAAGTCAGACCTGGTGGCCGAGGCCATCATCGCGGCGGCCAAGAAGCACAAGTGCGATCTGGTGGTGATGGCCTCGCACGGCCGCAAGGGGCTCAAGCGCCTGCTGCTGGGCAGCGAAACCCAGCACGTGCTCACGCATTCGCACGTGCCGGTGCTGGTGCTGCGCTAAGGCCGGCCCGCCCAGCCCCGCTCAGGAGCCGAACAGGCTCCGGTACTGCTCGCGCAGCAGGTTCTTCTGCACCTTGCCCATGGTGTTGCGCGGCAGTTCGTCCACCACGAAGCAGCGCTTGGGAATCTTGAAGTTGGCAAGCTGCGCCTTGAGCTGCGCGAGGATGCGCTCGCCGTCCGGCGCGCCACCGGGCCTCGGGATCACGACGGCCACGCCCACCTCGCCGAAATCGGGGTGCGGCACGCCCACCAGCGCACTCTCGGCCACGCCCGCCATCTCGTTGATGTAGCCCTCGATCTCGGCCGGGTAGACGTTGTAGCCGCCGCTGATGATCAGGTCCTTGCTGCGGCCCACGATGGTGACGTAGCCGCGCTCGTCCACCCGGCCCACGTCGCCCGTCTTGAAGAAACCATCGGCGGTGAACTCCTCCGCCGTCTTCTCGGGCATGCGCCAGTAGCCCTTGAACACGTTGGGGCCCTTGACCTGGATGCCGCCGATCTCCCCCACAGGCAGGTCACGGCCCTCGTCGCCCTGCACGCGCAGGCTCACGCCGGGCAGCGCAAAGCCCACGGTGCCGCCGCGCCGCTCACTCTGGCCGCCGTGGTGCGGATCGGCCGCGTAGGGGTTGGAGGTGAGCATGATGGTCTCGCTCATGCCGTAGCGCTCCAGGATGGTGTGGCCGGTGCGCTCCTTCCATTCGTTGAAGGTCTCGATCAGCAGAGGCGCCGAGCCCGCGATGAACAGGCGCATGCGGCTCGCGGCCTCGCGCGTCAGGCCCGGCTCGGCCAGCAGGCGCACATAGAGCGTGGGCACACCCATGAAGACCGTGGCCTCGGGCAGCTTGCGCACGACGAGCTTCGGATCGAACTTGGCCAGCCAGATCATCTTGCTGCCGTTGATCAGCGCGCCGTGGATGGCCACGAACAGGCCGTGCACGTGGAAGATCGGCAGCGCGTGGATCAGCACGTCGCCGCCTTGCTCGGGCGTTCTCCAGCCCCAGTAGTCCTTGAGCATCACGGCGTTGCTCAGCAGGTTGCCGTGCGTCAGCATGGCACCCTTGCTGCGGCCCGTGGTGCCGCTGGTGTAGAGGATGGCGGCGAGGTCGCCGGCCTGTTTGCGCACCGGCTCGTGCTGGTCGCTGCAGTGCGATGCGCGCTCCAGCAGCGAGCCGCTGCGGTTGTCGTCCAGCGTGAACACGTGCGCGGTGCCGGCCTTGAAGGCGATCTTGCTGACCCAGCCGAAGTTCTTGGCGGTGCAGACCACCACGGCGGGCTCGGCGTTGCCGATGAAGTACTCGATCTCGGCGCTCTGGTAGGCCGTGTTCAGCGGCAGGAACACATAGCCCGCGCGCAGCGTGGCCAGGTACAGCAGCATGGCCTCGACCGATTTCTCCACCTGCACCGCCACGCGCGCGCCCTCGGGCAGCCCGAGCGAGGCCAGCAGGTTGGCCAGCATGGCGGTGCCGCGCTCCAGGTCACGCCAGCTGTAGTGGAGGCCGTTGTCGGTTTCGACGGCCGTGCCGTCCAGATCGGGGGGAAAGGCGGCGCGCAGCGCGGCAAAGAGGTTTCCGTTGCTCATGGTGGGGTCAGAAAGCGGGGGGTTCGTTTTTCAATGAAGGCCTGGATGCCTTCGCGGTGTTCGTCGCTGTCCGCGTAGCGGTAGGCGTTTGCTATCAAATCCATAGCTGCCGAGCTCCCGTGCACCTGGACCTCTGGCCGATTCAATGCCCGAAAGGTCTGTTTGTTGAGGCGTGCGGCCTGTGGCGCGAGCGCCGCCACGCGCCGGGCAGCCTGCAAGGCCTGCTCGGCCGCCTGCCCCTCGTCCACCACGCGGTGGAGAAAGCCGCGCGCCTTCATCTCGGCGGCGTCGAGCACGGCCGCTTCCAGCAGCATTTCGCGTGCGGTCAGCTCGCCGGCCGCCCGCATCACGAGCTGGGCCTCGCGCGGCGCCATCGGAAAGCCGAGCCGGGCGATCGGGGCGCCGAAGCGCGCCGACTCGGCGGCGATGCGGATGTCGCAGCAACTCGCGATCTCCACTCCCGCCCCCATGCAGGCGCCCTCGATCTGCGCGACCAGGGGCACGTCGCAATCAAGCAGGGCCTGCAGGCCGCCCCAGACGTCGCGCTCATGGAAGTCGCGCAGGCCGGCCTCCTCGAAGCGAAAGCCCGGGTACTCGGCGATGTCGCCGCCCGCGCAGAACTGGCCGGCCTCGCCGCGGATCACCACGCAGCGGATCCCGCCGCTGCGCTGGACCTGCTCGAACACCGCGCGCAGCTCGCGCCACATCGCGCGCGACATGGCATTGAGCTTGCCGGGATGGGACAGGGTGACGAAGGCCAGGCCCGGATGCGGGCCTGCCGTGTCGAGCGCGATATGCCCGGCCATTCAGTCCAGCTTCGCGCCCGAGGCCTTGACCACGGCGGCCCAGCGGGTGATTTCACCGTGCACGAAGCCGCCGAACTGCTGCGGCGAGAGGTTGCCGAACTCGGCGCCATTGCTGGCCCAGACGGCCTTGAGCTCATCGGACAGCACCGCCTTGCGCATGTCGTCCGCGATGCGCGCCTGCACGTCGGGCGGCGTGCCCTTGGGCGCCCACAGGCCGTACCAGGTGGTGACGGTGTAGTCGGGCAGGCCGACCTCGGCCGCGCAGGGCACGTCGGGGAAGGCCGGGTTGCGCTTGGCGCCCGAGACCATCAGCGCCTTGACGCGCCCGCCCTTGATGTGGGCCGCCGAGGAGCCCAGGCCGTCGAACATCATGTCCACCTGGCCGCCGACCAGATCGCGCAAGGCCGGGCCGGCGCCGGTGTAGGGGATGTGGGTGATGAAGGTCTTGGTCTGCTGCTTGAACAGTTCGCCCGCGAGGTGGTGCGAGGTGCCGGTGCCGGCCGAGCCGTAGTTGAGCCGGCCCGGGTTCTTGCGCACGTAGTCGAGGAAGGACTTGAAATCCGGCGTCGTGATGTTCTTGGGGTTGACCACCACGACCTGCGGCACGTTGGCCAGCAGCGACAGCGGGATGAAGTCGCGCTCGAGGTCGTAGTCGAGCTTGGGGTACATCGACGGCGCGATCGCATGGTGCACCGCGCCCATGAACAGCGTGTAGCCATCGGCCGGCGCCTTGGCCGCGATGCCCGCACCCAGCGTGCCGCCGGCGCCGCCGCGGTTGTCGATCACCAGCGTCTTGCCGCTGAGCTTGGCGAACTGCCCGGACAGCGGCCGCGCAAAGGCGTCGGTGCCGCCGCCGGCCGGGAACGGCACGATCAGGGTCACCGGCTTGGTGGGCCAGCCGCTCTGCGCATGCAGCACGGAAGACGAAGAAGCCGCGGCAGCGCCGGCGGTTGCCAGGCGCAGCACATCGCGGCGGTTGAGGTGTTTCATGGTGCTTGTCTCCTATCCATCGGTTGTTATCGAACTCACACGAACATTCTCAGGGAAAAAACACGGCGCCGGCCGCTTGCCGGTCATGGCCAGGCCAGATCGCCGCGATGGCCCGCGCTGCTCCCATCTCACAGCAGGGGTTTGATCTGCCCCGAAACGGCGATCCTGCCGCTGGCGAGCAGGGCGCGGTGCCTGTCCAGGCGCTTCAGGTCGTACAGGTAGTTCACCATCAGCCCATACGACTGCTTGAGCCCCTTGGGCGAGGGGTCGCCGGCCCAGTTCAGCCGCTCGACGCAGGCGCCGTTGCCGAGGTGAAAGCGGGCCACGGCATCGGCCGGCTTGCCGCCCTCCATCGCCTGGCCGAGATACCGCGCGGCGCAGCGCAGCAGCATCAGCCGCACCGGCGATTTGTCGGGCAGCGCCAGCACGTTGTCGGCCGCGCCGAGAAAATGCGCGGCCGTCGGCGGCTCGAAGCCGATGGCGCGGCCCAGCGCCGTGCGGGCCTTGTCATCGAGCTGCTCCAGCATGGCGGCGGCGTTCTTTCCCAGCCAGCCGCGGAAGCCGGGAATCGGCGACAGCGTGGCGAAGGTCTTGAGCCGGGGGAATTCCTCCTTCAGGGTCTCGACCACGCGCTTGATCAGCGAATCGCCAAAGCTCACGCCGCGCAGGCCGCCCTGCGTGTTGCTGATGGAATAGAAAATCGCGGTGGTGGCCTTGTTCAGGTCCGCGGCATCGGCCGACTCGTCGAGCAGCGGCGTGATGCTGCCGGCGATCTCGTCCATCAGCGCCACCTCGACAAAAATCAGCGGATCGTCGGGCAGCCGCGGGTGAAAGAACCCGTAGCAGCGGCGGTCCGAGTCCAGCCGGTTCTTGACATCGGACCAGCTCTTGATGTCGTGCACCGCCTCGTACTTGATGAGCTTCTCGATCAGCGACGCGGGCGAGTCCCAGCTGATGCGGCGCAGCTCCAGGAAGCCCACGTCGAACCAGGTCGAGAACATGTATTCCATCTCGACGTCCAGCGCCTGCAGGCGCTTGTCCGACTTGAGGTGGGGCAGCATCTCGGCGCGCAGATCGACCAGGAACCGGATGCCGTCCGGGAAGGCGCTGAAGCGCTGCAGCAGGCGCCGGCGCGGCGACACCGTGGCGCGGCGGTAACGCACTTCGGCCACGGCTTCATCGGGCGTGCCGACGGCGGCCTCGAACTGGGCCTGCGCCAGTTTGGTTTTCTGCGCGTCGGCCACGAACTGCTCGCTCATCAGCAGCCACATGTCGCGCCGCTCGTTGGGCGCGGCGCCGGCATACCAGCCGGCCACCCGCATGGCGCGGCGGCCGCCTTCGATCTCGCTGACCTGCGGGTCGATGATGGCCTGCAGCTCGGTCAGCGTGCGCCGCAGCACGCGCGGCGAGAGCGCCTCCTGCTTGCGGCGCAGCGTGGCCTGCAGCCGCTCCCGGGTCGAGCGGGCACCTTCGGCTGCTCCTGTTTTGATAGCATCCGATGACCGCTGCACCTGGACATCAGGCCTTTTTCCCTCTGATTTCTCGGTGGAGCGCAGTCTGGAGACGCTGCGGGCAATCCATTCGGGCGCACTCATGCGATCCACTCCCTCTGGCAGGTTGCGGCCGTCGCGGCAAGGGCCCGGCGAGGGCTCATGACGCCAGCCTCGACGGCTGGTTGCGCGCCAGCTCGCGCAGGGCTTCGCGCTGGCGCGTCAGGTGGGTGCGCATCGCGGCCTCGGCGCCCTCGCTGTCGCGCGCCTTGAGCGCGGCGAACACCGCGAGGTGCTCCGACAGGCTCTGCTCCAGCCGGCCCGGCGCGTGCAGCTGCTGCAGCCGCGCCAGCTTGAGGATCTTGCGCAGGTCGCCGATCACCTGGGCCAGCCAGCGGTTGTTGGCCAGCGTGATGATGGCCTCGTGGATCAGGTGGTTGGCCTCGTAGTAGTCGTTGATGCGCCGGGCCTTGGCATGGCGCGTGAGCCGCTCGTGCAGCGTCTCCAGCGCCGCGAGGTCGGCATCGCTGGCGCGGCGCGCGGCCTCGAAGGCGCAGCGCCCTTCGAGCAGCGCGATGACGGGGAAGATCTCGTCGAGGTCCTGCGCCGTGACCTCGTTGACGAAGCAGCCGCGGCGCGGCTCGTGGCGCACCAGCCCCTCGGCCGTCAGCACCTTGAGCGCCTCGCGCAGCGGCGTGCGCGAGATCTTCAGGCTCTCGCACAGCGCCGCCTCGTCGATGAAGCTGCCCGGCGCCAGCTCGCCCCCGAAGATGCGGCTGCGCAGGCTGGCCGCCACTTCGTCATGAAGCGACTGGGGGGCGAGGCTGGGGGTGATGAGGCGCATAATTTTCTGTAATTACACGTAATTATCAACAGACCAGCATGCCTGCGGCAAGCCCCTCGGCATGCGGGCATACCCTGAGAACGCGTTGACGATGACTGAGCGCCGGTTCAGCGCGGCCGGAACATCGCGTCGGGACTGGCGAAGCGCAGGAATCCCGGCGTCTGGGCCCGGCTGCTGCCCAGCGGGCATTGCTCCGGCGCCAGCGCAGCCTCCCAGGAGCGGAACGCCAGCGCCACCGGTGGCGTCATGAGGCAGTGCGCGTTGCCGAACGGGTGCCCCAGGTGCAGCAGCTGGTGGCCGAGCTCGTGGGCCAGCAGCAGCGCCATGGCGCTGTCGGCCTGCGCCTCGGACAGCGGCTCGCCGCCGCGCAGGCGCTGCGCCAGGGCCGAGGCGTCGGTGAACGGGTAGCTGCTGAGGATGGACACCAGCTGGTAGCGTCCGCGCCGGCTCTGGGTGGTGATGCCGTTGCTGACGCCGCCGCGGATCGCGCTGTGCACCGAGTTCTCCGTGCGTTCGGCGCTGGCGATCAGCTGGTTGGTGATGACCACTTCGTAAGGCAGCTCGGTCGAGCCCAGCAGGTTCCAGAAGCTGTACTCGTTGTAGCGGTCGCCGCCGATCACCGGCCGGCCGTCGAGCGCCAGCGCCTGCCCCCAGTCCCGCAGCAGCGTGTGCTGGGTGATCAGCAAGGCGCGCGCAAAGGCCCGGTCGCTGCCGTCCGCGGGCGGCTGCACCAGGTAAGGTGCCGCGAAGCGCCTTTGCTGCGCGAGGTCGCCGGCTTCACGCAGGTCCTTGAGCAGCGGGCGGACCAGCGGCTCGAGCCTGGCGGGATCGGGCGTTGCGTCCAGACGCTGGCGTTCGGCCTCCAGCGCCAGCCGCGGGCTCAGCGCCGAGAACAGCGGGCCGATCGGCAGGTGCTGCGGTTCGGTGAAGCGGGCGGCGATGCCCAGGTGCGCCTGAAGCTGCCGGGCCGTGAGCGCCAGGATGGCGTCCAGGCGCGGCGCGGGGAGTGCCGGCAGGCGCGGATTCTCGACATAGGCCACGCGCAAGGTGACGCCGTTCGAGAGGTCCGGCAGCGGCACCGGCCGGTCCGCGCCCGGCGGCTGGGCCCAGGCTGCCGTGAGCAGCGCGGCCAGGAGCACCACGGCCCCGACCGCGCGGGCCGTCATGCCGCCGCCCGGCCCGTGCGCGGCGCCTGCCGCTCGGCCCACAGCCAGAGCCAGACGCCGCCCACGATCATCGGCAGGCACAGCCACTGCCCCATGCTCATGCCCAGCGACAGCAGGCCCAGGAAGGCGTCGGGCTCGCGGAAGAACTCGGCGATGAAGCGGAACACGCCGTAGCCCACCAGGAAGGCCGCCGCCACCTGGCCGGGCTTGCGCGCCTTGCGGCCGTACAGCCACAGCAGCACGAACAGCAGCAGGCCTTCGAGCAGGAACTGGTAGACCTGCGAGGGATGGCGCGGCAGCATCGAGCCGCTGTTGGGAAACACCATGCCCCAGGGCAGGTTCGGGTCGCTGAAGCGCCCCCAGAGCTCACCGTTGATGAAGTTGCCCACCCGACCGGCCGCGAGGCCGGTGGGCACGCAGGGCGCCACGAAGTCGGCCACCTGCAGCATGGGCCGGCGGCGCGAGTGCGCGAACCACAGCATGGAGCCGATCACGCCCAGCATGCCGCCGTGAAAGCTCATGCCGCCCTGCCAGACCGCGAAGATCTCCAGCGGGTGCGTGAGGTAGTAGCCCGGCTTGTAGAACAGGCAGTAGCCGAGGCGCCCGCCCACCACCACGCCCAGCACGCCGAGGAACAGGATGTCCTCCACGTCCTTGCGCGTCCAGGCGCCCGGGCCGGTAATGGAGGCAAAGGGCTCGTGCCGCAGGCGGCGCAGCCCCAGGAACATGAACAGCCCGAAAGCAGCGAGATAGGTCAGGCCGTACCAGTGGATGGCCAGCGGGCCGAGCTTGAGGGCGACAGGGTCGATTTGCGGGTACATCAGCATGGGGGCCATTGTGCCGCAGGCCCATGGCCCCCGAATGACAGACCGGGCAAGACACCGGCAAGCCGAGGCCTCCTCCAGGCCAGGCAACGCTGGCGCCCGCTACACCGGCGCGGCGCCGGCCGCCGCCTGGCGTGCGAAAGCGATGAAGTTGCCCAGCGACGGGCTGCGCAGCGGCAGCGGCCAGGCCAGGCTGGTCTCGCAGGCCGGCAGCTTGCGGCGGCCGGCCACGCTGCGGTAGACCACGCCCGGCCGCTGGAACTGCATCACGCTGGCCGGCACCCAGGCCACGCCGAGGCCGGCCGACACCAGGTTGACGATGGTCTGCATCTGGATCGCCTCCTGCGCCACCCGCGGCGAATGGCCGGCCGCGTGGTACAGCGCAAAGATCGCGTCGTACAGCGAAGGCACGATGCGGCGCGGAAAGATCACCAGCGGCTCGGCCAGCACCCGGTCCAGCGCCAGCGCCGCGGCACCGGCCAGCGCATGGTGCGCCGGCAGCGCCAGCACCAGCGGCTCCCGGGCGATCGGCAGGTGCGCCAGGCCGGCCGGCGCGAAGCCCGGCGAATGCAGCATGAAGCCGGCGTCGATCTCGCCACGTTCGAACATCTGAAGCTGCTGGTCGCCGGTGGCCTCTCTCAGGTCCAGCTCCATGCGCGGGTGGCGCGCGCGAAAGGCGCGCACCCACTGCGGCAGCAGGTCGAACCCCACGGTCGAGACAAAGGCCAGCCGCAGGCGGCCCAGCTCGCCCGCCGCCGCCGCCCGGGCCTGGCCGGGCAGCGCCTGGGCGCGCGACAGCAGCTCGCGCGCCTCGGGCAGCAGCGCGGCGCCAGCGGCCGTGAGCTGCACGCTGCGCTTGGTGCGGTCGAACAGGCGCACGCCCAGCAGCTTCTCGAGCTGGGCGATCGCCTGCGTGAGCGGCGGCTGCGTCATGTGCAGGCGCTGCGCGGCGCGGCCGAAATGCAGCTCCTCGGCCACGGCCGTGAACTGGCGCCACAGCCTCAGTTCAATGAATGGATCACTCATATGCACAGCATATTAATAGGTTCCGAGAAATAGATTGGACGCGCGGTTGTGCTGCGGCGCATACTCGGCGCTGCCACAATGACGGCCTTGCGCCTGCAGGCATCCCACCCGCCCCACAGAGAGACACCATGGCAGACATCAAAACCATCCAGATCAACCGCCGCTCGGCCAACATCACCGAAGGCAAGTCGCGCGCCCCGAACCGCTCCATGTACTACGCCATGGGCTACGAGGAAGGCGACTTCAGGAAGCCCATGGTCGGCGTGGCCAACGGCCACAGCACCATCACGCCCTGCAACTCGGGCCTGCAGAAGCTGGCCGACGCGGCCATCGCGGGCATCGAGGAAGCCGGCGGCAACGCCCAGGTGTTCGGCACGCCCACCATCTCGGACGGCATGGCCATGGGCACCGAAGGCATGAAGTACTCGCTGGTGAGCCGCGAAGTCATCTCCGACTGCATCGAGACCTCGGTGCAGGGCCAGTGGATGGACGGCGTGCTCGTCGTCGGCGGCTGCGACAAGAACATGCCCGGCGGCCTGATGGGCATGCTGCGCGCCAACGTGCCGGCCATCTACGTCTACGGCGGCACCATCCTGCCGGGCAAGTGGAAGGGCCAGGACCTCAACATCGTGAGCGTGTTCGAAGCCGTGGGCCAGAACGCCGCCGGCAACCTGAGCGACGAAGACCTGCGCGAGATCGAGATGCGCGCCATCCCCGGCACCGGCTCCTGCGGCGGCATGTACACGGCCAACACCATGTCGTCGGCCTTCGAGGCGCTGGGCATCAGCCTGCCCTACTCGTCCACCATGGCGAATCCGCACGACGAGAAGCAGAACTCGGCCAAGGAATCGGCCAAGGTGCTGATCGAGGCCATCAAGATGGACATCAAGCCGCGCGACATCGTGACCCGCAAGGCGATCGAGAACGCCGTCGCCGTGATCATGGCCACTGGCGGCTCGACCAACGCGGTGCTGCACTTCCTCGCCATCGCGCATGCGGCCGGCGTGGAATGGACCATCGACGACTTCGAGCGCATCCGCCAGAAGACGCCGGTGCTGTGCGACCTCAAGCCCAGCGGCAAGTACCTCGCGGTGGACCTGCACCAGGCCGGTGGCATCCCGCAGGTCATGAAGGTGCTGCTGAACGCCGGCCTGCTGCACGGCGACTGCCTCACCATCAGCGGCCAGACCATCGCCGAAGTGCTGAAGGACGTGCCAGACCAGCCGCGCGCCGACCAGCACGTGATCCGGCCGATCGACAAGCCCATGTACGAGCAGGGCCACCTCGCCATCCTCAAGGGCAACCTGAGCCCCGAGGGCGCGGTCGCCAAGATCACCGGCCTCAAGAACCCGGTCATCACCGGCCCGGCGCGCGTGTTCGACGACGAGCAGTCGGCGCTCAAGGCCATTCTCGATGGCAAGATCGTCGCTGGCGACGTGATGGTGCTGCGCTACCTCGGCCCCAAGGGCGGCCCGGGCATGCCCGAGATGCTGGCGCCCACGGGCGCGCTGATCGGCGCCGGCCTGGGCGAGAGCGTGGGCCTGATCACCGACGGCCGTTTCTCCGGCGGCACCTGGGGCATGGTGGTGGGCCATGTGGCGCCGGAGGCGGCGGCCGGCGGCAACATCGCCTTCATCCACGAGGGCGACTCGATCACCATCGACGCCCACAAGCTGATGCTCGAACTCAACGTGCCCGAAGCCGAGCTCGCCAAGCGCCGCGCAGGCTGGACCCCGCCGGCCCCGCGCTACACCCGCGGCGTGCAGGCCAAGTTCGCCTTCAACGCGGCCAGCGCCAGCAAGGGCGCGGTGCTCGACAACTTCTGAGCCGCTGAGCCCAGCGGACTCATCGCAACATGCGCGTCCTGGTCGTCGAGGATGACCCGGCCCTGCGGCTGGGCATCCGGCGCGCGCTGCAGGCCGAGGGCTGGCAGGTCGACGTGGCGGCCGATGGCGAGCTGGCCCTGGCGGCCACCGCCACCGAGCCCTACGACGCCGCCGTGCTCGACCTCGGCCTGCCCCGGCGCAATGGCCTGGAAGTCCTGCGGCACTGGCGCGGGCGCGGCCTCGAGCTGGCGGTGCTGATCCTGACCGCGCGCGACGAACTGCAGGACCGTCTGCAGGGACTCAACGGCGGCGCCGACGACTACCTCGCCAAGCCCTTCGAGGCCGAGGAACTGGTGGCCCGGCTGCGCGCCATCATGCGCCGCCGCCGCGGCGGCGCCAGCAACCTGCTGCACGTGGGGGAACTCAGCTTCAACACCAGCAGCCGGGAACTGCGCCATCGCGAGGAGCGGCTCGCGCTGAGCCCGCGCGAAGCCGCGCTGGTCGAGCTGCTGATGGCCTCCCCCGGCGCCGCCGTGCCCAAGAGCCGCATCATCTCGGCCATGTCGAGCTGGGAATCGAACTTCAGCGCCAACGCGGTGGAGATCTACATCCTCAAGCTGCGCCGCAAGCTGGCGGCCACCGGCGTCACCATCGTCACGGTGCGCGGCGTCGGCTATGCGCTGGAGCTGGCACAGGCCGGCAGCGCGCCATGAATCCCGCGGGCAGCGCCAGCCTGCTGCGCAAGCTGCTCTACCCGCTGCTGTGGCTGTGGCTGCTGCCGGCCTTGCTGGCCATGCTGGCCGCCTTCTGGCTGGCCGGGCGCACGGCCCAGAGCTCGTTCGACCGGATCCTCAAGGACGATGCCCTGGCCCTGGGCGCGCAGGTGCGCTGGGATGCCGAAGGGCCGCGGTTCGCGGTCGACTCGCGCACCGCGGCCTCGCTGGTGTTCGACTCGCTCTCGCCCTCGCGCTTCACGGTGCGCACCGGCGACGGCCGCACCCTGGTCGGCAACGCCGAACTGAGCCTGCCGCAAGGCTCCGATCAGCAGCCCACCGGGCACCCGCTGTTCTACGACACGCCCACCACCTGGGGCAGCCTGCGGGCCGTGGCCGTTCGGCTGGAGCAGGCCGGGCGACCCGAATCGGTCTGGGTCATCGTGGGCGAAGCGCAGTCCAAGCGCGACCAGATCAGCCGCGAACTCGCCCTGGCCATCTTCCTGCCGGCCGCCGGCCTGGGCTTTCTGATCATCCCCCTGCTGTTCCTGGGCATCCGCTATGGGCTGGCGCCCGCTCGCGACACCACCCTCGCCGTGGCGCGGCGCGGCATCGACGACCTGTCGCCCCTGCCTCTGGACAACGTGCCCGACGAGCTGCGCGGGCTGATCGGCCACATCAACGATCTGCTGGCCCGCCTGCAGGAGGCCGTGGCGCATGAGCGGCGCTTCATCGCCGATGCCGCGCACCAGCTGCGCACCCCCGTGGCCGGGCTCAAGCTGCTGGCCGACGACCTGCAGCGCACCCATCACGCCAATCCCGGGCAGCCGCCCGACAGCGAGGTGCTGGACGAACTGCATGCCGCGGCCTCGCGCGCCACGCACCTGGTGCGCCAGCTGCTGGCGCTGGCGCGCTCCGAGCGCGGGACACCGGCCGAAACCACCCGGTTCGAACTCTGCGCCCTGCTGCAGGAGGTGGCCGGGCGCTGGCAGGAGCCCGCCGCCGCGGCCCACAAGACGCTGCAGGCCGATGCCGACCTGGCACGGCTGGGCCCGCTCTGGCTCAGCGGCAGCCCGATCCTGCTCGAGGAGGCGCTAGGCAACGTCATCGACAACGCCCTGTTGTATGGAGGCCCCGTGGTGCGGATCAGCCTGGAGCCGGCGGGCGATGAGCTGCTGGTCCATGTGCAGGACAACGGACCGGCCATCGCGCCCGCCGTGCGCGACCAGATGCTGACCCCGTTCTGGCGCGGCGACCAGGCCAGCGCCAGCGGCTCGGGGCTGGGCCTGCCCATCGCCCAGAAGGCGGTGCGCGGCCTGGGCGGGGAACTGCTGATCGGCAGCGGCCCGCAGGGCACCGGCACGCGCGTGACCTTCCGCCTGCCGCACCAGCGCACAGGCCGTCACACTACGGAAGCTGCCCCAGCGTCAAAATGAGGTAACAGGCGTTAAGCCTTTGTAAAGCCGGCCGCCCGCACAATCCGCGCAGGAGTTTGCCATGGCACGACACTTTCATTACACGGCGCATCACCGACGCTGCGGCTTCAGCCTCGCCCTGCTGTTCGGCCTCTTGTGCACGCCCGCGCTGCAGGCCCAGGGCCTGCCGGCCCAGGCCGTCGAGGCCACCAGCCCCGCAGGCGCCACCTGGACCCTGCCCGCCCTGGTGGACGAACTGAAACGGAACAATCCACAGCTGCGCTCGGCCCAGGGCGCGGCCCGAGCCACGCAGTTCGGCGTCGAGCCCGCGCGCGCGCCCGACAACCCGACCTTCACCGTCAACCAGGGGCCGCTGCGCCACAACCCCTTTGCCATCGGCACCTCCGAAAGCATGAGCTGGTCGCTCTCGCAGAACCTGTACTGGCCCGGCAAGAAGCGCCTGAGTGGCGACATCGTCCAGGCACAGGCCCATCAGGCCCGGGCCGAGACCGAGTCGCTGCTGGTCCAGCTGGTCGGGCAGCTCAAGACCGCCTGGTTCTCGTGGCAGGCCAACCAGGCCCAGATCCGCCTGTCGCGGACCCAGCTCGACCGGCTCGAACAGATCAAGCAGATCACGCGCCTGCGCTATGCGCAGAACGCGGCGGCCTATGCCGACTACATCAACGCCCAGGTCACGGAAGAACAGCTGCGCACCGACCTGCTGGGGCTGGAGCGCCAGGCCCAGACGCTGGCGGCGCAGATCGGCGGGCTCATCGGGCGGCCGCCCGGCATGCCCCTGGCCCTTCCCACGCAGGACATGGTTCCGGAGCGCCAGGTGCCGAACCTCGACACGCTGCGCGAGGCGGCGCTGACGCGCAACCCGGCGCTCAAGGCCTCGCAGTTCACGCTGGAGGGAGCCCAGCGCAGCGTGGACCTGGCCGAACTCGGCTCGCGGCCCGACTTCAACGTCGCGCTGTCGTTCAACTCGGCCGCGCCGCCCTGGGGCTTTGGCAACAACGAGTCCTACGGTATCAGCGTGGGCGTGACCTTCCCGCTGTATTTCGGCCGCAAGGAGCGCAACCTGATCGACCAGGCCAAGGCCCAGCTCGGCTCGGCGCGCGACGCGGACGAGTCCCTGCGCCAGCAGGCCCTGCTGGCGGTGGACACCGCCTACTTCCAGTGGACCCAGAGCCTTGAGCAGCTCAAGCTGATCGAAGGCCGCCTGCTGGAACAGGCCCGCGTCGCCTACCGGCTGACGCTCACCAACTATGGCACCGGCCAGACCGCATACATCGACGTCATCAACGCCTACAACGCCATGCGCAGTGCCGAATTCGCTGCGCTGCAGGCGCGCTCGGTCGCGCTGCAGGCGCGCGTTGCGCTGGACACCGCCATCGGCGACCTGTAGCCCGACACCCCAAGGAAACACGACCATGATGAACAAGAAGACATGGGCCGCTGCCGCCGCGACCGGCGTGGCAGGCCTGCTGCTGGGTGCCTTTGGCGCCAGGTCGCTGCTGCCGGCCGCCCGGCCGGCCGGCCCGGAAACCCCCGTCGCGGCCGCGGTGGCCGCCGTCCAGCCCGTGCCGACGCCGAGCCAGGCGCGCCTCGGCCAAAGCCTGGTGGAGGTCGTTCCGGCCCAGCTCCAGACCGTGCGCGACGCCCTGCGCCTGAGCGGCAAGCTCGCGCTCAACGGCATGCGCATCAACCAGGTATCGGCGCGGCTGGCCGGGCGCATCGACCGGATCGCCGTGTTCGAAGGCGCCAGCGTCAAGGCCGGCGAAGCCATCGCCTGGCTGTACAGCCCCGAGTTCATCTCGGCGCAGAACGAGTTCCTGCTGGCGCGCAGCGCGGTGCGCATGCTCAACACCCAGTCCACCTCCGACCTGCTGGAAGACGCGCAGGCCACGCTCGCCGGCGCGCGCAACAAGCTCCAGGTGCTGGGCGCCAGCCCCGCCGACATCGAGCAGCTCGACCGCAGCGGCAGCGCGCAGCAGCACCTCGTGGTCCGGGCACCCATCAGCGGCCGCTTCATCAAGCGCAACGTGGATCCGGGCGGCTACCTCGACACCGGCGGCTCGCTGGGCACCATCGCCGACCTGTCCTCGCTGTGGTTCCTGGGCAATGTGTTCGAGGCCGACCTGCCGCGCCTGCACGAAGGCCAGATGGTCGACATCCAGGTCACCGGCCTGGCGCCGGGCGCGCCGCTGCGCGGGCGCGTGAGCTTCATCGCGCCGTCGGTCGATCCGCAGACCCACGCCGTCAATATCCGCGTGGACCTGCCCAACCCGAACGGAGCCCTCAAGCCCGACATGTTCGCCCGCGCCGAAGTGTCCATGCAGGAGCGCCAGCTACCGGTGGTGCCGCGTGCCGCAGTGGTGCAGGACGGCGCCGAATCCTTCGTCATCGTGCAGCGCGAGCCGCAGCGCTTCGAGCGGGTCTCGGTCGAGGTGGCGCCGGCCAACGACGCCGGCCACCTGGCCGTGACGCGCGGCCTGCAGGCCAATGACCGGGTCGTCATCGAAGGCAGCGTGCTGATGGACCGCGGCATCACCAATCCCCAGCCCGGCAAGCCGGCCAGCAACCCGCTGGGCTCGACCCGCGCCGGGGCCGGCTCATGAGCGAGCAGGCCACCAACACCTGGGCCCACAAGCTGGCCCGGCTCATGATCGACCGCCGCTGGCTGGTGGCGGCCGCCTGCGTGGCCCTGCTGCTGGCCGGCATCCAGGCCTTTCGCAAGCTGCCGATCGAGCCCTACCCGAACGTCTCGCCGCTCAACGTGCAGGTCATCACCCAATGGGCCGGCCGCAGCACGCTGGAAGTCGAGCAGCAGCTGACCATCCCGATCGAGACGGCGCTGGCCGGCCTGCCCGACGTCAAGGCCTTCCGCTCGATCTCGCTGTTCGGGCTGAGCGTGGTCACGGTGCAGTTCAACGACGGCGTGAGCTCGTTCGTGGCACGCAACAACGTGCAGCAGTACCTGCAGGGCATCAACCTGCCCGACAACGTGACACCCGACTTCTCGCCCGACGCCGATGCGCTGGGCGAGATCCTGCGCTACCGCATCGACGCGCCCGGCTGGGATCCGACCTCGGTCAAGACCCTGCAGGACTGGACCATCTACAAGGCCATCAAGACCGTGCCCGGCATCGCCGACGTGACGGCGTTCGGCGGCCGCGTCAAGCAGTACCAGGTGATCCCCGACCCCGGGCGCCTGCAGCTGTACAACGTGACACTGGCCCAGCTCATGGCCGCGGTGCAAAGCGGCAACGGCAATGCCGGCGGCGACGTGCTGAACACTGGCAGCCAGCGCGTGGTGGTGCGCGGCGTGGGCATGCTGCGCACGCTCGAGGACGTGAAGAACATCGTGATCGCCACCAACAGCGGCGTGCCGGTGCGCGTGGGCGACGTGGCCGAGGTCAGCGCCGGCTACGCGCCGCGCCTGGGCCAGGTGGCGCAGAACGAGAAGGACGACATCGTCGAGGCCATCGTGCTGATGCGCCGCGGCGGCAACGCCAGCGAGGTGCTGGGCAAGGTGCGCGAGCGCATCAACGAACTCAACGCGGGCGCCCTGCCGGCGGGCGTGCAGATCACGCCGTTCTACGACCGCCAGCATTTGCTGGACCTGACGGTGGACACCGTGCAGCACACGCTGGTCGTGGGCATGGCCCTGGTGCTGATGGTGCTGTACGCCTTCCTGGCCAACTTCCGCGGCGCGCTGATCGTGGCCATGGTGATCCCGCTGGGCCTGTGCGCCGCCTTCATCGGCATGACCCAGGTCGGCATCCCGGCCAACCTGATCTCGCTCGGCGCGGTGGACTTCGGCCTGATCGTCGATGCGGCGGTGATCGTGATCGAGAACATCATCCGCACCATCGAGGAGAAAAAATACGCCACCGTCAAGGAGGCCATCGTCGCCGCCGTGGCCGAGGTGCAGCGGCCGGTGGTCTTCTCCACCAGCATCATCATCGTGGCCTACTCGCCGCTGTTCATCCTGGGCGGCGTGGAAGGCAAGATCTTCCATCCCATGGGCATGACCATGGGCGTGGCGATGCTCGCGTCCATCGTGCTGGCGCTGGCGCTGGTGCCGGCCATGGCCTCGTTCGCCTACAAGAGCGCCAGCCAGCTGCACGAGCCCAAGTACTTCATCAGCATGCTCAACGGCTACCGGCGCCTGGCCGGCGCCATGCTCGACCGGCCCAAGCGGGTGCTGTTCGCCGCGCTCGCGGCCTTCGGCGTCGCGTTGTTCCTGCTCACGCGGCTAGGCACCTCCTTCCTGCCCACGCTGGAGGAAAACAACCTCTGGATCCGCGTGACCCTGCCCACCACGGTGGACATGAACTACTCGGTGAAGGTCAGCAAGCAGTTGCGCGAGCTGTTCCTGCGCCAGCCCGAAGTACGCAACGTCACGGCCCAGATCGGCCGCCCCGACGACGGCACCGATGCCACCGGCGTGTTCAACCAGGAATACTCGCTGGCCTTCAAGGAGCCTGGCGAATGGCCGGTGGGCGTGACCCGCGAAGACGTGGTGCGGCGCCTGCAGGCCCAGCTCGACACCATTCCCGGCGTCGACGTGAGCTTCTCGCAGTACATCCAGGACAACGTGGCCGAGGCGCTGTCAGGAGTCAAGGGCGAGAACTCGGTGAAGATCTTCGGCGCCGACCTGGGCCAGCTGACCGCGCTGGCCGAGCAGATCGAGAAGGTGCTCGACGACACGCCCGGCGTGGTCGATGCCGGCATCCTGCGCGCCCTGGGCCAGCCCACGCTCAACATCACCATCGACCGGGCCGCCTGCGCACGCTTCGGCGTCAATGTGTCGGACCTGCAGAACGTCATCAGCAACGCCATCGGCGGCGGCGTCGCCACCACGGTGCTGGAAGGCGAGCGCCGCGTCGACGTGGCGGTGCGCCTGCCGCAGAACGAGCGCGCCAGCGCCGACCGGCTGGGCCAGCTGCTGGTGGACGCGCCCGACGGTTCGCGCATCCCGCTGTCCATGCTGGCAAAGATCGAGCAGACCAATGGCCCGTTCTTCGTCTACCGCGAGGGAGCGAAGCGCTACATGGCGGTGAAGTTCGGCATCCGCGACCGCGACCTGGGCAGCACCGTGGCCGAGCTGCAGGCACGCATCGCCAAGGAAGTCGAGCTGCCGCGCGGCTACTCGCTCAAATGGGCGGGCCAGTTCGACCAGATGAAGGAAGCGCAGTCCAAGCTGTCGATCATCATTCCCGCCACGCTGGGCGTGATCCTGATCCTGCTGTTCTTCGCCTTCAACAGCTTCCGCGACGCGAGCATCGTGCTGATCAACGTGCCGTTCGCGGCCATCGGCGGCATCACGGCGCTCTACCTTGCGGGCGAGGACCTGTCGATCTCGGCGGCCATCGGCTTCCTGTCGCTGTTCGGCATCGCGATCCAGGATGGCGTGATCCTGATCGCCTACGTGCGCAAGCTGCTCGACGAACGCCTGGAAGAAGCCGGCCGGCTGACCCGCGAGACCCTGCGCCAGGCGGTGCTCGACGGCGCGGCGCTGCGCATGCGCCCGGTGCTGATGACGGCCCTGCTGGCCGGCCTGGGCCTGCTGCCGGCCGCCATGTCGCACGCCATCGGCTCGCAGGCGCAGCGCCCGCTGGCGCTGGTGATCGTGGGCGGCATGCTGACCACCACGCTGCTCACGCTGCTGGTGCTGCCGGTGATCTACCTGGTGGTGCGCGCCTGGGGACTGCGCCGCCACAAGGCCTGAGACGAAGCCTGAGGCTCGGCGGCGCGCCGGGCCTGCCTTCGCCGCCTGCGGGCGGCGGCGAAGGCCAGGGTCATTTGCGCCGCTTGACGCCCTGCCCCATGGCTTCGCGGTTCTTGCTGATGCGCTCCTGCTTGCGCTTGTCCATTTTTTCCATGGCCTTCTTCTTGGTGTAGCCCGACCAGTCGGCCCAGGCCCACCAGGCCACCGCCAGCCCGAACGGCGCCAGCACGATCCACCAGTCCCAGCCTGCGACGACCCCGACCTCCAGGTACTTCAGCAGCAGTAAGACGATTCCGATGCCCAACAAATACATCACAGCCTCCGG
Organism: Variovorax terrae; assembly: GCF_022809125.1. Lineage (NCBI taxonomy): Bacteria > Pseudomonadati > Pseudomonadota > Betaproteobacteria > Burkholderiales > Comamonadaceae > Variovorax > Variovorax terrae. The sequence continues at coordinate 1,403,858 of NZ_JALGBI010000001.1, read as the reverse complement.
GGGATTCTGGCCGCTGACATGCTTTACAGGGGCATTACAGCCCGGTCAACGGCAATCACTACAATCACGTTGAAGAACTGTAACTCAACCCACGAGGAAAACGATGAAACGTGCCCTGTTTACGCTGGTTCTCGCTGCAACGGCAGCCGTCCCCGCGCTGGCCGATCAGGCCCTGGCCACGGCCAAGAACTGCATGGCCTGCCATTCGGTGGACAAGAAGCTGGTCGGCCCCGCCTTCAAGGACGTCGCCGCCAAGTACGCCGGCCAGAAAGACGCCGTGGACAAGCTCTCCGCCAAGATCATCAAGGGCGGCTCGGGCGTGTGGGGCGCCGTGCCGATGCCGGCCAACACGCAGGTCAATGACGCCGAGGCCAAGAAGCTGGCCGGCTGGATCCTGACGCTCAAATAAGCCTGCCCCGCCTCCAGAAAAAAAGCCCGCTGCATCCAGCGGGCTTTTTTCATGCATTATCGGCCGGAGGTCCTTGTCGGGCGGTCATCTTCCGCTCTTCTTTTGATAGCAACCTCCGGCTGGCGATGCGGTTGGCGGTCAGAGCTTTTCGGCCAGTTGCTCCAGGATGGCGGGGTTTTCCAGCGTCGAGGTGTCCTGCGTGATGGCCTCGCCCTTGGCAATGCTGCGCAGCAGGCGACGCATGATCTTGCCGCTGCGCGTCTTGGGCAGGTTGTCGCCGAAGCGGATGTCCTTGGGCTTGGCGATCGGGCCGATCTCCTTGGCCACCCAGTTGCGCAGTTCGTTGGCGATCTGCTTGGCTTCCTCGCCCGTGGGGCGCGAGCGCTTGAGCACCACGAAGGCGCACACGGCCTCGCCCGTCAGGTCGTCGGGACGGCCCACCACGGCGGCCTCGGCCACGAGGTCGGTCTTGGACACCAGTGCCGACTCGATCTCCATCGTGCCCAGGCGGTGGCCCGAGACGTTGAGCACGTCGTCGATGCGCCCCGTGATGCGGAAGTAGCCGCGGTCTTCCGAGCGCACAGCGCCGTCGCCGGCCAGGTAGATCGTGCCGCCCATTTCCTCGGGGAAGTAGCTCTTCTTGAAGCGCTCGGGGTCGCCCCAGATGGTGCGGATCATCGAGGGCCAGGGCCGCTTGATCACCAGCATGCCGCCCGAGCCGTTCGGGATGTCCTTGCCGGTCTCGTCCACGATCGCGGCCATGATGCCCGGCAGCGGCAGCGTGCACGAGCCCGGCACCAGCGGCGTGGCGCCCGGCAGCGGCGTGATGACATGGCCGCCGGTTTCGGTCTGCCAGAAGGTGTCGACGATCGGGCAGCGCTCGCCGCCGACGTTCCGGTGGTACCACATCCAGGCCTCGGGGTTGATCGGCTCGCCCACGCTGCCCAGAATGCGCAGCGACGACAGGTTCCAGTTCTTCGGATGAACCTTCTCGTCGGTCTCGGCCGCCTTGATCAGCGAGCGGATCGCCGTGGGCGCGGTGTAGAACACCGTGACCTGGTGCTTCTCGATCATCTGCCAGAAGCGGCCCGCATGCGGCCAGGTGGGCACGCCCTCGAAGATGAGCTGCGTCGCGCCGGCGGCCAGCGGCCCATAGGCCACGTAGGTGTGGCCCGTGATCCAGCCGATGTCGGCGGTGCACCAGAAGACGTCCGCCGGCTTAATGTCAAAAGTCCAGTCCATCGTGAGCTTGGCCCACAGCAGGTAGCCGCCCGTGGCGTGCTGCACGCCCTTGGGTTTGCCGGTGGAGCCCGAGGTGTAGAGGATGAACAGCGGATGCTCGGCGCCCACCGGCACCGGCGCGCAGTCGCTGCTCTGGCCCTGGAGCGCCTCGTCGAACGTCTTGTCGCGGCCCGCGACCATGGCGCAGGCCGTGGGCGTGCGCATGAACACCAGCACGCTGCGCAGCGTGGTGCAGCCACCCATGGCGATGCCGTCGTCCACGATGGCCTTGAGCGGCAGTTCCTTGCCGCCGCGCATCTGGAAGTTGGCAGTGATGACGGCCACGGCGCCGGCATCGATGATGCGTTCGTTCAGGGCCTTGGCCGAGAAGCCGCCGAACACCACGCTGTGGGTGGCGCCGATGCGCGCGCAGGCCTGCATGGCGATCACGCCCTCCACCGTCATCGGCATGTAGATGATGACGCGGTCACCCTTCTGGATGCCCTGCGCCTTGAGCGCGTTGGCGAACTGGCCCACACGCGCCAGCAGTTCCTTGTAGGTGATGCTGGTCACGGCGCCGTCATCGGCTTCGAAGATGATCGCTGTCTTGTTTTCGGTGGGCGTGCCGATGTGCTTGTCGAGGCAGTTGGCCGAGGCGTTGAGCTCGCCGTCGTCGAACCACTTGTAGAACGGCGCGTTCGATTCGTCGAGCGTGCGGGTGAAAGGCTTGTTCCACACCACGTTCTCGCGCGCCAGCCTGGCCCAGAATCCGTTGAAATCCTTGCCGGCCTCATCGCACAGCGCGTTGTACGCCTCCATGCCCGAAATGCGCGCGCCCTGCACGGCGGCGGCGGGCGGGGGAAAGACGCGGTTTTCGACCAGTACCGACTCAATGGCGCTCATGAGTTGTCTCCTCAGGTTAATGTGAACTGCGCGGTAATGTCGGGGCCTGCACTTACAAGCCACTGACTGGCGCCAAGCTTACAAATTTACCCCACGCCGCGGGATGGCGCAGGCAGTCACAAAGCACCCCTACAATTTCGGCTGCCCGACAACCCACTCCCCTCGCCGACCGGCGCCCTGCCATGTCCGATCTCCGCCCGAACAACAAGACCTCTCCCCTGCGCCCCCTGCCCAATCTGATCTTCGCCAGCCGCTGGCTCCAGCTGCCTCTCTATTTGGGCCTGATCGTGGCCCAGGCGGTATACGTGGTGCATTTCATCGTCGAACTGGAGCACCTGGTCATGGCGGCCTTTGGCAGCGAAACCGCGCTCGAGGCGCTGGTCACCAGCATCGGCTACAAGACCACGGCGCCGATCACGACGCTCAACGAGACCGTCATCATGCTGGTGGTCCTGGCCCTGATCGACGTGGTGATGATTTCCAACCTGCTGATCATGGTGATCATCGGCGGCTACGAGACGTTCGTGAGCCGCATGAACCTGGAAGGCCACCGCGACCAGCCCGAGTGGCTCAGCCATGTGAATGCCTCGGTGCTGAAGGTCAAGCTGGCGATGTCCATCATCGGCATCAGCTCGATCCACCTCCTCAAGACCTTCATCAACGCCGACAACTACACCGACCGCGTGCTGATTGCCCAGACGTCGATCCACATCGCCTTCCTGCTGTCGGCCATGGCGATCGCCTACACCGACAAGCTGATGGCCAGCCAGTACGAGGCGCACTGAGCCCCGGGCTCAGGCGCCGCGCGGGCGGCGCAGCAGCAGGGCCGAGCCCAGCAGGCCCGACAGCAGGGAGCCCGCCAGGACGCCCAGCTTGAGCTGGGTCTCGTAGGCCGCGTCCTGCCCCTCGAACGCCAGCGCGCCGATGAACAGGCTCATGGTGAAGCCCACGCCGCACAGCACGCAGACCCCGAAGAACTGGCCCCAGCTCGCCTCGCTGGGCAGCCGCGCGCCGGCATGGCGGATCAGCAGCCACGAGGCGCCGAACACGCCGACCGCCTTGCCCACCAGCAGGCCCGCCACGATGCCCAGGGGCACGGTCTGCAGCAAGGTGCCCGGCGTGACGCCCTGCAGCGAAACGCCGGCATTGGCGAACGCGAACATGGGCAGCACGGCAAAGGCCACCCAGGGGTGCAGCGCGTGCTCGGCCGTCCTCAGCGGCGAGCGGCCCCGGCCATCGTCCAGGGGGATGGCCAGCGCGGTGATCACCCCGGCGAGCGTGGCGTGGATGCCCGACTTGAGCACGCAGACCCAGATCACCAGCCCCACCACCACGTAGGGGCCGATGCTCATCACCCGCGCCCGGTTCAGCGCCAGCAGGACGGCGCCGCCGGCGGCGGCCATCAGCAGCATGCCGGGCGACAGGTTCGCCGTGTAGAAGAACGCGATCACGAGAATCGCGCCGAGGTCGTCGATGATGGCGACGGCCGTGAGAAACACCTTGAGCGAGGCCGGCACGCGGCGGCCCAGCAGCATCAGAATGCCCAGCGCGAAGGCGATGTCGGTGGCCGCCGGAATGGCCCAGCCGCGCAGAGCCACGCCGTCGCCCCGGTTGATGGCCGCGTAGATCAGCGCCGGCACCACCATGCCGCCGAGCGCGGCGCCGGCAGGCAGCAGCGCCTGGCTGCGCGACGCGAGTTCACCGTCGAGCAGCTCGCGCTTGATCTCCAGCCCCACCAGGAAGAAGAACACCGCCATCCACAGGTCGTTCACCCACAGCAGCAGCGGCTTGGACAGCACCAGCGCATCGCCGCCGATGCGGACCTCTCCGTGCAGGTTCAGAAACTGCTCGTAGAACCCGCTCCAGCCCGAATTGCTGACCACCAGGGCGGCCAGCGCAGCCAGCGCCAGCACCACGCCGCCCGAAGAAGGGGCATGCATGAAGCGCCGCAGGGCGCGCTGGAGGGTGTCGAGCATGGAAACTCCCGGGAGGGCGAAAGCGTGTTGAGCCGGTGCGGCGAACGGCCGTGCCGCCATGATCCGGCGCCGGCCTTGACTCGATCATGACGTTAAATTATAATTACTGCTTGTTTTACAACCTATGAACTAGGTCATTTGCCGGCATCTGCTGGCAAATCGTCAAGTCGGGCCCTGCGCCCGTCACCCCGGCCGGCCCTCCGGCCCCGATGCCGCGTCATTCAGAAGCCGTCCGACAGGCCCCTTTTGAAGCGCACGACAGGCACTGTCTTCGCCAAGCCGTTTTCAGCGCCTGCCCGGCCTCCACCGTCTCTGCCGGTGACCACGCCATTGCGCCATCCAGGCCCCCACGGGCCCGGGTGAGCCGCCGCATCGGGCTCTGGGCCCGCCCACCCTGCCGCCCATCCTGGCGGCGCTGTGTCAACCCTTCACACAAGGAGCCCAGGCGCGTGGCAAAAGAAATCGTGATCGATCATGTGTTCAAGGTCTTCGGCGACGAGCCCGAAGCCGCTCTTGAACTGGTCCGGCAAGGCCTGTCCAAACAGGACATCCTGGCCCGGACCGGCAACTCCATCGGTGTCTTCGACGCCAGCCTGCACATCGCCGCGGGCGAGATCTTCGTCATCATGGGCCTGTCGGGCTCCGGCAAATCCACGCTGGTGCGGCTGCTCAACCGGCTGATCGAGCCAACCTCGGGCCGCATCATCATCGACGGCAGCGACATCAACGAACACTCGGGCGCCCGGCTGCGCGCGCTGCGCCGCAAGGACATCAGCATGGTGTTCCAGTCGTTCGCCCTCATGCCGCACATGACGGTGCGCGAGAACACCGCCTTCGGGCTGGAACTCGCGGGCGTGGGCCGGGCCGAGCGGCTGGAGCAGGCCGACCAGGCGCTGGCCCAGGTCGGGCTGGCCGGCTGGGGCGACAGCTACCCCGACGAGCTTTCCGGCGGCATGCAGCAGCGCGTGGGCCTGGCCCGGGCGCTGGCCTCCGATCCGTCCATCCTGCTGATGGACGAGGCCTTCTCGGCCCTCGACCCCATCATCCGCACCGATATGCAGAGCGAGCTGCTGCGCCTGCAGCAGGTGCGCCGGCGCACCATCGTCTTCATCTCGCACGACCTCGACGAGGCCATGCGCATCGGCGACCGCATCGCCATCATGAAGGACGGCCAGGTGATCCAGGTCGGCACGCCGGAAGACATCCTGCGCCACCCGGCCAACGACTACGTGCGCAGCTTCGTGCGCGGCGTGGATGCCGCGGCCGTGTTCAAGGCCGGCGACATCGCGCGCAAGAGCCAGGTCGTGGTGTCCGAACAGCCGGGCCGGGGGGCGCGCGCCGCACTCAAGATGCTGGAAGACCAGGACCGCGACTACGCCTATGTGGTCAGCCCCGGCCAAGTATTTCTCGGCATGGTGTCGGCCGACTCGCTGCGCGAGGCGCTGGACGGCCACGTGGGCCCGCTCGGCCTGTCGCACGCCTACCTGGGCGGCGTGGCGCCGCTGCCCGCGAGCGAGCCGGTGAACGGCCTGTTCGGGCAGGTGGCGCAGGCGCCCTATGCGCTGCCCGTGGTCGACGGGAGCGGCCGCTTCTGCGGCGCGATCAGCAAGAACACGCTGCTCAAGTTCCTCGATCGCGGCACGCAGCCCTGACGCCCGCGCCCGCCCCATCCGCCCGCGCCCGCCCCATCCGCCCCATCCGCCGCAGCCCGGCCCCCGGCCGCGCCGCCCCTTTTCCCTCGCGAAGGTTTTCACCATGAACGACAACCTGTCCATTGACACCTCTTCCCACCTCCTCACGGCCCCGCCGGGGTTGCCGCCGCTGACGGCCGGCACCGATGCCCCCGCGCCCTGGGATGCGCCCGCCGCCGCGGTGGCGCCGCTGAACGACGACCCCTGGCAGAACCTCAGCGCGGCCGGCAGCACCGACTGGCTGGACGCGCCGGCCCTGCTGCCCGGCAGCCCTGGCGCCGATGCGGCCACGGGCTTTCACCTGAGCCGGCTGTGGGACGGCTCGCTGCCGGTCGAGTCCTGGATCAACCAGGGGCTGGACTGGGTGGTGCTGCATTTCCGCCCGTTCTTCCAGACCGTGCGCGCTCCCATCGACGGTACGCTGAACTCGGTGGAGGGCCTGCTGCAGAGCGTGCCCTCGCTGGCCATGATCGCCCTGCTCGGGCTGCTGGCCTGGCAGCTGGCGGGCCGGGTGCTGGCCATCGGCACCGTGGTGTCGCTGCTGCTGGTGGCCATGCTCGGCATCTGGCCCGAAGCCATGGTCACGCTGTCGCTGGTGCTGACTTCGCTGGTGTTCTGCCTGGCCATCGGCCTGCCGCTGGGCATCGTGCTGGCACACAGCGAACGCGCCCAGCGCCTCACGCGCCCGCTGCTCGATGCGATGCAGACCACGCCGGCCTTCGTCTACCTGGTGCCAGTGGTCATGCTGTTCGGCATCGGCAACGTGCCGGGGGTGATCGTCACCATCATCTTCGCGCTGCCGCCGCTGGTGCGCCTGACCAGCCTGGGCATCCGCCAGGTGCGCCCCGACCTGGTGGAGGCCGCGCGCGCCTACGGCGCCTCGCCCTGGCAACTGCTCATGAAAGTGCAGTTGCCGCTGGCCATGCCGTCGATCATGGCCGGCATCAACCAGGCGCTGATGCTGTCGCTATCGATGGTGGTGATCGCCTCCATGATCGCCGTCGGCGGCCTGGGCCAGATGGTGCTGCGCGGCATCGGCCGCCTCGACATGGGCCTGGCCACCGTGGGCGGCCTGGGCATCGTGCTGCTGGCCATCACGCTGGACCGCCTCACGCAGTCCATGGGCCAGCCCAGGCGTGGCGCACGGCGCTGGTACCAGAGCGGTCCGGTGGGCCTGGTGCTGCGTCCGCTGCTGCGGCAGCGCCTGGCGCCGGCCGCGATGCCCGTCATGCCCGCCGCGCCCGCACTCGCCAGCGGCCAGCCATGAAGAAAAGGAGTTCCCGCATGAGCCTTCCCACCCTCGCCCGCAGCGCCGCCGCGGCCCTGGCCGCCAGCCTGTGCCTGGCCTTGCCCGTTGGCGCCCAAGCCCTGCCCGGCGCCGGCATCCGGGTCCAGCCGCTGCAAAGCCCGATCGCCGAGGAGAGTTTCCAGACCCTGCTCGTCGCCAAGGCCCTGGAAAAACTCGGCTACGAGGTGCAGCCCGTCAAGGAGGTGGAATACCCGACGGCCCACCTGGCCGTGGCCAACGGCGACGCCACCTTCATCGCCGACCACTGGGACCCGCTGCACGCCGACTTCTACAAGAACGCCGGTGGCGACGCCCGGCTGTGGCGCCAGGGCACCTACTCCACCGGCGCCGTGCAGGGCTACCTGATCGACAAGAAGACCGCCGACGCGCACCACATCACCAGCCTGGCGCAGCTGCGCGACCCGAAGATCGCCGCGCTATTCGACAGCAACGGCGACGGCCGGGCCGACCTCACCGGCTGCAACCCCGGCTGGGGCTGCGAGGCCGTGATCGAGCACCAGCTCGACGCCTACCAGCTGCGCGCCACCGTCACCCATGTGCAAGGCAGCTACCCGGCCCTCATGGCCGACACCCTTGCGCGCTACCAGCAGGGCAAGCCCATCCTCTACTACACCTGGACGCCCTACTGGGTCAGCGGCGTGCTGCGGCCGGGCCGCGAGGTGGTGTGGCTGCAGGTGCCGTTCTCGGCGCTGCCGGGCGGACAGCAGGGCACAGAGACGCGGCTGGCCAACGGCCGCAACTACGGCTTCGTGCCCAACACGCAGCGCATCGTGGCCAACCGCACCTTTGCCGAGGCCAACCCGGCGGCCGCGAAGTTGTTCGAGATCATGCAGTTGCCGGTGACCGACATCAACGCGCAGAACCTGCGCATGCGCGACGGCGAGAACCGGCCGCAGGACGTGGCGCACCATGTCGATGCCTGGGTGCGGGGGCACCAGGCGCTGTTCGACGGCTGGATCGAGACCGCGCGCGCAGCGGCGCGCTGACACCGGCCCCGCGCGCCTCAGAACGTCAACACGTTCTCAGCGCCCGACCATGTGGCCCGGCACCACCCAGGCGTCGAACTGCTCGGCTGTGACGTGGCCCAGCGCCAGCGCCGCCTCGCGCAGGCTGCTGCCGTCCTTGTGCGCCTTCTTGGCGATCTGGGCGGCCTTGTCGTAGCCGATGTGCGTGTTGAGCGCCGTCACCAGCATCAGCGAGCGCTGCACCAGCTCCGTGATGCGCTCGCGGTTGGGCTCGATGCCCGCGGCGCAGTGGTCATTGAAGCTCACCATGCCATCGGCCAGCAGGCGCACGCTCTGCAGGAAGTTGTGCGCCACCATCGGGCGGAACACATTGAGCTCGAAGTTGCCCGAAGCGCCGCCGATGTTGATGGCCACGTCGTTGCCGAACACCTGCGCGGCCAGCATCGTGACAGCCTCGCTCTGCGTCGGGTTGACCTTGCCCGGCATGATGGACGAACCCGGCTCGTTCTCGGGAATGCTCAGTTCGCCGATGCCGCTGCGCGGGCCGCTGGCGAGCCAGCGCACGTCGTTGGCGATCTTGTTCATGCTGGCGGCCAGCGTCTTCAGCGCGCCGTGGGCGTGCACCAGCGCGTCGACGCTGGCCATGGCTTCGAACTTGTTCGGCGCGGTCACGAACGGCAGGCCGGTGAGCTTCGCCAGCTCGGCCGCCACCTGCTCGGCGTAGCCCTTGGGCGCATTGAGCCCTGTGCCCACCGCCGTGCCGCCCAGCGCCAGTTCGCACAGGTGCGGCAGCGCGGCGCGCACATGCGCCTCGCCATGCGCGAGCTGCGCCACATAGCCCGAGAATTCCTGGCCCAGCGTGAGCGGCGTGGCGTCCTGCAGGTGGGTGCGGCCGATCTTCACGATGTCGGTGAAGTCCTTCGACTTCTGCTCCAGCGTGCCGCGCAGCTTGGCGATGGCGGGCAGCAGCCTGTGCGTGATGGCTTCCACGGCGGCCACGTGCATGGCCGTGGGGAACACGTCGTTGCTCGACTGGCTGCGGTTCACGTCGTCGTTCGGGTGCACCAGGCGGCCCTCGCCGCGCTCGCCGCCGAGCAGCTCGCTGGCGCGGTTGGCCAGCACCTCGTTGACGTTCATGTTGGTCTGCGTGCCCGAGCCGGTCTGCCAGACCACCAGCGGGAACTCGCCCGGGTGCCGGCCGGCGATGACCTCGTCGGCGGCCGCCACGATGGCCTCGGTCTTCTTCGCGTCCTGCAGGCCCAGCGCGTGGTTGACGATCGCCGAGGCCCGCTTCACCTGTGCCAGCGCCTTGATGATCTCGCGCGGCTGCTGCTCGCCGGAGATGTCGAAGTTCTGCAGCGAGCGCTGGGTCTGCGCGCCCCACAGCTTGTCGGCCGGAACCTCGATGGGCCCGAAAGTGTCGCGTTCGGTGCGGGTGGAAGGGCGTGTGCTCATGGGATGGCCTGACCTGTCAAAATAGCGGACTGGACGGCCCCGTCCTGTCCAAAGCCGCCAAGCATAGCCGTAAATAAAAGCAATTCTCATCCGATGGGTGTTGCCCACCGCAGACCTCACGAACCACCATGACCACCCGCATCCAGCAAAACGACCTGATCGAGTCCATCGCCGGCGCCCTGCAGTACATCAGCTACTACCACCCGGCCGACTACATCGCCCACCTGGCGCGCGCCTACGAGCGTGAGCAGAGCCCGGCGGCCAAGGATGCGATCGCGCAGATCCTGACCAACTCGCGCATGAGCGCCACCGGCCACCGCCCGATCTGCCAGGACACCGGCATCGTCAACGTGTTCCTCAAGATCGGCATGGACGTGCGCCTCGAAGGCTTCAGCGGCAGCCTGGAGGACGCCATCAACGAAGGCGTGCGCCGCGGCTACAACCATCCCGACAACACGCTGCGCGCCTCGGTCGTGGCCGACCCGCAGTTCGACCGCAGGAACACCAAGGACAACACGCCCGCGGTGATCTTCACCGAGATCGTGCCCGGCGACAAACTCGACATCACCGTCGCGGCCAAGGGCGGCGGCAGCGAGAACAAGTCCAAGTTCGTGATGCTCAACCCGAGCGATTCGCTGGTCGACTGGGTGCTCAAGACCGTGCCCACCATGGGCGCCGGCTGGTGCCCGCCCGGCATGCTGGGCCTGGGCATCGGCGGCACGGCCGAGAAGGCCATGCTGATGGCCAAGGAATCGCTGATGGACGACATCGACATGTACGAGCTGCTGCAGCGCGGCCCCTCGAACAAGACCGAGGAGCTGCGCCTGGAGCTGTACGAGAAGGTCAATGCCCTGGGCATCGGCGCGCAGGGCCTGGGTGGCCTCACCACGGTGCTCGACATCAAGATCAAGATGTACCCCACGCACGCGGCCAGCAAGCCCGTGGCCATGATCCCCAACTGCGCCGCCACGCGCCACGCGCATTTCGTGATGGACGGCAGCGGCCCGGTCTACCTCGACGCGCCCTCGCTCGACCTGTGGCCCAACGTCAACTGGGCACCTGACTACAACAAGAGCCGGCGCGTCAACCTCGACACCCTCACCAAGGAAGAAGTGGCGAGCTGGAAGCCCGGCGACACGCTGCTGCTCAACGGCAAGATGCTGACCGGCCGCGACGCCGCGCACAAGCGCATCCAGGACATGCTGGCCAAAGGCGAGAAGCTGCCGGTGGACTTCACCAACCGCGTGATCTACTACGTCGGCCCGGTGGACCCGGTGAAGGACGAGGCCGTCGGCCCGGCCGGCCCGACCACCGCCACGCGCATGGACAAGTTCACCGACATGATGCTCAAGGAAACCGGCCTGATCGCGATGATCGGCAAGGCCGAGCGCGGCCCCGTGGCGATCGAGGCCATCCGCAACCACAAGAGCGCCTACCTGATGGCGGTGGGCGGCGCGGCCTACCTCGTGAGCAAGGCCATCAAGACCGCCAAGGTGCTGGGCTTCGCCGACCTCGGCATGGAAGCCATCTATGAATTCGACGTGGTCGACATGCCCGTGACGGTGGCGGTGGACGCGGGCGGCACCAGCGCCCACATCACCGGCCCGGCCGAGTGGCAGAAGAAGATCGCCACCGGCGAGTTCAAGAGCATCCCCGTCGCCGCAGCCTGACGGCCCGCCCCGCCCCATGGGTGATACCAGCCCTCTTCCGGGTGCCCGCCGGCCGGTGGGCGTGTTCGACAGCGGCGTCGGCGGCCTGAGCATCCTGCGGGCCCTGCGCGCCGGCCTGCCGCGCGAGGACTTCGTCTACTTCTCCGACGGCGGCCACGCGCCCTACGGCGAGCGCGGCGACGCCTACGTGGCGGCGCGCTCGCAGGCCATCACCCAGGAGCTGCGCGCGCAGCATGGCATCAAGGCGCTGGTGGTGGCCTGCAACACCGCCACAACCGCGGCCGTGCACCTGCTGCGGGCCGAGCACCCGGATCTGCCCATCATCGGCGTGGAGCCCGCCCTCAAGCCCGCCATCGCGCTGAGCCGCACCGGGCGCATCGGCATCATGGCCACGCGCGGCACGCTGGCCAGCGCCAAGTTCCGTGCGCTGCACGAGGCGCTGGCCGGCCAGGCCGAGTTCATCGTGCAGCCTTGCGACGGGCTGGCCGACGCGATCCAGTCCGCCGATGCTACGAAAACCATAGCACTGTGCGACCAGTACACCAGGACCTTGGGGTCATTTGGCTCTGGAAACGGGCAGATCGACACGCTGGTGCTCGGCTGCACCCACTACACCTTCGCCAGCGACGTGCTGCGTGCGCTGGTCGGACCGCAAGTGACGCTGGTCGACACCGGCGAGCCCGTGGCGCGCCAGACGCGCCAGCGGCTCGAAGCCGCCGGGCTGCTGGCCACCGACGAGGCCGGCGGCGGCCAGCTGCGCCTGCTCGGCACCGACCGGCCCGGCGCCCTGGAGGCCGCTGCCGCGCGCTGGCTGGCCTGAAACGCCGGGAACCGGCTCCGCAGGGCTCCTTCAGGCGAAAATCTGCATCAAATCGGCCTGATGTCCTGGTCCAGCGGTCTTCTTCAGCTATTAAATTGATAGTGACCGGCGTCAGGCCCGGCCCGCCAGCAAGGCCGCCTCGCGCCCGCGCTTCACGTTGACGGGCATCAGCAGCAGCAGGCCCGCGACGAACAGCACGGCGGTCGACAGGATGGCCGTGCGCTGGTCGCCGCCGGTCATCCAGGTGATCGCGCCATAGCTCAGCGGGCCGATGATGCTGGCCAGGCGGATCGCGAAGGTCCACAGACCGTAGAACTCGGCCAGTTGCTTCTCGGGCGCGAACATGCCAGCCATGGCGCGCCCGGCCGACTGGCTGGAGCCCATGCACAGGCCCGCGATGGCCGCAGCCCACCAGAAGCCGCCCTTGGTGGTGGCGGCGGCCGCGATCACGCAGGTGGCGATCCAGCCCAGCAGCGTCACCGACAGCGCTAGCTTGTGGCCGATGCGGTCCTGCCAGTAGCCGAAGGCGAAGGCGCCGCCCGCCGCCGCGAGGTTGAGCACGAAGATCAGCACCATGGTCTCCTGCTGCTTGAAGCCGATCACATGCTCGGCATAGATGGCCGCCAGCGCGATGGCCACCGCCACGCCGCCCTGGTAGAACACGGCGCAGACCAGCAGCCACATGAAATCCTTGAAGCGGCGCGCCTGGCGGAAGGTGCTGCCAAGCTGGGCCAGCGAGGCGCGAAGGCCGCTTTGCCGCAGCGCCGCCGGATTGGGCCGGGCGCGCTCGCCCAGCAGCCGGAAGGTGACCAGCGAGGCCGCCCCGTAGAGCACGGCCGTGATCAGCAGCGTGACCGGCACGAAGCGGTCGGCGCTGATGCCCTGCCCCTGCGCCCAGATCACGTAGGCCAGGCTCAGGCCCAGCGCCAGCATGCCGCCGAAGTAGCCGAAGCCCCAGCCCCAGCCGCTGACCTTGCCCAGGGCCTCGGGCCGCGCCAGCTCGGGCAGGAAGGCCGCCGTGAGCGATTCGCCGTAGGAGTAGAAGGTGTTGGAGACGATCACCAGCACCATGGCCAGCGCCACGCTGCCGGGCCCCGCCAGGGCCAGCGCCGCCGTGGTGGCCACGCAGCCGGCCGTGGTGAGCATCAGCAGCCGCTTCTTGGCCGCGCGCAGGTCGGCGTAGGCCCCGAGCGAGGGCATGGTGAGCATCACGATGGCGTAGGAGATGCTGAGCGCCGCCGTCCAGGCGAAGGTGGCCCATTCGGCCTTGCCCGCGATGCCGCCGACGAAGTAGGCCGCGAACACCGCGGTGATCACGACCGTGGTGTAGCCCGAGTTGGCGAAGTCGTACATGGCCCAGCCGAACACCTCGCGCTTGGCGACACCGGGGTTGAGGGCATCCTGGGAAAAGAGGGCCATGCGCTGCTCCTGAAAGGAGGCCAAGCATAGCCGACGGGCATGACAGCCGTCAGGCCGCGGCGGCCCAGCCGGGCGGCCGGGCCTGCCGCCGCAGGGGCGCGGTCAGTGCAGGTGGCGCGGCTTGCGGCCGCCGTGGCTGAAGCCGCCATGGCCGCCGCCCGGACTGCGCGGCGGCTTGCCGATTTCCAGCGAGTCGACGAGCGCATCGAAGCGCTGCGTGAACAGCTTGTCGATTTCGGCGACCACGCCGCCGAGTTCGGAGCCGTCGAAATGGCGTTCCATGAGGTTCACCACGTCCTGCACCAGCAGGTCGCGCTGCGCCTGCATGATGGCCGCGGGCGTGGGGCCGACGAACAGCAGCAGAAAATCGTCGCGCGCCTCGGCGCCGGACTCCTCGTCCTCCTCGTCGAACTCGGCGTCGTAGAACGTGACTTCGACCGCCGCGCCGCGCTCGGTCAGCTCGTTGAGGCTCATGCACATGTCGTCCAGCGCCTGGCGGAAATCCTCGTCGCCGGGCACGGTCCAGCACACCTGCAGCAGGTGCTCGTGCGCATCGAACTTGATGCCGGGCTCTTCTTCGTAGATGCTGGTGGCGCCGTCGGCCAGCGAACGCGCACCGGCGTATTTCCACAGCGGCTTGAGCGCATCCTGCAGCTGCTCGAAGCCCACATCGGCGCGCAGGGGCACGTCGCCGTGCACATGGATTTCATAGGGGGCGTTGTAGCGTGTCATAGGGCGGCTCTCCATCGGTGTGGTGCCCGGAACCGGGGTCGAACCGGTACGCTCCCTTTCGGGAAAGCGGCGGATTTTAAGTCCGCTGTGTCTACCAATTTCACCATCCGGGCCACAGTCTATTGTCAAACAAAACAGCCCCGGCAACGTGGGTTGGCGGGGCTGGGTCTCTGGAGGCGCGACCCAGAGTCGAACTGGGCTAATCGGATTTGCAATCCGGTGCATAACCGCTTTGCTATCGCGCCAGGATTTTTCCGTCTCTCTTGACAAAAAAGGGAAGCTTTCGCTTCCCTTTCGGAATGTGGAGCGGGAAAAGAGTCTCGAACTCTCGACCTCAACCTTGGCAAGGTTGCGCTCTACCAACTGAGCTATTCCCGCATTGCTTGCTTGCGTTGTTGTTCGCTTGCAAGACTTGAATTATATACAATTTTTTGGCCCTTTTGCAAGGCGTCCATCAAATTGCAAAAAATCATCCTCAGTGCTTGACCGCCTCCGGCACGGCCGCCGGCGCAGCAGCGGCAGCAGCCACCACGGGCTCGTCGTCGGGCAGCGGCGTGGGCACGCGCTCCAGCGCCACTTCCAGCACCTTGTCGATCCATTTCACCGGCACGATCTCGAGGCCGTTCTTCACGTTCTCGGGGATCTCCTGCAGGTCCTTCACGTTCTCTTCGGGGATCAGCACGGTCTTGATGCCGCCGCGCAGCGCGGCCAGCAGCTTTTCCTTGAGCCCGCCGATGGCGGTGACTTCGCCGCGCAGCGTGATCTCGCCGGTCATGGCCACGTCGCCGCGCACCGGGATGCCGGTGAGCGCCGAGACGAAGGCCGTGGTCATCGCCGCGCCGGCGCTCGGACCGTCCTTGGGCGTGGCGCCGTCGGGCACGTGGATATGGATGTCCTTCTTCTCGAACACCTCGTCGCGGATGCCCAGGCGGCGCGAACGGCTGCGCACCACGGTGCGCGCGGCCTCGACCGACTCCTTCATCACGTCGCCCAGCGAGCCGGTGCGGGTGATGACGCCCTTGCCGGGCATCAGAGCGGCCTCGATGGTCAGCAGGTCGCCGCCGACTTCGGTCCAGGCCAGGCCCACAACCTGGCCCACCTGGTTCTGCTGCTCGGCGCGGCCATAGGTGAACTTGCGCACGCCCAGGAAGTCGTTGAGGTTGTCGGCCGTGACCGTGACCTGCGGCGTCATCTTCTTGAGCTGCAGGCCCTTGACCACCTTGCGGCAGATCTTGGACAGCTCGCGCTCGAGCGAGCGCACGCCGGCCTCGCGCGTGTAGTAGCGCACGATGTCGCGCACGGCTTCCTCGGTGACGAGCAGTTCCTCGTCCTTCACGCCGTTGTTCTTGAGCTGCTTGGGCAGCAGGTACTTCACGGCGATGCTGGTCTTCTCGTCCTCGGTGTAGCCCGACAGGCGGATGACTTCCATGCGGTCCAGCAGGGCCGGCGGAATGTTCATCGAGTTCGAGGTGGCGACGAACATCACGTCGCTCAGGTCGAAATCGACTTCCACATAGTGGTCGCCGAAGGTGTGGTTCTGCTCGGGGTCGAGCACCTCGAGCAGCGCGCTCGACGGGTCGCCGCGGAAATCGGTGCCGAGCTTGTCGATCTCGTCCAGCAGGAACAGCGGATTGCGCGTGCCGATCTTGCCCAGGCTCTGCAGCACCTTGCCCGGCATGGCGCCGATGTAGGTGCGGCGGTGCCCGCGGATCTCGGCCTCGTCGCGCATGCCGCCCAGCGCCATGCGCACGTACTTGCGCCCGGTCGCCTTGGCGATCGACTGGCCGAGCGAGGTCTTGCCCACGCCCGGGGGGCCGACCAGGCACAGGATCGGCGCCTTGACCTTGTCGACGCGCTGCTGCACCGCGAGATACTCGAGGATGCGGTCCTTGACCTTTTCGAGGCCGTAGTGGTCCTCGTTGAGCACGGTCTCGGCATTGCCCAGGTCGTGCTTGATCTTGGTCTTCTTGCTCCAGGGCAGGCCGATCAGCACGTCGATGTAGTTGCGCACCACGGTGGCCTCGGCCGACATCGGCGACATCAGCTTGAGCTTCTTGAGCTCGCCTTCGGCTTTCTTGAGGGCTTCCTTGGGCATCTTGGCGAGCTTGATCTTCTTCTCGATCTCCTCGATGTCCGCGCCCTCCTCGCCTTCGCCGAGCTCCTTCTGGATGGCCTTGACCTGCTCGTTGAGGTAGAAGTCGCGCTGGTTCTTCTCCATCTGGCGCTTGACGCGGCCGCGGATCTTCTTGTCGACGTTCAGGATGTCGACCTCGCGCTCGAGCTGCTCGAACAGGTTCTCCAGGCGCGGCTTGATGTCGGCCAGGTCCAGCACGACCTGCTTGTTGTCGAGTTTGAGCGGCAGGTGCGCAGCGATGGTGTCGGCCAGGCGGCCCGGATCGTCGATGCTGGAGATCGAGGTGAGGATCTCGGGCGGGATCTTCTTGTTGAGCTTGACGTACTGGTCGAACTGCTGCATCACGGCGCGGCGCAGCGCCTCGACCTCGCTGGTCTTCTCGTGCGCGATCTGCGACGGCTCGACCGCCTCCACCGGAGAGACGTTGGCGGTGAAATGCGACTCGCCTTCCTCGATCTTGTTGACCCGGGCGCGCTGCTGGCCCTCGACCAGCACCTTCACGGTGCCGTCGGGCAGCTTGAGCATCTGCAGGATGGTGGACACGCAGCCGACGTCGAACATGTCCGACACCGAGGGCTCGTCCTTGGCCGCTGCCTTTTGCGCCACCAGCATGATGCGGCGCTCGGCCTCCATGGCCGATTCGAGCGCCTTGATGCTCTTGGGGCGACCCACGAACAGCGGAATCACCATATGGGGGAACACGACCACATCGCGCAGCGGCAGCAGCGGCAGGTCGATCGGCGTGGCAGACAGGGGGGTATGACCGGACATGGGAATCCTTGTGTTTACCTGTTGAATATGGTCAGCGGACGGTGATTTTCAACCCACCGGCATCGCAATGCCGGTCGAAGGGTTGATGGGGACGGGGTCTTCACCGGTGGAATGGCCCGATCCCGCTTGCGCAATCAGGCCTTCTTGGCCGCCTCGCGGTACACCAGCAGGGGCGGCTTGTTCTCTTCGATGGTGGATTCGTCCACCACCACCTTGTCCACGTTCGAGGTGTTGGGCAGCTCGAACATGGTGTCGATCAACGATTGCTCCAGGATCGACCGCAGGCCGCGCGCGCCGGTCTTGCGCGCCAGCGCCTTCTTGGCGATGGCCTTGAGCGCGTTGGGCCGGATCTCCAGGTCCACACCTTCCATGGCCAGCAGCTTGCCATACTGCTTGATCAGCGCGTTCTTGGGCTCGGTCAGGATCTGCACCAGGGCCTCCTCGCTGAGCTCCGACAGCGTGGCCACCACGGGCATGCGCCCCACCAGCTCGGGGATCAGGCCGAACTTGATCAGGTCCTCGGGCTCCACCTCGCGGAACACCTCGGTCAGGCTGCGCTGCTGCTTGCTCTTGACCGCGGCGCCGAAGCCGATGCCCGAGGCCTCGGTGCGGTTCTCGATCACCTTCTCCAGGCCCGCGAACGCGCCGCCGCAGATGAACAGGATGTTGGTGGTGTCGAGCTGGATGAAGTCCTGGTTGGGGTGCTTGCGCCCGCCCTGCGGCGGCACGCTGGCCATGGTGCCTTCGATCAGCTTGAGCAGGGCCTGCTGCACGCCCTCGCCCGACACGTCGCGCGTGATGGACGGGTTGTCGGACTTGCGCGAGATCTTGTCGATTTCGTCGATGTAGACGATGCCGCGCTGGGCCCGCTCCACTTCATAGTTGCAGCTCTGCAGCAGCTTCTGGATGATGTTCTCGACGTCCTCGCCGACGTAGCCGGCTTCGGTCAGCGTGGTGGCATCGGCCATCACGAACGGCACGTCGAGCATGCGCGCCAGGGTTTGCGCCAGCAGGGTCTTGCCCGAGCCGGTGGGGCCGATCAGCAGGATGTTGCTCTTGGTGAGCTCGACATCGTCCTTCTTGGCCTTTTCCTTGTGGCGCAGGCGCTTGTAGTGGTTGTAGACCGCCACCGACAGGGCGCGCTTGGCGGCCTCCTGGCCGATCACGTAGTTGTCCAGGTTGGTCTTGATCTCGACCGGCGTGGGCAGGTCGCCGCGCGCTTCGCGCGCCTCGTCGCCCACCGGCAGTTCGTCACGGATGATTTCGTTGCACAGGTCGATGCACTCGTCGCAAATGAAGACGGACGGGCCAGCGATGAGCTTCTTCACCTCGTGCTGGCTTTTGCCGCAAAAGGAGCAGTACAGGGTTTTTTCGCTGGAAGAGCCTTTTTTCTCGGCCATGTGGGGGGCGCCTTGCCTTGTTACGGGTAGTTTCTGAATGATAACCAAATAAAAACGGCGCTTTCTGTTACAGAAAACGCCGTTGCAGCCATGCAACCTCGCTGACGGGTGCGTGCTAGGCGCGCTTTGCGATCACCTGGTCGACCAGGCCGTAGTCCTTCGCCTCGTCGGCCGACAGGAAATAGTCGCGCTCGGTGTCGCGCGTGATTTTTTCCAGCGACTGGCCGGTGCGCTCGGCCAGGATGCGGTTCATCTGATCCTTGGTCTTGAGGATGTCGCGGGCGTGGATTTCGATGTCCGTCGCCTGGCCGCGCGCGCCGCCCAGTACCTGGTGGATCATGATCTTGGAATTCGGCAGCGAGAAGCGCTTGCCCTTGGCGCCGGCCGCCAGCAGGAAGGCGCCCATGCTGGCCGCGAAACCGCAGCACAGGGTGGAGACGTCGGGCTTGATGAAGTTCATGGTGTCGAAGATCGCCATGCCGGCGCTGACCGAGCCGCCCGGGGAGTTGATGTAGAACGAGATGTCCTTGTCCGGATTCTCGCTTTCCAGGAACAGCAGCTGCGCCACCACCAGGTTGGCGGTCTGGTCGTTGACCTCGCCCACCAGGAAGATCACCCGCTCCTTGAGCAGGCGTGAATAGATGTCGTAGGACCGCTCGCCACGGCCCGACTGCTCGATGACCATCGGGACCATGCCCAGGCCTTGTGTTTCCAGTGCGCTCATGTTTTCTCCAGAGATGCTGTCGGTACTGTACCGAAAAACAAATGGGGCCTGTGCCGCCAAGCACAAGCCCCAGATCGTCAGATGGGCGGACGGATCAGTTCTGGCCCATCAGCTCGTCGAACGACACGGCCTTGTCGTTGATCTTGGCCTTGGCCAGCACGAAATCGGTCACGTTGTTCTCGATCACGATGGCCTCGACCTCGGCAAGGCGGCGGTTGTCGCCGTAGTACCAGCGCACCACGTCGGCCGGCTTCTCGTAGCTGGCGGCCAGCTCCTCGATGTGGGCCTTGAGCTGCTCGGGCTTGGCGTGCAGTTCATTGGCACGCACCAGCTCGGCCACCACCAAGCCCAGGCGCACACGGCGCTCGGCCTGCGGGCGGAACACGTCGTCGGGGATCGGCGCCTTGTCGGCGTCCTTGATGCCGCGCTGCTTGAGGTCGGCGCGGGCGCCTTCGATCATGCGGTCCACTTCGGCCTGCACGCTGGACTTGGGCAGGTCGAGTTCGGCCTTGGCCACCAGAGCGTCCATCACGGCGTTCTTGTTGCGGGCCAGCAGGCGGAACTTGACTTCGCGCTCCAGGTTCTTCTTGATGTCGGCGCGCAGGCCTTCCACCGTGGCGTCAGCGATGCCGAGCGACTTGGCCAGCGCCTCGTTGACTTCCGGCAGGTGGGCGGCCTCGACCTTCTTCACGGTCACCAGGAAGTCGGCCTGCTTGCCGGCCACGTCCTTGCCATGGTAGTCGGCGGGGAAGGCCAGCGGGAAGGTCTTGCTTTCGCCCGACTTCATGCCGCGCACGGCATCCTCGAACTCCTTGAGCATCTGGCCTTCGCCGACCAGGAACTGGAAGTCCTCGGCCTTGCCGCCCGAGAAGGGCTCGCCGTCGATCTTGCCTTCGAAGTCGACCGTCACGCGGTCGCCGTCCTGGGCCGCCGCGTCATGGGCGCGCTGGGCAAAGGTGCGGCGCTGCTTGCGCAGGATCTCCAGGGTCTTGTCGATGGCGCTGTCGGTCACTTCGGCCGACACCTTCTCCACCTCGGCGCTGGCCAGGTCGCCGATCTTGACTTCGGGGTAGACCTCGAAAATGGCGTCGAACGACAGCTCGCCCTCGGGCGAGCCTTCCTTTTCGGTGATGCGCGGCTGGCCGGCCACGCGCAGCTTGGCCTCGTTGGCGGCGCTGGCGAAGGCTTCGCCGACCTTGTCGTTCATGACTTCGTAGTGAACCGAGTAGCCATAGCGCTGGGCCACCACGTTCATCGGAACCTTGCCGGGACGGAAACCGTCCATCTTGACGGTGCGGGCCAGCTTCTTCAGGCGGGCATCCACTTCGGACTGGATCACGTTGACGGGCAGCGTCAACGTCATCTTGCGTTCCAGCTTCTCAAGGGTTTCAACATTCACAGCCATTTTTCAACTCTCTTTAAAAGACATATCCTGGTGCGCGGGGGGGGACTCGAACCCCCACACCATTGCTGGCGTCAGGACCTAAACCTGGTGCGTCTACCAATTTCGCCACCCGCGCGCCGGTCCAATGAAAACGGACGGCCCCGGGGCGCCGCAGGAGCCCTGCCGCGCCGCGCAGACCGTCCGCTGGAAATCGGTCAACCTTCTATTTTAGCGCGGAACCGGGCCTTGTTGAGACCCCGGATGCGCAGCCGCGAACCGGATTCAGGCCGCCGCCGGTGTTTCGCGCTTCACGCGGAACCATGCGGGTCACGCGCCCTGCGCCTGCCCCGCCGGGGCGGATTCCGATAACGCCGGTGTTTCGCGTTTCACGCGAAACCATGCGGCGTACATGGCCGGCAGCGCCAGCAGGGTCAGCACCGTGGCCACGATCAGGCCGCCCATGATGGCCACAGCCATCGGGCCCCAGAACACGCTGCGCGACAGCGGGATCATGGCCAGCACGGCGGCGGCGGCCGTCAGCACGATGGGGCGCAGGCGGCGCACGGCGGATTCGACGATGGCGTCCCAGGCCGGCACGCCTCGGGAGCGGTCCTGCTCGATCTGGTCGATCAGGATCACCGAGTTGCGCTGGATCATGCCCATCAGCGCGATCACGCCCAGCAGCGCCACGAAGCCGAACGGCCGATTCAGCACCAGCAGCGCGCCGGCCACGCCGGCAATGCCCAGCGGCCCGGTCAGGAACACCAGCATGGCGCGGCTGAAGCTCTGCAGCTGCAGCATCAGCAGCGTGAAGGTGATGAACAGCATGATCGGGATGCCCGCGGCGATCGAGGCCGAGCCCTTGGAGCTTTCCTCCACCGCGCCGGCCACCTCGATGCGGTAGCCCGGCGGCCATCCGGCCTCCAGGCGCTTCAGTTGGGGCAGCAGCTCGTTGGTGACGGTGGCGCCCTGCAGGCCCTCGATGATGTCGCCCTGCACGGTGATGGCGTAGTCGCGGTTCTCGCGCCACATCACGCCCGGCTCCCAGGTGAACACCGGCTTGGCGATCTGGGTCAGCGGGATCGACTGGCCCGAGGCCGTGGGCAGGTAGGCGTTGGCGATGTCGGTGATGGCGTTGCGCTCGTCCAGCGGCTGGCGCAGCACGATGTCGATCAGCTTGTCGTTCTCGCGGAACTGGCCGACCGGGGTGCCCGCCAGGATGGTGCGGGAGGCCTGGGCGATCGACTGGCTGGTGACGCCCAGGGCGCGCGCCTTGGACTGGTCCACCTCCAGCCGCAGCACCTTGACCGATTCGTTCCAGTTGTCGTTGACGCCGCGCGTGTTGGGGCTCTCGCGCATCGCGGCCTTGACTTCGTCGGCGCGCGCGCGCAGCGCCACCGGGTCGGTGCCGATCACGCGGAACTGCATCGGGTACGGCACCGGCGGGCCGTTGGGCAGCAGCTTGACGCGCCCGCGCACCTCGGGAAACTCCTGGGCCAGCAGCGCGGGCAGCTGCACGCGCAGCGATTCACGCAGCTTCAGGTCCTTGGGGATGATGATGAACTGCGAGACGTTGGATTGGGGAAACACCTGGTCCAGCGGCAGGTAGAAGCGCGGCACGCCCGAGCCGACCCAGGTGCTGACCGTGGTCACGCCGTCCAGCGCCATGAAGCGCTGCTCGACGCGGCGCGTCACCTCCTCGTTGGCCGCGAACGAGGTGCCTTCGGGGAACCAGATGTCCACCAGGATCTCGGGCCGGCTCGAATCGGGGAAGAACTGCTGCTGCACCCGGCCCATGCCCACGATGCCGAGCGCGAAGATCAGCAGCGTGGCGCCGATGGTGAGCCAGCGGTGCTGCACGCACCAGTTCACCGCCTGGCGGAAGGTGTTGTAGAACGGGCTGTCGAACATCTCGTGCGGACTGTCGTGGCCCTCAGCCACCTCCTGCACGTGTGGCAGGCCGCCTGCCCCCACGCTCGCCACGGCGTGTGCTTCGCTGCCCCCCGAGGGGGCGCCAGCCGCCTTGGGGCGGCCCGGCGGCGTCTTGAGCAGCAAGGTTCCCAGGTAAGGCACAAAGTACACCGACACGATCCACGACAGCACCAGCGCGATCACCGTCACGGCGAAGATCGCGAAGGTGTATTCACCGGTCACCGACCTGGCGATGCCGATGGGCAGGAAGCCCGCGGCCGTGATCAGCGTGCCCGTGAGCATGGGCATGGCGGTGATCTCGTAGGCGAAGGTGGCGGCGCGCACCTTGTCGTAGCCCTCCTCCATCTTGCGCACCATCATCTCGACCGCGATGATGGCGTCGTCCACCAGCAGGCCCAGGGCGATGATCAGCGAGCCCAGCGAGATCTTGTGCAGCCCGATGCCCCAGTAGTTCATGGCCAGGAAGGTCACGGCCAGCACCAGCGGGATCGTGATGCCCACCACCAGGCCGGGCCGCATGTCCAGGGTCCAGCGCCGCCACAGCGGGTGGTTGCCGGGGCGGCGGTGCAGGCCCAGGCTGATGAAGCTGACGGCCAGCACGATCGCCACGGCCTCGATCAGCACGCGCACGAACTCATTGACCGAGCTGGACACCGACCGGGGCTGGTCCTGCACCTGCTGCAGGCTCACGCCCGCCGGCAGGGCCTTGCCGATGCGCTGCGTGGCGGTCTGCAGCGCCTTGCCCAGGGCGATGATGTCGCCGCCCTTGGCCATGGAGACCCCCAGCGCGATCACTTCCCGGCCCTGGTGCCGCACCTTGACCGCGGGCGGATCGACGTAGCCGCGCCTGACGTCGGCGATGTCGCCCAGGCGAAGCTGGTTGCCCGAGCTGCCGCGGATCGGCATGGCCTTGAGCTGCTCCACCGCCGCGAACTGACCGGCCACGCGCACCTGCACCACGTCCAGCGGCGTCTGCACGGCGCCGGCCGATTCCACCGCGTTCTGCTGGCCCAGCTGGGCCAGCACGGCATTCATGTCCAGCCCGAGCTGGGCCAGGCGCCGCTGCGAGATCTCGATGTAGACCTTCTCGTCCTGCACGCCGAACAGGTCGACCTTGGCCACGTCGGGCACGCGCAGCAGCTGCTGGCGCACGTCGTCGGCGAAGACCTTGAGCTCGGCGTAGCTGAAGCCGTCGGACTCCAGCGCATAGATCACGCCGTAGACATCGCCGAAGTCGTCGTTGAAGAACGGCCCCTGCACGCCCGCGGGCAGCGTGTACTTCATGTCGCCGATCTTCTTGCGCGCCGTGTACCAGACGTTGGCCACCTCGCCGGCGCGCGACGAGTCCTTGATCTGGAAGATGATCTGCGACTCGCCCGGCTTGGAGTAGCTGCGGATCTTGTCGGCATAGGGCACGTCCTGCAGCGTGCGCTCGAGCTTGTCGGTCACCTGCTCGGCCACCTGCTGCGCCGTGGCGCCGGGCCAGTAGGTGCGCACCACCATGGCGCGGAAGGTGAACGGCGGGTCTTCGTCCTGGCCGAGCTGGAAATAGGCGGCAAAGCCCAGCAGCATCAGCACGATCATCAGGTAGCGGGTGAGCGCCGGATGGTCCAGCGCCCACTTCGAGAGGTTGAAGCTCTCCTTGGGCTGGGCTTGCGTCATGGCCGCCTCACTTCGCGGCCAGGGCGGGCGCCGCGGCCGATGCCGCAGGCAGGGCAGTCGCTACGTTTTTGATAGCGCTCTGTGACCCGCTGGCCTGGACCTCCGGCACTTTTGGCTGGTAAATCGTGACTTTCTGCCCCGGTTGCAGCACATGCACGCCGGCCGACACCACCAGCATGCCCGGTTGCAACCCGCCGCTGATCACGGCCTCGTTGCCGTCGGCCGTGGCGATCTGCACCGGCTGCGAGCGGACCGTCATCGCCGCCTTGTCGAGCACCCACACCGCCGTGGCCTGGCCGTCCTGCCGCAGCGCGCTGGTCGGCAGCTTGATGACCTGCGCGCCCGCGTGGCTGAGCGCCTGCGGCGCCGCATAGACCGTGGCGCCCAGCGCCGGGGTGTCCTGGCCGTCCAGAGCCACCTTGACCGGGAAGGTGCGCGTCACCGGGTCGGCGCTGGCCGCCACGTCGCGCACCCGGCCCGTCAGGCGCGCATTGCCGGCCCACACCCGCACATCGACAACCGAGCCCGGCCGGATCGCCGCCACCTTGTCCTCGGGCACCGAGAACACTGCGTCGCGCGGGCCGTCCTGCGCGATGCGCACCACTGGCGTGCCGGCCGCCACCACTTGGCCGACCTCGGCCTCGATCGCGGTGACGATCCCGGACACATCGGCCACCAGGCTGGTGTAAGCCGCCTGGTTGCCCTGCGAGGCCAGTTGCGCCTGCGCCTGTTCAAGCTGGGCCTGGGCCGCCTTGAGCGTGGCGTCGCGGCGCTCGAGTTCGGCGCCGGCGATGAAGTTCTGGTCCTTCAGTTCCTTGTAGCGCCGGTAGTCGGCCGCCGCCAGGTCGCGGTTGGTCTGCGCCGCGGCCACCTGCGCGCGCGCCGCGTCGGCCGCCAGCCGGTAGTCCTGCGGGTCGAGCTGGGCCAGCACCTGGCCGGCCTTGACGCGCTGGCCCAGTTCAGCCTGGCGCCGGATGATCTTGCCCGCCACCCGGAAACCCAGGCGCGACTCGATGCGCGCCCGCACCTCGCCGGCAAATTCGTAACCGGCCTGGAAGCCGTCCACGCCCACGGTCATCACCTTGACCGCCCGCACCGGCTCCTCCGGCGGCGCCGGCTTGGAACAGGCCGTCAGCAGCAGGGCCACGCCGGCGGCACCAAGGCCGGCAAGAATTCGCGGTGTGAGAGAGGGTTCGGGCATGGCGAGGGTTAATGTAAAAGTATGCAAAGAATCTTCTACTGACTGACCGGTTAGTAATCTAGGGTAAACGCGAATACTTGTCAAGCGACAATCTCGGCCGTGAATCTCGCCGCCGCTCCCTCTGCCCCGCCCGTCACCCACTACGAGAATTTCCCGGTGGCGTCCTGGCTCTGCCCGCCCCGGCTGCGCCCGGCCATCGCCGCGATCTACTGGTTTGCCCGCACGGCCGACGACATCGCCGACGAGGGCGATGCCGCGCCGCAGCAGCGGCTGGACGAGCTCGCCGCCTACCGCGCCGACCTCGCCGCCGCCGCGCGCCGCGAGCCCGCGTCGGCCCGCTGGCCGCAGGTGTTCGGCCCGCTGCGCGAGGCCATGCACAGCTTTGCCCTGCCCGAGCCGCTGCTGGCCAATCTGCTCAGCGCCTTCGTGCAGGATGTGGAAAAGACCCGCGACGCCGCCGGCTACGCCGACCGCGCCGAGCTGCTCGACTACTGCCGCCGCTCTGCCAACCCGGTCGGCCGGCTGCTGCTGCACTTGTACGGCGTGCACGACGGCGCGTCGCTCGCGCGCAGCGACGACATCTGCTCGGCGCTGCAGCTCATCAACTTCTGGCAAGACCTCGGGCAGGACCTGCGGCGCGGCCGCCACTACCTGCCGCACCAGGACAGCGCCGCCTACGGCGTGGCGCAAGCCGACCTGCAGGCGCTGCGGCAGACTCCCGAAGCTACCAAATTGATAGCAAGCGAAGTCCACTGGGCGCGGACCTTGATGCAAAAAGGGGCTCCACTCGTGCACCAGGTCCCGGGCCGGGCCGGCTGGGAGCTGCGGCTGGTGGTTCAGGGCGGCCTGCGCATCCTCGACAAGATCGAGGCCCTGGATTTCGCCACGCTGCGCACCCGCCCCCGGTTGGGCGCCCTGGACGCGCCGCGGCTGCTGTGGCGCAGCCTGTGGATGTGAGGCGGACCGCATGAGATATGCAATGGGACAATCGGCGCCATGACCCCCGAGCAGTACGTCCAGCAGAAAGCCGCCGCCTCCGGCAGCAGCTTCTATTACGCCTTTCTTTTCCTGCCCAAGCCCCGGCGCGCCGCCATCACCGCCTTCTATGCCTTCTGCCGCGAAGTGGACGACGTGGTCGACGAAGTCACCGACCCCGGCGTGGCGCACAGCAAGCTCGCCTGGTGGCGCACCGAGGTGGCGAAGGCGTTCGCGGGCCAGCCCAGCCACCCGGTCACGAAGGCGCTGATGCCGCTGGCCGCCGGCCACGGCATCGAGCCGGGCCACCTGCTGGCCATCATCGAGGGCTGCCAGATGGACCTGGACCAGACCCGCTACCTCGACTTCCCCGGCCTGCAGCGCTACTGCCACCTGGTGGCGGGCGTGGTGGGCGAAGTCGCCGCGCGCATTTTCGGCCAGACGCAGGCGCAGACCACCGAGTACGCGCACCGCCTGGGCCTGGCGTTCCAGCTCACCAACATCATCCGCGACGTGGGCGAGGACGCCATGCGCGGGCGCATCTACCTGCCCGTCAACGAGCTCCAGCAGTTCGACGTGAAGGCCAACGACATCCTCAAGCGCAGCTACTCGGACCGCTTCACCGCGCTCATGCAGTTCCAAGCCGCACGCGCCCACCGCCTCTACGACGAGGCCTTCGCCCTGCTGCCCGATGCCGACCGCCGCGCACAGAAGCCCGGCCTCATGATGGCCAGCATCTACCGCACGCTGCTGCGCGAGATCGAGCGCGACAACTTCCAGGTGCTGCACCAGCGCGTCAGCCTCACGCCGCTGCGCAAGTTCTGGCTGGCGTGGAAGGTGCAGGCGCTGGGAACCCTCTGATGGCCCGCATGCCCCGGCGCCCCCTGGCGGCGCCTGCCCCATGAACATCGCCATCGTCGGCGCCGGCTGGGCCGGCTTGGCCGCCGCGGTGCAAGCCGCGCACGCCGGCCACGCCGTCACGGTGCTCGAGAGCGCGCGCACCCTGGGCGGCCGCGCGCGCGGCCTGCCGGGCCGCCTGCCCGACGGCTCGGCCGTGACGCTGGACAACGGCCAGCACATCCTGATCGGCGCCTACACCGAGACACTGCGGCTGATGCACCTGGTCGGCGTGGATGCCGCGGCCGCCCTGCGTCGCCTGCCGCTGGTGCTGCGCTTTCCCGACGGGCGCGGCCTGAAGCTGCCGCAGCTGCCCGCGCCGCTCGACGCCCTGGCCGGCATCCTCACGGCACGCGGCTGGCACTGGCGCGACAAGCTCGCCCTGCTGCGCACGGCCGCCGGCTGGCAGCGCGGCCGCTTCGAATGCGCGCCCGCGCAGACCGTGGCCGGCCTGTGCGCCGGCCTGACCCCGCGCGTGATGGCCGAGCTGATCGAGCCGCTGTGCGTTTCCGCGCTCAACCTGCCCGCGGCCGACGCCAGCGGCCAGGTGTTCCTGCGCGTGCTGCGCGACGCGCTGTTCGGCATCAGCGGCGGCTCCCACCTGCTGCTGCCAAGCGCCGACCTGGGCGCCCTGTTCCCCGAGGCCGCCGCACGCTGGCTGGCGCAGCGCGGCGGCCGGGTCGTGCCGGGCCACCGCGTCCAGCACCTGCAGGCCGACGGGCCGCACTGGCAGGTCGACGGTGCCCGCTACGACCGCGTGATCCTGGCTTGTCCGCCAACCGAAGCAGCGCGCCTGGCCGAAGACAGCGGTGCGCCGGCCGCCGACTGGTCGCGCCAGGCCCGGGCACTGGACTTCACCGCGATCACCACGGTCTACGCCGCGAGCGCGGCCCGGCTCGCGCAGCCGATGGTCACCCTGCGCTGCGGCCCCGGAGCGCCAGCCCAGTTCGCGTTCGACCGCGGCCAGCTCGGCGGCCCGGCCGGCCTGCTGGCCTTCGTCGCCAGCGCCAGCCAGGGCGAGCGCGGCGCGCTGGAGCAGCAGGTGCTCGCGCAGGCTCGCCAGCAGTTGGGGCTGTCCGGCCTGCACCTGGTGCAGACCGTGGTGGAGAAACGGGCCACCTTCGCCTGCACGCCGGGGCTCAGGCGGCCCGGCCTGCACATCGCCGCGGGCCTGCTGGCCTGCGGTGACTACGTTGACGGCCCCTACCCGGCCACGCTCGAAGGCGCCACGCGCAGCGGCACGGCCGCGGCGCTGAGCCTGTAGCCGCCGGCGGTCAGTGCGCGAGCAGGTCGCACAGCTCGGTCAGGTTGCCCAGCGTCACATGCGGCTGCACCTCGTGCGGCCACAGGTGGTCGGCGCGATTGACCCAGACCGTCTGCATGCCGGCGTTGATGCCGCCAAGCACGTCGAGCATGGCGTCATCGCCCACATGCAGCACGGCCTCGGGCGGCACATCGACCGCGCCGGCCGCCGCATGGAAGATGCGCGGATCGGGCTTGCCCACGCCGAACTCGCGGGCGCTGATGGCAGCCTGGAAATAGGCGCCCAGCCCCACCTGCTGCACGTCGGCATTGCCGTTGGACAAGGCGACCAGGGGAAAGCGGGCTGACAGGAATTCCAGGGCCGACAGGGCATCGTCGAACAGCTGCACCCGCTGGCGCTCGGCAAAGAACACCTCGAACGCCGGCTCGGCCAGCAGCGGGTTCTCGCCCGCCCGGTACAGCGCCAATCGGATCGATTCGCGGCGCACGGCGCTGAGGTCGGACCGCAGGTCGGGCCGGTTCGCCGCCATGTAGTCGCGGATGTCGCGCAGCGCGCCGGGGCTTGAAAACAGGGCGGCCGTCATCGGCGCATGTTCGGTAAGCCACAGATGCAGGCACTTCTCGGCGCGCTCGATGGTCGGCCAGATCGGCCACAGGGTGTCGTCCAGATCCAGGCTGATTGCCCTGATTTTCTTGATGTCCAGCATAGGTGCGGGAGAATACCTCATGACCTTCGCCAAAGAACCGCCCCACCTCGAGGGGCAGCAGGACTACACCGCCGTTCTGCTGTGCAACCTGGGCACGCCCGATGCCCCCACGCCGGCCGCCCTGCGCCGCTACCTCGCCGAATTCCTGAGCGACCCGCGCGTGGTGGAAATCCCGCCGCTGGTCTGGAAGACGATCCTGCACGGCATCATCCTGCGCGTGCGGCCGAAGAAGTCCGCCGCCAAGTACGCCAGCATCTGGACGCCCGAGGGCTCGCCGCTGAAGGTCTGGACCGACAAGCAGGCCACGCTGCTGCAGGGCTGGCTGGGCGAGCGCGGCCACCGCCGCCTCATCGTGCGCTATGCCATGCGCTACGGCAACCCGTCGATCGCCTCGCAGCTCGACCTGCTGAAGGCCGAAGGCGTCACGCGCATCCTGGTGCTGCCGGCCTACCCGCAATACTCGGGTACCACCACCGCCAGCGTCTTCGATGCCGTCTATGCCTGGGCCCGCACCGTGCGCAGCCTGCCCGAGCTGCGCTTCGTCAACCGCTACCACGACGACGCGGGCTACATCGACGCGCTGGCCAGCCGCATCACGCAGTACTGGCGCCAGCACGGCCGCCCCGACCGGCTGGTGATGAGCTTTCACGGCGTGCCCGAGCGCACCCGGCTCCTGGGCGACCCCTACAGCGACGAGTGCCAGGCCACCGCGCAGTTGCTGGCGCAGCGGCTGGGCCTCGCCCCTGAGCAGTACCGCCTTACCTTCCAGTCGCGTTTCGGCAAGGCCAAATGGCTCGAACCCTACACCGAGCCCAGCCTGATCGCGCTGGCGAAAACCGGCGTGCGGCGTGTCGACGTGGTCTGCCCCGGCTTCACCGGCGACTGCCTCGAGACCCTGGAAGAGATCTCGCAGGAGGCCCGCAACGCCTTCCTCACGGCGGGCGGCAAGGAGTTTCACTACATTCCCTGCCTCAACGACAGCCCGGAATGGATCACCGCGCTGTGCAACGTGGCGCAGCGCCAGCTCGCCGGCTGGCCCACGCTGGCCGCATCTGCATCCGCAGGCGCCGCGCCCTCCCCCGAGCTATCCTCCCGGCCCTGAGCCGGCCCGGTCTCATGCGCCCGCAGGCGCTGCCGCGCGCACCGCTTCGCGCCAATCGGCCAGCGCGATGCCGAAGGCGCGCTCGAAGCGCCGGCTCGACAGCGCGCTGAAGGCAGGCCGCTCGGCCTTCATCGGAAAGCTGGCGGCAGCCACCGGCAACAGCCGCGCCACGGCCCTGTCGCCCAGTGCGCGGGCCGCCTCGCGGGCAAACTCGTAGCGGCTGGCCTGGCCCGAGGCGCTCAGGTGGTACAGCCCGCGATGGCGCCCCAGGAAATCACCGCGCTCGCTCGCGGCCCGGGCCAGCACCTCGCGCAGCGCCGCGGCCAACGGCTGCACATGGTTGGGCACCGACACCTGGTCCGCCACCACCCGGAGCTCCCGGTCCTGCTGAAGCCAGCCCCGCACCTGGCTGAAGAAGTTGCGCCCGCCCGGGCCGTACAGCCAGCTCACTCGCAGCACCAGGTGAGCACCGGCGCTGGCAAGCACAGCCTGCTCGCCCGCCAGCTTGCTCTGGCCATAGACGCTGAGCGGCGCGGGCAGATCCGCTTCGGTGTAGGCAGCCGTCTTGCGGCCGTCGAACACGAAATCGGTCGAGAAATGGATCAGCGAAGCGGCCGCGGCATCGCAGGCCTGCACCAGCGCGGCCACGGCCCCATGGTTGAGCGCTCCGGCCGCTTCGGGATGGTCTTGCGCGCCGTCCACATCGCTCCAGCCGGCGCAGTTGATCACCACCGCCGGCCGGTGCTGCCGCAGGAACGCGGCGACCTCTTGCGCGCGCAGCAGGTCGAGTTGCGCACGCGGCGGCATCATCACCTCGAAACCGTCCTGCAGCGCGGCAGCAACGGCTCGCCCCAGCAGGCCGGTGGCGCCCAGCAGCAGGATGCGCCAGCGCGGCGGTGCAGAAAGATCGTCAGTCGTGCTCATGAAGGAAGCTGGCCACCAGGTCGAGCTGCTCCGGCACATTGAGTGCCGGGGCATGACCGCAGTGTGCCACTTCCACCACGCGCGCCTGCCCCCGGGCGCCCGGGCCGCGCTGCAGCATCTGCGCGGTGGTCTCGCGCAGCACCAGGTCCGACTCGGCGCCGCGCAAGCACAGCACCGGGATGCTCAGCGCGTCGTAGTGGTCCCAGATCAGGTAGTCATCCGGGTGATGGATGAACTGCTGCACCATGGCCGGGTCGTAGTGCGGCGTCACGCGGCCATCGGGCAGGCGGCGTGTGGAGGTTTCCGTCAGGCGCCGCCATTGCGCGTCGCTGAGCCAGCCGTAGGGCTGGTAGACCTGCCGGAAGAAGGCCTCGAGCTCGAGCATGGTGGCAAACGCCGGCGGGTTGCCCGCATAGGCCTTGATGCGGTCGAGCGCCGGACGCGCCAGCTCGGGCGCGTTGTCGTTGAGCAGCAGGCTCTTGATGCGGCCCTTGAGCTGCGGCTGGAACAGGCCCGAGGCGCAGACGGTGCCGATGGCCCCTCCCATGGAGGTACCAACCCAGTGCGCAGACCCGATGCCCAGCTGGGCGAACAGATCGGCCGCGATGCGTGCATAGAACTCGAGCCGGTACTCGGCCTGCGGCTGGGGGCTCCACTGGCTCAGGCCGCGCCCCAGCGTGTCGGGGCAGATCACGCGGTAGCGCCCGCTCAGGTGCGCCGCCAGCTCATCCATGTCGCGCCCGGTGCGCGCGAGTCCATGCCAGGCGATCACCACCTCGGCGTTGGACGCCCCCCATTCGGTGTAGTGGATTTCACGCCCCTGGCAAACCAGGTAGTTGGAGGTAAAGCTCATAGAAGTCTTGTCAATGACTGGCGGCCTTGGGGTTGGCGGCGGCGCGCAGGCGCCCCACCACCCCGGTCGGGAAGTAGTAGACCGACAGCACGTACAGCACACCGAGCCACAGCAGCCAGCGGTCGGGCGACAGCAGGGCCGCCATCCAGGGCAGGCCCGCAGCGGCCTCGCTGCCGAACTTGAGCAGATCCTGCAGGTAGCTCTGCGCTACCAGGAACAGCGCCGAACCGATGGCCGCACCGTAGATCGTGCCCATGCCGCCGATCACCACGATCAGCAGCACGTCGAGCATGATCTCGAACGACAGCGAGGTGTCCGGGCCGTTGTAGCGCAGCCAGAGCGCCAGCATCGCGCCCGCCAGCGTGGCGAACAGCGCCGACAGGATGCTCGAGGTGGTGCGGTACACCACCACGCGGTAGCCGATGGCCTCGGCGCGGAACTCGTTCTCGCGGATCGCCTGCAGCACGCGGCCGAACGGCGAATTCACGATGCGCAGCAGGGCCAGCACCAGCACCAGCGCGACGACGAACAGCAGGTAGTAACACAGCAGGCGCCCGTCCAGCGACACGCCGAGGAACGGCTCCTCGGCGAACTCGAAGGCCGGTGACAGCAGCGCCGGCACCTTGAAGGTCAACCCGTCGTCGCCGCCCGTGAAGTCGGACAGCTGGGAGGCCAGCGTCAGGAACGCGGTTGCCACCGCCAGCGTGATCATTGCGAAGAAGATCGCCCGCACGCGCAGCGAAAACAGGCCGATGGTGAGCGCCAGCAGGAACGACACCGCCAGCGACACCAGCAGGCCCACGCCCAGGGCGCTCCAGGTCGGCCCCATGCTGGTGCTGGCGATCGCCACACCGTAGGCGCCGATGCCGAAGAACATAGTGTGGGCGAAGCTCACGATGCCGGTGTAGCCCAGCAACAGGTCGAAGCTGGCCACCAGCACCACGAACACCAGCACCTTGGCGGCCACGTTCAAGGCCTTGACGCCCGGAAAGACGAACGGCGCGAAGGCCAGCCCCAGCAGCACGGCCAGCAGCAGCACGGCCAGCACGCGGCTGCGCGGAAAATCGTTGGAAAGAAGTCGAGTCAGCATGATGTCTGGCGCCTCACCGGTTGGTCACGGGGAAGAACCCCTGCGGGCGCCACAGCAGCACGGCCACCATGAGCGCGATATTGGAAAACAACGCCGCTTTCGGCACCAGGAAGCCGGTGTAGTTGGCCGTCAGCCCCACCAGCAGCGCGCCAATCAGCGCCCCGCCCGTGGAGCCGAGTCCGCCGATGATGATGACGATGAAGATCAGCACGTTGACCTGCGCGCCCATCTGCGGCACCACGTTCTGCTGGAACAGCCCCCACATCACGCCGCCCAGGCCCGCCAGCGCGCTGCCGACCACGAACACGCCGACGAACAGCCGCTTGATCCGGTAGCCCAGCGACTCGACCATTTCACGGTCCTGCACGCCGGCGCGGATCAGCAGGCCGATCTTGGTGCGGCCCAGCGTCCATGCCAGCACGCCGAACACCAGCAGCCCCACGGCCACCGCGATCAGGCGGTATTTGCTGATGGCCGCATCGCCGATGAACAGCGAGCCGCGCATGGCCTCGGGCAGCGGCAGCGGAATCTGCTCGGGTCCCCAGACCACCTTGATGAGTTCCTCGCCGATGATGGCGCCACCCACGGTGATGAGGATCTGCTTGAGATGCTGGCCATACACCGGCCGCACCAGGAAGCGCTCGAAGGCTAGGCCGACGGCGCCGGCCACGAGCATCGCCACCACCATGGCGGGTAGCACCGCCACGAAGTTGCGCCACAGCTCTTGCGAGCCGGTCCAGTCGGCCATGCCGCCCAGCACGCTGGTGGCAACGAAGGCGCCCAGCGCGATGAACACGCCATGGCCGAAGTTCAGGACGTCCATCAGGCCGAACACCAGCGTGAGGCCCGAGGCGATGATGAAGATGATCATGCCCATGGCCAGGCCGGCCACGGTCAGTGTCAGCCAGGTCGAGCCCGAGCCGATGAACGGCAGCACGGCCAGCGCCAGCAGCGGCACCAGCGCCAGGGGTTTCCAATCGAAGTCCAGGTTTTTCATAGTGCCAGCCCCAGCAGCGACTGCTGCAGCGCCTCGTCCTCAGCCAAGGCTTTCATCGTGCCGGCGTGGACCACCACGCCGTTGTCCATCACGGCCACGCCATCGCCCAGGCGCTTGGCGAAATTGATGTTCTGTTCCACCAGCAGGATGGTCACGCCGCTGGCCTTGAGCTGAGCGAAGGCATCGATCATGTTGTTGATGATGGCCGGTGCCAGCCCCTTGCTGGGCTCGTCCACGATCAGCAGCTCGCGCGGCTCGACGATGGCGCGCGAGACCGCCAGCATCTGCTTCTGCCCGCCCGAGAGCTTGCCGGCCGGATGGCTCCAGAACTTCTCGACGGCCGGGAACAGCTTGAAGATCCAGGCCAGGCGCTCTTCGTTCATCTGGCCCGCGCTGCGGGCCTGGCGCGCCGCCAGCAGCATGTTCTCCTTGACCGTGAGGTCGGAAAAAATACCCATGTTCTCGGGCACGTAGGCAATGCCCAGGTCCGCGATCTGCGGCGTGGGCAGCCCGGTGATGTCCTGGCCGTTGAACGTGATCCGGCCTTGCGAGGCACGCCACAGGCCCATGATGGTGCGCAGCGTGGTGGTCTTGCCCGCGCCGTTTCGGCCCAGCAGCATGGTGAGTTGGCCCCGGGGCACCGCGAGGTCCACGCCGTGCAGGATGTGGTAGGCGCCGATGTGGGTGTGCACGCCTTGCAGCGTCAGCAGGTTGTGGTCGCTCATCGGGCTGCCTCCTTGGCCACGCCCAGGTAAGCCTCCTGGACGACGGGCGATGCAATCACCGTGGCGGGATCGCCATCGGCCACCAGCGTGCCGTTGTGCAGCACGATGATGCGGTCGGCCAGTTCGCGCACCACGTCCATCTTGTGCTCGACCAGCAGGATGGTCTTGCTCTTGTCCTTCTTCAGCGAGCGGATCAGGTTCAGGATCACGGGCGCCTCGTCGTGGCTCATGCCGGCGGTGGGCTCGTCGAACATGAAGACCTGGGACTCCAGCGCCATCAGCAGCGCGACTTCGAGTTTGCGCTGGTCGCCGTGCGGCAGGCTGGCCACCGGCGTCAGCTGCTTGTCGCTCATGGCCACGGCCTCGAGGATTTCCTCGGCGCGCTGGGTCAGCGCCCGGTGGTCGCTCCAGATGCTCCAGAGGTTGAGGCCGCGGCGATGCGCGCCTTCGCGCGTAGCCTGCACGGCCAGCCGCACGTTCTCCAGCACCGTGAGGTTCGGGAACAGGTTGGTGAGCTGAAAGGCGCGGCCCAGGCCCGCACGCGTGCGGGCCGAGGCGCCAAGGCCCGACAGGTCCTGGCCGCCCAGCGTGACAGTGCCGCTGGAGGCCCGGAGCTGACCGGAGATCAGGTTGAAGTAGGTGGTCTTGCCTGCCCCGTTGGGGCCCACGATGGCGGTCAGCGTGCCTGGCTCGAAAGCACAGGTCACGGCGTTGACCGCCACGTGGCCGCCAAAGCGGATGGTCAGGTCCTGAGTGGCTAGCAAACTCATGATCTCCTGTCGGTTGTCGCAGTTCGAAAGGTCAGGGGCAGGTGCCGATGACGTAGTAGTTGACCCCGGTCATTTTGAGCGTGGTCGTGTAGAAGGTGTTCCACAAGCCCATGTTCTGGCCGGAGCCGTTGGCGTAGGCATAACCGCCGGACTGGTAGGCGCGGCCCGCAGTGGTGTGGGCATAGTTCGAGGCGGTGTAGCAGGTCGCCGTGGTGCCCGTCGCGGTGGTACCGGTGGCCGCGGCCGAAGTGGTGCCTTCCACGCCGTTGGCGTCAGCCGCGCGCACGGTCCAGCTGTACTGGGTCGAGGGCTGCAGGCCGGTGTCGGTGAAGCTGGTGGCCGTCACGGGCAGCGCGTTGGTCTTGTTGGCGTTGCGGTACACGTTGTAGCTGGCCGCGCCGGTCACCGAGTTCCAGCTGATCTGCATGGTGCTGGTGGTGGCATTGGACGTGGCCACGCCGGTGGGCGCCGCCAGCGTGGTGGTG
Organism: Variovorax terrae; assembly: GCF_022809125.1. Classification (NCBI taxonomy): domain Bacteria; kingdom Pseudomonadati; phylum Pseudomonadota; class Betaproteobacteria; order Burkholderiales; family Comamonadaceae; genus Variovorax; species Variovorax terrae. The sequence goes on along the minus strand of NZ_JALGBI010000001.1, from coordinate 1,367,292 downwards.
CCGCCCCCGCCGCCCGAACCCGTGCCGCTGGAGACGCGGTCCACCATGGCCTTGAGCACGGCGGCCTGGACGCCGGCCTTCTGCGTGAAATTGCTGCCGTACCAGCCGATCCAGTCCCAGCAGCCGTTGGGGTTGGGCAGCGAGCCGCTGGCCGCGGTGCTGCGGCTGGTGCTGTCCACCGAGGTCTGCGGGAACAGCACCACGATGTTGTTGGTGTCGGCCCAGCGCGTGTAGCCGGTGTTCTTGACGAACTTGTCGCCCACCGTGGCGTAGTTCTGCACGCAGCCGTGCAGGGCCACGTGCAGCTTGCAGCTGGCGCCGCTGGCGCAGTTGGACGGCACATAGATCCAGCCCGTGGACGCCATGCCTGGGTTGCTGGTGAACGCGGTCTGGTCGAACTCGATGTAGTTGCCGGCGGCGGGCGCATTGTTGCGTGCGTTCAGCGTGCCGTAGAACTTGGTGAACAGCGCCTTGGCGCCGTCATAGCCGCAGTTGCTGATGTAGGGTGATGCCGTGCTGCCGCAGGCATTGTTGCCCGTGCTGTCGAAATCGGTCGGGAAGGTATGCGCGGTGCTGTCGCGCTTGATGTAGTCCATGTTGGCCGACGTGACACCGTTGTTGGTGTACTGGGTCTGCGCCGCATTCATCGGGTTGGGGCCGACGGTGGTGTCGCTGTTGCCGACGAACAGGTAGACCTTCTGGCCGGTGACGTTGGCCTTGTTGTCGATCTGGCTGCCGCTCCAGTTGTTGATGTCGGTCTGCATCGTGTTCAGCATGCTGCTGGTGATGCTGGCGTTGTACATGCACGCCGTGTAGTTGCTGTGGCCGGCGCACATATAGGGGCCGCCGGCGAACATGCCCACGCCCTTGAAGGTGGACGAGTAGGCATAGCCAAGCTGGTTGGCCATGAAGGCGCCGGACGACAGGCCCGACACGGTGGTCTGGCTGGTGTCGATGGCGAGCTGCGGCAGCGGCACGGCCGCCGAGGCGGCGCCACAGGAAAGTACCGCCGCGGCGGCAAGGGTGCGAAGCAATCGGGTTGTCATTGAGTGTCTCCTGGTGTGTTTTGGACAAAACATCGCCTGCCCCCGTGTCGCCAGGGGTTCCTCATTGAACGGATCACAAAAAAAGGGGCGGCCGCCCCTGCGAGGCAGGCCCGGCATCGCGAGGACGCCGGGCCGCCTCAAACCGGGCTAGCGCTTGTTGCGGATCGGCACGTCCATCTCGTCGGCCTTGATCTCATGCACAAGCTCGGGCACGCCCCAGGCGAACGCTGGATCGACCTTGATCTTGAAGTGGTACATGCTCTGCAGGGCCTGGTGGTCTTCCTTGCGGAAGGTCATCTTGCCCTTGGGCGTGTCGAAGCTCATGCCTTCCATCGTGCTGATGAGCTTGTTGGTGTTGGTGTCGCCATTGGTCTTCTTGAGCGCCGTCACCAGCGCCATCGCAGCCGAGAAACCACCGGCCGTAAAAAAGTCCGGCGGCGACTTGAACTGCTTGTAGTGCTGGGCCACCATGGCTTCGTTGACCGGGTTCTTCGGGATGCCGAAGTAGTAGTACGTGGCGCCTTCCATGCCCGGGAAGCTCTTGTAGGCCGCCATGGCCGGCAGGATGTTGCCGCCCGTGGCGATCTCGATGCCGTAGCGCTTCAAGTCCAGGTCGGCGATCTTGAACGGGTTGCCCGCTCCCGCCCAGACGATCCAGATCACCTTGCGGCCCGGCAGGTCCTTGAGCTTGTCGATCAGGCGCTGGGCACCGGCGGTGAAGTCGGTGGTGTTGGCCGGCAGGTATTCCTCGTGCACGACCTTGGCTTTCTTGACCGCGTCCTTGAACGCCTTCACACCGTCGCGGCCGAAGGCATAGTCCTGTGCCAGCGTGGCGATGTTCACCCCCGGCTTGTCCAGCGCCACGGCGTTGGAGATCGCATCCTGCGAGCTGTTGCGGCCCGTGCGGAAGATGTACTTGTTCCACTTGTCGCCGGTGATCGAGTCGGCCACGGCCGGCTCCACCAGCAGGATCTTCTTGTACTCCTCGGCCACCGGCAGCATCGCCAGCGCCACGCCCGAGGAGCTCGGGCCCACCGCGATGTCGGCCTTGTCGTCCGAGTAGGCCGTGGCCAGCAGCGACTTGCCCAGGTCAGGCTTGCCCTGGTCGTCTTTCTCGATGAGAACGATTTTCTTGCCGTTGATGGCCATGGTCCCGCCGGTGGCGTAGTCCAATCCCATCATCAGGCCCACTTGGGTCTGCTTGCCATAGGCCTCCAGCGGGCCGGTCTTGCTGTACACGTGAGCGATGCGGATTTCGCCCGATTGGCCAAAGGCCGGAGCGCTGAGTGCCGTGGCGAGGGTCGCGAGCGCGACCAGGGTACGTCGTTGCATGGAAATGCCTCCTATTGTTGGTGCCAGAATGGTGCACAGTTCGTGCCAGAACGCAAGCCATTGATTCGCATGGATTTTTCCAAAAGACAGTTTCAGAATGTCCATTAAAAAGACAAATTGAATGCCTAAATAAAAGACATTTGTATTTTTACTGAACAGGGTTTTTGCGGTATCCATGACAGCGTCCGGCCCATGCTACACGGTCGTGACGCATGGCACACCCGGGTTCACCGGCGGTTGCGGATCGGCAGGCTCATCTCCTCCGGCTTGATTTCCTTGACCAGGTACAGATCGGCCATGGTTCCGGCGCGCGCGCCCGGGGCGACGCGGAAGTGGTACATGCTCTGCAGGGCCTGGTGGTCTTCCTTGCGGAAGGTCATCTTGCCCTTGGGCGTGTCGAAGCTCATGCCTTCCATCGTGCTGATGAGCTTGTTGGTGTTGGTGTCGCCATTGGTCTTCTTGAGCGCCGTCACCAGTGCCATCGCGGCCGAGAAGCCACCAGCCGTGAAGAAGTCCGGCGGCGACTTGAAGCGCGTGTAGTGGTTGGTGACCAGCCAGAGATTGGTCAAATTCTTGGAGAAGCCGAAGTAGTAGTACGTGGCGCCCTCCATGCCCGGAAACTGGTTGTAGGCCACCATGGCCGGCAGGATGTTGCCGCCCGTGGCGATCTCGATGCCGTAGCGCTTCAAGTCCAGGTCGGCGATCTTGAACGGATTGCCCGCCCCCGCCCAGACGATCCAGATCACCTTGCGGCCCGGCAGGTCCTTGAGCTTGTCGATCAGGCGCTGCGCGCCCGCCGTGAAGTCGGTGGTGTTGGCCGGCAGGTATTCCTCATGCACGATGTGCGCCTGCTTCACGGACTCCTTGAACGCCTTCACGCCGTCGCGGCCGAAGGCATAGTCCTGTGCCAGCGTGGCGATGTTCACCCCCGGCTTGTCCAGCGCCACGGCATTGGAGATCGCATCCTGCGAGCTGTTGCGGCCCGTACGGAAGATGTACTTGTTCCATTTGTCGCCGGTGATCGAGTCGGCCACGGCCGGCTCCACCAGCAGGATCTTCTTGTACTCCTCGGCCACCGGCAGCATCGCCAGCGCCACGCCCGAGGAGCTCGGGCCCACTGCGATGTCGGCCTTGTCGTCCGAGTAGGCCGTGGCCAGCAGCGACTTGCCCAGGTCGGGCTTGCCCTGGTCGTCCTTTTCAACCACCACGATCTTTCGGCCGTTGATGCGCATCGTGCCTTCGGTGGCGTACTCCAGCCCCATCATCAGGCCGGCCTGCGTCTGCTTGCCGTAGGCCTCCAGCGGGCCGGTCTTGCTGTACACGTGGGCGATGCGGATGTCGCCCGATTGGCCGAAAGCCGGGGCGCACAAGGCGGCGGCCAGGGCCGCCAGAGCGACCAGAAAGCGTCGTTGCATGAAAGTGTCTCCGTTGTTATGTGAGGAAAACACAGAGCACGCTTCGTGCTAGCACGCAAGTCTTTGATTTTTATGACAATGCCCCAGGCGTTACCGGGCCATTGGCTGGAATCAGGACACTTTGATTGCCTGATTTTCAGACAAATGCACTAATTTCCATCAGGGTTTTCCAGACGGCCATACAGCGTGGCGCGCGAGATGCCGAGCTGGCGGGCCGTGGCCAGCTTGTTGCCGCCATGGGCCGCCATGACCGCCGTGATGGCGCGGCGCTCCAGCTCCGCCACCTGCACGGCCAGGGGCCGCAGCAGGCCGGCGCTGCCGTCGCCCGCCGCCGGCAGCGGCTCGGGCGCTGCCGGTGCGGCCGGCTCCACCCCGGTTTCGCGCAGGATGCGCGCGAGCTGAGTCGCATCGATGGCCAGCGAGTCGCTGCGCATGGCGGCCTGCTCCAGCACATTGCGCAGCTCACGGATGTTGCCGCGCCAGGGCTGGCCCATGAGCAGCGCCATGGCATCGGGCAGCAGTTCCGGCGGCGGCGTGCCGTTGCGCAGCGCCAGGTCCTCGCCCAGCACCTCGACCAGCGCCGGGATGTCGCCGCGGCGCTCGCGCAGCGGCGGCACCCGAAGCGGCAGCACGTGCAGGCGGTAGAACAGGTCCTCGCGAAAGCGCCCTTCGCGCACCAGCGCGGACAGGTCGCGCGAGGTGGCGGCCACCACGCGCACATCGAACGGCACCAGCTTGTTCGAGCCCAGCGGCTCGATCTCGCCCTCCTGCAGCGCGCGCAGCAGCTTGGCCTGCAGGTTGGCCGGCATGTCGCCGATCTCGTCGAGGAACAGCGTGCCGCCATCCGCCAGCTTGAACTTGCCGTCGCGCCCCTTGCGGTCGGCGCCGGTGTAGGCCCCCGGCGCGACGCCGAAGAACTCCGCCTCCAGCAGCGTGTCGGGAACGGCCGCGATGTTGACGCTCACGAACGGCCCGCTCGAGCGCGCCGAGGCCGCATGGATGGCATGCGCGAGCAGTTCCTTGCCGGTTCCCGTCTCGCCCAGCAGCAGCACCGGACTGGAGGATTGCGCCGCGCGGCGCGCCTGGCGCTTGATCTCGGTGGCTGCGGGGCTGGAGCCGATGAAGCTGGCGAAGGTGTATTTGGTGCGGCGCTGGCTGGCCAGCTCGCGCTTGGCGTCGTCGAGTTCGCGCTGCAGCCGCGCGAATTTGCTGATCAGCGGCTGCAGAGTGGTCTCGGGGTGGTCGAACAGGACGATGCCGATGGCGCCGATCAGCACGCCGCCGTCGTCGCGCAGCGGGATGCGGCTGACCACGAAAGTGCCCGCCTTGTTGGTCAGCAGGTCGATCAGGATCGGCTCGCCGGTTTCCAGCACGCGGCGCATCTGGGTGTTGTGGATCACGTCCTCCACCATGTGGCCGAGGAACTGGTCCACGGATGAGAAGCCCAGCGCCGGGAGGAAGCGCTGGTAGCCCTCATTGACCCAGACGATGCGCCCAGTGCGGTCCACCAGGAACATGCCCTGGCTGATGCTGGAGAACAGGTGGAACATCGACCTGGCGGCCAGTTCGAGGATGCTCTGCCCGTCGAGCGGCAGGGTCTGGGGGGTGGCGGTATCGGTCACGGGCATGGCCGAATGGTAGCGCGGGCCCGGCGGCGCGCCGGCCTCCTCAGAACCGGGCCAGGTGCAGGGCCTTCGCCAGGTAGTCGAAGAACACGCAGTACAAAAGAATCGGCAGCGGCAGGCCGAGCAGCGTGCCCACCAGGTAGTCACGGAAGCGGACGCCCGACATCGCCAGCACATAGTTGAGCGCGGGAACCGTCTGCAGCAGCATGCGCAGCAGCGCGATGCTGCGCACCGGGTGGGCGTCGAGCTGCACGAAGATCCGCCGGGCGACCCGGCCCCTGAGCTGCCGCAGCGCATCGCCGCCGAGCAGCCGGATCACCCAGAAGGTGAACACGCAGGACGCGATGGCGGCGACATAGGTGACCACCCCGCCCCAGGCCTCGCCCAGGGCCAGGACGGCGGCCGCGAGAAAGACCGATCCGGGAATCTGGATCAGATTGCCGAGCGCAAACAGCAGGACGAAGATCAGCAGGCCGCTGAGCTTGTTGTCCAGCAGCTTCTGGTGCAGGAACGCCAGGTTGAAGTGCTCGCGCAGGCCGCTCAGCTGGAACGCCAGCGCCAGCACCCCCAGGAACACGATGACGGCCAGCAGCCTTTGGTAGCGGGGCATGTTCACGAAGCCGGTTGTAGCAGCTGGCGCAAAAAATTCCAAGCGCTGTAAGAAGCTGCCCGGATCTGCGACCAAACCGCATGTCACGCAGGAATCGCCCTTCCCTCCCCCCGTCCCGGACCGCGCCCGCGCCGGCGGCGGACACACGCGCCATGAAACTGCCCTCGCCTCTCATCCACCCCGGGTGGCTTCGTGCGATGCACTGGGCCAATGCCCTCGCCGTCGTGGTGTTGATGATGAGCGGATGGCGGATCTACGACGCCACCGAGTTCCTCGGCTTCGCCATTCCCAAGGCCCTCACGCTGGGCGGCTGGCTCGGGGGCGCCATCCAGTGGCATTTCGCCGCCATGTGGGTGCTGGGTATCAACGGCCTGCTCTACCTGGCGTTCAACCTGGCCAGCGGCCGGCTGTTCAGGCGCTTCTTCCCCCTGTCGCCGCGCGCGTTCCTGGCCGACCTCCGGGCCGCACTGGCGGGCAGGCTGGCCCATGCGGACCCGCACCGCTACAACATGGTGCAGCGCGTGGCCTACCTCTTCGTCATGGCCGACAGCGTGCTACTGGTGCTGTCCGGCCTGGTGCTGTGGAAGTCCGTCCAGTTTCCGCTGCTGCGGGAGCTGCTGGGCGGCTACGAGACGGCACGCTACCTCCATTTCTTCGCCATGGCGGCGCTGGCCGGCTTCGTGGCCGTTCATCTGGTGATGGTGGCGCTGGTGCCGCGCACCCTGCTGCACATGGTCCGCGGCCACTGAGGAGCAGGCGCCATGATCATCCAGAAACCCCGCCCCCTTGCCATCCAGCGCGACGCCGTGCTCAGGGAGGCCGTCGAGCGCATCCGGCAGCCAGCCCGCCGCGACTTCCTGCGGCGCTCCCTCACGCTGGGCGGGCTGTCGCTGCTGACGGGCTGCAGCCTGGTGGACGAGGACAGCGTGGAGGTGGCGCTGACCCGCGTCTCCCGCTTCAATGACGACGTGCAGGGCTGGCTGTTCGACCCGAATCGCCTGGCGCCCACCTACCCGGAGTCGATGATCACGCGGCCGTTCCCGTTCAATGCCTACTACGGCGAGGACGAGGTTCGCCAGGTGGCCGAGGAGAGCTACCGGCTGGAAGTCACGGGCCAGGTGGCCGACAAGCGCAAGTGGACGCTGGCCGAGCTGCGCGCCCTGCCGCAGGCCGACCAGGTCACCCGCCACATCTGCGTGGAAGGCTGGAGCGCCATCGGCAAATGGGGCGGCGTGCCGTTCAAGGCTTTTCTTCAGCAGGTCGGCGCCGACCTCGGCGCCCGCTACGTCGGCTTCAAGTGCGCCGACGACTACTTTACGAGCATCGACATGCCGACCGCGCTGCATCCGCAGACGCTGCTGGCGCTGACCTACGACGGCCAGCCGCTGCCGCCCAAGTACGGGTTCCCGATGAAGCTGCGCATGCCCACCAAGCTCGGCTACAAGAACCCGAAGCACATCCAGGCGATCTTCGTCACCAACACCTACCCTGGCGGCTACTGGGAAGACCAGGGGTACAACTGGTTCGGAGGCAGCTGAGGCCCCTCAGCCGCCCTGCAACACCGGCATTCCGCCACTCTTTTCATTCACACACCAAGGAACCATCATGAACAAGCTCACCGCCACCCTTCTGTCCACCTGCATGCTGCTGGCCGGCGGCAGCGTCCTGGCCCAGGACGCCATGAAGAAGGATGACGCCATGGCCAAGGACAGCATGGCGAAAGATGCCATGGGCAAGGATGGCATGAAGAAAGACTCGATGAAGAAAGACCCCATGGCGAAGGACGGCATGAAGAAGGACTCGATGGCCAAAGACGCGAAAGACGCCATGGGCAAGGACGAGATGAAGAAGTAGCCGCGCGCTGCCGGGCGCGGCGTCATTTCTTGCGGAACGCCACCCAGCCCGCGATGAGGGTGAACGACAGCACGATGCCCACCACGATCCAGAAACCGTGTTCGTGCTGAGCCAGCGGGATGCCCCCGACGTTCATGCCGAACAGGCCGGCGAGGATGTTGATGGGCAGGGCCAGCACCGTCACCACGGTCAGCACGAACAGGCTGCGGTTGTTGTCCTCGTTCACACCGGCGGCGATCTCTTCCTGCAGCAGCTTGATGCGCTCCTGCAGGGCCGACATGTCGCGCAGCACCACCGAGAACTCCTCGGTGGACTGGTGCAGTTCCCGCACGTCCAGCTCGGCCACCCAGTCGGGCGGATGCTGCAACAGCCGGAACAGCGCCGCCGGCTCGGGCGCCAACAGACGCTGCAGCCGCACCAGCAACCGGCGCAATACGCCGAGCCGGGCGCGCTTGGCATCGAGCCGGCCGGCCAGCAACTCGTCCTCGATCTCGTCGATCCGGCGGGTCACGCCGCGCACGATGCCCACCAGCACATCGGCCTGCGCGCGCATCAGCCGCTCCAGCAGCTCGACCGTGGAGCGCATGTGCACGCCGTGCTTGACGGCCGTGCGCAGCTGGTCGATGGAGCGCAGCGGCTGCTGCCGCGCGGTGACGACGAGGTGCTTGTCCACGCTGATCCACAGCGTCGAGATGTCCGAGGGCTCGAACGAGAAATCGAAGTGCACGTCGTTGATGACGGCGATCAGCGAGGCCTCCGCGCGCTCGATGCGGGTGGAATGCAAGCCCTCGCGCAAGGTTTCGAAGAACGTCTCCGACAGCCCCGCATGGCGCGCCAGCCAGCGTTCGGCGGCGATGTGGGCAAGATTGAAATGCAGCCAGATGAAGGCATGCCCGCCCGCGGGGACGTCAGGCGACTCCCGGGCGGCCGCCCGCAGCGATGCCAGGCGGCTGACCGCGCCCGCCGAGTCGATCAACTCGGTGCCCGAGCCGGCATTGAAGACGTAGCCGCAAATCAGGCCGGATTCGTCGGCCCCATAGCCTGATGCTGCAATGTCGGTCGCCACGGCCTTGTGCGCCAGCGCTTGAGGGCTGGCCAGAATGAAACCAGGGGGCTATGTTGCGGGGCCGATGTGACAGCGGTGTGTCAGTCCGGTGACGAAGCCGCCGCCACGGGCGCTGAGGCCTCCCGCTGGTGCCGGCCCAGGGCCCCTCGGGTGCAAAGGTCGCTACAAAAACAGTAGCAAGAAATGACCAGGGGACAAGGACCTCTTGCACATTTTCCTCTAAAAAACCCCTCACCCGGCCCGCAAAGCGACCCGCGCCGACCAGAGCCGGCTCAAACGCGGCAGGATCAGCACGGCCAGGACCACCAGCAGCAGGGTCAGCGACATCGGCCGCTCCAGGAACACCGTCCATTTGCCTTCGCCAATGGACAGTGCGTTGCGCATCTGGGCCTCGGCCAGCGGGCCCAGGATCATGCCGACCACCACGGGCGCCGTCGGGAAATCGAAGCGCCGCATCACCACGCCGAGCAGGCCGATGGCGTAGAGCAGGACCAGGTCGAACGCCGACTGGCGCATGCCATAGACACCGACCGTGGCGAAGATCAGGATGCCCGCATAGAGCTGCGGCTTCGGGATCTTGAGCAGCTTGACCCACAGGCCCACCAGCGGCAGGTTCAGGATCAGCAGCATCACGTTGCCGATGTAGAGCGACGCGATCAGCGCCCAGACCAGCGCCGACGAGGTCTGGAACAGCTGCGGACCGGGCTGGATGCCATAGTTCTGGAACGCCCCCAGCAGGATCGCCGTGGTGTTGGAGGTGGGAATGCCCAGCGTCAGCAGCGGAATCAGCGTGGCCGTGATGGCTGCGTTGTTGGCCGCCTCCGGGCCGGCCACGCCTTCGATGGCGCCCGTCGTGCCGAACTCTTGCGGATGCTTGGACAGCTTCTTCTCGGTGGCGTAGCTCAGGAAGGTCGGAATCTCGCTGCCGCCCGCCGGAATGGTGCCGAACGGAAAGCCGATCGCTGTGGCGCGCAGCCAGGCCGGCCACGAACGCTTCCATTCCTGGCGCGTCATGTGCACCCGGCTCATGCGGTTCGCCGACTCGACGGCCCGCCCCTCGTAGAGCACGTTGTAGAGGGCCTCGCCCACGGCGAACAGGCCCACCGCGATCAGCACCATCTCGATGCCGTCCATCAGCTCGGGCACGCCGCCCGTGTAGCGCGCCTGGCCCGTGATCTGGTCGATGCCGATCAGCCCGATGGCCAGGCCGATGAACAGCGCGGTCATGCCGCGCAGCGTGCTCTTGCCCAGCACCGCGCTCACGGTGGTGAAGGCCAGCACCATGAGCAGGAAGTATTCGGGTGGGCCCAGCCTGACGGCGTATTCCGCCACCACGGGCGCGCAGAACGTCACCAGCACGGTGGCGATGGTTCCGGCGACGAAGGAGCCGATGGCCGAGGTGGCGAGCGCCGCGCCGGCACGGCCGTTCTTCGCCATCTTGTTGCCCTCCATCGCCGTGACCATGGAGCCGGATTCGCCCGGCGTGTTCAGCAGGATGGAGGTGGTCGAGCCGCCGTACATGGCGCCGTAGTAGATGCCGGCGAAGAAGATCATCGAGGCCGTGGCCTCGACCTTGACGGTGATCGGCAGCAGCATGGCCACGGCCACGGCCGGGCCGATGCCGGGCAGCACCCCTACGGCCGTGCCGATCACGCAGCCCAGAAAGGCCCACATCAGGTTGATCGGCGTCGCCGCCGTGACGAAGCCTTGCAGCAGTTGGTTCCAGATGTCCATGAAAATTGCGTGTTCTCGTTCGTCTTGCCGGCCTTACAGCCAGCCGGTGTCGGTCAGCCCCGGCAGGTTGATCGCCAGCAGCTGCGTGAACATCCAGTACACGGGCGCCGCGATCACGAAGCCGGTGACGGCGTCGAGCAGCCAGTGCCCGAGCGAGCGCCGGCGATGGCCCGCCGCCGCGCGAAAGCCGCGCACCGCCAGCACGAAGCACACGGTACAGCTCAGGATGAAGCCCAGGTAGTTGATCAGCACCGCATTGGCAAGCAGGCCGGCCGACACCCAGGCAAAGCCTGGCCAGTCGCCGCGTTCGGCGCCGGAGGGCTCCTCCATGCTGCGAAAGCCGCCGCTGCGGGCCTCCCAGACCAGCCAGGCGCCGCACACCAGCAGGACCGCGGCCACCACCCAGGGCAGGAAGTTCGGGCCGACGCCGGCATAGCCGGCCTCGGATGAAATCGTGGTGGCACCGGCCGCCAGCAGCCCGCCCACCCCCAGGGCGCCCACGCCCACCAGGGTTTGATGCAGGGAAAAAGATGCGGGTTGTTGTGTCATTGTCATGCCCGTAGGTAAAACTTGCGCGCCAGCGCCTTCGCCCCTGGCGGAACGAAGGCGGCGTGCCTCGGCCGGCGCCGTCAGACCATGCCCGACTTCACCATGGTGGCGCGCAGGCTGGCGAACTCGTCGTCGACGAACTTCTCGAACTCGGGTCCTGCGAGCACGGCCGGCGTCCAGGCGTTCTTGTCCAGCGCCTCGGTCCAGGCCTTGGACTTGACGGCCTTGAGCACCAGCTCGGTCAGCGCGCGGCGCTGCTCGGCAGAAATGCCGGGCGCGCCGTAGACGCCGCGCCAGTTGCCCAGCGAGACATTGATGCCCTGCTCGATCAGCGTGGGGATGTTGACGCCCTTCAGGCGTGTCGGCGAGGTCACGGCCAGCGCCTTCATCTTGCCGGTGCTGATGTACTCGGCGAATTCGCTCAGGCCGCTGCCGCCGACCGTGACGTTGCCGCCCAGGATGGCCGCCGTCGCCTCGCCGCCTCCGCGGAAGGCGACGTAGTTGATCCTGGCGGGATCGACGCCGACTTCGCGCGCAATCATGGCGGCCGCGATGTGCTCGGTAGAGCCGCGCGAGCCGCCGCCCCACTTCACGCTGCCGGGGTCCTTCTTGAGCTGCTCGATCACGTCCTTCATGGTCTTGAAGGGCGAGTTGGCGGGCAGCACGAAGACGTTGTATTCGCTGGTCAGGCGCGCGATCGGCGTGGCCTGCGACAGGCTGACCGGCGGCTTGCCCGTGATGATGCCGCCCAGCATCACGGCGCCCATCACCATCAGCGCGTTGGGGTCGCCCTTGCTGCCGTTGACGAACTGGGCCAGGCCGATGGCGCCCGCGGCGCCGCCCTTGTTGTCATAGCTCACGGCCGACGCCACGCCGGCGCTCTGCATGGCCTTGCCCAGGGCGCGGCCCGTGGTGTCCCAGCCGCCGCCAGGGTTGGCCGGAATCATCATCTTGATGTTGGTGCTGGCCCGCGCCGCGAGCGGCAGGCCGCCTGCGACGGCCAGGGCGGCAAGGGATTTCAAAAAGTCGTCTCGGCGCATAGAGTGTGTCTCCTTCTCATCAAATACAGTCTCAGGGGCAGCGCGCGCCGACAGGTTGCGGAGTCAGGCCGAAGCCGGCAGCAGGAGCCGGCGAACCTCAGCAATGCTCCGCGGCGCCAAGCGCGCCGACGTACAACCTGCGTCGCTCAGAACGTATGGCGGATACCGAATTCGTAGCCCGTGCTGGCGCCGCCCGCTGCGGTCACGCCAAGGCCCACGTTGAAGCTCTTGCCATTGTCCTTGTTGGAAATTTTCGCATAGTTGACATACAGGGCACTGCGCTTGGACAGGTTGTAGACGTAGCCCAGCGCGATGTGGTTGGCATCGTTGGCCACGCCGCTGGCCTTGACCGTGCCGTAGGAGGCACGGATCTGACCGGCGCCCACCGGCACTTGTACGCCGATGCTCTGGGCGCGCGTCTTGTTGCCGCTGGTCTTGTTCTCACCCCACAGCGCCATCACGCGGGCCACGCCGAAGTCGTAGCTACCGCCGATGTTGCTCTGCGTCAGGTCGCCCAGACTGCTGATCTTGGTCTTGGTGATGCCATAGGCCACGCTAACCGGGCCATTGGCGTAGCCGATGCGCAGGCCGGTCACCTTGCCGTCGTCGGCGGTGGCGCCGGCGTTGGAGTTGTTCTCTCCCATCGCGTACATCACCTGGCCGAACAGGCCGCCCATCTCGGGCAGGTGGTAACCGATGGAGTTGGACGCGCGCACGTGGGTCACGCGCGCGGCGGATGGCACGGGATAGAACAGGAAGCCCGACGAGCCCACGCCGTTAGTGCCGAAGGCACTGTAGTTCGACAGATTCCAGAAGCCCGGCACGTAGTCGCGACCCAGGCGGATCTCGCCCCAGCTGTCGGATAGGCTGACCGTTGAACGGCGCCCGAAGGTCAGGCCGCCGCCCCCCGCGCCGCCGGTGGCCTGGTTGTTGGTGTTGGTGGTGCCGCCCGTGCCCTCATCGGGATTGATGGCCGCTTCGAGCCAGAAGCTGGCCTTCAGCCCGCCGCCGAGATCCTCGGTACCGCGAAAGCCGAGCCGGCTGGACAGATTGCCGTCGGTCCCGAGCTTGCTCACGGAGCCGGAACCGTCACTGTTGACTCGCACATAATTCACGTCGACCAGCCCGAATATCTGGACCGAGGACTGTGCCCAGGCGGCCGAGCCGACGAAAGCTGCGGCCACACCCACCGCAAGCGGGGAAAGTTTCATACGTATCTCCTCACATTGTTGATCGCTCAATTGCAGGACATCTGCGCGGCGGATGATAGGAACGGCACCTGTCAATCGGCTGTCCGCCGCTGCCGGTGGAAGTGCTAAGGTTTCGCCCATGAAGCTGTTTCTGGTCGAAGACGACCCCTCCATGCAAGCCGTGCTGCAGCGCACCCTGAGCCGCCGCGGCATCGAGGTCGCGGTCTGCGGCGACGGCCGGCAGGCTCTGGCGGGCTGGGCCGCCGCCGATCCCGACGTGGTGCTGCTGGACCTGACGCTGCCGGGGCTCGACGGCCTGCACGTGCTGGAGCAGGCCCGCAAGCAGGGCTGGCAGACGCCCGTGCTGATCCTCACCGCGCGCGGCACGGTCGGCGACCGCATCGTGGGCCTCAACACCGGGGCCGACGACTACCTGCCCAAGCCGTTCGACCTCGACGAGCTCGAAGCGCGGCTGCGCGCGCTGCACCGCCGCAAGCCCCATGCCGCCACCGAGCCGGCCGAGCACTACCTGCGTGTCGGCGACCTGCACTACGACAAGGACAGCGGCGCCGTCTACCACCGCGGCCAGGTGCTCGAGCTCACGCCCCGCGAGCTGGCGCTGATGCAGGCCCTGATGAGCAAGCCCGGCCACGCGGTCTCCAAGGAGCGGCTGTTCGAGCTGGTGTTTCCCGGCGAGGATGCCGTCCAGCCCGAGGCCATCGAGGTGGTGGTCTATCGGCTGCGCAAGAAGCTGGCGCAGGCGCAGGTGACGCTCATGACGCTGCGCGGGCTGGGCTACCTGCTCAAGGCCGGGCAATGATCTGGCAGCGCCGCCTGTCGCTGCGCGGCTACCTGCTGCTGGGCATCCTGCTGCCGATCGGCATCTACGTGCTGCTCAACACCATCGCCCTGTACAACCAGGCCTTGACGGCGGTGCACACCGCCTACGACCGGACGCTGCTGGCCTCGGCCAAGTCGATCGGCGAGCAGTTGGCGGTCGAAGGCTTCGACGACACCGCCGTGCTGCGCGCCACCGTTCCCTACGCGGCGCTCGAAGCCTTCGAGACCGACAACCGCAGCCGCATGTTCTACCGGGTCTCCACCATCAAGGGCCAATGGGTGGGCGGCTTCGAGGACCTGCCCGCCTGGCGCGGCAGGCTGCCGACCCACGGTCCCTACTCGGCCCTGGTGCACTTCTACGACGACGAGTACCGCCAGTGGCCGGTGCGCGTTGCCGTCCTGCTGCAGCCGGTGGTGAGCGAGAACGGGCGCAGCATGGCCGTGATCCAGGTGGCGGAAACCCTGGAGTTGCGGCAGGTGCTGGCGCGCCAGATCCTCGTGGCCACCCTGTGGCGCCAGCTGGCGCTGGTGGCGGTGATCGCCTTCGTGGTGATCGTCGTGGTCCAACAGGCCACGCGCCCGGTGCGGCAACTGAGCGCCGAGCTGCAGGCCCGCGCCGAAGGCGACCTCACCCCCATTGCCACGCTGCGGGCGCCGCGCGAGCTGCTGCCGCTGGTGGATGCGACCAACCACGTGATGGAGCGCCTGCAGCACCTGCTAGACCACCAGAAGCGTTTCGTGCGCGACACCTCGCACCAGCTGCGCACGCCGTTGGCCGTGCTCAAAACTCAGGTGCAGTCGGGACTGCGGGGCGACCTGGAGCCGCGCCAGGCGCTGCTCGAGATCAACGACACGGTGGAGCGCGCCACCCTGCTGGCCAACCAGATGCTGGCGCTGGCCAAGGTTGCACAGCTGCGCCAGCAGGCCGATGCCGGCGTGACCGACCTGGCGGGTGTGGTACGCGCGGTGGCGCTCGACCTCTCGCCGCTGATTGCCGAGAAGGACATCGATTTCGAGATCAGCACCCAGCCGGCGGCGGTGCACGCGCACGACTGGATGCTGCGCGAGCTCTCGCGCAACCTGCTGCACAACGCTATCCGGCACGCGCCGGCCGGCACCGCGCTGAATGTGCGATTGGTGGCCGATGCCCGGCATGCCGCGCTGGTGATCAGCGACAGCGGGCCCGGCATTGCCGACGAGTTGCGCCAGCGGCTGTTCCAGCCGTTCTCCTCAGGCAATGTACGCAGCGGCTCGGGACTGGGCCTGGCCATCTGCCACGAGATCGTGCAGGCCCTGGGCGGCACCATCAGCCTCGACAACCGCGAGGAGCGCGGCCAGACCGTGGGCCTGGACGCCACCGTGCGCCTGCCTTTGGCCGACAATCCCGCCTGATGATGGACAAACTGCGTATCGACAAATGGCTCTGGGCCGCCCGCTTCTTCAAGACGCGCTCGCTGGCCGGCGACGAGATCGGCAAGGGGCGCGTGCATGTCAACGGCCAGGAGGCCAAGGCCTCGCGCGAGGCCCGGGTGGGCGACACCGTGACGATCCGGCAGGGCCCGGTGACGCGCACGGTCGTGATCCTGGCCCTGAGCGGCATGCGCGGCCCGGCACCCGTGGCGCAGCAGCTCTATGAGGAAACGGCCGACAGCCTGAAGGCGCGCGAGCAGGCCCGCGAGCAGCACCGCCTGGCCCGCGAGCCCGCCCTGAGCATCGAGCATGGCCGCCCGACCAAGCGCGAGCGGCGCGACATCGACAAGGCCGCCTGGGACAGCCGCTGGAGCGCCTCGCTGGACCCCTGACGCGCTGTTCGCCCCCAAGCTTCCAGGGCGCCCCCGTGCAACTGCGGGTTGCGCAATGGGCCCACGCTTCTCCAGCGCGCCGAACTTGCCGTTAAGGCATATCGGCAAGGGGCTAAGATGGAAGCCAACTCGAAGGTTTGGCAGCATGAAGATCGGTGAGCTTGCGAGCAAGACGGGAATGACGGCCTCGGCCATTCGTTTCTATGAGCAAAGCGGCTTGCTGCCCGCGGCGGAACGGGGCGGCAACGGCTACCGCAGCTATGGCAACGCTGCCGTGGAGCGCCTGCGCCTGATCCAGATTGCACAGGCCATGGGGTTCTCGCTGGACGCCTTGCGCAGCGTTTTCGCCAGCACGGAAGGCTTCTCGAAAGACGAACTGCTCGGCAGGCTCGGCACCCGGCTCGGGGAGATCGACAAGGTCATGGCGACGTTGCGCGGGCAGCGGCGAGCCCTGCAAGAGCTCCAGGAGACATTGCGCGCCAGTTGGGCGGCCGGTGAGTGCGTGGATGCAACCGCGCTGGCGGCCGGCATGGCCGACAGATCGGCACGGCCCACCCCATCCAGGGCGGGCGCCCGCCGATTGGCCGAGCGATCGGCCGCACTCCGCCAGGCAAGACCGGTGAGCCGGCCGCGAGGCTCGGCCTGACGGGAGTACGGTGCGTCTCAGGCCACCGCGCTGCGCGCCGCCATTAAACGCCGGTACCGCCGGGTGCGCAGGACCGTCAGAAACTGGTCCAGCACCAAGGCGCGAAGCGGCGATACGCTGGGCAAGGTGGCGCGGCCTTGGCTCAGGCGGCGCAACTGAAACTTCACCATCGCCATGCGGGCCATCGCCGCAAGCGGCTTGACCTTCCAGCGGACCGGCCGGAGTTCAGGAACCTTGTGATGGCCGAGCCGCCACTCGCGCGGCAACGCCGGGTTGACGGCCAGGGCCGTTGCGATACCCGCCATGGCTACACCGCTGGCCAGAACCTCTTCGACCACGGGAAGACGGCGGATACCGCCGGTCACCATGATGGGCATGCGGGCAACCTTGGCGATGTCGCTGGCAAACTGGAGAAAGTAGGCCTCCCGTGCCAAGGTGCGGCCATCGCGCGCCTCGCCCTGCATGGCGGGTGCTTCATAGCTGCCGCCCGACAGTTCCACCAAATCCACCGGTATCCCGTTCAACCAGAGGACGACCTGTTTCGCGTCGTCGGCGGAGAAGCCGCCGCGCTGGAAGTCGGCAGAGTTGAGTTTGACGGCAACGCAGAACCGGGGTGAAACCGCCGCGCGCACCGCCCTCACGGTGTCGAGCAGCAGCCGCGCACGATTCTCGAGGCTGCCGCCCCATGAATCGGTGCGCTGGTTGGTGATGGGCGAGAGAAATTGGCTGAGGAGGTAGCCGTGCGCGGCATGGATCTCCACCCCGGTGAACCCGGCCTGTTCACCAAGCTGTGCGGTCCGTGCAAAGCGGCCCACGACCTCGGCGATCTGTTCTTCGGTCATCGCGTGGGGAACGGCAAACATCTTCGACGCGCCGCCCAGTTCCAGTGCCACCGCCGAGGGCGCCCAGGTCTGCTGCCCCAGGCTCATCCGCATCTGGCGTCCGGGGTGGTTGATCTGCAACCAGAATTGCGCGCCTCTGGCGCGCCCCGCTTGAGCCCATCGGCGAAACCTGTCGAGCTGGCGCTCATCCTCCAGCACGACACCGCCCGGGCCGGTCATGGCCCGGCTGTCGATCATGACATTGCCGGTCAACAGCAAGCCCGCCTCGCCCTGGGCCCAGGCGGAATACAAGCGGATCAAGTCCTCGGAAGGGCCTTGCCCGGCATCCGCCATGTTTTCCTCCATGGCGGCTTTGGCAATGCGATTGGGTATGAGCGAGCCGTTGGGCAACGCGAGTGATGTGAACGGAAACATGGGGCGCACCTCGTTGATGACGCCCAGACGATAAGATTCAAGTTGACTTGAATGTCAAGCCCTCATGGCAGACATGCAAATCAGGACGGGAAGACCATGCCCTGCCCCATCCGGCTGATGGCGTATGGCACAAGCGAACTGGCCAGCAAGCGGCGTGGAACCAAAGGAAATGAACAAAAGGCCATCCCGAAAACACAAACGGCACAGCGTTTCAATTCGCTGTGCCGTTGTGAGTTGCCTGTGAATCGGGTGATGTCAGATCAAGATCTTCTAACCCGGCTTGCAGGCGGTATTGGCGGAAACGGAGGGATTCGAACCCTCGATGGGGCTCTACACCCCATACTCCCTTAGCAGGGGAGCACCTTCGGCCACTCGGTCACGTTTCCAATCCTCAAATTATCTCACGAGTTGCGCCCTTCTCACGCGATGGGCTGGTCCAGATCGAAAGCTTTGTGCAATGCGCGCACGGCCAGTTCCATGTATTTCTCGTCGATCACGACCGAGGTCTTGATCTCGCTGGTGGAAATCATCTGGATGTTGATGCCCTCTTCGCTCAGGGCGCGGAACATCTTGCTGGCGATGCCCACGTGGCTGCGCATGCCGATGCCCACGATGCTGACCTTGCAGATCTTGGTGTCGCCGGAGATCTCGCTGGCGCCCAGCGTGGGCAGCACCTTGGCCTTCAGCAGGTCCACCGCCTTGGCGTAATCGTTGCGGTGCACGGTGAAGCTGAAGTCGGTGCGGCCATCCTTGCTGATGTTCTGGATGATCACGTCGACTTCGATGTTGGCATCGGCGATGGCGCCGAGGATGTGGTACGCGATGCCCGGCTTGTCGGGCACGCCCAGCACGGAGATCTTGGCTTCGTCGCGGTTGAATGCGATGCCGGATACGACGGCTTGTTCCATTTGTTCGTCTTCCTCAAAGGTGATCAACGTGCCGGACTTGGCTTCCTCGTTGATGTCGATGTCCCACGGGGTGAAGCTGGAGAGCACGCGCAGCGGCACCTTGTACTTGCCGGCGAACTCCACCGATCGGATCTGCAGCACCTTGGAGCCGAGCGACGCCATTTCCAGCATCTCCTCAAAGCTCACGGTCTGCAGCCGGCGTGCCTCGGGCACCACGCGCGGGTCGGTGGTGTAGACCCCATCCACGTCGGTGTAGATCAGGCACTCGTCGGCCTTCATCGCGGCCGCCACGGCCACCGCGGAGGTATCGCTGCCACCGCGGCCCAGCGTGGTGATGTTGCCGTCGCCGTCAATGCCCTGGAAGCCGGTGATGATGACCACGCGGCCGGCATTCAGGTCGGCGCGCACGCGCTCGCCTTCGATCGACTCGATGCGGGCCTTGGTGTAGGCGCTGTTGGTCTTCACGGGCACCTGCCATCCCGCGTAGCTGACGGACGGCATGCCCTCGGCCTGCAGCGCAATCGCCAGCAGGGCCGACGAAGCCTGCTCGCCGGTGGCGGCCAGCATGTCGAGCTCGCGTCCGTAGGACTCGCCCGGCCGGGCGGGCGCGAGTTCCTTGGCCAGGCCGAGCAGGCGGTTGGTTTCGCCGCTCATGGCGCTGGGCACCACCACCATCTGGTGGCCGGCACGCGCCCACTTGGCCACGCGCTTGGCGACGTTGCGGATGCGCTCGGTCGAGCCCATCGACGTGCCGCCGTATTTGTGAACGATCAATGCCATCTGGAAAAATCGAAGAGAGTGAGTGCGGGCCACCGGCCCCGCGCCGCGGGAGCGCGCCGCACAAAGCCCATGATTATACCGGTGCCCGGGACCCCACTTGGGGAGAAGCTCCCGGGCGGCGGCGGGCCCTCGCCGCCGGTTTCTCCGCCCGGCCGGTCACGGCTCCCCGCTCGGGACAAAGTCCAGCACCTCGCCCCGGCGTTCGACGCGCCCCGTGCCCACCTTGATGCGCAGCCGGTGCCCGCGCGTGGTGCAGGCCGCCACCTGGTCAAGCAGTTCCTGCAACTGGGCCGCACTGGGCTGCTGGCCATGCGCCCTTCTCAGCCAGTGGCGCAGCAGATTGGCCTGGCGCGCGCGCGTGAAGCCCTGCACGCGCGCGATCGCGGGCGGCAGGCCGGCCTGCGCCAGGTCCTGCGCGGCCACTTCGTCCAGCAGTTCCTGCGCCTGCGCCGCATGCGCCGCGCTGCGCGCGAAGGTGCTCCGGAACTGCGGGAACGCCGCGTCCAGCGCCGGCAGCAGGCGCGCCCGGATGCGGTTGCGCGTGAACTGCTCGTCGGCATTCGTAGGGTCTTCCACCCAGGGCACGCCGCGCGCGGCCAGCCAGGCCCGCACTTCGGCGCCGGGCACACCCAGCAGCGGCCGGTGGTAGGTGACGTCGTCG
Source organism: Variovorax terrae (assembly GCF_022809125.1). NCBI lineage: Bacteria > Pseudomonadati > Pseudomonadota > Betaproteobacteria > Burkholderiales > Comamonadaceae > Variovorax > Variovorax terrae. The sequence goes on along the minus strand of NZ_JALGBI010000001.1, from coordinate 1,346,938 downwards.
CGCACCCAGCGCGCCGGCATCGCGGCCAGCCCCGGCAAGCCGGCGCCGCGCGACAGCGCCAGCAGCAGGGTCTCGGCCTGGTCGTCGGCATGCTGCGCAATGGCGATGTCGTGGACGGCATCGTGCGCCCAGTCCTGCTGGACGGCGGCGCGAAACGCCTCGTAGCGCGCCTGGCGGGCTGCTGCCTCGGGACTGTCGCCCGGCGCATGGCGCGCCTGGACGCGCCTCACGGCCAGCGGCACGTTCAACTGCGCGCACAGGCTCACGCATTGCCGCTCGAAATCGTCAGCCGCCGCCTGCAGGCCGTGGTGAACGTGGACCGCCCTCACCTGCTGCGGCCAGCGTTCTGCGCAGGCCACGAGCAAGGCGGTGGAATCGGCCCCGCCGCTGAAGGCCACGGCCAGCGGCAGCGAGGGCGCGAAGGCGCGCATCGCGTCGGAAAAGGCCGTGTTCATGGCGGGCTCCGGCTCAGCCGTGCGCGGCCGCAGCCGGCCGGCGGTGCCTACTTGCTGTCCGCCTTCGTGTCGGTGAAGCGCCCATAGCTTTGCAGCCGTTCGTAGCGGCGCTCCAGCAGCTCCTTGACCTTGAGGTCGCCGAGCTGGCGCCAGGCGTCGTTGAGCGCGCGCTTGAGGAAGGCGGCCATCTGCTTGTGGTCGCGGTGGGCGCCGCCGACCGGCTCGTTGACGATCTTGTCCACCAGGCCCAGCGCCTTGAGGCGGTGCGCCGTGATGCCCAGCGCGTCGGCGGCGTCTTCCGCGCGGCTGCTGGTTTTCCAGAGGATGGAGGCGCAGCCTTCGGGGCTGATCACCGAGTAGATGGAGTACTGCAGCATCAGCACCTGGTCGCCCACCGAGATCGCCAGCGCGCCGCCGGAGCCGCCTTCGCCGATGATGGTGGTGATGATGGGCACTTCGAGCTGGGCCATCTCGAAGATGTTGCGGCCGATGGCCTCCGATTGCCCGCGCTCCTCGGCGTCGATGCCGGGGTAGGCGCCCGGCGTGTCGACGAAGGTGAACACCGGCAGCTTGAACTTCTCGGCGGTCTTCATGAGGCGCAGCGCCTTGCGGTAGCCCTCGGGCTTGCTCATGCCGAAGTTGCGCAGGCCGCGCTCCTTGGTGTCGCGCCCCTTCTGGTGGCCGATCACCATGCAGGCCGTGCCGTTGAAGCGCGCCAGCCCGCCGACGATGCTGAGGTCGTCGGAAAAGTGGCGGTCGCCGTGCAGCTCCACGAAGTCGGTGAAGATTTCGTTCACGTAGTCCAGCGTGTAGGGCCGCTCGGCGTGGCGCGCGATCTTGGTGATCTGCCACGGCGTGAGGTCGCTGTAGATGTCCTTGGTGAGCTGCTGGCTCTTCTTGCTGAGCTGGTCGATTTCTTCCGAAATGTCGACCGCCGACTCGGTCTGCACGTAGCGCAGTTCTTCGATCTTGGTCTCGAGCTCCGCGATCGGCTGCTCGAAATCGAGGAAGGTTCGTTTCGCCAACGTCATTCTCCTGTTGTTACCGCTCGCACCAGGGCCGTGTGCCGCGCCGCCGGCGGCCGTGCCCGGCCGAGCGGCAGATTAATACGCGACCGGCAGTGGGTCAAGCGAACGCCAAATATACCAAGTCGCCACGCTGCAATACGGCGCCCAGGCGGCGGCCACCTCGCGCGCATCGCTGCGGCTGACCGGGTCGCCCGAAAAATAGTTCTTGCTGATGCCGCTGATCAGGCCCACGTCGTCCAGCGGCAGCACGTTCGGTCGCATCAGGTGGAAGATCAGGAACATCTCGGCCGTCCAGCGGCCGATGCCGCGGATGCCCACCAGCTCGGCGATGATGGCGTCGTCGTCCATCGACTGCCAGTTGCCGGCCGAGACGGCGCCGCTGTCGAAGTGCAGCGCCAGGTCCACCAGGTATTCGATCTTGCGCGCGGACAGGCCCGAGGCGCGCATGTCGTCCACCTTGAGCTTGAGCACGTTGGCGGGCGTCATGCGGCGCGGCAGCCCGGCGAAGCGGTCCCACACCGTCTGCGCGGCCTTCACCGAGATCTGCTGACCCACGATGCTGCGCGCCAGTGTGGTGAAGGCGTCGCCGCGCGACTCCAGGCAGGCGTCGCCGAACGCGGGAATCAGCCGCTTCATCACCCGGTCCTTCTTGGTCAGGTGCTTGCGGGCGTCTTCCCAGTAGTCGGGCGTGAAGACTTCGATTGCTATCTTTTTAGTAGCAGCCATCGACCACCCCTCCTGGACCCCGGGCCGAAAACGCTTCAAAAACCTTCACTGCGCCGCCTCCCAGGTGGTGCCCGTGGGCGAATCCTTGAGCACGATGCCCTGGGCCAGCAGTTCGTTGCGGATGCGGTCGGCCTCGATAAAGTCCTTCGCCTGCTTGGCGGCGGCGCGCGCCTGGATCAGCGCCAGGATGTCCGCCTCGCCGAGCGCGGCGCCGGCCTGCAAAAAGGCCTTCGGGTCGCCCTGCAGCAGGCCGAGGCAGCCGCCCAGGCCTTTCAGCAGCCCGGCCAGCGCGGCAGAGCGCGTCTTGTTGACCTCGGTGGCCAGCTCGAACAGCACGGCCACCGCCTCGGGCGTGCCGAAATCCTCGTCCATCGCGGCCTTGAAGCGCGCGGCGAACGGCTGGGCCCAGTCGATGGGCGCGGCGGCCGGGCTGACGAGATCGAGCGCGGTGTACAGCCGCTTGAGCGAGGCGCGCGCGTCGTCGAGGTGCAGGTCGCTGTAGTTGAGCGGGCTGCGGTAGTGCGTGCGAGCCACGAAGAAGCGCAGCGTCTCGCCGTCGTACTGCTTGAGCACCTCGCGGATGGTGAAGAAGTTGCCCAGGCTCTTGGACATCTTCTCGTTGTCGATGTTGATGAAGCCGTTGTGCATCCAGAAGCGCGCCAGCGGCTGGCCGTTGGCGCCCTCGCTCTGGGCGATCTCGTTCTCGTGGTGCGGAAACTGCAGGTCGGCGCCGCCGCCATGGATGTCGAAGGTCTCGCCCAGCAGCGCGCCGCACATGGCCGAGCACTCGATGTGCCAGCCCGGTCGGCCCCGGCCGTAGGCGCTGTCCCACTTGGCGTCCTCGGGCTCGCTCTCCTTGGCGGATTTCCAGAGCACGAAATCCAGCGGGTCTTCCTTGCCGTCGAGCACGGCCACGCGCTCGCCCGCATGCAGCTCGTCGAGCGACTTGCCGCTGAGCTTGCCGTAGCCGGGGAACTTGCGCACCGCGTAGTTCACGTCGCCCGATTCGGTGGCATAGGCCAGGCCCTTGTCCTGCAGCGTCTGCACCATGTCCAGCATCTGCGGCACGTAGTCGGTGGCGCGCGGGTCGTGCGTGGGGCGCTCCACGCCCAGGGCGTCGGCGTCGCGGTACATCTCGTCGATCATGCGGCCGGTCAGCGACTTGATGCTCTCGCCGTTCTCCACGGCGCGCCGGATGATCTTGTCCTCGATGTCGGTGATGTTGCGCACATAGGTCACGCGCAGGCCCGAGGCGCGCAGCCAGCGCTGCACCACGTCGAACGCCACCATCGAGCGCGCATGCCCCACGTGGCACAGGTCGTAGACGGTCATGCCGCACACATACATGCGCACATGGCCGGTTTCGAGCGGAGAAAACTCCTCCAATGCACGCGACAGCGTGTTGTAGATGCGCAAACTCATGAATATTTCGGACGCTGGCGCCGAAGGCAGACCGGCCAGGCGGCGGCTTCGGCGGATACGGTGTGGTTCAGGTAATTATCGAGGGGGATGAACTGCACCCCTCGGCTACAATCCAGCGCAGTATAAAGCCCCCCGTCCGGGCTTGTCATCGCGCAGTCCCAAGAGGCCTTCATGTCCAATGCCCGCCCCCTTTTCCCGAAAACCCTGCGTCTGCTGGCCCTGGCCGCCGCGCTGGCCGCCTCGGCCGCCGTGCAGGCTGACGACTACGGCGACGTGAACCAGCTGGTGCGCTCGGGCAAGCTGGCCGAGGCCATGACCAAGGCCGAGCAGTACCTCGCCGCCAAGCCGCGCGACCCGCAGATGCGCTTTCTCAAGGGCGTGATCCAGACCGAGTCCGGCAAGCCGGCCGATGCGATCGGCACCTTCACCAAGCTCACAGAAGACTACCCCGAGCTGCCCGAGCCCTACAACAACCTGGCCGTGCTGTACGCCAGCCAGAGCCAGTACGACAAGGCCCGCGCCGCGCTCGAGATGGCGATCCGCACCAACCCGAGCTATGCCACCGCGCACGAGAACCTGGGCGACGTCTACGCCAAGCTGGCCAGCCAGGCCTACAGCAAGGCGCTGCAGCTCGACAGCGGCAACACCGGCGTGCAGCCCAAGCTGGCGCTGATCCGCGACCTGTTCGCCCCGGCCGGCAAGGGCGCCAGCGCCAAGCCTGCCGCCGCCCCGGCCCCAACCCCTGCGCCCACCCCGGCACCGGCGGTAGCCACGCCGGCGCCCGCCAAGGCCCCGGCCGCGGCGCCTGCGGCCGCACCCGCCCCGGCGCCTGCCCCCGCACCGGCGGCCGCGCCGGCCGCAGCCCCCGCCAGCGGCGCCGAGAAGGATGTGGAAGCCGCCGTGCAGGCCTGGGCCACGGCCTGGTCGGCCAAGGACATGGCGGCCTACCTGGGCGCCTACGGCAAGGAATTCGATCCGCCCGGCAAGCAGACGCGCAAGGCCTGGGAAGACGAGCGCCGCGCGCGCATCGTGGGCAAGTCGCGCATCAGCGTGAAGCTCAACAACCTGTCGGTCGCGGTCAATGGCGGCAAGGCCACGGCCCGCTTCAAGCAGGACTACAACGCCGATGCGCTCTCGGTGTCCAGCCGCAAGACGCTGGACCTCGTGAAGGCCGGCGACCGCTGGGTCATCGTCAAGGAATCGACCGGCGGCTGATGCTCGCAACGGGCGGTCGCCCCGCGCGCCGCTCCTGTTTTTGAACATCATCGCCCCCAAGTCCGCATGAAACGGGCATCACCAGCTATATTTTTGATAGCGTTCTCGCTGCTGGCGGCCGTGCCGCCCGCGCAGGCCGCCAAGAAGCGCAAGCCGCCGTCCGCCGCGCAGGCCGCGCGCCCCGCACCGGCGAAGCGCGTGGCTCGCGACGGCGAGGCCGAGGCCCGCCTGATCGCGGTCTACAAGCTGGTCGGCCAGGCCCGCGGGCGCGAGGCGCTGGCCCAGGCCGAAAGCCTGGTGAAGGACCACCCGAACTTCCAGCTCGCGCAACTGGTCTACGGCGACCTGCTGGCCGCGCGGGCCCGCCCGGTGCGCATGCTGGGCGACGTGCCCGACACCACGGCACACGCCGCCGCGCCCCTGCTGGCCGAGCTGCGCGAGGAGTCGCAGCTGCGGCTCAAGGCGCTGCGCGAGCGGCCGCCCGCGGGCGCGATCCCCTCGCAGTTCCTGGCGCTGTCGCCGCGCAACAAGCATGCGATCGCGGTGGATGCCTCGCGCGCGCGGCTGTACCTGTTCGAGAACACCGACACCGGCCTCAAGCTGATCGCCGACTACTACGTTTCCGTCGGCAAGTCCGGCATCGAGAAGTCGGTCGAGGGCGACCTGCGCACGCCGCTGGGCGTGTACTTCGTGATGAGCAACCTCGACCCGAAATCGCTCAAGGATTTCTACGGCGCGGGTGCGCTGCCCATCAACTACCCCAACCCCTACGACATGAAGCGCGGCAAGACCGGCAGCGGCATCTGGCTGCATGGCACGCCTCCCAGCCAGTTCGCGCGCGCGCCCAAGGCCACCGACGGCTGCGTGGCGCTGACCAACCCGGACCTGCAGCGCATCATCGACACCGTGGAGGTGCGCACCACGCCGGTGATCATCGCCCCGCAGCTGCACTGGGTGCCGCCGCAGAGCACGCAGGCCGAAGGCAAGACCTTCGAGAACACGCTGCAGGCCTGGCGCACCACCAAGGCCAGCGGCGACATGTCGCGGCTGCTGAGCTTCTACACGCCCGACTTCAACAGCTACGGCAAGACGCTGGCCGAGTGGACGCCGGTGCTCAAGGGCGAGCTCGACCGCACGCGCGGGCGCGACATCGTGCTCAAGGACCTGTCCTACCTGCGCTGGACCGACAGCGCCGATACCATGGTGGTAACCTTCGGCGAGGTCGCCGAGGGCGCCAGATCGGGCCCCACCAAGCGCCAGTACTGGGTGCGCCAGGGCAGCCAGTGGAAGATATTCTTTGAAGGAGTGATTGGATGACAGGCATTGCACGCCGCGCCGTTCTGGCCGCCGCTTCGCTGGCGCTGTGCGCCACCGCCATCGCGGCGCCAGGCGCCCCGAAGGTGAAGTTCAGCACCTCGATGGGCGACTTCACGGTCGAGGTCTATCCCGACAAGGCCCCGAAGACGGTGGAGAACTTCCTGCAGTACGTGAAGGACAAGCACTACGACGGCACGGTGTTCCACCGCGTGATCGACGGCTTCATGGTGCAGGGCGGCGGCTTCGACGCCAAGATGGCCGAGAAGAAGACCCGCCCGCCCATCGCCCATGAGGGACGCGAGGCGCTGGCCAAGGGCCTGAAAAACCAGGTCGGCTACCTTGCCATGGCCCGCACCGGCGACCCGAACTCGGCCAGCGCGCAGTTCTTCATCAACGTCAAGGACAACGCCTTCCTCGACCCCACCCCGATCCCGCCCGGCGACCCGGTGCCCAAGTTCGAGTACGGCGGCCGCACCTACGAGAACGTGCCGCGCGCCAACCTCGTCAACGCGCCGCAGCTCTTCGGCTACACCGTGTTCGGCAAGGTGGTGAGCGGCATGGACGTGGTCAACAAGATCAAGGGCGTGCCCACCTCGACCCAGGGCCCGCACGAGAACGTGCCGGTCACGCCCGTCTTCATCAAGCAGGCGGTGCTCCTCAAGTAAGGCACCGGGCGCGACCATCATGCACACGGCCCTGCTGCGGCGCCTCACCTCGTTCGGCCTGCTGCTGGCGGCCCTGGCCGGCCTGCTGGCGCCCTGGGCGGCGCACGCCGGCCGGCTGGCGCTGGTGATCGGCAACGACCGCTACGCGCGGGTGCCCTCGCTGCAGAACGCCGCGGCCGACGCCGACCTGATGGCCGCTTCGCTGCGCAAGGCCGGCTACAGCGTGACGCTGCACAAGAACCTGGAGCTGCGCCAGTTCAAGGACCGCGTGCGCGACTTCCGCAGCCGCGTCGGCAGCGGCGACGAGGTGGTGTTCTATTTCGCGGGCCACGGCGTGCAGATCGGCCCCATGAACTACCTGCTGCCGGTGGACGTGCGCAGCGACAGCGAGAACCAGGTCAAGGACGACGCCCTGCCCCTGAGCCAGGTGATGGAAGACCTGCGCGAGCAGCGCCCGCGCTTCATGCTGGCCGTGATCGACGCCTGCCGCGACAACCCGTTCAAGGGCACGGGCCGCAGCATCGGCGGGCGCGGCCTGACCGGCGTCAGTGGCGCCGACGGCCAGATGGTGATCTACTCGGCTGGCGAAGGCCAGCAGGCGCTGGACCGGCTCGGCCCGAGCGACCCGGTGCGCAACGGCCTGTTCACCCGCGTCTTCGCCCGGCAGATGGAAACGCCCGGCCTGCCGGTGGACCGGGTGCTCAAGCAGGTGCGCGCCGAAGTCAACACCCTGGCCCGCTCGGTCGGCCACACCCAGGTGCCGGCCATCTACGACCAGGTGATCGGCGACTTCTATTTCTACCCGCCCGCCAGCGACAGCGCCGCGCGCCCGGCGCCGGCCACGCCGCCCCCCGCCCCGCCAGTGACCACGGCCGCGCTGACGCCCCCGCCCGCCGCCCTGCCGCCGGCCGTGAGCGGCGCGCCGCGCGTGCGCCTGGGCACCTCCATGGGCGACATCGTGTTCGAACTCTATCCCGACAAGGCGCCCCAGAGCGTGGAGAACTTCCTGCAGTACGTGCGCGAGCACCAGTACGAAGGCACGGTCTTCCACCGCGTGATCGACGGCTTCATGATCCAGGGCGGCGGTTTCACGGCCGACCTGCGGGAGAAGAGCACGCGTGCGCCCATCCCGCTGGAAGCCGCCAACGGCCTGCGCAACGAGCGCGGCACCCTGGCCATGGCACGCACCAGCAACCCCCATTCCGCCACGGCGCAGTTCTTCATCAATGTCAGGGACAATGAGGCCCTGAACGCCAAGGGCGCGGCGGACGGCTACGCGGTGTTCGGCCGCGTGATCGCGGGCATGGACGTGGTGGACAGCATCCGCACCGTCCCCACCGCCAGCCGCTCGCCCTACCACAACGTGCCGGTCACACCGGTCGTCATCAACACAGCCACTCTGGAGAAATGAACATGGCCAACCCCAAAGTAGAACTGCACATCGTCGACTTCGGCGTCATCACCCTCGAACTGGACCAGGACAAGGCGCCCAAGTCGGTCGCCAACTTCCTGAGCTACGTCAACAAGGGCCACTACGACAAGACCATCTTCCACCGCGTGATCCCGGGCTTCATGGTCCAGGGCGGCGGCTTCGAGCCCGGCATGACGCAAAAGCCCACCGACGCGCCGATCGACAACGAGGCCAACAACGGCCTGAAGAACGACAACTACACCGTGGCCATGGCGCGCACCAACGCGCCGCACTCGGCCACCGCGCAGTTCTTCATCAACGTGGCCGACAACGGCTTCCTCAACCACACCGCGCCCTCGGCGCAGGGCTGGGGCTACGCGGTGTTCGGCAAGGTGGTGGGCGGCGCCGACGTGGTCGACAAGATCAAGGCCGTCCAGACCGGCCGCAAGGGCTTCCACGACGACGTGCCGAAGGAAGACGTCGTCATCGACAAGGCCGTCGCGCTCTGACGGCCGGGCGTCCATGTCCCTGACCGTGCCGCCGATCGCGGAGCTGCAGGCGCCCGCGAGCTGGCGCACGGTCGACTTCATCTCGGACCTGCACCTGCAGCCGTCCGAGCCCGCCACCGTCGAGGCCTGGCAGCGCTACCTTGACACCACCCCGGCCGATGCCGTGTTCATGCTCGGCGACCTGTTCGAGGTCTGGGTCGGCGACGACGCCGCGCTGTCGCCGGGCTTCGAGACGGCATGCGCCGACGCGATGCGCCAGGCTGCACAGCGGCTCGAGCTGTTCTTCATGCACGGCAACCGCGACTTCCTGCTGGGCACTGATTTCCTCGCGCGCTGCGGCGCGCGCCTGCTCGCCGACCCCACCGCCCTCGCCTTCGCCGGCCAGCGCTGGCTGCTGTCGCATGGCGACGCGCTGTGCCTGGACGACACCGACTACATGGCCTTTCGCGCCCAGGTGCGCAGCCCCGCCTGGCAGCAGGCCTTCCTGGCCCGGCCGCTGGCCGAGCGCCAGGCCGTCGCGCGCTCGATCCGCGCGCAAAGCGAGGCCCGCAAGCGCTCGGGCGCGGTCTATGCCGACTTAGACGGCCCGGCCGCGCGCGCCTGGCTGCAGGCCGCCCAGGCCGCCACGCTGATCCACGGCCACACCCACCGGCCGGCCGACCACGACCTCGGCGCCGCGCTGCGGCGCGTGGTGCTGAGCGATTGGGACGCCGCCGCCGAGCCGCCGCGCGCGCAGGCGCTGCGCCTCACGGCCGCCGGGCTGCAGCGCCTCGAGGTGCGCTGATGTTCGGCTGGCTGCGCCGGCGCCGCCGGCAGCACGCGGCGCGCCCCCTGCCCGAGGCGCTGTGGCAGTCCACGCTGGCGCGCTACCCGTTCCTGGGCCGGCTCTCCACGCCCGAGCTGGCGCGCCTGCGCACGCTCGCCGGCGAATTCCTGGGCAGCAAGGAATTCCACGGCGCGCAGGGCTTCGCCATCACGGATGAAGTGGCCGCGGCCGTGGCCGTGCAGGCCTGCCTGCCGGTGCTCTACCTCGGGCTCGACTGGTACGACGATTTCGTCGGCATCGTGATCCAGCCGGGCGAGGTGGTGGCGCGCCGCACCGTGATGGATGAGCAAGGCGTGGTGCACCACTACGACGAGGTGCTCAGCGGCGAAGCGATGGACCGCGGCCCGGTGATGCTGAGCTGGCCCGACGTGGCCGACGCGGGCGCCTCGGCCGACGCGGGCTACAACGTGGTGATCCACGAGTTCGCCCACAAGATCGACATGCGCGACGGCCTGCCCGACGGCTGCCCGCCGCTGCCTGCCGGCTTTCTGGGCGCGCCCTCCGCGCGGGCGGCGCGCAGCGCGTGGCTGGCCGTGATGCAGCGCGAGTACGAGGCCTTCCGCGAAAAGACCATCATCGCCGAGCGCTTCGGCGGCGAGCCAACCTGGCTCGACCCCTACGGCGCGCAGTCGATCGACGAGTTCTTCGCCGTGGCCTGCGAGGCCTACTTCGTGAACCGCGAGCGCTTCGCCGGCGAGTTTGCGGCGCTGCTGCCGCTGCTGGACGGGTTTTTCAAGCCCAATCAGCCGTAGGTCCGCGTCCAGTGGTCATCGGCCGCTATCAAATCAGTAGCAACGCCAATATTCAGAGATCGGGGATCAGCCGCTTGCCCAGCGGCACCGCGTCATCGGCCGCGTAGCCGAGCTTGCGGTAGAACTCGATCACGCCGGAGTTGGTGCTGCGCACCATCAGGTTGATCTTGGGGCAGCCGCGCGCGGTCAGCAGCTGCTCGGCCTGCTGCATCAGGCGGCGGCCCAGGCTCAGCCGCTGGCGGCCCGGCGCCACCGCCAGGTAGTAGACCCAGCCGCGGTGGCCGTCGAAGCCGACCATGGCCGTGGCCGCCACCTCGCCCGCCAGCGTGCCGACCAGGAACAGCTCGGGCTGCTCGGTGAGCTTGCGCGCGATATCTTTATGCGGATCGTTCCAGGGCCGCACCAGCCCGCAGGCCTGCCACAGCGCCACCACCGCCGGCTCGTCCCCGGCCTCGAAGGGCCGGATGGCGAGCGCGGGGGATGGCGCAGATGAAGGCGCCGGGGCCGTCACGTCCCGCAACCGCCCTTACTTGCGCAGCAACGCCTTGAGCGCGTTCTGCAGGCGGCGCGCGGTGGCCGCGTCGTGGGCCGAGGCCAGCACGCGGCCGGCATCCTGGCCCCAGGTCTGCGCGGGCGACGGATCGTTACGCTTGGTCAGAAGCTGCAGCTGCAGCATGCGGCGGGCGTTCAGGTGCTCGGCCGGGGTCGGCACCTCGGCGGCGATCTCCAGGCGCAGCAGGCTGTCGCCGGCATCGCCCGCGGGGGCGGCACCCACGGCCTGGGCCCAGGCCGTGCGCACGGCCGGCGTGACGGCGCGGCCCAGCTCCTGCTGGCTCGGCAACTGGTCGGCCGCGCGCTGCTCCCAGGCGCCCAGCAACTGCGTGAGGGCTTCGCCATGGGCCTGCGCCGCGAGCTTCTTCAGGGCCAGCTGGGCATGTTCGAGCGCCTCGCGCTGGGCGCGGAACGCCGCATCGCCCAGGCGCGGGCCGCGGTCTTCATACGAGGGGCGGTCGCCGAAACGGCCCGCGCCACGCTCGTCGCGGCGCGGCTCGAAGCGGTTGTCGCCGGCGCCGCGCGGGCCGCCGCGGGCATCGCCCCGGCCACCCGGCGCGCCCTTGCGGTCGCCGAACTTGCCGCCGCGCCCGGCCTGCGCCGGCTCGGCTTTCTTCATGCCGGGGCGGTCGTCGCCGCGCATCGCGATCACGGGCTTGGGCGGCGCCTTGGCCGGCACGGCCGGTGCCGCGGGGGCAGCCTCGGCCGCCGGCTCGGTGCCCGGTTCGCCCTCGGCCGCGGTCTCGGGCGCAGCCTCGCTTGCTACGGTTTCAGTAGCATCCGATGACCGCTGCGCCTGGACTTCCGCCTGATTCGATTCATTTTTCGCGGCTTCGGCCGCCTGCGCGGTCACCACGGCCGCGGCCTGCGCCTGGCCGCGCAGCGCGGCTTCCAGCTCGTTCATGGCGGCCCGGATCTTCTGGGCATCGCCGCCGGCATTGGCGGCCTCGAGCGCCTTGGCGGCGTCGAGCACGGCGCGGTCGCGCTCGCTCAGCGCGCTGGCGGCCTTCTCGCGTTCGGCCGTCTTGCGGTTGAAGGCTTCGTCGATCGGCCGGCGGAAGGCGTCCCACAGCTTCTGCTCGTGCTTGCGCTCCAGCGGCACAGCCTGGGCCTCGGCCTGCCAGCGCTGCTGCAGCGCCTTGACAGCGTCGATGCGCAGCAGCGGCGCGGCGCCCAGCGCGCTGGCTTCGTCGATCATCGCGTGGCGGCGCTCCAGGCTCTGCTTCTGCATGGCCTCCAGCGGCGCATGGGCGGCATTGATGGCGGCCTTCCACTGCGGCTGCAGCTCGGCGAAGGCCTTCTCGCCCACGTGGCCGGCCTCGCGCCAGCGCTCGGCAAACTGGTGCAGGATGCGGGCAAAGCCCTTCCAGTCGTCGTCCAGCGCCGTGGCGTTGGCCGCGCTCCAGGCCTTGACTTCCTCGATCAGCGCCAGGCGCTGCACCTTGTGCTCGGCCGACTCGGACTTGACCTTCTCGAGCCAGGCCTCGACCACCTTGTAGGCCTCGTTGCAGGCGTCGTCGAAGCGCTTCCACAGCGCGTGGTTGGGCGCGCCGCCCTGGTCGGTCTGCTTCCACTGCTCGCGCAGGGTGCGCAGGGTTTCCTGCATCTTGCGCCCGCCCAGGCGCGGCTTGGGCGGCTGCGGCTCCTGGCCTTCGGCCGGCGCGGCGCGCTCGAACAGGCCCTCGGCCTTGGCCACCAGTTCCTCGCGCAACTGGTCGGCGCGCCAGCGCTGCCAGCCTTCGAGTTCGCCGGCGGCGGCCAGCGCGGCATGGGCCTGGTTCTCGAGCTTGTCGTCGATCAGCTTGCCGTGTTCCTTGAGCGCGTTGCGCAGCGCGGCGGCCGCGCCGGCGCTGGCCTTGCCGTGGCCCTGGCCGGTTTCCTGCTCGACCTTGGCGAGCGCGTCGCGCACGGCCTGGGTGGCGCGGGCGCGCAGCTCGGGATCGACCTTGGGCTTGGCCGGCTTCGGCGGCGCTTCCACCGGCACGCCGCGCGCCAGGCGCAGCTCGTCGGCCCACACCGGCACCGGCGGCAGCGGCGCGGCACCGTCTTCGGCAGCCGCGGCGGCCTGCGTCAGCGCGGCCTGGAAGGCCTCCCACACCACCAGCAGCTGGGCCTTGGAGGCCTCCAGCAACGGCGGGAAGCGGGCGTCCACGCTGGGCCAGCTCGCGTCCACCGCGATCGCGGCGGCTTGCTCCTGCCAGTGCGCCACGTCGGCGCGCAGCACCTCCCAGGCGGCCTGCGCGTCCTTCCAGCTCTTGGTGGACAGCACCTCGATGCGCTGGGCCAGCAGCACGGCGGCCTCGCGCTGCACCTGGGTGCGGTGCTGCAGGTCCTCGATCACCTTCACGCGGTCGGCCAGCTGGCCCTTGAGCGTGGCCAGCGGCTCCCTGGACAGCGGCGCGCCGGCCTTGGCGGCGTCGCGCTGCCAGGCCAGGGCGTCGGCGATGTTCAGGCGCGGCGCGCCCAGCAGGGCCTGCGCCTTGTCGGCCCATTCGATGGCCATGGCCTCCTGGCCCTTGGCGCGCTTGAGTTCGTCGAGCTTCTCGCGCAGCGGCCGGGCGGCGCCCTTGTCGCGCGCGCTCAGTTCCTTGAAGACCTCCTGCATCTGCTCGGGCGCCGGGTTGCCGGCCAGCCACTCGCGGATGCGCGCGGCGCGCTCGCCCGAGGTGGAGGCGGAGAAAGCGCCGCCGGTCAGGGCGTCGAGCGGATGGGTTTCTTGAGGTTTGGCGGGAGCGGGCGTCACTTCAGGAGCTTCGGGTGTTTTGTTGAAGGCAGGAAAACGGAGCATGGAACAGTTATTTTGGAAGAGGGCCGGGCCGCCGCGGCGGTCAAGCCGCTATTTTCGCCGCTATTTGGCGAATGCGGCGAGCGCCGGCCACGCATTACTGCGTGGCAAGGCTCAATTCGGCGCGCGGACTCCACTTGGCCTCGGGCGCCACCGCCTTGGCCGCGCCCAGGAACAGGCGCTCGGGCGGCAGGTTCTTCGTGGCCAGGTAGTCCTTGACGGCCACGCCGCGCTGCAGCGCGAGCTCGCGCATCACGTCGTCGCTGACCGGGATGTTGGCCAGCAGCAGCGCCTCCATCTCGGCCGGCGGCAGGTCCTTGGCCATGCCGATCAGGTTGCGCGGCTTGGGCATGTCGGCACGCTTGTAGACCTCCTTGAGCAGGGCCGGGTATTCGGCCTCGCTCACGGTGATGACGCCGGTGGCGGTCTGTCCGGCCAGCACGGCGGCGCGGCGCTTCTCGGCCTGCACCAGCGCCTTCAGGCGTTCGTGCTTGTAGCCGTCGCGCTCGGCCTGCAGGCTGGCGGTGCCGACCACGGTCATCTTGAGCGAAGGCCGGTCGGTCAGGGCATTGGCCACTTTGTCCAGCCCCTGCCGTGCGTCGGGCGAGAGCATGGCGCTGCCGGGCGCGAAGGCCACCATGCTGAGCTCGTCGCCGCCGCCGCCGAAGGCGCTGGCCAGCAGCGAGAACGGCGAGGTGATGGCCTTGACGATGAGGTTGACGATGACCTTGAAGATGATCGGCCCGAGGCTGAACTGCGGGTCGTTGAGCGAGCCGCTGATGGGCAGGTTGATGTCGATCACGCCGTTGCGGTCGGCCAGCAGCGCCACCGCCAGCTTGACCGGCAGGCTGGCGGGCGCGCCCTTGACCTCGTCGCCGAAGCTGAGCTGGTTGAGCACGAGGTTGTTGCTCGCGGTGAGCTGGCCGTCGGGCTTGACGAGGTAGGCCACGTCCACGCTGAGCTTGCCGCGCTCGATGCCGTGGCCCGCGTACTTGATGGAGTACGGCGACAGCGGCGGCAGTTCGAGGTCGCGCACCTTGCCCTTGATGTCCAGTGCCAGCGGCTTGGCCAATGGGTTGAGCTTGCCCAGGATCTCGAGCGAGGCCGTGCCTTCGGCGCGGCCGCGCAGCTCCAGGTCGGCCAGCTGCGGCGAGCCCTGGGGCGAGACCGAGGAGAACGCGCTGAGCTTGCCGGTGAGGTCGCTCAGGTCGGCCGAGTAGTTGGGCTTGACGAAGTGGTCGGTGAACAGCACCTTGCCGTTGATCAGGCTGACCGGGCCGACCCGGATCACCGGTGCGGGCGCCGCCGTGGCGGTGCCCGCGGCAACGCTGGCAGCCGCGGCACCGGCCGGCACCGGGGTTGAAGCGGATTTTTGGCCGGATGTCCGCGTCGCCGGGTCGTTGGTTGCTATCGAATTGGTAGCAACCGCGGCACCGGTCGTGGCCGCCGGCACGGTGGCCGTGCCGGTGGCGGCGCTCGATTTCACGAGGTCCTGCAGGTTGATGCGGCCGTTCTCGTTGATGATGACGCGGGCGAAGAAGTCGCTGAGCGTGGTTTCGCGCACATCCACCGTGGTGGCGGTGCCGGGGGTGAGCGAGACCTCCAGGCCGCGCAGGCTCAGCGCCTTCCAGCTCAGCAGCTCCTCGCTGATCGCCAGGCCGCCCTTGCCCGCGGCGGCCTCCTGCGGCGGCGCGTCCACCGGCACGCTGTTGGCGCGGAACTCCTCCAGCGCGGTGTCGCCGCTGAGCTTGAGCGCCGGGCCGGCCTTGCCGTCGGCATAGCGCACCTGGCCCTTGAAGCTGGCGTCGGCGCGCAGCAGCTCGATATTGAGGGCATCGGCAAAGTAAGGCGCGAAGGCGTGCAGCGGCAGGCGCTGGGCATCGACCCGGCCCTGCGCGGCCAGCGGCTTGAGCGCCAGCGTGCCGCGGTAGTCGAGCCGCCCGGGCTCGGTCCGGCCGGCGCCGAGGCGGGCCGACACCGTCAGCGGCGAGGGCTTGGCGCTGTCGGGCGCGACGTTCTTCATCTGCAGCTTCAGGCCGGTCAGCTCGAACGCCACGGGCCTGGCCGTCGCCTGGTCGAGGTAGGACAGGGCGCCGGCGTCGAGCGTCACCTCGCCCAGGGCCACGCCCCAGGGCTTGTCCGCCGCCCCGCCCGGCCGGTGCCCGGGCGCCGCCGCCGGCGCGGCGCTGCCGGCCTTGAGCCAGTGCTCGAACATCCAGCGCCGGTCCTCGCCGCGCCCGACCTTGGCCCGCGGCTGCGTCAGCGCGAGTTTCTCGACGCTGAGCGTCTGCTGCGCCAGATCCAGCTGCGCCTGCGCCAGCTCGATCTTCTTGACCGAGGCCAGCGGCGCCCGGCCCTGGGTCAGGGCCAGCTGGTTGAGCACCAGCTGCCGGGCCTGCACCTGCAGCCCCGGGGCCTGGCCGGGCCCGGCGGGCGCCTTCCATTGCAGGGCGAGATCGGCGTCCAGCGTGCCGCCCAGCGCGGGCGTGATGAAGGACGCCAGGTAAGGCGCCGCCGCGGCCAGCGGCACCCCGCCGACGGTGGCGGTCACGCTGGCGGCGATGTCGGTGGCCGTGCCGCTGAAGCTCAGGCTGGCCTGGCCGGGCTGGCTGTCGAGCACGGCCGCCCCGCTGAACTGCAGCGGCTGGGCCACCGGCACGGCGATGCCCGAGGCGTCCAGCGCCACGTTGCGCAAGGCCAGCCGGGCCTGCGGCGCGGTGCCGTCGTCGCTCCAGGCCACGGCGCCGCCGCGCACGGCCACCTTGGCCACATCGATCTTCCAGCCGCCGGCCGGGGAGACTTTGGCGGTGGGGGTCTTTGCGGCGGCGTCGCTGGCCGCTGTCTTTTGGGGCGCCTCCGGCGTGCCGGACAGATCAAGGTTGAGCCGCCCCGCCTTGTCGCGGCGCACGGCCAGGCTGGGGGAATCCAGTTCCACGGCGGCCAGCCGGGCCGTCTGCTCGAACGGCCGCACGTCGTCCAGCGTGAGCTTGAGCGTCTCGAAGCCCAGCAGCTCCTGCGCCCGGGCATCGGCCAGCTTCACGCGGCTGGCCTGCACGGTGCCGCTGAGCCGCACGGCGATGCGCGGCGTCTGCTCGAAGGCCACCCGGACATCGGCGTCCAGCGTGGCGGCCTGCAGCTTCACCGGCACGCTGGCCGGGATGTAGCCGAGGTAGGGCGTGAGGTCGAAGCCCGCGAGCTTGATGCTGGCGTCGGTCTTGCGGGCCTGGGTGAAGGGCGTGCCGACGGCCGAGGAGTCGAAGCTGCTGCCATTGAGCCGGAAGGCCAGCCGCGGCTCGACCTTGACCTCGCGCTGCGACGGCAGGTTGCTCAGGAACGGCACGCTGAGGTTGAGTTCGCGCAGTTCGTGCGTGCGGTGGACGGCCTGGTCGGTGAAGTCGACCGAGCCGCCCGTCAGCGCCAGGTTGTAGAGCGCGAACCTGGGCGGTTCGCCGGGCGGCTGGCCGGAGGGCTGGCTCAGGCGCGCCAGGATGTCGTCGATGTCATAGTGGCCGTCGCTCAGGTGCGTGAGCCGGAGCTGGGGCGCCTCGACCTCCACCGCGTCGACCACTGGCGCCAGCCGCAGCAGCGACTGCAGTTCGCCATCTATATAGATACGCTTGATCAGCAACTGGGGCGGCGCCCCGTTCGCGCCGGCGATGGCCAGGTCGTTCAGGGTGAGTTCGAGCGTCCAGGGCTTGAAGTCGACCGCGCCAAGGGTGACCTGGCGGCCCAGCTTCTCGGTGGCGATCTTCTCGGCCTGGCTCTTGACGAGGGGCGGCACGGCCAGCCAGCCGATCCCCCACAGCGCCAGCACCCCTCCCACGGCCCAGGCCACCCTTCTGAACCATTTGTTGTTTTTTACTGCATCGATGTCCATCCCCCGAGTTTTCAGCGCGGGCCTGAAAACGTCAATGCCTTGTTGCAGGCGGAAGGGACAAAAAGAAAGCCCGGACGGTAAGCCTGAAGCCTGGCCGCCGGGCTTGACGGCTGACGTAATGTCTTTGCCGTCTGGGTTCGCAACGGGGAGAGTCGAGTCCCACGTTGCGTCGGAAGCAAGAGATTGCTTCCATGAAGTGCCGGGGCTACCGCGCGAACGGCTCCTACCGGCGTTTGCCTGATGGCTCAGGCCCTGCCAACTTAGCAAAGCGCCAGAGGGAATTCAAATTGACTTTTCAATGATGGCTCCGGGCGCGATTGCCGATTTTGTCTTGACAAGGCCGCTTGAATCCTCATTCGCGGCCTGCGCAGGCTGGCCTGGGTCCGGAGCCCCTCGAACCGGGCCGTAGGGCGAACTCCCCAACACCTGTTACATCGGCAGCCCTTCCTGCCGGGCCCGGCCCGGCGCGGTGTGCGGGTGGCGGGAGGTGATGGGAGTGCTCGTTCCGCCCGAAAAACAACCAAAATCCCCCAATGTCCTTTCACAGTGGTCCTTTGTCGCTCTCATTTCGATAGCAAACACCAATCTTCAGGCTCCATGCGACGAGCCCGGGCCCCCTCTTTTTCGGCCTTCCAGGGGGCTCCAAAGTTCGATTTTTAATACCATTTTTGATATTAATGACTAATTTTTAATAATTGACTTGGTATTTTGAAGCACCCTAGAATCCGCCAGTCCCTCCAAAGACCGAGGGAGAACCCGAATCCGCTGCCGAACCCGGCTAAGTCGCATTGCTGCCATAAGTCTTGAAGACGGAGCAGGATGCTGATTGCGTACCAATCCAAACGAGGAGCCTGTTGCTGCGATGCTGCCCCCGAGCCGCATCGCGAAGCAGGCCCGCGCGTAGAAAGGAAGTGCTATGACAGCGTTAGGAAAAATCGCCCAGGGCCTGCGAACCTTCGCATCCGATGTCGCCCAGGGCTTTTTTGAGATCACGCACAACGGCTTCGCCCTCCTGGGGCTGGCGGTGGTGTTTTCCGTGATCACCCTGACTGCCCGCCCTGACCTGCGTCAGGCTGGCGAAACGAAACTCATCGGCTGGCTGCAGGCGCGCCAGGAAGCCACTCTGGGGCTGCCCGTGAACGCCGAAGCCATTGACCGCGCCACCGCGGCCAACCCCAAGGATCTGCCCAAACAGCAGGCCGCCGTGGCCTACTGGCTGAGCAAGAAGTACCGCGTCGCGCCCGAGCCGGTGAGCGCGCTGGTGGCCGAGGCCTACGACATCGGCGAGCGCACCAAGCTCGACCCGACGCTGATCCTGGCCGTGATGGCCATCGAATCGGGCTTCAACCCGTTCGCCCAGAGCCCGGTCGGCGCCCAGGGCCTGATGCAGGTGATGACCCGCGTGCACAGCGACAAGTACGAGAGCTTCGGCGGCAAGCTCGCCGCCTTCGACCCGGTGACCAACCTGCGCGTGGGCGTAAAAGTGCTGCAGGAATGCATCGCCCGCGCCGGTTCGCTGGAAGGCGGCCTGCGCTACTACGTGGGCGCCGCGAACATCGAGGACGACGGCGGCTATGCCGGCAAGGTGATGGCCGAGCACGTGCGCCTGCGCCAGGTCGCCACCGGCCGGGCCAGCCCGCTGCCGCCGCCGCAGAGCATTCCCGCGGTCGGCCCCCCGGCCAAGCCGGACAGCGGCGAAGACAAGGTCGCCCTGCTCTCCCAATCCTGAGCCGCCGACCGGCGGGCGCAGGTCAGTTACACTGGGCGGGTACGCGACTGGCGATAGGCGCGGCCGCCCGTTGGGCAAGCCGCCGCTGACGTGGAGTTCCGCGGGAACCATTCCCCGGACGGCTGCCGGATGAAGCCGGCAAAAACCACTGGGAAGCGTACCGCCCGAGTCCTTGGGACCGAGGCGTTCAGCCGTTCGCCTGGGCAGCCCTTGTTTTATGCAAGGCCCGTTGTCTTTAAGGACTGCCATGTACCAACGCCATATCCTCGTCGAGCAAACCGACCCCGAACTCTTTGCCGCCATCCAGGCCGAAAACGCGCGCCAGGAACACCACATCGAGCTGATCGCCAGCGAAAACTATGCCTCGCCGGCCGTCATGGCGGCCCAAGGCTCGCAGCTCACCAACAAATACGCCGAAGGCTACCCCGGCCGCCGCTACTATGGCGGCTGCGAGCATGTGGATGTGGCCGAACAGCTGGCCATCGACCGCGTCAAGCAGATCTTCGGCGCCGAAGCCGCCAACGTGCAGCCGCACTGCGGCGCCTCGGCCAATGAGGCGGTGTTTCTCGCCTTCCTGAAGCCCGGCGACACCATCATGGGCATGAGCCTGGCCGAAGGCGGCCACCTGACCCACGGCATGGCCCTCAACATGAGCGGCAAGTGGTTCAACGTGGTGAGCTACGGCCTGAACGACAAGGAAGAGATCGACTACGACGCCATGGAGCGCAAGGCCCACGAGACCCGCCCCAAGCTCATCATCGCGGGCGCCTCGGCCTATGCGCTGCGCATCGATTTCGAGCGCTTCGCCAAGGTGGCCCGGGACGTTGGCGCCATCTTCATGGTGGACATGGCCCATTACGCCGGCCTGATCGCCGCCGGCATCTACCCCAACCCGGTGCCGCATGCCGATGTGGTGACCTCCACCACCCACAAGAGCCTGCGCGGCCCGCGCGGCGGCATCATCCTGATGAAGGCGGCACACGAGAAAGCCATCAACAGCGCCATCTTCCCCGGACTGCAGGGCGGCCCGCTGATGCATGTGATCGCCGCCAAGGCCGTGGCCTTCAAGGAAGCGCTGGCGCCCGAATTCAAGGCCTACCAGCAGCAGGTTCTGAAGAACGCCCAGATCGTGGCCGAGACGCTCACGCAACGCGGCCTGCGCATCGTGAGCGGCCGCACCGAGAGCCACGTGATGCTGGTGGACCTGCGCGCCAAGGGCATCACCGGCAAGGAAGCCGAGGCCGTGCTGGGCGACGCCCACATGACCATCAACAAGAACGCCATCCCCAACGACCCGGAAAAGCCCATGGTCACCAGCGGCGTGCGCATCGGCACCCCCGCCATGACCACGCGCGGCTTCAAGGACGAGGAAGCGCGCCTGACCGCCAACCTGATCGCCGACGTGCTGGACAACCCGCGCGACGCAGCCAACATCGCGGCCGTGCGGGAAAAAGTCAACGCACTCACGAGCCGCTTCCCCGTCTACCGCTGATCTCCCATGAAATGCCCCTTCTGCGGCCACCCCGAGACGCAAGTCGTCGAGACGCGCGTGTCCGAGGAAGGGGATTTCATCCGCCGCCGCCGCCAGTGCGGCGCCTGCGAGAAGCGCTTCACGACCTATGAGCGGCCCGACGTCAACTTTCCCACGGTCGTCAAGAAGGACGGCCGGCGCATCGACTACGACCGCACCAAGCTGATTGCCTCCATGCACCTGGCGCTGCGCAAGCGGCCGGTCAGCACCGAGCAGACCGACGGCGCGATCGAGCGCATCGAGGAAAAACTGCTCAACCTCGGCGTGCGCGAGATCGCCTCCAACCGCATCGGCGAACTGGTCATGCGCGAACTCAAGAAGCTCGACAAGGTGGCCTATGTCCGGTTTGCGAGCGTCTACCGGAGCTTTGAGGACATTGACGAGTTCAAGACACTGGTGGATGAGGTGAGGCGGTAGGGGCGGCGCTGTTGACTTCGGACCACAGGCCAGAGCAAAAACTGCATTGATTCCTGACCGTTGACGCGCCTTTGGCTACCACCGGTCGGCTCCCCCTCCGCCGCCGTCGGGAGCCCTGTTAGATTGCCCGCATGAGAAAACGCTCAAGCTTTCGATACGGACAGTCAGGCTTCAGCATGATTGAGGCCCTCGTAGCCATCGTCGTGATGTCGCTCGGACTTTTGGCGGTCGTCGGGGTGCAGCTCGAAGCCCTGCGAGGCAATCTGGACGCATCGCAAAGCGCCGTGGCCTCCTCGCTGATTCGCGATTACCAGGAGGCCTTGACCGCCATACCCAGCCTGGCGGCCAGAACCACCACCGACAAAATCACCGCCATCGACAAAAGCAGCTACACCAGCTATGGCACCGCCATCGAGTGCAAGGGCGCCACGGCCAACTGCTCCAACGCCCAGTTTGCGGATTTCCAGACGCGCGAATGGATCGACAGAACGCGCAAAGCCCTGCCAGGGGGAAAAGTCACCGTTTGCTTTGACAACGCCTACCGGGAAACATCCGGTACCGCAGCAGGCCTTTTCAAATGGGACTGCAGCAATACGGGCGTTCTGGTGGTGAAGATCGGCTGGGACAGCAAGCCAGCGCGCGCCGGTGGCAACACGCTGGAAACCGGCATCACCGATGGCACCGACCGCCCTCGCCTGGTCGTTCCCGTCACCGGCAGCCCAGCGGGAGCCGCCCTGTGATTCGCCGCCTTGCAAGCGGCAGGGTGCGCCAAGCCCTGCAAACCGGCCTGACCCTGGTCGAACTGCTGGTGTCGCTGGTCATCATCAGCCTGATCACCATCGCGGCGCTGGCGCTCTACACCACATCTGCCGGCACCTACCGCACCACCGACGCCAACCAAGCCCTTCAGGACAATGCGCGCTTCATTTTTGAGTTGTTCAGCCAGGCAACCCGGCAAGCGGGCCTTCAGGACACCTACCAATACGCCCAGCTCCAAACCGGCCTCGCTCCCTCTTACAACTGGGACGTTGCCCGGTTCACCCCCGTGCCACCTTCTTTGCTAGGGCACCGCGCTCTCTTTGGCTACAACAATGCCAAGGCGGTCGCCTCGCCCAGTGCCGGCACTGACTACAGCGCCGATGACAACTCAGGCACAACCAACAACAACAGCGACGTCTTTGGCGTGCGTTACTTCGGATCTAGCCGGCAAACCGACATCACCACCGGCGACGGCTCCGTCATCAACTGCCAAGGCACGCCCGTCCCTTATCCCCTGACCGCCAGCGACATCGGCCTCAGCCTGTTCACGGTGGGCACGGGCTCCACAGGGGAGCCTGAATTGCAATGTATCGTCCAAGGGAACCCCCAAGTCCGGCCCCTCGTTGGAGGCGTTGAAACACTTCAAATCGTGTACGCCGTTGATACCGATACCGGCGCCACGGCCGACAACTCCCCCAACCGCTGGCTGAACGCGGCCCAGGTCAGCACCGCTGCCCTGTGGCCCAAGGTTCGAATGATCCGCGTGGGAATGGTGCTGCGCGGCGCGCCCGGCTCTGCCGAAACGCAGGCCACGGCCCTTTACCCATTGGGAGAGGAGTTTTCAAAGATATCCGGCAGCCCCTCCACCGAGACCGGGATGGTATTTACCCCACCGAACGATGGAAGACTTCGCCGGGCTTTCGCGTTCAACATCGCCGTTCGCAACAACCTTGAATGAGAGCTGCATGAATTCGAGGAACAGAAAACACAAACAAGGGGGGATGGCGCTCATTCTGGTGCTCGGCCTGATGAGCGTCGTCTTTGTCGTCGCGGCCACCTCCATCCGCCTGACCATGCTGGCCGAACGCTCGTCGCGCAACGACCGGGACAGGCAAATTGCCTTCCAGGGCGCCGAAGCGGCCTTGCGCGATGCAGAGCTGGACATCATGGGCCCCAACACGGCCACCAACTCCCGCTGCAGCATTCGGTCCAAGCAAACCGAAGGCCTGTTCGTCTCCGGTTGCGGCAACAACACCGCCAACAAGACTCGCGGGCTTTGCGAAATGAACCCAGGCACGGCGCTCCCGCTGTACACCAGCATCAATTTCGAGGAAAGCAACGACAACAACCGGCGCTATACCCTCTTTGGTGAATTCACGGGCCGCACAACCAGCCTGACCGCCCAAAGCGATGGCGGCATCAGCGCCCAGCCCCCTCGCTACATCATCGAACTGGTCAACTATGACACCGCACCAGTCACCTATTCCGGCACAGGCGTCACGGCCGGTACCATCAATGCCAGCCAGGGCGAAACCGCATTTTTGGTGACCGCCGTGGGCTACGGCGCCTCCGTCGAAACCAAGGTCATGCTTCAGGCCGTGATCTTCAAACCCCTTGCCACACCAGGGTGCTGACAATGAGAAAACTGATCCACAACCCTCGTGTCTGGATTTCCGGTGCGCTGGTCGGCCTGGGCATTCTGATCGGCTACCACGTCGTGGCCCAATCCACCGGCACGCCCACGATCGACTTCGACAATGGCCCGCTCGTATCGACCAAGCAGCCGGCCAACGTGGTGCTGGCGCTGTCCGTGGAATACCCGACGTCCGGAGGCGCCTACAAGGACGCCGCCTATGACAGCAGCAAGGAATACATCGGCTATTTCAATTCACAGCGCTGCTACGACTACCCCGGCTACGGCACCGTGCGTACCAGTGCCAACTTTAGTGCCGGCACCGATTTTTTCACACCGACCGGCGACGCCGATGGCAGCCACCGTTGCAATATGGGCAGCGCCGGTACCGGCTTCAGCGGCAACTATCTGAACTACGCCACCATGAGCGCGCCCGACATCCTGCGGCTCGCGCTGACGGGTGGTGACCGCGGCATCGACGAACAGACCCGTACCGTGCTCGACCGCGGAACCACTGCGGCGCCCTGGCGCCGAGCCTTGAACGCTGCAGACGTCGCCAGCGCCACGCCCTTTAGCAACAACGCCAGTGTCTACGCCTACAACTGCAACGATCAAGTGGTTTTCACCACCAACTCAGGCAAGGGCTGCGATGCACCCAGTCTGACGGATACCACCGATCTACGCCCCATCGTCGCCAGTTCCACCACGGCCTCCGGCACCACCACGGCCACTCCAACGTTCCCACCAATGCAATCGATCGGAACGACTTGGACAGACACCGGCGCCTACACCACCACGGTGCCCACAATGGGGCCATCCACTCTGGTCACGCTTTACACGCAGACGTTCTCTGCAGGAAAAGCTGTCTTGTCACTTACCATCCCTCCACTCGGACCACTGGAAAATGGCGGGACTACTGACCAAGGGGTGAAAAGCACGACCTATGTGCTCAATGGCACGGCAACCAGCGCCGCCCCCACTTCCTATGGCACGGACAAGGATCGAACCATCCAGGGCTACTACTGGACCGGGCAAACCACCACGACGACGCCCATTGCTGCCGCAGAGTCTCCGGCCGTCATCCGAGGTTATGTGCCCGACGGCACCACCTCCACCGTCGTACCGCCAGCCGCGGCTGAGTCCCCTGCCGTCATCCGCGGCTATGTCGTGACCGGTACGACGACCACGGCGCCCACAGCTGCCGAGATCGCCGCCAATGAACCCGGCGGTCCCATCATCCGGGGCTACCTCTGGACAGCGTCCGGCCTGTATTCCCGTGACTATCAGGGTAACGGCGCGCCCAACACAACAACGACCGCACCCTACGGTACGGGCACGGGCAACCGCTATGTGTGCACAGACACGGCCTCGCCCCGGATCATCCGATTCTCGTCGACCACAGGCTCAAACTCCACGACAAGCGCGGGATCATCCAGCAATATCACCACCAAGTTCTGTACCGATCAAGGGCTAAGCTGGGCCAACCTCAATTCGACGGCGCTGAAAACCGTCTACATCAACTACAGCCAGGGTGCCCCCTACTACAACGATTACACCCCGTTCTACAGAGACTACGTCCCCTACTACAGGACCTACGCCCCGTACTACAAGAACTACGACCAGCAGCTCTGGTACCTGACCTACTCGTCCTACCAGAAATACAAGATCTATATCGAGCAAGCCGTCTGGAATGTCTATACCCAGACGGGACGAGCTGTCGTCAAGCCTCGGGCCCTGGTATGTGACGACATCGAGGGGCCGAGCCGTTTGGTCACCTATGGCTCCGGCACGTCGGACTCCTACAACTACTGTACCAAGTACGTTTTCAATGGCACCGTGGGTTACAAACCCGAAGGACAGGTTCAACAGAAGTCGGAGTCGCTGCGCGTCTCGGTGTTCTCCTATCTGATGGATAACAGCGGGACACGCTACGGCGGCGTGCTGCGTGCGCCGATGAAGTATGTGGGCCCGAACCGCTACACCACCGCCGGCGTGCTGGAATCGAACCCCGAACGAGAATGGAACCCAGCAACCGGCGTGTTCATCACCAAGCCGATCAACGACTCGGTCTCCACCTCGTACACCTATACCGGTGTCATCAACTATCTGAACCGCTTCGGCAAGTCGGGCACCTACAAAACCATCGACCCCACGGGTGAGCTGTGGTACGAGTCCCTGCGCTACCTGCAAGGCCTCCCTCCCACTGTCAGTGCCACCGCATCGATCACGGAAGCCATGAAGGACGGTTATCCGGTCTACACCAGCTGGACGGACCCGCTGACCTCAGCCTGCCAGATCAACAACTACATCATGGGCATCGGGGACACCAACACCCACTACGCTCGCAGCATGCCGGGCGTCACGCGGGCAGAACAGACCACCATGTTCAACGAAGGAAGTACCCCTTTCGACTTTGCATACCCGACAGCCAACACCATCAATGGCTCGACCACGGGCGTCAATGCACACACTTGGACCCAGGTCATCGACTCCTTCGAGCGCAACAACGCCGGCAAGGTCTACACCGACCCGCGCGGCAACAGCCGCGCGGCCAATGGAAACCCGGCCCCCAACTCGGCGCTGGGCAACCTGGACACCACCGCCACGGGTTCGGGTAGCCATGACAGCTATCACTGGGCCGGCATGTCGTACTGGGCCAATACGCAGGTCATCCGGCAGGACGTGCTAGGCGGCATCACAACGGACAAGGTACGCGTCAAGACCTTCATGATCGACGTAGACGAAAACAACCGCGGCAGCATCGACAGCAACATCAAGGCCACCAGCTACTACCTGGCCGGCAAGTACGGTTATTTCACCGACAGTGAGCAGGACGGTAGCCCCTTCAGCGGCTCATCTGCTTCCAGCAAGTGGGCTGATTCCTCAGGCGCGCCCAAGGGCTACGTGCTGGCCAGCCAGCCTCAGCGGCTGGTGGCGGGCATCAAACAGTTTTTCGACGATTCATCCCGCACGGGTAGTTCCTTTGCCACGGTGGCCACCAGTAGCGATCAGTTGAAAGCGACCGACCCCCAAGGCAATCAATTTGCGCCCAGTTTTGTTCCTGGCGAATGGTCAGGCACCGTCAAGAAACTGGGGATCAGCCTCAACACCACGACCTTTGCAATCGCGGGCGATCCTACCGTGGTGTGGGACGCTGGCGCCATTCTGACGTCTGCCTCGCGCGACACTGGCGTGGTAGCAGCGCCCAAGGTCAAACCGGCGGACCGGAATATCATCGCCTACCTGCAAGGCACATCCGAAAGCTTGTCTAGTGCCGCCACCTTCACCTATGCGGGCATGGGCAACGGAGCGAGTCTTCCCGCCTCGTTCAATCAGGTACCTTACACAACACCCTCGGTCACCGACAGTCTTGGGCAGGTCCGCCTGGACTACCTCCGGGGCGACCGGACCAAGGAACTGGATGACACCTTCAGAAGCCGGGTCAGTGTCATGGGTGACATCATCAACTCGGGCCCGCAGTACAAGGCCGGCGCCAACCCGACCATTACCAGCGACGATTACACCGCCTATTTCAACGCCAAGAAGTCACGCACACCGGTTATCTATACAGGCGCCAACGATGGCATGCTGCATGCTTTCCGTGCCGACAACGGACAGGAGTTGTTTGCTTACATTCCCGGCCCCGTGCTACCACGCCTGCCCAGACTGACCAGCAAGGGCTACATCCACGAATTGTTCGTCGATGCGGTACCCGTTATTGATGAAGCCAAGACCAGTACCGGATGGAAAACCATTCTGGCCTCCGGTATGGGAGGCGGCGCACAGGGCGTCTTTGCACTGGATGTCAGTGATCCCCTGAACTTCACCAAAGAAAAGGTCTTGTTCGAGTTCACCGACAAGGATGACCCGGCCATGGGCAATGTCCTATCCTCTCCCAAGTTCGTCAAGATGAGGGTAGCCGGCTCTTCCCCCGCGAGCTACAAGTACTACCTGATGGTGAGCAGCGGCTACAACAACTACAAGAATGACGGGGCTGGCCGCTACACCACCTCTTCGGACCAGGCGGTTTTTTTCCTCGACCTCAACAAGGCACCCGGCGCGAACTGGTCGGAGAACAGCAACTACTTCAAAGTCGTCTTGCCCGCCGCCAGCAGCACCGTGGCCAATGGACTGGGAGGCGTCGGGGCCTACTATGGGTCCGCGCAGGAAGCCGTGGAGTTCTTCGTGGGAGACCTCCAGGGCAATGTCTGGAAAATTGCCTTCCCTGACGGCATCAGCTCGAGCAAGATCTCATCGGCCGTCTACACCAACAACGCCAGCGTCAAAAAGCCCTTGTTCACCGCCCGCGACGGCACCACGGGGACTGCCGCAGCGCAGCCCATCACGACGGCGCCGGTCGTTTCCGCCTACCCCGGTGGCGGGAAGATGGTGGTGTTCGGCACTGGCCGCCTCCTGGAAGCGCCCGACCGCTCCAGCACCAGCCAGCAAACCATCTATGGCGTATGGGACAGCGGCCTGACCACGGCGGCTGGCTACAACCTGACCCGGGCGGATCTGAGTGCCAATGCCTACATCACAGCCACCCAATCCGTCACGGTATCGACCCAGACCTATTCTGTCGCCACGGGAGCCAAGCGCGGCTGGTACATGGATTTGAAATATTCTTCGGAACGGATCGTCATCAGCCCCCCACTGAGTTCCGGCATTGCCTATTTCACATCCAGCATTCCTCCGGCATCTCAATGCACGGACAATGGCGTGTCTTACCATTACCCGCTAGCCACTTCCAACGGTGCCAAGATAGGAAACATCTTGGGAGGTGACGCGTACTATGGGCGCGCCGTCCCGCTGGATATCGACACGTCCACCACCACCCTGTCCTCCTACTCGGATCGCAACGTGTCCGGCCGACGGGTCGCCACGAAGAAAGCAGGGGTTATTGTTCCCGGGCAGGATGGAAAACTCATCAGTTCCACCGTTGACGTGCAGTACCTGACGGCCGGTCGCGTGTACTGGCGAGAGGTTCGCGACATTTACTCCGTCAGCACTAACCGCTAACCACGAAAAGTCATGAAAAAACACGACAAGAACTCAGGCTTCACATTGGTAGAACTCATGATTGTGGTGGCCATCATCGGGATCCTGGCTGCGGTGGCCTACCCAAGTTACGTCAAGCAGATCGAGAAAGGTCGGCGCAACGAATGCCGGGCGGGTTTGTTGCGCACCATGCAGCAGCAGGAGCGTTATTTCACGCAGCAAAACACCTACGTGGCTTTCACTGCTGGGGCGACGTCTGCGCCCATGGCCGCATTTTCCGGTGACGGCCTGGCAAAAAGCGCCTGCACCATTTCGGCCCAGGCATGCGGCAGCGACGCCCTGACGGCCTGCATCCAATTGACGGCAACGCCGAGGCAGGCCGACTCCAGCATCAATTACCTCTACTTCGATAGCCGCAACAACAAGCAGTGCGACTTGAAGAGCAATGCCGGAACCAAGGTCGCGGATACGACGATATGCTGGCCATGACTCGCGCCCCAGCCCCACCTCAAGCCTCTCGTGCCAGGGCGCTGGGGTTCACGCTCATCGAGTTGCTGATGGTCATTGCGATTGCAGCCATTCTCATGGGTCTTGCCGCCCCCAGCTTCCGCAACATGTTGCTCAACCAGAAACTGGCTTCATCGGCCAGCAATCTTCTGGGAGATGTCATGCAGGCACGCAACGAAGCCCTGGCCAAGAACCGCCGCGTCACGGTGCAGCCGGCATCCGGCACGAACTGGGCGGCAGGCTGGGTGGTTTACGTGGATCTCAACAACAACGGCAGCTACGACAGCGGAAGCGACACGTTGATTTCGCAGTCAGGCGCCGTTCATTCGGCACTCACCATCACGGGAAAGAACGGCGGCGCTGTTCCAGCGAATTTGTCCTTTGACTCTCGCGGCTTTCTCCAGGGCAATGCCGGCACCCGCTTGGTATTTTCCTCTGCAGATACAGCAAGGCAAAAACACGTCATCGTGTATCTGACGGGCCGAGCCCGCCTCTGCGACCCCTCCACGGCCAATTGCACCGCCGACACCTGATCTCGGGAGCGTCGCTGGAACGTCATCGATTGCTATAAAATCCATAGCATCAAACAACCATCCGACAAGCACAATCTGCATTTTTTCTTTGAAAATCGCCTGAAGCCCCCCTCGACCTCCATCCTGCCTGACTCGGCCCACGGCAGCATGCGGTTCGCGGATGATTCATCGCGTGCATCAAAGAACGCTGCAAACTGACATCGGCATCTGCCCCGTTTTCCCCCATGGAAATCACCCAAGCTCTTGCGCTCGCTCGCAACGCAATGCGGATCAGTTCTCCCAACCCCCGGGTGGGTGCCATTCTGGTTGCTCCCAGCGGTCAAGTCATCGGCCAAGGCTACACGCAGCAAGCAGGCGGGCCGCATGCTGAAATCGTGGCGCTGCGTGATGCCGCACGTCAAGGCTTGGACACGCGGGGCGCCACCGCCTACGTCACCCTCGAACCCTGCTCCCACCACGGCCGCACCGGCCCCTGCTGCGACGCGCTGATCGCCGCGGGCATCAAGAAAGTGGTGGCCTCCATCGCCGACCCCAATCCGCGGGTGTCGGGCCAGGGGTTCGAACGGCTGCGGGCCGCGGGCGTGGAGGTGGAGGTCGGGTCCGGAGCGGCCGAATCGCGAGAGCTCAACATCGGATTCTTCAGCCGCATGATCCGCAAGACACCCTGGGTTCGCATGAAGATCGCCGCGTCACTCGACGGCAAGACGGCGTTGCTCGACGGCACCAGCCAGTGGATCACCTCCGAAGCCGCACGCGCCGATGGACATGCCTGGCGGGCCCGCTCCTGTGCCGTGCTCACCGGCATCGGAACCGTACTGGAAGACAACCCCCGGCTCGACGTGCGGCTGGTCGAGAGCCCGCGCCAGCCCCATCTGGTGGTGGTGGACAGCCGGCTCGAAACACCGCTGGACGCCCAACTCTTCCTGCCTGGCCGGACCCTGTACATCTACGCCGCCCACCAGAACGATGCCAGGAAGGCCGCGCTCGAGGCGCGCGGCGCCACCGTGATCCACCTGCCCGGCCCCGGTGGCAAAGTGGATCTGGCGGCCATGCTCCAGGATCTGGCCCGGCGCGAAGTCAACGAACTTCACGTGGAGGCTGGTCACAAGCTCAATGGCTCACTGGTCCGCGAAGGCCTGGTGGACGAATTTGTGGTCTACCTGGCCCCCAAGCTCATCGGCCAGGGGCGCGACATGGCCAGCTTCGGGCCCCTGGCGCATCTGGGCGATGCCGTGCCGCTGGAATTCAGGTCCACCGACCTGCTGGGGCCCGATCTGCGCATCGTCGCCCGCATCCCGGGGCGCGACGCGTTCTAGCCCGGAGCCGACGGCAAGCCCGGTCTGGACCGGCAGGCCCGCGCCGGGTTTTAAGGGTTTCCCCAGCCATCACCACCAATCCCTGCGAAAATAGGGGTATGTTCACCGGAATCATCACCGGCGTGGGGCGCATCGCCGCCGTCCACGACCTGGAAAGCTCTTTACCTCCTGGCCAACCCCCTCAGGATTCGCGGTACGGCAAGCGCCTCGCCGTGGAGGCCCCCGCCGGCTACCTCGACGATGTCGGCCTGGGCGACAGCATCGCGCTCAACGGCGCCTGCATGACCGTCGCCAGCCTCGATCCCTCCCGCAGCCAGTTCAGCGTCGACATTTCCGCCGAATCACTGAGCAAGACCGCGGGCCTGGCACACACCGGCCCCATCAACCTCGAAAAGGCCCTGCGTGCGCACGACCGCCTGGGCGGGCACATCATGTCGGGCCACGTGGATGGCGTCGGCCAGGTCACGCATTTCGCCGAGGTGGGCGAGAGCTGGGAGCTGCGCGTGCTGGCCCCGTGCGAGCTGGGCAAGTACCTGGCCTACAAGGGCTCCATCGCCATCAATGGCGCGAGCCTCACCGTCAACCGCGTCGCCGATTCGGCCGCCGGCAGCGAGGTCAGCATCAACCTGATTCCCCACACGGTGCAGAACACAGCGCTGGGCCAGCTGCGCACCGGCTCGCAGGTGAACCTCGAGATCGACATGATCGCCCGCTACGTGGAGCGCATGCTCAGCGCCGATCCGCAACAACGCCCGCCGAAAGAAACGCCATGACCCAGCCCGCCCCCGTGGCCATCTCCCCGGTCGAAGACATCGTGGCCGACATGCGCGCCGGGCGCATCGTGATCCTGGTCGACGAAGAAGACCGCGAGAACGAGGGCGACCTCGTCCTGGCGGCCGACCATGTCACGCCCGAAGCCATCAACTTCATGGCACGCTTCGGCCGCGGACTGATCTGCCTCACGCTCACGCGCGAGCGCTGCGAGCGCCTGCGCCTGCCGCCCATGGTGGCACGCAACGGCACCAAGATGGGCACGGCCTTCACCGTCTCGATCGAGGCCGCCGAGGGCGTCACCACCGGCATCTCGGCCGCCGACCGCGCGCGCACCGTGCAGGCCGCGGTGGCCCCCAACGCCCGGGCCGAAGACCTGGTGCAGCCCGGCCACATCTTCCCGCTGCAGGCGGTCGATGGCGGCGTGCTGATGCGCGCGGGGCACACCGAGGCCGGCTGCGATTTCGCCGCCATGGCGGGCTGCACGCCCGCCGCCGTGATCTGCGAGATCATGAAGGACGACGGCACCATGGCCCGGCTGCCCGACCTGCAGCAGTTCGCCGCCGAGCACGGCCTCAAGATCGGCACCATCGCCGACCTGATCGAGCACCGCAGCCGCCACGAATCGCTGATCGAGAAAATCGGCACCCGCACGCTGCAGACCGCGTTCGGCGAATTCACCGCCCATGCCTGGCGCGACAAGCCCAGCCAGGGCCTGCACCTGGCGCTGGTGCGGGGCCAGTGGGGCCCCGACGACGCCGTGGCGGTGCGCGTGCACGAGCCGCTGTCGGTGCTCGATGCGCTCGAGGTCGGGCGCGCCATGCACTCCTGGAGCCTGGACGCGAGCCTGCGCCACATCGCGCAGGAGGGCCAGGGCGTGGCCGTGCTGCTCAATTGCGGCGAGAGCGCGGCCCAGCTGCTGACTCAGTTCGAAGGCACGGCCTGCGCGGCCCAGGCGCCCGAGCGCGGCCGCATGGACCTGCGCACCTACGGCATCGGCGCGCAGATCCTGCGCGACTGCGGCGTCCACAGGATGAGGCTCATGAGCAACCCGCGCCGCCTGCCCAGCATGGTCGGCTACGGGCTCGAGATCACCGGCCACATCACCAAGTAAAAAACACACAAGGAACACACCCACATGTTTGGCGCAGACAAGGGAACGGCCGACAGGCTCGACGGCAAGGACCTCTACATCGGCATCGTCCAGGCCCGCTTCAACGAAAGCATCACCAATGCGCTGGCCGAGGCCTGCAAGGCCGAGCTGGCGGCCCTGGGCGTGCAGGACAAGCGCATCGACCACGTACGGGTGCCCGGCGCGCTCGAAGTGCCGGTGGCACTGCAGGCGCTGGCCGAGAAGGACCAGTACGACGCGCTGATCGCGCTGGGCTGCATCATCCGCGGCGAGACCTACCACTTCGAGCTGGTGGCCAACGAATCGGGCGCCGGCGTGAGCCGCGTCGCGCTGGACTACCAGCTGCCCGTGGCCAACGCCATCCTCACCACCGAGAACCTGGAGCAGGCCATCGCCCGCCAGACCGACAAGGGCCGCGACGCGGCGCGCGTGGCCGTGGAAATGGCCAACCTGCTGGACGAGCTGTCATGAGCGAAACGCCCGCCTCCGGCGCCAAGCGCCCGCCCCGCCAGTCGCGCACCGGCCTCACCGGCACCGGCGCACGCAAGGCCGCCAGCAAATCCAACCGCAGCCGCGCGCGCGAGTTCGCGCTGCAGGCGCTGTACCAGCACCTGGTCGGCCGCAACGAGGCCACCGCCATCGACACCTTCACGCGCGACCTGGCCGGTTTCCACAAGGCCGATTCGGCGCACTACGACGCATTGCTGCACGGCTGCATCGAG
Source organism: Variovorax terrae (assembly GCF_022809125.1). NCBI lineage: Bacteria > Pseudomonadati > Pseudomonadota > Betaproteobacteria > Burkholderiales > Comamonadaceae > Variovorax > Variovorax terrae. The sequence goes on along the minus strand of NZ_JALGBI010000001.1, from coordinate 1,313,350 downwards.
GAAGCCGCCGACCTGGATGCGCTGATCCTGCCCCTGCTCGACCGCAAGCTCGAGGAAATCTCGCCCGTCGAGCATGGCGTGATGTGGATCGGCGTCTATGAATTCCGCCACTGCGCGGACGTGCCCTGGCGCGTGGTGATCAACGAGTGCATCGAGCTCGCCAAGGAGTTCGGCGGCACCGACGGCCACAAGTACGTCAATGCCGTGCTCAACGGCCTCGCGCCGACGCTGCGCGCCGTCGAGGTGGAGGCCGACAAGGCCGCAGGCAAGACCCGCTGATGAGAATCTCCACGCGCGCCGAGCGCATCGAGCCGTTCTACGTGATGGAGGTGGCCAAGGCCGCTTCCGCCCTGGCCCGCGAGGTGGCGCACAGCGACCGGCCGATGATCTTCCTGAACATCGGCGAGCCCGACTTCACCGCGCCGCCGCTGGTGCAGGAAGCCGCGGCCCGGGCCGTGCGCGACGGCGCCACGCAATACACCCAGGCCACGGGGCTCGAGGCCTTGCGCGAGCGCATCAGCGGCTGGTATGCGCAGCGCTTCGGCGTCGAGGTGCCGGCGCGGCGCATCGTCATCACCGCAGGCGCCTCGGCCGCGCTGCAGCTCGCCTGCCTGGCCCTGATCGAGGCTGGCGACGACATCCTGATGCCCGACCCGAGCTACCCCTGCAACCGGCACTTCGTCAGCGCCGCCGAAGGCCGGGCCGTGCTCGTGCCCACCTCGGCCGAGGAGCGCTTCCAGCTCAGCGCGGCCAAGGTACAGGCTGCCTGGACGCCGCGCACGCGCGGCGTGCTGCTGGCCTCGCCCTCCAACCCCACCGGCACCTCGATCCACCCGGACGAACTGCGCCGCATCCATGACGTGGTGCGCCAGCGCGAGGGCATCACGCTGATCGACGAGATCTACCTGGGCCTGAGCTACGACAGCACCTTCGGCCAGACGGCGCTGGCGCTGGACGACCAGGTCATCAGCATCAACAGCTTCTCCAAGTACTTCAACATGACGGGCTGGCGCCTGGGCTGGCTGGTGGTACCCGAGGCGCTGGTGCCGGTGATCGAACGCCTGGCGCAGAACCTGTTCATCTGCGCCAGCACCGTGTCGCAGCATGCCGCGCTGGCCTGCTTCGAGCCTGAGAGCATCGCCGAGTACGAACGCCGCCGCGCCGAGTTCAAGGCCCGGCGCGACTGGTTCATCCCGCAGCTGCAGGCCCTGGGCCTGGACGTGCCGGTGATGCCCGACGGTGCGTTCTACGCCTGGGCCGACTGCTCGGCCGCCTGCGCGAAGCTCGGCCTGCAGGGCAGCTGGGACTTCGCCTTCGAGGTCATGAAGCGCGCCCACGTGGCGGTGACGCCGGGCCGCGACTTCGGCACGGCCGAGACGCAGAAGTTCATCCGCTTCTCCACCGCAAGCTCGATGGCCCAGCTGCAGGAATCGGTGGCGCGGCTGCGGGCCCTGCTGGCATGAGCCCCCGCCCGGCCGTTCCGAACCGGGCTCGCACCGCCGTGCGAAGCATGGAGGCGACCCAATGAGCCCGGCCGCCGAACAGGTCTTCCACTGGCCTCTGCGCGTCTACTGGGAAGACACCGATGCCGGCGGCATCGTCTTCTACGCCAACTACCTGAAATTCTTCGAGCGCGCCCGCACCGAGTGGCTGCGCTCGCTCGGCATCGAGCAGCAGCGCCTGCGCGAGCAGACCGGCGGCATGTTCGTGGTCAGCGAGACGTCGGTGCGCTACCACCGGCCGGCGCGGCTGGACGATGAACTTCTTGTTACCGCCGGCCTCCAGGAAATCGGCCGGGCGTCCTTGATAATCGGCCAGCAGGCGCTATCAAAATCAGAGCAGCCCAACGGCCTGCTCTGTGATGGCACCATCCGCATCGGTTGGGTCGACGCCGCCACGCTCCGGCCTGCGAGAATCCCGAATCACCTACTGGAAGCCCTGACATGAACCAGGAACTCTCTATCCTCCACCTGGCGCTCAACGCGAGCTGGGTGGTGCAGCTCGTCATGCTGCTGCTGCTGGCGGTCTCGGTGGCCAGCTGGGCCGCGATCTTCCGCAAGCTGTTCGCGCTCAAGCGCGTGAAATCGCTCAACGACGATTTCGAGCGCGAGTTCTGGTCGGGCACCAGCCTGAACGACCTGTTCTCCGCCGCGGCGCAGAACGCCAAGCTCGCCGGCCCGATGGAACGCATCTTCGCCAGCGGCATGCGCGAGTACCAGAAGCTGCGCGAGCGCCGCATCGCCGACGCCGGCACCCTGCTCGACGGTGCGCGCCGCGCCATGCGCGCGAGCTACCAGCGCGAGCTCGATGCCGTGGAGTCCAACCTGTCGTTCCTGGCCTCGGTGGGTTCGGTCTCGCCCTACGTCGGCCTGTTCGGCACGGTCTGGGGCATCATGCACGCCTTCACCGGCCTGACCGCGCTCACGCAGGTCACGCTGGCCACCGTGGCCCCCGGCATCGCCGAGGCGCTGGTGGCCACCGCCATCGGCCTGTTCGCCGCCATTCCGGCCGTGGTGGCCTACAACCGCTTCGCGCGCGACATCGACCGCGTGGCGATCAAGCTGGAGACCTTCATCGAGGAGTTCTCCAACATCCTGCAGCGCAACCTGGGCGCGCATTCGCCCTCGGGCCACTGAGCGCAGGAGCACGCCATGCCAGCCGTCGCATCCCGGGGCCGCGGACGCCGCACCATCAGCGAAATCAACATGGTGCCCTTCATCGACGTGATGCTGGTGCTGCTGATCATCTTCATGGTCACGGCGCCGCTGATCACGCCCAGCCTGATCGACCTGCCCAGCGTGGGCAAGGCCGCCAAGCAGCCCGACCAGGTGATCCAGATCATCATCGGCAAGGACGAGGCGCTCGAGCTGAAAACCGCCGCCTCGCCCGAGAAGTCCGCGCAGGTCACGCTCAAGGAAGTGGCGGCGGTGGTGCAGCAGGCACAGGGTCAGGCGCCCGGTGGCCCGGCCGCCGCGCCCGTGGTCATCAGCGCCGACCGCAGCGTCAAATACGAAACCGTGGTCAAGGTCATGGACACGCTGCAGCGCGCGGGCATCCAGCGCGTGGGCCTGTCGGTGCAACTGGCCAAGTAAACAGCCCTGCCCGGCCATGCCCAGCCTCGCCGACCGCCTCGAATTCGCGCCGCCGCCGCCGCCCGGCATGCTGCGCGCGTTCGGCCTGGCGCTGCTGGCGCATGTGCTGCTGCTGGCGGCGCTGACCTGGGGCGTGAACTGGAAGCGCGACGCGGAAGACATCTCGGTCGAGGCCGAGCTGTGGTCGGCCGTGCCGCAGCAGGCCGCGCCCAAGCCCGTGGAAGCGCCTCCTCCGCCGCCCCCGCCGCGGGTGGTCGAAGAGAAGCCCGCCCCGCCGGTCGTCAAGGACGCCGACATCGCGCTGGAGCGCGACCGCAAGAAGCGCGAGCTCGACAAGAAACGCGAGCAGGAGCGCCTCGAGCAGGAGAAGCTGGCCCGCGACAAGGAAAAAGCGGAAAAGGCTGCCGCCGACAAGAAGAAGCTCGAACAGCAGGAGGCCAAGCGCAAGGCCGAAGAAGACGCCCGGCGGCTCGAAGCCCAACGCCAGGACAACCTCCGGCGCATCGCCGGCCTGGCCGGCGCCACCGGTTCGCCCTCTTCGAACGGCGGCGCGCTGCAGTCGTCCGGCCCGTCGGCCAGCTACGGCGGCCGCATCCGCGCGCGCATCAAGCCCAACATCGTGTTCACCGAAGACATGGCCGGCAACCCCACGGCCGAGGTCGAGGTGCGCGCCGCGCCGGACGGCACCATCGTCGGCAACCGGCTGGTCAAGTCCAGCGGCGTGAAGGCCTGGGACGATGCGGTGCTCAACGCCATCGTCAAGACCGAAACCCTGCCGCGCGACGTGGACGGCCGGGTGCCCTCCTCGCTCATCATCAGCTTCCGGCCCAAGGACTGAGCGGCCGCCCGAGTGCTATGCTTTCAATAGCACCCGATGACCACTGCACCTGGACATCGGGCGGTTTTCGCTTGAAAAATCACTCGTAGACGATGGCCGCCTGCCCCTGGTCGGCCTGCGCCATCCAGCTTGCCAGCGCGGCATCGCTCGGGAAGAACTTGGCCTCCTCGCCGAGTTGCAGCTCGGCCGACGCCGTCTCGCGCGCCAGGGCCAGCCGCACCGCGAGGCCGCGCACCAGCTCGCCCTGCTCCGACATCTCGCGCCGGGCCGGAAACTCCTTGAGCAGGCGCGGAATGTCCGGCGCCTTGCCGTTCACCGCGACGCGCAGGAACTTGCCGAAGCGGCAGCGCGCCGTCGCCAAGTCCCAGACCTGGCTCACCACGAAGCGCGGCTCGAAGCCGCCGCGCCCGGGCTGCAGGCGCCCGCTCACGATCAGCACCTCGTCGTCCTTGAGCAGGTTGCGGTAGGTGTTGAGCACGGCCTCGTCAGCCGTGGCCTCGATCGAGGCCGATTTGTCGTCGAGCTTGAACAGTGCGAGCTTGCCGCGCTGGCCGTTGATCACGCGGAAGTCGCTCACGACGCCGGCGATCATCTGCTGCTCGCGGCTGTCGATCAGTTCGTCCACCGTACGCTTGACGAACTGGCGCACCTCGCGCGAGACCTCGTCGAACAAATGGCCCGAGAGGTAGAAGCCCACGGCCGTCTTCTCCTGCGTCAGCCGCTCCTTCACGCCCCAGGGCAGGGTGTCGACCAGATCGGGCTCCTGCGTGCTGGAGCCATGCGCGTCGTCGCCCAGATCGAACAGCCCGCCCTGGTTGGCATTGGCCTCGGTGGCGTTGGCGAATTCGAAGGCGCGGTCGATCGACGCCACCAGCGCGGCGCGGTTGAGCTGCAGCGCGTCGAAGGCGCCGGCCTTGATCAGCGCTTCCACCGTGCGCTTGTTGATGCGCTGGCGGTCCACCCGCACGCAGAAATCGAACAGGCTCTTGAACGGGCCGCCCTCCTCCCGCGCTGCGACGATGGCTTCCACCGCCAGCTGGCCCGTGCCCTTGACCGCGCCCAGGCCGTAGCGGATCACCTTGTCGGTGACCGGCTCGAAGCGGTAGTTGCCGCGGTTCACGTCCGGCGGCTCGAAGCTGATGCCGAAGTTCTTCTGCGCGTCCTCGAACAGCACCTTGAGCTTGTCGGTGTCGTCCATTTCCACGGTCATGTTGGCGCAGAAGAACTCGGCCGTGTAGTGCACCTTGAGCCAGCCCGTGTGGTAGGCCAGCAGCGAGTAGGCGGCGGCGTGCGACTTGTTGAAGCCGTAGCCCGCGAACTTCTCCATCAAATCGAAGATCTCGTCGGCCTTGTCCTCGCCGATGCCGTTCTTGGCGGCGCCCACGCGGAAGATCTGCCGGTGCTCGGCCATCTCCTCGGCCTTCTTCTTGCCCATGGCGCGGCGCAGCAGGTCGGCGCCGCCCAGCGAATAGCCGCCCAGGATCTGCGCCGTCTGCATCACCTGCTCCTGGTAGACCATGATGCCGTAGGTCTCGGACAGCATCTCGGCCACCAGCGGGTGCGGGTACTCCACCTCTTCGCGCCCGTGCTTGCGCGCCACGAAGCTGGGGATCAGGTCCATCGGGCCCGGGCGGTACAGCGCGTTGAGCGCGATCAGGTCTTCCAGGCGCGTCGGCCGCGCATCCTTCAGCATGCCCTGCATGCCGCGCGATTCAAACTGGAACACGGCCTCGGTCTTGCCCTCGGAAAAGAGCTTGTAGGTGCGCGTGTCGTCGAGCGGGATGTTCTCGAACGCGAAGTTCTCCTGGCCCTTGTGGCGCCGGACGATGAACTCCTTGGCGATCTCCAGGATGGTCAGCGTGGCGAGGCCCAGAAAGTCGAACTTGACGAGGCCCGCGGCCTCCACGTCGTCCTTGTCGTACTGGCTCACCGCCGAGTCGCTGCCGGGCTGCTGGTACAGCGGGCAGAAATCCGTGAGCTTGCCCGGCGCGATCAGCACGCCGCCGGCGTGCATGCCGACGTTGCGCGTCATGCCCTCGAGCTTCTGCGCCATCTCGACCAGGGTGCGCACCTCCTCCTCGCGCTCGATGCGCTCGGCCAGCAGCGGCTCCATCTCGATGGCGTAGTTGTTCTTGTCGCCGTCCTTCTTGGGCTGCGGCGGGTACTGCAGCGTCACCGTCATGCCCGGCTTGTTGGGGATGAGCTTGGAGATGCCGTCGCAGAAGGTGTAGCTCATGTCCATCACGCGGCCCACGTCGCGGATGGCGGCGCGCGCGGCCATGGTGCCGAAGGTGGCGATCTGGCTCACGGCGTCCTTGCCGTACTTGTCCTTCACGTAGTCGATCACCAGCCCGCGGTTGCTCTGGCAGAAGTCGATGTCGAAGTCGGGCATCGACACGCGCTCGGGGTTCAGGAAGCGCTCGAACAGCAGCTTGTACTGCAGCGGGTCGAGGTCGGTGATCTTGAGTGCATAGGCCACCAGCGAGCCGGCGCCCGAGCCCCGGCCCGGGCCCACCGGGCAGCCGTTGCGCTTGGCCCAGTTGATGAAGTCGCCCACGATCAGGAAGTAGCCCGGGAAGCCCATCTTCAGGATGGTGTTGATCTCGAACTCCAGCCGCTCCAGGTAGCGCGGCCGCTCCGTGGCGCGCCGGGCCTCGTCGGGATAGAGGTGCGCCAGCCGCTCGTCCAGCCCCTCGTGCGAAGCGAAGCGGAAGTACTCCTCGATCGGCATGCCGTTGGGCGTGGGGTAGTCGGGCAGGCGTGGCTTGCCCAGCTCCAGCGTGAGGTTGCAGCGGCGCGCGATCTCCAGCGCATTGGCCAGCGCCGAGGGCACGTCGGCGAACAGCGCCTGCATCTGCGCCGCCGGCTTGAAATACTGCTCGCGCGTGAACTTGCGCACGCGGCGCTGGTTGCCGAGGATCTCGCCCTCGGAGATGCAGACGCGCGCCTCGTGTGCCTCGTAGTCATCTGCGCCGTGGAACTGCACCGGGTGCGTCGCCACCACCGGCAGCTTCATGCGCGCGGCCAGCTGCACGGCGGCGGCCACATGGGCCTCGTCGTCGGCGCGGCCGGCGCGTTGCAGCTCGAGGTAGAAGCGGTGCGGGAACAGCGTGGCCAGTTGCAGCGCGACCTCGGCCGCGCGCTCGTTGTCGCCCTGCACCAGCGCCTGGCCCACCGGCCCGGCCTGCGCGCCCGACAGCAGAATCAAGCCCTCGCCCAGCTCGCGCAGCCAGGCCAGCTTCACCACCGCCTGGGCCTTGACCACGTTCTGCGTCCAGGCGCGCGCCAGCAGCTCGGACAGGTTCAAATAGCCCTGGCGGCCCTGCACCAGCAGCAGCACGCGCGACAGCGCGCTGGCCTCCTTGCCCAGGCCTTCGAGGAAGACCTCGACCCCGATCAGCGGCTTGACGCCGGCGCCGCGCGCGGCCTTGTAGAACTTGATCGCGCCGAACAGGTTGTTGAGATCGGTGATGGCCAGGGCCGGCTGGCCGTCGGCGGCCGCGGCCTTGACGATGTCATCGACGCGGTTGGTGCCGTCGACCACCGAGAACTCGGTGTGGATGCGCAGGTGAACAAACATGGCACCGATTCTAGGCTGCTCATCCCGGACGGCGGATTCGGAACCGGCTTCTCAAAGCCAGCGGATCACCCGCGCGGAATCGCCGCCCTGCATGACACTGTTGCAGCGGTTTTCGAGATCGGCCAGGTGCACCTGGCTCAGCGGCATCTGGGCCAGCACCATGCGCAGTTTGAGCTGGCGCACGAAGTCGGGCAGATCGGACTGCGCCAGCACGCGCGTGAGCACCTGCGTGGCCGTCGCCTGCAGCGTGGAGGTGTCCACGTCCTGCACCAGCACGGCGGCAAAGCGCCCGTAGCCGATGCGGCCGATGATCGAGTCGCTGTGCAGGGTGCGCTGCAGCACCGCGGCAAAGCGCACCAGTACGCGCTCGCAGATGTCCTCGCCGTACTCCGAGCGCACCGTGCCCAGGCTGCGCAGGTCGCACACCATGAAGCCCGACGAGAAGGCCGAGGCATGCTCCGTCATCAGCGAGGACTTGGCCAGGGCATGCTCGAAGCCCGGCCGCGTGAGCAGGCCGGTCAGCGCATCGCGGCCGCTGGCGCTCAGGGCCCGCGACAGCACGTCGCGCCCGAAGCGGTGCCGCTGCACGGCCACGCCCAGCATCAGGACCACGAAGCCCATGCGGCAGCCGGTGCCGATCATGTTGAGCACCACGCTGCCATGCAGCGCGGTGTAGTCGGCGTACCCGAGCAGCGTGCTCATGGCGATCAGCCCCGTGCCCGCCAGCGCCCAGGCCGACATGGCGTCGGAGCGCAGCACGCCATGCATCGACAGGATGCCAGCGAACAGCAGCGAGAACAGCACATAGGCCGTGCCCGCCAGCAGCCGCCACTCGGGCGGCAGCAGCCAGGCCTGCACCAGCGCATACACCAGCCCGGCCAGGCCCCAGCGCCAGGCGCCCACCCACCAGGCATGCTTGTGCACGTCGGCATTGAGCACCAGCGCCACCAGGGGCACCAGCAGGCAGGACAGCAGCATCGAGACGAAGGGCTTGGCCGGATCGTCCAGCTCGGGCATCCACGGCCAGAGGTAGATGTCGCCGTAGCCGTTGTTGGCGACCACCTGCACCGCCATCAGCAGCGTGTACAGGCATAGCAGCGCAAACACCGTTTTCCTGAACAGCGCGGTCGCCACGGCACAGGCCGCGGCCAGCGCCAGCGCCAGCCCGGTCATGAGGCCGAACTTGAACGCATGCCCCATGCGCTCGACCCGGAACACCTGGTCGCTGACCCACTGCACCGGCACGTTGAGCAGGCCGCGGTGCTCGATGGCCAGCACGATCTGCGTGCGCTGGCCGGCCGACGGCAGCTCGAAGGCCGGATAAGGGCCGGAGAACGACCAGCGCGGCGGCGGCACGCGGTCGCCCGCCTCGGCGGTCTGCCACGAGGGGCTGCCGCTGCTGCGCGCCCAGTAGCGCACCCGGTCAAGCCGCGCCGAGGGCAGCTCCAGGTAGTCGGGGTCATGCATCTGCGGCACGTCGATCTCGACGCGCATCACCAGCATGGCGCCTTCGGGGAGATCGAGCATCAGGTCGGGCCGGCCGCGCTTGAAGGCCGTGCCCGGCAGCTCCCAGACGGACTGGGGATCCAGCGCGCCGGACCGCATCACGGCGTATTCCGCCTGGCCGCGCAGATCCACCGCGCGCTCCATCCGGTCGAAAGAGAGAACAGGTGCTGCGAAAACCTTCCCCGCGAACAGGGCAAGCGTCACCAGCAGCAGCCAGCTGGCTGCATGGAATCCGGCAAGAAAAGGCATGGGAAAGCGCGGGTTGGGGCCGCCCGGCCGGCCTGGCGGGAACGGATGGGCTGCCTCGTGATTGGTTATTCTGCAGAACGATTTCCGCATTGTGCACGGTGATTTCTTAAAATCCAACCATGTCCCTCGTCTGCAATGCCGCCGCTTACAAATTCACACCGATCGCCGACCCCGAGCGGCTGCAGTCCGCCGTGCGGCACGAGGCCGGGCAGCGGCAGCTCAAGGGCACCTGCCTGGTCGCGCCCGAGGGCATCAACCTGTTCCTGGCCGGCGCGGCAGCGGACGTGCGCGGCTTCCTGGACTGGCTGCGCGGCGACCAGCGCTTTGCCGATCTCGCCGCCAAGGAAAGCTGGTCGCCGCGCCAGCCCTTCGGCAAGCTTCTGGTGAAGCTCAAGCGCGAAATCATCCGCATGGACCACCCGGCCATCCAGCCCGCCGCCGGCCGCGCGCCGGCCGTGGACAGCGCCACGGTCAGGCGCTGGCTCGACCAGGGCCACGACGATGCCGGCCGCCCGGTGGTCACGCTCGACACGCGCAACGCGTTCGAGGTGGACCACGGCACCTTCGAAGGCGCGGTGGACTGGCGCATCACGAAGTTCACCGAGTTCCCGCAGGCGTTTCTCGAGCACCGCGCCGAGCTCGAAGGCAAGACCGTGGTGAGCTTCTGCACCGGCGGCATCCGCTGCGAGAAAGCCGCGCTGTTCATGCGCGAGGCCGGCCACGAGCATGTCTACCAGCTCGACGGCGGCATCCTCAAGTACTTCGAGGACACCGGCGGCGCGCACTACCGCGGCGCCTGCTTCGTGTTCGACGAGCGCGAGGCGCTGGCGCCCGATCTGTCCGCTACTAAAAAGTGAGCATGAAATGACCGCTGGACAAGGACATCCGGCCGATTTTCCTTGTTTTTTGCAAAAACAGCGGCATCGGTGCGGCATGACCGGCCCCTCCGCCGCTGCCGCGCACCATCATGGCCCCTGACCCCGCCGCCCCGGCCCGGCACCTTGAGCCGGCGCCCCCCGCGCAAGGGCCGGCGCTGCTGCAGCACGCGGCGATCCTGTCGAAGGCGCGGACCCTGCGGGTGCCCGCGCACACGCGGATCTTTGACGCTGGGCAGACAAGCGAGCACATCTACATCGTGCAGCGGGGGCGGGTGCGCACCTTCGCCACGACGGCCGAAGGCACCGAGCTGACCACCGGGCTGTGGTCCACCGGGCATGTGCTGGGCCTCATCGGCGCGGCGACGGCCGGCCCCAAGGTGCTGTCGGCCGAAAGCATCGACGACGCCACGCTGCTCACCCTGACCTCCTCCAACCTGAAGGCCCTGGTGGGCGAGGTGCCCGAGTTCGGCTGGAGCGTGGTGCGCGCGCTGGCCTGGATGGCGTCGACCGGCGTGCACCGCGCCATCCGCCTGAGCACCGCGCCGGTCAGCCACCGGCTGATCGATGCGCTGCTGATGCTCGCCGAGCTGCCGGAGGCGGGCGACGGCCGCGGCGGCGCGCTCATCGAGGGCATCAGCCAGGAAACCATCGCCGGCATGGTGGGCGCCACCCGCCCCTGGGTGGCGCAGGCGCTCAGCGAATTGTCGCGCCGGGGCCTGCTGGCGCAGGGCCGGATGCGCATCGCCGTGCCCGACCTGTCCCGCCTGCGGGCCGCTGCGCGGCTCTGATGGGCGCCCCCGCGCTTCTGTTCATTACCTGACAGACACGCGAGCGGCCAGCCGCCACACTGCGCGGGTCTCAAGGAGAACCGATGAAACACATCCTGCTGTGGGCGGCGGCCGCCCTGTTGGCCTTCGCGCCGGTCGGCGGCCATGCCGACACCTTTCCCAGCCGGCCGATCCGGCTGATCGTGCCCTGGCCCGCCGGCGGCTCCACCGATGTCTCGCTGCGCGTGCTGGCCAATGCGGCGGCCCGGCACCTGGGCCAGCCGGTGATCGTCGAGAACCGCCCGGGCGCGGCCGGCACCCTGGGCGTGACCGCGCTGCTGCAGGCCAAGCCCGACGGCTACACGCTGTCGCAACTGCCCATGGGCATCTTCCGCGTGCCCCACATGCAGAAGGTGGCCTGGGACCCGGTGCGCGACCTCAGCTATGTGATCGGCGTTTCAGGCTACACCTACGGCCTCGTGGTGCGCAGCGATGCGCCCTGGAAGACGCTCAAGGACTACCTCGACGACGCCCGCAAGCGCCCCGACGCCATCACCTACGGCACGGCGGGCGTGGGCGGCACCCCGCACCTCAACACCGAGCAGCTGGCGGCCGCGGCCGGCGTGCGGCTGCGCCACGTGCCCTACCGCGGCACGGCGGACAACCTGCAGGCGGTGCTCGGCGGCCACGTGATGTCGGCCTCGGAGGCCACCGGCTGGGGCCCCCATGTCGACAAGGGCGATCTGCGCCTGCTGGCCACCTGGGGCGCGGAGCGCACGAGCCGCTGGCCGAATGCCCCGACCCTGAAGGAGCTGGGCTACAACCTCGTCTCCAGCGCCCCCTACGGCATCGGCGGGCCCAAGGGCATGGACCCGAACGTCACGCGCGTGCTGCACGACGCCTTCCGCAAGGCCATGCAGGAGCCCGAGCACCTGCAGGTGCTGGCGCGCTACGACCAGCCCCTGCTCTACCTCGGCAGCGAGGACTACGCGCGTTTTGCGCAGGAGGCGTTCGCCTCCGAGAAAGCCCTGGTCGAACGCCTGGGGCTCCGCTCGGCCGACTGACCGCCGCGCGCCCGTGCCGCCCAGTTCTTCCCTTCCCCGCCTCTTTGCCTGCCCCATGAACAGCTTTCACAATCCGCCGGCCCTGGCCACTCCCAACGGCTTCAGCCACGTCGCGCAGTCCACCCATCGCCGGACGATCCTGGTCTCGGGCCAGGTGGCCTACGGCCCGGACGGCGCCGTGGTGGGCGCGGGCGATCTCGCGGCCCAGACCCGCCAGGTCTATGCCAACCTCGAGACGGCGCTGGCCGACGCCGGCGCCTCGATGCGCGACGTGGTCAAGACCACGCTTTTCGTGAAGGACCTGTCGCCCGACAAGGCCGTGATCGTGCGCGCGGCCCGCGCGCCCTTCCTGGCGGCGGACCGCCCGCCCGCGAGCACCATGGTCGGCGTCGCCTCGCTGGCCCGGCCCGAGCTGCTGCTCGAAGTGGAAGCGATGGCGATGCTGGACTGACGGCGCGCGGCAGCGGCCCTCAGGAGGCGGCCGTGCGCGCCGGCGGCAGCGGGATGAACTCGGTCTCGCCCGGCACCTGGCCCATGGTTTGGGCCTCCCAGTCGGCCGAGGCCTGGGCGATGCGCTCCTTGCGGCTGGACACGAAGTTCCACCACATGAAGCGGTGGCCGTCGAGCGCGTCGCCGCCGATCACCATCAGCCGCACGGGCGCGGCCGCCTCGATGCGCGCGGTGATGCCCGAGGCCAGCACCGCCATCGTGTGCGCCGGCACGGCCTCGCCGCCCAGCGTCACATCGCCATCCACCGGGTACACCGCGAGCTCCTGCGCCAGCGGCGGCAGTTCGAGCACGCCGCCGGCGGGCAGCTGCACGTCGAGGTACAGCGTCTTCGTGAACGTCGCCACCGGCGAGCGGCGGCCGAAGGCCTCGCCGATCAGCACGCGCACCCGCGCATCGCCCACCACCGCCTCGGGGATGGCCGCGGCCGGCGTGTGCGTGAACGAAGGCGCATCCTCTTCATGCGCGCGCGGCAGCGCGGCCCAGAGCTGCAGGCCGTGGTTCACGTAGGTCTTGTCGCGCAGGTCCTCGGGCCGGCGCTCCGAATGCACGATGCCGCGCCCGGCCGTCATCCAGTTGATGGCGCCGGGCTCGATGCGCTGCGCCGAGCCCAGGCTGTCGCGGTGCATCATCGCGCCCTCGAACAGGTAGGTCACCGTGGCCAGGCCGATGTGCGGGTGCGGGCGCACGTCGTGGTTGTCCTGCGGCAGCTCGGTCACCGGGCCGAAGTGGTCGAAGAACAGGAACGGGCCGACCGACCGCTGCTTCGCGGCGGGCAGCAGCCGGCGCACCCGGAAGCCGCCGCCGAGGTCCTTGTCGTGCCCCGTGAGCTGGAGTTGAATGGTCATGTGCGGGCTCCTTCGTGGGCGATCCGGCGGGCGGCGGTCACGGCAGCCGCTCCACCTGGGTGGTGATTTCGGTGGTCACCTGCGTCATCAGCTTGTGCACCGGGCATTTGTGCGCCACGGCCTGCAGCTCCTGCAGCTGGGCGTCGGTCAAGTCCCCGCCGATCTGCAGCCTCGCGGCCAGGCGGTAGGTGCCGGCGCGCTCCTGCGAATCGTCGCGCTCGATCACGGTGTGCATGTCGTCCACCGGGATGCCCTTCCTGCGCGCGTACCACAGCACGGTGAGCGCCTTGCAGGCCCCGAGCGCCGCGTCGTACAGGTCGTGCGGGCTCGGGCCGGCGTCGGTGCCGCCTTCGGGCACGCTGGCATCCGCCGTCAGCGAGTGGCTGCGGATGGAGAGGGTTTGCGCCATCGGGGCGGCGCGGTCGCGTCTGAGCTCAACAGCCATGGCGGCTCCCAAAAGAAATCAATGTATCAGCCGCGCATCCGGGCGGCAACCTGCGCCACGCGCTCGCCGAACAGGCGGGCGGTCTCAAGATCGCCGGGCAGCATGTCGCCGGCGCTGCTGTCGGACGGCGACTGCGCGATCGCGCCGCTGTACGACACCAGGTAGTTCACGTCGTTGCGCCGGGCCGCCTTGGTGTTGCTCGGCATCAAGCCCTGGCTGACCCAGATCATGGCGTGCTGCATCGCGAGCGTGAACAAGGTGGTGAGCGTGGCGTGCTTGTCGCCGTTCATGCCGGCGCTGTTGGTGAAGCCCGCGGCCAGCTTGTCCTTCCAGCCCTGGGCGAACCAGACCTTGGACGATGCGTCGGCGAATTTCTTGAACTGCCAGCTCACGTTGCCCATGTAGGTGGGCGAGCCGAAGATGATCGCGTCGGCCGCGGCGAGCGTGTCCCAGCCGCCCTGGGGCAGGTTGCCGTCGGCGTCGATCGCCACCAGCACCGCGCCCGCGCCCTGCGCCACGGCCTGCGCCATGCGCTGCGTGTGTCCGTAACCGGAGTGGTAGACCACGGCCACTGTTGTCATGGTGGGGTTCCGTTCATCAGGTGGGTTGAGCGCCCCGGGCGCACCCGGGGCACAACGCAGTGCGCCGCTCAGGACTTCAGCCGGGCGTCCAGGCTCCAGGCGCCGCCGCCCCAGGCCACGAAGGACAGCAGGCCGCCGGCGATGGCGAGGTTCTTGTAGAAGTTGATCTGCTGCATCATGACCTGCTCGGCCGGCACGGCCCAGTAGTTGTGGAAGAAGAGGCCGGCCGCCAGCGTGAAGAGCGCCAGCGCCAGCGCCGACCAGCGCGTCTTGAAGCCCACCAGGAACAGCAGGCCCACGCCGAGCTCCACGAGGATGGCGATCACCGCGCCAAGCTGCGGCAGCGGCAGGCCCTTGGACGCGATGTAGCCCACGGTGCCGGTGAAGCCGGCGATCTTGCCGAAGCCGGCCGGCACGAACAGGATGGCCACCAGCAGGCGGCCGATGAAGCTCAGCGGGTTCTGGAGTGAGTTCAGCATGACGAGGTTCCTTGGTTGAAGAGTGGATGGATGAAAAGAGTGTCTCAGTAGGCGACCGTGATACGAGTCCGGGGGTGGGCGTTGCGTTCCATTTCGTCGATCATGGCCACCGCGAAGTCTGCCACGCTGATGCGGCTGTTGCCTTCGGCGTCCACCAGCAGCTGGTCGCCGCCGGTGCGGTACTGCCCCGTGCGCTCGCCGGGCGCCAGCAAGGCGGCCGGGCTCACGCAGGTCCAGTTCAGCGGCGACGCGCTGGCGCGGAACACGTCGAGCGCCCGCCCCTGCCCCAGCGCCTCGTCCTTGTAGGCCTCGGGAAAATTGGGCGTATCCACCAGGCGTACGCCGGGCGCCACTTCCAGGCTGCCGGCGCCGCCCACCCACAGCAGGCGGTTCACGCCGGCCGCCGGCAGGGCCGACAGCAGGTTCCTGGCGATGGCCGGCACCGTGTCGTGCCCGCTCTTGCGGCCGCTGACGGCGGCGATCACGGCATCGTGGCCGGCCACGGCGGCGCGCACCTCGGGCTCGCTGGTGGCATCGGCCTGCACGGCCTTGACGCCGGCGGCCGTGAGGCCGGTGGCGTTGCGCGCGGCGGCCGTGACCTGGTGGCCGCGCCGCAGGGCTTCCTGCACGAGGGCGCTGCCCACCGTGCCGCTGGCGCCGAAGATGAAGACGTTCATGATGTTTCCTTGGGTGAGATGGAGGGAAAAGGCAGCGGGCCTGTTCGCACCGCTTTTGCAGGTGCGAACCAGGCGCCTACCTACCTAGTTACCCAGGTCGAAAACCAGCACCTCGGCATCCTTGCCGTGGTCCAGCGTGAGCCGGCTTTCGCGCTCGATCAGCGCGGCATCGCCGGCGCCGAGCTTCTGGCCGTTGACGTCGAGCTCGCCGCGCACCAAGTGCACGTAGCCCTTGCGCGCCGGGTCCAGCGCCAGGGTGGCCGATTCGGCGCCGTCGAGCAGGCCCGCATACAGCGAGGCGTCGGCGTGGATCGTCACCGAGCCCTGCGCGCCGTCGGGCGAGGCCACGAGCCTCAGGTTGCCGCGCTTCTCGCTGTCGGCAAAGGTCTTCTGCTCGTAGCTCGCGGGAATGCCGGTCACGTTGGGCTCGATCCAGATCTGCAGGAAGTGCGTGGTCTCGTCCTGGGCGTGGTTGAACTCGCTGTGCTGCACGCCGCGGCCGGCGCTCATGCGCTGCACGTCGCCCGGCGGGATGCCCTTGACGTTGCCCATGGTGTCCTTGTGCGCGAGGTTGCCGCTGAGCACGTAGCTGATGATCTCCATGTCGCGGTGGCCGTGCGTGCCGAAGCCGGTGCCCGGCGCGATGCGGTCTTCGTTGATCACGCGCAGGTTGCCCCAGCCCATGTGCTGCGGGTCGTGGTAGCCGGCGAACGAGAAGCTGTGGAACGACTTGAGCCAGCCGTGGTCGGCATAGCCGCGGTCCTGGGATTTGCGAAGCGTCAGCATGGTGGCATCTCCTTTGAAGTCAATCACTTGCCTGATGTCTCCACTGTAGGAGGCCCGGTGCGCTGGCGCCAGCCATTCCGTTTGATGGCATCATTCAAATAATTTGAATAAACCGAGCCAAATCATGCAAACCGCACGCGATGTCCTGACGCCGGATGCGCTCTCCATGCTGCAGGCCGTGGCCCGGGCCGGCAGCCTGGCCGGCGCCGCGCGCACGCTGGGCGTGGTACCCAGCGCCCTCACTTACCGGGTGCGCCAGATCGAGGACGCGCTGGACGTGCTGCTGTTCGACCGCAGCTCGCGCCAGGCGCGCCTGACCGAGGCCGGCGCCGAGCTGCTGCGCGAGGGCGAGCGGCTGCTGCAGGACATCGACGCCATCGCCAACCGCGTGAAGCGCGTGGCCACGGGCTGGGAGTCGCAGCTCACGATCGCGGTCGACGGCCTGATCTCGCGCCACATCCTGCTGGAGCTGACCGGCGCCTTCTTCGCGCTGAACCCGCCCACGCGCGTGAAGCTGCGCGACGAAACCCTCTCGGGCACGCTCGAAGCGCTGACCTCGGGGCAGGCCGACCTCGCCGTCGGCGTGGTGCTGGAGCCGACCAACTCGGCCGGCATCCAGAGCCGGCCGCTGGGCGGCGTGGCCTTTCTCTTTGCCGTGGCGCCGCACCATCCGCTGGCGGCCGCGCCCGAGCCGCTCAACGACGAGTTGCTGCGCCAGCACCGCGCCGTGGCGGTGGCCGATTCGGTGCAGCGCGGCGGCGGGCTGACCATGGGCCTGCTCGGCGGGCAGGACGTGCTCACCGTGCCCACCATGCACGCCAAGCTCGACGCGCAGTTGCGCGGCCTGGGCGGCGGCTTCCTGCCCGAGCCCATGGCCCGGCCCTACATCGAGACCGGCCGGCTGGTGGCCAAGAAGGTCGACCGGCCCGAGCGGCTGGCCCGCATGAGCTACGCCTGGCGCGGCGCGGCCAGCCAGGGGCGCGCGCTGCAGTGGTGGCTGGGGCAACTGGAGAGCCCGACGACGCGGACGGCCCTGCTGGAGAAGCACTACGGGGTGTGAGGGGCGCCCTCGTCGAGGGCAGGCTGCCGGTACAGCCGCAGGCCGCTATGAATTCAATAGCATCAAACGACCGTCCGACGAGGACATCGGCCCGATCGGGCACTCAAAAACCCGATCCCGCCCTCCGCAGGCCGCTACGGCTGCTTGGTGCGCGCCGCGATCAGCCGGTCGGCATAGTCCTGCCAGCGCGCGTCCTTGGCCAGGCCCGCGAACACGCCCTCGCGCGCCTGGTCGGCCACCCACTGCTGCTTGCCCGCAATGGCGGCGGCCATGAAGGGCTCGAAGCCCGCTTCGCGCACGGTGTTGGCCGACTCGCGCATCTCCTCGGCGCGGCGCTGGCCATGCTGCACCACGCGGCTGAAGAAGTAGGCGCCCTGCTTCTCCCAGTCGATCGAAGGAAAGGTTTCGGCCAGCGTGGGCAGCACGTGGTCTTCCACGCCATAGGCGCGGGCCGTGGCGTAGCTCTCGATCACCAGCGCCTCCAGGCCCTTGATCATCACGCTGCGGCACATCTTGATGGCGCTGGCCACGCCGAGCTGCTCGCTCACCGCCCTGGCGTCCATGCCCCAGCCCGCCAGCACGGCGGCGAGTCCAGCCGCCCTGGCGCCGCCCAGCAGCATGGGCACGCGGATGCCATAAGGCGGCACCGAGGTCATGACGCCGGCCTCCACATAGTGCGCGCCGCGCGCATCGATCAGCGCGGCGCACTGCTGCTTGGTGCCGGGCGAGGCCGAGTTGAGATCCAGGAACAGCGCACCGGGGCGGATGTGCCGCGCCGCCTCCTGCGCCACGGCCAGGGTGTTGGACGCGGTCACGGCCGAGATGATGAGGTCGCTGGCCTCGCACAGCGCCTGCATCGAGGCCTGCGCGGCGACGCCGGCCTGCGCCGCGTGGGCGCGCTCGGCGGCCTCGGCGGTCACGCTGGCGAACTTGAGGTCCCAGGCGCCCATGCCGGCCACGCCGGATTGGTCCTTGAGACCGGCGGAAAAGATCTTGCCGACTTCGCCGTAGCCGATCAGGCCGATGTGGTGCAGGGTCATGGAGCCTCCGGCAGCGTTTGGATCAGAAAAGAGGGGCGCGCAAAGCGGCGCGTCGTCACTGGCGCGGAATGTTGGCGCGGGAGATCACCTCGCCCCAGCGCACGATGTCCGAGGTCAGTAGCTGGCCCAGCTGCTCGGGCGTGCTGGCACGCGGCTCCACGCGCAGGTCCTGCAGGCGCTTCTTCACGTCGGGCGAGGCGATCGCCGCCTGCACTTCGCGGTTCAGCCGCTGCACCACGTCGCGCGGGGTGCGGGCCGGCGCGGCCAGCGCGTTCCACGACGCCGCGTTGAACCTGGCCAGCGGCCCTCCGCTTTCGGCCACCGTCGGCACCTCGGGCAGCGAGGTCGAGCGCTTCTCGCCCATCACCGCCAGCGCGCGCAGCGCCTGGCTGCTGATCTGGGTCATCACCGGGCTCAGGATCTCCACCGCCGCGTCGATCTGGCCGCCGCGCAGCGCCGTCACCACGGACGGCGTGCCGTTGAAGGGAACGACCTGGGCGTCGATGCCGGCGCTGGTCTTGAACAGCTCGGCCGCCAGGTTCTGCGTGCTGCCCACGTTGATGCTGCCGAGGTTGAGCTTGCCCGGATGGGCCTTGGCCCAGGCCACCAGCTCGCCCAGCGTCTTGAAGCGCGAGTTGTCGGGCACCACGATGACGAGGTCGAACAGGCCCAGCAGCGAAATGGGCGCGAAATCGCGGACCGCGTCGAACGGCAGGCTCTTGAACAGGCCGGCGCTCACCGCCGTGCCGTTGCTCATGAGCAGCAGCGTGTGGCCGTCGGGCTCGGCCTTGGCCACCACCTCGCCGGCCACCACGCCGCCCGCGCCGGGGCGGTTGTCGATGATCACGCTCTGGCCCAGCAGCTCGGCCAGCTTCTGGCCCACGGTGCGGGCCGTCAGGTCGGCCACGCCGCCGGCGCCGAAGGGCACGACGATGCGCAGCGTCTTGGACGGGAACGCCGCGGTCTGGCCGGCGGCTCCGCCCGACCACAGCATGGGCGCCGCCGCGGCGGCTGCGGCCATGAGCATCTGTCGACGTTGCATTTCAAAGGTCCTTTCGGGCGGATGTCCTTGTCGGACGGTCATCGGCAGCTATCAAAACAATAGCACCGGGTAACACAGGCGCAATCAGCCGCGCGCCACACCCAGCAGGCGGTCGAGCAGGGCCGGCTGCTCGCGCAGCTCCTGCGCGCTGCCCGCGTGCACCACCGAGCCATGGTCCAGCACCACCGCGCGGTGCGAGATCGCCAGGATCGCCTGCGGGTGCTGCTCCACGATGATGGCCGACAGGCCCTCGTCGCGCGTGATGCGCGCAATGGCCTTGAGCAGCTCTTCCACGATGATCGGCGCCAGGCCTTCGAGCGGCTCGTCCAGCAGCAGCAGCTTCGGGTTGAGCACCAGCGCGCGGCCCACCGCCAGCATCTGCTGCTCGCCGCCCGACAGCTGCGTGCCCAGGTTGGTCTTGCGTTCGGCCAGGCGCGGGAACATCTCGTACACCCGCTCGGGCGTCCAGGGCCGCGCCGTGCTGCCGGCGCGCGCGGGCCGCGCCACGGCGGTGAGGTTCTCGTCCACCGTGAGCGACTTGAAGATGTTGCGCTCCTGCGGCACCCAGCCGATGCCGGCCCCCGCGCGCTCGTGCGAGGCCAGCTTGTGCAGGGCCACGCCGCCCAGCGTGATGCTGCCGCCGTGGCGCGTGGTGGCGCCGGCCAGCGTGTTCATCAGCGTGGTCTTGCCGGTGCCGTTGCGCCCCAGCAGGGCCAGGGTTTCGCCCTCGCCCAGCGCGAGCGACACGTGGTTGAGCACCACGGCCTCGCCGTAGCCGGCGCTCAGATTCTCGATCTTGAGGAGTTCCTCAGCCATGTGCTTCTTCTCCATGCCCCAGGTACACCGCCTTGACCTGCGGGTCGTTGGCAATCTGCTCGGGGTCGCCCTCGGTCAGCACCGTGCCGTTGACCAGCACCGTCATGCGGTTGGCAAAGCTGAACACCAGGTCCATGTCATGCTCGATCAGCAGCACCGACACATCGGCCGGCAGCGCCGCCACGGTCTGCAGCAGCTCCTCGCGCTCGCCCGCGGGCACGCCGGCCACGGGTTCGTCGAGCAGCAGCACGCGCGGCTCGCAGGCCAGCGCGATGGCGATCTCCAGCAGCCGGCGCTTGCCGTAGGCCAGCACGCGGGTGGGCTGGTTCATCACGTCGGTGAGGTGGAACTGCTCGAGCAGCACCTCGCAGCGTTCGGCCACGGCCTGGTTGGAGCCCAGCGAGGGCCACCAGCGCGTGCCCAGGCGGCGGTGCTGCGAGACCGTGAGCGCCAGCGTCTGCAGCGGCGTGAGCGTGTCGAACAGCTGGTTGATCTGGAAGGTGCGCACCATGCCGCGGTGCACCCGCTGGTGCGGCGCCAGGCGCGTGATGTCCAGGCCTTCGAGCGTGATGCTGCCTTCGGTCGGTTCGAGCACGCCGGTCAGCAGGTTGATCAATGTGGTCTTGCCGGCGCCGTTGGGGCCGATCAGCGCATGGCGCGCGCCCTTCTTCAGGTCCAGCGTGACGTTGTTGGTGGCGGTGATGCCGCCAAAGCGCATGACCAGGCCGCGCGCGGACAGAACGGTGGGTGCGGCGCTCATGATTGCTTCGCCTTCTTGCCGAACCAGGTCCAGGGGCGCAGCAGCCGCTCGCGCCCGACCAGCACCAGGATCACCAGGAACAGGCCGATCCAGAACATCCAGTACTGCGGCGTGATGGCCGACAGCGTGTCCTGCAGCAGCTTGAACACCACGGCGCCCGCGATGCCGCCGTACAGCCAGCCGGTGCCGCCGATCACCAGCATCAGCATCACGTCGGCCGAGCGGTCGAACGCGAACACGTCGAGCGAGGCAAAGCCCGTGGTCTGCGCCAGCAGGCCGCCGGCGATGCCGGCCACGCCGGCGGAGATGGTGTAGATCACGCCCAGACGCGCCGTCACCGGAATGCCGATGGCCATGGCGCGCAGGCGGTTGTCGCGCACGGCCATCAAGGTGGCGCCGAACGGCGAGTTCACCAGCCGGCGCATCAGCACGAACAGCACGAACGCCACCACCAGCGAATACCAGGCCGCAACCTGGCCCTGCAGGTCGAACTCGAACTTGCCGAGCACCGGGCCCATGACCACGCCCTGCAGGCCGTCGGCGCCGCCGGTCAGCCAGTCGAGCTTGTTGGCCAGCTCCAGCAGGATCAGGCCCACGCCCAGCGTGACCATCAGCCGCGTGAGGTCGGTGCCGCGCATGATGGTCAGGCTGCAGGCCGCGCCCAGCACGGTGGTGGTGGCCGCGGCCACCAGCAGGCCCAGCGTCGGGTCGGGGTTGATGTGCTTGGCGAACAGCGCAGCGCTGTAGGCGCCGAAGCCCAGGAAGGCCGCATGGCCCAGCGAGACGATGCCGGTGAAGCCGAGGATCAGGTCCAGCGACATCGCGAACAGCGCGACGATGGCGATCTCGTTGACGATCAGCGAGTGCTGAGCGACCAGCAGCGGCGCGGCAAAACCGATCAGCCAGACGGCCGGCTCCCAGGCCTTCCAGCGCGAGCCTTGCAGCAATGATTTCTGCGCATTCATGCTCATTTCCCTCCCTTGCGCACGAACAGGCCCTGCGGGCGCCAGATC
This sequence comes from Variovorax terrae, assembly GCF_022809125.1. Classification (NCBI taxonomy): domain Bacteria; kingdom Pseudomonadati; phylum Pseudomonadota; class Betaproteobacteria; order Burkholderiales; family Comamonadaceae; genus Variovorax; species Variovorax terrae. Next base: position 1,291,322 of record NZ_JALGBI010000001.1, on the reverse strand, counting down.
AGGATCACGATCATGAGGCAGTAGACGATGAAGGCCCCGAGCTTGGGGATGTAGTACTTGCCGGCCACGTCGGCGATGCCCAGCAGCAGCGCCGCCAGCAGCGGCCCGGTGATGGACGAGGTGCCGCCCACGGCCACCACGATCAGGAAGTACACCATGAACTTGAGCGGGAAGGTCGGGTCCAGCCCCAGCACCTCGATGCCCAGGGCGCCGCCCAGGCCGGCCAGGCCCGAGCCCACGGCGAAGGTGGAGAGGAACACCATGTTCACGTTGATGCCCAGGCCCGCGGCCACGCGCTGGTCGTCCACCGAGGCGCGCAGGCGGCTGCCGAAGCGCGTCCTGGCCAGGATGTACTGCAGCCCCACCGTGAGCGCGGCGCAGACCACGATGATGAAGATGCGGTAGTGGCCCATGCCCAGGGTCCAGGGGCCCGAACCGATCTCGGTGCGGCCCTTGAGCCATTCGGGCAGCTGCATGATCTGCTGCGTGGAGCCGATGAAGTAGTCGAAGCCGGCCACGGCCATGAACACCAGGCCGATGGAGAACAGCACCTGGTCCAGGTGCGGACGGCGGTACAGCGGCCGGTACAGCGTGCGCTCGAGCACGGCGCCCAGCAGCGCGGCGCCCAGGAAGGCCAGCGGCAGGCACACCAGGAAGGGCACGCCGGCACGCTGCATCAGCAGCACGGTGATGTAGCCGCCCACCATGGCGAAGGCGCCGTGCGCGAGGTTGATGAAGTTCATCAGCCCCATGGTCACGGCCAGCCCGACGGCGAGCACGAAGAGCAGCATGCCGTAGGCGATGCCATCAAAGAGTATGGTCAGCATGAGTGAAGCGGGATTTCAACGGGGAACACCGTGGAACCGGCTCCGCCGGGCCACTGGTGTTGCCCCCTGCAAGGGGGGAGGCGCAGCGCAGCGGAGCCTGGGGGTGGGCTTACTTTGCCTTCCCGGGATCCTTCACATCCTTGATGACATCGAACTCCACGTTGTACAGCTGGCCGTTCTTCCTCTCGACCTTGCGCAGGTACACGTCCTGCACGATGTCGCGGGTCTGCGCATCGATGAAGATCTTGCCGCGCGGGCTCTCGAAGATCTGGCCCTTCATGGCCGCCAGCAGCGCATCGCCGCCGCCCTGGCCCTTGGTGGCCTTGAGCGCTTCGTAGATCACGCGCATGCCGTCGTAGCCGCCGACCGCCATGAAGTTCGGGCGCATGCCCTTGTTGGCTTTCTCGAAGGCTTCGACGAATTTCTTGTTCATGGCCGAGGGATGGGCCGCCGAGTAGTGGTGCGAGGTGACCACGCCCAGGGCGCCGTCGCCCATGTCGTTGAGCTGGTCGTCGTCGGTGACGTCGCCGGTGGCGATCAGCTTGATGCCGGCCTTGTCCAGGCCGCGCTCCAGGAACTGCTTCATGACGGCCGCGCCCGCGCCCGAGGGCACGAAGACGAACAGGGCGTCGGGCTTGATGTCGCGCACCTTTTGCAGGAAGGGGGCGAAGTCGGGGCTGCGCAGGGGCACGCGCAGTTGCTCCACCACCTGGCCGCCGTTGAAGGTCAGGCGGTCCTTGAAGTATTTCTCGGCGTCGATGCCGGGGCCGTAGTCGCTGACCAGGGTGACGACTTTCTTGATGCCGTTCTTGGGCGCCCAGTCGGCCAGGGAGACCGAGACTTGCGGCAGCGTGAAGCTGGTGCGCACGATGTAGGGCGAGGCTTCGGTGATGCTGGAGGTGGCAGCGGCCATGACGACCAGCGGGGTCTTGGACTGGGTGGCGATGGGGGCGGCGGCCAGGGCGGCCGGGGTGACGCCGAAGCCGCCGAGCACGTTGACTTTCTCGTTGACCACCAGTTCCTGGGCCAGGCGCTTGGTCTGGTCGGGGGTGGCGGCGTCGTCCTTGATGATGAGTTCGATCTTCTTGCCGGCCACGGTGTCGCCGTTCTGGGCCATGTACAGGCGAGCCGCCGCTTCGATCTGGCGCCCCGTGGAGGCTTGCTGGCCCGTCATCGGCAGGATCAGGCCGATCTTGAATTTGTCTTGCGCCAGCACAGCGCCCGACGACAACACCATGGCTGCCAGGGCCGTTGCGCTGAGGAATACTCTTTTCTTCATGGGTGTCTCCAGGATGGTGAATGAACGAGAGGGAAGGATTCGTCGTTGCTTGAACGAGCCCGTCAAACCAGCATGCCGGCGCGGTCAAATACTAAACCCCCGGCACTGTGACCGCAAATGCGCCCCTGCGCAAGTCTGAAATCAGACTGTTTGATATAGCAGTTTGCGATAACCGAATGACCGGTCGGCCGGGTCAGGAATTCACGCGCAGCTGCACTCGCTTCAGCCTGCGCCGCGGCTGGATCGGTGAGCGCCATGCGCGGCGATGAGGGTTGCACCGTCGGCAGCCTTCAGCTTCGCTTGCGGATCAGCCGCACGCCGGGCATCTGGTCCAGGTGCTGGCCCCGCACGGCCTCGCGCAGGTTGCGCTGGGCGATGCGCGAGTGCTCGCGCATGATGGCCTCGGCGCGCGAGCCTTCGCCGTGCTCGATGGCGTCGAGCACCTGGCGGTGCTGGTCCTGCGCCACGATGAGCATGTCGCGCGCCTGGGGCGAGTTGGCCTGCACCACGACGAAGCCCGAGGGCGAGGCGAACGGCAGGCGGGCCACGCGCTCCAGTTCGCGCACGATCACGGCGCTGCCAGCCATCTCGCCGAGCAGGTTGTGAAAGCGCTGGTTGAGCGCCACGTAGCGGGAGAACGCCTCGTCGTTGAGCGCCGGCTGGCGCAGCACGCCGTCGATCCCGTCGAGGCAGGCGCGCGCCTCGCCCAGCAGCACCGCCGCCGCGCCGCGCTCGGCGGCCAGCCGCGCGAGCAGCCCTTCAAGGGTGCCGCGCAGCTCGATCGCCTCGGACACATCGCGCTCGGAGAAGGTGCGCACCGCATAGCCGCCGTTGGGCAGGGTTTCCAGCAGGCCCTCCTGCTCCAGCCGCATCAGGGCGGCCCGGATCGGTGTGCGCGAGACGCCCAGCCGCTCGACGATGGCCAGCTCGGCGATGCGCGTGCCGCCCGGCAGCTCGCCCGCCAGGATCATTTCGCGCAGGCGCAGCTGCGTCTTCACGGCCTGCGAAGCCCCTGCTTCGGGGGCTTCGGCATTGAGCGGGGTGGCGGCGTCCATGGGGTGGTTTTTAACACATTGCTGCATTCCATATGTATACACAACTCAACTAAAAATCAACAAATATTCGACGTTTCCTCTCAAAATTAGCTCTAAAACCCCTATTTCCTGGTCAGTTTTTGAGTTATCGGGATTCTTGATGTATACATTAATTCGGATTTTTTGCATAATCGGCTCGCGCGCCAAGGTGGACAACCCGCCAAAGCCCGCCCAGATTCCGATTCGCCCCCTGCCCTTCATGCGCCCCTAGGAGATGAACATGTTCCCCAAAAATACCTGGTACGTTGCCTGCACCCCCGACGACATCGCCGACAAGCCGCTGGGCCGCCAGATCTGTGGCGAGAAGATCGTGTTCTTCCGCGGCGCCGAAGGCCGGGTCGCCGCGCTCGAGGACTTCTGCCCCCACCGCGGCGCCCCGCTCTCGCTCGGCAAGGTCTGTGACGGCCACCTCGTGTGCGGCTACCACGGCCTGACCATGGGCTGCGAGGGCAAGACCGTCTCCATGCCCGGCCAGCGCGTCGGCGGCTTCCCGCGCATCCGCAGCTACCCCGTGGCCGAGCGCTACGGCTTCATCTGGGTCTGGACCGGCGATGCCGCGCTGGCCGACCCGGCCAAGATCCACCACCTCGAATGGGCCGAGAGCCCCGACTGGGCCTATGCCGGCGGCCTGTACCACGTGAAGGCCGACTACCGCCTCATGATCGACAACCTGATGGACCTCACGCACGAGACCTACGTGCACGCCAGCAGCATCGGCCAGAAGGAGATCGACGAGGCGCCGGTCACGACCAAGACCGAGGGCGACCACGTCATCACCAGCCGCTTCATGGACAACGTGATGGCACCGCCGTTCTGGCAGGCCAACCTGCGCGGCAACGGCCTGCCCGACGACCAGCCGGTGGACCGCTGGCAGGTCTGCCACTTCTCCCCGCCGAGCCACGTGATGATCGAGGTGGGCGTGGCGCTGGCCGGCAAGGGCGGCTACCACGCCGACCCGAAGGACAAGGTCTCCAGCATCGTGGTGGACTTCATCACGCCCGAGACCGAGAAGAGCATGTGGTACTTCTGGGGCATGGCGCGCAACTTCAACGTGAAGGACCAGGCGCTCACCGCCGAGATCCGCGAAGGCCAGGGCCAGGTGTTCGCCGAAGACACCGAGGTGCTGGAAGCGCAGCAGCGCAACCTCGACCTGCACCCCCAGCGCAAGCTGCTGATGCTCAACATCGACGCCGGCGGCGTGCAGTCGCGCCGCATCCTCGACCGCCTGCTCGCGCAGGAGCAGCTCCCGCAACAGCCGCCCGCGCAGGCGGCAGCCCTGGCGCGAGCCGCCTGAACGCCATGAACACACTCCAGGTCCGGGTCGTCCGCAAGATCCAGGAAGCGCAGGACATCTGCGGCTTCGAGCTCGCCAGCCTCGACGGCAAACCGCTGCCCGCTTTCAGCGCGGGCTCGCACATCGACGTGCAGGTGCCCGGCGGGCTGACGCGGCAGTACTCGCTGTGCAACGCCTCGACCGAACAGCACCGCTACCGCATCGCCGTGCTGCGCGACGCGGCCTCGCGCGGCGGCTCCACCGGCATGCACGACGCGGTGCATGAGGGCGACCTGCTGCAGATCAGCGAGCCGCGCAACCACTTCCCGCTCCAGCATGCCCAGCGCACGCTGCTGTTCGCGGGCGGCATCGGCGTCACGCCGCTGCTGTGCATGGCCGAACGGCTGGCCGAGATCGGCGCCGACTTCCGGCTGCACTACTGCACGCGCTCGGCCGAGCGCACCGCGTTCCACGCGCAGATCGGCGCCGCCGCCTATGCGGACCGCGTGCAGTTCCACTTCGACGACGGCCCGGCGGCGCAGAAGCTCGATCTCGCGCGCGAGATCGCGCAGCCCGAGGCCGGCACCCAGCTCTACGTCTGCGGGCCGGCCGGCTTCATAGAGCATGTGGTCGGCACGGCCAAGGCCCTGGGCTGGGGCAGCGAACAGATCCACCTCGAATACTTTGGCGCCGCGCCGCGCGACACGGCGGGCGACGCCGGCTTCGAGGTCAAGATCGCCAGCACCGGCAAGGTCTACGCCATCGCGCCGGACCAGACGGTGGTGCAGGCGCTGCAGCAGCACGGCATCGAGATCCTCACCTCTTGCGAGCAGGGCGTGTGCGGCACCTGCATCACGCGCGTGCTCGAAGGCGAGCCCGACCACCAGGACATGTACTTCACCGACGAGGAGCGCGCGAAGAACGACCAGTTCACACCCTGCTGCTCGCGCGCCAAGAGCCGGCTGCTGGTGCTGGACCTGTGATCCATACAAAAGCATTCCTCGGGTTCGGCACGCAGGCCGCACCGGAAAAGATGCTCTAACATCATCGCCCGAACCGACCGACCACCCAACGGAGACCTCGCATGACCCAACAACTCCCCGCCCGCTACGACCATGTCGGCAGCTTCCTGCGCCCCAAGTACCTGCTCGAGGCGCGCGAGCAGAAAGCCCGCGGCGACATCACGCCCGAGCAGCTGCGCGCCGTCGAAGACAAGGCCATCACCGAGATCGTGAAGTTCCAGGAGGACGTGGGCCTCAAAAGCATCACCGACGGCGAGTTCCGCCGCACCTATTTCCACATCGACTTCCTCGAACAGCTCGGCGGCGTGAAGACCGACATCCCGGTCACCATCCGCAAGCCCGACGGCACCGAAGAACTGGCACCGCCCGTGATGCGCGTGATCGACAAGGTGCGCCACGCCAAGGACATCCAGCTCGCCGACTTCCAGTACCTCAAGAGCCAGGTCGGTGCCGGCCACACGCCCAAGGTCACCATCCCCTCGCCCACCATGCTGCACTTCCGCGGCGGGCGCGCCGGCATCAGCAAGGACGCCTATCCCGAGCTCGACCCTGTGTTCTACGACGACGTGGCCAAGGCCTACGGCGACGAGCTGCGCAGCTTGGCCGCCGCCGGCTGCACCTATGTGCAGATGGACGACACCAACCTGGCCTACCTGTGCGACGAGAAGATGCGCGAGGCCGCCCGCCAGCGCGGCGACGACCCGAACGAGCTGCCGCACCGCTACGCCGCCTTCATCAACAAGGTGGTGGCGCAGAAGCCCGCCGGCATGCTGCTGGCCATGCACCTGTGCCGCGGCAACTTCAAGAGCACGCACGCCGCCGCCGGCAACTACGAGCCGGTGGCCGAGGCCCTGCTCAAGGAAATGGACCTCGATGCCTACTTCCTCGAATACGACGACGACCGCAGCGGCGACTTCAAGCCCCTGCGCTACCTGCCCAAGGGCAAGACCGTGGTGCTGGGCCTGGTGACCACCAAGTTCGGCCAGATGGAAGACAAGGACGACCTCAAGCGCCGCATCGACGAGGCCGCGCGCTACGCGCCGCTGGAGCAGCTCGCGCTGTCGCCGCAGTGCGGCTTCTCCAGCACTGTGCACGGCAACGACATCGCGGTGGAAGCCCAGCGCGACAAGCTGCGCCTGGTGATCGAGACCGCGCGCGAGGTCTGGGGCACGGCCTGAGCCTCCGATAGTCGCTATAGATTCAATAGCAAGAAACGACCGCAGGACCTGGACCTGCGGTCGTTTTCATTTGCAAATCCGATTCGAGAGCGCCAAAATGCCTCAGCGCGGCTTCGACATCAGGTGCCGGGCCAGGGCCTCGAACGCCGGCAGCGTCGTCGGGTCGTTGGCGGCGTTGCTCGCCACGGGGTGCGAGGCGTAGCGCGCGATCACCATCTCGGCCTTCGGGTCGACGTAGATGCGCTGGCCGTGCACGCCGCGCGCCATGAAGGCGCCGTGGTCGTTGTGCGTGACCCACCACATGTCGCGGTAGCTCCAGCCCTGCAGCAGCTCGTAGCCGGCCTTGGCGAAGGCGGCCTTGTCGCCGCCGCCGCGGATGTCGTCCACCACCGCCTTGGGCAGGATCTGCTGCCCGCGAAAGCGACCGTTGTTGCGCAGCATCTCGCCAAAGCGCGCCAGGTCGCGCAGGCCCGTGTTCAGGCCGCCGCCAGCGAACGGGGTGCCGATGGAATCGACCGTCATGTAGGCATCCTGCTCGGCGCCCAGGCGCTGCCAGATGCGCTCGGACAGCAGCTCGGCCACGCTGCGGCCGGTCACGCGCGAGATCACCCAGCCCAATACGTCGGAGTTGACGGTCTTGTAGGCAAAGGCCTCGCCGTGCTGCCCCTGCGGCTGCACCGTCTGCAGGTACTCGTAGTAGCTGCGCGGGCCGGTGTAGTCCTTGGGCTTGGGCAGGGGGCTGCCGGCCTGCGAATAGGCCCAGACCTCGGCCTTCGGGTCGGCGTAGTCCTCGCTGTACTGGAGCCCCGTCGTCATGTCCAGCACCTGGCGCACGGTGGCGTTGCCGAAGGCCGACGCGGCCAGCTCGGGCACGTAGTCGGCCACCCGCCTGGCGGGGTCGAGCCGGCCTTCGGCCACCAGCATCGCGCCCAGCGTTCCGGTCACCGACTTGGTGACCGACATCGCGCCGTGCTGGCCGTCCGCCTTCAGCACGCCGGCATAGCGCTCGTAGACGATGCGCCCGCGGTGCAGCACCACGATGCCGTCGGTGTAGTTGGCGGCCAGCGACTCGGCCCAGGTCATGGGCGCGCTGGCACCGATCGGCGTGAAGCGCACCGCGTCGATGTCGGTGCGCAGCGCGCGGGGCAGCGGCACCGGCGCGCCCAGCCCGCGCGAGACGTTGACCGTGGGCATGAGCTGGCGGAAGTTCGACACGCTCCAGCGCATCGCCGGAAACTGGAAGTAGCTGCCGTCGTCGAAGCGCAGCGTGCGGTCGGCCGGCGGCGGCGAGCCGACCATCCAGCCCAGCTTCGCGGGATCGCTGGCCGTGGCATCGGGGTAGCTGGCGGCGGGGCCGGCCGCCCGGGCCTCAGGCACCATGGCGCCCGAGGCCAGCGCCAGGCAGCAGGCCGCGTGGACCAGGCGCCGGGAGAAAGGAAAACGGTTCATGGCGGGCTTCTCCTTGGGAGGGGGGATGGGTCGGAGGGAACGGCGGGCGGCGCCTCGGATGGCGGCTGCGCATCAGAACACCCGCACCAGGTTGGCGAACCAGCCGGTCCGGATCGGGGCCTTGCCGCCGGGCAGCCGGTCGATGCCCGCGCCCGGAAAAGAGGCGCTGCACCCCGCCGTGCGGCGCACGCCATCAGCATCCCCGTGTATTGCCACGTCGGCCTCCCTGGTGTCACCAGACGAAACCAGTCTAACCCGTTGCCCTCCCGCCGACCACTCTGGCCGTTCAAGCGCCTGTTGTCGCGCCGGTCCCCGCCCGCGGATGGAGCGAGCCGCCGAGGCCGCGCCGGCTGAGGCAAGGCATGGCGCCATGGCTCTGCCAAGCCCCCGCCCGCCAGCCGGCCGTCCAGGGGCCCGACCGCCGCTTCAAGCCTGCGTGTAGGCCGTCTTCACCGTGGTGTAGAACTCGGCCGCGTAGCGGCCCTGCTCGCGCGCGCCGTAGCTCGAGCCCTTGCGGCCGCCGAAGGGCACGTGGTAGTCCACGCCCGCGGTCGGCAGGTTGACCATCGCCATGCCGACCTGGGCATGGCGCTTGAAGTGCGTGGCGTGCTTGAGCGAGGTGGTGGCGATGCCGCCGGCCAGGCCGAACGGCGTGTCGTTGGCGAGCGCCAGGGCCTCCTCGTAGTTCTTCGCGCGCAACACGCTGACCACGGGGCCGAAGATTTCCTCGCGGTTGATGCGCATCGCGGGCGTGGTCTCGCTGAACAGCGCCGGCGCGAGGTAGAAGCCCGGCGCGCCGTCGGCGTTGTGCGCCTGTGCCTGGCCGCCGGCCACCAGCCGCGCGCCCTCGCCCTGGCCGATGGCGATGTACTCCAGGTCCTGCGCGAGCTGCCGTTCGTCCACCACCGGGCCGATGTCGGTGCCGGGCTTGCGCGCATCGTCCACCTTCAGCGTCTTCATGCGCTCGGCCATGGCGGCGACGAAGCGGTCGTGGATGCCTTCGGTCACGATCACGCGCGAGGACGCGGTGCAGCGCTGGCCGGTGGAGAAGAAGCCGCTGTTGACGGCGCAGTTCACGGCCACGCCGAGGTCGGCATCGTCGAGCACCACGAACGGGTTCTTGCCGCCCATCTCGAGCTGGAACTTGGCCAGGCGCGCCACGCAGGCCGCCGCCACCTTCTGCCCGGTGGCGACCGAGCCGGTGAAGCTGATGGCGTCCACGCGCGGGTCGTCCAGCAGCACGGCGCCCACCTCCGAGCCGCGCCCCATGACGAGGTTGAACACGCCTGGGGGCAGCCCGGCGCGCTGCAGGATGTCGGCCAGCGCCCAGGCCGAGCCGGGCACGAGGTCGGCCGGCTTCATCACCACGGTGTTGCCACAGGCCAGCGCGGGCGCCAGCTTCCAGGCCGGAATCGCGATCGGGAAGTTCCACGGCGTGATCAGGCCGACCACGCCGAGCGCCTCGCGCGTCACCTCCACGCCCACGCCAGGCCGCACGGACGGCACGACCTCGCCGCCCAGGCGCAGCGCCTCGCCGGCGAAGAACTTGAAAATGTTGCCGGCACGCACGACCTCGCCGATGGCCTCGGGCAGGGTCTTGCCCTCCTCGCGTGCCAGCAGGTCGCCCAGTTCCTGGCGCCGCGCCAGGATCTCGCTGCCGGCGGTGTCGAGGATGTCGAAGCGCTGCTGCGGCGTGCTCTGCGACCACGCGCCGAAGGCCGCGCGCGCGGCCGCCACGGCCTCGCGCGCCTGGGCGGCATCGGCCTGGGCGTACTCGCCCACCAGGTCGCGCGTGTCCGAGGGGTTGATGTTGCGCGTGGTACGCGCGCCATCGGTCCATTCGCCGTTGATGAGGTTCTTGAACGTCATTGTTTGCTCCATCCAGTCTCAGCGCTCCATGCAGGGGCGCTTGTTGTCAAAAGTCCAGCCCGGAATCAGGTACTGCATCGCCGCCGCGTCGTCGCGGGCACCAAGGCCGTGCTGCAGGTAGAGCTGATGCGCCTTCTCCACTTCGGCCATGTCGAGCTCGATCCCCAGGCCCGGCTTGGCCGGCACCTGCACGTAGCCGTCCACGATCTGCAGCGGCTCCCGGGTCAGGCGCTGGCCGTCCTGCCAGATCCAGTGCGTGTCGATCGCGGTGACGCGCCCGGGCGCGGCGGCGCCGACCTGGGTGAACATCGCCAGCGAGACGTCGAAGTGGTTGTTCGAGTGCGAGCCCCAGGTCAGCCCCCAGTCACGGCAGGTCTGCGCCACGCGCACCGAACCGGCCATGGTCCAGAAATGCGGGTCGGCCAGCGGAATGTCCACGCTCTGCAGCGACAGCGCGTGCGCCATCTGGCGCCAGTCGGTGGCGACCATGTTGGTGGCCGTCGGCAGGCCGGTGGCGCGCCGGAATTCGGCCATCACCTCGCGGCCGGAGAAGCCGCCCTCGGCGCCGCACGGGTCCTCGGCGTAGGCGACCACGCCGCGCATGTCGCGCATCAGGCGGATCGCGTCCTGCAGCAGCCAGCCGCCGTTCGGGTCGAGCGTGATGCGCGCTTCGGGAAAGCGCTCGTGCAGCGCAACGATGGCCTCCACCTCCTGCTCGCCGCGCAGCACGCCGCCCTTGAGCTTGAAATCCTGGAAACCATAGCGCGCCTGGGCCGCCTCGGCCAGCCGCACGATGGCCTCGGGCGTGAGCGCGGCCTCGTGGCGCAGGCGCTGCCAGGCATCGGAGGCCTCCGGCTCGCTGCGGTAGGCCAGGTCGGTGCGGCGCCGGTCGCCGATGTAGAACAGGTAGCCGAGCATCTGCACGCGCTCGCGCTGCTGGCCTTCGCCGAGCAGCGCGGCCACCGGCACGCCGAGAAACTGGCCAAGCAGGTCGAGCAGCGCGCTCTCCACCGCGGTCACCGCATGGATGGCGACGCGCAGGTCGAAGGTCTGCAGGCCGCGGCCGCCGCTGTCGCGGTCGGCAAAGCGCGCCTGCATCGCCTGCAGGATGCGCTGGACCTGCCCGATCGGCTGGCCGACCACCAGTTCGGCGGCATCCTCCAGCGTGGCGCGGATCTTCTCGCCGCCCGGCACCTCGCCGACGCCGGTCCGGCCGGCGTTGTCGGAGAGGATCAGGAGGTTGCGGGTGAAGAAGGGGCCATGCGCGCCCGACAGGTTCAGCAGCATGCTGTCGTGGCCCGCCACGGGAATGACGCGCAGGCCGGTGATGACCGGTGTCGCGGAAGCAGTCATGGGTTGCATCTCCTGGGGTTTCAGTCTGCGCTGATCTTGCGCTGCTCGATGATCTGCTTCCAGCGTGCCGACTCCTGCTGCTGGAACGCCGCGAACTGCTCGGGCGTGCTGGCCACGATCTCGAAGCCGACATCGACGAACTTCTGCCTGAGCTGCGGGTCGTTCAACGCCGCCACCAGCGCGGCATGCAGCCTGGCCTTCACCTCCGGCGGCAGGCCGCGCGGCGCCACCACGGCCTGCCAAGAATAGACCTCGACGCCCTTGACGCCGGCCTCGGCCATGGTCGGCACCTGCGGCAGCAGCGGCGAGCGCTTGTCGCTGGTGATGGCCAGCACCCGCAGCTTGCCGGCCTTGATGTGCGGCAGCACCGCGTTGATGTTCTGGAACGAGGCGTTCACCTGCCCGCCCAGCAGGTCGGAGATGGCCGGCGCGCCGCCCTTGTAGGGCACGTGCACGCCCGAGGCTCCGCTTTGCAGCCAGAACAGCTCCGCCGTCAGGTGGTCCGACGAGCCGTTGCCCGAGGAGGCAAAGGTCAGCTTGTCCGGCGTGGCCTTTTCGGCGGACACCAGCTCGGCCAGCGACTTGTAGGGCGACGCGGCCGGCACGACCAGCACGTTGGGCGCCTGCACGGCCACCGTGAGCAGGTCGAAATCCTTGCCCGCGTCGTAGGCCAGGCCCTTCATCAGGTGGGGCGCGATCACCAGCGGCCCGAGCGAGGTCACCAGCAGCGTGTAGCCGTCCGCCGGAGCGCGCTTGACCTGGGTGGCACCGATGGTGCCGGTGGCGCCCGCCCTGTTGTCCACGATGAAGGTCTGGCCGAGCTTCTCCTGCAGCTTGGGTGCGAGCGAGCGCGCCAGCGTGTCGGTGGAGCCGCCGGGCGGGAACGGCACGATCAGGGTCATCGTCTTGTCCGGCCAGGCCTGGGCCGGCGCGGCCAGGGCGGCGCCGAGCGCCAGCACTGAAAGCAGCTTTTTCATGGGTGTTTCCTTGATGGAGATTCTGCGAGTGCGCGCCCTACTGCGGGCCGAGCTTCTGGATCAGCGCGGCCAGTTGTTCCATCTCGGCGGGCTTGAGGTCGGACAGCGGCGCGCGCACCGGGCCGGCGCCATGGCCGACCAGCTTGGCCCCGGCCTTCACGATGCTCACCGCGTAGCCCTGGCCCTTGTTGCGGATCGCCAGGTAGGGCATGAAGAATTCGCGCAGCAGGCGGTGCTGGGTGGCCATGTCGTCGCGGGCCACGGCATGGTAGAAGTCCATCGCGGTCTTCGGGATGAAGTTGAACACCGCCGACGAGTACACCGGGGTGCCGAGCGCCTTGTAGGCCGCGGCATAGACCTCGGCCGTGGGCAGGCCGCCCAGGTAGGCGAAGCGTTCGCCCATCTTCATGTAGATCGAGGACATCAGCTCGATGTCGCCGATGCCGTCCTTGAAGCCGACCAGGTTCGGGCAGCGCTCGGCCAGGATGGCCAGCGAATCAGGGCCCAGCCGGCAGGCGTTGCGGTTGTAGACGATCACACCGAATTTCACGCTGCGGCAGACCTGCTCGACGTGGGCGATCAGGCCTTCCTGGCCCGCCTCGGTCAGGTAGTGCGGCAGCAGCAGCACGCCATGCGCGCCGGCACGCTCGGCGGCCTGGGCGCACTGGATCGCGAAGCGGGTCGGGCCGCCGGCGCCGGCGATGATCGGCACCTTGCCTCGGCAGGTGTTGACCGCGGTCTGGATGATCTCGGGGTATTCGTCGCCCGTGAGCGAGAAGAATTCACCGGTGCCGCCCGCGGCGAACAGCGCACTGGCGCCGTAGGGAGCCAGCCATTCCAGGCGCTCGGCGTAGCCGCGCGGGTTGAAGTTGCCCTGGGCATCGAAGTCGGTCAGCGGGAACGACAGCAGGCCGTGGGACATGATGGATTTGAGTTCTTGAGGCGTCATGGTGAATGAGGGTTGCGTAATTTGAAAAAGAAGATGAGGTGAGGAACTGAGAGGGCGCGCGGCCGCAGACCCCTGCCCTAGTCGAGCCGGATCTGCGCCTGCGCCACCACCTGGGCCCAGCGTGCGCGCTCGGCGCCGAAGAAACGGTCCTGCTCGGTGGGCGCCATGGTCACGACCTCGGCGCCCTGGCCGGCCAGCCGCGAGCGGATCTCGGGACTGCGGATGATGCGGATCAGCTCGGCGTTCAACCTAGCAATCACCGCGGCCGGCGTGCCGGCCGGCACCAGCGCGCCCTGCCAGGTGCCTGACTCGAAATCGGGCACGCCCTGCTCCGCGATCGTCGGCACGTCGCCGATCAGCGGCATGCGGGTGCGCTTGGACACGCCCAGCACCTTGAGCTTGCCGCCCTGCACCTGCGGCAGCGTGGCCAGCATGCCGTTCATCAGCACCTGGGTCTGGCCCGCCACGGTATCGGAGACGGCCTGCACGCCGCCCTTGTAGGGCACGTATTGCCAGCGCGCGCCGCTGGCGCGCTCCAGCGCCACGCCGGCCAGATGCGGCGCGCTGCCGGTGGCGGTGACGGCGAAGTTGAGCTCGGTTTTCTTCGACAGCGCCACCAGTTCCTTGAGGTTGCTGGCGGGCACCGAAGGATGCACCACCAGCAGGTGCGGCGAATAGGCCAGCATGGTGACACCGCGCAGGTCCCGGCCCGGATCGAACGGCAGCCGCGTGTAGACCGAAGGGCTGATGGCCAGCGCGCCCACATCGCACAGCAGCAGCGTGTAGCCGTCGGGCGCGGCCTTGGCCACCAGCTCGGCACCAACGTTGCCATTGGCCCCGGCCTTGTTGTCCACGATGACAGGCTGTTTCAGCGCTTCGGACAGCGGCTGGCTGATGGCGCGCGCAATGATGTCGGAAGACCCGCCCGGCGGGTACGGCACGACGATGCGCAGCGGCCTGGCCGGCCAGGCCTGAGCCAGCGCCTCGTGCCCGAACGGACCCAGGGCCAGCGAGCCCGCCAGCAGCTTGCGACGATTCAGGTTCATGCGGGAGTCTCCTGTTTGGTCGATATGTTGTACGTCATCATACAACACGAAATCAGCCAAAGGCAAGTCCAACCACCACCCGCCCCGCTGCTAGACCGGGGCGCCGCCCTGCCGCTCTGCCGCCTCGGAGGCCTCCTGCGCCCGGCGCAGGCGCTCGCGGCTGTTGGTGAGATGGATGCGCATGGCGGCGCGCGCCGACTCGGGATCGCGGCGCGCAATCGCCTCGTAGATCTCCTCGTGCTCGCGGTTCACGCGGCGCAGGTACTGCGACAGATGCTCCATCGCAAGCTTCGACGAATTGATGCGGGTGCGCGGAATCAGCGTGGCCCCGAGGTGGCTCATGATGTCGGCAAAGTAGCGGTTGCCGGTGGCATTGGCGATCTGCAGATGGAACCGGAAGTCGGGCGACACGGTATCGCCCGCATCGCCCACATGGGCCTCGAAGGCATCGAGTGCGCGGCGCATCTCGGCCAACTGCTCATCGGTGCGGCGCAGGGCCGCCAGCCCGGCGGACTCGGTCTCCAGGCTAATGCGCAATTCCAGCACCGCCAGTACGTCGACCGCCGTGGCGATGTCGGCCGGATCGATGCGGAAACTCGTCGTGGGCCGCGCCTCCAGCACGAACGTGCCGATGCCGTGATGCGTCTCCACCAGCCCGGCCGCCTGCAGCCGCGACAGCGCCTCGCGCACCACGGTGCGGCTGACGCCGTAGGCCTGCATGATCTCGGACTCGGTGGGCAGCTTGTCGCCCGGCCGCAGCACCTGCGACTGGATCTGGCCGCCCAGGCCCTCGACCAGTTCGTGTGCAAGGCTGCGCGAGCGCCTGCGCGGGCGCTCGGCCAGGCGCCCCGCGGGCCCCGCCGGGGCGGCGGCCGCCACCTCGGGAATATCCGGAGCCGATGCTGTTGACAGATTTGCCATGGACTGATGATAATGACTTTCATGTTGTACGACAACCGATAACATACCTCCAACCCCTCCACCATGGATTGCGAAGAATGACGACGGGACAATCACTCGGCCGGCTCCTGCTCACCGGCGCCGCCGGCGGCCTGGGCCAGATCCTGCGCGACAGCCTCAAGCCCTATGCCCGCACCCTGCGCCTGTCGGACATCGCCGGCATGGCGGCCGCGGGCGCCCACGAGGAAGTCGTGCCCTGCGACCTGGCCGACAAGGCCGCGGTGGATGCGCTGGTCCAGGGCTGCGACGCCGTCGTGCACCTGGGCGGCGTCTCGGTCGAGCGCCCGTTCGAGGAGATCCTGGAAGCCAACATCAAGGGGGTGTTCCACCTCTACGAAGCGGCGCGCCGGCACGGCGTGCGGCGCGTGGTGTTCGCCAGTTCCAACCACGTGACCGGCTTCTACCGCCAGGACGAGACGATCGACGCCGGCGCCGCGCGCCGGCCCGACGGCTACTACGGCCTGTCCAAGTCCTATGGCGAGGACCTGTCGCGCTTCTACTTCGACCGCTACGGCATCGAAACCGTGTGCATCCGCATCGGCTCGTCGTTTCCCGAGCCCAGGGACCGCCGCATGATGTCCACCTGGATGAGCTACCGCGACCTGACCGAACTGGTGCGCCGCAGCCTGTTCACGCCGGGCGTCGGCCACACCGTGGTCTATGGCATGTCGGCCAACCGCAACCTCTGGTGGAACAACCATCTGGCCGCGCACCTGGGCTTCGAGGCCCGGGACAGCTCCGAGGCCTTTCGCGGCCAGGTGGAGCAGCAGCCGCTGCCGGCGCCTGACGCAGCCGTCGCCGTCTACCAGGGCGGCAACTTCGTCAAGGCCGGCCCGTTCGAGACGCTCTGACATCACCCACCGCGAGCATCCCCATGCAGGCCGAACTGGTTGTCGACGCACGCAACGCCACCGGCGAGAGCCCGGTCTGGCGCCCGGATGAGCAGGCGCTCTACTGGGTGGACATCCCGGCGCGCCGGCTGCACCGCTGGCACACCGCCAGCGGCGGGCTCAGCGCCTGGGCCACGCCGGAGATGACCGGCTGCATCGCGCCGCATGCCCAGGGCGGCTGGCTCGCGGCAATGGAGTCGGGCCTGTTCCACCTGGCCCCGGGCAGCGCCGGCGCGCTGGCCGCCCAGCCTCTGGCGGTGGTACGGCACGCCCAGCCCGGCATGCGCTTCAACGACGGTCGCTGCGACCGCCAGGGCCGCTTTTGGGCCGGCACCATGTTGCTCGATATGGCCGCAGGTCGGCATGCCGGGGTGCTTTATTGCTATCAAAACAATAGCGATCTGGCGCCGCGGCTGGACGGCTTCATCGTGCCGAACGGCCTGGCCTTCAGCCCGGACGGCCGCACCATGTACCTGTCGGATTCGCACCCCTCGGTGCAGAAGATCTGGGCATTCGACTACGACACCGCCAGCGGCACGCCCTCGCGTCGCCGCCTGTTCGTGGACATGGCCCCGCTGCCCGGCCGGCCCGACGGCGCCGCGGTGGACGAGGACGGCGGCTACTGGATCTGCGGCAACGACGCCGGGCTGGTGCACCGCTTCACACCCGCCGGCCAGCTCGACCGCTCGCTGCCCGTGCCGGTGAAGAAACCCGCCATGTGCGCCTTCGGCGGCCCTGGCCTGGACACGCTGTTCGTCACCTCGATCCGGCCGGATGGCATCGACCTGTCGGACCAGCCGCTGGCCGGCGGCGTGTTCGCGCTGCACCCCGGCGTGCGCGGCCTGCCGGAGCCGGCGTTCGCCGGCTGACCCCCTTTCCCTTGCCACACCACCAACCTGAGAGGAAGACATGACACTCCAACAAACGCTCCGACATGGCCTCGTGGGCCTGGCTGCCGCACTGGCATTCAGCGCCCACGCCACCGAATTCCGCTCCTCCGACATCCACCCCGACGGCTATCCCACGGTCGATGCCGTCAAGTTCATGGGCGAGCGCCTGAAGGCGCTGACCAACGGCAAACACAGCATCAAGGTGTTCAACAACAGCGCCCTGGGCAACGAGAAGGACACCATCGAGCAGACCAAGATCGGCGCGCTGGCCATGACGCGCGTGAACATCGCGCCGATGAACAACATCTGTGCCTCGACGCAGGTGCCGACCATGCCCTTCCTGTTCCGCTCCAAGGAACACATGCGCCATGTGCTCGACGGCCCGATCGGCGAGGAGATCCTGGCCTCCTGCGCGCCCCAGGGCTTCATCGGCCTGGCCTACTACGACAGCGGCTCGCGCTCTCTCTACACCGCCAAGAAACCGGTGCGCACCCTGGCCGACGCCAAGGGCCTGAAGATCCGCGTGCAGCAGTCCGACCTGTGGGTCGCGCTGCTCGAAGCCATGGGCGCCAACGCCACGCCCATGCCGTTCGGCGAGGTCTACACCGCGCTCAAGACCGGCCTGGTGGATGGCGCCGAGAACAACTACCCGTCCTACGAAAGCTCGCGCCACTTCGAGGTGGCCAAGTACTTCTCGGTGACCGACCACTCGATGGCGCCCGAGATGCTGCTGTTCTCCAAGCGCGTGTGGGACACGCTCGGCCCCGACGACCAGAAGGCGATCCGCCAGGCCGCCAAGGAATCGGTGCCCTACATGCGCAAGCTGTGGGACGAGCGCGAGGAGAAATCGCTGGCCATCGTGAAGGCCGGCGGCGCCCAGATCATCGAGGTCGACAAGGCCTCGTTCCAGTCCGCGATGAAGCCGGTGTATGACAAGTTCATCACGGACGCCAAGCTCAAGGACCTGGTCAAGCGCATCCAGGACACGAAGTAACACCTCCTTCCGCTGCCGTCCGGGCCTGCCGCAGGCCCGGGCCCGGCGGATGCACGACGCTTCACCATGTACACCACCCTCTGCCGCCGGCTCGCCCGGGCCTGCATGTGGCTGGGCATCGCCGGCATCGTGGCGCTGATCTGCGCCGTGTCCTGGCAGGTGTTCGGCCGCTACGTTCTCAACAACACGCCCACCTGGGCGGAGAGCCTGGCCCTGCTGCTGGTGCTCTACGTCACCATGCTGGGTACCGCCGTCGGCGTGCGCGATGCGGGCCACATCGGCCTGGAGTCGCTGCTGATCCTGGCGCCCGAGCGCATCCGCCTGCGGATGGAATACCTGATCCACGCGCTGGTGCTGCTGTTCGGCGCCGCCATGGCCTGGAACTGCGGCTACCTCGCCCTGTCCGTCTGGTCCTACCGCCTGCCCACGCTGTGGATTTCCGAGGGCTGGAAATACATTCCCGCGGCCGTCGCGGGCGTCCTCATCGTCCTGTTTTCGATCGAACACCTGATGGCCCTGGCCCAGGGGCGCGAAGTGGAACCCTCCTGGAATTGATTCATGGCTCTCACCATCCTCTGCGTCAGTTTCACGCTGTTCCTGCTGCTGGGCGTGCCGGTGGCGTTCGCCATCGGGCTGTCAGCCCTGTCCACCCTGCTCTACGAAGGGCTGCCGCTGGCCGTCGGCTTCCAGCAGATGACCTCCGGCATGGGCATCTTCTCCTTCCTGGCGATTCCGTTCTTCATCTTCGCCGGCGAGCTGATGATGTACGGCGGCATCGCCGACCGCATCGTCGCGCTGGCGAAGAACCTGGTCGGCCACGTGCGCGGCGGCCTGGGCATGTCCAACGTGGTGGCCTGCACGCTGTTCGGCGGCGTCTCGGGCTCGCCGGTGGCCGATGTCTCGGCCATGGGCGCCGTGATGATCCCGATGATGAAGAAGGAGGGCTACCACGCGGACTACGCCGTCAACGTGACCACGCACGCGGCCCTGGTCGGTGCGCTGATGCCCACCAGCCACAACCTCATCATCTATTCGCTGGCGGCCGGCGGCAAGGTGTCGATCGCGGCGCTGATCCTGGCCGGCCTGCTGCCCGCCCTGATCCTGACCCTGAGCAACCTGGCCGCCGCCTACCTGGTGGCCGTCAGGCGCGGCTACCCGGCGGGCACGTTCCCGGGCTGGAGCATCGTGGCGCGCTCGTTCGCCGCCGCCCTGCCCGGCCTGTTCGTGGTGGTGCTGATCCTGGGCGGCATCCTGAGCGGCGTCTTCACCGCCACCGAGTCGGCCGCCGTGGCCGTGCTCTACGCCCTGGCCTTGACGATCTTCGTCTACCGCACCCTGAAGTGGGAGCATTTCATCAAGGCTGCGGCCAAGGCGGTGCGCACCACCGGCGTGGTGCTGCTGCTGATCGGCATCTCCAGCACCTTCGGCTACCTCATCAGCCTCTATGGCGTGGCCGAGCTCACGGGGCAGATGCTGTCCAGGATCACCACCGAGCCGTGGATGATCTTCCTGCTCATCAACGTCATCCTGTTCGTGCTGGGCACCTTCCTCGACATGGCGGCCACCATCCTGCTGTGCACGCCGATCTTCCTGCCGATCGCCCAGCACTACGGCATGAGCTCGGTGCAGTTCGGCATGGTGATGCTGATCAACTGCGCGCTCGGCCTGAACACGCCGCCCGTGGGCACGACCCAGTTCGTCGGCTGCGCCATCGGCGGCGTGTCGGTCGGCTATGTGATGCGCACGATCTGGCCGTTCTACGGCGCGCTGATCGCGGCGCTGATGCTGGTGACCTTCGTGCCGGCGTTCTCCATGTGGCTGCCCGGCCTGTTCATGGGCAAATGAGGACCGCCCGATGAATGCCCCGCCGCCGCACCAGCCCCCGCTGCTCATCCGCATGCACGAGGGCGACAACGTCGCGATCGTCGCCAACGAGGGCGGCCTGCCGGCTGGCACCCTGCTGCCCTCGGGCCTCGCCCTGCGCGAGCCGGTGCCGCAAGGCCACAAGGTGGCGCTGGCCGACCTGCCCGCCGGCGCCCCCGTGCTGCGCTACAACGTGGCCATCGGCCATGCGGCAAAAGACATCGCGGCCGGCAGCTGGGTGCATGAACGCCTGCTGAAGATGCCCGAGGCGCGCGAGCTGGACGGCAGCCTGCCCATCGCCACGCGGCGGCCGCCCGCGATGCCGCCGCTGGAAGGCTACACCTTCGAGGGCTACCGCAATGCCGACGGCTCGGTCGGCACGCGCAACATCCTGGCCATCACCACCACGGTGCAATGCGTGGCCGGCGTGCTCGACTTTGCGGTGCGCAGGATCAAGTCGGAACTGCTGCCGAAATACCCGAACGTCGATGACGTGGTCGGGCTGGAACACACCTATGGCTGCGGCGTGGCAATCGACGCCCCGGGCGCCGAAATACCGCAGCGCACGCTGCGCAACATCAGCCACAACCCGAACTTTGGCGGCGAGGTGATGGTGGTGAGCCTGGGCTGCGAGAAGCTGCAGCCCGAGCGCCTGCTGCCGCCCGGCTCCTTTCCCATCGTGGATCAGCGAGAGCCCGCGCTGGACGTGGTCTGCCTGCAGGACGAGGCGCATGTGGGCTTCATGTCCATGATCGACGCCATCATGGACAGCGCCCAGGCGCACCTGCGGCGCCTTGACGCGCGCCGGCGCGAGACCGTGCCCGCCAGCGCGCTGGTCGTGGGCGTGCAATGCGGCGGCAGCGATGCGTTCAGCGGCGTCACGGCGAATCCAGCGGTGGGCTTTTGCACCGACTTGCTCGTGCGCGCGGGCGCGACCGTGATGTTCAGCGAGGTGACCGAGGTGCGCGACGGCATAGACCAGCTCACTTCGCGCGCGGCAAGCCCCGGCGTGGCCCAGGCGATGATCCAGGAGATGGCCTGGTACGACGCCTATCTCGACAAGGGCAAGGCGGACCGCAGCGCCAACACCACGCCCGGCAACAAGAAGGGCGGCCTGTCGAACATCGTCGAGAAGGCCATGGGCTCCATCGTCAAGAGCGGCACCGCACCGATCACGGGCGTGCTGTCGCCGGGGCAAAGGCTGGCGGACCGCCGCATAGACCATGGCCTGGTGTACGCCGCCACGCCGGCCAGCGATTTCATCTGCGGCACCCTGCAGCTCGCAGCCGGCATGAACCTGCATGTCTTCACCACCGGCCGCGGCACGCCCTATGGCCTGGCCGCTTGCCCGGTCATCAAGGTGGCCACGCGCAGCGAGCTGGCGCGCCGCTGGCACGACCTGATGGACGTGAACGCCGGCCGCATCGCCGACGGCACGGCAAGCATCGAAGACGTGGGCTGGGAGCTGTTCCGTCTGATGCTGGACGTGGCCAGCGGCCGCAAGAAAACCTGGGCAGAGCATTGGAAGCTGCACAACGCGTTGGTGCTGTTCAATCCGGCACCGATTACCTGACGGGGCCCCGAGAGCCCCATAACAACGAAGGAGACATAGACATGACACCCATCCAACGAAGACGAATTCTGGCCACCGCCCTCGCGGCGGCCTGCGCGGGCCTCACCGGCCCCGCGGCCTGGAGCCAGGACTACCCGAACCGGCCGGTCAAGATGATCGTCCCGTTCGGTCCGGGCGGCAGCTCGGACCTGGTGGCCCGGCTGGTCGCGCGCGATCTGGAAAAGCAGCTCGGCCAGGCCGTGGTAGTCGAGAACAAGCCCGGCGCCGCCGCCATGATCGGCCTCAATGAACTGGTGCAGGCCAAGCCCGACGGCTACACCATCGGCATCACGAACAGCGGCATGGTGACGCAGCCGCTCTACGGCATTGCGCGCCACAACTACGCCACCGATCTGGACGCCATCGCCCAGGTCGGCGAGGTGCCTTTCGTGCTGGCCGTCAGGGGCGACGCGCCCTGGAAGACCTTCGAGGAATTCGCGGCCTACGCGCGCGCCAATCCGCAGAAGACCAACTACGGCATCACCGGCATCGGCAACACCTCGCACATCGGCCCGGCCCACCTGCAGCAGTTGGCCAAGATCCCGATGGAGCCCGTCAACTTCGACGGCGGCGGCAGCCTGATCACCTCGCTGCTGGGCGGCCACATCCAGGCCGGCGGCATCAACCCGGTCGACATCAAGGAACAGGTCAAGGCCGGCAAGATCCGGGTGCTCGTGGTGTTCGGCGAGCAGCGCCTGGCCGACCCACTGTTCAAGGACGCACCTACCGCGCGCGAGAAGGGCTATGACGTGGTCGTGACCCTCTGGCAGGGCATCGGCGCGCCGAAGAACCTGCCCGAGCCCGTGAGGAAGAAGCTCGCCGACGCTCTCGACAAGGCGCTCAATACGGCGGCGATGCAGGATTCGATCCGCCAGCTCGGGCTGGAGCCCGTCTACATGGGGCCGGCCGCGTTCGCGCGCAAATGGACCGACCAGCAGGCCCACTACAAGCAGGTCGTCACCCAGACCGGCATCCTCCAGATGGTGAGGCAGCAAGTCAAATGACGTTCGACAGCAAGACGCCCTCGGCGGGCGCCAGGGCCGGTGCCCGCGGCTTTGCGGTTCGCGCGCTCGAATTCCACTCCAGCCGCATGTGGCAATGGGCACAGGTCGAGCAGGCGCTGAGCTTCATGCACCAGTTCGACATGAATGCGCTCGTGTTCCATCAGAACGACATCGTCGAGCACCTGGTGTTCCCCGAGGCCTTCTTTCCCGACGAGCTCATGTGGAAGCGCTGGCCGGTGCGGCTGCACTCGATCTACCAGAACCGCCACTACATCAACAAGGTGGCGCGCGAAGCCAAGGCGCTGGGCATCCGCCTGTACCTGCAGATCAAGGAGATCTGGTTCGCCGATGCGCTGCTCGAGATCGTGCCGGGCCTGCGCGGCGCCGACGGCTCGGTCTGCCCGAGCGATCCGTTCTGGTGGAAGTTCCTCGACATCAAGATGTGCGAGCTGGTGCAGGCCGTGCCCGATCTGGCGGGCGTGATCGTCAGCCCGGGCACGCGCGAGAGCAAGGTGTCGATCTCGGCCAACAGCTGCCGCTGCGAACGCTGCGCCGCGCTGTCGCCGGCGGACTGGTACGCCGACCTGCTCGGCGCGATGGAGCGGCCGCTCGCGGCCGCGGGCAAGACGCTCGCGGTGCGCGACTTCTCCTACTCGGCCGACCAGCAGAGCCACATGCTCGACGCGGCACGCCGCTGCTCGCCCGACATCGTGATCTCGCTGAAGAACACGCCGCACGACTACTACCCCACCTTCCCCGACAACCCGCGCATCGGCCACACCGCAGGCCTGCGGCAGTGGATCGAGTACGACACCTGGGGCCAGTTCTTCGGCCTCGGCTTCTTCCCGCTCAGCGTGGTCGAGGACATGCAGCGGCGCATGCGGCACGCGCTGGCCAGCGGGGCCGAGGGCATCTCGCTGCGCACCGACTGGGAGGTGATCACCGACGCGGGCAGCTTCAACAGTCCGAACATCCTCAACGTGATCGGCGGCGCGATGCTGGCGCAGGACGTGGAGCGCGACCTGGACGGCATCTACGCGGCCTGGGCCCGGCACGGCCTGTACTCGCCGATGCGCTCGGCCTCGGAGATGGCGCCGCCGCAGGTGCCGGCGCATCCGCAGGCGCCGGTCTGGCTGCGCGACTACATGCGGGCGTCGTGGCAGGTCATGGAAAAGGCCGCCTACGTGCGCGGCCACCTGTTCCACGAGGATGACCAGTACCCCGAATCGCTGGCCAAGGCCTTCGACATGCTGGTCCACATCCATGGCCGGGACGACTGGGAGCCCGGCGCCTCGCGGCTGCTGGAGCCGACCGACGAGAACCTCGAGATCATCTTCGCGGAAAAGGAGCAGGCGCTCGCCGAGGTGCGCCGGCTCGGCGCCCTGCTGCGGCCGCGCGAACTGGGCCTGCCACCGGCGGTGGCCGCGGAGCTCGAGACCATGCTCGGGCTGTACGAGCACTATGTGCAGGGCTACATGCTGTGCGCGCGGGCGGTGTTCTCTGCCGACCGCGCCCGGCGCTCGGGCGAAGCGGCCTGGATCGAGGCGGCCGGCGCGGCCGTGCCTCCGCTGCGCGAGTTCGCCCGGCAGATCGATGCCGTGCTCGCGGGCACGCACTACCCGCACTATGCCTACTGGCTGCTCGACGTCTCGCGCGTCCGTGCGCTGGCGCTGGACATCGAAGCCCAGCTTGCGCGCCTGGCGGCGCCCACCGAAGAGGTGACGGCATGACGCTGGCGATGCGCGCCGTCGAGATGCATGGCCAGCGCATGTGGGAGCGCGAGCGCGTGCAGCGCGTGCTCGCCTTCATGCAGCGCCACGGCATGAACACGCTGGTGCTGCACGAGTCGGACCTGGTGCACCAGCTCGTCTACCCGCGCGCCTACTTCGATCCCTATGCGCTGTGGAGCGACCTGCCGTCGCGCCGCGGCGAGAACGCGATCTTCAACCGCCGCGCCTACTTTGAGCACCTGCTCGCCATGGCCGGCGCTGCCGGCGTGGCGGTGTGGGTCAACGTCAAGGAGATCGGCTTTTCCGACGAGGTGTTCGCCCTGCACCCCGAGGTGTTCAAGAATGGCGCGATCTGTCCCTCCGAGCCCTTCTGGACGGAGTACCTCGGCCACAAGATGGACGAGCTGTTCGGCGACTTCCCGGCCCTCGCGGGCCTGATCGTGAGCTTCGGCTCGCAGGAAAGCCGCGCCTCGCGTGTGCAGAAGACCTGCCGCTGCGCGCGCTGCCAGGAGGAGCCGCTGGTCGATTGGTATGCCCGCATGATCGCCTGCCTGCACGCACCGATCGCGCGGCACGGCAAGCGGCTCGCGGTGCGCGACTTCGCCTATAAGCCGGCCGACCATGCGCCGCTGATCGAGGCGGTGGACGCCGCGCCCGAGGACGTGATCTTCTGCATCAAGGCGACGCCGCACGACTTCTACCTGGGCTTCCCCGACAACCCGGCGATCCGCCAGGTGCGGCGCACGCAATGGGTCGAGTACGACGTGATGGGCCAGTTCTTCGGCTGGGGCTGCATGCCCTGCCTGGTGCTCGACGACCTGCGCCGGCGCATGGCGCACTGGCAGGCCCATGGCGTCGAAGGCGGCATCTTCCGCATCGAGTGGGAGCGCATCAACGACCTCGACGCACTCGACACGCTCAACGAGATCAACCTCATCGGCGCGGCGGCGCTGGCGCGCGGCCAGGACATCGACGCCGCACAGGCCTGCCGGCGCTGGCTGGCCGAGCGTGGCTGGGATGAAGGCGCCGCCGGCTGGCTGGCCGCCCTGCTCGAACGGACCGAGCCTGTGGTGCGGCGCGCCGCCTACATCGACGGCTTCGTGTCCGCCGACAACAGCATGCTGCCGCGCAGCATCGAGCGGGCCTGGTGGGGCATGGAGAACCGCGACAGCCTGGCCGTCTGGGCCCCCGAGCGGGCCGGCGACCTCCAGCTCGACCGCCGCCGCCTCGAGCGCGCGCTGGCCGAGAAGGACGAGGCGCTCGCGCTGGCGCGCGCCCTGGTGGCCGACGTGCGCCGCGCGGCGCCAGCCGTGGACACCCGGGTCCAGGCCTTCGTCCAGGCGGGCTTCGCGCATTTCGACACCTGGGTCGAGGGGCTCGAGCTGTGCGCCAAGGTCTGCCTGTATGCGCGCTGGCTTGGCGATCCGCAGGCCGGGCACCGCGAGGACGACCACAAGGCGCTGTCCCGCCTGCTCGAAGCCCTTGAACGCCATGCCGACACGGTGCAGGCGCTGGCCCGGACCGGCAGCGTGCCGCACCAGTACATCATGCTGATGGACCCGCGCCGCGCGCACGACATCATCCGCGACGGCCGCCGGATCGAGGCGCAGGCCCTTGCGGTGCTCGGGAGCCCAGCATGAACGGCCGCCAGGACACAGCCCAGCCCACCGGCCGCGCGCGCCCCGCTGGCGCGGCCGGGCTCATGCCTCATTCAACACCCAAGGAGACAACCCCATGCAACGCCGCGCCCTGATCCACACCGCCATGGCCGCCCTGGCCACCCCGCTTGCCGCCCTGCCCGCCCGGGCCCAGGGCGGCTGGCCGACGGCCAAGGCCATCACCTACCTCGTGCCGTTCCCGGCCGGCGGCACCACCGACACGCTGGGCCGGCTCATCAGCCAGCAGCTCGGCACCACGCTGGGCACCAGCGTGGTGATCGACAACAAGGGCGGCGCCGGCGGCAGCGTGGGCTCGGAGATCGCCGCGCGCGCCGCGCCGGACGGCTACACGCTGCTGGGCGGCACCATCAGCTCGCACGCCATCAACGTGAGCCTGTACCCGAAGATCGGCTACGACCCGATCAAGTCGTTCGCGCCCGTCACCTTGATCGGCACCAATCCGGTGGTGCTGGTAGTCAACGCCAACAGCCCGTACAAGAGCCTGAAAGACGTGCTGGCCGCGAGCAAGACGCGCAACGGCGGCCTGTCGTCGGCCTCGGCCGGCACCGGCACCTCGCAGCACCTGGCGCTGGAGCTGCTGGCCTACAAGTCGGGGGTGAAGTTCACGCACGTGCCCTACAAGGGCAGCGGCCCGGCGATCCAGGACGTGATCGGCGGCCAGGTCGACATGATGTTCGACACCACGGTGGTGGCGGCGCCGCACATCCAGAGCGGCAAGCTGCGCGCCATCGCGGTCACCTCGGCGCAGCGGCTGAGTTCGCTGCCCGACGTGCCCACGGTGGCCGAGTCGGGCGTGGCCGGGCTGCAGGACTTCGAGGTGGTGTCGTGGCAGGCCATCTTCGTGCCGGCCGGCACGCCCGCGCCCGTCATCGACCGCCTGCACGGCGAAATTCGCAAGATCCTGGCGCAGCCCGAGATGCAGGCCAGGATGAAGGGCTTCGGCATGGAGCCGGCCGACCTCAGCACCACGCAGATCGCAGCCTTCCAGAAGGCCGAGGTCGAGAAATGGGCCCAGGTGATCAAGGCCGCGGGCATCAAGGCCGAGTGAGTGCCGTTTTTCAGGCGAAAAGCGCCTGATGTCCTCGTCGCCTGGTCGTTTGTTGCTATATTTTCGATAGCAACCGGGATCAGGCCGCCTCCAGCCCCAGCAGCCGCACCGCATTGCCCTTGAGGATGCCGGGCATCACCTCGGGCTTGAAGCCGGCCTCCTCGAAATCCTTCATCCAGCGGTCGGGCGTGATCAGCGGGTAGTCGCTGCCGAACAGGATGCGGTCCTTCAGCAGCGTGTTGGCGTACTGCACGAGCTGCTTCGGAAAGTACTTGGGGCTCCAGCCCGACAGGTCGATCCACACATTGGGCTTGTGCGTGGCCACGCTCAGCGCCTCGTCCTGCCACGGGAAGCTCGGGTGCGCCATGACGATCTGCATGTCGGGGAAGTCGATCGCCACGTCGTCCAGGTGCATCGGGTTGCTGTACTCCAGGCGCAGGCCGCCGCCGCAGCGCATGCCCGAGCCGATGCCGCTGTGGCCGGTGTGGAAGATGGCCGGCAGCTTGTGCGCGTTGATCACCTCGTAGATCGGCCAGGCCATCCTGTCGTAGGGGTGGTAGCCCTGCACCGTGGGGTGGAACTTGAAGCCCTTGACGCCGTGCTCCTTGATCAGGCGCTCGGCCTCGCGCGCGCCCATCTTGCCCTTGTGCGGGTCGATGCTGGCGAAGGCCATCATCATGTCGCTGTTCTTCTGCGCGGCCTCGGCGATCTCCTCGTTGGGGATGCGGCGGCGGCCGAGCTGGGACTCGCTGTCCACCGTGAACATGATCAGGCCGATCTTCTTCTCGCGGTAGTAGTCGATCGTCTCCTGGATCGTGGGGCGCCGGCTGTTGCGGAAGTACTTGTCGGCTGCGCGGTCGTATTCCTCACCGTAGTTGTCGAACGGGTTCCAGCAGCTCACCTCGGCGTGGGTGTGTATGTCGATGGCAACGAGGTTCTTGTGGTCCATGTCAGTCTCCTGGGAGCGGCCCAAAGCTTAGGGTAAACACTGATGAAATGCGGCTACGGCGGCATTGAGTTGGTTATATTTCATAACGATAATTCATTCGACCCTGAAAAGCAACCATGACCAGCAAAGACATCCAACTTGACATGCGCGGCGCCATTGCCGTGATCCGCCTGAGCCGCCCCGCCAAGCGCAATGCGCTGAACGACGGCCTGATCCTGGCCCTGCGCAAGCTGTTCGAGAACCTGCCCGACACCACCCGCGCCGCCGTGCTCGCCGGCGAGGGCGAGCATTTCTGCGCCGGCCTCGACCTGGGCGAACTCCAGGAGCGCGATGCCGGCCAGGGCCTGCACCATTCGCGCATGTGGCACAGCGCGCTGGAGCGCGTGCAGTACGGCCCGGTGCCGGTGATCGCCGCGCTGCACGGCGCCGTGGTCGGCGGCGGGCTCGAGCTGGCCAGCACCTGCCACATCCGCGTGGCCGACGAAACCACCTTCTATGCGCTGCCCGAGGGCTCGCGCGGCATCTTCGTGGGCGGCGGCGGCTCGGTCCGCATCCCCAAGCTGATCGGCGTGGCCCGCATGACCGACATGATGCTCACCGGCCGCGTCTACAACGCGCAGGACGGCGAGCGCGCCGGTTTCGCGCAGTACCTCGTGCCGCCCGGCCAGGCTTTCGACAAGGCGCTGGAACTGGCCGAGCGCGTGGCGCAGAACGCGCCGCTGACCAACTACGCGCTGATGCACGCGCTGCCGCGCATCGCCGAGCAGCCGGCCGACCAGGGCTTCCTCACCGAAGCGATGATGGCGGCCATCGCGCAGAGCGCCCCGGAGGCCAAGGAGCGCGTGCGCGCCTTCCTCGAAGGCCGCGCCGGCAAGGTTGCCAAAGGCTGATCCGCCGCCCACCGAGATTCACCCAGAAGAACCATGAGCGAGACGACCCAACCCCGATACCGCCCGCTGACCTTCGGCGTCACCCGCGTCCTGCTGCGCGAAGGCGCCAACGGCGCGCGCTACCTGCAGGCCGACCAGGCCCTGTCGGATTACGCCCTGCGCATGACCGACCGGCTGCTGTACTGGGCCCAGGCCGTCCCCGGGCGCACCTTCATTGCCCGCCGCGAACGCCAGGCCGACGGCAGCACCGGCGACTGGCGCCACATCTCCTACGGCGAGGCGCTGGCCAGCGCGCGCAGCATCGGCCAGGCCCTGCTGGACCGCGGCTTGAACGCCGAACGGCCGGTGGCCATCCTCAGTGAGAACAGCCTCGAGCACGCGCTGCTGGCGCTGGGCTGCCTCTATGCCGGCGTGCCCTACTGCCCGGTGTCGCCGGCCTACTCCACGGTCAGCCAGGACTACGACAAGCTGCGCCATGTGCTGAACACGCTGACCCCCGGCCTGGTGTTCGCGAGCGATGCGGCGCGCTACGGCCGGGCGATCGCCGCCACGGTCGGCGCCGACGTCGAGGTGGCCGTCCATTCGGGCACCCTCGAAGGCCGCTCCGCCACCGCCTTCGCCAGCCTGCTGGCCACGCCCGCCACCTCGGCCGTGGACGCGGCGATGCAGGCCACCGGCCCCGACACCATCACCAAGTTCCTGTTCACCTCGGGCTCGACCAAGTTGCCCAAGGCCGTGATCAACACGCATGGCATGTGGTGCGCCAACCAGCAGCAGATGCGCCAGTCCATGCCGGTGCTGACCGAGGAGCCGCCGGTGCTGGTGGACTGGCTGCCGTGGAACCACACCTTCGGCGGCAACCACAACGTCGGCCTCACGATCTACAACGGCGGCACGCTCTACATCGACGACGGCAAGCCCACGCCCGCGCTGATGGGCGAGACGCTGCGCAACCTGCGCGAGATCGCGCCCACGGTGTATTTCAACGTGCCGACCGGCTTCGAGGCCATCGCCCACGCAATGAAGAGCGATGCGCAGCTGCGCCAGACGCTGCTGTCGCGCGTGAAGATGTTCTTCTACTCGGGCGCCGCGCTGGCGCAGCCGATCTGGGACAGCCTGCACCAGACCCAGGAAGCCGAGGTCGGCGAGCGCATCGTAATGGGCACGGGCCTGGGCATGACCGAATCGGCCCCGTTCGCGATCTTCGTGACCAGCCCCAACGTGAAGGCCGGCGACATCGGCGTGCCGTCGCCCGGCATCGAGCTCAAGCTGGTGCCGGTGGACGGCAAGACCGAGGTGCGCTACCGCGGCCCCAACATCACGCCGGGCTACTGGCGCTCGCCCGAAGCCACGAAGGAAGCCTTCGACGAGGAAGGCTTCTTCGCCACCGGCGACGCGGTCCGGTGGATCGACGAGCAGGACATCCACCAGGGCCTGAAGTTCGACGGCCGCATCGCCGAGGACTTCAAGCTCGCCACCGGCACCTTCGTCAGCGTGGGGCCGATGCGCGCGAAGATCATTGCGGCCGGCGCCCCCTACATCCAGGACGCCGTGCTGACCGGCATCAACCTCAAGGAAGTCGGCGCGCTGCTGTTCCCGACGGCGGCCTGCCGCGCGCTCAGCGGCCTGGGCGCCGATGCCACGCTGCCGCAGGTGCTGGAAAGCGCACCGGTGCAGGCGCATTTCCAGAAGGTCGTCAACCAGCTCGCCGCGGCCGCCACCGGCAGCGCCAACCGCATCGCGCGCGCTCACCTGATGGCCGAGCCCCCTTCCATCGACAAGGGCGAGGTCACCGACAAGGGCTCGATCAACCAGCGCGCCGTGCTCAAGCACCGCGAGGCCCTGGTCAACGCGCTGCACGGCGGCACGCTGCCTTTCACCCTCATCCCGCAAGACACCCCGCAAGGAAACAAGCCATGAACATCCAGGGACAAGCCGCCCTCGTCACCGGCGGCGCCTCCGGCCTCGGCGAGGCCACCGCGCGCGAGCTCGCCCGCCTGGGCGCGAAAGTCGCCGTGCTCGACGTGAACCTGGCGCTCGCCGAGAAGGTCGCGGTCGACATCGGCGGCGTGGCCTGCCAATGCGACATCACCAGCGCCGACAGCGTGACGGCGGCTCTGGCCCAGGCTGCCGCCGCGCACGGCCCGGCCCGCATCCTCATGAACGTCGCCGGCATCGGCACCGCCAAGCGCGTGGTCGGCAAGGACGGCAGCGCCGCGCCGCTGGAAGACTTCGCCCGGGTCGTCAACGTCAACCTGATCGGCACCTACAACATGACACGGCTGTTCGCCGCCGAGTGCGCGAAACTGGCTCCGCTGGAAGACGGCGAACGCGGCGTGATCCTGTTCACGGCCTCGGTGGCGGCCTTCGACGGCCAGGTCGGCCAGCAGGCCTACAGCGCCTCCAAGGGCGGCCTCGTGGGCATGACGCTGCCGATGGCGCGCGACCTCGCGCAGCACGGCATCCGCGCCTGCACCATCGCACCGGGCCTGTTCGCCACGCCGCTCATGAAGCAGCTGCCCGAGCCGGTGCAGGCCTCGCTGGCCGCGTCCATCCCGTTCCCGCCGCGGCTGGGCAAGCCCGAGGAGTTCGCCCAGCTCGCCGCGCACATCGTGGCCAACACGCACCTCAACGGCGAGGTGATCCGGCTCGACGGCGCGCTGCGCATGGCGCCGCGCTGAAGCGCGCCACACGGCACGCGCCCCCTTTTTTCCGCCCTCAATCCACCAGGAGACATCACCATGAAAATTGCCAAGACCTTGATCACCGCCGCGATTGCCACCCTCGCCGCAGGCGCCGCCATGGCCGACCTCACCATCGGCGTGGTGCTGCCGCTCACCGGCCCCGCCTCGGGCCTGGGCATCCCCATGAAGAACGCCATCGCGCTGTGGCCCCAAAGCATCGCCGGCGAGAAGCTCAAGGTCGTCGTGCTCGACGACGCGACCGACCCCACCACCGGCGTGAAGAACACGCAGCGCCTGATCACCGAGGACAAGGTGGACGTGATCATCGGCTCCGCCGCCACGCCGGTGGCGATCCCGATGGCCGACATCGCAGCGGAATCCGGCACGGTCCAGCTGGCCGCCTCGCCCGCCGGCCTGCCGCCCGGCAAGGACAAGTGGACCTTCCGCCTGCCGCAGTCCAACGGCGTCATGGCCTATGCCATGGTCGGCCACATGAAGAAGCAGGGCATCAAGACCGTCGGCTTCCTCGGCTACACCGACGCCTACGGCGAACTCTGGCTCAAGGACTTCACGGCCGAGGCCGAGAAGAACGGCATCAAGGTCACCGGCGTGGAGCGCTTCGCGCGCGCCGACACCAGCGTCACGGCGCAGGCCCTGAAGCTGACCGCGGGCAACCCCGACGCGATCCTGGTCGTGGCCTCGGGCAGCGGCGCCGCCATGCCGGAGAAGGCCATCGTCGAACGCGGCTACAAGGGCAAGATCTATCAGACGCATGCCGCTGCCACGCGCGACCTGATGCGCATCGGAGGCAAGGACGTGGAAGGCACCTTGGTGGTGTCCGGCCCGGCCGTGATCGCGGAGCAGCTGCCCGACAGCCACCCGTCCAAGAAGCTGGCGATCGACTTCGTGCAGAAGTACGAGAAGGCCTACGGCCCGGGTTCGCGCAACCAGTTCGCGGGCCACAGCTATGACGCGATGATCGTGCTGGAAAAAGCCGTCCCGGTGGCGCTGAAGAAGGCCAAGCCCGGCACCAAGGAGTTCCGCGCCGCACTGCGCGATGCGTTCGAGGGCATGGGCCGCACTGTCGTGGCGCACGGCGTGCTCGACTGGACGGCGCAGGACCACTGGGGCTTCACCAACGAGACCGGCGTGATGCTGAAGGTCGTCAACGGCGACTGGAAGGTCGAATAAGCCTCCGCGCTCCCGCCCCCGGCGGGCCGGCCTTTCGCTTCGGCGATCCGGGGCCGGCCCGCTGGTTTTCCACCTGAGCCCTGCCCACCCTTTCGCCCATGGACATTTCAATCGCCAGCATCCTGATGCTCGATGGCCTCACCAACGGCGCCATCTACGCGCTGCTCGGGCTGGCCATCGTGCTGGTGTTCGCCGTCACCCGCGTCATCTTCATCCCTCAGGGCGAGTTCGTGGCCTACGG
The DNA here is from genome assembly GCF_022809125.1 of Variovorax terrae. NCBI lineage: Bacteria > Pseudomonadati > Pseudomonadota > Betaproteobacteria > Burkholderiales > Comamonadaceae > Variovorax > Variovorax terrae. The sequence continues at coordinate 1,258,381 of NZ_JALGBI010000001.1, read as the reverse complement.
CGCGCTCACCCTGGCCATCTTCCAGACCGGCCAGGTGCCGGGCACCGTCTGGCTGCTGCTGATCCTGGCGGCCGTGGCCGCGCTCATGGACCTGGCCACCGCCTGGCGGCGCCACCACCGGGCCGCACCGGCGCTCCAGGCCGCCGGCCGCACCCTGCTGATCCCGCTGGTGGTCTGCGGTCTCTCGTTCTGGGCCGCGCCGCACCAGCTGCCCCTGCTGCTGCAGGCCCTGCTGACGATCTGCATCGTCACCGCCTTCGGGCCGCTGGTCTACCGCGTGGCCTACCAGTCGCTGGCCGGCGCCAGCACCCTGGTGCTGCTGATCGTGTCGGTCGGCGTGCATTTCGCCATGACCGGTCTCGGCCTGCTGTTCTTCGGCGCCGAGGGCTTTCGCAACCCCTCGTTCTGGGACGTCCGCTTTGCCATGGGCCCGCTCAACATCACCGGCCAGACCGTCATCATCGGCGCGGCCTCGCTGGCGCTGATCGTGCTGCTGTGGCTTTTCTTCGAGCGCAGCCTCTACGGCAAGGCGCTGCGCGCCACCGCCGTGAACCGCCTGGGCGCGCGCCTGATGGGCATCTCCACCCAGACCGCGGGCCAGCTCACGTTTGCCATGGCCGGCCTGATCGGCGGGCTGTCGGGCCTGCTGATCGGCCCCACCACCACCGTGTTCTACGACTCGGGCTTCCTGATCGGCCTCAAGGGCTTCGTGGCCGCGGTGATCGCGGGCCTCTCCAGCTACCCGGGCGCGGCCATCGGCGCGCTGTTCGTCGGCGTGATCGAGGCCTTCGGCTCGTTCTGGGCCAGCGCCTTCAAGGAGGTGATCGTGTTCACGATCATCCTGCCGGTGCTGCTGTGGCGTTCGCTGCGCAGCGGCCATTCCGATGAGGAACACTGACATGGCCTCCTCGTCAAGCAAGTTCTCCCTGCGTGCCGCCGGCCTCGGCCTGCTGCTGGCAGCCCTGGTGCTGATCCCGCTGCTGCCGCTGCCCGATTTCTGGATCATCCAGCTCAACTACATCGGCCTGTACAGCCTGCCGGTGCTCGGCCTGGTGCTGCTCACCGGCGTGGGCGGCCTGACCTCGTTCGGCCAGGCGGCGTTCGTCGGCATCGGCGCCTACACCACGGCCTACCTCACGGTGAACACCGGCCTCTCGCCCTGGCTCACGCTGTTCATCGGGCTCGGCATCACCTCGCTCAGCGCGCTGGTGATCGGCTCGATCACGCTGCGCATGTCGGGCCACTACCTGCCGCTGGCCACCATCGCCTGGGCGCTGTCGCTGTACTACCTGATGGGCAACCTCGAAGCCCTGGGCAAGTACGACGGCATCCTCGGCGTCAAGGGGCTCTCGCTGTTCGGCTGGGACATCGGCCAGCGCCGCGTGTTCTTCGTGCTGACCTGGCTGATCGTGCTGCTGGCCGCCTTCGCGCTGGTGCGCCTGCTCGACTCGCGCACCGGCCGCGCCATCCGCGCGCTCAAGAACGGCTCGCAGATGGCCGAGGCCATGGGCATCGACACGCTGCGCCACAAGGTCGGCATCTTCGTGCTGGCGGCGCTGCTGGCCTCGGTGTCGGGCTGGCTGTTCGCGCACTTCCAGCGCACCGTCAACCCCTCGCCGTTCGGCCTCAAGATGGGCATCGAGTACCTGTTCATGGCCGTCATCGGCGGCGCCGCCCATGTCTGGGGCGCGCTCACGGGCTCGGCGTTGACCAAGGTGCTCGAAGACCAGCTCCAGGTGCTGCTGCCCAAGCTCATCGGCACCAGCGGCAGCTACGAGATCATCGTGTTCGGCATTGTGATCGTGCTGGTGCTCAAGTACCTGCCCGACGGCCTGTGGGACTTCATCGATCGCCGGCTACCGCGGCGCCAGCGCGCCGTGGACTGGCAGCAGGCCGCCGCGCTGCCCGGCACGCCCCAGCCCGCGCACGGTGAACTGGTGCTCGAGGTCGAGGCCATCCGCAAGCAGTTCGGCGGGCTGGTGGCGGTCAACGACATCAGCTTCCAGATCCGGGCCGGCCAGATCGTCGGGCTGATCGGCCCCAACGGCGCCGGCAAGTCCACCACCTTCAACCTGATCACGGGCCTGCTCTCGCTCAGCGGCGGCGGCGTGCGCTTTCGCGGCGAAACCATCAGCGGCCTGCCTTCGCGCCAGATCGCCCGGCGCGGCATCTCGCACACCTTCCAGCACGTGAAGATGATCCCCGACATGACCGTGCTCGAGAACGTGGCACTGGGCGCCCACCTGCGCGGCCACCGGGGGGCGCTGTCGGCCATGCTGCGGCTGGACCGCGCAGAGGAACAGCAGCTGTTCAAGGAGGCGCAGCGCCAGCTCGAGCGCGTGGGCCTGGGCGATGCGCTGCACGAGCTCGCCGGCAACCTGGCCATGGGCCCGCAGCGGCTGCTGGAGATCGCGCGCGCGCTGTGCGGCAACCCGGCGCTGCTGCTGCTGGACGAGCCGGCCGCCGGCCTGCGCCACAAGGAAAAGGAAGCGCTCGCCGGCGTGCTGCGCCAGCTGCGCAGCGAAGGCATGAGCATCCTGCTGGTGGAGCACGACATGGGCCTGGTGATGGACGTGTGCGACCGCCTCGTCGTCATGGAATTCGGCACGCACCTGATGGAGGGCACGCCCGCCGAGGTGCAGCAAAGCCCGCAGGTGCGGGCCGCCTACCTGGGCACGGAGCATTGACATGAATACCCCTCTCCTTCGCGTCCAGGGCCTGCGCGCCGGCTACGGCCGGGCCGAGGTCCTGCACGGCATCGACCTGCACGCCGACAAGGGCAGCGTCATCACCGTGATCGGCCCCAACGGCGCCGGCAAGTCCACCCTGCTCAACACCCTGATGGGCGTGCTGCCCGGCCAGGGCGCGGTCGAGTACCAGGACCAGTCCATCGCCACCCTGTCGCTCGAAGAGCGCGTCATGCTGGGCATCGCCCTGGTGCCCGAGAAGCGCGAGCTGTTCGGCACCCTGCCGGTGGAAGACAACCTGGTGCTCGGCGCCTTCCGCCAGGTGCGCCTGGGCAACCGCCAGTGGCGCGACGGGCTGGAACAGGTCTACACGCTGTTCCCGCGCCTCAAGGAGCGCCGCGCGCAGCTCGCCGGCACGCTCTCGGGCGGCGAGCGCCAGATGCTGGCCGTGGGCCGCGCGCTGATGTCGCGCCCGCAGCTGCTGATGCTCGACGAACCCAGCCTGGGCCTAGCGCCGCTGGTGGTCAAGGAGATCTTCCGCACCATCGACGCGCTACGCCAGACCGGCGTGACCATCCTGCTGGTGGAGCAGAACGCGCGCGCCGCACTGGAGGTGGCCGACCACGCCTACGTGCTGGAAATGGGCGAGGTGGGCCTGCAGGGGCCGGCCACCGAACTGGCCACCGACCCGCGCGTGATCGACACCTACCTGGGCGCGGCCCGGGCCGCCGCCTGACCCGTCCTCCCCCGGCCGGCACTCGCCCGCCGGCCCACCCCGACCCCGACGATGACCTACCAGCCCCCGCTCGCCGACATCCGGTTCATCCTGCGCGATGCGCTGCAGGCGCCCGCCCAGTTGCAAGCGCTGGCGCCGTTCGCCGAGGCCGACGAAGAACTGCTGCTGCAGGTGATGGAGGAGTCGGGCAAATTCGTCGCCAGCGCCGTCGCGCCGCTGCAGCGGGTGGGCGATGAGGCAGGCTGCCGCTTCGAGCAGGGCCGCGTCACCACGCCGCCCGGTTCGCGCGAGGCCTACCAGGCGTTCTGGCAGGCCGGCTGGCCCGCGCTGGCCTGCGCGCCCGAAGACGGCGGCCAGGGCCTGCCCTGGGTGCTGGAAGGCGTGCTCTACGAGATGCTGAGCGCCGCCAACCATGGCTGGACCATGGCGCCCGGCCTGCTGCACGGCGCCTACGAATGCCTCAGGCACCACGGCAGCGGCGAACTCAAGGCGCGCTACCTGGCCCGCATCGCCAGCGGCGAGTGGCTGGCCACCATGTGCCTGACCGAGCCGCAGGCCGGCAGCGACCTGGGCCTGGCGCGCACGCGCGGCGCGGCGCAGGCCGACGGCAGCTACCGCGTGAGCGGCACCAAGATCTTCATCTCAGGCGGCGAGCACGACCTGACCGACAACATCGTGCACCTGGTGCTGGGCCGCCTGCCCGAGGCACCGGCTGGCCCCAAGGGCCTGTCGCTGTTCCTCTGCCCCAAGCTGCTGCCCGACGGCGCGCGCAACGCGGTGCACTGCGAGCGCATCGAAGAGAAGATGGGCCTGCACGGCAGCCCGACCTGCGTGATGCGCTTCGACGAGGCCACGGGCTGGCTGATCGGCGAGCCGCATCGCGGCCTCAACGCCATGTTCGTGATGATGAACGCGGCGCGCCTGCACGTGGCGCTGCAGGGCATCGGCCTGCTCGACGCGGCCTGGCAGAAGGCCGACGCCTACGCGCGCGAACGCCGCCAGATGCGCGCGCCGAGGCCCGCCGGCGCCCCCGCAGCCGGCGGCCCGGACCCGATCATCGAGCACCCCGCGATCCGCCGCATCCTCGACGTGCAGCGCGCCTGGATCGACGGCGGCCGGCTGCTGGCCTACCGCACCGGCGTCGAGCTCGACCTCGCTCGCCACCACCCCGACGCCGCGCGCCGCGCCCAGGCGCAGTCCTGGTGCAGCCTGGTCACACCGGTGCTCAAGGCCGCTTTCACGCACCAGGCCTTCCACGGCGCGAGCGACTGCCTGCAGGTGTTCGGCGGCCACGGCTATGTGCGCGAGTGGGGCATCGAGCAGATCGTGCGCGACGCGCGCGTGACCATGATCTACGAGGGCACCAACGAGATCCAGGCGATCGACCTGCTGGTGCGCAAGGTGCTGCCCGATGGCGGCAAGGCGCTGGGCGAGCTGCTGCTGAGCCTGCGCGCCGGGCTCGACGCCGGCCGCGCGGCCGACGCCGACGTGCTGCGCCGCTTCGCCGAGCTGCGCTACCTCACCGCCACGCTGGCCGAGGCCGCCAGGACGCGCCCCCTGCTGGCCAGCGAGGCCGCCGACGACTACCTGCGCGCCGTGGCGCTGGCCCTGCTGGCCTGGGCCTGGACGCAGATCGAGCGCGCCCCCGGCGCCCAGGCGCCGCGCTGGAGCGCACCCGCCGCCGCCCTGCGCGCCCGCGTGCTGCCCGAGTTCGACCTGCGCCTGAAGCTGCTACAGGCGCTGTGCGGGCCGCTGCCCGGCTGAGCGCCCCACACACCGGCTCGGCCCCTCAAGAAAACGCCCCAGGAGACAACGCCATGCGTCCCCACACCGCTCCTTCCTGCCTGCGCTTTGCACTGCTGGCCTCCGCCCTGTTGGCGCTGGCCGGCTGCGCCGGCACCGGCGGCCCCGCCCGGCTGCCGGCCACCCCCGCCCAGGCGGTGCTGGCCTGCGACGCCCTGGCGGCGCGCTTCAGCCACCCGCAGACCCGGCTGGTCTCGGCCGAGCGCGTGGCGGCGGGCCAGCTCAGGCTGCCGGGCATCGCCGAGCCGATGCCCGAGCACTGCGTGGTCAAGGGCCTGATGAACGAGCGCATCGGCCCGGTGGATGGCAAGCCCTACGCCATCGGCTTCGAGATGCGCCTGCCCACGGCCTGGAACGGCCGCTTCTTCTACCAGGCCAATGGCGGGCTCGACGGCTTCCAGACCCCGGCCTACGGCGACATCCTGGGCGGCGGCCCGAGCAGCAACGGCCTGCTCAAGGGCTTTGCGGTGATCAGCTCCGACGCCGGCCACGCCTTCGACCGCAGCACGCCGATCGGCGGCGCCACCTTCGGGCTGGACCCGCAGGCGCGGCTCGACTACGGCTACAACGCCGTGGCCCAGCTCACGCCCATGGCCAAGGCGCTGATCCAGGCCTACTACGGCAAGCGGCCCGACCGCTCCTACCTGGTGGGCACCTCCAACGGCGGGCGCCACGGCCTGGTGGCGGCCTCGCGCCTGCCGCAGGCCTATGACGGCATCCTGGTCAGCACGCCCGGCTACAACCTGCCGCGCGCCGCGGTGGCCCAGGTCTGGGGCGCCCAGCAGTTCGCCGCCATCGCACGCCAGAACCCTGCCACCCAGCGGCCCGATCTGCGCAGCGCGCTGAGCCCGGCCGACCTGGCCCTGCTGGCGCAGCGCATCCTCGCGCGCTGCGATGCGCTGGACGGCCTGGCCGACGGCATCGTGGCCGATCTGGCCGGCTGCCAGGCGGCTTTCAGCGTCGAGCGCGACGTGCCGGCCTGCAATGCCGGCGCCACCCCCAACGGCCAGTGCCTGAGCGGCGCGCAGAAGGCCACGCTGGCGCGCGTGTTCGCCGGCCCGGTGGACACCGCCGGCACGCGGCTGTACTCCGGCCTGGCCTGGGACCCGGGCGTGGCCGGCCGCGACTGGGCCACCTGGAAGTTCGAGTCCAGCGTGGGCCCGCGCGACGCGATCGCGCTGGCCTTCGTGATGACCACGCCGCCGGCCTCGCCCGCCGTGGTCACGGGCCAGGGCAACTCGCTGATCGACTACGCGCTGGGCTTCCCGCTGGACCAGGCGCTGGCCAAGATCTCGGCCACCGACGGCCGCTACCGCGAGTCGGCGCTCGGCTTCATGACCCCGCCCGACCCCACGCTGCGCGACTTCGTGGCGCACGGCGGCAAACTGATCGCCTTCCACGGCGCGGCCGACCCGGTGTTCTCGGTGCTCGATACCCTGCGCTGGTACGACGGCCTGCGCGCCGCCCACGGCAGCGCGGCCGAGCGGCAGGCGCGGCTGTACCTCGTGCCCGGCATGAACCACAGCCGCGGCGGCCCGGCCACCGACCAGGTGGACATGGTGGACGCGCTCGTGAAGTGGGTCGAGCAGGGCCAGGCGCCCGAGGCCCTGGTGGCCCACGCGCGCGGCGCCGGTTCAGCCGTGCCCAACCCCGAGGTGCCCGCCGATTGGAGCCCCACGCGCACGCGCCTTTTGTGCCCGCACCCGCAGGTGGCGCGCTACCAGGGCGGCGACGCTGAGCAGGCGGCGAGCTTTCGCTGCACGGCCCCCTGAGCCGCCGCGCGCTGGTGTAAGGTAGGCGCCATTTCCCGCAACCCGCTGCCCCGCCCCGGATGAGCTCCACCGCCCCCGCCAAGACCCCGCGCGCCAGCGCGGCCGAAACCATCGACGCCGGCTTCCTCGAAAGCCTGGTGGGCTACAACACGCGCCGCGCCATGCTCATGATCACACCCAACTTCATGCAGCGCATGGCGGTGTACGAGCTGGGCATGGCCGATTTCTCGGTGCTCTCGCTGATCAAGCACAACCCGGGCATCACCTCGCGCCAGCTCTGCACCGCGCTCAGCATCCTGCCGCCCAACCTGGTGGGCCTGATCAGCACGCTCGACAAGCGCAGCCTGATCGAGCGGCGGCCGCATCCGCGCGACGGCCGCGCCATGGGCCTGCACCTGCGGCCGGCCGGCCAGAAGCTGATGCGCGACGCCGAGCGCACGGTGCTGGAGCTCGAGCAACTGTCCACCGCCAACCTGAGCCCGGCCGAGCAGAAGACCCTGATCCGGCTGCTGCAGAAAATCTACGCCTGAGCCCCCGGCGCCGGAGGCCCCGTGGTCCGAGGGCGCACGTCTTTCATGCGTTTGCAGCTATGAAACTTGTAGCACGCCGGAATCTGCGATATATTCAGGCCGCCCTTGCCAGCCATGGGCACGCAGCCTGCGCTGCCAGTTCAATCACCGACTCGAGGAGATCGCAGAATGAGTTCCAAGGAAAATGCCGCCGTCAGCCAGTTGCTGGATCTGCTGGAGTCCCGCTATGCCATCCGCGTCCTGTGGGCGCTCCGGGACGGCCATCCCCAGACCTTTCGCCTGCTGCAGGACAGCGTGGGCGGCATCACCCCGAACACCCTGAACACCCGCCTCAAGGAACTGCGCGAGGCCGGCCTCGTCAACCACGCCAGCGAAGGCTACAGCCTCACCCTCTCGGGCACCGACCTGCTCAAGCGCCTGTCCGACCTGCAGGCCTTCGCCGGCAAGTGGGCCGCGGGCCAGGCCAAGAAAAAGTAAGCGGGCCGCGCGCACGCCCCGTGAAGGACAGGCAATCCCTGTCCTTTTCCATTTCCGCGCTCCACTCTTGATTTGATAGCAACCGACGCCCACTGCACGCGGACCTCCATGCAAAATCATCTCGAAACCAGCGCCTGCCTGCCGCGCGACCCTGCGCAGGCCCTGCTGATCGGCCGGCTCTGGCTGCCGGGCGCCGGCCCGGCCCTGGTGCGTGTGCAGGAAGACGGCCTGTACGACCTCTCCCGCCTCGCCGCCACCGCCAGCCAGCTGCTCGACCTGCCCGATGCGGCCGGCGCCGTGCGCACGCACGCAGCCCCACGCCTGGCCGACACCGCCGCCGTGCTCGCGAACAGCGCCGCCGGCACCCGGGACGAGGCCCGCCCCTGGCTGCTGGCGCCCTGCGACCTGCAGGCGATCAAGGCCGCGGGCGTGACCTTCGTGGCCTCGATGCTCGAACGCGTGATCGAGGAGCAGGCGCGCGGCGATGCCGGCCGGGCCGAGGCGGTGCGCGCGGCGGTGGTGTCGGTGATCGGCGACAACCTGGCCAGCGTGGTGCCCGGCTCGCCCGAGGCCCTGGCGCTCAAGGAGGTGCTGGTGGCCCAGGGCCTGTGGTCGCAGTACCTCGAGGTGGGCATCGGCCCCGACGCGGAAATCTTCACCAAGGCGCAGCCGATGAGCGCCGTGGGCACCGGCGCGGAGGTGGGGCTGCACCCCAAGAGCGCCTGGAACAACCCCGAGCCCGAGGTGGTGCTGGCCGTCAACTCGCGCGGCGAGGTCCGCGGCGCCACCCTGGGCAACGACGTCAACCTGCGCGACTTCGAGGGCCGCAGCGCCCTGCTGCTGGGCAAGGCCAAGGACAACAACGCAAGCTGCGCCATCGGGCCCTTCATCCGGCTGTTCGATGCGCAGTTCGGCATCGACGAGGTGCGCCGCTGCGAGCTGTCGATGCGGGTGGACGGCCCCGACGGCTTCGTGATGCACGGCAGCAGCTCGCTCGCCCGCATCAGCCGCGACCCGCTGGATCTCGTGGCCCAGGCCAGCGGCCCCTGCCACCAGTACCCCGACGGCTTCATGCTGTTCCTGGGCACCATGTTCGCGCCCACGCAGGACCGCCATGGCCCGGGCCAGGGTTTCACCCATGTGGTGGGCGACGTGGTGAGCATCGGCACGCCGCAGCTCGGCACCCTGGTCAACCGCGTCAACACCTCGGACCGGGTGGCGCCCTGGCGCTACGGGGCCGTGGCGCTGATGCGCGACCTGGCCCGGCGCGGCCTGCTGGCATAATTTCAAGGTTTTCAAGACCAATGTCCGCGCCCTGCGGACGTTTTCAGCTATTTTTTTGATAGCAACCAAGGAATTCGCCATGATCACCACCCCCTCCGGCCTGCAATACGAAGACACCACCGTCGGCAGCGGCGCCGAAGCCCGGGCCGGCCAGCACGTGCACGTGCACTACACCGGCTGGCTCTACAACGACGGCGCCCAGGGCGCCAAGTTCGATTCCAGCCATGACCGCAACGACCCCTTCGCCTTCTCGCTGGGCGCCGGCATGGTGATCCGCGGCTGGGACGAAGGCGTCGCCGGCATGAAGATCGGCGGCAAGCGCACCCTGATCATTCCGGCCGCGCTTGGCTATGGCGCGCGCGGCGCCGGCGGCGTGATTCCGCCTCACGCCACGCTCAAGTTCGACGTCGAGCTGCTCGACGCGCACTGACAGGCGGCCCGGGGCCCCAGGCCGCCGCCGGGGGCACGGGCCCGCCGGAGCCGGCGGCCGCCCCCGAACCGGGGGGCCGCTTCACAATTCCCCTGCCTTGAAAAGGGGAAACCTGCCCCGACCTAGGCAGGGTTGTCATTTTCTTTCCCGTTTTGCAAGCATGTCCGACACCACACAACCCGAGCAGAATCAACCTCTTGGCGGCGCCCCCAGCCCCGAGGAACTCGAGGCCGCCCAGGCCGCCAACGAGGCCGATGCGCTGAACGAGCTGCAGGCCGAGCTGGCCGCGCTGCAGGCCCGGAACGCCGAGATGGCCGACCAGTTCCTGCGCGCCCAGGCCGACGTGCAGAACGCGCGCCGCCGCGCCGAGGAAGAAGTCACCAAGGCCCGCAAGTTTGCCGTCGAGGGCTTCGCCGACAGCCTGCTGCCCGTGCTCGACAGCCTGGAAGCCGGCCTGGCGATCCAGGGCGGCACGATCGAGCAGATCCGCGAAGGCGCCGAAGCCACGCTGCGCCAGCTCAAGAGCGCGCTGGAGCGCAACAAGGTCATCGAGATCGCCCCCGCCGCGGGCGCCAGGTTCGATCCGCACCAGCACCAGGCCATCAGCGTGGTGCCCGCCGACCAGGAAGCCAACACCGTCGTCACGGTGCTGCAAAAGGGCTACACCATCGCCGAGCGCGTGCTGCGCCCCGCCCTGGTGACCGTGGCCGGCCCGAAATAAACCGCTTGAACTTCCTCAAGTTATCCACAAGTTATTGATACCCCATTTTCAGATATTCCGGAGAAACAACATGGCAAGAATCATCGGCATCGACCTGGGCACCACGAACTCGTGCGTGTCCATCATGGAAGGCAACACCACCCGGGTGATCGAGAACTCGGAAGGTGCTCGCACTACGCCGTCGATCGTGGCTTACCAGGAAGACGGTGAAGTGCTGGTCGGTGCCTCGGCCAAGCGCCAGGCCGTCACCAACCCCAAAAACACCCTGTACGCGATCAAGCGCCTGATCGGGCGCAAGTTCACCGAGAAGGAAGTGCAGAAGGACATCGACCTGATGCCCTACCAGATCGTGGCCGCCGACAACGGCGACGCCTGGGTCGAGGTGCGCGGCAAGAAGATCTCGGCCCAGCAGGTCTCGGCCGACATCCTGCGCAAGATGAAGAAGACCGCCGAGGACTACCTGGGCGAACCCGTCACCGAGGCCGTGATCACGGTGCCCGCCTACTTCAACGACGCCCAGCGCCAGGCCACCAAGGACGCCGGCCGCATCGCGGGCCTGGATGTCAAGCGCATCATCAACGAGCCCACCGCCGCGGCGCTGGCCTTCGGCCTTGACAAGAACGAGAAGGGCGACCGCAAGATCGCCGTCTATGACCTGGGCGGCGGCACCTTCGACGTCTCGATCATCGAGATCGCCGACGTCGATGGCGAGAAGCAATTTGAAGTGCTGTCCACCAACGGCGACACCTTCCTGGGCGGCGAAGACTTCGACCAGCGCATCATCGACTACATCATCGGCGAGTTCAAGAAAGAACAGGGCGTGGACCTGGGCAAGGACGTGCTGGCGCTGCAGCGCCTGAAGGAAGCCGCCGAGAAGGCCAAGATCGAACTGTCCAACAGCGCGCAGACCGACATCAACCTGCCCTACATCACGGCCGACGCCTCGGGCCCCAAGCACCTGAACATCAAGCTCACGCGCGCCAAGCTCGAAGCCCTGGTGGAAGAGCTGATCGAGCGCACCATCGCGCCCTGCCGCACCGCCATCAAGGACGCCGGCGTGAGCGTTTCCGACATCCATGACGTGATCCTGGTCGGCGGCATGACCCGCATGCCCAAGGTGCAGGACAAGGTCAAGGAATTCTTCGGCAAGGACCCGCGCAAGGACGTCAACCCCGACGAGGCCGTGGCCGTGGGCGCCGCCATTCAGGGCCAGGTGCTGTCGGGCGACCGCAAGGACGTGCTGCTGCTCGACGTGACCCCGCTGTCGCTGGGCATCGAGACCATGGGCGGGGTCATGACCAAGATGATCCAGAAGAACACGACCATCCCGACCAAGTTCGCGCAGACCTTCTCCACCGCCGACGACAACCAGCCGGCCGTGACCATCAAGGTGTTCCAGGGCGAGCGCGAGATGGCGGGCGGCAACAAGCTGTTGGGCGAGTTCAACCTCGAGGGCATTCCGCCGGCGCCGCGCGGCACGCCGCAGATCGAGGTCTCGTTCGACATCGACGCCAACGGCATCCTGCACGTGGGCGCCAAGGACAAGGGCACCGGCAAGGAAAACAAGATCACCATCAAGGCGAACTCCGGCCTCTCCGAGGAAGAGATCCAGAAGATGGTGAAGGACGCCGAGCTCAACGCCGAAGAAGACAAGAAGAAGCTCGAGCTGGTGCAGGCCCGCAACCAGGCCGACGCCATGGTGCACAGCGTGAAGAAGAGCCTGACCGAGTACGGCGACAAGCTCGACGCCGGCGAGAAGGACAAGATCGAAGCCGCGATCAAGGACCTGGAAGAAGCCCTCAAGGGCGACGACAAGGCCGCCATCGAGGACAAGAACACCGCCCTCATGACCGCCAGCCAGAAGCTCGGCGAGAAGATGTACGCCGATGCGCAGGCCGCCCAGGCCGCTGCCGGAGCCGCGGCGGGCGGCGGCGCGCAAGCCGAGTCCCAGCCGGTCGACGACAACGTGGTCGACGCCGAAGTGAAGGAAGTCAAGAAGGGTTGAGAACCAGCGTCATGCATGCCGACCATGCATGACCGCTCTTTCGCCGCGTTCGACCGATCCGCCGGATCGTCAACGCGGCGTTTTGCGTCAATGAGTTGAGATACACGATGGCCAAACGAGACTATTACGAAACCTTGGGCGTCCCCAAGAACGCCAGCGAGGAAGAGATCAAGAAGGCGTATCGCAAGCTCGCGATGAAGCACCACCCTGACCGCAACCAGGGCGACACCGCCAAGGACGCCGAGGCCAAGTTCAAGGAGGCCAAGGAAGCCTACGAGATGCTCAGCGACGAGCAGAAGCGCGCGGCCTACGACCAGTACGGCCATGCCGGCGTGGACCCGAACATGCGCGGCCCGGGCGGCCCCGGGGCCGAGGGCTTCGGCGGCTTCGCCGAGGCCTTTGGCGACATCTTCGGCGACATCTTCGGCGGCCAGCGCGGCGGCCAGCAGCGCGGCGGCCGCCAGGTCTACCGCGGCAGCGACCTGAGCTACGCCATGGAAGTCACGCTCGAGGAAGCGGCCCACGGCAAGGACGCGCAGATCCGCATCCCGAGCTGGGACGAATGCGGCACCTGCCACGGCAGCGGCGCCAAGCCCGGCACCAAGCCGATCACCTGCACCACCTGCCACGGCGCCGGCGCCGTGCAGATGCGCCAGGGCTTCTTCAGCGTGCAGCAGACCTGCCCGCAGTGCCACGGCACGGGCAAGATCATTCCCGAGCCCTGCGCCACCTGCCACGGCCAGGGCAAGCTCAAGAACAACAAGACGCTGGAAGTGAAGATTCCCGCCGGCATCGACGACGGCATGCGCATCCGAAGCGCGGGCAACGGCGAGCCCGGCACCAACGGCGGCCCGCCCGGCGACCTGTACATCGAGATCCGCCTGAAGAAGCACGACATCTTCGAGCGCGACGGCGACGACCTGCACTGCGCGGTGCCCATCAGCATCACCACCGCCTCGCTGGGCGGCGAGATCGAGGTGCCCACGCTGGCCGGCAAGGCCGCCATCGACATCCCCGAAGGCACGCAGCCCGGCAAGCAGTTCCGCCTGCGCGGCAAGGGCATCAAGGGCGTGCGCTCCAGCTACCCCGGCGACCTCTATTGCCACATCACGGTGGAAACGCCGGTCAAGCTCACCGAGCACCAGCGCAAGCTGCTCAAGGAACTCGACGAATCGCTCAAGAAAGGCGGCGCCCGCCATTCGCCCAGCGAAGGCAACTGGACCGACAAGCTGAAGAAGTTCTTCGCCTGAGAACACGCGTCCGCGGCCTGCCCCACCCGCCGATCCCGGCGCGTGGGGCATTTTGTTTTCAAACAGGAATCCGGACGCCGCCACCGCAAGCCGCAGTGCGGCGCAGGGGTGTCGGGCCGCGCTTATAGTGCGTGTCTTCCGCCACCTTGAACCGCACGCCATGAAAACCAAAGCCGCCGTCGCCTGGACCTCCGCAGCCCCGCTCACCATCGAAACCGTCGACCTGGAGGGCCCGAAATTCGGCGAGGTGCTGGTCGAGATCAAGGCCACCGGCATCTGCCACACCGACTACTACACGCTCTCGGGCGCCGACCCCGAAGGCATCTTTCCCGCCATCCTCGGCCATGAGGGCGCGGGCATCGTGGTGGACGTGGGCCCGGGCGTGACCACGCTCAAGAAGGGCGACCACGTCATTCCGCTCTACACGCCCGAATGCCGCCAGTGCAAGTTCTGCCTCTCGCGCAAGACCAACCTGTGCCAGCTGATCCGCGGCACGCAGGGCAAGGGCCTGATGCCCGACGCCACCTCGCGCTTCAGTCTGGATGGCAAGCCCATCTTCCACTACATGGGCACCAGCACCTTCAGCAACTACACGGTCGCTCCGGAAATCTCGCTGGCCAAGATCCGTGAGGACGCGCCGTTCGACAAGGTCTGCTACATCGGCTGCGGCGTCACCACCGGCATCGGCGCGGTGCTGTTCACGGCCAAGGTGGAAGCGGGCGCCAACGTGGTGGTGTTCGGCCTCGGCGGCATCGGCCTCAACGTGATCCAGGGCGCGAAGATGGTGGGCGCCGACAAGATCATCGGCGTCGACATCAACCCGGCGCGCCAGGCCATGGCGCGCCAGTTCGGCATGACGCACTTCATCAACCCGAAGGAAGTGGACAACGTGGTGGAGGCCATCCAGCAACTCACCGACGGCGGCGCGGACTACAGCTTCGAGTGCATCGGCAACACCCAGGTGATGCGCCAGGCGCTGGAGTGCACGCACAAGGGCTGGGGCCGCAGCATCATCATCGGCGTGGCCGAAGCGGGCGCCGAGATCAGCACGCGGCCGTTCCAGCTCGTCACCGGCCGCAAGTGGGAAGGCTCGGCCTTCGGCGGCGCGCGCGGCCGCACCGACGTGCCCAAGATCGTGGACTGGTACATGGAAGGCAAGATCAACATCGACGACCTGATCACCCACACCATGCCGCTCGAAGACATCAACAAAGGCTTCGATTTGATGAAGCGCGGCGAATCCATCCGCGGCGTGGTGGTTTATTGACTCGCCCCCAGGCTTCGCTTCGCTGCGCCTCCCCCCGGCCGGGGGCGACACCAGCGGCCCGGCAGAGCCGGTTCCGCGGTGCCTCTGGCGGGGCACCGCTTCTCTGATTCGTTGCGAGTGACTGTATGACTGATGCCCTGAAGACCCTTTCGGAACACCGCTGCTTCGGCGGCGTGCAGCGCTTTCACGAGCACACCTCGCGCGAGATCGGCCTGCCGATGCGCTTCTCGGTGTTCCTGCCGCCGCAGGCCGGGCAAGGCCCGGTGCCGGCCCTGCTCTACCTCGCGGGGCTGACCTGCACCGAGGAGACCTTCATGGCCAAGGCGGGCGCGCAGCGGCTGGCGGCCGAGTTCGGCCTGGCGCTGATCGCGCCCGACACCAGCCCGCGCGGCGCCGGCGTGCCCGGCGAAGCCGAGAGCTGGGACTTCGGCGTGGGCGCGGGCTTCTACCTCGACGCCACGCAGGAGCCCTGGGCCGCGCACTGGCGCATGGAGAGCTGGCTGATGCACGAGCTGCTGCCGCTGCTGGCCGAACGGCTGCCCGTGGACAGCACGCGCCTGGGCGTGTTCGGCCACTCGATGGGCGGGCACGGCGCGCTCACGCTGGCGCTGCGGCACCCGGGCCGGTTCCGCTCGCTGTCGGCCTTCGCGCCGATCTGCGCACCCACGCGCTGCCCCTGGGGCCGCAAGGCCTTCAGCGGCTACCTCGGCCCCGATCCGGCAGCGTGGCATGGCCACGACGCCAGCCTGCTGATGCGCGCCCGGGCAGACGCGCCCTACCCGCAAGGCATCCTGATCGACCAGGGACTGGCCGACAAATTCCTGGACAGCGAGCTGATGCCCGAGGCCTTCGAGCAGGCCTGCGCGGCGGTGGGCCAGCCGCTTTCGCTGCGCCGCCATGCGGGCTACGACCACGGCTACTACTTCATCTCGACCTTCATGGCGGACCACATCGCCCACCATGCGCGCCAGCTGCAGGGGCACGCGCCGGCCTGAGAAAAAGGTCACAAAAACAGCGGACAATGTGGCGCCATGTCGTTGAAGTTGTTCCGCTCCACCGAGTTTTCGTCGTCCTCGCTGTTTTCCATTCCCGAGCAGCGCGAGGCCATGCACCCGGCCTGGCTGATCCTGCTGGCCAGCCTGTGGATCGCCACCGCCTGCAACGTGCCGCTGTGGCGTGAGCTGCTGCGGCTGCCCGAGCTGGACAACCTGCGCGGGCTGGCGTTCGGCGCCGGCTTCGCCGTGGCGATCGCGGCCGCCGTCGGCGCGCTGCTGACGCTGCTGGCCTGGCGCTGGACGCTCAAGCCGGCGATCGCGCTGTTCGTGCTCGCCGCGGCCTTCGGCGCCTATTTCATGATGGCCTACGGCGTGGTGATCGACACCCCCATGGTGACCAACGTGCTGCAGACCAACCCGCGCGAGACGCTGGACCTGCTCAACCTGCGGCTGCTGCTCACCGTGCTGGTGCTGGCGCTGCTGCCCCTGCTGTGGCTCTGGCGCACCCCCGTCAAGCGCGTGCCGTGGCTGCGGCGGCTGTTCCAGAACGCGCTCCTGTTCATCGCGTCCTGCGCCCTGCTGGCGGGCACCCTGCTGCTGATCTTCCAGGACTTTTCGTCGGTGATGCGCAACCACACCCAGGTGCGCTACCTCATCAACCCGCTCAACTCGCTCTATGCGCTGGTCGACCTCGCCAGCAAGCCCTTCCAGCTCGACAGCAACACCTTGCTGCCGCTGGGCGAGGACGCCCGGCTCGCCCCGCTGCCCGGCAAGCCGGCCCGGCCGCCGCTGCTGGTGCTGGTGCTGGGCGAGACGGCGCGCAGCGGCAACTTCGCGCTCAACGGCTATGGCCGCCCCACCAACCCGAAGCTGGCCGGCGAGGATGTTCAGAGCTTTCGCAACGCCTGGTCCTGCGGCACCAGCACGGCGGCCTCGCTGCCCTGCATGTTCTCGCACCTGGGGCGCCAGGCGTTCGAGAGCCGCAAGGCCAACTACGAGAACCTGCTCGACGTGCTGCAGCGCGCCGGCCTCGCCGTGCTGTGGATCGACAACCAGTCGGGCTGCAAGGGCGTGTGCGACCGCGTGGCGCAGGCCGACACCTCGAACCTCAAGGTGCCGGGCCTGTGCGAGGGCGGCGAGTGCTTCGACGAGATCATGCTGAACCAGCTCGACCAGCGCATCGCCGCGCTGCCGGCCGAGCGCCGCGCCAAGGGCGTGGTGATCGTGATGCACCAGATGGGCAGCCACGGCCCGGCCTACTACAAGCGGGTGCCCGCCGCGTTCAAGAAGTTCCAGCCCGAATGCACCAGCAACGCGCTGCAGGACTGCGCGCGCGAGCAGGTGGTCAACGCCTTCGACAACACCATCCTGTACACAGACCAGTTCCTGTCGTCCGTGATCGGCTGGCTCAAGGCCCAGGAGCCGCGCTCGCTGCCCGCCATGCTCTACGTCTCGGACCACGGCGAGTCGCTGGGCGAGAACAACCTCTACCTGCACGGCCTGCCGTACTCGATCGCGCCGGACGTGCAAAAGCACGTGCCCTGGATCACCTGGCTGTCGCCCGCCTTCGCGCAGGCCGGCAAGGTGTCCACCGCCTGCCTCAAGCAGCGGCTCGACGCGCCGCTGTCGCACGACAACTATTTCCACTCGGTGCTCGGGCTGCTCCATGTGCAGACGGCGGCCTACCAGCCGTCGCTCGACATGTTCCGCCCCTGCACCACGCCCTGAGAGGCCAGGAGCCCCTTGCCCATGGCCGCCCCCCGAACGCCCGCCTTCCGCCCCCTGCTGAGCTACGAAGTCAACAGCACCTCCGACGTGCTGCGGCGCAGCGCGTCGATGCGCTTTCGCCGCGAGCACGACGTGAGCCTGATGGAGTGGCGCACGCTGGCGCTGATCGAGTACCTGCAGCCGGTGGCCTTGCGCGACCTGGTGGCCTACTCCAGCACCGACAAGGCGCAGATCAGCCGCATCGTCACCGGCCTCGTGGAGCGCGGCTTCGCCGAGCGGCGCGCCGATGCCGCCGACGCGCGCTCGGCCCGCATCAAGCTCACCGCCGCCGGGCGCAGGATCGTGAAGGGCCTCGGCGAAGCGGCGCGCGACCGCGACCGCGTGCTGCGCAGCGCGCTGACGCAGGCCGAGATCGACCAGCTCGTCAGCAGCCTGGCCAAGCTCAAGGCCAAGGCGCAGGAGTTGGTGGCCAGTGAGGAGGCGCTGCAGGCGGGGGGGCAGGCCTGAGCGGCTGGCAGGTGGGGCTGTTGTGCCTCATGGGCTGGAAATTCTGGATTTTTTGGGCTCAATTGGCCAGAGGTCCTTGTGCTACGGTCGTTTCTTGCTATCGATTCAGGAGTTCTTTGCTCGTTGTCTTAGATGGCTGGCTCGCCTGCAAGCCGGGACTCGCCCCGGCAGGCGACTCACTTTTCTTTGCTTCGCCAAAGAAAAGTAAGCAAAAGAAAGGCGAGCCGCAGTCATGGCCCCTTCGGGGTTCCCTGCGCTGCTCGCGCCAGGTGGGGTCTGGCTAAACTCGCTTCGCTCAAACAACGCCAGCCCTGATCCACCTGCCGCTGCGCTGCTCGGCCATGCCAGGACGGCGTGGGGGAGAAAGACAAAAAACCAAGCCCACAAGAACGCGCCATGGCGCGTCCTGTCAATGAGAGGGGGAGTTGGTTTCCCACCGCCGTTGTGAGGAGGCGAGCAACGCAGGGGCGGGCGGGAAAAGAGGCGAAGATGTTTGAGCCCGCAGGGCGAGTTTCTGAGCCTCCCGCCCGGCCCGAGTAGCGCAGCGTGCCCGAAGCGAAGCGCAGGGCCGACGAACCCGGCTCGCCTTTCTTTTGCTTACTTTTCTTTGGCGAAGCAAAGAAAAGTGAGTCGGCCGCCGGGCCGAGTCCCGGCCTGCAGGCGAGCCAGCCATCTAAGACAACGAGCAAAGAACTCCTGAATCCATAGCAAGAAACGACCGCAGCACAAGGACATCAGCCCGATTTCACCTCGAAATCAAGAAATCTCAAGCCTCAGATCACCCCACCAGCGGATCATGAAAATTCCCCGCCTCGAAGCGAATCATCGCCTCGGCCGGATCAAAGCTCACCCCCGCCGGGTTGCCCCCCGCGGCCAGCACGTCGAGCTGCTGCGCCAGCATGCGGCGCAGCATGGCGATGCCTTTGTCGGTGGTAGCCAGGTGCTCCTCCGAGTGGAAGGTGATGGCGCCCTGCCCCACCTGCGCCTCGTAGTCGCCCGGGTACTGGCGGTGCTCCTCGGGCGTGAGCTCGCGCCACAGCTTGCCGCCCTGGCGCGAGCGGAAGGCGGTGAGCTCGCCTTTCTCGCGCACCCGCGCCACGGTGTAGATGCGGAAATGCGTGTCGTCCATCGGCAGCACGAAGCCGATCGATTCCACCCGTGCGTACTGGCCCACGCGCGGGTTGGGCACCACGCGCAGCGTGGGCAGGCTGGCCTCGGTGACGCGGCGGAAGATCGAGCCGTCGTCCAGCGTGCGCAGCGAGGTCACCTTCACGCCGATCGGCGTGTAGTCGAAACTGATGGTGGGCGCGCGCAGCATCATGTCGGTGAACTGCACGCCCGAGAAGGTGCCGTGCAGCACCAGCACGTGCCAGGGGTCGACCACGTTCTCGTAGTGCTGCAGCCAGTTGCAGTCGATCACCACCGGGCCGCCGCCGCCGATGCTCTGGTCGTCGGCTTCCAGGAACTCGCCCTCGGCCAGGTGTTCGAGCGGCTCGAACTGCGGCAGCACCGGCTGGCGGTCCGGCGGGCCCATGTAGGTCCAGATCAGGCCATAGCGCTCGGCCACCGAGTAGCCTGGCTGCTGCACCTTGTGGCGCATCTTGCCGCCCTCGGGCTCGCAGGGCTGGTCCAGGCACTGGCCCTGCGGGCCGAACTTCCAGCCGTGGTAGCAGCAGCGGATGCCGTCGTCCTCGACCTTGCCGTAGATCAGCGAGGTGCCGCGGTGCGCGCAGCGCGGGTACAGCAGGCCGGGCTCGCCGTTGCCGGCGCGAAACAGGATCAGCGTCTCGCCCAGCACCTGCACCTCGCGCGGCGTGTCGCCAGCGTCCGTGGACAGGCCCACGGGGTGCCAGTAGCGGCGCAGCAGCTCGCCCATGGGCGTGCCGCGGCCCACGCGCGTGAGGTCGTCGCGCGAGGTCGGCGCGGGCAGCTCGTAGGCGTTGCGGATGGGGATGATCGGTCGGGGGTCTTGGCGGGCGTTCATGTCAGAGGTCCAGGGTCAGGGTGTCGGTATGGCTGCGCGAGCAGCAGATCAGCAGGGTCTTGCCGCTGGCCTTCTCGCTGTCGCTGAGCAGCAGGTCGCGGTGGTCGGGCGTGCCGGCCAGCACCCGCGTCTCGCAGGTGCCGCAGATGCCCTGCTGGCAGGAGCTGGGCACGTCGAGCCCCTCGAGCAGCAGCACATCGAGGATGCTCTCGCCCTCGCCCACCGCCACGGTGCGGCCCGAGCGGGCCAGCACCACCTGAAAGGCCTTGTCGGCCGTGGCTTGCGTCATGCGGGTTTACTCCGGCTGGATGCCGGCGGCCTTGAGCATGCCGGTCCACAGGGGAAAGTCGTGGTTGTAGATGGCCTGCAGTTCTTCGGGCGTGCCGGCGATCGGGTCCTGCCCCTGGTCGATCAGGCGCTGTGTCACGTCGGGCGAGCGGATGGCCGCCACGAAAGCCTTGTTGAGCCGGTCGATGACGGGGCGCGGCGTGCCGGCAGGCACGTACACGGCCACATAGCCCGCGAGCTCGAAGCCGGCAAAGCCCTGCTCGCCGAAGGTGGCCAGCTCGGGCAGGCCGCCCGAGCGGCGCGGGCCGGTCATGCCCAGCGCCTTGATGCTGCCGGCCCTCACCAGCGGCCGCGCGCTGACCGGGCTGGAGAAGGTGGTGTCGAGCACGCCGCCGCGCACGTCGGTCAGCGCGGCAACGTCGCCCTTGTAGGCCACGTGCTGCATGTTCAGGCCGTAGCGGGTGCGCAGCAATTCGCCGAACAGGTGTGCGGAGGAGCCCACGCCCCAGGAGCCGAAGCTGATCGGCCGGTTCTGCGCCTTGGCCCAGGCCGCGAATTCCTTGAGGTTGCTGTAGGGCGCCGTGGCCGGGCCGGCGAACATCACGCTGCCCAGCGAGACCATGGTCACGGGCGCGAAACTGGTGGCCGGGTCGTAGGGCAGCTTCTTGTAGACCGCGGCGTTGTTGATGGTGGTGGAGCTGGTGGTGATGAGCACCGTGTAGCCGTCGGGCGCGGCCTTGGCCACGGCATCCGCGCCGACGATGGTGGCGGCGCCGGGCTTGGCGTCCACCACCACCGGCTGGTTCAGCAGGGTGGCCACCTTCTCGGCCATGGCGCGCACGGCCACGTCGATCGCGCCGCCGGGCGCGAACGGCACGACCACGCGGATCGGCTTGGAGGGAAAGGCGTCCTGGGCTCGCAGCGGCCAGGCCAGGCCGGCGGCCGCGGTGGCGGCCAGGGCCTGCAGCGCGCGGCGGCGGCCGGGGGAGGAAGCGAAGGCGTCGTGGGTCATGGGTTGTCTCCAACGGGTTTGTTTTGTTGATAATATCAACCAAATTTGACCCGCGTCAATACCCGATCAGAACAGGTGGCCTTGCCCCGCGCCGCCCGGCGGGCGGAAGGCCCGCAGGTCGAGCGCGATGCGCGCGCGGTTGTAGCCCAGCCGGGCCGTGGCCTTCTCGAAGCGCTGGCGGATCAGCTCGGCCCACAGGCCGCTGCCCTTCATGCGCGTGGCGAAATCGCTGTCGTAGTCCTTGCCGCCGCGCATCTCCTGGATGCGCGCCATGATGCGGTCCGCGCGCAGCGGGTAGTGCAGCGCCAGCCACTCGCGGAACAGCGGGCTCAGCTCCCACGGCAGGCGGATCACGTTGTAGAAGGCGCTGCGCGCGCCGGCGTCCCAGGCGGCCTCCAGCACCTGCTCCATGTCCTCGTTGACGAAGGGAATCTGCGGCGACACGCTCACGCCCACCGGCACGCCCTGCTCGGCCAGCGTGCGCAGGGTGCGCAGCCGCCGGTGCGGCGCGGCCGCGCGCGGCTCGAGCTTGCGCGCGAGCTCGCCGTCGAGCGTGGTGATGGTGACGTAGACCGCCGCGAGCCGCTCTGCCGCCATCGGCGCCAGCAGGTCGAGGTCGCGCTCCACCGCGCTCGATTTGGTGACGAGGCCGAAGGCGTGGCGGGTTTCGTGCAGCAGCTCGATCACGGCGCGCGTGAGGCGCAGCTCGCGCTCCACCGGCTGGTAGCAGTCGGTCACGGTGCCGATGGCGAGGTGGGCGGGCCGGTAGCTTTTCCTCGCGAGCTCGGCGCGCAGCACCTGCGCGATGTTGCGCTTGGCGATGATCCTGGTCTCGAAATCCAGCCCCGGCGACAGGCCGAGGTAGCTGTGCGTGGGGCGCGCATAGCAGTAGATGCAGCCATGCTCGCAGCCGCGGTAGGGGTTGATCGAACGCTCGAAGTAGATGTCGGGCGAATCGTTGCCGGTGATGATGCTTCTGGCGTCTTCCCAGATCACCTCGGTCTGCAGCGGCGGCAACGGCGCCATGGCGCCTTCCTCGAGCGTGCCCCATCCGTCGTCGAACGCGGCGCGCGCGTCCTTCTCGAAACGGTGCGCCAGCCGCGAGGCGGCGCCACGGCCCTTGAGGGCCTGCACGGGGATGCGGACTTCATCCATCGCGGGTGCCTTCCCCGGCAAGCGCCCGGTGCGGCGCGTCGTTGGCCAGGGCCGCCGATGTGCGGCTTTCCGCATTCAAGAAAATACTGTTCATAAATACAGTATATTCAAGGAACATCAATATGCAAGCGGCTTGCAGCCCACCTCCTCTGACAGTTTTCGGTGAGAAACCCGGCGCCCGCCGGGCGCTGAAACGCGGGCGCCGCTTTGGCGGCACAATGGGCGAGACCGGTCCTCCGCAGGCCGCCGCCCGCCTGCGGCGGCACATCGACCCTCAGCCATGATTCCGAGACCCCAGAACCTTTACTCGAACTACCACGCCCATGTCTACTTCGGGCCGTCCACCGTGGAACAGGCGCGTGCGCTGTGCCACGCGGCGGGCGAACAGCTTGGCGTGGCGGTGGGCCGCGTGCACGAGAAGATCGTGGGCCCGCATCCGCACTGGAGCTGCCAGCTCGCGTTCGACCACACGCAGTTCGATGCCGTGATGGCCTGGCTGGAGCAGCACCGGCAGGGGCTGGACGTGCTGGTGCACGGACTGACCGGCAACGACCTCGAGGACCACACCACGCATGCCAGCTGGCTGGGCCGGCCGACGCCGCTGAACCTGCACGTCTTCGGCGGCTGAGCGGCCCCGGCGCAGTGCCCCGGTCGCTCGGGGATTGCTACAAAATCAATAGCACCCGATGACCGCTGCACGCGGACATCCAGGCAAAAACCCTCTGAAACTTCGGTCTCAGGGCTTGTCCATCTTGTCGTGGCGGATGGCCTCGTCCTCCATCAGCTCGAACCACATCGCATTGAGCACCGCAAAGGCCGCCGCCAGGGGCAGGCCCAACAACCAGGAGAAGTACCACATCTCAACAATCCTTTCTCAAGCCCCGCGGGGCAGCAGCGGCATGGAGCGGACCCGTTGCGGGGCCAGGCTCAATACGCATGGCCACGCTCGTCGCGGATGGCCTGCTCGTCCACCTTGCCCCACAGCACCTTGTAGACCCAGGAGGTGTAGGCCACGATCAGCGGGATGAAGATCGCCGTCACCACCAGCATGATGAACAGCGTCAGGTGGCTCGACGACGAATCCCAGACCGTGAGGCTGGCGCGCGGGTTCAGCGAGGACGGCAGGATGAACGGGAACATCGAGACGCCGACGCTGAGGATGATGCCGGTGATGCCCAGGGCGCTGCTCAGCAGGGCCAGCACCGGCCGGCGCAGGCGCAGCCCGAGCAGCGCCAGCAGCGGCCCCGCCAGGCCCAGCAGGGGCGCGAGCCACAGCCAGGGATGCGCAGCGTAGTTGGCGAACCACGCGCCGGCATGCCGCTCGGCGCCCTTGAGCAGCGGGTTGGAGGGGCCGGTCATGTTGGCCGGACCGGTCAGCCGGTAGCCGTCGATGAAGAACCAGAGCAGCACGCCGGCCAGCGCGTACAGCGCCACCGTCAGCAACGCCGCCGCGCTGCCCCAGGCCCGCGAGCGCTCGGCCACCGGCCCCTGCGTCTTGAGCTGCAGCCAGGCGCTGCCGTGCAGCATCAGCATCGCCACCGACACCAGTCCGCACAGCACGGCAAACGGATTGAGCAGGCCGAAGAACGTGCCTTCGTAGAAGATGCGCATGTCGGACTCGATCCGGAACGGCACGCCCTGCAGCACGTTGCCCACGGCCACGCCAAAGATCAGCGCGGGCACGAAGCCGCCCACGCACAAAATCCAGTCCCAGCTCGCGCGCCAGCGCGCGCCTTCACGCTTGCTGCGGAACTTGAAGGCCACGGGCCGCAGGATCAGCGCCACGAGGGTGGCGAACATGGCCAGGTAGAAGCCCGAGAACGACACGGCATAGAGCTGCGGCCAGGCCGCGAAGATGGCGCCGCCGCCAAGGATCAGCCACACCTGGTTGCCCTCCCAGACCGGGCCGATGGTGTTGATGACCACGCGCCGCTCGATGTCGTCGTGCGCGGCGAACGGCAGCAGCATGCCGGTGCCCAGGTCGAAGCCGTCGGTCACGGCGAAGCCGATCAGCAGCACGCCCAGCAGCAGCCACCAGATCATGCGCAGCGTGTCGTAGTTGATGAGTTCATGCAGGATCATGGTGTTACTCCGCAGTGGCGAGGGGGGAGGCGCTGGGCGCGAGCCGCCCAGGCGCCGGGGCGGGATGCTCGTCGGGCCCCTTGCGGATGGCCTTGAGCATCAGCTTCATCTCGATCACGAACAAGGTCGAGTAGATCAGCACGAAGCCGGCGATGGTGAACAGCACGGTGGTCGCGCCCAGGCTGGAGACGGCGGCGGCCGTGGGCAGCACGCCTTCGATGACCCAGGGCTGGCGGCCGAGTTCGGCCACCACCCAGCCGCACTCGGCGGCGATCCAGGGCAGCGGGATGGCCAGCACCGCGACCTTGAGCAGCCAGCGCCGGCGATCGAGCTGGCGCCGCGCCGACAGCACGAAGAAGGTGCCCGTCAGCAGGATGAAGAACATGCCGAGGCCGACCATGACGCGGAACGACCAGTACAGCGGCGCCACCCGCGGCACCGTGTCCCAGGCCGCCTTGGAGATCTGCTCGGGCGTGGCCTGCCGCGGATCGTCCACGTAACGCTTGAGCAGCAGCGCGTAGCCGAGCTCGGGGCCGTTCTCCTCGAAGGCGGCGCGCACCTCGGGCGCAATGGCGGCCGTGCTGCCGGCGGCGCGGATGGCCTGCAGCGCGTCGTAGGCCTTGATGCCCTGCTGGATGCGCAGCTCGGCCAGCTTGACCAGGTCTTCGATGCCCGGGATCTCCGTGGTCAGCGAGCGCGTGCCGATCAGGCCCATCACGGCCGGGATGTGGATCGCGTAGTGGGTCTCGCGCGTCTCCTGGTCCGGGAAGCCGAAGGCCGTGAAGGCCGCGGGCGCGGGCTCGGTCTTCCACATGGCCTCGATCGCGGCCAGCTTCATCTTCTGGTGCTCGGTGGACAGGTAGCCGCTCTCGTCGCCCAGCACCACCACCGACAGCGCCGAGGCCAGGCCGAACGAGGCCGCCACCGTCATCGAGCGCCTGGCCAGCTGCAGGTGCCGGCCCTTGAGCAGGTACCAGGCCGACACGCCGAGCACGAAGATGGAGGCGGTGACGTAGCCCGCCGACACCGTGTGCACGAACTTGGCCTGCGCCACCGGGTTGGTCAGCACCGCGAAGAAATCGGTCACCTCCATGCGCATGGTCTGCGGGTTGAAGGCCGCGCCCACCGGGTTCTGCATCCAGCCGTTGGCGATCAGGATCCACAGCGCCGAGAAGTTGGAGCCGATGGCCACGGCCCAGGTGGCGATCAGGTGGCCGACCTTGGAGAGCTTGTCCCAGCCGAAGAAGAACAGGCCCACGAAGGTGGCTTCCATGAAGAAGGCCATCAGCCCCTCGATCGCCAGCGGCGCGCCGAAGATGTCGCCCACGTAGTGGCTGTAGTAGCTCCAGTTCATGCCGA
The DNA here is from genome assembly GCF_022809125.1 of Variovorax terrae. Taxonomy (NCBI): domain Bacteria; kingdom Pseudomonadati; phylum Pseudomonadota; class Betaproteobacteria; order Burkholderiales; family Comamonadaceae; genus Variovorax; species Variovorax terrae. The sequence continues at coordinate 1,232,309 of NZ_JALGBI010000001.1, read as the reverse complement.
ACTGGAACTCCATGACGATGCCGGTGGCCACGCCCATGGCGAAGTTGATGCCGAACAGCGCGCCCCAGAACTTGGTCATGTCGCGCCAGATGGTGCGTCCGGTCATGACGAAGACCGTCTCCATGATGGCGATGACGATCGACAGGCCGATCGTCAGCGGCACGAAGAGGAAGTGGTAGAGCGCCGTGATGGCGAACTGCAATCGCGACAGTCCAACAATGTCAAGTTCCATGTGGGTTCCCTTTCTGCATGATGTCTGGGTGTTCCGGACTTTTCCCGCTCTGTCCCACGGGGTTCAATCGGGCCGCAGCGCCTGCAGCGCCGCCTCGAAACCAGCCTCGCCCCGCCTCGCCTCGGAAACGATGCGGCCGCCGTGCATCGTCAGCAACCGGTCGGCCAGCGCCGCTTCGCGCCGCACATGTGTGGCCACCAGTATGGCACGCTCCTGCGACAGGCCGTGCAGCCGCCCCAGCACGTCGCGGGCGGTGGCCGCGTCGAGCCCCTCGGTGGGCTCGTCGAGCAGCCACAGCGGCACCTGCCGCAGCAGCAGGCGCGCCAGCGCGAGGCGGCGCGCCTGCCCGCCCGACAGGCCCAGCCCGCCTTCGCCGAGCCGGGTGTCCAGCCCCTGCGGCAGGGCTTGGGCGGTCTCCTCCAGGCCGGCGGCCTGCAGGGCCGCCCAGAGCTGCGCGTCCGCCGCACCGGGGCAGGCCAGGCGCAGGTTGTCGCGCAGGCTGTCCTGGAACAGCTCGGTGCGCTGCGTCAGCAGCGTGTGCGGCAGCGCCCGCACCTGCCCGGCTTGCGGCGCCAGTTCGCCGGCAATCGCCGCCAGCAGCGTCGACTTGCCGGCGCCGCTGGGCCCGACCAGCGCCACATGTTCCCCGGCCTGCAGCGTCAGCGAAATGTCCTGCAGCGCGGCCACGCCTGCGCCTGCATGCGCCACGCCCAGCCCCCGGGCCTGCACGGCGCACCCGGCCGCCAAGCCACCACCCGCTGCGGCTGCCGCGTCCGGTGCCGGCGCGGCCTCAACCATGTTCGGCAGCAGCCGCCGGGCCGCCAGCAGGGTGCGCCCCAGCTCCAGCGCGCCGCGGCGCAGGCCGGCCAGCGGCTCCGCGGCGGTGAGCGCGATCAGCAGGATCAGCGCCGCCCCCGGAACGCCGATCGTCCCGTGCCCCACCAGCAGGCCCGCCGCCAGCAGCGCGCCACACAGCGTCAGCGCCGAGATCACGCCCTGCGCGGCGCCGGCCTGCGCCTCCAGCCGGTTCAGCGCATCGTCGGCGCGCGCCACATAGCGGTCGGCAGCCGCCAGGGCTGCGCACTGGGCCTCGAGGCGCCCGGCCATGGCGAGGTCGGTCTGCCCCGCCACCAGGTCCACGCTGCGCGCGCGCAGCGCCTCGATGCCGTAGGCGCGCCGGCGCGCCGCGCCGCGCGAGCGCCGCGCCACCCATCCCAGCATGGCCACACAGGCGGCGATCAGCCAGAGTGCCATCGCCAGCCCGAGCCAGGCATTGGCCAGCCCGAGCGCCACGCCCGCCGCCAGCGCGGCCACCAGCGCGGAGGCCACGGGCACCATGAGCCGCAGGTAGAGCGAGTCCAGCGCATCGATGTCCGCCGTCAGGCGAAACAGCAGCCGTGCCGGCCGCAGCAGCAGTTGCCGCGCGGCCTCGGGCCGGGCCCAGCCCCTGAACAGCCGCACGCGCAGATCGGCCAGCACGGCCAGCGTCGCGTCATGGGTCACCAGGCGCTCGGCGTAGCGCGCCGCCGTCCGGCCCAGCGCCAGCAGGCGGATGCCGGCCGAGGGCATGAACACGTCGAAGACCAGCGCTGTGGCACTGCTCAGGCCGGCCAGCGCCGTGGCGCTGATGAACCAGCCCGACAGGCCCAGCAGCGCCATGCCCGCCAGCACCGTCGCCGCGGCCAGTGCCGCCCCTGCGAGCAGGGCGCGGCGGCGACCCGCCAGGAACAGGGCCAGCACCGGGCGAAGCTCGTGCCAGAAGCTCATGCCGGCTCCTGCGGCATATCGAGCCGGACCTGGCGGCCCAGGCGCGCCGCCAGCACCGGGTCGTGCGTTGCGACGATCAGTGTGCGGCCGCGGGCCAGTAGCAGCAGGGCCTGCGTCACCTCGTGCGCGGTCTGCGCATCGAGATGGGCGGTCGGCTCGTCGGCCAGCAGTAGGCCGGCCTGCGGCCAGGCCGCCGCGCGGGCCAGGGCCAGCCGCACCGCCTCCCCGCCCGACAGGCCAGCGCCGCCCTCGCCCAGCCCGGTGCCGGGATGCGCCTGCGCCACCCGCTCCAGCGCCGCGGCCTGCAGCGCGGCCCGCACCTGCGCGGCGCCGACGCCCGGCCGGCCCAGCGCCACGTTGGCCTGCACCGAGCCGGCGAACACATGCGGCCGCTGGCCGATCCAGGCCATGCATTCGCGCAGGCCGTCCGCCGTGGCGGCCGACAGCGGCACGCCGTCGATCTCGATGCGGCCGGCCTGCACCGGGGCCAGCCCTGCGATCAGGGCCAGCAGGGTCGATTTACCGCAACCGCTGCCGCCCATGACGGCCACATGCTCGCCGGGTGCCACCTGCAGGCCGAACGCGCCGAACACGGGCGCCGGGGTGCCGGGGTAGGCGAAGCGCAGACCCTCGATGCGCAGCGCCACCGCGGCGGGGCGGTCCGCGCCGAGATGCGCACTGGCGCCACCACTGCCGGGCGCCGCGAGCAGCGCCGGCCGCGCCTCGCCCAGGCGCCGCAGCGCCTGCAGCGCGGCCTCACCCGCGGCCCGGTCGTGCCAGACCGCCGACAGCTCGCGCAGCGGCTCGAAGAACGCCGGCGCCAGCAGCAGGATGAACAGCCCCTCACCCAGCGACAGCCGCCGGCCCCAGGCGCCGAACTCGAGCTGGCCCAACAGGTGAAAGCCTACATAGACGGCCACCATCGCCACGCCGAGCGCCGAGAACAGCTCCAGCACGGCCGAGGACAGGAAGGCGATGCGCAGCACGCGCAGGGTGCGCTGGCGCAGCGACTGCGCGGCGTCGTCCAGGCGCTGCGCCGTGGCCTGCACCGCGTCGAGCGCGCGCACGGTGGCGAGCCCGCGCAGGCGGTCCAGCAGGAAGGCGCTCATGCCGCCCATCTCGACCATCTGGGCCTCGCTGGCCGCCTGGGCCCGCCATCCGACCAGCGCCATGAACAGGGGAATCAGCGGCGCCGCGAGCAGCAGCACCAGCGCCGCCGCCCAGGACAGGGGCGACACCGCCGCCAGGATCAGCAGCGGCAGCACCATCACGCGCAGGCGCGCGGGCTGGTAGCGCGTGAGATAGGGCACCACCGCCTCCGCCTGCTCAGCGATTGCGCTGGCGGCGAGCCCCGAGGCGGGGCGCGCACGGTCCAGCGGCGAGCCCAGGGCCAGTGCCGCTGCCACCTGTTCGCGCAGTTGCGACAGGCCTGCCCGCGCCTGCCGGAACACCCGGCGCAAGCCCCAGCCTTCGAGCGCCGCGCGCAGCAGCCCCAGCAGCAACAGCAGCGCGGCAGGCCCGGCCACGATGCGCCAGCCCGCGGCGTCCTGCGCCGCGGCGTCGGCCAAGCGCTGCACGGCATAGGCCAGGCAGGCCGCCTGCGGCAGCCAAAGCGCGGAGGCCATGGCCTGCAGCAGGCTGCCCCAGCTCCAACCCATCGCCAGCGGCTCCTGCTGGCGGGAGGCCGGGGGTGGCGAGGTTGGGGGTGGTTTGGGCAAGGAAGACGAAGGGGAAAGTGTCGCGGTTGCCGCGGACGGGGCCGCCGCGCCGGGCCCGGACCGTCGTGCCCGCCGCCCTGTCAACCAGATCGCCCGACCATACAGGGGGCACCACCGTTTGCCAAGCCTTCCAAGTGAAAGCCAGGGTTATCCGGCACCCCGCCCGGCCTCTTCAGGCCAGGTGCTCGAAGCCGATCACGCACAGCCCGATCGCCATCAGCCCCACCATCCATTGGAGTACCTGGCGGGTCGAGGGCGGGCGCGCCTCCACCCCCCGGTGCAGCAGCTGGCCGGCCAGGACCGACAGCACGAACGCGGTCAGCATGCCCAGGGCGTTGGCCAGCGGCTGCGTGGGCCAGAGGCGGCTGACCAGCAGGTTCACCAGCAGGCAGACCGGGAAATGCACCAGGAACACCGAGTAGGAGGTCTGGCCCAGCGTGCGCACCAGCGGCGGATGCGGCCAGCGCCGCATCCATTCGCTGCGCTGGGCCCAGGCCAGCATGAGCGCGACGGCGAGCGCGGTGGCGATGCGGGCCCGGAAATCGATGGCCAGTGCCAGCGCCCCCATCGCGGCCATGCCGCCCAGCCAGAGCCACGGCCGAGGCGAGCGGCCGGCCCAGAAGGCCAGCAGGCCGAGCCCGTAGGAGCCGAAGAAGTACAGCCCGGTTTCATCGAGCCCCGGATGCCGGTTGAAGTACAGCAGCGACAGCAGCGCCAGGCCGAGCACCAGCACCACGCCCAGCCGCGCCGTCGTGCCGGGCCAGCGCCGCTGCGCCCAGCGCACGCCGCTGAACAGCAGCACCGTGAGCGCGAACAGCTGGAAGTCGATGGCCACGTACCAGACGCCGGCTGACAGCGCCTCCTGGTTGAGCAAGTCCTGCAGCAGCAGGCCATGCGCGAGCAGTTGCGCGACCGTGGGCACCGACGGCACCGATTCGTCGCGCAGCCCGTGGCGCGCCAGGGCGGCGGCAGCCACGCTCAGGACCAGCGCCGCGAGGTACGGCACGACGAGGCGGCAGTAGCGGCGCAGGATCTGCAGGCCCGGCTGCTCGAACCGCGCCACGCCGGCCGGCGCCAGGCTGGCGGCCGCCAGGAAGCCGCCGATCACGAGGAACACATGCACCGCCAGGCGGCCGTAGTCGTACAGCCAGCTGATCAGCCGGGGCGCGAGCGGATAGGCGATGTCCGACATCGGCCCGTAGAACGCCAGGTGATGCCAGACGATGAGCACGCACGCGAGGCCCTTGAGGGCGTCGATCAGCGGCAGCCGTCCAGGAAGCGCGTGCATGGGCAGGAATGGAGGAAGCTGGCCTTGGCTCCGGTCGAACGGGTTCTGCGGCCGGCTCTGCCTTTTCTAGCGCAGCCGGGCCCGGGCCTCGGCGTACTCGCGCGCCAGGCGGCCGATCAGCTCCGCCGCGGGCAGCACCTGCTCGACCGCGCCGATGCCCTGGCCGCAGCCCCAGATGTCCTTCCAGGCCTTCTTGGCATCGCCGCCGAAGTTCATCTTGCTCGGATCGCTCTCAGGCAGGTTGTCGGGGTCGAGGCCGGCCGCGCGGATGCTGGGCTTGAGGTAGTTGCCGTGCACGCCGGTGAACAGGTTGCTGTAGACGATGTCGTCGGAGTTGCCTTCCACGATGGCCTGCTTGTAGGCCTCGCTGGCGCGGGCTTCTTCGGTGGCGATGAAGGCCGAGCCGATGTAGGCGAAGTCGGCGCCCATGGCCTGGGCCGCCAGCACCGCGCCGCCGGTGGCGATGGCGCCACTCAGCGCCAGCGGGCCGTCGAACCATTGGCGGATTTCCTGGATCAGCGCGAACGGGCTCTTCACACCGGCATGGCCGCCGGCGCCGGCCGCCACCGCGATCAGGCCGTCGGCGCCCTTCTCGATGGCCTTCTTCGCGAAGCTGTTGTTGATGATGTCGTGCAGCACCACGCCGCCATAGCTGTGGATGGCGTCGTTGACGTCGGTGCGCGCGCCCAGCGAGGTGATGATGACGGGCACCTTGTACTTGACCACCATCGCCATGTCGTGCTCGAGCCGGTCATTGGACTTGTGCACGATCTGGTTGATGGCGAACGGCGCAGCGGGCCGGTCGGGGTGGGCCCGGTTGTGCGCGGCGAGGGCCTCGGTGATCTCGGCCAGCCAGTCCTCCAGCTGCGAGGCCGGGCGCGCATTGAGCGCGGGCATGGCGCCGATGACGCCGGCCTTGCACTGCTCGATCACGAGTTTGGGGTTGCTGATGATGAACAGCGGCGAGCCGATGATGGGCAGCGGCAGGTTTTGCAGGGGCGGGGGCAGTCTGGACATGGCGTTGAGGGGGTTAGGCAACCGATTTTGAAAGAAATCGCCCGGATGTCCTTGTCAAGCGGGCGACACGCGCTATCAATTCAATAGCAAATCAGAAGGCGTCGAGGGCCAGCGCGGTCACGCTGCCGGCACCATCGACGATGCTGTCGCGCACGCCGGGGGCCTTGGCCAGCAGGTGTTCCGCGTAGAAGCGCGCGGTGGCGATCTTGGCCTGCATGAAGGCCGTGTCCTGGCCCTGGGCCAGCAGCTCCTCGGCCACCCGCAGCGAGCGGGCCATCTGCCAGCCTGCCACCAGGTTGCCCGCCAGCATCAGGTAGGGCACGCTGCCGGCGAACACGGCATTCGGGCTGGCCTTGGTGTTGCCGGCCACGAAATCCACCACGTCGAGGAAGGCCAGGCGCGCGGCCTTCAGGCGCTTCGCCACGGCCAGGGCGTCATCGCTGCCGCGCTGCGCCAGTTCGGCCTCGGTCGCCTCGATCTGCTGGGCGATGGCCTTGGCCGTCTGGCCGCCGTCGCGCGCGGTCTTGCGGCCCACCAGGTCGTTGGCCTGGATCGCGGTCGTGCCTTCGTAGATGGTCAGGATCTTGGCGTCGCGGTAGTACTGGGCGGCGCCGGTTTCCTCGATGAAGCCCATGCCGCCGTGCACCTGCACGCCCAGCGAGGTGACTTCGAGGCTCATCTCGGTGCTGTAGCCCTTGACCAGCGGCACCATGAACTCGTAGAAGGCCGCATTCTGCTTGCGCACGTCGGCATCGGGATGGTGGTGCGCGGCATCGTAGGCGGCAGCGGCCACCGATGCCATGGCCCGGCAGCCCTCGGTGTAGGCGCGCATGGTCATGAGCATGCGCTTCACATCGGGGTGATGGATGATGGGCGCGCTGGCGTTGATGCTGCCATCCACCGGGCGGCTCTGCACCCGGTCCTTGGCGTAGGCCACGGCCTTCTGGTAGGCGCGCTCGGCGATCGCGATGCCCTGCACGCCGACGGCGTAGCGCGCGGCGTTCATCATGATGAACATGTACTCGAGGCCGCGGTTTTCCTGGCCCACGAGATAGCCCACGGCTCCCCCATGGTCGCCGAACTGCAGCACGGCCGTGGGCGAGGCCTTGATGCCCATCTTGTGCTCGATGCTCACGCAGTGCGCATCGTTGCGGCCGCCCAGCGAACCATCCTTGTTGACCATGAACTTCGGCACCACGAACAGGCTGATGCCCTTCACGCCCTCGGGCGCGCCCTGCACGCGGGCCAGCACCAGGTGCACGATGTTCTCGGCCATGTCGTGCTCACCGTAGGTGATGAAGATCTTGGTGCCGAAGACCTTGTAGCTGCCGTCGGGCTGCGGCTCGGCGCGGGTGCGCACCAGGGCCAGATCGGAGCCGGCCTGCGGCTCGGTCAGGTTCATGGTGCCGGTCCACTGGCCGCTGATCAGCTTTTCGAGGTAGATGGCCTTGAGCTCGTCGCTGCCCGCCGTCAGCAGCGCCTCGATCGCGCCATCGGTCAGCAGCGGGCACAGCGCGAAGCTCATGTTGGCCGAGTTGAGCATTTCGCCGCAGGCCGCGCCGATGGTCTTGGGCAGGCCCTGGCCGCCGAAATCCACCGGGTGCTGCAGGCCCTGCCAGCCGCCTTCGGCGTACTGCCTGAAGGCCTCCTTGAAGCCCGGGGTGGTGGTGACCCGGCCGTCCTTCCAGCTCGAGGGGTTCTTGTCGCCCTCGAAATTCAGCGGCGCCAGCACGCCCTCGTTGAATTTGGCGCACTCTTCCAGCACGGCCTGCGCCGTCTCGAAGCCCGCTTCCTCGAAGCCGGGAATCTGCGCAACCTGGTCGATGCCGGCCAGGTGCCGGATGTCGAACAGCATGTCCTTGACGGGGGCGGTGTAGCTCATGGGATGTCTCCAGATACAACAAGGGCATCGCGAACGATGCCCTTTTCACTTCGCAAATTACAGGGCCGCGACCAGCTCGGGCACGGCGGTGAACAGATCGGCCTCCAGGCCGTAGTCAGCCACCGAGAAGATCGGCGCCTCCGGGTCCTTGTTGATCGCCACGATCACCTTGGAGTCTTTCATGCCCGCCAGGTGCTGGATCGCGCCGCTGATGCCGCAGGCGATGTACAGCTGCGGCGCCACGATCTTGCCGGTCTGCCCGACCTGCCAGTCGTTGGGCGCGTAGCCCGCGTCCACCGCCGCGCGGCTGGCGCCCAGAGCGGCGCCCAGCTTGTCGGCCAGCGGCGTCATCACTTCATTGAACTTCTCGGCCGAGCCCAGGGCCCGTCCGCCGGAGACGATGATCTTGGCGGCGGTCAGCTCGGGGCGGTCGTTCTTGGCGATCTCGCTGCCCTCGAAGTGGCTCTTGCCGCTGTCGGCCACGCCGCTCAGGGTTTCCACCGCGGCCGTGCCGCCGCTGGCGGCCGCCGGGTCGAAGCCGGTGGTGCGCACCGTGATGACCTTCGTGGCGTCCTGGCTCTGCACGGTGGCGATGGCGTTGCCGGCATAGATCGGGCGCTCGAAGGTGTCGGGGCTGTCGACCTTGATGATGTCGCTGATCTGGGCCACGTCCAGTTTGGCGGCCACGCGCGGGGCGACGTTCTTGCCGCCGGCGGTGGCCGGGAACAGGATGTGGCTGTAGCCGGAGGCGACGGCCAGCACCTGGGCGGCCACGTTCTCGGCCAGGCCGTGGGCAAAGGGCTCGCCGTCGGCATGGAGGACCTTGGAGACGCCGGCGATCTGCGCGGCAGCCTTGGCGGCCTCGGCGGCATTGTGGCCGGCCACCAGCACGTGCACGTCGCCGCCGCAGGCCGCCGCGGCGGTCACGGTGTTGAGCGTGGCGCCCTTGATGGAGGCGTTGTCGTGTTCTGCAATAACCAGGGCTGCCATTTAGATCACCTTCGCTTCATTCTTGAGTTTGCTCACCAACGTGGCCACGTCGGGCACCTTGATGCCGGCGCTGCGCTTCGGGGGCTCGCTGACCTTGAGGGTCTTGATGCGCGGGGCCACGTCCACGCCGAGGTCTTCGGGCTTGACGATGTCCATCTGCTTCTTCTTGGCCTTCATGATGTTGGGCAAGGTCACGTAGCGCGGCTCGTTCAGGCGCAGGTCGGTGGTGATGACGGCCGGCAGGCTGATGGAGAGGGTTTCGAGGCCGCCGTCCACTTCGCGCGTGACCTTGGCCTTGCCGCCGTCGACTTCGACCTTGGAGGCGAAGGTGGCCTGGGGCAGGTCGGCCAGCGCGGCGAGCATCTGGCCGGTCTGGTTGCAGTCGTCGTCGATGGCCTGCTTGCCCAGGATCACGAGCTGGGGCTGTTCCTTGTCGACCAGGGCCTTGAGCAGCTTGGCCACGGCCAGCGGCTGCAGTTCTTCGGTGGTTTCGACCAGGATGGCGCGGTCGGCGCCGATGGCCATGGCGGTGCGCAGCGTTTCCTGGCACTGGCTCACCCCGCAGGAAACAGCGATCACTTCGGTGACCACGCCTTTCTCCTTCAGGCGCACGGCCTCTTCGACGGCAATCTCGTCAAAGGGGTTCATGCTCATCTTCACGTTCGCGATGTCCACACCCGTGTTGTCCGACTTCACCCGGACTTTCACGTTGTAGTCCACCACGCGTTTGACTGGTACCAGGACCTTCATTGCTGCGGCTCCATAGAGTTGTTGAATTGACGTTGACGTAAACCTGTTGATTCTATGCGGCACCGCATCAATCCCCGGCTCCCTTGATCTTGCCGGGTGAATCAAAAATAGAACGATCGTTCTTTTTTATTATAGAAGCGATTGCACCGCAAATGGCACGCGGCCGTCCATCTTTGTCGGATCGACGACAGTTCACCGACCACGTGGTCGGTTAATCCGGGTAAGCCATGACGCCGGCCGCCATGCAACGCTCTTATAGTGCACAGCAGCAAATAACCGGAGAAACCCATGCTCAAAAAGCTGCTGATCGTCTCAGCCCTTGGCTTGTCCACCATGACGTTCGCCGTCCACGCGCAGATCAAGGTGGGCGTGACCATCTCCACCACCGGGCCGGCGGCCTCGCTGGGCATCCCGGAAAAGAACGCGTTCGCGATCATGCCGCGCGAGATCGCCGGCAAGAAGGTCGAGTACATCGTGCTGGACGACGCCTCCGACCCGGTGGCCGCCGTCAAGAACGCGCGCAAGTTCGTGTCCGAGGACAAGGTGGACATCCTGCTGGGCTCCTCGATCACGCCCAACAGTCTGGCCATGATCGACGTCGCGGCCGAATCCGAGACGCCGATGATCGCCATCGCCTCCTCGCTGCGCATCGTCGATCCGGTGGACGCCAAGCGCTACTGGGTGTTCAAGACGCCGCAGAACGACGCCCACATGATGACCGCCATGTCGGCCCACATGGCCGACAACGGCATCAAGACGGTCGGCCTGATCGGCTTCAACGATGCCTACGGCGAAGGCGTGATGAGCGAGTTCGGCAAGCTCACCGGCGCGCGCAAGCTCAACGTGGTGGCCACCGAGCGCTACGCCCGCACCGACACCTCCGTCACCGGCCAGGTGCTCAAGCTGATGGCGGCCAACCCCGACGCCATCATGATCGCCGCCTCGGGCACGCCCGCGGCCCTGCCCGCCAAGACGCTCAAGGAGCGCGGCTACAAGGGCAAGATCTATTTCACCGACGGCGTGATCAACGACGACTTCCTGCGCGTGGGCGGCAAGGACCTCGAAGGCGCCTTCCTGCCGGCCGGCCCGTTCGTGGTGGCCAAGCAGCTGCCCGACAGCAACCCGATCAAGAAGGTCTCGCTGGACTTCATCAAGCTGCACGACGCCAAGTACCCGCCCGGCACGGCCAACTCGTTCTCGGCCCATGCCTGGAACACCTACCTGATGCTGCAGCATGCCGTGCCCGTGGCGCTGAAGACGGCGCAGCCCGGCACCAAGGAGTTCCGCAAGGCGCTGCGCGACGCCATCGAGAACACCCGCGACCTGGTCACCACGCATGGCGTCATGAACATGAGCAAGACCGACCACATGGGCTTCGACCAGCGCGCCCGCGTCATGGTGAAGATCGAGAACGGCCAGTGGAAGCTCGTTCAGTAAGTGCCTGAGGCCTTGTCATCGAGGCGCTGCGCGAAAGGCAGCGCCTTTTTCTTGTCTGGAATCCGATGGACGCATCAATCGCCCTGATCCTGGCTCAGGACGGCATCACGACCGGCGCGGTCTACGCGCTGCTGGCCGTCGGCCTGGTGCTGGTCTTTGCCGTCACCCGCGTGATCTTCATTCCGCAAGGCGAGCTGGTCGCCTACGGCGCGCTCACCATCGCCATGCTGCAGGCCGGCAAGTTCCCGGCCACGGTCTGGCTGCTGCTGGCCATGGGCCTGATGGTGTTCGCGACCGACCTCTGGGCGCGGCTGCGCCCGGGCGCCCTGCCCGCCGCGCCCGGCGCCCTGCGCAACTCGGTGCTGGCCAACCTGGCCTGGCCTGCCCTCGCGTATGCCGTGGCGAAGGCCACGCCGCTGGAGACGCTGGCGCTGCCCCTGCAGGTGCTGCTGACGCTGGCCATCGTCGCCCCGCTGGGCCCCATGCTGTACCGGCTGGCCTATGAGCCGCTGGCGCATGCCAGCGTGCTGGTGCTGCTGATCGTCTCGGTGGCAGCGCACTTCGTGCTGCTGGGCTTCGGGCTGGTGATGTTCGGCGCCGAGGGCGCGCGCTCGCAGCCGTTCTCCGAGCTGCGCTTCGACCTCGGGCCGCTGAACCTCACGGGCCAGGGCCTGTCGGTGATCTTCTCGTCGGTCCTCATCATGGCGGCGCTGTCGCTGTTCTTCAGCCTTACAGTGGCCGGCAAGGCGCTGCGCGCCACGGCGGTCAACCGCCTGGGCGCGCGCCTGATGGGGATCGAGGTCGCGCGCTCGGGCCGGCTCGCCTTCCTGCTGGCCGGACTGATCGGCGCCTTCTCGGGCGTGCTGATCGGCCCGGTCACCACGGTGTACTACGACTCGGGGTTCCTGATCGGCCTGAAAGGCTTCGTCGGCGCCATCATCGGCGGCCTCGCCAGCTATCCGGTGGCCGCCGGCGGCGCCCTGCTGGTGGGCCTGATGGAGGCCTATGCCTCGTTCTCGGCCAGCGCCTACAAGGAAGTGCTGGTGTTCACGCTGATCGTTCCGGTGCTGGTCTGGCGCTCGTTCACCAGCCACACCCTGCTGGACGACGAGGAATCATGATGGCGGCCCCCCTGCTCTCCCGCCTGAGGACCGGCCAGGCCGGCATGGCGCTCTGGCTGCTCGCGATGGCCGCCATGGCCTTCCTGCCGGTGCCCGAATTCTGGATCACGCTGGCCAACTACATTGGCCTGTACAGCCTGGTCGCGCTCGGCCTCGTGCTGCTCACCGGCATCGCCGGCATGACCTCGTTCGGCCAGGCCGCCTTCGTCGGCATCGGCGCCTATGCCAGCGCCGTGCTCACCACGGCCTACGGCGCCTCGCCCTGGATCGGCCTGCTGGCCGCCCTGGCACTGACCGTGCTCGCCGCGGCGGCGCTGGGCGCCATCACCATGCGGCTGTCGGGCCACTACCTCCCGCTGGGCACCATCGCCTGGGGCCTGAGCCTGTTCTACCTGTTCGGCAACCTGGAGCTGCTGAAGAAGTTCGACGGCATCACCGGCATCCCGGCCATCAGCCTGTTCGGGTTCGACCTGCACGCCGGCCGCCACATCTACCTCTTGATCTGGGCCATCGTGGCGCTGTCGGTGGTGGCCGTGCTGCACCTGCTCGACTCGCGCACCGGCCGCACCATCCGCGCGCTCAAGGGCGGCGTGGTGATGGCCGAATCCTGCGGCGTGAACACCGCGCGCACCAAGCTGCTGGCCTTCGTGCTGGCGGCGGCGCTGGCCGGCCTCTCGGGCTGGCTCTACGCACACCTGCAGCGCGCCGTCAACCCGACGCCGTTCGGGCTCAACGCCGGCATCGGCTACCTGTTCATGGCCGTAGTGGGCGGCGCGGGCCATGTCTGGGGCGCGCTGGCGGGCGCGGCGCTGATGACGCTGCTGGGCGACTGGCTGCAGGGCCTGCTGCCCCAGTTGCTCGGGCAGAGCGGCAACTTCGAGGTCATCGTCTCCGGCATGATCCTGATCCTGCTGCTGCAGCGCGCGCCCGGCGGCCTCTGGCCGGTGCTGGTCCGCCTCGCCCAGCGGGGCCTGGGCCGCTCGGGCAACGGCGCCGACGGCCGGCCGCCGCTGGGCCTGCGCTTCCCCGGGGCGGCGCAGCCGCTGGCCCGGCGCTCGCAGCCGGCCACCGGCAGCCCGGTGCTGGACGTGCGGCAGGCGCGCAAGGCCTTTGGCGGCCTGGTGGCGGTCAACGACGTGAGCTTCGCGCTGAACGCCGGCGAAATCGTCGGCCTGATCGGGCCCAACGGCGCGGGCAAGAGCACCCTGTTCAACCTCATCAGCGGGGTGCTGCCGCTGACCGCGGGCGAAGTGCATTTCATGGGCGAGCGCGTGGACGGCCAGCCCTCCCGCAAGCTCGCGGCGGCGGGCATGGCGCGTACCTTCCAGCATGTGCGCCTGCTGCCTGCGATGAGCGTGATCGAGAACGTGGCGATCGGCGCCCACCTGCGCGGCCACAAAGGCTGGCTGGCCGGCGTGCTGCGCCTCAACCGCACGGAAGAGGCCAGCCTGTTCGCGGAAGCCCGCACGCAGCTGGACCGCGTCGGCCTGGGCGAGGCGGCCACGCGCGAGGCCGGCAGCCTGGCGCTGGGCCAGCAGCGCATTCTCGAAATCGCGCGGGCCCTGGCCTGCGACCCGGTGCTGCTGCTGCTCGACGAGCCGGCCGCCGGCCTGCGGCACCAGGAAAAGCTGGCGCTGGCCGCCGTGCTGCGCCAGCTGCGCAGCGAGGGCGTGAGCATCCTGCTGGTGGAGCACGACATGGACTTCGTGATGGGCCTGGTGGACCGGCTGGTGGTGATGGATTTCGGCACCCGCATCGCCGAGGGCGAGCCCGAGGCGATCCGCTACAACCCGGCCGTGATCGAAGCCTACCTGGGAGGTGTGGAATGACCGAACCCGCCACCGCCGCGGCCGCGCACCTGCTGCAGGTCAGCGACCTGTCGGTCGACTACGGCAAGGTGCGCGCGCTCACGGGCGCCTCGCTCCACGTGCAGGCCGGCAGCATCGTGACCGTGATCGGCCCCAATGGCGCCGGCAAGTCCACCCTGCTCAATGCCGTCATGGGCGTGCTGCCCGTGGCCGCCGGCGCGGTGCAGTTCGCCGGCCGGCCCGAGCGCGGCACCATCGAGGCCCGCGTCGCCCACGGCATGAGCCTGGTGCCCGAGAAGCGCGAGCTGTTCGCCACCATGACGGTGGAAGACAACCTGCTGCTCGGCGCCTACGTGCGGCTGGACAACCTGGGCCGCGGCGCGGAAGACACGCAGGCCCAGGTCTATCGCCTGTTCCCGCGCCTGGCCGAGCGGCGCCGGCAGCTGGCCGGCACCCTGTCGGGCGGCGAGCGCCAGATGCTGGCGATCGGCCGCGCCCTGATGGGCCGGCCCAAGCTGCTGATGCTGGACGAGCCCAGCCTGGGCCTGGCGCCGCTGGTGGTGAAGGAAATCTTCCACATCATCTCCGGCCTGCGCGAAAGCGGCGTTGGCATCCTGCTGGTGGAGCAGAACGCGCGCGCCGCGCTGCAGGTGGCCGACTACGGCTATGTGCTGGAAACCGGCCGCGTCACGCTCGAAGGACCGGCCGCAGAGCTGATGCACGACAAGCGCGTGGCCAGCACCTACCTGGGCTTGGGCAAGGGCTGATCCGCGGGCCCATCGGCCGGCGGGGCGGCCGCCGCCACCGGCTCGACCCGCACCGGCTGCTGCATGCGCAGCACGCGCTGCGGATACGGCACGTCGATGCCTTCGCGCTGGAACTGGGCCCAGGTCTGGCGGAAGACAGCGCCCTTGAGCGAGGCCTGGCCGTTCTCCGGATCGGCGATCCAGAACATCAGCGTCAGTTCGATGCCGTCTGCCGCGAAGGCGCTGATCACGGCCGTCGGCCCCGGCGCCTTGAGCACGCGCGGCTGGGCCTGCGCCGCCTCCATCAGGATCGCCAGCGCCCGGTCCACGTCGCTTTCGTAGCCGCAGCTCACCACCATCGAGACCAGCAGGTTGCTGTTGGCCAGCGACAGGTTCTCCACGCGGTTGGAGGTGAGCGTCTCGTTCGGCACGATGGCCTCGCGCCCGTTGGAGGCCTGCACCAGCGTGTAGCGCGTGCGGATCGCGGTGACCTGGCCCTCGAAGTTGTCCACGCGCACGTTGTCGCCCACCTTCACGCTGCGCTCCAGCAGGATCACGAAGCCACTGACGTAGTTGGCCGCCAGCTTCTGCAGGCCCAGGCCCAGGCCCACGCCCAGCGCGCCGCCGAAGACCGAGAGCACCGTCAGGTCGATGCCGGCCACCGACAGCGCGAGCAGCACGCCCACCACCAGCAGCACGCTGCGCAGCAGCTTGCTCAGCACCAGCCGCAGGTTCATCTCGATGAACTGCGACTTCATCAGCCGCGCTTCCAGCGCCGACGACAGCCACAGCGCCACCAGCAGGGTGACGAGCACGCCGATGCCGCCTTCGAGCAGGGACTGCAGGCTGGTGCGGTGCTTGCCGATCGGCAGGTAGATCGAATCGAGGTAGGTGGTGATGATGCCGAGCCAGTCGGAGATGATCAGCACGGCCACCAGCCAGCCGCCCCAGCGCAGCACCCGCGACATCCAGCGCGCCGTGGGCGACTGCGGGAACATGCCGGTCAGCAGCCGGGCGATGAAGCGCGAGAACAGCCAGGCCAGCAGCACCGCGAGCGAGAGCTTGAGCAGCGGCACCTTCTCCGTCAGCGCGAGCACCGACTGCCCGAAGAACACGCCCAGGCTCATCACCATGGGGATCACCAGGTCGAACTTGCGGCGCGGGGTGCCGGGGTAGCTGCGCATGATGCCCCGCTGGATCGCGATGCCGGCCACCAGGCTCAGCACCAGCACCAGGGCCTCCAGCCACAGCCCGTTGGCGCGGGCATCGCTGACCAGCTCGGTCAGCAGGCTCGGCATGATCATGAATGCTCCCCCGTTCCGCCCTGGGGCGGGCGCCAGGACGGCGCGCGCTTTTCCACGAAGGCGCTCACGCCTTCCTGGGCGCAGGCGTCCATCATGTTGACCGCCATGGCCTGCCCGGCCAGTTGGTAGGCCGCCTCGATGCCCATCTCGCGCTGCTTGTAGAACAGCTCCTTGCCCATGGCGATGGCCACGCGCGGCTTCTGCAGGATGCTCTGCACCAGGCGCTCGACCTCCGCGTCCAGCTGGTCGGGCGCCGTGACCTGGTTCACCAGCCCGCGCTGCAGGGCCTGCTCTGCGTTGATGAAATCGCCGGTCAGCAGCATTTCCATGGCCTGCTTGGATCCGATGTTGCGCAGCAGCGGCACGCTGGGCGTGGCGCAGAACAGGCCGAAATTGACGCCGCTGACCGCGAACGACGCCTCGCTGGAGGCCACGGCGAGGTCGCACTGGGCCACCAGCTGGCAGCCCGCCGCCGTGGCCATGCCCTGCACCCGCGCGATCACGGGCACCGGCAGCTTCTGGATCGACAGCATCATGCGGCTGCACTGCGCGAACAGCGCGCGGTAGTAGGCCTCGTCGGGCCGGGCGATCATTTCCTTGAGGTTGTGGCCCGGGCAGAACGCCTTGCCGGCCGCGGCCAGCACCACCACGCGCGCATCGCCGTCGCGCGCCACGGCGTCCAGCGCCTGCTGCAGGGCGGCCAGCATCTCTTCGCCCAGCGCATTGAAGTTCTGCGGCCGGTTCATCGTGAGATGCACCACGCCGCGCGGGTCGCGGCTGTGCAGGACCGGGGCGGTCGGGGTGTCGGGGATGTTGCTCATGGGGTGAACCTTCGCGGTCGCGGGTGTCGTCACAGATCGGCCAGCACGCGGATATGCGCTTCCACGCTGCGGGCCAGCGCATCGAGGTGGTAACCGCCTTCGAGGCAGGACACGATGCGGCCGCCGGCATGGCGGCGCGCCACTTCCTGGATGCGCATCGTGATCCAGGCGTAGTCCTGCTCGGTCAGGCCCAATTGGCCGAGATCGTCGTCGCGGTGGGCATCGAAGCCGGCGCTGACGAAGATCATCTCGGGCCGGAAGGCGTGCAGGCGCGGGAGCCAGTGGGCCTCGATCAGCTCCCGGATCTCCATGCCGCGGGTGTAGGCCGGCACCGGCAGGTTGAGCATGTTGCGCGCCGGATGGTCCGTGCCGCCGTAGGGATAGAACGGGTGCTGGAAAAAGCCGACCATCAGCGCGCGCTCGTCGCCGCTCAGGATGTCCTCGGTGCCGTTGCCGTGGTGCACGTCGAAATCCACCACCGCCACCCGGCGCAGGCCGTGGCGCTCGAGCGCGTACTTGGCGGCGATCGCCACATTGTTGAAGAAGCAAAAGCCCATGGCGCGGTCATGGGTGGCATGGTGGCCCGGCGGGCGCACCGAGCAGAAGGCGTTTTCCAGCTCGCCCGCCAGGATGGCGTCGGTGGCGGCCAGCGCGGCGCCGGCCGCCCTCAACGCCGCGTTCCAGGTATGGGGGTTCATCGCGGTGTCGGGGTCGATCTGCGCATAGGGCGGGCCGCCGGCCTCGATCTCCTCGGCCAGCCGGCTGCTCAGGCCGCGCAGGGCCGCCACGTGCATGCGGTCGTGCGCGAGCTCGATGTCGGCCTCGCCGGCCAGGGGCGCCTCGCGCCGGTCCAGCGCATCGCCCACGCCGGCGGCCAGCAGCCGGTCCTCGATCGCATCGAGCCGTGCGGGGCACTCGGGGTGCCCCTCGCCCATTTCATGTTTCCAGCAGTCGCGGTGGGTGAAGTAGCCTGTTTTACCCATGTTCGGAGTCGGTCAAGAATCTCATTTCTTCCGATTTACGGTATGGTCTGGCGATGGATACAAAAATTGACGCCACTCACAAAATCAAGAATCTGCTTGATCAGCTTAACACGGTGATCGTCGGCAAATCGGCCCAGGTGCAGGACTGCGTGGCCTGCCTGCTGGCCGGCGGCCACCTGCTGATCGAGGACGTGCCCGGCGTCGGCAAGACCACCCTGGCGCATGCGCTGGCGCGCGCCTTCGGCCTGCACTTCTCGCGCGTGCAGTTCACCGCCGACCTGATGCCCAGCGACCTGTCGGGCGTCTCGATCTACGAGCGCGGCAAGGAGGCCTTCGTGTTCCACCCGGGCCCGGTGTTCGCCCAGGTGCTGCTGGCCGACGAGATCAACCGCGCCAGCCCCAAGACCCAGAGTGCGCTGCTCGAAGCCATGGAGGAGAAGCAGGTGACGGTCGAGGGCGAGACCCGCGCCCTGCCCTCGCCGTTCTTCGTGATCGCCACCCAGAACCCGCATGACCAGCTCGGCACCTTCGCGCTGCCCGAGAGCCAGCTCGACCGCTTCCTGATGCGCATCTCGCTGGGCTACCCGGACCGCGCGGCCGAGCGCGAGCTGCTGAACGGCAACGACCGGCGCGACATGGTGCAGGCGCTGCACGGCGTGCTGACGCCGGCCGAGCTGCACGTGCTGCAGCAGCAGGTGCTGCAGGTCCACGCGGCCGAGCCGCTGCTCAACTACGTGCAGGACCTGATCGCCGCCACGCGCTCGGGCCGCTGGTTCCTGCAGGGCCTGTCGCCGCGCGCCGGCATCGCCGTGGTGCGCGCCGCCAAGGCCCAGGCCCTGCTCAGCGGGCGCGACTACGTGGCGCCCGACGACGTGCAGGCCATCCTGCCGCAGACCGTGGCGCACCGGCTGGTGCCGGTCAGCGACGCCGGCCGCGGCCCGGTGGAGCAGGTGCGGGCCTTGATCGAGGCGGTACCTCTACCTTGAACGCCCCCCGAAGCGCCTTCGGCGCCTCCCCCCCCGGGGGGCGCCACCAGCGGCCCGGCGTAGCCGGTTCCGCGGTGGCCGCTGGCTGGAATCCCTTGAATCTCGTGCGCGCGCGCTTTCGCCAGTGGTGGCAGTCGCGCCTGCCGCTGGCCGACACCACCACGCTGACCCAGCGCAACGTCTACATCCTGCCGACGCGGCCCGGCTTCATGCTGGGCGCCACGCTGCTGGTGCTGCTGGTCGCCTCCATCAACTACCAGCTCAACCTCGGCTACCTGCTGACCTTCCTGCTGGCCGGCAGCGCCATCGTGGGCATGCACGTGTGCCACGCCACGCTGCGCGGCCTCACGATGCACCTGAGCCCGCCCGATACCCAGTTCATGGGTGCCAGCGCCACGCTGGGCATCACGCTCGTGAACGAGCGCCGCTCGCCGCGGCATGGCATCGGCCTGAGCGTGCTGGAATCGGACCACTGGGCCTGGACCGACGTGCCAGCCCAGGGCAGCGCCAGCGTGCAGGTGGCCTTCACGCCGGCCAGCCGCGGCCTGCACCGCGTGCCACCGCTGACCGCCGAGACGCGCTTTCCGCTCGGCACCTTCCGCGTCTGGACGGTCTGGCGGCCGGCGGCGCAGGTGCTGGTCTATCCCGCGCCCGAGGCCTTCGCGCCACCGCTGCCGCCCGGCGAGCCGCGCTCGGGCGGCGCCGCGGCGGCGCGGGTGCAATCCACCGGTGAATTCGACGGCGTGCGCGCCTACCGGCGCGGCGACCCGCTCAAGCTGGTGGTCTGGAAGAAGGCCGCCAAGGCCGACGAACTGGTGAGCCGCGACAGCCAGCAGGCGCAGCGCCACGAGCTGTGGCTCGACCTCGCGCAGGCCGGCTCCCTGGGCACCGAGCACCGGCTGTCCCGGCTGTGCGCCTGGGTGCTGCAGGCCGACCGGCTGGGAGTGGACTACGGCCTGCGCCTGCCCGGCCTCGAACTGAAGCCGGCGTCGGGCGAAGCCCACAAGCGGCGCTGCCTGGAGGCGCTGGCGCTATGCTGACCCCGGCCGACCGGCAAGCCGCTTCTTTTGCTATCAATTCAATAGCAATGAATGACCACCCGACAAGGACCTTTGGCCGATTTTGCTTGAAATTTGGCTCCCAACCCCGGCACGGAGGCCGCCCCGCATGCTGAGCCGCCTGTCCGCCCTCCCGCGCGACGCGCGCGACACCCTGTTCCTGCTGCTGGTGATCGCCTGGGTCGTGCTGCCGCAGGTCGGCAACCTGCCGCTGTGGTGCAGCCTGCTGGCCGCCGGCGTGCTGCTGTGGCGCGGCTGGCTCGCCGTCACGGCGCGTCCGCTGCCCGGCAAGTGGTGGCTGCTCGGCCTGCTGGCCGCCACGCTGGCCGCCACGCTGGCCACGCACCGCACGCTGCTCGGGCGCGATGCCGGCGTCACGCTGATCGTGGTGCTGCTGGCGCTCAAGACGCTGGAGCTGCGCGCGCGGCGCGATGCCTTCGTGATCTTCTTCCTGGGCTTCTTCACGATGCTCACCAACTTCTTCTTCTCGCAGTCGCTGCTGACCGCCGCCGCCATGCTGGTCGCGCTGCTGGGCCTGCTGACGGCGCTGGTCAACGCCCACATGCCGGTGGGCAAGCCGCCGCTCCTGCAGGCGGCCCGCACCGCCGGCTGGATGGCGCTGCTGGGCGCGCCCATCATGGCCGTGCTGTTCATGCTGTTCCCGCGGCTGGCGCCGCTGTGGGGCATCCCGAGCGACGCCATGAGCGGGCGCAGCGGGCTGTCGGCCAGCATGCAGGTGGGCAACATCGCGAGCCTGGCGCTGGACGAGAGCATCGCCATGCGCATCCGCTTCGAGGACGGCCGGATCCCGCCGCAGCAGGACCTGTACTTCCGCGGGCCCGTGCTGTCGGCGTTCGACGGGCGCGAGTGGCGCCCGCTGGCCTCGCGCTTCTCGCAGCGCAACGGCGTGCCGGCCGCGCTGGAGGTGGTGGGCGCGCCCTACCGCTACGAGGTGACGCTCGAACCCAACAACCGCCCCTGGATCTTTGTGATGGAGGCCGCCGAGCAGCGCCCCGAGCTGCCCGGCGCCGAGCTGGCCATGACGCCCGACCTGCAGTGGCTGAGCAACCGGCCGGTCACCGACCTCACGCGCTACAAGGCCGTCAGCTACGCCGACTTCCGCCACGGCCCGCAGCGCTTCGCGGCCGGGCTGGCCGAGTACCAGCTGCTGCCCGACGGCTTCAACCCGCGCACCCGGGCGCTGGCCGCCGAGCTACGCAACCAGCAGCCGCGCGCCGACAGCGCCGCGCTGGTGGCGGCCGTGCTGGACCGGCTGCGCAGCGGCGGCTACACCTACACGCTGGACCCCGGCGTCTATGGCGCGAACACGGCCGACGAGTTCTGGTTCGACCGCAAGGAGGGCTTTTGCGAGCACATCGCCTCGGCCTTCGTGGTGCTGATGCGCGCGCTGGACATCCCGGCGCGCGTGGTCACCGGCTACCAGGGCGGCGAGCGCAACAGCGTGGACGACTACTGGATCGTGCGCCAGAGCGATGCCCATGCCTGGGCTGAAGTCTGGATGGCGGGGCGCGGCTGGGTGCGCGTGGACCCGACGGCGGCCGTGGCGCCGTCCCGCATCGGCGCGCTGCAGCGGCTGCAGGCGCCGCGCGGCGTGTTCGCCAGCGCCATCGGCACCGTGAGCCCGGGCCTGGCCGAGACCCTGCGCGCCGCCTGGGAGGCCGTCAACAACGGCTGGAACCAGTGGGTGCTCAACTACACCCAGAGCAAGCAGCTCGACCTGCTCAAGAACCTCGGCTTCGAGTCGCCGAGCTGGGAAGACCTGAGCTACGTGCTGATCGGCCTGGTGGTGCTGGTCAGCCTGGGCGGCGCCGCCTGGACGCTGTGGGAGCGCAGCCAGCACGACCCCTGGCTGCGCCTACTGGGCCGGGCGCGCCGGCGCCTGCACGAGGCAGGCCTGGAGATGGCGCCCGCCAGCCCGCCGCGCCAGATCGCCGCCCTCGCGCGCCGGCGCTTCGGCGCGGGCGCCGACGCGCTGGCCGACTGGCTGCTGCGGCTGGAAGCCCAGCGCTACGCCCGGGACCCGCGCGGCAACCTCGCCGCCCTGCGGCGCGAATTCAATCAACTGGCCTGGCCCAAGCCATGACATCCAAGAAACTCCTCCGGGTTGCTACCGTTTTGATAGCATCCTGCGTCCTCTGCACGGGGACCCTCGCCGCCAAAGGTGCCAAAAAGACTCCGGTCTCGGCGCGCCAGCCCGCCGCCGGCCCCGCCTATGCCACGCGCGAGGACGTGATGCGCGAGGCCGACGACATCGCGCAGCGCCGCGACCTCGACCGCGACTGGGTGCGCCAGGCCGTCGGCCAGGCGCGCTACCTGCCGGCGGCGGCGCGCCTGATGCAGCCGCCGCCCGCGGGCACGCCCAAGAACTGGCGCGTCTACCGCAGCCGCTTCGTCGAACCGATCCGCATCGCGGCCGGCGTGCGCTTCTGGCAAGCCCATGCCGGCACGCTGGCGCGGGCCGAGCAAGAGTACGGCGTGCCGGCCGAGATCATCGTCGGCATCATCGGCGTGGAGACCATCTACGGCCAGCAGATGGGCAACTTCCGCGTGATGGACGCGCTCACCACGCTGGCCTTCGACTTCCCCACCTCGCACCCGCGCGCGCGCGAACGCGCCGCGTTCTTCAAGGGCGAGCTGGAGCAATTCCTGAGCCAGGAAAGCCGCATCGGCGGCGACCCGATGGCGCCGCTGGGCAGCTACGCCGGCGCCATGGGCATGCCGCAGTTCATGCCGTCGAGCTGGGTCAAGTACGCGGTCGACAACGACGGCGACGGCCGGATCGACCTCGTCAACAGCCCGTCCGACGTGATCGGCTCGGTGGCCAACTACTTCAAGGCCTTCGGCTGGCAGCCCGGCATGCCGACCCACTACCCGGTGCGCTTCGATGCCGAGCGCCTGGACAAGGAGACGCTGCTGCTGCCCGACATCCTGCCCACCTTCAGCGTCGCCAGCTTCATGGCCAAGGGCGCCGTGCTGGAAGGCGAAGCGCTGCAGCACCCGGGCCCGCTGGCGCTGATCGAGCTGCAGAACGGCGGCGACGAACCGAGCTACGTGGCCGGCACCGAGAACTTCTACGTGATCACGCGCTACAACTGGAGCAGCTACTACGCGATGGCCGTGATCGAGCTGGGGCAGGCGGTCAAGTCGGCGCTGCCGCGTTGACCGCCATGGACCACCGGCATCTCGACGTCTACCTCCTGCGCTGCCTGCAGGCGCTGGTGAGCGAGGCCCATGTCACGCGCGCGGCCGAGCGCATGGGCATCGGGCAGCCCGCCATGAGCGCCACCCTGGCGCGGCTGCGCGTGCTGTTTGCCGACCCGCTGCTGGTGCGCACCCAGAAGGGCATGGTGGCCACGCCCCGTGCGCAGGAGGTGGCCGACCAGGTCCAGCACGCGCTGGAGCTGATCGACCAGGCGCTGACGGAGGGCGCGCCGTTCGACCCGGCCCGGGCGCGCGCGCACTTCCGCATCGCCGCCAGCGAATCGGTGGGCTTCCTGCTGATGCCGGCGCTGATCGCCCGCCTGCGCGCCTGCGCCCCGGCCGTGCAGGTGAGCGTGCATCCCCCCGAGCTGCCGCGCGTGCGCCAGGAGCTGGAGGAAGGCGAGGCCGATCTGGTGGTAGCGTTCCTGCGCAATGCGCCGCAGGGCCTGCGCTCCACCTCGCTGATGCAGCAGAAGCTCTGCGTGATCGCGGCGCAGGACCACCCCGACATCCGCGGCACCCTGTCCCTGGCGCAGTACGTCGGCTCGCCCCACGCCATGTATGCGCTGGGCCGCACCGGGGGCTCGACCATCGAGACCCTGGTCGACGAAACCCTGTCGCGCGCCGGCATGGTCCGCGCCATCGGCGCGCGGCTGCCGTCGACCCTGTCGTCGCCGGCCGTCGTGGCCGGGTCCGACCTGCTGGCCACGATTCCCGAACGCATTGCGCGGCACTTCGCGCAGCAGCTCGCGCTGCAGGTGCTGGCGCCGCCGCTGCCGCTGGACGACGTACACACCTCGATGTTCTGGCACGAACGCATGCAGAACAACCCGGCCCACCGCTGGCTGCGCCAGCAGTTCAAGCAGGTTGCCGCGCCGCTGGCCGCGCCTTAAGCCTCCGGCCGCAGCTGCCGCACCAGGAACTGCGCAATATCGGCCAGTTGTGCCCCCTCGGGATCGGTGTGCCGGCCCGGGTAGAGACGCAGCTCCTTGCGCTCACTGCCGATCTGCGCGTACAGGTCGGCCTGGCCCGCCGGGGTGAACACCTCGTCATCGGTCTTCTGCTGGAACAGCACCGGGCAGCCGATCCTGCGCCCATCGGTCACCAGGCGCTCGCTGCCGGCGCGGCAGGTGCCCCACATCCCCAGCACCGCGGCGCGGATGCGCGCATCGGCGGCCACCACGGGAATGCCGTAGGCCGTGCCCATCGAGATGCCGTACCAGCCCAGCGCGGAAGCATCGACCTCGGGCAGGCGGCACAGCACGTCGGTGACCGCGCGCCAGTCGTCCACCATGGCGTCGATGCTCGTACCCGCGGCCCACAGCTCGCGGAAGGCCTGCCGCACCACCGGCCCGTCCGCGAAGCTGGCGCGGCGCGCGCCATGCACCGGCCCGTCGATGGCCGCCACCACGAAGCCGTGGTCGCCGGCCAGCAGCGCCGCGATGTCCAGCACCAGCTGCGAGGCCTTGTGGCCGCTGCCGCCATGGCCCACCAGCACCAGCGGGGCCGGCCCGGCGGCCTGGCGCGCCGACCAGAGCCGCGCGGGCACGCGGCGGCCCGCCACGTCGAGCGTGAACTCGCGGATGCGCAGCCGCGGATCTTGCACGGCAAGCTCGACCAGGTCGATGGGCAGTTTCTCGTCTTGTTTCGTTTCCATGCCGGGATTCTGCGGCCCGGCGGCATGCATGCAGCGCCATGCGCACATGCGCCGCCGGTGATGGGCAGCGCCGCATGCCGTTCGCATAATCCGCTCGCTTTGACAGACCACAACATTCCACGCTGGAGACCCTGCCCATGACCTTTCGCCTGCCCTCTCCCCTGCTCGGCCTGCTGCTCGCGGCGCTGAGCCTCGCTGCCACGGCCCAGCCCGACAAATACCCCAGCAAGCCCGTGCGCATCGTCGTGGGCTTCCCGCCGGGCAGCGCCACCGATGTCGCCGCGCGCCGTGTGGCCCTGAAACTGACGGCCGATCTCGGCCAGTCCTTCGTGGTGGAGAACCGTCCGGGCGCCAGCGGCAACATCGCGGGGGAAACGGTGGCCAAGGCCGCGGCCGACGGCTACACGCTGTATGCCGGCACCACCAGCGAGATGGCCATCAACAAGCCCGGGGGCATGAAGATGCGCTTCGACCCGGCCCGGGACTTCCTGCCGGTCGGGCTGCTGTTCACGACCAACCCGGTGCTGATCGCCAGCAACGCTTCCAGGCTCACCAGCCTGCCCGGGCTGGTCGAGGCCGCCAAGGCCCGGCCGGGCCAGGTGAACTGGGCCTCGGTCAATGCCTTCCAGCAGGTGGTGATGGCCTCGTTCCAGAAAGCCGCGGCCGTGGACCTCAACATCGTCTACTACAAGGGCACGGCCCTGGCCATGAACGACGTGCTGGGCGGGCAGATCGACGGCATGGTGGGCTACCCCGCCGAAACCGTTGCGCACATCAACAGCGGCAAGGCCCGCGCGCTGGCGATCGCGGGCACGCGCCGCAACCCCTTTCTGCCGCAGACGCCCACGCTGATCGAGCTCGGCTACCCCGGGCTCGACCTGGTCGTCTGGGGCGGCATCTTCGCGCCGGCCGGCACGCCCACCGCCATCGTCGAACAGTTGAACCAGGCCATCGTCTCCGCCAGCAACCAGCCCGACGTGAAGGACGCGCTGGCGCGCACGGGCTCGGAGGTGCGCCTGTACTCGGTACCCGAGTTCAGCAGCTTCGTCACGGCCGAAATCACCAAGTGGGACCGCCTCGTCAAGGCAGCCGGTGTCCGGCTGGGCGAGTAAGCCCTGTTCACCCCCTCATCACGAAAGGAAAGCAACCCATGACAACCACCAAGAACTACGAGATGGAAATCCGGACCGTGTCCCCGCAGCAGATGGAGCAGCGCGTGGCCCGCTTCAAGTCGCTCAAGTACCCGCCCGACCGCTACCCCGACAGCCTGCTGCCCGGCCACGAGCGGCGCAACTACCTGGTCGTCGGCCAGGGGCTGATCGTCGACGGCGGCAAGGACCCGATGTCGGCCATCCCGATCGAGGAAGGCTTTCAGATGTCGTATGTCGAGGCCAAGCCCGGCAATGGCCCGAAGCTGCACAACCACGACACCAACGAAACCTTTGTCGCGCTCAAGGGCCGCTGGCGCGTGATCTGGGGGCTGAACCAGGAGCACTCGGTCGACCTTGACCCGCTGGACGTGTGCGCCATGCCGCCCTTCGTGCCGCGCCGCTTCATCAACCTCGAGCCGGGCGCCGGCAGCGAGTTCGGCCTGCTGCTGGCGGTGCAGCCCGGCAACGTCGCCAAATGCGAGTTCATGTGAAGCGCCCGGGGTGAGCGCGCCACCGGCCCGACGCCTCAGGCCGTCGCCGGAATCAGGAAATCGCGGCTGATGCGCGCGCCCAGCTCGTTCACGCGGTCGAGGAACTGCGTGAGGAAGGCATGCAGGCCCGTGGCGAGGATTTCCTCGATGTGGCCGTACTGCAGGTCGGCGCGCAGCTTGCCGGCGCGCCGCTGGGTTTCGGACGACTGGTCGTTGGCCACCATCGCGAGGTTGCTCACCACTTCGTTGAGGCTGGCGTGCAGCGAGCGCGGCATGTCGGCGCGCAGGATCAGCAGGTCGGCCACGCGCTCGGGCTTGATCACGTCGCGGTAGACCTTGCGGTAGATCTCGAAGCCGCTCACGCTGCGCAGGATCGCGCTCCAGTGGTAGAAGTCGTACTCCTGGTCCTGCTCGGTGGCGGCGCCGAAGAAATCGCTCTGCACCGCGTGGAACTTCACGTCCACCAGGCGCGCGGTGTTGTCGGCGCGCTCCAAAAAGGTGCCCAGGCGCATGAAGTGCAGCGCCTCGTCCATCAGCATGGTGCCTACGGTGACACCGCGCGAGAGGTGCGAGCGGAACTTGACCCACTCGAAGAACTGGCCCGGATCGCGCTCGAATTCACCCGAGCGCAGCATGCGGTTGACTTCGAGCCAAGTCTGGTTCTGCGTCTCCCACACCTCGGTGGTCAGCGTGCCGCGCACGGCGCGCGCATTCTCGCGCGCGGCGCGCAGGCAGGAGATGATGGACGAGGGGTTGTCCTCGTCCTTGACCATGAACTCCATCACCTTGTCGGACGCGACTTCGCCATACAGCGCGCCATAGGACGGCAGCAGCTCGCTGATCGACAGCAGGCCCTGCCAGCCCACCTGCGCCACGGCGGCGGACTGCGGCAGCAGCGAGGTCTGGTAGTTCACGTCCAGCATGCGTGCGGTGTTTTCTGCCCGCTCGGTGTAGCGGGACATCCAGAACAGGTGGTCGGCAGTGCGGCTCAGCATGGTTTAGCTCCTGGGTGCCGATGATGCGGATTGCGATTGCGATTGGAATTGCGAGGGAGACGGGTGCGGCGCCACGCGCGGCCCCTCCTCCAGGATCCAGGTGTCCTTGGTGCCGCCGCCCTGCGACGAGTTCACCACCAGCGAGCCCTCCTTGAGCGCCACGCGCGTGAGGCCGCCGGGCACCATCTGCACCTCCTTGCCGCTGAGCACGAAGGGGCGCAGGTCGATGTGGCGCGGCGCGATGCCGCTGTCCACGAAGGTCGGGCAGCTCGAGAGGCTCAAGGTGGGCTGCGCGATGTAGCCGCCCGGGTTGGCCAGCAGCGCCCGGCGGAAGTCCTCGATCTCGGCCGTGGTGGCTGCCGGGCCCACCAGCATGCCGTAGCCGCCTGCGCCGTGCACCTCCTTGACCACCAGGTCCTTGAGGTGGGCCAGCGTGTACTGCAGGTCTTCCGAATTGCGGCACTGGTAGGTGGGCACGTTGTTGAGGATGGGCTTCTCGCCGAGGTAGAACTCGATCATCTTGGGCACGTAGGGATAGATCGACTTGTCGTCGGCCACGCCGGTGCCCACCGCATTGCAGATGCTCACGTTGCCGGCGCGGTACACCCCGAGCAGGCCCGCGCAGCCCAGCGTCGAGGTGGGGCGGAACACCAGCGGGTCGAGGAAGTCGTCGTCCACCCGGCGGTAGATCACGTCCACGCGCTTGGGGCCGCGCGTGGTGCGCATGTAGACGAAGTTGTCCTTGACGAACAGGTCCTGGCCCTCGACCAGCTCCACACCCATCTGCTGCGCCAGGAAGGCGTGCTCGAAGTAGGCGCTGTTGTACATGCCGGGCGTGAGCACCACCACGGTGGGCTCGGCCGTGGTCGCCGGGCAGGAGGCGCGCAGGGTTTCCAGCAGCAGATCGGGGTAGTGCGCCACGGGCGCCACGCGATGCTGGCTGAACAGGTCGGGAAACAGCCGCATCATCATCTTGCGGTCTTCCAGCATGTAGCTCACGCCGCTGGGCACGCGCAGGTTGTCTTCCAGCACGTAGTACTCGCCCTCGCCCCGGGCATTGGGCGCGCGCACGATGTCGATGCCCGAGATGTGCGAGTAGATCTCGCCCGGCACGTTGACGCCCATCATCTCGGGGCGGAACTGCGCGTTCTGCAGGATCTGGTCGGACGGGATCACGCCCGCCTTGATGATCTCCTGCTCGTGGTAGACGTCGTGGATGAAGCGGTTGAGCGCGGTCACGCGCTGCACCAGGCCCCGTTCCATGCTGGCCCATTCGTGGGCCGGAATGATGCGCGGAATCAGGTCGAAGGGGATCAGCCGCTCGGTACCGGCGCCGTCCTCGTCCTTGGCGCCATAGACCGCGAAGGTGATGCCGACACGCCGGAAGATCAGCTCCGCCTCTTCGCGCCGGGCCCGCATGGTGTCGCCCGGCTGGCGCGCCAGCCACTGGCCGTAGCCCCGGTAATGCTCGCGCACGCTGCCGCTGTCATAGGGCAGCTTCGCATACATCTCGTCGAATTTCTGCATAAGACCATCTCCTGTCGCTAGCTTAGCAAGTTCCAGGCCGGTGTTTTCACCTAGGCTCTCAGGGCACGAGGTGATGCCAGTACCGCCGCCCGGCCTCGCGCTGGCAGCGCAGCCGTTGCGGCTGGTCGGAGTTCCAGGTGGCGGCCCCGCAGTGCACGGAATCCACCACGCGCACGTCGCGCTGCGCATAGCGCTCCAGCACCGCCGGTGCCGGGTGGCCGAAGCGGTTGCGGTAGCCGGCCTGCACCAGCGCGATCTGCGGCTGCACGGCGTCCAGGAACGCGGCGCTGGAGGAGGTGCGGCTGCCGTGGTGCGGCACCAGCAGCACATCGGCCTCCAGCGCGGCGGCGTCCTGCACCAGCCGCGCTTCCTGCGGCGCCTCGATGTCGCCCGCGAGCAGCGCGGTGGCGGCGCCGTTCGAGAGGCGCAGCACGCAGCTCAGGGCGTTGGGCTTGGCCGGCGCTTCGTAGTCGCCGGCCTGCGGGTGCAGCACCTCGAACGCCACGCCATCCCAGTCCCAGCTCTGGCCCGCCACGCAGCGGGTGGCCGGGCGCAGCGCCTGCAACTCGTGGCCGGCCTCGATGGAACTGAGCAGCGCCGCCTGCGGCTGCATCGCGAGCACGGCGGCGGCCCCGCCCGTATGGTCGCTGTCGCGATGGCTCAGCACCAGCGTGTCCACCCGTTCCCCCAGCGCGCGCAGCAGCGGCACCAGCACGCGGTGGCCGGCATCGCTCTCGCGCGAGAAGCGCGGCCCGGCGTCGAACACCAGGGTGTGGCCGGCGGTGCGCACGATCACGGCATTGCCCTGCCCGATGTCGGCCGCCAGCAGCTCGAACTGGCCCGGCGCCGGCCGCGGCGCCTGCCACAGCAGCACGGGCAGCAGCAGCGGCAGGCCCAGCGCGCGCAGGCTCCAGGGCAGGCGCATCGCCAGCAGCAGCCCGCCCAGCACGCCCGCGGCCGAGGCCCACAGGGCCGGCGTCGCGGTGGACAGCGTGGCCCAGGGCCAGCCGGCCAGCCATTGCAGGAACACGGCCAGCGCCTGCAGCGCCCAGGCGGCCGGCCCCCACAGCGGCGCCCACAGCACACCGAGCAGGGCCAGCGGCGTGACCACCAGCGTCACCCAGGGAATCGCCAGCGCATTGGCCAGCAGGCCCACCAGCGAGACCTGGCTGAACAGCAGCAGGGTCAGCGGCGTCAAGGCCAGCGTGATCACCCACTGTTCCCGAAAAAATGAAAGAAATCGGCCCGATGTCCTTGTCGGGCGGTCATTTCCTGCTCCTGAATCCGTAGCAAACAGAACGCCGACCGCGACGAAGCTGAGCCAGAAGCCGGCCTGCAGCAGCGCCCAGGGATCGACCGCCACCACCACGGCCATGACCAGCAGCCATTGCTGCGGCCAGGGCCAGCGCCGGCCGCTCAGGCGCAGCAGCGCCGCCGTGGCCAGCATCCAGAGCGTGCGCTGCGCGGGCACGCCCCAGCCGCTGAACACGGCATAGGCCCCGGCCAGCAGCACGCCGCCGATCCAGGCCGCGCCGGGCGCGGGGAACAGCAGGCACAGGCGGGCCGAGCGCCGCCACAGCCAGCCCACCAGCCCGGCCGCGACCCAGGCGAACATGGTCACGTGCAGGCCCGAGATGCTCATGAGGTGGGCCACGCCGGTGGCGCGAAAGACGTCCCAGTCGGCGCGGTCGATCGCGTTCTGGTCGCCCGTGATCAATGCGGCCAGCACGCCGGCGCTCTTGCGGTCGTCCACGCGCTCGAACACCTCGTCGCGCACCGCCTGCCGGGCGCGCTCCACCGGGTGCCGCCAGGTCTGGCCCAGGCGCCGGGGCGGCGGGTCCTTCGCGCCGCTGCGCACATAGCCGGTGGCCTGCACGCCCTGCTCCCACAGCCACAGCTCGTAGTCGAAGCCATGCGGGTTGCTGCCGCCGTGCGGCGCCTTGAGGCGCACCGTCATCTGCCAGCGCTCGCCGGCCTTCAGGTCGCCAGGCTGGCGCTGCGCGCGCTCGTCGCCATACCAGCCGAGCTCCAGCAGCGGCGGCAGGCGGATAGGCACGCCATCGAGCCGGGCCGATTCCACCGCGAGCCTGAAGCGCAGGCCGCTCTCGTTGCGCTGCGGCATGGCGGCCACCACGCCCGTGACGGCCAGGTCGCGCCCCTCCAGCGCCGGCGGCAGCGCGCCGGCCGTGAAGACCAGCGCGCGCAGGCCGCAGCCGCCAAACGCCAGTGCCGCGAAAGCCACCAGGGCCGTCCACGCCCAGCGGCGGCGGCCACGCCCTGCCCCCGCGCGCATGACGAGCCAAGCTCCCAGCGCCAGCGCCGCCAGAACCAGAGCGGCATAGACCGGCCAGGGCCACAGGGCCGGCTGCTGCAGCTGCAGGGCCGTGCCGGCCACGAAGCCCGCCAGCGCCGCCTCCAGCCCGCCGCATGCGGCGCCCTCCTGATGCCCCGTGTTCTGCATGACGTCATGCTAAACGGGCCAGACGAAAAGTGTGCCGACTGGCTCGGCTCTTGCTAGGATGCAGCTCGGCGAGGGTTTGCTTCGCCGCAACGTCACGAGACCTACCGAGACCGAGGCCCAGCGCATGTCCATCCACGCCGCCCTGAATCACGTCACCCACTACAGGTACGACCGTCCGGTCCAGCTCGGCCCCCAGGTGATCCGATTGCGGCCGGCGCCGCATTGCCGCAGCAACATCATTTCCTATTCGCTGAAGGTCGAGCCCGCCCACCACTTCATCAACTGGCAGCAGGACCCGTTCGCCAACTACCTCGCGCGGCTGGTGTTCCCCGAGAAAACCACCGAATTCAAGGTCACGGTGGACCTCGTGGTCGAGATGTCGGTCTACAACCCGTTCGACTTCTTCCTCGAACCGCAGGCCGAGAACTTCCCGTTCCGCTACACCGAATCCCAGGAGCGCGAGCTCGCGCCCTACCTCGTCACCGAGAAGGCCACGCCGCTGCTCAAGGCCTACCTCGCCAAAATCGACCGCAGCGAGCGCCGCACCATCGACTTCCTCGTCGCCATCAACCAGCAGGTGCAGCAGGACATCCAATACCTGATCCGCATGGAGCCCGGCGTACAGACGCCCGAGGAGACGCTGAAGAACGCCTCCGGCTCCTGCCGCGACTCGGGCTGGCTGCTGGTGCAGCTGCTGCGCCATTGCGGGCTGGCCGCGCGCTTCGTCTCGGGCTACCTGATCCAGCTCACGCCCGACGTCAAGTCGCTGGACGGCCCGAGCGGCACCACGGTCGACTTCACCGACCTGCACGCCTGGTGCGAGGTGTTCCTGCCCGGCGCCGGCTGGATCGGGCTGGACGCCACCTCGGGCCTGCTGGCCGGCGAAGGCCACATCCC